>NZ_JBQZFI010000001.1:4800000-6241392 GCF_052682415.1 Pedobacter sp. WC2501 | reverse complement strand
ATTTCGACAAGGGAGAAGATACCGATGTTTGGGCATTGGAGCACAATTATGTTTCTATCGTGCCGGTTCAATTTGATTTAACCGCGCACCACGCCATACAAACTTTGAATAGCTGGAATTTTATAGGTAATAACGATCTGAAAGCTGCGGGTACTAAAGTTTCGGCACCAGATGGCATTAATTTAGGCTAAATGCTTACCATTATGATTGATCAGTTAAAAAGATTAAATAATTCGGTGTGGATAGGTTTGGGCATTGGTTTGCTTGTGCCGGCAATATTTTGCTCAATTGCCTGGTACATCATTCACCATGTGGCTTCCCTGGCAAAAGCAGATTTGTTATACATTGGAGGCATAGCCATAAATGCTTATACCATGCAATACTTTTTTAAATACAATAAAGAAAATATAGGCAGGGGTATATTGGCCGCAACGTTTTTGTGTGCTTTTGTATTTTTTGCATACAAAGTTTTTTGACGAAATGGTCGTCATTGCGAACTGAAGAAGAGGACAGTGAGCTGGCGTGAAGCAATCTTTCCAGAACAACGGAGGATTGAGCAATAAAATAATAACATAAAAGATTGCTTCTTCGTGCCTCCTTATAATGACGTTTATGTAAACAACTGATATTTAGTGTTATTTTTTTTGACCATATAAGACATTTAAGGACATACAAGCTTACATGTTCTTTATATGGTGTGAAAGCTTAAAAGATTATTTAATGAATTAGATGTTCTTAGGTGTCTAAGGTGGTTAATTAAACTGCGTAGTCTTTAATTTTTACGACCACCTTAGACATCTTAGTCCAATGAGTTTTGCAAGGATGCAAAATCTTAAACCTAATACTTTAGAAAGTGCATATAGTACGTCATTCCTGTTTTTTTCAGGCCACAGACCTGATGGTTACTCGCAATGACGATTTTTTTATAAATCATCCATATTATGAAATACTACCTAGTAGCGGGAGAAGCCTCAGGCGATTTACATGGCGCCAACTTAATGAAAGCCTTAAAAGCTGAGGATGGCGAAGCGGTGTTCCGGTATTTCGGTGGCGATAAAATGCAAGCTGAAGGAGGTGAGCTGGTTAAACATTATGCTGATATGGCCTTTATGGGCTTTACCGAGGTGATTTTAAACTTACGCACCATTTTCAGAAACCTCAAAGCCTGCAAGGAAGATATCATAAATTGGAAGCCTGATGTTCTGGTTTTGATCGATTTTCCGGGCTTTAACTTAAAAATTGCTGAATTTGCAAAGGCCAATGGCATAAAAGTATGTTATTACATCTCACCCAAGGTTTGGGCCTGGAACCAGAAACGGGTGCTGAAAATTAAAAAGGTTGTGGATCACATGTTCTGTATCTTGCCATTCGAAGTAGATTTCTACCAGGAATGGGGCATGCAGGTAGATTACGTTGGCAACCCCCTGTTAGACGAAATTGCACAGTTTACCCCGGATGTAAACTTTCGCGAAAACCATCAATTGGGAGATGAAAAAATTATTGCCTTGTTGCCTGGCAGTAGGAAACAGGAAATAGAACGTTTACTCCCGGTGATGTTGAGCATTACGGAAAATTATCCCGATTGTGTATTTGCCATAGCTGCTGCACCAACTTTTACCGAAAGTTATTATCATCAGTTTACGGGAGATAAAAAAGTTCACTTACTTTTTAACAATACCTATAATTTATTGCACCATGCCCATGCTGCAATTGTGGCTTCAGGAACAGCCACATTAGAAACTGCTTTGTTTAAAGTGCCACAGGTGGTGGTTTATAAAGGAGGTACAATTTCAATTGCCATTGCACGGATGCTGGTTAAAATTAAGTTCATTTCACTGGTTAATCTTATCGTAAACAAGAAAATTGTAACCGAACTCATCCAGGAAGATTGTAACAACCAAAAGGTGAACGAAGAACTCAAAATTATCTTAACAGGCGAGGGAAGGAGCGAGATGTTAAAAAATTACGATGAGCTACTTTTATTAATGGGCAAACCTGGTGCTTCGGCAAAAACGGCAAGATTGATTGTCGGAAAGTTAAAAGGCTAGTTTTACCTCGCTATCATTGACAGATTCTAAAAACCGGCGTCATATCGACCGGAGCAACGCGTAGTGGAGAGATCTTTAGACTATATTAAAAGATCTCTCCACTACGGAGATAACGATTTATTATAAACCTGTGCGGCAAAGAGCAAAAAATAATTCTGGTATTGTGTTTATAAAATAGGCCTAAAGTGGGAGAGGAATCTTTGGAATTAATTGTGAAATAACGATTTTTTAGAAACTTTTTTTGTGCCAGAAATCCTTTCATTCGTATTGATTTTTATACCATAAATAAAAATCCAAATGGATGGTATTGCGAATTCAGAAACCTCCATAACCGATCAATACCCTAACTGTATTAAAGTTTTTTATTGGATTTTATTAGTAAAGTTTTGTTTTACTTATAATGTAACATTTTAAGTTTTTTTCATTTTTTTTAAAACAAAACCGCGTTTAAGGCGTTACTAAATCGTTTTGCGGAAAACCTGATCATAACTAATTAATCTCATAGCTCTTATTAATCTAGTGAAATTTTGGCCGCATTGCGTAACTAATTATAAACTAAACTAGTGAGTGCCAATGAGAAACATTTTACTCAGGACGACAGGATTCCTATGCCTTGTCCTACTTTCAAGCCCCCAGTTGTTTGCGAAAATTAAGAGCGAAAAAAAGAATTTTAACCGCTATTATTTTCAGCAGGATACAACTAAAAAACAAGACACAACAAAAAAAGTCCCGGTGGCTAAACCTGCTGATTCGGTAAAAGTACCGCCAAACCCGCTGGGTGGCTCGCGTCCGGTTACTAGCCCGGCACCAGCACCAGCTGCAACAGCGCCTGCTACACCGGCAAGCACAACTCCTGCAGCATCAGCTGGGCAAAAAACAATTACCGGTACCGTTGTAGACGAGCAGAAAATCGGTTTACCTGGCGTTGGAATTAAGATCCAGGGCAAAACAGGTGGTACCGTAACACAGGAGAATGGTAAATTCAGCATCAATGTTACTGCGCCAACCGATGTGCTGGTATTTAGCTATATCGGCTATCAATCTAAATCCGTTCCTGCAGGGAATGGCGCCGCCCCATTAACAATCAATCTTGCACCATCAGGTGCTCAGAATTTAAGTGATGTTGTTGTGGTTGGCTATGGTACTATGAAATCTAAAGAAGTTACTTCAGCAGTAGCTCACATAGATACTGCCCAGTTTCGGCAGAGTGGCGCCCGGAGCCCACTTGATTTGATACAAGGTAAAGTTGCAGGTTTAAATATCACCCGGGCGGGGAGTTCGAACCCAAACTCAGGACCAAGTGTGCAGCTCCGTGGCGTGGTTTCAGTTGCGGGTAGTGCCAGTCCGCTTTATGTAATTGATGGGATTCCGGGCGGTAATCCAGATTTGCTTCAACAGGATGATATTTTATCGGTTGATGTATTAAAAGATGGATCTGGAGCGGCCATTTATGGTACAAGCGCAAACGCGGGGGTAATCTTAATCACAACAAAAAAAGGCAAACCCGGACCGCCAACCTTTAATTACTCGAGCTACATTCGTAAAGAATTTGTTCAAAACAGATTAGATTTTTTATCAGCAGAAGAATTTAGGGCAAAAATCAATTCAGGAGAGATTAATGCCCGTGATTACGGTGCGAGTGAAGATTTATATGGTTCACTAATTAATCGGGATAATTTGTCGCAAAATCATAATCTTGCGTTATCAGGTGGTACTGATAAAACGAGCTATCGCGCAAGTTTAAACTACCGCGATTTACAAGGTATTGCTTTAGAAAACGGAAGGAAAGAATATACAGGTCGATTGAATATCAATCAAAAAGGCTTTGATGATAAATTGAACATCCAACTAAACTTAGCTACAAATGTTAATAATGCGAATTTGCTATCTAATGGAGCAACATCAGATTTTTTTAATAATGAGCTAAACAGAAGCGGTTGGGAAGAAGAGCTAGGTAAAAATCCGACTAAGCCAATTTATAATCCAGATGGTTCATATTACTACGATAATCAAAGTACAAACCAATATGCCAGATTATTTAATAACACTAGTTACCGCAAGCAGCAAACAACATCAGCAGATTTAAAAGCTGATTTTGACATTACTAAAGGATTAAAAGCAAGTGTTTTCGGATCTATGCAGCGTGACAATTATTTAGATGGTGGATATGCAACCTTAGCAAGTGAAGATTCTTTCGAGAATAGTGATTACCCTAGCGGCGGTTATGCTTTCAAAAATAATTTCCTTTCTCAGGCCTATGCCTTTGAGCCTACCTTACAATATAATACAGTTGTTGCAGATAAACATTCTTTTACTGCATTGGCAGGTTATAGTTATCGTTACAATATAGAAGAAGGTGCTAGAATGAGTACCCGAGGGTTTCTGAACGATCAGTTCAATGAAGACAACATGGGTGTTGGACAGGCATTAGCAGATGGAAAAGCGTCAATGGGTAGTTTTAAAAACGACAATACGCTAATTGCATTTTTCGGAAGAGTTAACTATGCGTTTGATAATAAGTATTTGGTGCAATTAATTTTGAGGCGTGAAGGTTCTTCCCGTTTTGGTGATAATAACAAATGGGGAAATTTTCCAGCAGTATCATTAGGTTGGAATGTTACCGAAGAAAAATTCATGGAAAACGTAAAGTGGGTTAATTATTTGAAATTAAGAGCAGGTTATGGTGTAACGGGTAACTCTGGTTTTGCAAATAATGCATCAAGGGTAACACTCGGTCCGGGTGGAAAATATTTATATCCTGATGGCAGTTATCGCGAAACTTATGGGCCAACACGTAATCCAAATCCATTTTTGAAATGGGAATCAAAACGTGAAACCAACATCGGTGCTGATTTTACATTGTTCAATAGCAAGTTAACAGGTTCATTGGATTTGTTTGATAGAACAACAAAGGATTTATTAGATCTTTACACTACACCTCAACCGCCATATATTCAAAACCAGATCTATGCCAACGTAGGTGATATTTCTTCAAGAGGTATCGAACTTGCTTTAAGTTATCAAGCAATCAAAACCAAGGATTTTACCTTCAGTATGGATTTTACAGGAAGTACCATTAAAAACACTTTGAATTCTTATTCGAATGATGTTTTTGCAGTTAAGTTTAAACCATTTGGTAGTATTGGTGGGGCAGGTGATTTAGGTGATGCCATTACCACTTATGAAGGGGAAGATGTAGGTATATTTTATGGAAAGCGTTTTGCCGGTTTTGATGCTGATGGAAAATGGCTTTTCTTTAATAGAAATGGACAAGCCGTTCGCAATGATCAGATCAACAATTCGAAAGATAAAAACTTAACAGATCTTGCTCCACTTGGAAATGCCATTCCTAAATATTACGCTTCATATACAGCGAATTTTACTTATAAAAACTTTGACTTTAGGGTTTTTCTAAGAGGTAAGTTTGATTATAAAATTTTAAATACTACCGCATTAACATACGGAAACCCTTTTGTTACGGGTTCTAACTATTTAAGAGATGCTTTTGGGAAGTATAGTGAAATCAACGATACTTTTATGTATTCAGACTATTACCTGGAAAATGGAACCAATGTTAAAATTGATGAGGTGACTTTAGGCTATAACTTTAAGTTAAAAAAGAAGTTCATCCGTAGTCTGCGGGTATACGCTACAGGTCAAAATTTAGCTACAATAACTGGTTACTCAGGTAATGATCCTGATTTCGTACAAGATACCGGCTTAGGTCCAGGTATTGATAACCGCGGTGCTTATCCGAGTACAAGATCATTCCTTTTTGGTGTTAATGTAGGATTTTAATAAATAACAAAATGAAAAATAAATCAATCATATATACAGCCCTTTTACTAGTGGTAAGTATGGGTTCTGCCTGTACTAAACTAGATGAAAATGCATACGATGTTATCCCAGCTGATAAATTCTACTCTAATAAAAACGAAGTTATTTCTGCTGTTTTAAGGCCGTATACTCATGCGAACGCCTGGGTTACGCCATCTGGACAAGATGGATGGTGGCGATTGGCCGAACTTTCAGCTGATCAGTTGGCATGGCCAACAAAGGGGCCACATGGTGAAGATGGTGGTAAATGGAAAAGATTACATTACCATACCTGGACGGTTGATGAAGGAGGTATCAATAATGCATGGTCTCTGATGTACGGAGGGGTTGGTTTTTGTAATGATGCGATTGGAAACATCGAGAAGAGAGATATTGCGCAGATGGGCATTACCCAACAGGAAAAGAATGAGTATGTTGCAGAACTGAAACTACTTAGGGCATTTCATTATTTAAAGTTGATGGACTTGTTCGGTAATATTCCAATTGCGACAGATCTGGTTGATCCTTCAAATCCTGTATTGCCAAATACTACTGCAAGGAAAGATGTCTTTACCTTCATTGAAAAGGAAATTAAAGATAATATCAATAACGTGCCTAAGCTGGCAAAATCGCAACTTGGAAGAATGAGCCAGGCAAGCGGTTACGCCATGTTAGTAGAATTGTACTTAAACGCAGAAGTATGGACAGGCACGCAACGTTGGGACGATTGCATCATGGCAGCTGATAAATTAATTAATAATGAGGCGGGTGGTCAAAATGGCAACATGGCCCTTGATCCAAACATTACAGATCAATTTAAAAACACAAATGATCAATCAAAAGAAGTTATTTTCTCAATTGCTTATGATTTTGCCAGAGCTAAATTTGAACCATCGTGGACAGACGAGTTTTATCATTTTGCACAACGTGATATTTATGGCGGCGGTAGGAATGGTAACGATGGCATAGTTTTAATTCCAGGAGTTTATGAAAAATTTGAAGCTGATGATTTACGTAAAACTAGCTGGTTACTGTTTGGATCTCAGAAAAAGTTCTCTGATGGATCCGATGTTGAAGGTACAGTAGAGTATGCAGGCAAACCACTTGTATTTGTCGATAACATTCAAAGAAATTCGAAAAATTCTGCCGTTAGCAATATGAGTGAGGGAGAAGAAAATAGTGGAGTACGTTTTAATAAATATAAACTGGGCAATTCTATTCCAGGAATTGTAAATGGAGTAAAAGTAGAACCTGATCCAAATTATAACAATACCGATTGGAATGTTTATCGGTTAACATGGATCTATTTTGCAAAAGCTGAAGCCATTATGCGTAAAAATGGTGGTGTTGCCAATGCAGATGCGCTTAAGCTCATCAATGATTGTAAATCTAGAGCTTATACGCCGGCAGTTTGGGCTAACAAAGCTTATACCGCAACTACCTTAACGCTCGATGAGTTATTGCAAGAACGCGGTAGAGAATTTATATTCGAAGGTTTTAGAAGGGACGATTTGATTAGATTCGGAAAGCTTACCGCTGGGAGCTGGTGGGATCATAGTCCATCCTCATCATTTAAAACATTATATCCTATACCGCAAAGGCAAAGAGATTTAAATATTAAACTGACTCAAAACCCTGGTTATTAATTTCAATACAAAAGGCGCTTTAAATAGCGTCTTTTGTTGTTTTAAGCCTTGTCGTTCAGGTTGAGCCAACCTTTAATAACTGTTTCTAAAACGATTAATATAAAAAATGTTAAATTGCGCCTTTAAAATTGGCAAAAATTTAAAAGCTGCAATTTTTATTTAGCTTTGAATTGATTAACTCAAAAGAAATCCAACCAAATGAAATCGCTTTCTATCAAAGATATAGCCGTAAAAGCCAATGTATCCATTACCACAGTTTCATTCATTATTAACGGTAAAGCAAAAGAGAAATCGATAAGCGAAGCAGTTATAGAGAAAGTAAAAAAAATTATCGAAGAAAGTGGATATAAACCTAATCAGATTGCAAGAAGTTTAAGAACCGGTAACTCCAATATTATCGGCCTGATTATCGAAGATATTTCCAATTCATTCTTCTCCAGGATTGCCAGGCTAATTGAAGATAAAGCTTATAAAAGAGGGTATAAAATTATTTATTCCAGTACAGAAAACAGTGTTGACAAAGCGAAAGAACTGATCAACATGTTTAAATCGCGAAAAGTTGACGCCTATATCATCTCTCCAATAAAAGGAATAGAAGAAGATGTAAAAATGCTGTTGGAAGATGGCAATCCGGTAATCTTTTTTGATAGGAACCTGACTGATATCAATACCAGTTATGTAGGAGCCGATCATTTTAATGCCTCATACCAGTCAATACAGCATTTTATCGATCAAGGTAAAAAGAATATCGCCCTGGTTACTACTGATATTAACGTGGAGCAGATCATAGAGCGTTATGATGGTTATAAAAAAGCATTAGAAGATCACGGAATCAAGTATGACGAGAACCTGGTTTTAAAGATCCATTTTAACCAGGAAGAAAGCGAAACCATTGCTCAGATTAAGGAGCTTTTCGATAATAAAAAAATTGATGCAGTATTATTTGCAACCAATTATTTAGCAATTAGTGGTTTAAAAGTATTGAAAAAGATCAATAAGACAATTGGCGACGACTTTGCTGTTATTGCATACGATGACCATGAAGCTTTCGAACTGCACACACCTGGTATTTCAGCAATTCAACAACCACTTGAAGAAATTGCAGAGAATGTGATTAAGCTGATTCTTAAACAATTGTCGACCAAAGCCAAACCCGAAAACCAGGAGATCATTATTCCGGCAAAATTGATTATCAGGGATTAAATTCAGTAGCTTAAATGTTACATTAAGCTATTTTAATATGATTTTTATTTCTCTAATATTGAATTAGTAAAACGTTTTACTTTAATTGAGCACCAAACAACAATAATCCCATTTAATCTAGTATTGATTTGACATTTTTCTGTTTGCAGAATTAAGAAATCAATTGATGTCGTTAAGTAAAACGATTTATTAATAAACCAGATATTAATTTATGAGAAAACTTTCCTTAGTAGCACTTTGCCTTTTTTTTAATTTAATTTCAAAAGCTCAAGATAAGGCACCGGCTTATCCATTAATTACACATGATGCCTATTTCAGCATTTGGTCTTTCGGCGATGGGCTTAACCAATCGGTTACCAAACATTGGACAGGGAAGGAGCAGTCTTTATTAGGTGTAATAAAGGTTGATGGTAAATACTACCGGTTTCTAGGCGAAAAAAGTAAAACTTTTAAAGATATACTTCCGGCGGCTGATGCGTTAACATATCTGGCCAGTTATAGCTTCGATAAACCTGAAGCAGGTTGGGAAAGCATTACATACAATGATCATGACTGGAAAAAAGCCGATGCTCCTTTTGGAGACGATAATTCTGCCAAAACAAAATGGAATAGTGATGATCTTTACTTCAGAAGAACCTTCGATGTGGCCAAAGTATCGGGCGCAAAAAAATACCTGAAACTCAATCACGATGATAATGTAATTGTTTATTTAAATGGTAAAATAATTTACAAGAAGAACGGATGGGTTTCTGATTATAGCTATTTACCGATTGAAGATGGCATTTTAAAAACAGGAAAAAATGTACTCGCTATCCATTGCAAAAATACGGCTGGTGGCAGGCACCTGGATGCAGGGATAGTTGAAGAAGAGGCAGACCATTTAAACATTACTCCAGCCACTCAAACCAATGCATCCATTCAGGCAACTACAACCAAATATACTTTTAGCTGTGGCCCGGTAGAACTACAGGTAGCTTTTACCTCTCCATTATTACTGAATGATATTAAATTAACCGCAAGGCCAATCAGTTATATTAATTATGCCGTAAAATCTACTGATGCCAAGCCGCACAGCGTAGATATTTTCTTTGGGGCATCATCAAACCTGGCTGTAAATACACCAAACCAAAGCGTTTCAGCTTGGAAGAGTTCAAAAAACAATCTCTCTATATTAAAAACAGGAACCGTAGAGCAGCCGGTATTAAAGAAAAGGGGAGACGACCTCCGCATTGATTGGGGTTATTTGTACGTGGCCGTTCCAGCCAGGTTTAATGCTACTCAATTCATTGATGCACAGAACGAAAGCTTAAAAAGTTTCGTTGATTCCAAATATGCTACACAAGTACAGGTTTTAAACTCAAAAAATCTAAACTTAAACAGTGTTATTCCTTTCGGTTCGGTTTCTGCCACACCCGTAGAAAAATATATGATGTTGGGTTATGACGACCTGAAATCAGTTGAATATTTTGGCGAAAAGCTGAAGCCAGTTTGGAGACTTTCGGGTAGTCAACAATTTGAAGATCAATTGGCTGAAGCCGATGCCCAATACCCTTCGTTAAAAACCAAGTGCGCCACTTTTGATGCGAAATTATACACCGACGCAGAAAAGGCCGGTGGCAAAGCGTATGCAGATCTATGTAAATTGGCTTATAGACAGGCTATTGCAGCACACAAAATTGTATATGCACCAAATGGCGATATCCTTTTTCTATCCAAAGAAAATTTCAGTAATGGCTCTATCAATACGGTTGATGTAACTTATCCATCAGCACCACAATTTTTGGTGTACAACCCCGAATTGTTAAAAGGAATGCTAAATGGCATTTTTTATTATTCTGAAAGTGGAAAATGGAAGAAACCGTTTGCTGCACACGATTTAGGCACTTACCCTTTGGCAAACGGCCAAACCTATGGTGAAGATATGCCAGTAGAAGAGGCTGGAAATATGATCATTTTAACTGCTGCAATTACCAGGGCCGAGGGCAATACAAAATATGCCGAAAAGCACTGGGAGGTAATGTCGGTATGGGCAAACTATCTGCTAAGAGAAGGTTTCGATCCGGCCAATCAATTATGTACCGATGATTTTGCCGGTCATCTGGCCAGAAATTCGAATTTATCTGTTAAAGCTATTGTAGCTTTAGGCGCGTATGCACAAATGGCGCAATTGTCAGGTAAAACGGATGTAGCTAATAAATACAGAACAGCTGCCTTACAAATGGCACAGAACTGGATGAAAATGGCCGATGATGGCGATCATTATGCCTTAACCTTTAATGATAAAAATACCTGGAGCCAGAAATATAACCTCGTTTGGGACAAATTGTTAAAACTTGATCTCTTTCCTAAAGAAGTGTACAAAAAGGAGATTAACTTTTACCTAACCAAACAAAAAGAGTACGGATTACCATTGGATAGCCGCAGGACTTACACTAAATCGGATTGGATTATGTGGACTGCGACTTTGGCCGATAACGAAGCCGATTTCCAAAAATTTATAAATCCGATATACCGTTATGCTACCGAAACAGAAAGTAAAGTGCCATTGAGCGATTGGCATGAAACCACTAACGGCCAAATGACAGGTTTCCAGGCGCGGAGTGTTGTTGGCGGTTACTTCATTAAAATGCTGGCCGACAAATGGAATATTAAATAATAACATTAATCAGCTTTTGCCTGCAACCCCTTACTTGAGCAGGCAAAAGCTGATTTTAAATATACAGTTGATTTGTATCAACTGAAAAGAACCAACAAACACACAATGAAACTTAAATTAATTGCATCCATTTTATGCTGCCTTGCTGCCAAAGGGTTATTGGCGCAGCAGAAAGATTGGGTTCACTATGTGAACACGCTGCAGGGCACCAACTCTAAACACGAACTCACCAGAGGAAATACTTATCCAACAACGGCACTACCATTTGGCATGCACACCTGGACTCCACAAACGGGTAGAAATGGCGATGGCTGGAAATATCAATATTTTAAAGATAAAATAAGAGGCTTTCAGCAAGCGCACCAATGCAGTTCGTGGACGAGAGATTATGCCGTATTTTCTTTAATGCCTATGGTTGATGAACTGATTGTAAATGAAGACAAACGCGAAACCAAATTCAGCCATCAGAACGAGATTGCTAAACCAAACTATTATAAGGTAACATTCGAAAATGATATCACGACAGAAATTTCGCCATCAGAACGTGGTGCACACCTCAGGTTCAGCTATCCAAAAGGCAAAAGAAGTTTTTTAATTTTAGACGGATACAACAGATTAAGTGGTGTACAGATCTATCCCAAAGAGAATAAAATAACGGGATGGGTGAATAATGGCGAAGGCTTTAAAAGAGGTTGGAAAAGTTATTTCGTAATTCAGTTCGATCAGCCGATTAAATCTTACGGTACCTGGGAGAACAAACGTAATACCATTGCAAAAGATTCGATTTTAGCTGAAGGATTGGGTAAAGGCGCATTTATACAGTTCGAATCGGGCACCAAGGTGCAGGTAAAAACTGCTTCATCTTACATCAGTTTGCAACAGGCCAAACTTAATTTAAAAAGAGAGCTAGGCAATGATAAGACTTTAGAAGATACCAAAGCCAATGCTGTTGCGGTATGGAATAAATCGCTCGGTAAGATAGAAGTAGAAGGCGGATCGAAAGCAGATATGGAAACTTTTTATTCTTGTTTTTTCAGGGCAAGTTTGTTCTCCAGAAAGTTTTATGAAATTAACGAAGCCGGAAAACCATATTACTTTAGCCCCTATGATGGTAAAGTGCACGATGGCTATATGTTTACCGATACAGGTTTTTGGGATACCTTCCGGGCACAGTTTCCACTAAATACACTGATCCAGCCAGAAATGCATGGTCGTTACATGCAGGCCATGCTCGATGCCTACGCGCAATGCGGTTGGTTACCCTCGTGGTCTTTCCCCAGCGAAGCCGGAAGTATGATCGGTAACCATGCCATTTCTTTATTAGCAGATGCCTGGGCAAAAGGAATCAGAACATTTGATCCGAAAAAGGCTTTAGATGCCTATTACCACGAAGCGATGAACAAAGGACCCTGGGGGCCGGCAAATGGTAGGGATGGGGTAACCGAGTATAACCAGTTAGGTTATGTCCCTTATCCAAAATATAGAGAAGCTACCGCAAAAACATTAGAATATGCTTACGATGATTATTGCGCTTACGCTTTAGCCAAAATGATTGGCGATAAACATTATATGGAGGTTTTTGAGAAGCCTATGTTCAATTATAAAAATGTTTACGATCCGGCTACACGTTTTATGAGGGGAAGGAATGCGGAAGGCAAGTGGTCGCCAAATTTCGATCCAACCGAATGGGGAGGCCCATTTACCGAAGGAAATGCCTGGCATTGGCAATGGTCGGTTTTTCAGGATACCAAAGGTTTAATTAATTTGATGGGAGGAAACAGCAATTTTATCTCAAAACTAGATTCTGTTTTTAGCGAACCTAATAAAGTGAATGTGGGTTCTTATGGCGGGATGATTCATGAAATGACCGAAATGGTAATGGCCAATATGGGGCAGTATGCACATGGCAATCAACCGATACAGCACATGGTTTATTTATACAATTATGCCAACCAACCATGGAAAGCGCAATTTTATGCCCGTGAGGTGATGCATAAACTGTATGATGCCACAGAAAATGGTTATCCGGGAGATGAAGACCAGGGGCAAACCTCTTCGTGGTATGTATTAAGCGCTTTAGGGTTTTATAGTGTAACCCCTGGTTCTGGCGAATATGTTTTAGGGAGCCCAATGTTTAAAAAAACAACTATTAACTTAGAAAATGGCAAAAAATTCGTCATTGAAGCGCCTGCAAATGATCTTCACCATGTTTATATAAAATCGGCAAGCTTAAATGGTGAAAATTATACTAAAAATTTTATAAACCATAGCGATTTGTTAAAAGGAGGGGTATTAAAATTGGAGATGAATGTTAAACCTTCGTTAAATAGAGGGGTATTGGAAGAAGATAAGCCATTTTCGCTCAGTAAATAGATATTGAATTACTACTTTTGGCGGATTAGTTCAGATTAATAAAGAATAGATAACAGAAATATATATAGAATGGAAAAGCCTGTTGCATTAGGTGTAGATATTGGCGGCTCGCATATTACGGCCGCATTGGTGGATTTGGAAACAAGAACTTTGGTGAAGGATTCCATCAAGCGTAGCCCTGTGGATTCGCAGGAGAGTAAAGAAGTGATTTTATCGGCATGGTGTGATATCATCAATAAGGCTTTTAAAAATATTAAAAACGGTGCCCGGAATGTGGGAATAGCCATGCCAGGTCCTTTTAATTATAGTGAAGGCATTTCACTAATTAAAGATCAGGATAAGTTTAAATCACTTTACCAGATCAATGTAAAAGAAGAATTATCTGAAAGATTGGATATCCCTGCCGATCATATCCACTTTATAAACGATGCGGCAGGTTTTTTACAAGGTGAGGTTTTTGCCGGCGCTGCCAAAGGAAATGCCAGTGTGTTGGGTTTAACACTCGGTACAGGACTGGGCTCATCGCTTTGTCTCAATGATAAAGCTATTGATGCTGACCTCTGGAACTCCCAATTTTTAGATGGAATCGCGGAAGATTACCTTTCTACACGCTGGTTCGTAAAACGTTTTAACCAGCTTAGCGGCAAAACGGTAGATGGGGTGAAAGAACTGGTGGAATTAGTAGAAACTGATCATTTTGCGACCATGGTTTTTATGGAATTTGGTTATAACCTGGCGCAGTTCCTGATTCCTATTATTAATAAACACAAAATAGATACTGTTATAGTTGGCGGTAATATTGCGCAATCCTTTAGCGCATTTGCCCCCGAATTAATTGCAACATTAAAAGGCAACGGAATAGATACTGAAATTAAAATTTCAGAATTAAAAGAACATGCAGCATTGATTGGTGCTGCAAGTTGCTGCGATCTGAGTTTAACTTAACGTATTCTGCCAGAATCTCAAAATAATTGAATCTTATTCTAAAATAACCGCAGAATTGCAATTTTCATAATGTAATTCTGCGGTAGATCTCCGCTTTTTCTTTTTTAGTGCTTTTCATAAGGTTTTTTTATTATAATTTAAACTATCAAGGTTACTGCCCGTAATTTTCGGAGATTTTTTTGATAAAAAAATTAAAATAATTTTTGATTTATTAATAATATGCTTATTATTGTTTAATAAAACGTTTTAGTTTTAACTAGTTGGATATTTTTATTTACTACAACAAGTGTTGATCACCAGATCAGGGCTTTTTTTTATCAGGCAATACTAAAACGTTTTAGTCTTTCTTTAAACTAACTATCTATTCATATAAAAATAAAGGAGAATCTCAATGAAGTAAAATTTACATTTTAACATCCCTCTTCCGTTTCCAACGGAAACCAAACCAAACTAAAAAACCATTTATGAACAAAAAAAATACCGACCAGAATTGGCCATGTCTTTGGCAATACCAATGTTTTTTCTCGCCTTAAGAAGCTGGCGACATAAGGTAGGTGTATGCTTCGGTATAATTTAATCCCTCCTTAAAATCAATTTAAACTCCTGATCATTCATTGATCTGCGATTAACTATTGTACATTTTAACAACCACCAAACTATAAATTAATCAATTATGAATCTTTTAAAAATTACCAGGAGCACTTTTGGACTCTGTATTGCCTTGGTTTTACTTTTTGGATGCGGTAAGGAAGAATATCCTTCAGTAGATCTTTTTACCTGGAAGGCGAAGGTCGATGTTACCGCTAAAGCAACACTTTCAGTTAACATTGAGAGTTCTGGAGGATCAGCAGGTGCAGAAGGATCTGCAAAGGTGGTTGATAACGATCCAGCCACAAAATTCCTGATCAACCCTTATCAAAGCAACTTTTATTTGCAGTTATCTTTTCCTGCTCCCCAACAGGTTGCGTCTTACACCTTAACATCAGGTAACGATGCTCCGGGCAGAGATCCGAAAAACTGGAAATTAAGCGGTTCTTTGGATGGCACCAATTGGGTAGATCTGGATACCAGAAATGATGAAACCTTTTCAGGCCGTAACATGATGAAAACCTATAGTTTCAAAAACAAAGTTTTGTATAAGTATTACAGGTTGAGCATTACAGCAATTGGTAGCAGTTCATTATTCCAGTTGTCGGAATGGCGTGTAATCGAAGTGCCAGAGGAGCAACAGTAGCTTTCAATCCAACTTCTGTAAATAAGATACACAAAGATTTATTCAACCGGTTAGGCAATAAATCTATTTCAACTGATCAATAGACCTATAACAGTAATCTGTTAACAACAAATGAATTTTATGATGAAAAAAAATACAAATTTAACTGGAGGCAGGCTCAGGCTTAAAGATTGTGCTTTTAAGGCTATCGCTTTTACTTTAGCTTTAAGCAGTAGTTTTTACGCAACAGCTCATGCTTCAGCGATTAATATAAACAGTTCGGTTTCAGTTAATCAAGCTAAGGCTGATATTGTGATACGTGGTATCATTAAAGATGAGACTGGTGCACCATTACCAGGCGCAGGTGTTAAAGTAAAAGGTAGTTCTACCAGTGCTGCTGCAGATGTAAATGGAGCATTTAGCATTACCGTTCCTGATCAAAATACAGTCTTAATTATAACTTATGTTGGTTATGATACAAAAGAAATAACAGTTGGCACGCAAACCACGCTGGATATCCGTTTAAAGGAAACAACAGGTTCTGATTTACAGGAAGTTGCCATTGTAGGTTTCGGTGTGCAGAAAAAGGAAAGTTTAGTAGGTGCACAGTCATCGGTAAACGTTGCAGATTTGAAACAACCGGTTTCCAGTATGAGTCAATTATTGGCAGGTCGTATCCCGGGTGTAATTAATGTATCAAGAAATGGTGAGCCAGGTGCCACCGGATCAGATATTTTCATCCGCGGTATATCTTCATTATCATCTGGCGATAGAAGCCCACTTGTGATTATTGATGGTGTTCCTAACCGTAACTTAAACGATATCAGTGTTTACGATGTAGAAAACTTCACCGTACTAAAAGATGCAGCTGCAACAGCAGTATATGGTATCCGCGGTGCAAACGGTGTAATCTTAATCAACACCAAACAAGGTAAAACCGGCTCACCTAGAATTAACGTAGAATATTACGAAGGGATAAGCCGTTTCACCAAAAGACCGCAATTGATTGATGGCGTAGATTACATGAACTTAGCTAATGAGGCCAAATACTCTGATTATTTGAGAGGAGGTGCTGCAGGTGCATTTACGCCGGCATACTCAATAGATGCGGTTCAAAAAACTGCTGCCGGAACCGACCCAATCCTTTACCCGAATGTAAACTGGTTTGATGCCATTTATAACGATTTTGGTAGAAACAGATCAGCAACAGCCAATTTATCTGGTGGGGTAAGCAATGCAAAATATTATGTATCATTAGGTTATTATGGCGAAGATGGTTTATTTAAAACTGATGAAGCTGTAAATTCTGCGGTTAAACAAAACTATGGCCGCTATAATGTTAGTGCAAACTTAAACTGGGATATTACCGGTACCACCAAGTTGGATTTAGGGATCAAGGGTATTTTGGGGCAAAATAATTACCCAAGTAACTTGCTTGCACAGGACATTTTCAGTCAGGCCTTTTTAATTAACCCTACCTCTTTTCCGGTACTTTATCCAAATGGCAGTTTACCAGGTATCAGCCCGCAAGCCGATCAGCGTAATCCTTATGGTGATATTACAAGAAATGGATATAGAACCAGTTACACCAACCAGTTGTATTCAAATATCCGTTTAACACAGGATTTAAAAGAAATAACACCTGGTTTATCGGTTACCACCATGTTTTCTTTTGATGTAAATAATACCAATGGAATTAACAGAACTAAAAGAGAGAGTTTGTACAGAATTAACCCTAGCGACCCTTACCTTACTCCCGGAGATCCGAATTCAGGTTATAAATATGGTTTAATTTTACAGGGACAAGACTTTTTAAATTACAACTATGATAATGGTGGCGATAAGAAAATGTACTTTGAAGGAGCCGTTAATTATAACCGCACCTTTGGTAAACATGCTGTAAGCGGCTTATTGTTGTATAATCAAAATGATAACACCAAAGCTTCTGCACCTAACCTAACACTTTCACTTCCTTACCGCTTACAAGGTTTAGTAAGTCGCGCTACCTATGCTTATGATAATAAGTATTTCTTTGAATTTAACATGGGCTATAATGGTTCAGAAAACTTTGCGCCAAATAAACGGTATGGATTTTTTCCAGCTGTTGGTCTGGGATGGTTGCTTTCGAGTGAGAAATTTTTCGAACCGCTTAAAAATGCTATTCAAATGGTTAAATTCCGTTATTCTGACGGTATTGTGGGTAGTGGAGGTAGTGGCAATAGTTATGCAGATAACGAAGGGCAACGTTTCTACTATTTAACTAAAGTTGGTGATGCGGGTGATTATTCTTTTGGCCAAAATGGAAATCTTGGAACAAACGGTTTAGGCGTGACGGCTTATGGTGTAGATGTAACCTGGGCTGAAACCCGTAAACAGGATTTAGGATTTGAAATAAAAACGTTGAATAATAACTTATCGTTAATCGTCGATTTTTATAAAGAAAGAAGAAAGAACCAATTTATCAGTAGAGGTACGGTACCCAATTATATCGGTTTGGCCAATACACCAATTGGTAACTTAGGTATCGTTGATAATAAAGGTATTGATGGAACCATCCAATATGATACACAATTCGGTAAAGATTGGTCGCTTAATTTAAGAGCTAACTTTACTTACAATAAAGATAAAGTAATCGAGAACGATCAGGCACCGAAACCTTACCCTTGGATGGAGCAACGCGGTTATAATGTTTTAGCTGCAACACGTGTTGGTTATATCGCCGAAAAGTTATTCGACAGCCAGGCAGAGATCAATGCGAGTCCAACACAATTTGGTACGCTAATGCCTGGAGATATCAAGTATAAAGATTTAAATGGTGACGGTAAAATTGATTCATTCGACCAGACGATAATCGGTAGGGGAGATATTCCAAGCACAACCTATGGTTTCGGGTTCTCGTTAACTTACAAAAACTTCGATTTTGGTTTGTTCTTCCAGGGACAGGACAATGCTGATGTTATTTTAAACATTCCTTCATTTGCCAATTCGGGTGGTTTAGGTAATATGCTCGCCGTAGCTGCAGATCGCTGGACACCAACAAATCCTCGTCAGGATGCAGTTTATCCCCGTTTATCTTATGGAGGTACAAATAACAATAACTATCAAACGAGTACCTGGTGGAAACGCGACATCAGCTTCCTGAGGTTAAAAAATGCAGATTTAGGTTACACACTTAAAGAAGGTATAAAATCCATTGGTGTTAAACGCTTAAGGGTCTATGCAACAGGTTATAATGTTTTCACCATTAGCAAATTTAAGCTTTGGGATCCTGAACTTGGTACGAATAACGGTACAAGGTACCCACTAACCTCTAATTATTCTTTAGGTCTTACCGCTAATTTTTAAAATAAAAAGAATGAAAAAAATATTGATATATACAGTTGGCACATTACTGATTGTTGGTAATTATGGCTGTAAGAAATTTTTAAACCAAGTACCTGATGATAGGCTAACCTTCGATCAGATGTACGAAAAAAAGTCTACTGTTGATCAGGCATTGGCAAACGTTTATTCTACACTTCCGGATCAGGATCAGGACCGGTCACCGTCAACAGGTGGAAACATTGGTCCGTGGACAGCTGCTTCTGATGAGGCGGATTACACCTTGCCAAACTTTAGCGAGAACGTAAATTCGGGTGCATGGGATGCAACCAGTGGCGCGGTAAACTACCACTGGCAAAAGTTTTATCAGGGAATACAATCTGCCAGTTCTTTTATGGCGAATATTAACAGGTGTACTGATTGTAACATTGGTGGAATTGACATTGTTAACCGTTACTACAGCGAAGCCAGGGCTTTAAGGGCTATTTATTACTATTATTTAGTGAGGCAGTATGGCCCTGTAATTCTATTGGGCAATGATCCAATCGCATCTGATGCTCCGCTACCGGAAATCAGCAAGCCACGTAATTCAATGGATGAATGTATCGATTATATTGTAAGCGAATTAGAGGCAGCAAGCTCGCGTTTACCTGCAACACCACAAGCGAGCCAGGATTATGGACATATTACTGCTTCAGTTGCTGATGCCTACAAAATAAAAGCATTATTAACCGCTGCACGTCCGTTATTTAATGGAAACACCGATTATGCCAGCCTTAAAAATCAGGATGGTAAACAATTAATCAGCCAAACTGCTGATGTTGCAAAATGGACAAAAGTGGCAACTGCTGCAAAAGCATTTTTAACCAACTCCCGTTATGCAAATTATGCACTTTATAATGTTGCTGCTACTCCTGCCGGTTTGCCGGATAATGCTTTTAACAGGGCTTTCATTGCTACAAGAGATGTATTTTTAAACGGTTGGAACTCAGAAATTATTTTTGGCAGGGGAGGTGATGTTACGCTTTATCAATATTCATTGGCACCAAATCACAACGGTGCTTCTGATGGCGATAAAGGCGGATCTTTTCTATCTCCTTCACAACAGTTAGTAGATGCTTATTTTACAGCAAATGGGTTACCAATTGAAAATGATCCGACTTACACTGCGAGTGGTACTTCGGCCTATCAGGCGCCAGATCCGAATGATCAGGACGGACCAAGGACAATCAGCAATATGTATGTTAACCGCGAGCCTCGTTTTTATGCAAATATTACCTATAGCGGCCGTAAGTGGATTAATCCATCATCAAATATTATCACAAGTTTTGAATTTAACGGTAATGCCGGCAAAAATGCTATTGCCAACAACGATTATACTAAAACAGGCTATACCTCAAGAAAGCACTTAACTGTTGCAGGTTGGACAGAGGGCAGACCTATCTTTACCATGATCAGATTAGCAGAGATCTATTTAGATTATATAGAGGCATTGCAGGAGTCGAATCCTTCAGATCCTGATATCTTGATTTATTTAAACAAGATCCGTGTTAGAGCAGGTATAGCGCCTTACGGAAGTGGCGCTGGTGCATTACCTGTACCAACCGATATGAGAGATGCGATCCGCAGGGAAAGACGTGTTGAATTGGCTTTCGAACTAGACCGCTATTTCTATACCAGGGAGTGGAAAATTGCAGAAACTACCGACAAGCAGATCAAGGGTTTAAATATTACCCAAAATGCACCAGGATTTTTTACACCAGTGGTTACCGAAAACAGGGTTTTCCAAAAGAAACACTATTTATGGCCTATACCAAATGGCGAAATTCAAAAAGTTCCTGTAATTGTACAAAATACAGGCTGGTAAAATACATATAGCACCGGGTGTTTCACCCGGTGCTTTTTTTAAACATTAATACTAGTGCTATGAAAAATATTTTATCGTTATCGGCAATTGTACTATTTGCTGTGTTAGCTTGCAACAGTAAAAAAGCACCAGTTGAGACCGTAAAGCCAGCACCGCCGTTTATAGAAAGTGTAGATCCACCAGATGCACCACCAAAAACATGGAAGGAGCATTGGTTTGAGCATGTGCAATTGTTAAACCGGGTTTATTATGATACCAGCGTAGTGGTTTATTACGATGGCGATGTTAAACCAACTATTGCCTGGCCAAAAACATACATGGCAGAAGCCTGGAATTATACCAAAAAAACTTACGGCAAGTTTGGAGATGATAGCCGCTTATTTGTAATTTATCATGCAGGTAAATATAGCGGAGGTCATCCGGGTACTTATCTGGATGCAGGGCACGATTATAGAAACGTAACCGATTGTGGTGCCAGCAGTTTCGATGCCTGGACTACCGGCATTGATAATGATATTGATTTGTCTACCCACGAAATTGGTCACATTGTAGAAGGAGCATCAAAAGGGGTAAAAGAATCGCCGGCTTTCGATATCTGGCATGATAGTAAGTGGATGGAGATTTATCAATACGATGTGTATTTAGGCTTAAACAGAACCGCCGATGCACAACGTTGGTACAATAAAATGATGGCTGTTACTGACAGTTATCCTAAGGCAGGAACACAATGGTTCAGGAATTGGTTTCTTCCAATTTATGATAACTATGGTAAAGCAAAGGTTTTAAATGGCTTCTTTACCTTATTGTCTCAACAATTTCCTAAGCAACAACTCATTGTACAAGGTAAAAGCTATCAACAATATATCAGGAAAATGAATTTTGGTGAATTTATTCACTTTTGGAGCGGTGCAGCGAAAGCAGATTTGGCACCACTGGCATTAACGGCTTTTGGACCGAAGGACGAAAAAGGAGCAGACTGGAGCCCCATGCTGGCCAAGGCTAAAACCGATTTTCCAGCCATCACTTATTAAATTACACTATATAAACCAAAAGAAATGATTTTGTCAGCAGCAAGATCATTTCTGCTTTTCAAAACTCACAAAAAAAATCATGATTAAGAAGTTGTTAATATTCGCGTTTATATCTTTTATAAGTGCTAATGCTTTCGCTCAAAATAGAGAAAGAGAGTACAAAGTTACCATTAACGATAAAGATAGTGCAACTAATTCCGTTGTAAATGCCAGGCTTAAGGCTGCTTTTTTTCAGGTTTACCCAAAATTTGCCCAGGCAGATGGATACCGTACCAAAAGAAATGTAGTGTTAGATTTAGTAACGGAAGAAACACCAACAATACAAGCTAAAGCCGGAGAAATTAAAGTAAACAGTCAATGGGTTAAAAATAAATCGCAAAAGAAAATCCAAAAGGAACTATTTACCGCACTTTCAAAAAACTGGGTTTCTTACAGTAAAGAAAAACACAAAGGTTATGAATTAACATTTATCAGCAAAGACCCGAATTTAGATCCAATGGTAAGGAAGAAGTTAATTGCTACTTATTTTGAAATCTATCCAACTTTGGTTAAAACATTTAACGATAAATCTACACATGATGTATTATTTGTGGTAGATACAGCGTACAAAGCAGTTGCAGAAGCAAGCGGAAATAGAATTTTATTTAGTGCTGGTTACATGAAAGCACACCCAACCGATATTGATGTGGTAACACACGAAACTATGCATATTGTGCAGGGTTATGGCTATAGTGCCGGCCCGGTTTGGTTAACTGAAGGAATCGCCGATTATGTACGCTATAAATATAGCGTAGATAATGTAGGTTCGAAATGGAGTTTACCAGCCTACAATGAAAAACAGAATTACACCAATAGTTACCGGATTACCGCGCGCTTTTTTGCCTGGTTGGAGCAGAATGTAAAACCTGGTTTAATTGCTGCGTTAGATCAGCAACTAAGGGCACACCAGTACAGCGAACAATCGTGGACTTCCTTAACCGGAAAAACACTAGATCAGCTTTGGGAAGATTATAGTAAAGAACCTCAAAAAGTAAGCCTTACTTATAGCAGCAAAAAGTAATTATAGAGAAGTCAAGTTTTAAATAGCACACTTGCCATAAAACTTGACTTCTCTTTAGGAGGAACATTACCAAAAGTTTGCATAGAACGGTCGTCATCTCAATAGCTATCGGATGAAAAGCAGAAGAATGGAGATCCTTCGACTCCGCTTAGGATGACTACTTAACGAAACGATCGTCATCTCGACTGGAACGCAGTGGAATGGAGAGATCTACATAGAAAGATTTAGCTTTGCTGAGCACTCCGTGGTTCTCGACTGCATTGCACGCCGCCCGAAACGACGACCGCTTAAAAGAAAATTTACAAAGAAGCCAAGTTTTACAAGGTATGTGCGAATAAAAAATTGCCTCCTCTAGTACGCGTTTGTAAAAATAATCATCACTAAAGTAAAATTTTTGATCATTTACTAAAACGTTTTACATATTATATTTATTTTGCAGAACTAAACACGCTAACCAAAATAATAATAACACAGATAAATGAAAAAAACAGCTATTCTTTCGATTTTTGTAATGCTTGTTTCCGCATTTTCATTGCAATTAAAAGCACAGGAAATTACCAAAAAGAACGGTTATACCTTATCGTTCGAAAGCAATTTTGCGGCGCTGGATCCACAATTGAAAAAGCGCTTAATTAAAACCTTTTTTGATGTTTATCCAAAACTGGCAAAAGAATACAATCCATCAACCGTAAAAGTGGTAAAGTTTTTTGTTGATACTGCTTATGATGGTGTTGCCGCAACTGCTGATGGAAAAGTAACCTTCAGTTCCATGTGGATGATTAAACATCCCGAAGATATTGACGTGGTTACCCACGAAGTGATGCACATTGTGCAGGATTATGGCCGGAGCGTTGGGCCGGGTTGGTTAACAGAAGGTATTGCAGATTATGCCCGCTATAAATTTGGTGTAGACAATGCAGGCGCTAAATGGTCACTTCCTGCGCTGAAACCAGATCATAGCTATACAAACAGTTACCGCATTACAGCAGGTTTTTTTGCCTGGATGGAAAAAAGCATAAAACCAGGGATTATTAAAACCGTTGATGCTTCTTTAAGAGACCATACCTATACCAAAGATATCTGGACAAAATTAACAGGTAAAGATTTAGATGCACTTTGGGCAGATTATGTTAAAAATTCTCAAGTTTAGGAAAATAAATACAAGCATATAAAAAACACAAACACAACAAATGAAAAGATTATTTATCGCCTTATTGAGTGTCGCGGCATCAACCAGTTTCGCGCAAACAATTGGCAAAATCACAGATCCGGTAGATTGGATTAACCCATTGATGGGAACAGCTTCGAAACCAGATCTATCCAATGGAAATACCTACCCGGCAATCGGATTGCCATGGGGAATGAACATGTGGTCGCCACAAACCGGTAAAAACGGAGATGGATGGGCCTATGTTTACGATGCCGACAAAATCCGTGGGTTTAAACAAACACATCAGCCTTCGCCCTGGATGAACGATTACGGCGCTTTTTCTATCATGCCTGTTACTGGCAAATTAAGATTTACTGATGATGACCGTGCAAGTTGGTTCAGCCATAAAGCAGAGGTTTCTAAACCATATTATTACAGTGTTTATTTGGCAGATGCTGATGTAACTACCGAAATTACCCCAACAGAAAGAGCCGCCCAGTTCAGATTTACTTTCCCTAAAACGGATAGTGCTTATGTGGTAGTGGATGCGCAGAACAAAGGTTCTTATATCAAAATTATTCCTGCAGAAAGAAAAATTATCGGTTATACCACTAAATATGCCCGTGGTCCACTGCCTAAAAATTTCAAAAACTACTTCGTAATCTATTTCAACAAAGATTTCAAATTGGCTAAAACCTGGGATGATAAAAAACTTAACGATAAAGATTTAGAGTTAACCGTCGATCATGCCGGTGCTGTTATTGGTTTTGCCACACAAAAAGGCGAGCAGGTACTTGCAAAAGTGGCCTCTTCATTTATTAGTTTTGAGCAGGCCGATTTAAACCTAAAAAGAGAATTGGCTAACGATGGTTTCGATGCCACTAAAGCAAAAGGTAGAGCAACCTGGAACAAAACCTTAAGTAAAATTGCGGTTGAAGGTGGTACGATTGATCAAACCCGTACATTTTATTCTGCAATGTACCGCACTTTGTTCTTCCCCAATAAATTATATGAAATTGATGCACAAAACCAGATTGTTCACTGGAGTCCTTACAATGGCCAGGTTTTACCAGGTTATATGTTCGCTGGTACAGGTTTCTGGGATACTTTTAGGGCATTATATCCTTTCTTAAACCTGGTTTATCCTTCAATTAACAAGGAAATGCAACAAGGCTTGATTAACGATTACAAAGAAGGTGGTTGGTTGCCAGAGTGGAGCAGTCCGGGTTATGCAAACATTATGGTAGGTAATAACTCTGCTTCAGTAGTTTCTGATGCTTATATTAAAGGCATGCGTGGTTACGACATCGAAACGTTATGGCAGGCATTAAAACATGGTGCAAACAACGAAGGCCCGATGGAAGCCGTTGGTCGCGATGGAGTTAAATATTACAATGAATTGGGTTATGTACCTTTCGACGTTAAAAAGAATGAAAATGCCGCTAAAACCCTGGAATATTCTTATGACGATTTTACCATTTATCAACTGGGAAGAGCTATGGGTAAACCCGCATCAGAAATTGATATCTATAAGAAAAGAGCCATGAACTACAAGAATCTTTTCGATCCGGCTTCAGGTTTAATGCGTGGCAAAAATCAGGATGGAACTTTTCAAAGCCCGTTCAGCCCATTTAAATGGGGCGGTGCATTTACCGAAGGCAACAGCTGGCACTATACCTGGTCTGTTTTTCAGGATATAGATGGTTTGGCCAAATTAATGGGTGGCCATAGTAAATTCGTAACCAAATTAGATTCTGTGTTCTCGATGCCTCCGGTATTTGATGAGAGTGCTTATGGCGGTGTAATTCACGAAATCCGCGAAATGCAGATTGCAAACATGGGTCAGTACGCACATGGTAACCAACCTATTCAGCACATGATTTACCTGTACAACTACGGTGGAGCGCCTTATAAAACGCAGTATTGGGTAAGAGAAACCATGAACAGGATGTATAAAGCTACTCCGGATGGATATTGCGGTGACGAAGATAACGGACAAACTTCTGCCTGGTATGTTTTCTCGGCAATGGGCTTCTATCCGGTAACGCCAGCGGTTGATCAGTATGTTTTAGGCGCTCCTTTGTTTAAAAAGGTAACCATTACTTTAGAAAATGGTAAAACGGTTGTAATTAATGCAGCAGCCAATAGCGATAACAATCGTTATGTTCAGTCTTTACAAATGAATGGTAAACCATATTCTAAAAATTGGATCAGCCACAGTGGTTTGCAAAAAGGTGCAGTATTAAATTTCAATATGACCGCAATGCCGAATAAAACCAGAGGTTCAAATCCAGTTGATTTTCCTTATTCATTATCAACAGAAAAATAGAAAAAATAAAGACTGTATCATAAAATAGGGTTGTATCCTGTCCAAAGGACTCCTACGGAGAGCCTGTCGAAGGACAGAGTTAGTTTACACTTTATGATACAGTCTCATTTTTAAAGCAATAACTGGCCTCGATAGGGCTAAAACTAACAAACCAAATATATGAACATCTCAAAGACGGGTTTTACAGCCATTTGCTGGCTTTTCGGAACCCTGTTGGCCTTCGGCCAGCGTATTGATCTCAAAGATCTTTCAGCCTTTAAAAATCCTTCAAATTCTTGGTCGCTTGCACAAAATGTAGTAGCCGACCTAAATGCTGAAAACGTTTTAAAAACAACCAAAGGTGGAGGCATTTTAGTTAATCAATCAACCGCGAAAAAAGCAGGATCTGATTTATACACCGCAAACGAATATGGCGATGTAGCCGTAGAATTAGATTATTTAACTGCAAAAGGAACAAATTCTGGCATCTATCTTCAAGGTAATTATGAAATCCAGATTGACGATGCATGGGGATTGAAAAATGCCACATCATCAAACAATGGTGGTATTTACCAACGCTGGGATGATAGTAAACCCGAAGCCGAGAAAGGATTTGGTGGTGTTGCTCCCCGTCAGAATGCAAGTAAAGCGCCAGGTTTATGGCAGCACATTAAAATTATCTTCCAGGCACCAAAATTTGATGCATCAGGAAAAAAAACGCAAAATGCTAAAATCATCAGCGCAGAACTAAATGGTGTGCTGATCCACGAAAATGTTGAGTTATTTGGTACAACCAGAGGAGCTGCAGGAGCTGAAAAAGCAAAAGGACCTTTACGTTTGCAAGGCGATCATGGTTCGGTAGCATTCAGAAATATTCAAATCACTGAACTATCCGAAATTCCAAAACCAAACCAAAACGATGGTGCAGACCCAATTTATATTGAAGCAGCTAGCAACAATATGATCAGAAGTTTTGTAGATGTAGCCCCTGGAGTACGCTCGGTGCACGCTATTTCGGTAGGTGGGCCAGAGAAAGTTGCCTATAGCTACGATTTGGATAATGGTACATTATTACAGGGATGGCATGGTGATTTTATCGATGCTACGCCAATGTGGGATGGTCGTGGAAATGGTACTTCACGTGCTTTAGGCAGTGTTACCCGTTTTACTAAAAAGCCAATTTTAGCCGTTGCAAAATTAGCCAGCGATCAGGATAAATGGATTACTGACACTATTGGTACTGGTTTCAGAACCAAGGGTTATGTAATGGATAAACAGGATCGTCCGGAGTTTAAGTACATCATTAATGGAACAAATGTTACTGATGCCGTTAAAGTGATGGAAAATGGACAAGGTTTAACGAGAGAGATTACTATTGATAAACCATCAAAAGATTTGTATTTCCTTTTGGCTACTGCTTCAAACATTGAAGAAGCTGGCAAGGGTTTGTATTTAATTGATGATAAAGCGTATTACATACGGCTTGGTGAAGGGGCTGCAAAACCGGTTATTAGAAATATTGATGGCAAATGGGAAATTATTGCAGCCATTGGAAGTAAGTTGAATTATACCATTTTGTTTTAATTAGAATAACAATGAGAAATACATTTAAAAAATTAGCAATACTGGCATTAAGTTTTAGCTTTACTACAGTTTTTGCACAAGAAACACCGAAAGAAGAAGATTTTTTCAAGATAAATAAAGTACGCGTACCTGAAGGTCCCATTTTAGAAGTTGGTGGACTGGTTACCTTACCAAATGGCGATTTAGGGGTATCTACCCGTAGGGGAGAAGTGTACATCGTAGAAAACCCTACAAGTGCCAAGCCTTACTGGCGCAGATTTGCCTATGGTTTGCACGAAATTTTGGGCATTGCCTATAAAAATGGTGCAATCTACGTAGCGCAGCGCGGCGAGTTGACCAAATTGATCGATAAAGATCAGGATGGCAAAGCCGATGTATACGAAACCATTTATGCATGGCCTTTAAGCGGTCACTACCACGAATATAGTTTTGGTCCGAAAATAATGCCTGATGGTACTTTTATGGTTACCGCAAACGTAGCCTTTGGCGATGAAGAATGGTGGCGTGCTGAAAGTCGTGTACCCATGCGTGGTTGGGCGATGAACATTACCGAAGATGGTAAAATGAGTCCTTATGCTGCTGGTTTCCGTTCACCGGCGGGTATTGGTAGTATTGACGGTCAGTTTTATTATACCGAAAACCAGGGCGACTGGGTAGGTTCTGGTGGTTTATGGAAAGTAAACAAAGGAGATTTTATGGGGCACCCGGCCAGTTTAAGGTGGACAAATCTGCCTAATTCTCCTGTTAAACTTCAGTCAGATTTCTTTTATTCTCAAATAGACGAGCGTAGAACCAAAAATGAACAAGGAAGATACATTAAACCAGAGAATAGGGTAAACGAAACGTTTAAAACCTTATTCGAAATGAAGAAAGTATTCCCGGAATTGCGTTTGCCATCAGTTTGGTTACCTTATGGTATTTTGGGTATTTCATCAGCAGAACCAGTTAAAATTCCTGCCAATACATTTGGGCCATTTGCTGATCAGATTTTAGTTGGTGATCAGGGAATGAGTATTATTTCAAGAATTTTTATGGAGACGGTGAAAGGTGAAGAACAAGGCGCCGCTTTCCTTTTCCGTAAAGGTTTCCGTTCAGGAGTATTGAGGTTAGAGTGGGGCACTGATGGTTCGCTATTTGTTGGAGAAACCAACCGTGGTTGGGGCTCGGCAGGTGATGCCAACGAAGGTTTAGAAAGATTGGTGTACAACAACAAAACCCCTTTCGAAATGAAAGCTGTCAGGGCAATGCCGGATGGTTTTGAAGTGGAGTTTACTATGCCGGTTGATCGTAAATCGGCCGAAGATTTAGCTTCGTATGACGCAGAAAGCTTTATTTACAAATATCACCCTGTGTATGGATCGCCTCCGGTAAACACCGAAAAATTAAAAATCTCTGGGGTTAAAGTTTCAGCAGATGGTTTAAAAGCCAGAATTATTGTGAAAAACCTTCGCCAATATTATATCCATACCTTAACGTTAGATGGTTTAAGATCTCAAGATGGTTTTTATTCTTTAGTTCATCCGGTAGCTTATTATACCTTGAACCAGATTCCTGATGGGAATAAACTTTCTGCCAATGAAGTAAGTACCAAAAATTCGGCAACACCTATAAATGTTCCTGCTAAGAAAACAGCTGCACCAAAGGCAACAACTGGAAAAGCTCCTGAAGCAAAAGGAACGCCTACTCCGGCTAAGCCTGTGGCTGCTGCTAAGGCACCTACTTTTAAAGAGGTTGAGGGCTTGTTAACTAAAAACACTTGCCTGGCCTGCCATAATCAAACTAACAGGCAGATAGGCCCACCCTTCGTAGAAATTGCAAAACGTAAATATTCACCGGAAAAAATATTTCAGTTGATCCACAATCCACAACCACAAAACTGGCCGGGTTATTCAACAGAAATGCCTCCAATGCCGCAGGTAACCAAAGCCGAAGCTTTAAAAATTGCAGCCTGGATAAACTCTTTAAATAAATAAGTTGATTGTTAGGAAACGGTTGGTAGAAATACCAGCCGTTTTTTGTTTTATAAGAAAATCAAGTGTGTTGATGTGTGGGGGGTAGATGAGCAGAAATTTTTAATTGAAGCGTCACCCTTAATTTATTTCAGGGTCTATTAAATGAAAAGATCCTTCGACTACGCTCAGGATGACAAAATGTTTAGAAAAAGAAATGGGGATTCCACTATTGCAGAATCCCCATCATCTAAATTAACGCTCTCATATACATAAACGCTGTAAAAACGATTTATTGCATTAGCAGTAAATTTTTTTTTGCCTTGATTTGTGAAAACAATTCAATCACCGTAAGCCCTCGACTGAAGTGTATGGAATAGAGAAATCTATGCGATAGTTCGTCACCCTTAATATTTCAGGGGTTATTAAATGAAAAGATCCTTCGACTACGCTCAGGATGACAAATGCTCATAAAAGAAATGGGGATTCCACTATTGCAGAATCCCCATCATCTAAATTAACGCTCTCATATACATAAACGCTATAAAAACGATTTATTGCATTAGTAGTAATATTTTTTTTCATTTTTTGCGATGTTTATCATTTAAACCTATTTTTACTTTATGGCTACTATAGATAAAACTCAACAAGATGCAGAAAAACTGGCGGCCGCCCAGGCAGCAGTGAAATTTGTTAAAGATGGCGATGTAGTAGGCCTGGGTACGGGATCTACCACCACCTTTGCCATTAAAGAGTTAGGTAAACGTGTAAAAGAAGGGCTTAAGATAAAGGCTGCTGCAAGTTCCATTCGGACACAGGAGCTCGCTGAGTCGCTAGGGATCGAAATTCTTGACCTTGGGCGCTTAAGCAAAATTGATATCAGTATAGATGGAGCCGACGAATTTACAGAATCACTAAATTTGATTAAAGGCGGAGGCGGGGCACTGTTTAGAGAGAAGATAATTGCTTCACTTAGTGAAAATGCCATCATCATTACCGACGCTTCTAAAAAAGTTAAAAAATTAGGTGCTTTTACCGTTCCTGTTGAGGTAGTTCCATTGGCCTATCAATATGTATTCGATCAAATTAATAAACTTGGTGGAAAGGGTATATTGAGAACTGTAGAAAGCCAAACATTTATTACGGACAATGGTAACCTGATTATCGATGCCGATTTTGGTCTTATTGATGACCCTGCAAAATTAGCTTTTAACCTCAATCAAATTAATGGATTATTGGCACATGGCTTATTCATTAACATTACTTCAAAAGTAATTATGAGCGAAGGGGCAGATATTATTATTTTTGAATAGGGTTAACTGTTAAATCGTATAAAACGGTTAACTGTAAATTGAAACTGGTTATGGTTCATTTGTTTGATCGGTTAATAGTATAAATAGGGTATTCATAAACAGCTAAATTCGTCATTGCGAACCGAAGGCGTGGGGATGCGAGTTGTGTGAAGCAATCTTTTATTCAGCCACTTTTGTTGTATTAATATGATCAGTTCTTCAAATCGATTAATCGACTCTGGACTTCGGACTGCCGACTCCGGACTAATCAACAATTTCACCGATAATTTCTTCTTTTCTTAAATAACCATAAATTTTTACCGATAGTTTTATTTCACTCACCGATAAAAAAACACAACTAAGGGAAAAGCCATTCTCCAGCATTGCTATTCCTGATACATTTGAATCATAAAAACAAACGGTCATGGAAAATTTAATCAAAAAAAATCACGCAGATAAACAATTTGGTCTAGGCATTTTAATTATCGCTATCGGTTCGGTATTCTTATTAAGAAACTCGGGAATAGATGTTCCATACTGGATCTTGAGATGGCACACCATTATGTTAGGTATCGGATTGTGGATGGGTTATCGTAAAGATTTTAAGGGAAGCAGCTGGTTGGCATTGACGATTATTGGTGGCTTATTCACTTTTAGAGCGATAAACATATTTGATTTTGATCTGTTTAGGATTAGTATTCCAATGGCATTAATCGGATTAGGACTTTATGTAATTTTGAAACCTAAAAAAACACAAAACTTCGATCAGTATTTTGAAAAGAAACCAGTTGATTTTACTGATAAAGAAAGCTAAAATTCTTAACTCCATCATATACCTTAAAAAGAGACATTTTTTAACAATGTCTCTTTTTTTGCTTAGTAGCATAGGGCACGGAGCTTCGATCGCTATGGGCTTTGCTCCATGCCCTTTGCATTTTTGCCAAAAAAGAAACGGGGATTCCACCCTTAGGCAGTATCCCCGTCATCTAAATTAACGCTCTCACATACATAAACGCTGTAAATAGAATATATTGTGTACAACTTAAATTTTTTTATTTTTTTTCTGAAGATGCAGTTAAACCTGCAAAACAAGTACGGCTTTATGGTATTTATTCCGGTACTCAATCGGTGTTAAACCAGTAATTTTCTTGAAAACATCTCTAAACGATTTGGTATCGGTATAACCTACATCAAACATTACCTCTGTTATATTTTTTCTGCTTGATTCGAAACTTCGCTTTGCAGCCTCAATTTTAACCCTCTGAATGTACTCGATCACTGTGTTTTTAGTCGCACTTTTAAATCTCCGCTCAAAACTTCTTCGTCCCAATGCCAGCATATCAGCCAGTTGATCTACCGTAATCCGTTCCTGGTAATTGCCATCAATAAATTCCTGTGCTTTTTTAATTTTAGCATCTTCATGGCCCTTTTGCCCCTGAAACATCATAAAAGCCAGCTGACTTTCGCGGTCGATATCTATGGCAAAGTATTTGGCCGCTAAAATGGCGGTATCTCTATCTGTATGTTTTTCAACTAAATATAAAAGTAAATTCCAGTAGGAGTTTGCACCACCGCTGGAGTATAAACCCTGAGCATCAGTGATAATACTGCCATCTACCAGCTCAACTTCAGGAAACATTTCCCTAAACTGATTGGCAAACAGCCAATGCGTAGAACATTTCCGTCCATTTAATAAACCGGTTGCAGCCAATAAAAAAGCACCCATGCAGAGCGAGGCCACTTCTGCACCTTTAGCGTGCTGCTTTATAATCCATGGCAATAAATCCTGGTTTGCTTCCATTGCATAACCTATATTTCCGCTAATGGCCGGCACAAAAATAAGGTCTGTATGTTCAACCTCATGCAAAAGTTTATCGGCATGCACAGAGAAAAGACTATTATTCAGCCTTACCTCATTCGTCATTCCTACAAGTTCAACTTTGAAAAGCGGCAATTTGCCCGATGCCTGTAAAAATTCGTTAACAGCGGTAAATAGATAGCGGGGATCTGCAATGGCTTCAATCACGGCAGTCTCTGGAATTAAGATAGATACATGTTTCATTATTCAAATATAACGAGGCTAATTGTCGTAAACAACCCCCGCAATTGTCGTTTCTGCGTGTTCGGCTTACAGTAATCTCCCTGTATGTTTGCATTGTTAAGGATTGATGCCAAAATGTTTAATGGAAGGAACGACTGTTGTGCGCATCAAAAAATAGGAACAAATGGCTAGCATAAATTCATATCTCACTTTTAACGGTAACTGCCGGGAAGCAATGACTTTTTATCAGAAATGTTTGGGGGGAGAACTGACGTTTGAAACCATTGGAGAATCGGTTATTGTAGATAAGATGCCGAATAGTATGAAACGGAGTATTATGCATGCTGTTTTAACTAAAGATGATTTGGTGATTATGGCAACAGATATGGTTGAAGAAAGGGGGCTAGTTAAAGGAAACTCCGTATCTATGATGCTCAACTGTAATTCGGAACAAGAAGCCCAGGCTTTTTACGATAAACTATCAGCAGGAGGGAAGGCTTCGCATCCAATACAATCAACATTTTGGGGAACAATTTTTGGTGATTTAACAGATCGCTTTGGGAATAACTGGTTAATAAATTACGATAAAAACAGGTATATATGAAGAAGCTAAAAACGTGGTATTGGATTGCCACCATTATTTTTGCATTAATGATGATTATGGACGGCATTGGAGGAATTACTCAACAGGAAGCAGGCAAAGAAGTACTTAAACATCTTGGCTACCCCACTTATCTGCTCATCATTGTAGGTATTGCAAAATTGCTTGGGGCGTCATCTATCCTTCAAAATAAATTTAAAACCATTAAAGAATGGGCCTATGCAGGTTTTGCCATTAATTTTATTGGTGCCTTTGCCTCAAGGGCACTTGTAGGCGATGGTATTTCGCTTTTAATCCCGCCACTTATTGCTTTGATCATTATGTTTATCCCGTATATGTTATGGAAGAAACTGGCATCAAATGTTAAAATTAGTTAAAACTAAACGGCTAGTTTAGTTGGCAGCTTTTCAGAACCAAATATTGTTAACTTTGGGTATTGTAAACAACCAAACACAATACATGAAACCATTATGATTTTTTTGATCCGTAAAAGGATAAAAATCATGAAATCTCATTACCATAAAAACAAAACACGGATGAAAAAAAGCCTTTTATTTATAATTGCTTTATTATTTACAACTACTGCATTTTCTCAAAATGTGATCCAGCTGTTCAACGGTGCAAACGACTTTTTTAAACTGTTGCAGGAAGAGAAGTTTAAAGATGCCCACGCTTTCTTTGATGATACTTTGAAAACGAAATTAACAGAAGAAAACTTAAAGAAACTTTGGGGGGATATTGGAACGAAATATGGAAAGGCAGAATCGTTAGATGCCGTTCAAAGTAAAGCCCAGGGAGAGTTTTTCGCTGTAACGGTTGAAGGTAAATTTGCTAACGGTGATCAGAACTTTATTTTAGGTTTTAATAAACAACAGAAAATTGTCGGAATCTTTCTGGCACCTTCGCGGAAAACATCTTCTTATTTAAAACCAACTTATGTTGATACCAGTTTATACCAGGAAAAATCAGTATATATTGGGCCGGCAGGAAAACAATTGGCAGCCATTATTACCACCCCAAAAAATGCCAGAAATTTTCCTGTAGTAGTTTTTGTGCACGGTTCCGGACCTGCTGATATGGATGAAACTGTTGGTGTTAATAAGCCTTTTAGAGATTTGGCTGGCGGTTTAGCCTCCAAAGGCATTGCTTCAGTTAGATACGTAAAACGAACTTTAATTTATCCGAACGAATTTGGCAAAGCTTTTACCGTAAAAGAAGAGGTACTGGATGATGCAACTGCAGCTATTGCACTTGCAAAAACAGTTGTTGGCGCTAATCCTAAAGCGGTTTACGTATTCGGTCATAGTTTAGGCGGAATGTTGGCACCTAGAATAGCCACACTTACACCTGATTTAGCAGGAATTGTTTTAGCAGCAGCACCTGCCAGAAAATTAACCGATATTATTGTTGATCAGAATAAGTACATGTTCGATCAGGCTAATGATACAACAGCTGCCTTTAAAAAACAATTGGCAGATGCTGATGTGGAAATTAATAAAAGCAGAATTTCGCAGTTGGGGACTACCATAAAACCTGATTCTGTAATTTTAGGTTTGCCTGCTAAATATTGGGCAGATTTAAATGCCTACAATCAGGTTGCTGTAGCTAAAAGTCTTTCGAAGCCTAAAGTCTACGTATTGCAAGGTGGTAATGATTTTCAGGTAGGTAAAGTAGATTTTGATTTATGGAATGCTGCTTTGAGTAAAAAGAAAAACGTGGTTCTTAAATTTTATCCTGATTTAAATCACCTGCTAAGTTCTCAAACCGAAAAGGGAACGATGGCACAATACCAGGCAGCGGTAAGCGTATCCGAAACTTTGGTTAACGATATTGCGTTATGGATTAAAGCCAAATAGTATAAAATCACTTATCGAAAAAGAATAAAGCTCCGATCAAAATCAGGAGCTTTTTTTTGTGCATTTAGTTTCTTTACATCATGTCTTTGTTCATTAATCACAAACAATTCAAAAAATAAGCGGTTTAAGTTTAGGACATCTCATCTTAAATAGTTTGTTTATGGAAAAGCGGAAAATCACTTTAAAAGGAATATGGGGCATTTTAAAAGCATCGTTCACTGGATTTAATAATCATAAGGTAACGAAACTTAGTGGCTCATTAGCCTATTATACGGTGTTTTCTATGGCGCCATTGCTTGTGGTTATTATTTCTTTGTGCGGTATATTTTTAGGGAGAGAAATAGCCGAAGGACAGGTTTATGCCCAGCTTGAAGGCTTTTTAGGAAGAGAATCGGCTACTTCCCTGCAGCAGCTGATTAAAAATGCTTATTTGGACGGAAAAAGCACTATCGCTTTAATTATTGGTATTTTCACACTATTGCTCGGGGCAACTACCGTTTTTGGGGATATCCAGGATTCTATTAATACCATTTGGGGCTTAAAACCAAAACCTAAAAGGGGCTGGGTAAAGATGTTACAGAACAGGTTCTTGTCTTTTTCGGTAATTATCAGTTTGGGCTTTGTACTTTTGGTTTCGCTTGCTGTAACCTCAGTCTTAGATGCTTTTAACAGTCGTTTACAGGCCAGGTTTGCCGAAGTATCGGTTATTGTATTTTATATCATTAATCAACTGGTTACCCTTGCTGTTATTTCATTAATATTTGGCGTAATATTTAAGGTATTACCCGATGCAATTATAAAATGGCGTGATGTAATTGCAGGAGCAATAGTAACTGCTGTCCTTTTTATGATCGGTAAATTTGCCATCTCAATTTATATTGGGCAAAGCAATGTGGGAAGTACTTATGGTGCAACGGGCTCATTGGTTGTGGTGCTTTTATGGACTTATTATTCTTCTATTATTTTATATTTTGGGGCTGAGTTCACCAAGGCTTACGCAGTTGCTTTTGGATCTGAGATTTACCCTTCGCATTATGCGGTTACCACGAAAGAAATTGAAGTAGAAACTGAGGGTAAATCTATTCAGGATAATCACCCTGAAATCAAAGAAGAAGTGAAAAAAGATTAATTTATTCTCCCCAGGCGGTAATGATCAATCTTCTTTGTCCACCATGGTTGCGGTGTTCGCAAAGGTAAATTCCCTGCCAGGTACCAAGTGCTAATTTGCCATTTCTTATTGGGATAGTTACAGAACTACCCAAAAGTGCCGATTTTAAATGGGCTGGCATATCGTCTGATCCCTCGTAGTCATGTTCGTAATCCGGATCATTTTCTTTAACAGTTTTATTAAAGAACATTTCAAAATCCATTCTGACCGTAGGATCAGCATTTTCGTTAATCGTTAGTGAAGCTGAGGTGTGCTGTATAAAAACCTGACAAATACCAATGTTAATCTCATCAATTTGGGGCAGGGCATCCTCAACCTCATCGGTAATGATATGGAAACCCCTTCTACGTTCTCTGAGTGCTAAGGCTTGCTGATATATTTTCATTTGAATTAATTCATTTTAAATTTTCGAAGTAGATCTGAAATTTTGAGATTTTCAAATTCGTCAGACAGCGTCTGACTTTTTCAATTCATAGATCTCTCCACTACGGTCGAGATGACGATTAGTGTATTTTAATTAATCTCAGGATGCTATTTCAAAAACTCTACATTCCATATCTTTTCTGCTTTTCTTCCAATTAGCCAAAAAGAGGCCGCTAGCACAGAGAAGAATAAGGCTTTATGCCAACTGTCCCAAAAATATTCAAAATAGCGTGTATAGAGGTTAATAAAAAGAAAAGTAATGCCGAATTCCCTTGCGATATCATCGTGGTATTTTAAGCCAGATAAAGTGCTTATTACACATATTGCAGCCGAAATTAAGGCCCAATAAAACAAACTTAACTGCCTCACGGTATACCATTCTTCTAAGCTGGCGAAATTGCCGAACACCGATAAAGCCCAAAGTGATACAAACAAGTAAACCATCCCTGCGATATAGGTGACCTGAAAGAAATTTTGCGTTTTAGGAAAAGCTTTCATAATGAACGATGCTGCGGTTAATGCTGCTCCGAAAACCACGAAACGTAAAGGGTAATTCATACCAAGAAAGTAATAATTCCAACGGCTTAAATACCCCGTTTCTGTGCCAAACCAGGCACCTAAAGATATTAAAGCAAAAATCCAGATCAAACGCGAATTGAAGATATAACCTAAAGCACCATAAATAAAAACAGATATTAAAATCAGGATAGAGAAATTGCCAGATCCATTGTCCAGCGCCTTTCCGAAATAAGCAACTGCATTTGCTGTGAGTAAAATGGCAGAAAACACAATCGCCTCATTGCTAAACTTTAAATGCGCCAGCTTCTTCTTTCTCCTGAACCCCAGGATATAAAGCCATCCCGCCAGTCCGCCAGAAACAATAGCAATAACGATATTAGGTGTATTGTAAACCCTTTTTAAATAGTTTAAGATGGAATTATCAATAAGAAGTGATCCAAGGGCAATAAAACCACAAGCTAAGGCTACCCAAAAAGCATATTGTGCCAGGCGTAACCAATCGAAGTTTTTGGCTTCATAACTTTTACGGAGTTTATCGCCTGTTTCATCATTAATTAAGCCATCGCTTTGCCACTGCTCGATCATATCATCAAGAAATTCACTCTTTTCTCTATCGACTTTCATAGGTTAGGTTATACACGAAGATATGCTTTTTGGTCGGAAGTCAGAAGTCAGAGGTCCGAAAGTAAAAACCCGTAGACTATTTATGCATCTAAACTCCGGACTCCCGACTAAGGACTTCGGACTAACTAAATAACCTCTTTTATCTTCTTATTGTTCCCGACAATCCAAATTACATCGCCGTTGTCGAATACAAAGTCGGATGAAGGATTTAATATCCGATCAGTACCCCTTTCTATACCAACAATTAAAGCCTGTGCTTTTTCGCGGATCCCTGCATTTCTGATACTCATGCCATAAACAGGCGATTCGGCATGAACAACAACCTTTTGCAAGGTCATTTCTTTATTCGGAAAATTATTTTCTTCGGCTGTTTCCGGAGCATCAACTTCTAAAAGTGCCTTAACAGCAGCCAATTGATCATCAGCACCAATCAACAACAGTTTATCGTTAGGATAAAGCCGCTCGTCTCTACCTGGTGTTGGGATATTGTTTCTTCCGCGTTCGATTAAGGCAATATTTACCCCATATTTTTCCCTGATCATTAATTCGGTAAGCGTTTTTCCTACCACTTCCGATTCAGGTGAAACAGTAAGTTCTGTTAGGTGGGTATCCCAAGGTAAAATGTCAGGTTTTTGATTCTCACGGGCATTTAAATTTAACATGAAACGTCTTTCCAGTTTATCATAAAAAGACTGCAGTTTCCTGGAGAAGATAACCATGCCTAAGATGATTAGACCTAATGCAATTACAGCTGCAATCCAAGTATCAAAGAATTCATACATTAAAAATCCTACAAAGAAGATCCCTAAGGCTATTCTGAAAAATTCGATGGCAATTAACGGACCACGGGTGTATTTTTTATTCAGCCAAAGGTGAGAATATGCTGTTCGTTGGATTCTTCTGATTGATAAAGCCCATAAAAACGGCGACATTAAAATAAAGGAAACGACTACGCTGATAATAATTGAGGTTAAACTATTGGAAATATTGCTTACAATAAAAGGCTGAACATATCGGTAAGCCAGAAATATGATGGCTATGATGATCACTGAATGGATAATCGTATTAAAAATATAAGACCTTAATAAAACTTTCCAATCGCTTAACGTGGTAATCCCTTCAGTACTGGAGCTGTATCTTTCTATACCATCAAGCCATTTTTTTGGTAAAACACGGTTTAAATATTGGTAAAAAGGTTCAGATAGTTTAATCAGGTATGGTGTGGTAAAGGTTGTAATAGCTGCCGCTGCCACAGCGATTGGGTAAAGGAAATCGCTGGTTACTTTAAGGGTTAATCCTAATGAGGCAATGATGAATGAAAACTCCCCAATTTGTGCTAAACTCATACCCGATTGTACCGAAGTTTTTAGTGGCTGGCCAGACAATAACGCACCTAAAATGGTAAATATAATTTTCCCAAAGATAATAACCACGGTGGCCACTAAAATTGGAACCCAGTACCTAACCAGCATAGCAGGATCAATCAGCATACCAACCGAAACAAAGAAAACCGCGGCAAATAAATCTTTTACCGATTTGGTTAAGTGTTCTATTCTTTCTGCCTGTGTAGTTTCGGCTAAGATGGAACCCATTATAAACGCACCTAAAGCAGGAGAGAACCCAACCTTATCGGCCAATAATACCATCACCAAACACAAGCCTAAAGATACCACCAGCATGGTTTCATCATTCATCAATTTTTTGGTTGCTTTAAGAAATGAAGGAATTAAGAAAATTCCGCCTAAGAACCAAAGTACTAAGAAGAAAGCCAGTTTTAAAATAGAATACAGCATTTCTGTACCTGCCGATTGCTGACTTACCGCTAAAGTAGAAAACAATACTAATAATAAGATGGCAACCAGATCTTCAACAATTAAAACCCCGAAAACCAGGCCAGCAAACTTTTTATGCTTTAAACCAAGTTCTTCAAAGGCTTTTATGGTAATCATGGTTGAGGATATGGATAAGATCCCACCTAAAAACAGGCTATCCATATCTTTCCAGCCCATTGCTTTACCAACTAAGTAACCCGCCAGAATGATAAAAAGGACTTTTACAATTGCAGTGATGGAAGCGGAACCGCCAACTTTAACTAGTTTTTTAAAACTGAATTCTAAACCAAGGCTGAACAAAAGGAAAATTACGCCTATTTCCCCCCAAATGTTAATACTCTTGGTATCGGTAACTGAAGGAAAAAAATCTAAATGTGAACCAACCAGTAGGCCTGCCAGTATGTAACCTAGAACCAGTGGCTGTTTAATTTTTTTAAATATCAGGGTGGTTATTCCTGCTGCTGCAAGGATTAATCCTAAATCGGCTATTAAATCGGGTAAATGCATCTATAAAAATGGGTAATATGAATTAAATAATTTATTCCCAGGCATTGTTCGCTACCTGGCATTTTACTGAAAGTTCCACGTTAATGTGATTCAAAAAATGAAATTACTTACCAATAAACATGTTTTGGGTAGAGCATTTTAAAAAGGCACCAATAGTTATATTTTAATCTTCTAATTACAACTTTAGCGGTGATCGTTTTGTTCTTAAAAAAAAGAAATATCAAAAAAGAAAGAAGTATAAAAGCGGCAAAAGATATTTTTACAATAGAAGAGTTGATGAAATCTTTTTGCAAATTTTCATTGTCCTGATTGAAACCGGAATTATGTTTATTAATTTTTTTATCGGTTATGAAACTTATTTTTAAGTTTTTGGCTGGTACATCGTTTCTTTTTCCCTGCGATGAGAAGACCGCAAAATTAATGGAGATAGATAGAAAGAAAATGATGTAAAAAAGCCTCATTGCCGCTAATATAACGAAAATGAGGCTTTTTTGAAAGGAAAATCTGATTAAAAAATACCAAAAGGCTCTTTTAAACTTCTATTACTAACCTTAAATTTCATTTAATAGTTGCGTCTTGCTGAATTTATTTTACAAGTAAAAATAGTGTTTTCAATTGTCTTGTAGCTACTACGTGGTCAGCATCCATTAGACCCTGAAATAAATTCAGGGTGACGATCGCGTAGGATGTGCTAAAAATAAATTTACCTGTTAAAATAATCTAGCGTCGCCTCTTTGTCTTTTTGTAATTGAACAGTCAGTGCTTCTAACCCTGTAAACTTTACATCATGACGCAAGAATTTCAAGAAATTCATCTTGATGTCCTGACCATAAATTTCCTGGTTAAAATCGAAAATATTAACCTCAATATTTCTGGTCATCCCGTTAATGGTTGGGCGCTGCCCGATGTAGGCCATACCTTTATAAGTCCGGAGTCCGGACTCCGTAGTCTGAAGTCTGTTTGTCGATTCTGAACCTTCTTCTTTAAATTCGGCACTCATTTCTACAGTAACAGCATAAATGCCATCACCTGGAATCAGTTTATATATTTCTTCTACGAAGATATTGGCCGTTGGAAAACCGATTGTTCTGCCTATTTTATCGCCTTTAATTACCCTTCCAAAAATAGAAAAAGGGTAGCCGAGGTAATCATTAGCTAAACTTACATCTCCAACCAAAAGTGCCTGGCGGATTTTAGTTGAGCTTACCGCAACGTCATGGATATCCTGCTCCATAATTTCCTCCACAGTAAAGCCGTAGTGTAGGCCAGCAGCTTTCAAATCGGTTAGGTTGCCCGAACGGTCTTTTCCGAAGCGGTGGTCGTAACCAATAATAATATGTTTGGTGCCAATGTTGTTCACCAGGATGTTTTTTATATAATCTTCAGGCAGCTGATTGGAGAAATCTCTGGTAAAAGGTGTGATGATTAAATGATCTACCCCCAAACCTTTTAAAATTTCTGCTTTTTCATTAATGGTATTAATCATTTTTAGGTCCTGGTTTTCAGGATCAATAATCATTCTCGGGTGTGGAAAAAAAGTTAATATTACACTTTCTCCTTTATCGGATTTTGCTTTTTCTACCAGTTGTTTAATGATTTTTTGGTGTCCGAAATGCACGCCATCAAAAGTGCCAATGGTTACAATGGCATTATCTAATTTTTTAAAATCCGAAAGGTTATGGTATATTTTCAATGGTAAAATCTATTTTATTGGTGTGGGTTTTGCATGAGGGATGGAAGCGGTATCCCCGCCCCGATAACTATCGGAATTTCTCGGGGATTTAGCATACAGCCCGACCCTTTGCGTAGCTTAGGGGCATGCCCAAATTCCTGTTATTTATTAATGTAAAGCATGGCGTTTCACTACCCCGCCTTTTAAATCGGCAATTTGTTGTTGTATCACAAATGCATCCTGATCAATCTGGCGAATAGCAGTTTGTAATTTGCTCATTTCTAGTTTGGTCACAACGGTAAAAATAATATCGATATCTTTCTTTTCTCCATAGCCGCCTTCGCCTTTATAGATGGTTACACCACGTTTCATTTCGTTGATGATAAACCCTTTTATAGCTTCCTGATGTTCTGAAATAATGGTCACACCGGTGTATTGTTCTATGCCATTTACAATGAAATCGATAGTGCTGGATGCCGATAAGTACGTTAGAATGGCATAAAGTGCAGTTTCGATGTTTAAGAAATAAGCTGCGAAGGCAAAAATAATGATATTTAAAATCAGGATGATATTTCCAACAGTTAAAATGCTGTTTTTACTGATGTAAAGTGCTAAAACTTCTGTACCATCAATTACGCAGCCGCCACGCATGGCCAATCCAATTCCTCCACCTAAAAACAAACCGCCAAAAAATGCAATAAGTAATTTATCGTGTGTTATGGGCTGAAAGGGTAGGATAATTAGCGCCAGTGAAAGCGCAGCAATGGCAATAGCAGTTTTGATGGCAAAGCCTTTACCAATCTGCCTATAGCCTAAAATTACAAATGGGATATTGATGATGGCAATGAGGTATGATAAATTCCAGCCAGTTAAGGTGCTTAGCAAAAGGGAAATACCGGTGACACCACCGTCAATAAAATGGCTCGGCATTAAAAAGCTTTTTAGGCCAAAACACGCCGAAGTTACACCTGCAATAATTAAAAGAATTTCTTTTATAAATCTGGTGTGCCTGTTTTTGATTCGGTTCATGCTTCTGTTTCAGTTTTAGCTTCTTCTTTCTTACTGCGAATATAATTAACAAGTTCTAAAACCTCAAATGCATCTTTTAGTAAAAAGTTTCCGCTTCGGGTACGGGTAAGTTTAGAAAGATAAGCGCCGTTATTTAAAGTTTTACCAAAATCGGATATTAAGGAGCGGATGTAAGTACCTTTGCTACATACAATCCTGAAATCGATTTCTGGCAATTCGATCCGTGTAATTTCAAATTCCGGAACGCTTACAAAACGTTTACGTAATTCAACTTCTTCACCTAATCTTGCTTTTACGTATAAACGTTCGCCGTTTACCTTCACTGCTGAATGTGCAGGTGGATATTGTTCAATATCTCCTATAAATGGTTTGCATGCAGCATAAATTTCTTCTTCAGTAATGTGGCTGATCTCGAAAGTTTGATTAACCTCTGTTTCCATATCAAATGATGGGGTAGTAGCGCCCAAAATCATGGTACCGGTATATTCTTTCTCTTCAGCCTGAAAAGTATCGATCTGTTTGGTTAGCTTACCTGTGCAGATAATCAACAAACCTGTAGCAAGGGGATCTAAAGTGCCGGCATGACCAACCTTTAGTTTTAGTGGTTTTAAAGAATTACGGATTTTGCCCACCACATCAAATGAAGTCCATTTGTATGGTTTGTTAATTAAAAGCAATTCGCCTTCTGCAAAATTGAAATCTTTGAATTTAGAATTTTCGGTACTCACAAATCTTTTTTGTGCAAAGATACGGATTCAATGTGGTTTGCCTAGGTTTTTTTAACCACAGATGTACACAGATAAACATGGATGATTATTATCTGCGTGCATCCTTTTTATCTGTGGTTAAAATATTTCATGAATTATATAATCTGTAAGTTGTGCCCACTTAATAACAGGATGATAATAATTAAACCCGCAGCAATCCTGTACCAACCAAAAACTTTGAAACCGTGTTTGTTCAGGTATCCAATAAAATTTTTAATAGCCAATAGTGCTACCACAAAAGCAATAACGTTACCGATAATTAGAAGATTAGTTTGATCATGGGTAATGGTATGCCCTTCTTTGTAAAAATCGTAAAGTTTTTTTGCTGTTGCAGCAAACATCGTCGGTACCGCAAGGAAAAATGAAAACTCAGCGGCCACTTTTCTGCTTAATTTCTGACTCATACCACCCACAATGGTTGCCCCAGAACGCGATACTCCTGGTAGCATGGCAATACACTGGAAGAAACCAATTTTAAGTGCCGTTAAATAAGTTACTTCCTCCTCTTCATTAATGGTTGGTTTATTAAACCATTTGTCAACAAATAATAGGATAACACCGCCAACTAATAGTGAAATACCAACAGCCATAGGGCTTTCTAATAGTTCGTCGATCTTTTTACTCAATAATAAGCCAAATACAGCTGCCGGAATAAAGGCAACCAGTAATTTAATGTAGAAATTTATCGATTTGAAAAACCTTTTGAAATAGAGTACAACAACCGAAAGTATTGCGCCCAATTGGATGACAATGGTGAAGAGTTTTACAAATGGTTCGGATGCGATGCCCATAAATGATGATGCAATAATCATGTGACCAGTGCTCGATACAGGTAAAAATTCAGTTAATCCTTCAACAATTGCAAGGACAATGGCTTCAAAAGTGTTCATATTTTTAGGAAAGAAAGTAAATAAAGAAAACGCTCAATCAATTAATTAAGCGTTTTAATATAATCCTAATAGGATAAATTTATTTTTTTAAGATGGCATAAATACCAAAAGCAAAACCTGCCAATACCACTATCGGAGCCAATAAAGTTCTTCTGAAGTCGTAAATGTCACCAGTAGTGCCCATCATCAGGACAAAACCAACCGCTACAATTGCTATGCTGATTAACAATAATTGATAATTTTTTTTGGTAAAAACCAATTCGCTTTTAACGTCCTTTACAACGGGACCTGTTTTTTTTTCTGCCATTATCTATAAAGATGATAAGATTTTAAACGTAAATATCTGCTTACTGCAAACCATGTACTAATGCCTGTTATAAAAATACCCACAATTAAAAGGCCTATAAATACGAAGCCAAATTCCTGGTAGTTATTTAAAATAATAATTTCAGGCACCTCTTTGCGGGCATAAATTAAAGTTGCCAATAAAATAATAATGGCAATAAATGCCGCAATCAGGCCGTGCAAAGCAGCGTATAATAAGAAAGGACGTCGAATAAAATTTTTCGTTGCACCAACCAGCTGCATACTTTTAATTAAAAAGCGCTGCGAGTAGATTGCTAATCTTATGGTATTGTTAATCAGGGCAATAGAAATGATTAATAGCAGTGCTGCGAAGGCTAAAATAATTAAACCGATCGTATTGATATTTTTGTTTACCATATCTATTAAAGAACTTTGATAAACCACTTCTTTAACTACCGGGTTTTTAGAAATACTTGTTTTTAAGGCATCTATACTTTTATTGTTTGCATATTCTGCTTTTAAATACACATCGAAGGTAGATGTTAGTGGGTTGTACCCTAAAAAGTTAACAAAATCTTCGCCTAAATCTTGGGTTAAATTTCTGGCTGCAAGCTCTTTATTTACATATTGGGTTTGTTTTACCGCAGGATTTGCATTTAGTTCTTTTTGGAAAGCCAAAACATCTGCTTCTTTTGCACCTTCATCAACAATAATGTTTAAAACGATGTTTTCTTTTACATAGTTAGATAGGTTTTTGGCATGTACAAGTACCAAACCAAGTAGCCCCAGCATTAATAAAACCAAGGCAATACTGATTATAGTGGAAATATAAACGGTTTTGGTTTTCTTAGATGCATCACTCACTTCGAATTCTTCCATGTATTTCATTTTTGTTTCTGCGAAAATATAAATTATACCTGATAAACACCAATTAATGATTGCTAAATGAATTACTAACGTATACGATTAGCTTTTAGTTTGAAGATTAAATTCCTCAGTAAATCTGATTCTTTTTCGAATGGCGGTACGAAATTTGCTAAAACGGCGTTAATTATGGATATCTTAAAACTAAATTTAACTATGAAAAGACAAATTACGATTCTAAGTTTGTTAATGCTCCTCACCTCAACCATTATTTCATGCAAAAAAGATACTACTTCTTTAAAAGCTCAAATTATGGGGCGTTGGACGTTAAATAAGATTGTGACAACAGGTTATGCTGATGAAAAACTTAATGGAGAAGTTAATTATGGCAAAACCACTGATTATATTGATTATAAATCAAATAATGATGACCAGGTGGAGATAAGTTTATCTGGAGACAGGGCAATCGGTGAATATGTGATCATTTATTCGGATCAGTTTAGTATGAGTATTAATGATGGGCTTAATTATTGTAAAATAAACAGTATTACTGCAAACAAATTAGAGTTTACTGCTAAAATTGATAAAACAAACGTGACTAAAGTATATTCTTTATCAAGATAAGATCTTAATTCCCGATTATTTGCTGCGCCATTGGTTTTATATCAATGGCGCATTTTTTTTGTGGATTGATAGTTGGCTGTTGTTCCCAACTGACACTGAGTCGCATACAATAAGAGTCATTTTTATAGCAAGTCAGATGGTAACATCTCACTTCAAGGGTAGATTTATTCAGCCTAAATGTTAGGATCGCCATCATCAATTCACTTCAGGTTTATTTTGCTGGAAAGATGCTGAAGTGAATTCAGCATGACGGTCGCGTTGGGTAATAGCGTTTAAAATTGTTTATTATGTAATATTATACGAATAGGATTTGTTTTAGCCTAAAGCAATCAGATGAGGACATCTGACTGTACAAAAGGTACCTAGGTTTTACCCTTAACTTCTTCTTATTCTGCATTTCTGTTGGCAAAATAATATCATGAATCTCCTTTTTTAAGCCCCTTAATTTCCGTATTTTCGCCCCTTTAAAAATTTAAAACTTGCAATGGATTACCAATTCAAAGAAATAGAACAAAAGTGGCAGAAATTCTGGGCAGATCATCAAACATTTAAAGCCGAAAGCAATTCTGAAAAGCCAAAATATTATGTGTTAGATATGTTTCCTTATCCATCTGGAGCAGGTCTGCACGTTGGTCACCCGCTGGGTTACATTGCATCAGATATTTTTTCGAGATACAAACGCCTTAAAGGCTTTAACGTATTGCATCCCATGGGATATGATTCGTTCGGATTACCTGCAGAGCAATACGCCATACAAACCGGACAACATCCGGCGATTACTACTGAAGCAAACATTGCAACTTACCGCCGTCAGTTGGATCAGATTGGTTTTTCTTTCGATTGGAGTAGAGAGGTGCGCACTAGCGAGCCTTCATATTACAAATGGACACAATGGATTTTTATGCAGTTGTTCAACTCCTGGTACAATATCGAAAACGATAGGGCAGAAGATATTACCACCTTGATCGAAAAATTCAACGCATCTGGTACAGCTGATGTAAAAGCCGTTTCTGATGAAGATACAAAAGAATTTTTGCCAAGCGACTGGGCAACTTTTACCAACGAAGAGAAACAGATCGAATTGTTAAAATACCGCTTAACTTATCTTCGCGAGAGTACCGTAAACTGGTGTCCGGCTTTAGGAACCGTTTTAGCGAATGATGAAGTTAAAGATGGTTTTTCTGAGCGTGGTGGTTTCCCGGTTGAGCAAAAGAAAATGATGCAGTGGAGCATGCGGATTACAGCCTATTCAGACCGGCTTTTGCAAGGTTTAGATACCATCGACTGGCCTGAACCGATTAAAGAAATGCAACGCAACTGGATCGGTAAAAGTGTTGGAGCATCGGTTAAGTTTCAGGTAGAAGGAAGCGACAAACAAATTGAAGTGTTTACTACTCGTGTAGATACTATTTTTGGTGTTTCTTACCTTGTTTTGGCGCCGGAGCATGAGTGGGTGGACGAATTGACTACTCCTGAACAAAAAGAGGACATTGCAAATTATATCGCTTTAACCAAAAAGAAATCAGAATTAGACCGCATGGCGGATACTAAAACGGTATCCGGTGCTTTTACAGGGACGTATGTAATCAATCCTGTAAGTGGAGAACGCGTTCAACTATGGATTGCTGATTATGTATTGGCCGGTTATGGAACAGGAGCAGTGATGGGGGTTCCAAGTGGCGATCAGCGAGATTGGTTATTCGCTAAACATTTTAACTTACCGATTATCCAGATTTTGGACGGACAAAAAGATATTGATGTGCAGGCTGATCCTACAAAAGAAGGAAAATACATCAACTCCGGTTTTATTAACGGAATGGAATATAAAGAAGCTGTTTCATTTTTAAATAACTGGTTGGAAATAGAAAAAGTAGGAAAGGCAAAAGTAAACTTCCGTCAACGCGATGCGATTTTCGGTCGCCAGCGTTATTGGGGTGAACCAATTCCGGTTTGTTTTAAAGATGGATTGCCTTATCTGGTAAAAGAAGAAGAATTACCATTATTGCTTCCTGAAATTGATAAATATTTGCCTACTGAAACAGGTGAGCCACCATTGGCCAGGGCCGAGGGTTGGGTGCCTACAGAGGGTGGGCATTACGAATTGAGTACCATGCCGGGTTGGGCAGGAAGCAGTTGGTACTGGTACCGTTATATGGATGCCAATAACAATAACGATTTTGCTTCAAAAGAAGCTATTGAGTATTGGAAAGATGTTGATTTATACATCGGTGGTTCTGAACATGCAACGGGCCATTTATTATACAGTCGTTTCTGGAATAAATTTTTGAAAGATTTGGGTTATGCGAAAGAAGAGGAACCTTTCAAAAAACTGATTAATCAGGGGATGATCCAAGGGAGAAGTAATTTTGTTTATCGTATTAACGATGAGAACGGAAAACCTACCAATACCTACGTTTCGGCTGGATTAAGAAAAGAATATAAAACATCTGCATTGCACGTTGATGTGAATATTGTTGAAAACGATACTTTAGACATCGCTAAGTTTAAGGCCTGGAGAGAAGAATACGCCAATGCAGAATTTATTCTTGAGGGCGGGAAATATATCTGCGGTGTTGAAGTAGAGAAAATGTCGAAATCAAAATTCAATGTGGTTAATCCGGATGATTTGATTGAACGTTATGGAGCCGATACTTTGCGCATGTACGAAATGTTCTTAGGCCCGTTGGAGCAGAGTAAACCCTGGAATACCAATGGTATTGAAGGTGTATTTAAGTTCTTGCGTAAATTCTGGCGTTTGTTCCACAACGAAGACTGGACTTTCCATGTAAACGATAATGTACCTACAAAAGCGGAGCTGAAATCGCTACATAAAATCATTAAAAAAGTACAGGATGATATTGAGCGTTTCTCATTCAATACTTCTGTATCAAGTTTTATGATTGCGGTAAATGAGTTAACCGATCTTAAATGCAAAAACCGTCAGATTCTGGAAGATATGGTGATTATCCTTTCGCCTTATGCACCACATATATGCGAAGAACTTTGGGTACAACTGGGTAACGAAGCTGGGACTTTATCCTATACTGCTTTCCCAACATTTAAGCCTGAGTACCTGGTAGAAGATGAGTTTGCTTATCCGGTTTCTATTAACGGTAAAATGAAAATGAACCTGAATTTGAGTTTAACTTTAGCTCAGCCAGAGGTAGAAAGCATTTTATTGGCTGATGAGCAATTCCTGAAATTCTTAGATGGAAAACCAACCAAAAAGATCATTTTCGTTAAAGGGAAGATTATTAATGTAGTTGTTTAGGGAGTTAGAAGGCGGAAGGTAATAAGGTGGAAGGTTTTCCTTGCGCTTGCCTAAGCTAGAAATATAAAAACCCGGGTTACGTTTTGTAATCCGGGTTTTTTGTTTTTTTGGACAGGTCCCAATAGAAAGGTCGTCATCTCGACTGAAACGCAGTGAAATGGAGAGATTTACTTCGCAGATTTCTCGGCTGCGCTCGAAATGACGATCGAGTGGATATTACTTTGTAAATAATATGCTTATTCAGCTATATAATCGTTGAGGATTTTGTTGTTAAAGGTAAATTAACCCATCAATCTTCCACCTCAAAAGCCTATCTTTCTCCTCTTTTCCTGTTTCCACCAAACCTCCTGTTGTTGCTGGCATTACGTGGTTTGCCACTCATATTGCCATCGCCACTTTTTTTAGCGCCACCGCCACCACCTTTAGATTGGGCTTGTGGTTTACGTTTAACCTGGTTTTTGGCCAGCATACTTTCCCAGCTTAACGGGTAAGGGTGCTCATCAACTACTGGCAAAGTAATTTTAATCAGTTTCTGAATATCCAATAAGTATTCGTTTTCTTCTGCATCACAGAAAGAAATCGCGATACCGTTTGCACCAGCACGGCCGGTACGGCCAATTCTGTGAACGTAAGATTCAGGAATATTCGGCAATTCGAAATTGAACACATGTGATAGCTGATCAATATCAATACCACGGGCAGCAATGTCTGTAGCAACTAAAACACGGATTTTACGGTCTTTAAAATCAGTTAATGCCCTTTGTCTGGCATTTTGTGATTTATTACCGTGGATCGCAGCAGCCTTAATTCCGGCATGCGCTAAATCCTTAACAATACGGTCTGCACCATGTTTGGTACGGGTAAAAACCAGCGCCGTTTGGATGTTTTTATCTTCTAAAAGATGGATCAATAATTTTTTCTTATCTGGTTTATCAACAAAATACACCGACTGAACAATCGTTTCAGCAGTAGAAGAAATAGGGGTAACCTCTACTTTTGTTGGACTAGATAAAATGGTATTCGCCAACTTCTGGATTTCATCTGGCATGGTTGCCGAGAAAAATAAAGTCTGACGTTTAGCTGGTAATTTAGCTACTACTTTTTTCACGTCGTGAATAAAGCCCATATCCAGCATACGGTCGGCCTCATCCAGTACGAAAAGTTCAATGGTATTTAAGCTAATGAAACCCTGGTTCATTAAGTCTAATAAGCGACCAGGTGTTGCCACTAAAATATCAACGCCTTTTCTTAAGGCTTCTACCTGTGAGTGTTGGTTCACTCCGCCAAAAATTACCAGATGGCGTAAGTTTAAGTGACGGCCATAAGCTTTAAAGCTTTCTTCAATCTGAATGGCAAGCTCGCGTGTAGGTGTTAAAATTAAAGCCTTTATGTTTTTTGTTGCTTTGGTATTGACGTGTTTTTCGTGCAGTAACTGCAACATCGGGATGGCAAAGGCAGCGGTTTTTCCGGTACCTGTTTGTGCGCAGCCTAGTAAATCTTTGCCTTTTAAGATTGTTGGAATAGATTGCTCCTGTATTGGTGTTGGTTGTGTATAACCTTCGGTCTCAAGGGCCTTTAAAATGGGCTCAATGAGGTTTAATTCTTTGAATAACATGTATTTTTCTATGTAATATTTATCGAAGAAGCTAGAACAATCATTTGTTGAAGGACTAACTTGCGGAGAGAATATGCCATTCAGAATGGCAAGCCCTTATTCCTGCTTCAGCGGCAAAGATACAAAAAATGTATAAAGAATGTGTTTTTGATAATGTAAATCTCAATCATCACGGCATCACGCATGTTTGCTTATATGGTAATCTGTTTAGTTTGTATTTTATAAATATATAATTTGTATTATAATTATTTTTTATACGTATATTTATTTTTATTAATAGTGTATATATTACACTAATTTATTTTTATTTTAAAAATACCAGTATGTAAACCATAAATAAAAACAACTAATAAACTTATCTAACCAAACTTCTTATGAGAAAAAAGCTACTCCCTAACGGAAGAAATCCATTCTTCTTGTATTCCTTCGTTTTTTTAACGGTGGTAAATCCTGTAAAGCAAATTACTTAAATATGCCTTCTGAACAGAGATAATAAACTGATGTTGTCTGTTTATCAGGTATCAGAAGTATGAGTATGCATTATTAACCTAATCATTATAAACCTATGAAACAAAATCTATTTTGTATCAAGAGGAGTTTTCTTCTCTTGTGTTTGGGGATGCTATTTGCCCTTGGTGCAATGGCCCAATCAAAAATTACTGGTAAAGTTATTGCTAGTGATGATAAATTGCCTGTGGTTGGCGCCACAATTAAAATTAAGGATGGCAGTGGTGGTACTGCTACTGATGCAAATGGTGCCTTCTCGCTAAGTGTAAAACCTACCGATGTGTTGGTTATTTCTTTTATTGGCTATGGCAGTAAAGAAGTAACAGTGGGTACCCAAACCAACATTTCAATTGTATTACAAGCCAACAATAATAATCTTACAGAGGTTGTAGTAACTGGTTATTCTTCCCAGCGAAAGAAAGATTTAACTGGGTCTGTGGCTGTAGTGAGTATGGAACTATTAAAGGCCCAGCCGGCCGCAAGTGCTGTGGAAGCATTGCAAGGAAAAGCAACAGGAGTACAAATTGTAAATGACGGGGCTCCAGGTTCAACACCACAGATCAGAATCCGGGGTTTTAGTACCATTAATAATAACGACCCGCTCTACGTAATTGATGGCGTTCCGTTTGAGGGAAAACTATCCTGGCTTAATCAGAATGATATCGAAAGTATGCAAGTATTGAAAGATGCTTCTGCAGCCTCTATCTACGGTTCAAGAGCAAATAATGGTGTGGTAATCATTACCACTAAAAAAGGTTTGACTGGTGCTCCAAAAATTACGCTTGATTCTTATTATGGCACACAGTTGCCAAGAAAAGATAGTTTTCCAAAAATGATGAACCCCCAACAATATGCACAATATGTATTTGATGGGTATACTAATGCCGGAAAGCCTATTGCAGCAGGAGACAACTATGGTTCGGGCACAGTACCGGTATTGCCTGAATATTTGGTGGCAGGTTTAAAACTTGGTCAGGATGTTACCGCTGCAGATGCAGATCCTTCCAAGTATAACTATAGCCGTGATCCAAATCTGTTTTATCAAATTACAAAAGCAAATAAGGAAGGTACCAATTGGTTTGATGAGATTACCGAAGCTGCACCGGTTCAGAATTATAATATTAGTGCACTGGGTGGTTCAGACAATGCAACCTATTCCGTTAGTGCTGGATACTTAAATCAAAAAGGAACGATTAAATATACAGGTTTTAAACGTTACAGTTTTAGATCCAATACTGGGATATCTGCTTTTAATAAAAGGGTTCGTTTCGGAGAAAATGCACAATATAGTTACTCTGAAGGTGTCGGATTTGGCGTTAATCCGAATACTGCCGGTGGTTATCAGGATCAGGGAAGTGCTCTAGGATGGGCATACCGAATCCCAACAATTATTCCGGTTTACGACATTGCCGGAAACTTTGCCGGTAGCCGCGGTAGTCAGTTGGGAAATGCAGAGAACCCACTTGCATTTCTGTTCAGGGCAAAGGATAATGTTAATAAAAATAACTTCTTTTTTGGAAATATCTTCGGTGAAGGTGATATTATTCCGGGATTGGTATTAAAAACCAACTTTGGGATACGTTACGAGAACTACAATAGCTTATCTATGCGTTATCCAAATTTGGAATTCTCTGAAGGCAATAATTCAAATAATTTAAGCGAAATCCAAGGATATAATACGGAATGGACTTGGACCAACACTTTAAATTATAACAAAAAATTTGCTGAAAAACACAGTTTAAATGCATTAATTGGTACGGAGGCAATCAGATCCAGAACCAGACAATTAACTGCAGGAAGAAATGATTTCTTTCTTTTGGGTAATCCGGATTATTATTATTTGAGTACAGGTTCTTCAAACATCAGCAATACCAGTACCGGAGCAATAGGATCACTATTCTCCGTGTTTGCAAAACTTGATTATTCCTTTAATGATCGTTATCTCGCCAGTTTTACTATCCGTAGGGATGGTTCATCTAACTTCGGGTCTGCTAATAAGTATGGTAATTTTCCGGCAGCAAGTGCGGCATGGAGGTTATCGGAAGAGGAGTTTATGAAAAGTATCAAATGGATTAGCGATTTGAAACTTCGTGTTGGATACGGACAAACCGGAAACCAACGGATACCGGGGTATCAATATATCAACAGATTTCAAAGTTCTATTGTTAATTCAGCTTATGCCCTTGGTGGCGGTAATGGTCTTACAACTGGTGTGCGACAAAATGCCTATCAAAACCCTGATATAAAATGGGAAGCTGTAAACTCCCTAAATATTGGCCTTGATTTTACTTTATTAGGTGGAGCTGTTGACGGATCAGTAGATTGGTATAACAAGAAAACGACTGATATGCTTTACCCTGTACCTCTACCAGCAAGCATTGTAGGAATGGGAAGTTCGCCTTTTGTAAATATTGGCGATATGAGTAATAAAGGGATCGAATTTAACGTCGCTTATCACTATGGAAGAAGCGATGATAGCCCTTTTAAATTTGATATTGGTGCAAATTTTTCAAAAAATAACAATAAAATTGTAAGGTTGGCACCAGGTATTTTTAACCAGGTTTATGGCAATTATAGGAGCCTGCAAACCAGTATTTTACAAGAAGGTGCGCCGCTGGGTTCATTTTATGGATATCAAACTGCAGGAATTTATCAGAGTACTGCCGATATTCAGAATAACCCTTCTTATTCGGGCGCCAGGGTTGGTGGATTACGTTATCAGGATATTAATGGTGATGGTATTATTGATCCAAAAGATCGGACAATTATCGGAAGTCCACATCCGGATTTCACCTATGGGATAAATTTGAACGCATCTTACAAGAATTTTGATATTTCAGCTTTCTTATATGGTGTACAAGGAAATGATATATTTGAAGCTACGCGCTATTTTACAGATTTCCCTTCCTTTGATGGAGCAAAAAGTGTTAGATTACTGGATGCCTGGAGTCCAACCAATACATCAAGTCTGATTCCTTCTGCTTATGCCGGGGCTTCAGATCTGGAGTTTGCTTCTTCAAGTTATTACATTCAAGACGGAAGTTTTCTTAGGTTGAAAAATTTGCAAATTGGCTATTCCATCCCAACAGCTAAAGCTTTTGGACCAAATTCTGGTATCAGTAAGATTAGGGTGTATGTTAGTGCAACCAATGTATTTACCATCACTAAATACACAGGATTGGATCCGGAAATAAGTCAAATTGTAGATGGCTTCTCTGCTCCAGGAGTAGATCAGGGTGTTTACCCTTCACCACGTCAGTTTTTAATCGGTATTAATGTTGGTTTTTAATTAAAATTATCAAAATGAAACATATAAAATATATTCTTCTTTCCTTATTAATTTGCAGTACTTTTTCCTGCAAGAAGGAATTTTTAGCATTGCAACCGCAGGGCGAACTCACCGAGGAACAGTTAATGAGCCAAGAGGGGGTTGAAGGACTTTTAATAGGGGCCTATGGTATGCTTAATGGTAATTTAGACGGAACATGGGGTAATTATGGCGCAGCACCAAGCCAATGGTTATTTGGCGAGGTTGCATCTGATAATGCCCATAAAGGGAGTAGCACAGGAGATCAGCCGCCCATGAATGCCATTGAACAGCATTCGCCAACCAGTACCAATGATAATTTATCGAATATTTGGACTAGATGTTTTGAAGGAATTCAACGCTGTAACCGTACGCTTAAAGTCCTTGCTAGCTTACAGGCAGGTTCGGGATCGATTAAATTTGATGATGCCCGTGCAAAAGAAATTCAGGGCGAAGCCAGGTTGTTACGTGGACATTACTATTTCTTTTTGGTTCGTATATTTAAAATGGTACCTTATGTTACCGAGGCCAATAGTGGTGCTTTTGTTCCGAATGATAAAGATATTTATCCAAATATTGTAGATGATCTTCAGTTTGCTGTTGCCAATTTAAGCACAACCAAATCAAAAAATCAAAAAGGCAGGGTAGATAAATATGCTGCTCAGGCTTATCTTGGAAAGGTATTTTTATATCAAAAAAAATATCCTGAAGCCTACGATTTGTTGAATGCTGTAATTTTGGCAAAACCAAGCTTGGTTGATATGCCTTATACCGATAATTTCGACATTACCAAAGAAGACGGACCAGAAACCATTATGTCTGTTCAACATTCAGTTGGAACTGACGGAACAGGCGGTGATAATGGTAATGTAGGCGATATGCTTAACTTCCCGTACGGTAATGCCCCGATTAACTGTTGCGGTTTCTTCCAGCCAACTATAGATTTGGCCAACTCCTTTAAGGTAAATGCCCTTGGTTTACCGCTATTGGATGGCAGCTATCGTACCAATCCATATAAATCTGATTATGGATTAACCGGAACAGATAAAACAAATTATGCAGTAGATAAGACTTTACCTTTAGATCCACGAATTGAATCGACAATAGGTAGACGTGGTGTTCCATATCGCGATTGGGGTTTAATGCCTGGTGATACCTGGATTCGCGATGCCAGCAACGGCGGCCCTTTTCTCGCGGTTAAGAACACCATTGATGTTGCCCAGATTTCGAGTGGAACTGCACCAGGTACCACCAATGTAACCGGATTAAATGTGAATCTGATCCGTTTAGGCGATGTTTATCTGATGGCGGCAGAATGTGCGGTAGAAAAAGGCGATTTAGCCAGGGCCTTAACTTTGGTAAACATAGTGAGGGCCAGGGCAGCCAAAATAACGCCCAGAGATATAAACGGGGTGCCAGCTGCGGCTTATAAGGTTAGTGAGTATGTGTCGTTCCCAAATGATACCTATGCCAGAAATGCGGTACGTTTCGAACGCAGATTGGAATTGGCATTAGAAGGTCACCGTTTCTTTGATTTGGTACGTTGGGGAATAGCCAAACAAACCCTCGAGAGTTATTTTGCTTTTGAAGGGGGATACTTTAACTACTTAAAAGGTATCACCATCGAAGCCAGGGATGATTATTTTCCTTTACCTCAGGATCAGATTGATAGAAGTAACGGTACCTTAAAACAAAGTTCGGGGTATTAGGATTTAGGTTATAAATGAGATACATGGGCGGAGCGATGAGCATCAACATTGCTCTGCCCATGTATTTTAAGCTTATGAACATACAAAGCTTGGATGTCCTTAGAGTTTCTCGGTGTGGTCAAAAACAACAAATCCCTGCATTTCATTGCACTTTAGTTGGGATGATGGCACTTTAAGTTATCTTCTTGTTTTTTGGAAAGCAATTGTAGCATCTCGAGTTGATATGGATTTAGGCGGATGAAACTGCCACTATCAGTTGTAAAATAAACCCGACCGCCAGCGTTATCCCGATAAGAATGGTTTAATTTACACGTTTCTTTTATCGGGATTAAGCAAAGGGCGGGGCTACAGGAACCGAAGCAGCACAGAAATTGCTTTCCATAAAAAAAAAACTGGAAATTAGAGCAACCATTTTTATTAAGAAACTTAAGTTATTAGATGGTTCCGATTCCCACTCAAAACGCTCAATGCCAAATTATTTCTCCTCTTTAAACCTGCTAAAAAACAATAACGCAATTAAACAGAGTCCGAAACCTACAATTCCATTTAACCGTAATCCGAAATCGTTTCCAGGGTCTTTGCCGTAAATGGTGAGCATGGCAAAAATGGCAATGCCTAAGGTTTGACCGAGTTTTACAAAAAGGTATTTCACTGCGAAGAACATCCCCTCATGGTTTTCTCCGGTTTCTAAGGTATCTCTTTGGGCAATGTCGGCCAAAATAGCCGTCGGTAAAATGCCAAGTGCCGCTAATGGAAACGATGCCGATAGTACCAGGATGTAAATCTGTGTATGTGGACCAAATGGTAATTTGCCTAAAAAGAAAATGGTTACAAAGATTAAACACAACACGCCAAATGCAAGCAATACAAAAGGTTTTTTGCCAATTTTAGCAGAACCAAAATTAACCAGCGGGTAAAATAGCAGAGAAGCCAAAACCATGGCACCCATAAATTTTCCACCTTCTGATTCTGGCAGCCCTAATAAAACGGTACAGAAAAATAATAAACCACTAGAAATAATGCTCAATGCCGTATAAAAAGCGAAATCAGATATCAGGTAGTATTTAAAATTGCTGTTTTTAAAGGTACTCTTAATAGCTGGCCATAAAGGCACATGGGTGGGTTTTGCAACCGTGAATTCTTTTTCGTTAATAAAAAAAATAGGCAATAACATCACCAGTCCCGATAAAATACACAAACCCCATATCGCGATCTGGATAGCCTCGCTGCGGTTGGCTACATGAAAATGAGCCTCAACCAGATCGGCAAAGTTGTTGGTGCAGGCCGATAAAATGATGCCGATTACAAAACCGACCTGCTGATAACTCGATAATTTAACTTTTTGTCTTGGTGTGTTGGTTACTTCAGCCAGCAGGGCATTATAAGGGATTATATAAGTGGTAACCGATACAAAAAACAAACAGAGCGTTATGGTTAACCACCAGGCATTGTGCAGGCTTTCTGTTTTCTGGAGCGGGTAGAATACCAGTGCGCAAAATATCATTGACGGAATAATCGCCCATTTCATAAAAGGCATCCTGCGACCATTTTTATTGGTGCTGGCATCACTTTTTGAGGCAATAAAAGGATCGTAAAGGGCATCGACCAATCTTCCTGAAGCAGCAATAATGGAAAGGATATTAAATGCACCCAATAAAACCAATTGTGGTACCAAAGGTGGTAAGCCAGCGTTGCTTGGGGGCAGATAGAAAAAGGGAAGCATTACGATGATAATATTTGTCATCGTGCTCCAACCAATCATACCGGCGGCGTAAGCAATTTCTTGTTTTAAGGAGAGTGTTTTGTTCATTAAAATTTTTATAATTAAATTTTTATTTTTTGAAAGCAGGTTTCTGTGTTAATCGGTTAGATCAGTCTTGCTTTCCATTGTATTTAGATTTTATATCGTGATGTTCATTCTAATCAGGTTTAATGTACTTCGGTCTGCTTTGGCAAATTCAAAGATTAGACGTCATTCCCGCGCAGGCGGGAATCTTAAAGCTTATAGCATTAGGATTATTCATGATTTTCCATTGTTTCAAAGGCATTCATGAGCACTCCGTGGTTCCCAATCAAGTTGGGAATGACGATTCGCGGACAATTATTTCTTGTTAAACCATCTGCTCACAAAATAAACTACCAGAAAGCTAACAAAAATATATAAACCATTAAGTGCTGCATTCGGATCGTCGGCATAAATGCTAAAGGCCACGAAAGTATAAGCTGCAATAAAAATAATAGGCAATATAGGATATAAAGGAACAGGATAGATGGATTTTTTATCAAGATGTGCTGTTCTCTTTCGAAGGATGAAAATTGTGGCTGCCGAACTGGCCATGCTGATACATTCTAAAAAAATGGTATAATCGGATGAAGATAGGGAAAATTGAATGTTTGGAGGATGGAAGAGGTTAGGCGGGTTTATGGCTCATGGCCTTTTGGTTCATGGTTGATAGCCTAATGGTTTATTGATAATTGCTTTTCAAACCATGAACGGTCAACAATCGTACTGTCTGCTGTTTGGCCATCGACCATCTTACTTAATACCTCTTCCATCTTTTTGTTGAAATTTTCTTTTGCGAGCATCACAGAATAAATCTATTATTGTATAATAATTCTGAAGAAACTTATTTGAAAATATTTTTATTTCAATCATCAGGATTATTTCTACAAATTCTTCATCGCTTTGCAAACCAAAAATGCAGGGTTTTTCATTGAAGAGCAGTTAAATACAGTATATGGCAGAAGTAATTTATAACGACGACAGTATTCGATCACTAGACTGGAAAGAGCATATCAGGCTTCGTCCGGGGATGTACATTGGTAAACTTGGCGATGGTTCTGCCCAGGATGACGGTATTTATGTTTTGCTTAAAGAAATTGTAGATAATTCTATCGATGAGTTTGTAATGGGCACCGGAAAAACCATCGAAATTACCCTTTCTGAGCAAAAGGTAAATGTGCGCGATTACGGCCGTGGTATTCCATTGGGTAAGGTAATCGATTGTGTAAGCAAAATTAATACCGGCGGTAAATACGACAGTAATGCCTTCCAAAAATCAGTAGGTTTAAATGGTGTAGGTACCAAAGCCGTTAATGCACTTTCTACCAGTTTTACCGTACAATCTTATCGTGATGGGAAAACGAAAAAGGTAGAATTTTCTAAAGGAGAAATTGTAACTGAACAACCTGTTATTGATACAACTCAGCGTAATGGTACGGCCATTACTTTTTATCCGGATGAAACCATTTTCAGAAACTACCATTACATTCCTGATTTTGTAGAGAGCATGGTTTGGAACTACGTGTTCTTAAATACCGGTTTAACTATAAATTTCAATAACCATAAATATTTTTCAGAGAGAGGCCTGTATGACCTGCTCTCTAAATTTAATAAGCCAGAAGAAATTCGTTATCCGATTATCCACATGATTGGACCGGATATCGAAATTGCCATGACCCACGGTCAACAATATGGCGAAGATTACCACTCATTTGTAAACGGACAACACACTACGCAGGGTGGAACCCACCAAGCGGCATTTAGAGCTGCGGTGGTGAAAACCGTTCGGGAGTTTTTTAAAAAAGAGTTTGATGCGGCGGATGTTCGTTCATCGATTATTGCGGCAATTTCTGTACGTGTACAGGAGCCGGTTTTCGAATCTCAGACCAAAACAAAACTGGGTTCGCAGAATATGGGGCCAGAAGGTCCATCAGTAGCTACTTTTATTAACGATTTTGTTAAAAAAGAGCTTGATGATTATTTGCATAAAAACCCCGACGTTGCCGATGCCTTGCTGAAAAGAATTATGCAGTCGGAGCGGGAACGTAAAGATATTGCAGGTATCAAGAAACTGGCAAACGACAGGGCAAAAAAAGCATCCTTACACAATAAAAAACTGCGTGATTGCAAGGTGCATTTTAATACTACGCACGAGAAGCGATATGAAACTACCTTGTTTATTACTGAGGGAGATTCGGCATCTGGTTCAATCACAAAATCGCGTGATGTTGATTGCCAGGCTGTATTTAGCTTAAAGGGTAAGCCGCTTAACTGTTATGAACTTACCAAAAAAGTAGTTTACGAAAATGAAGAATTTAACCTGCTGCAGCATGCTTTAAATATCGAAGATGGTTTAGAAGGATTACATTATAACAATATCGTAATTGCGACTGATGCCGATGTAGATGGTATGCACATCCGTTTGTTAATGATGACTTTCTTTCTTCAGTTTTTCCCTGATCTGGTAAAAGCTGGGCATGTTTATATTCTACAAACGCCACTTTTCAGGGTGAGGAATAAAAAGGAAACCATTTATTGCTATAGTGACGAAGAACGTAGAAACGCCATCGAAAAACTCGGCAATAAACCCGAAATTACGCGATTTAAAGGTTTGGGAGAGATTTCACCAGATGAATTTGGTTTGTTTATCGGGAAAGATATCAGGTTAGACCCTGTTATTTTGAAAGATCAAACGATTAAAAGTTTGCTTGAATATTACATGGGTAAAAATACACCTGACAGGCAACAACACATTATCCGTAACCTAAGGGTAGAGAAGGATGAAGTAACTGAAGAACCTAAAGTGATTACTGAAGAGGTAGCTTAGAAATATCCCTGGTTTGTGTCTTCACCAATGTTATTAACTTAGTGTTTTAAATATTTGAAAATCAAATTATTATGTTGATATTTAACTATTAAACAAGTAAAGTAAATGAGTATAATTTCTTCGAATCAAAAATTGGAGCAACATAAAGTGGCTCCTAAAAAAAACATTTGATTTCATTCAGGATAAAAACAGTTTTTCCCAATACCTTAAAGAACCAATCTTTTTTACCCGTAAGCGGAGTTTAAGCTTCCCTGTTGTTGTATCTATCGTATTAAATCTTTTTAAAGAATCTGTAGAGTATAATCTTTCTACAATTTTGCCTAGTTTATCCTCAAAAGCGGTAACAGGTGCAGCTTTTTCTAAGGCTCGATATAAAATATCCATCTCCTTTTTTAAGGATCTGAACAAAATACTGGCAGATTACCACAAACAGAACCCTTCACAACTTTGGAGGGGATATCAATTGATTGCCGGTGATGGCTCTACTGTTGGGTTACCACCTTCCAGGCAGATAAAAGACTTTTTTGGAATCTATTCAGAAAAAGGTGGTAGTGTAAAAAGTTGTTTAGCACAGATTTTTATGTTTTATGATGTTTTTAGTGGGGCAATTCTTTCTAAAAGGATATCAAAGATGGAGAAAACAGAAAAAACACTTTTTGATGCATGCATTGAAGAACTCCCAGGCCGTAAATCCATAGTTATTTTAGACCGGGGGTTTGGATATTTTCATATCTGCAAAAGCCTTTACGCAGTAAAACAGAATTTCTGCATTCGCATAAGCACCGCTCAGTCCTGTTTTGCAAAACGGATAACCCAACAGACTGAAAACGATTTTATAACAGAGTGGGATCCAAGCCCAAATGAAAGAAAATCCTGTTTAAAACATGGGTTAAATACTGAAAAAATCGTTGTTAGGGTTACAAAAATCCAATTGAAAACTGGAGAGATAGAAATACTTGTTTCTTCCTTATTTGATATGAATGATATCTGCACAGAGAATATGAAAGTGCTTTATGGCCTAAGATGGCCTGTAGAAGAAGGCTTTAAAAAACTAAAACCAAAGATGAAACTAGAGCAGTTTGGTTGTCGAAAACCTGATGGAATATTCCAGGAGTTTGAAGCACATATATTTATGATGAATCTGGTAGCTTTATTAGGCATCCAGGCACAGCAGGAGATCGACAAGAACAAAAAAAGAAAACTAAAATATAAATACAATTGGCAAAATGCTTTCAGGTTTGTTAGAAAAGTAATTATCCAAATACTAAATACGCTAAACCCAGAGCATATCATTCAATCTCTTATTAAACTAATAGCATCTTCTAAAATACCCATAAAACCAGACAGAAGCTTTATTAGGGTAACATTTAAAAAGAGGAAAAACAGAGCTCACCAAACATATAAATAGCTTAAGTTAATAGCATTGGTGTCTTCACGAACCATGTTTACATTACCTAAAAAGGAAGTCAAGCTTTTAAAGCTTGACTTCGTTACAGGCTCCATAGAAAAATCGTTATCTCGATCCGATAGCTATGGATGTAGTGCAACGAAATGGAGAGATCTTTGTACTGAGGTATTGATCTAATTTAAAAGATTTTGCTTCGCAGAGCCTTCGGGTTCTCCACTGCGGTCGAAATGACGATACTTCGAGACCATTCACTTGAAATTGCAATAGGACTATTCTCCGGCGTCTTTAAGAATTTGTGAAGTCAACCAGTCAGAAATCCTGAAATTAGTTTCCTGTATTTTAATGATGTAAGGTTTAACAGCGGGAATAATGCCATTAAGTTTTGCGCTAAGTATCACACCAATTGTACCTGTAATATTGAGCTCAAGCTTTTTAGCAAATCTCCTGGCTTTCGCATCATCTATAATAAGTAAATCTGCACGGATTTCTGTTGCAAGAGCCATTGCACTCGCTTCTCCAATATCTACAGTTTCAGCATAGTCATATAACAAGTCACGATTTAATACCGCTTTTACATCAACCCAATCAGGTAGTCTTTTGCCAAATTCAGCAGCTATCTCGGGAGTTGTTATTACCTGCTTGTAAAGGGAGTGGAGTAAATTTATACTATCTATTTTGTCCAGCATAATGAAACAGCTAGCATCGGTAATGACAATTTTATCCTTTGAGAGCATTTCTGAATGTTTCAAGATCTTCAGTCGCACTCTCGTCTAGATAATAGACATTGTACTTGATTAGGATTTCAGCAAAATCCCATTTTTTCATCTGGCACATTTCAGCGGCTTGTCTTAAGGTAAGCTTACCTGCTTCATATAGTTTGGCTGCAATAAGGCGCGTTGTCTCATCATGCTCTTTCTCAAGGGCATCAGGAACTTGTATGGTCATTGTAGTCATTATATAAATATACACATTATTAAAATTTAAAACAAAATGCACGTTGGTAGGGTTTTCTAATCCAATTTTAAAAGTAGGTTTAAATAGAAAATAGAAACGTCATCATCTCAACTGAAGCAACGCGGAGTGGAGAGATTTTCGAGCCATATTTTATGGGATAATTCAAAGATTTCTCTACTTCGGTCGAAAAGGATATTTGTATTGACTTGTTGTTCAGTTATTTAGCTTTTAAAAAAAAACAGCATCTGGTAGCAATGGCTGTTTTTTGAAAAGATCCTGAAACAAGTTCAGGATGACGGCTATGATCTCAAATGGTAATTATTCTTTAGGGGCATTTACCGTATCTTCCGGGTGTTGCGGTGGCAATACATCTACCTTTTTCTCTATTATGGTGATTTTTGTAAATACCGCATATTTACTAGGGGAGATGCCATTATCATATTTTTCGGCATAAGCCTGGGTAAATTCTGCCCCGAAATATAAAATGATAGATGTGTAATAAATCCATAATAAAATAACAATGATGGAACTCGCGGCTCCAAAAGCAGAACCTGGATTACCTTTTTCGATATAAATCCCGATCAGGTATTTACCTAAACTAAAGAGAACTGCCGTAAATAATGCGCCAATTATGGCTGATTTCCAGCGAATGATCACATCGGGTAATACTTTAAATATAACAGCAAATACGGCGGTAACTGCCGCCAGTGTGATTACGTTGTTCAGAATATAAATAATCAGCGCCATGGTGTCATTTGCAACCGGAATAACTTCATTAATATTGCTCCGCGAAAGCAGACTGGCTAATTTAGAACCCAAACCCACTACTACGCTATTTACCACCAGGGATACCAGCAATAAAAAGCCCATCGAAACGATTAATGAAAATGATAATAATCTGTTGGTAAGCATTTTTATCCAACCCTTTTTGGGTACGGCCTTTACTTTCCAGATCATATTGATGCTATCCTGTATTTCGATAAATATAGCTGTCGAACCAATAATCAGTACCACAATACCTACAATTAAACTAAAGGTTGATTGCCCGGTTTTATTGGCGTGTTCTACAAAACCCTGAATCTGGCCTGCCGCATCTTTCCCCACCAATTCGGTAACCTGTCCGAAAAATTTTCCCCGCGTTTCTTCATTTTTTTTATCGCCCAAAAATAAGGTGGCTGCAGAGAGGAGGATAATGATCAGCGGTGTAAGGGAAAAAATAGTGTAATAGGCAAGCGAAGCACTTAATTTAGTTACCCTGTCTTCTACAAAGCCTTTTCCTGCTGCAATAAATAGATGGTAAAGCGCAATAAAGAAATTTTTGATCTTATGGAATACTTTCATTGAAGAATTAAAACGGATATCCTATCCCAATGTTATAAATTATATTCTGTTTTCGCCAATCTTTGTTTCCAAAGGCAATATCATCTAATACCCATCTTTGTCCTTCAGGTAAATACGGCTTACGAATCGGGAAGGCTACATCTAAGCGGATCACAAAAATGCTGACATCTACACGTAAACCTGCACCAGTACCCACGGCCAGCTCGTTAAAAGTGTTTTTCAGCTTGAAGCCAGATCCAAGTCTTGCCGTTTCCGGTTTGCCAGGTTCTCCAAGATCTTCTTTCCTCAACCAGACATTTCCCGCATCTACAAACAAGGCACCATAAAGTACACTCACTATTTTAAATCGCAGCTCTGAGTTAAGCATCAACTTAATATCACCACCCTGATCGGCAAAAATTGCATTATCTGGAACTTTATAAGTACCAGGGCCTAAAGTTCTGGCCGGAAAAGCCCTGATGTCATTACTGCCACCGGCAAAAAACTGCCTAACAAACGGCAATGAGGTAGAATTTCCATAGGCATAACCATAACCTAAATTTAACCGGTTTGCCCAGATTAAGTTTCTATTTATTTTATAATAGTCTCTTAAATCAGCTTCTGCCCTGATAAACTGTGTTAACGGTTTGTTAAAGATAGATCGCTGGCCGTTTTCATCCTTTGGTGTAAACAGGCCCCAAACATTACCTCCGGTTTCTAAACCACCAAAGAAATAGGTGTTATTTCTTCGGCTATCTTCCATTTGGTTAGTATAGGTGAAATTATAGTTACTGCCAATAATAAACTGACTTTCTAACGTGGTTCTTAAGAGTGGGTTCTGTATGTATATATTTTTTTCCACGGTTGTATCAGGAAAACTTGTAGAAACATAACTGATTGATATGGGATTGAAATTATGCTCTTTATACAGATTTTCTTTAAAGTTGTAGCCATATTGCCCTTTAAACGCATGTAAGGTGTATTCAGAACCACGGTTAAGCATTTGATAAGAAAGCGAGGTAATCGTTTTCGGGATGAAAACGTTGGTGCTATTCGGTTTGTAAAAAGGAACAATAAACCTGGGGAAGGTAAGTTTTCCTTCAGCAGTTAACGATAAGGAGTTTTTGCCTAAAGAAGTTCCTTTGGTTTGGGTTTCAAAACCACCACTAACACTCAAATCCAATTGTTCTGCATTTCTAAACAAGTTTCTGGTGGTTTGTGTTACTTTTACCTCCGAACCAACGAAATTGTTCGATTTACTGGTTCCTACAACCGAAAAGGTAAGTGAATTTTTCTTTAAAGGGGTCAAATAGATATTCAAATCTAGCTGATTGTTTTTGAAACTATCGACAGGTAAAAATTCGGCCCTTACATCCTGAAAGGCACCTACATTTACCATTCGGTTTAATGATTGGTTATGGTCTTTACGGTTATAAAGTTCATTTTTTTGAAAGAATACTAAACGGTCAAAAAGTCTTGGTTTAAAGGTATTCCGGTCATCGTATATATTGAAATCGTTATACTGAAGCGGTTTCAGTTTTCTTAATGTACTATCTCTCCTTAACGAATAATTAGGGTAGATATTAATATTTTTAATGGTATAAGGTTTTAATCCGGCATCAGGAGCAATGTCTTTTACTTTAACCGAAACATTAACCAGGTTTTTACCTATGGTACTATCTACCTGCATAATTAAATAATCGGGGCTGAAATAGAAATAACCACTTTCCTTTAAGTCGTTATCAATCCTGATCCGTTCATTTTTGTAAGTATCGATATCGTAATAATCGCCAACTTTTAGCAAGGTTTTCTCTTTGTTGGCATTGATGATTTTTGTGAGTGCCCCGGTATCAGGAGGGAAATTAATCTTGTTGATTTTATATCGTTGCCCCGTAACTGCAGTATAAATGGCCTTACCTTTTTTCCCTTTTACAACGGTATCGCCGGTAACGGTTGCCTGTAGATATCCTTCACTAATAAGATAACTGGATAATACATCATTGTTGTATTTTAGCTTTACCTCGCTTAATAACACAGGAGCTTCCCCCTGTTTGCGTAACCAGTTTCTAAAACCTTTTGGCTTTTTGGGTTCGCCGGCAAGGTTGTAAATGCCAAGTTTAAATTTTATACCCAAGATCGATTTGTTGGGGCGTGGTCTTGTTTTGGCTTCCAGGTCAGTTTTAACCTGTTTTTCATTGTCAATTTTCCCAAATGAGTCTGGATTGATTTTTACTTTAGCACCCGTATACAAAATTTGTCCTGGTTTTAAGGATTTGGTACTGCTGCAAGCCGCCCAAACTAAACAGGCCAATAAAAATAAAAGCGGTCTAGTTAGTTTTCTCATCTTGTGCTTTCTGTTCAATGTTTCTTATTCTTCTTATTCTTTTCTTTTGAAAAATCTCTCTAAACTTATTGTAATCTACTACCAGGGTAAAGCCCAGGCCTGTTTCAACAATTTGGCCCTGTACAATCATGTCGTTCTGATTTCTGCGGTAAGCCCTTAAACGGTATCTGCCGTCGGCAGAGAGTGCATATTCAACATTTACATTTCCTGCAATATTGGTCGATTTTTCCCCTGGTGCCTGTGGACCTTCTAAAGCAAAAGAACTTCCTACGCTAACGGTTAATCTATCGTTTAACAGTTTTTTAGATAGGCCAACTTCCAGATCTGTTTTTTGTTGCATCGAACCGGTTGAATAATCTTCAGATGAATTTACACCGAAGTTAAGATCAACACCCTGAATTAAATCGGAAGTTAAATTATTCAATTGTTCGGTTAATAGTCTGCTTACGCTCGAACGTGCAAGGGTAGAAACACCACCTCCGCCGCCTGCCAGACTTTGAAAAGGATTATTTGCAATAAACCTGTTTAAGGCAAGTAAAGCAAGAACCTGTTTGTTCAATTCGCTTTCATCGCGGTTTACATTAATTAATTTGGTATAAACCTGACCATTTAAAGCACCGCGTTCATTTTCTGGCAGATCGAGCTTAAATGAAATGGTTGGCTTTAATAATTCGCCTTTTATCATCAAATAAACCTGGAAAGGCAATTTTGTTCTTGCTTCGTATAAATCTGGTTGATTTAACAGGTCGATAGGGGCAGCATTAACTTCGTATAATGCAGTAATGTTTGCCGTTGCAGAAGTGGGTTCGCCTGTCCAGACAATGGTACTGCCTTTAACCAGCTTAAATTCTTTTTTTACAACAGCCAGCGTTAAATTGTATGAACCATCAACTATTTCATAACGACCAGTCATGCTGATTTTACCGCTTGGATCCATCGTTACATTTAAGTCTGCATCACCCCTAACTTTTAAATTATCACCGGTAGATGGATCTACAACAACATTCAATTCTGCTTCTGGATCTACTTTAACTGTTGCCACCAGGTTTAATCCCTTAACAGGAGATTTACTGATGCTATCGACTTTAAGTGCTTTTTGCCCGTTAAACGGCGGTGCATCGGCATCAATAAATTGTACTATGCCTTCTTGATCAATAATCGATGGATCACTTGACGGCAAAGCGAAGAAGAATTTTGTACCCTTATTCACGTTAATATTCATGTTTACATCCGGCTGATTCAAATCGCCACGCACTTTGATATTGCTTGTTAAAAATACTGTCCCATAAATCATATCATTATCGGCTGCGGTAGAATTGATTGCCCTGAAATTGTTCATCCGGATATCTAAACCGAATCGATAATTTTTAAAATCGGTAGTATAAACTTTTCCGTTGATGGTTGCTTTTTGATTTAGAGAATCGATTAGTGTAAAGTTGTTAAAACTGATGCCTTCATTGGTAAACGATATTTTCTCATTCGGCAAACGGAAATAGGAGTTTACATAAGCCACTCTGATCCCAGCATTATTGAAAGTTAAATCGCCTAATATTTTCGGTGCAGTTAAGGCTCCTTTAACAGTAAGGGCGCCGGTTAAGGTACCTGTACCATTTTTAAGCTGACCTGCAGATAAACTTTCAATATTTTTCATTTCGATTTTATCGATGTTCACGGTCAGATCTAAGGCGCTTTGAGGTGCAGTATAATAAAATCCATTTACCCTCAGTTCATGTACGCCAGTTAAGGCCATATTTACTTCGAAGGCATTTTTGGTGTCGTTGTTTACCGCTAAACGTAAAGTACCCAACTGATCTTTCTGATAGCGCAACTGATCGATGGTTAAATTCGCTTCAAATTTTGGCGTGCTGGCCAAATCTTTAACATTTGCGGTTCCGTTTAAACGGCCACCAACCAAAGTGGTATCGGTTTCTGCAAATTTGGTTAGGGTTTCCAATTGGAAATCTTTAAATTCAACTGACAGTGGAGCGTTTGGCGTCGTCGGATTGCTATTAATGGAAAGTGACTGACCGCTATTACTGATCTGGAACTGGTTAACCAATATGCCCGATGCGCCAAATTGAATGTAATTATCTTGCGAAACCACCCATTTTTGATAATCAAGCAATAATTTTTGAGGATCTAAAGCGAATTTAAAATCCTTATTAATCGATTGGAAAGTACCGCCGATTACATATTTGTCTTTAAGTTGCCTGTCGCGAAGGAAAATATTAACGCCTAAATTATTATTTAAAGCCTCACCGCTTACTTCCGTATTAAATAGTGCGACAGACGGGCTTTGAAGGCTTTTAACCGTTAAACTATAGGCTAGTTTATTATTCTCATTATTGATGTTTAAAACAGTGGTATCTACTTTGAAATCGCCATATACCACCTGAGGGAAATTTCCTTTAATCTGTAAGCTATCTTTTTGCGTATCGATCAATCCGTAAAACTGGGATTGTTTAAATACCGTTAATTCAGGCACAAAATTCTTTAATAGTTTAGAATCATAAACCTGAACAAAAAATCGCAAACGCTGATCCGGAACCTTTGTAACGGTTCCAAAAGCATAATATTTATTGATTTCGTTAATTATTGCACTACCCACTTTGGTCAGTTGGTATTTTCCGTCAATTTTTGCTGAGAGTATTTCAGATTTGAGTGTAAGTTCGTTTTCTGTTGCGGTAGATTTTGCACGGATCGAAATCGTATCAACATTAATTCTTTGTTTATCTTTTACGAGTTGTAAACCCGTAACATCAACCGATCCGTTCAAATAATCAGCATCGGCAGTGGCCAGATCTACTTTAACCACTCCTGCAGCACTTAAAACTGTTGGACTGAAGTTTAAAGCCTGAAGGTTTACCTGTTTTAAATTCAGATCAGCTTTTACCGCAGGATATTTGCCTGCCATATTTACTTTGGCATCTAAATTAAAGTTGGCGTTGCTATCGGGCATGCTACTTTTAATGCTGATGTTCTGGTTGCTATAATTGCCGGCAAGGGTTAAATTGCGGTAGTTATATTTATTATAATAAGCACTTAACACCTTAGCATTAAACTTCGCATTGATTTTTTTAGGATCAAGGCCTGTACCCGCAACATTGGCCTTAACCGAAACACGACCCAGTTTTGGCTGCATTTTTAACAGCCTGCCTACGTTGAAGTTGTTTAAACTGATATCTGCCTTGTAACTTTCTTTTCCTTTAGGGCCATTCATGCCTGCAACTATCACTGCACCACCCATATCGGTGTTGATGTTCAGGTTGGTATTGAAATCAGTCATTGAGCCTTTAAAATTACCTTTCGCGTCGATTACATTAGGCAGTTCAATTGAAGGAGGAAGAGATTTTTTAGGTATAGCTACCAAAATATCACCTTTGGTAACATGAAGTTTTTTAATGTTTAAATCGAGAAAGGTTTTTTTCATATCAGGCAAACCTTTTGCTTTTCCACTGATATCAATCTGGGTATTTTTTAAGCCGCTGATCTGCAGTTTTGTGATATTCAGGTTGTTTAAATAGCCGTTAACATCGGCATTGATTTTTATTTTTTCGTTACGGTAATTGGCCGGTACGGCATTACTAAAGTATCCGACATCTTTTAAACCAATGGTGGTGTTTTTAAGGGCAATATTCAGTTTTACGCGTTCAGGGTGTTTGGTTAAATCCTCCATCGAGGTGAAATTTAACTCAGTTGCATTCTCAATTGAAGTATTTGGTGTTTTCAGGATGAAATTGCTCAGCTTGATCTGTTTATCATTATACATCGCGTCGCCACGTAATTCATCCAGAACAAAGCCGCTTTTCTCTTTTAGTGATCCGTTTTTAACATTTGCTTTTATACCTGCGGCGCTATAACTTACATCACTAGCCCCCAGATTAAGCTGGTTAATTTTCAGGTGGTTAAAGTCCATGCCTTTTGGAGCAGGTTTTGCACCCAGATTATCAAACTGTACATCGTTATCAGCTAAACTGATGTTTTTGATAATGAGGCCTAAAGCAGATTTTTGGGGAGTTACAGTATCTTTAACTTTCTTTAAATCGTTGTTTGGCGCTGGTTTAAATGCAAAAAGGATATTCGATTTGTTTAAATGTGCATCATCAACTGAATATTTACTATTGGTTAAATCTACTTTCAGGTTTGCCAGGCCCAGGTCGTTTACAGTGGCAATGGCTTTGGTTGTCGAAATCTGGTCGTCGTAGTTTACCTTTACATTGTTAAAAACGAAGTTCTGTACCTCGATTAATGGCAATTTACCCTGTTCTTTCTCTGCACTATCTACGCTGTTGGTAATATGCTGAACCAATTTGACAAGAGGTTTTTGCTGTAAATAACGGAGCGAAGTATTCACTAGGCTTAACTCTTTAATTACATAATGCTGGTTGGCCAGATCGAAATCTTTAATTTTTGTTTTAAATGCGCCTAAATATAATTTCACATCGTTACCTGCAACATCATCACGGTAGTTAATGCCAATATCTTCAAAAGAAACTTTATCAACAGAGAATTTTAGGGTAGAAGTGGTATCTTTTTTTACTTTCTCTTCTGGTTTTTTCTGATCGCTTGCAAAAGCATCCACCAGGAAAGAAAAGTTAAAGGTGGTGTCAGGAGTGATGCGCTTCACATTCGCGCGTACATTTTTTAGTTCAATATTATTGATCTCGACTGTGTTCTTTAACAGCTTAAATAAACTGATATCTACAGCTAGTTTTTCGGCATATAATAAAGTATCACCTTTACGGTCTTCGATGTAAAATTTGTTTAGAACTACATCTTTTGGCAATGCGATTTTAATGCTTTCTAAACTTACCTCTGTTTTGGTCTTGTTTTTCAGGTAATTTATGGCTTTGCCTTTAACAAAATTTTGAACAGCTGGAATATTTAAAGATAGCGCCACACCTACCACCAGAATGATGAGGGATGCAATTACCCACAATAAAATTTTAAGACTTTTGCGTACGTATTTATTCAAAGCTAAGCGTGTTTGGTGTTTGATAAATGCCAAAAGCATGCCGCTAAAATTAATTTTAAGGCACGTTTTACTAAATAATACAAAAAATAACTTAAATTGTTCGCCCGCTATAAAAATTTAATATTGGCGGTTTACTAATTAGTTACAAATGAATTCATTAAATCTAAATATATCTTTTGAACAATACGAAAGTATTACAGAATTAACATTGGCGGATAGAACCCTTTGTGAATTTTCAGAACAGGCTTTAAATACTTCTTATTCCCCCTATTCCAGATTTAGGGTAGGTACAGCAATCCGCCTGGCCTCGGGCGAAACCGTTCTGGGCAGCAATCAAGAAAATTTAGCTTATCCATCAGGACTCTGTGCGGAGCGTGTAGCTCTTTTTACCATTGGCGCTACATACCCAAATGCAGTGATTGAAAGCATGGCTATTACTGCTCAGACTGATCATTTTGAGATTTTAAAACCTGTTACCTCTTGTGGCGGCTGTTTGCAGGTGATGGCAGAGTTTGAACGTAAGCAAAATGCACCAATCGAAGTGATTTTTTATTGCTTAAACGGAGAGGTTTTAAAAGTACCGAGTGTAAAGAGTTTACTGCCTTTTTCATTTGTAGAAGATCGGTTGGAGCGATAGGCGGGGAGGTATTTCTCGGCAGGTCGTCATTGCGAGAAGGCTTTTTCAGCCGCCAAAGCAATCTTAATGCACTCGCTATAACCCATAGTTGTAAGATTGCTTCGTCGTTCCTCCTCGCAATGACGATTTTTCTATTAGAATGTAATTATTCCTTCCAACTCTCGACCTCCCGAACCTCCGACTTTATCCTTATATTTCGTTTTTTAACCATGATGAAGCAACTCTATATCTTTACACTTTTCCTTTTTATTTCTTTTGGCGTAAATGCCCAGGGTGTACTCAAAAGTAATGCTGTTTATAAGATAACTTACTTCCGTTCGACTGATGGGAAGCCAAAAGAAGACCGTAATCCAACTGTGGTATTGGCTTCAACAAGCCAGAATTTAATCAGTAATGCTGGTATTCTCGATCATAAGGCAAAGTATCCTTACGAACAGAGTATTGTTACTAAACCTGCGCAAATTTTGTTTCAGGTTGCCGATTTAGGTATAGATAAACAAATTGCAACTGCTGATAGCCTTGCAATTGGTAAGCAAACTTTTGAGTTGAGCAACGAAACCAAAATGATTTTGGGTTATAACTGCAAAAAGGCAACTACAGTTGTTAACTCCAATCGAATAGACTTATGGTATACAACCGATGTTGGTATAAAAGCTGCGCCAACCAGTTTGGGCCAGAACCTTGGTTTGGTTTTAGAGCAGGTGCGTAACGGCAATAGCTTTATAACTGCTGTAAAAATCGAGGAAGTTAAAAATTCGAAACCGATTGATCTCCAAAAAATAAGTGCTAAGCTAACGGATGGATTAACGTATAAGGATTTGCTTTGGAAAAGCAGGTTCACGACTATAAATGTATTCGATAAAGAAACGATTAATTTTATAGATAAACCACAATCGAACGATTCTGTATTCCGATTTGCGGGGGGAACAGTAATTGCAAGGAAAGTTAAATTTCCCGAATACCAGTCCAATCCTAATGTTTTTGTCGATTTAACCGAGCAATCGAACGGCGATGCTTACGATAGAACAGGATCTGTATTTATTATCCCGACTGATAAGCAGATCAGTTTAATGGATGCACTTAAAAATTCTGTTAAAGACCTGCCTGTTTATAATAATGGAAACGGAAAGAAATACCAGGGCGTTGTAGCCACAGCAAATTATAATCCGGTTATAGAATTGATGCGCTTTTTTACTCCTTTTGGTGTTGGTAAATACAATACTTTAAAATTGAAGGATAAAAATTGGGCGGATAAAGTTTATTACAGACAGGATGTTTCAGAATTGTTTCCTTTGGTAAATGGAAAAGAAGTTTGGATAGCTGTTTTTATTGGTAACTATGATAAAGGCGGGCATAAAGTTTCTTTAAATATAACACTGCATAATGGTGGAAGACCAAAAGAAGCCAAGGAAGTGATTTTGCCTTTATTCAATTCGACCAATGTAATGGAAATGGCCGGACAGGAATATGCAACCATGTTTAGCAGTGAAAAAGGTTTGGAAGTTTCTTTTACTTTAACAAAAGATTTAAAGGATACGAAACTGCGATACATTACCACCGGCCATGGCGGCTGGGGTAATGGCGATGAGTTTGTACCACGGAAAAATACCATCTGGCTGGATGAAAAAGTGGCATTTGCTTTTACACCATGGCGCCAGGATTGCGGATCATACCGCTTATCGAATCCAGCTTCAGGCAATTTCGAAAGTGGACTTTCTTCGTCGGATTTAAGCCGCTCTAATTGGTGCCCGGGTACGGTTACCAATCCGGAGTGGATAAGTTTGGGTGATTTAAAAGCCGGTACGCATACTATAAAAGTAACCATCCCGATGGGTAAACCAGAAGGCGGCAGTTCTAGCGCCTGGAATGTTTCGGGTGTGTTGCTGGGGGTGGAATAACCTAAATGATTTGTCATCCTGAAAGCAGTGAAGTATATTTTTCTTGCCTCTTTTTACCATGTAAGGCACTTAAGTTAATATAAGCTCAATAGTTTATATGCTTACTTTTTACTAATTTCTAAAGGGTGATTGGTTGTATGCACTTTGTCACCCTAAATAGTACCACAAAACTATTTTTCTAAACCGGATTGCAGGGGAGATCCTTTTTTGCGGGCATGAGCCGAGTTGGAGGCAAAAAAGATCGTATCGGAAAGCCGGAGTAACACTTAACAAAACTTACGGAACCTGCTTTCCAAATCAATAAAAACAAATTATATTTCGGCAGGTGAGACACCAGCCGATAGGATAAAATGATTTGTCATCCTGAACGTAATGAAGGATCTTTTTTTACCATATAAGACATTTAAGGTGATATAAGCTCAAGAGCTTATATGCTATTTTTACTTTTTACTAATTTCTAAAGGGTGATTGGTTGTATGCACCACGCAACTCTAAATAGCAGCACAAAACTATTTTTCTAAACCGGATTGCAGTGGAGATCCTTTTTTGCAGCCATGAGCAGTGGGGCAGGAAGTCAAAAAAGATCGTATCGGAAAGCCGGAATTAACACTTAATAGAACTTACGGAACCTGCTTTCCAAATCAATAAAAACAAATTATATTTCGGCAGGTGAGACACCAGCCGATGAATAAAATGATCTGTCATCCTGAACGCAGTGAAGGATCTTTTTCTTGCCTCTTTTTTACCATATAAGACATTTAAGATGATATAAGCTCAATAGTTTTATGCTATTCTTACTTTTTACTAATTTCTAAGGGGTGATTGGTTGTATACACTTTGTCACCCTAAATAGTACCACAAAACTATTTTTCTAAACCGGATTGCAGGGGAGATCCTTTTTTGCGGCCATGAGCCGAGTTGGAGGCAAAAAAGATCGTATCGGAAAGCCGGAATTAACACTTAATAAAACTTACGGAACCTGCTTTCCAAATCAATAAAAACAAATTATATTTCGGCAGGTGAGACACCAGCCGATAGGATAAAATGATTTGTCATCCTGAACGTAATGAAGGATCTTTTTTTACCATATAAGACATTTAAGGTGATATAAGCTCAAGAGCTTATATGCTATTTTTACTTTTTACTAATTTCTAAAGGGTGATTGGTTGTATGCACCACGCAACTCTAAATAGCAGCACAAAACTATTTTTCTAAACCGGATTGCAGTGGAGATCCTTTTTTGCAGCCATGAGCAGTGGGGCAGGAAGTCAAAAAAGATCGTATCGGAAAGCCGGAATTAACACTTAATAGAACTTACGGAACCTGCTTTCCAAATCAATAAAAACAAATTATATTTCGGCAGGTGAGACACCAGCCGATAGGATAAAATGATTTGTCATCCTGAACGCAGTGAAGGATCTTTTTCTTGCCTTTTTTTTACCATATAAGACATTTAAGATGATATAAGCTCAATAGTTTTATGCTATTCTTACTTTTTACTAATTTCTAAAGGGTGATTGGTTGTATGCACCACGCAACTCTAAATAGCAGCACAAAACTATTTTTCTAAACCGGATTGCAGGGGAGATCCTTTTTTGTGGCCATGAGCCGAGCTGGAGGAAAAAAAAGATCGTAACGGAAAGCCGGAGTAACACTTAACAAAACTTACGGAACCTGCTTTCCAAATCAATAAAAACAAATTATATTTCGGCAGGTGAGACACCAGCTGATAGGATAATATTATTTTCTAGAGATGGGTACCAAGCGATCGTCCTTTCGAGCGGAGTGCAACGCAGTCGAGAAATCTATTAGATAGATCTCTCCGTTCCACTTCGTTTCAGTCGAGATGACGACTTTTTAGATCTCAAAATGTGAATAACCTCTCTTCACTCGGTGTAATCATTTTTATTATATTTACGGCTGCCAATTTTTGTAAATAAATGAGTGAAGAATTAGATCAAAACGTAAACGAAGAGCACAAACATACCATAACCCCAATCAACGGTTTATACGAAAACTGGTTTCTCGATTATGCCTCTTATGTAATTCTCGACAGGGCAGTTCCACACATTAACGATGGTTTAAAGCCCGTTCAGCGACGCATTATGCACTCTTTGAAAGAGATGGATGACGGGCGTTTTAATAAGGCGGCCAACGTAATCGGTAATACCATGAAATATCACCCGCATGGTGATGCATCTATTGGCGATGCGATGGTGCAGATTGGGCAAAAAGATTTATTGATTGATATGCAGGGTAACTGGGGCGATCCGGTTACTGGCGATAGTGCTGCTGCACCACGTTATATCGAGGCACGTTTATCAAAATTTGCCAACGATGTGGTGTTTAACCCAGATACTACCGAATGGCAGTTGAGTTATGATGGGCGTAACAACGAACCCATCACTTTACCGGTAAAATTCCCTTTGTTATTGGCACAAGGGGCTGAGGGTATTGCCGTGGGTTTGGCTACCAAGGTAATGCCGCACAATTTTATCGAATTACTGGATGCCTCGATAGAAGCCCTAAAAGGGGTGCGCCCAAATATATTGCCCGATTTCTTTACGGGCGGGATGGCCGATTTCTCGAATTATAATGAAGGACAGCGTGGAGGTAAAATCCGCGTTCGTGCGAAAATAACGGAGAAGGATAAAAAGACTCTGGTGATTACCGAAGTTCCATTCAGTACCACAACGGGTTCTGTTATCGATAGCATTTTATCGGCCAATGATAAAGGCAAAATCAAGATTAAAAAGATTGAGGATAATACGGCGGCCAATGTAGAAATTGTAGTGCACCTGGCACCGGGTATTTCGCCTGATGTTACCATTGATGCATTGTATGCCTTTACGGCCTGTGAGGTGTCGATTTCGCCAAATACCTGTATTATCCAGGGTGATAAGCCACTCTTTTTGAGTGTGAACGATATCCTGATTGAAAATACCAGACACACTAAAAATTTATTAAAGAGAGAGCTGGAGATTCGCTTGCACGAGTTGCAGGAGAAAATTTTCTTTAGTTCGTTACTTAAAATATTTATTCAGGAGGGGATGTACAAAAATCCTGAATATGAAAACTCAACCAATTTTGAAAAGGTTGTAGAAGTATTACATCTTTTATTTGAGCCATTTAAACCATCGCTTTACCGCGATATTTTACCAGAGGATTTTAAGAAACTGATTGATAAGCCAATGAGTAGCATCACCCGTTTTGATGTGAAAAAGGCCGATGAGCAGATGAAAAACCTGGAAGATGAGATTAAAGTCGTTAAAAACCATTTAAAACATCTTACCGATTATGCCATTGCCTGGTACCAGAAATTATTGAGTAAATATGGAAAAGGAAGGGAGCGTAAAACCGAAATCCGTTTATTCGATCGGGTAGAAGCATCGAAAGTAGCATTGGCGAACGTGAAACTGTACATGAACCGTGAGGACGGATTTATCGGGTCTGGTTTGCGTAAGGATGAATTTGTGGCTGATTGTTCGGATATAGACGAAGTAATTGTTTTCCGCGAAGATGGTAAATGTATCATCACCAAGGTGGCCGATAAAACCTTTGTAGGTAAAGGTATTATTCATGCCCAGGTGTTTAAGAAAAACGACGAGCGTACCATTTACAACATGGTTTATAAAGATGGTGCCAGCGGTACATCTTATATTAAAAGATTTGCCGTAGTTGGGGTAACACGCGATAAAGAATACGATTTAACCAAAGGATCGAAAGGCTCAAAGGTTTTATATTTTACTGCCAACCCGAATGGTGAAGCGGAAATTGTGAATGTTGCCTTGAAACCGCATTCTAAATTGCGTAAACTTCAGTTCGATCAGGATTTTGCAGAAGTAGCCATTAAAGGACGCGGATCGCAGGGGAATATCATTTCAAAATATCCGGTTAAAAAAATCGTTCTGAAGAGCAAAGGCGTTTCTACCTTGTCGGGTCTGAAAATCTGGTATGATGACTTATTAAAGCGCTTAAATGTTGATGGTCGCGGAAAATACCTGGGTGAATTTGATGGCGATGACCGCATTTTACAGGTACATAAAGATGGTTACTACGAGTTAAGTTCTTTCGAACTGAGCAATCACTTTGATGATGGATTAATCCTGATTCAGAAGTTTGATCCTGAACAGATTTTTGCCGCTGTTCATTTTGAAGGCAAAGCACAAAACTATTTTATCAAACGTTTTGCATTTGAACTGCAAGCTAACGGGAGGAAAACCATTTTTATAAGCGAGGAGCAGAAATCGAAGTTGCTGTGCCTTACTTCAAATCCGGCAGCGAAAATTATCGTCGATGTTTTAAAAGGTAAAACCCAGATTCCGGAAACGTTGGATTTAACCCTAGCTGAATTGATTGATGTTAAAGGGTTAAAAGCAAATGGCAATCGATTATCGCCACATGATGTACAGAAAGTAGTATTAGAAGAGCCTGAAGTGGCTGTTGAAGAACCTGAAGAAACCAGTGTTGAGGAAAATGAGGATGATGGCATAACGGTTAATGAGGCGGTTAGTAATGAAGAAACGACAACTGATACTGAAGCCAATGATGCTACAATTACGGATGAAGCTGTTGCAACGCAGCCAAAGCCTAAATTTGAACGTGCAGAATCTCCTGTAGTTAAAGCGGATAAGCCAGAGGTAAAAGAAAAACCTGTTGCGGTAGAAAAGCCAGTGGTAGAAAAAACAAAGCCAGCAGCCGAACCTGTTAAAAAGGAAGAAGTTAAAACCGAAGAAAAATCTGGGGTAGAAGAAAAACTTGCTAAAAAGATAGATTTCGAAATCACCAATCCGGATGATATCGATATTGACGATAAGGGGCAGTTGGGCTTATTTTAAATAGACTTGAGAGTTGTCAACTTTAAAGGCTCTGTTGGCAAGAAAGTTGACAACTCTTCGTATTTCAATCAAAACATTTCATTTTTAAACCTATATTTGCCTTGCTCAAAGGGGTGCTTGTTGATGCTGCAATTTCTGTTGCCATTAATTTGCTGAGATTATACCCATTTTGAGGTGAAAGGTAGATAGGTAGAAGGCAGAGGGTTTCCCCTCGACCTTACAACCCTCCAGCCCTCAACCTTAAATGAACCTGATGCGGGTAATGCCGCCGTAGGAAGAGGTTAAAATTTACAAAACTGTTTCGCCCTGAAAACAGTAGCTAATTGTTTTTTTACCGGCTGCAAAGCAAATTATTGCAAATGAATTTTCAAGATTGGTTTAAGCTTTTTCAGGAGCAGATTTTACACACCTCATTAATCGAATGGCTGGCTGTTGGTTTCGGCGTATCTGAAGTTTTATTAGCGAAGAAAAATAGTATCTGGCTTTATCCAACGGGGATCATTTCTATTTTATTGGTGATGAGCTTACTATATAGAGCGAATTTATATGCAGAAATTGTACTGAATGTTTATTATTTGGTAATGAGCGTTTATGGTTGGCTAATTTGGAAAAATCAGGAAAATCATCACCATAAGGAGGTTCTATGGTCAACAAAAAAAGAATTACTTATAGCTGTTTTAATTTCTGTAATAGGATTCGGAATTTTCTACACCGCTCTAATCAATTTGCCTGAACATTTTGTAATTGCTAAAATAGATATTTTCTTTACCAAATCGGATGTTCCAATTGCAGATGCCTTTGTTTCTGCTACTGCCTGGGCAGGAATGTGGCTGTTGGCCAAACGCAAAATAGAAAACTGGATATTCCTGAATATTTCGAATATTGTTGCCATTCCGTTGCTGTTTCATAAAAAGCTTCCTCTTATGGCCTGTTTAACTACGTTTTTGTTCGTCGTGGCTATATTTGGATTTTTTGACTGGAAGAAAATCATTAACAAAAGCAAGCTCAAGTTGGCTTAATTAGATTCTATAAAAAAAAACATGAGTGAAACATTAGCAACTACCTGGCAGGAAAAAGTAAAAGCTTATGCCGCACTTTCTGAAAAAATGGGTAAGCTTCATCCCGAAATTTTAGAACTGGCCTATCAGGAAAACTGGTTTAAACTTTTTGTGCCTGAAATTTATGGAGGACCAAACAAAAAACTCCCTGAAATTTTAAGACTGGAAGAAGAATTAGCAGAAGCCGACGGAAGTTTAGGTTGGACCATTACACTTTGTGCCGGTGCCGGCTGGTTTGCAGGGTTCTTAAATCCCGAATTGGCCGCAGAGATTTTTGCTAATCCCGAAGTTTGTTTTGCTGGGAGTGGTGCTGTTACTGGAGTGGCCATTAAAACGCAAACTGGTTATTTGCTCAATGGAAAATGGAGTTATGCCAGTGGCGCATTACACTCTACTATATTTACCGCTAACTGTATTATTAAAAACGAAAATGGTGATGACTTTCTGGATGAAAACGGAGAACCGGAAATTAAGTCATTCATCCTTAAAAAAGAGGAAGTAAATATTTTACCCGGTTGGTCTTACTTTGGCTTAATAGCCACAGGGAGCCATGCTTTTGAAGTTTGCGATTTAAAGGTTGAAGAAAATCGTGCCTTTCAAATTAACCAGCAAATTGAAGTAGCCGATTCTGGCTTTGACTATCCCTTTTTGCAGCTCGCAGAAACTACGTTAACGGTAAATAGTTTAGGCATGACCAATCATTTTATTAAGCTGGTAGAGCAATCATTTTACTCCCGTTCCGGGTTAGGGAGATATAGCGAAGCACAAATCTTGTTTTTTAATAATGAACTTAACCGCTGCAAAGAAGAAGTGTTAAGCCTTCGTGCAAAATTCTATCATACTTTTGAGACGTCCTGGAATCAGTTAATGAGTAATGGAGAAATTGCTGATGACAAATTAAGCGAGGTAAGTTCAATCAGCCGTAAACTGGTCCATGCCTGCTGGAAATCGGCAGCTACTTTATTTCCATACTGTGGCCTAGAGGCTGCAAAGAAGGAATCAGAAATTAACAGGGTTTGGAGAGATATTCATACAGCTAGTCAGCATGCTTTACTTACTTTCGAAATTTAATTATTCCAAAAACTCTGGTTTGATTTTATCTCTAAAATCAGTTGCAAACTTATTCAGTTTTGGTTGTATTACAAATGCGCAATAAGGTTTTCCATGGTTGTTGCTAAAGTAGTTCTGATGGTAGTCTTCAGCCTCATAAAATTCAGCCACGGGAGAAATTTCTGTTATGATGGGCTTGTCGAAAATGTGCTGTTTGGTTAAATCTTCGATCATTTTCTCCGTTAGTTTTTTCTGATCTTCATTTTCGTAAAACACTACCGATCTGTATTGCATGCCTACATCATTACCTTGCCTATTTAAGCTTGTAGGATTATGGGTTTTAAAAAACGCCAGTAAAAGTTCACTAAACGAAATAACACTTTCATCGAATACGATTTGAACCACTTCTGCGTGGCCGGTATCACCGTTACAAATTTCCATATAAGTAGGATGCTTTAAATCTCCTCCCATGTAGCCTGATGTAACCTGGCTCACGCCATTCAATGTTTGAAAAACGGCTTCTGTACACCAAAAACAGCCTCCGCCAAATGTTGCTACTTGCATATTCTACATATATAAAATCTGTTCCAATTTTTAGGTCAATCAAAAAAAAACTTTTTTTTGATATTACAATACAGTTAAATGCTAATTATTCCTGTATGTTTTAAGGAGGGCGTGTTTTGTATAAAGCATAAATCTTGTCGTAAGATATGCAAAGACATTTAACATTTCCGTTAATTTTTGAAAGTCTCGGCGCGGCGCTATAACTAGATAGAAAATATTTCAATAGACGCTGGTCTTAGCATCCCGCTGAGAAATTTATTATTTCTAATTTTTTGAAAGTCGTAGCATGACGCTACGACTAGATATGTTTTTTCAACTGGAAGCAAATAAAAAAGCCTGTAATCATAATTACAGGCTTCAATTTTTATTGATATTGGATATATATCGGTTTTGGTTTAAGTTTTAACAGCTCTTCTGGAGTCATTAACCGTTTAGGTTCTTTCTTCAGATCATTTTTATAAAATAGCTTAAATCCAGTAAACTGTACAGGCTCACCCTGTATAAAGTGGCGATAGGTGCCTATTTTTAAATCGGGTTCGCCCCATCCGTCCATATGCATTACCACCTGCACTTCAGGACGTAATTTAATGTTAGCTGAATTGGTTACCATTTTCTTTGTAAAGCGGTGCAATACAAATACTTTTGGAGGAAGATTGTGTTTTTTAACAATATCGGCCAGGTACTGCGTTACATAATTTACGTCGGCAGCATCATAAGTCCCTATTTTTCTGCCAGGTAATGAACCATCCTTCATTGAAAATTCCGGGTCGATACCTAAATGTACATAAGGCAGTTCAAGATATTTTTCTATGTGCGGTAATTCTGCTTTTATAGTACTTAAAGCCACCTGAAGATCTAAAAATACAATTGTGTTGGGTTGCATTTTGGCAATTTTTAAAACAGAATCGATCTGTTTATTTCCCATCCTGTTAATATATTTTCCATCTTTCCCTGGTGTTCCACTTGCCACTGCAGCAATATAGTGTAATCCTGGTTGTACAGGGGTAGTAGGATCAGCCTTTTCCCAATGTTTAACCTCTGCATTTAGGCGTTTCCACATTTCTTTAGGTGCATATTCGCCAAGGGCTCCCATTTTTTTCGAATGCAGGTTTCCATAATAAACAACAATGCGTTTAAACGGTAAAATAGCCCCAGCTAAAGGATATGGTTGTTTTTTTACTGGCCATCTTCCAGTAGTATCTCCGTTTGCCAGTTTTTTTACTAACGAATCGTAAAGCTTTGGATCAACCGGTTTCATTACGTTTACGGTCGAGTCGGTTTTCTTTTTAGTAGTATCAGATGAGAAGATTTTACCAATGCCGCCACTACTCTTACCATCTGAATTACAGTTGGCAAATAAGCTGATTGCGGCAAAACCAAGTATTAGGGTGCCTGCTAATTGAGGGAATTTCATAGAATATATTAGATAATTAAAATTTAGTCTTTTTCCGGACTGATGAAAGTAGGACGGAAATCTGATAGTTTAAAATAAAGTAATTAACATTTACACATTACAGAATTTACCGAAGACGCCCAATGGCAATTTAATGCCTGATGTAGCCTGTAAATAAAGTTCTCCCGTCTCAAGATTTTTAACCCCAGGAAAAGAAGTACGGATTAAATTTTCAACAATTACAGACGAAAAACCAAGGGAATAGGTATTTAAAATTAAGAAATGTTCTTTTTCATCTAATAATTGTACTACATCCTGCATCATTTCCTGGATATGATCTTCGAGTTTCCATTTTTCGCCATTAGGGCCGTGGCCATAAGCTGGTGGGTCTAGAATAATACCATTGTATTTTTTGCCCCTTTTTAATTCTTTCTTTACAAATTTTAGGGCATCCTCAACCATCCAACGGGTATCTTTCAATCCCGAAAGTTCCTGGTTTTCATTTGCCCAGGTAACCACCTGTTTAATCGAATCTACATGGGTGGTTTCTGCACCTGCTGCATTCGCAATTAGCGATGCCGCACCGGTGTAGGCGAAAAGATTTAAAACTTTTGGCTGTGGCGTTTTAAATTTTTTAATCGATGAAGAGATGAAATCCCAGTTTACTGCCTGCTCCGGGAATACGCCCACGTGTTTAAAAGACGTTAAACCTAAGCGGAGTTTAATGGCCACTTCATCATTTTTATATTCTACATGCCAACGATCAGGAATAGATTGATTTTTCTTTACCCATTCGCCCGAAGTAGCCGAACGGCCCCTGAAAGTGATGTTGGCCGTTTTTTTCCAATCCTGTTCTGAGTATGTTTTTTTCCATACCGCCTGAGGCTCAGGACGGATAAGGGTTACATTTCCAAAACGTTCTAATTTTTCAAAATCCCCGCAATCAATCAGTTCATAATCTTTCCAATGGGTTGGGGCAAGTAATTGTATCATGTATTAAATAACTTTAAATTTGGGTAGCTTTTGATATATTGATCATCAGTTATCAGCGTTAAATCATTAGCTATTGCTTGTGAAATAATAAGCCTATCAAAAGGGTCTTTATGTATTAAGGGTAGTTTAGAATAAGTAATAAAATCATCTTTAGAAGGCTGAATAATTTTTACCTGATACTTATCGAGTAATTGATAAATGGAGTTTATATCATCTTTTAACTTCAGTTTTCCAATATTTAGCTTTATTGTGATTTCCCAAATACTAACAATACTGATATGTTTTTCAGTATCAGGATTGTTTATGATCTCTATAATCTTTTTAGAAATAGCATTATCTCCATTAATAAAAAATAGAAATATGTGTGTGTCTAATAAAAAACGCATTACATATAATCCTTTAGCTCGTCTAATGGCTCGTTAAAATCATCAGAAATATAAAGAATTGTACCTTTTGCAGCGCCATATAAGCTTTTTGGTTCTTCGACAATATTTGTTTTTTCACTTTCCGATTTAGGAAAGCTCTTCGAATGTTTGACTTTTAAAAAATCAATAAAATCTTCTACCTCGTTTACCATGCTTTCTGGTAAGGTTTCCAATTTGTGAATGATATTTTTTGTAGCCGTTGTCATAACTAAACAAATATAAGAATTTTCTTAAAACTTATCTTTTGCAGCCTTCATGAAGCGGCTGGCGAATACGAAATCGTTTAGTTCTTTAATATCGGTATGTGCAATTTCTTTATTACTACCTTCCCAGAATTTTTTTCCTTCGTGTAAGAACAAAATGTAATCGCCGATACCCATAACCGAGTTCATATCGTGTGTTACCACAATGGTGGTGGTTTTATATTCTTCGGTAATTTCCTGAATTAACTCATCAATTACGATCGAAGTTTTTGGGTCTAAGCCTGAGTTAGGCTCATCACAGAACAAATATTTCGGATTCATAGAAATGGCACGTGCAATACCAACACGTTTTTTCATTCCACCAGATAATTCTGCCGGGAATAATTTGTTTTTACCCGCAAGGTTTACCCGTTCTAAACAAAAATCAACTCTTTCCAGCTTTTCTTTTCTGCTCTGATCAGTAAACATGTTTAATGGAAACATGATGTTTTCTTCAACGGTCATACTATCGAACAGGGCAGAGCCTTGAAATAACATGCCAATTTCTTTACGCACTTCAATACGCTGCTCGTAAGTCATCGGTGTAAAATCGCGGCCATCGTACAATACCGAGCCCGAATCTGGCTGATGCAAACCTACCATGCATTTCAGTAAAGTTGTTTTCCCCGATCCCGAACCACCAATAATTAAATTGGTTACACCTTCTTCAAACTTTCCTGAAATACCTTGCAATACATCATTTCCAGAGAAAGATTTATAAATATCTTTAATTTCGATCATTACAATAAAAGTTGAGTAACTAAATAATCGCAAACAAGAATAGAGATACAGCTAATTACAACTGCTCTGGTACTGGCCTGCGAAACTTCTAAAGCACCGCCACGAACATAAAAACCTTCATACGCCGGAACTGATGTAATGATGAATCCAAATACGAAAGCTTTTACCAGTGCTACTACGATGGTATAAGGATTAAAATCAGTGGTAATACCCTGAATGTATTCGGCAGGGGTTACCGCGCCTGATAGTGAGCCGCCCAGATAACCGCCTGTAATGCTTAGGAACATTGAAATAATAACCAGCATCGGTACCATGGTTATGCCCGAAATAATTTTAGGAAGAATTAAATACCCAGGTGCATTTATACCCATAATTTCTAAAGCGTCAATCTGTTCGGTAACACGCATCGAACCAATTTCTGATGAAATGGCTGATCCTATTTTTCCTGCCAATACAATTGCACTAATAGTTGGGCTTAACTCTAAGATACTGGAGTCACGGTTTACAGAACCGATAATGGTTTTTGGAATAAAATCACTAACCAATTGGAAAGCAATTTGTAAAGTCATTACTGCACCGATAAAAGTAGAGATAATAGCAATTAAACCTAAAGAGCCTACACCAACATAATCCATTTGTTTGGCGATTTCTTTCAGGTATATTTTCAGTTTTTCCGGCTTTCTGAATACAGACTTGAGTAGCAGGATGTATCTGCCGAAATTGGTAAAATTCATTCCGTATGTATTTGCTTAATTTAAATGATCGTTCTATACTACTACAAAGAAACGATAAAAAAGTTGGAGCGCTTTGCTAATTGTAAAAATATTCGTGGTTTTGAATATAAATATGGTTTTTTGTTAACAAAAATTAAACCATAAATAATGAAAGCTGTAATTACGGGTGCAACCAAAGGAATTGGCAGAGCCATTGCGACTAAATTTGCCCAGAACGGGTACGACTTAGTTTTGGTAGCGAGGGGTTTAGATGAACTCTCAATGCTTCGGGAAGACCTAACCCCTTATGGGAATGCTATTTTTACCCATGTGGCAGATTGTTCGGTTAAAGAAGAAGTGTATGCTTTTTTAAACTCGACCGATGTAGATTTTGATCACGTAACTGTTTTAGTAAACAACGTGGGGATCTTTTTGCCTGGCAGCATGCTAGATGAGGATGACGAAACCTTCGAAAAGCAACAGCACTTAAACACAAATGCCTGTTATTACATCAGTAAGTTTTTTGGAAAAAAAATGCGTTCAGCCCAGCGAGGCCATATATTCAACATCTGTTCAGTTGCTAGTAAAGTACCTGTAAAAAATGGAGGCAGTTATAGTGTAACAAAAGCAGCGATGTTAAGTCTTAATCATGTATTGCGGCAAGAGTTAGCATCTCACAATGTTAAAGTAACTGCATTTTTGCCCGGCTCTACTAAAACTTCATCCTGGGAGGGAACAACAATTCCGGATGAAAAATTTGTACAGCCAGAAGATATTGCAGAAACTTTGTTTACCATTTTAAACTTAAGTAAAGGGGTAAATGTAGATGAGGTTTTGATTACTCCGCTTGATTTTTAAACACAAAAATGAACAACGTTATGGAAAAGAAGCTTTTTAGAAACGAATACGATAAGATGATTGCTGGTGTAGCTTCGGGACTTGCAGATTACATGCAGGTTGAGGTTACCATAATTAGGTTATTGTTTGCATTATCGGCAATATTTATGGCTGGAGGTGGCTTGATTGCCTATATTATCATGTGGATTATTGTTCCGGTTAATAACGATCCGGCGGCAAGATTCTCGAAATTTAATGATTACTTCGGTACTAAAAACCCAAATCCACAACCATTTGGAACAGCCGATCCTTTTGCAGGACCTGCTAATCAGGGAAATCAGAATTGGACACAACCTGTCGACGGTACACAGAAAACACCTTTTGAAACACAGCCAAATTTCGAAAAATTCAATAAATCTAATGATACTGGTCGTACTATAGGCGGATTGGTGTTGCTCGTAGTAGGATGTTTTTTCCTGATGCGCGAAATGGATTTTATCCCTGATTGGTTTAGTATCCGCAACTTATTCAAGTACATGTGGCCGTTAATATTTATTGCTTTAGGCATAAGTATTATAGCTAAATCAAAAAGAAAGAACGATTGGGCGGCTTTTCAGCACCAACAGGAAGCTGAGCAACAAAAAGCAGCTGATTTTTCTGAAACCATTGCAGAAAATGAACCTGCAACACCAGTTAACAAAGATGATAATTCAACATCCGCTAACCCTCAAGTATAATTAAAATGAAATTAGATAGATTAATCTGGGGTATTATCCTGCTTTTTATTGGCGGTGTACTTCTACTCGAAAACTTTGGTGTAATCACTTTTTATTGGCGCAACGTTTGGAGCTTTTGGCCGGTATTCTTAATTATAGCAGGCTTAAATATCCTGTTTAATAAAAACAATTCGCAAACTGGCAGCATCATTTCTATTGGTGTTTTAGTGGTGGCCCTGTCGTTTCTTTTTTATAAAGGTCAGCAGGTGCCAGAACATGGGAATTGGTGGGGACGTCATTTCAAAAAGGATATTGACGTAAATATCGATCACAACGATGATGATGAGAACGACGATGATAATGATAACGACACGTCATATAATCACTTAAGTTTGTCTGAGCCATTTGTAGCTACAGATAATGCAAAAAAAACGGTATTAAATATTTCCGGAGGTGGCATCTCTTTTAATCTTGATGGTGAAACAGCTGAGTTGATCAATGCAGATGTAAAGAAAAAACATGGCAACTTTTCTTTAAAGAAAGTCCTTACTGATAGTGCTACCGTGCTTACTTTCCAAATGGACGATAAAAAGAATAAATGGAATTTTGGTGATGGTGGTAACGATGTTAACTTCAAATTAAATAAAGAAGCCAACTGGGATATATTGATGAAACTGGGGGCTGGCGAAGCAAACTTTGACTTTGCCAATTACAAAGTACGTACTTTTCGATTTGATGGTGGGGCTGCAGCTCTTGATATTACGTTCGGAGATTTATTGCCAATAACCGATGTAATCGTAAAATCGGGTGTAGCTGATGTTAAAATCAAAGTTCCTACTAACTCAGGCTGCAGGATTAGAACCAAAACAGGTTTATCAGCTAAAGATTTCGACGGATTTGAGAAATTGAGCGATGGAGTTTACGAGACCTCAAATTATAAAAGCTCAACCAAAAAAATCTTTATCAATTTAGATGGCGGATTGAGTAACTTTGAAGTAAGCAGATATTAGGAAGGTAGAAGGTTTTAAGGTGGAGGGCGTAAGGCTTAGACTTCGCTACCTGGAGTCTTAATAGGGCTTTGATCCTGCAATCGTAAAATCCAAACAATCCTGATCCTTTCTAATGAATCCTGATATAAAGGCAGAAGGTTTTAAGGTGGAGGGTGTAAGGCTTTAGTCGGTCTAACTTTTATAAAACGCTGATCTTGAAATCTTATAATCCAATGAATCCTGATAAAGAAAAAGTATATATAGTTGTAATTAATGGTAAGCCTCAAGGCTCGTATAATTTAAGCGAACTGAAAGATTTAAACATCACAGCAAATACTTTTATACGTAAGCCCGGAATGGACGATTATAAAGAAGCTCATGCAATTCCCGAATTGCGTGAGCTTTTAGGTTTTAGCTATCAAAAAACTGCACCGCAATATTTCGCCGCTTTTGATCAAAGACTGTTAGCATCAGTAATTGATCATTTTATTATTTTTGGAATATATAGCATCATTATTTTAACGAGCTATATTTTTATTGAAGGTAAAGATCAGCGGATTATGGCTTTTCTGATCCCATTCCCATCCATATTTATCATTAAACTCATTTATGGCAGTATTGCAGAGGCGTCAGCCAGTCAGGCCACCATTGGTAAAAAACTCCTCAATATTAAAGTAACTGATTTAGAAGGAAGCCAGGTTTCTTTCGGTATTTCCTTGGTCAGGAATTTTTCTAAAATATTATCGGTAATTCCTGTTTTCTTTGGCTATCTATACAGTTTTCTTAATAAGAAAAACCAATGCTGGCATGATATAGCCGCAAATACTTTAGTAATAAAAGACAGGCTAATTTAATTGGAAAAGCTTGGTTAATGCATCTGTTTTCGTTACCCGGGCTGTATGCTATATCTTTTGCTGTCCTTCGACTATGCTATCATTGACGTTATTTTGCAAATCATTATTAATCAACATTTTAATTGCTTTAGCATTTCCGCCCAGCTAGGCCGTAGCACGATATCCCCGTTCTACTTAAATCCGGCCTAACAAATTTTTCGGGCTGCACTGTTCTGGCCTCACAACTTGCTTCAAAAGAAAAATTTTCAGCCGGCAGTTTTTGTTTCTTTTTGATGCCAAAAAGAAAGAGCCCTTCGGCGGCGGCGAGCCGAGGCAAGACCGCGCCCTGGGACAAGAGAAGAAAATTATATGTCACTCATATTGATTTTAAACAATTAATTAACCCTCAAGCTGACAGCCAAAGGATGCCGCTTCCATCCCGTTTATGAAACTTAGGCCTGTGCAATGATGCCAAACCCACCCACCGTTAAAAAAAAATAGCCCAATTTCAATTTCTGCTTTCAGTTAAAAGATGTTAAATATGAATTAAGCTATTATTCTATTGATTAGTTTTAGTAAAATTAATCTAATATGCTACGTATATTTCTCACCGCTGTTTTTGCTTTTTATCAATTTAGTTCTTTTTGCCAAACATCATCAGATTCGTTAAAACCTGTTAAGGATGAATATAATTTAGGTTTCGAAAAAATAATCCCTAGTTCTAAGTCTTCTGTTGGATGGAATACGGGAACAACCAAAAGTGGATATAAGGTTGAAATCGATTCAACCCAAAAATATACAGGCAAATACTCCTTGTTGATAGAAAATATTGCCCAAGATGTTGAATCAAATTATGCCATGTCTAGCTTAATTATTCCTGCAAAATTTGATGGGAAGGAAGTAGAAATCAGATTTTATCTTAAATTAGAGCATGTTACCGGCCATGCAGATTTTCCATTTAGAATTGATGATGAGGATAATGACAAGTTACAATTTACCAATCTACTAGCGAAGAGGATATACGGAACACAAAACTGGAAGCAATATAGCCTTAAATTGCCGCTTCAAAAAGAGGCTACAACAATTAATCTTTTTCCTTTGTTATATGGTCCAGGTAAGATGTGGATTGATGATGTTCAGGTATTGATTGACGGGATAGATATCAGCCAGGCGAAAATTAAGACCGGTTATAACCCCAATCCTCCAAAGCCCATTAATTATGGTGCCAATATTACCGCGTCAGGTAGGGTGAAAGTGAAAGATGCCGAATTATATTATGAAATCTATGGGAAAGGCGAGCCACTTTTACTACTACATGGAAACAGCCAATCCATCAGTGTTTTTAAAAAACAGATAAAAGCGTTCTCAAAAAAATATAAAGTTATTGCAGTAGATACCCGAGGACAGGGGAAAAGCACTGATTCTAGTACAGGTCCACTTTCCTATGACCTGTATGCTGAAGATATGAAAACCCTGCTAGATTCTCTGCATATCAATAAAACGAATATTTTAGGCTGGAGCGATGGTGGAAATACGGGATTGATTATGGCTGCTAAATACCCCAAATACATAAATAAACTCGCCGTTACCGGTGTCTGTACAAATCCAAATGATGCCGTTTCAACCAGCACATTAGAAGAAGTTCGCAAGGCTATTGAAAGCTTAAAAACGAAATTAGATGCTCAGTCAAAGTATCAGGCTAAATTATTTACCATGTTATTAACGGAGCCACATCTTACGGCTTTAGATCTAAAAAAGATTAAAGCTCCGGTGTTGGTAATGGCAGGCGAAAAAGATATGATTTTAGAAAAGCACACCAAGTTTATAGCTGCTAATATTCCTAAATCGCAACTTTTTATTTTTAAGGGCGCTTCACACTATGTGCCTGTAGAAAAGGTTTCCGAATTTAATAATGAGGTACTCACTTTTTTAAACCAGTAATATCTGTTACAGGTAAGAGTTTTTGACTTTGCTAACCAGCATCTTTTACAACATTCCAACTTAAAACATTCCAACAATCCTTATCTTTGCAAACAGATGGAAAATATATTGGCAAAACATGATCTGGCTGGCGGATATTGCAACAGTTTAACCACTTATTCGAGGTATTTAACCCGGGAAGTAAATATTGGTGATATTGCATTGGGAGGGCACAACCCGATCCGTATTCAATCCATGACGACCACCGATACCATGGATACTTTGGGTACTGTAGAACAGACGATCCGTATGGTAGAATCGGGTTGCGAATATGTGCGTATTACTGCGCCGAGCATTAAAGAAGCCGAAAATCTTGCCAATATTAAAAAAGAACTGCGTTTCCGCGGATATAATGTGCCGCTAATTGCCGATATCCATTTTACACCAAATGCTGCCGAAATGGCCGCCCGAATTGTAGAAAAGGTGCGTGTTAACCCCGGTAATTACGCCGATAAAAAGAAATTCGAAAATATAGAATATACACAGGATGCTTATAATGCAGAGCTGGCCAGGATTTATAAAAAGTTTATCCCTTTAGTAAAAATCTGTAAAGAGTATGGTACGGCCATGCGCATCGGTACCAATCATGGTTCACTATCTGACAGGATTATGAGCCATTACGGTGATACCCCGAGAGGAATGGTAGAATCGGCAATGGAATTTATCCGCATGTGCGAAGACCAGAATTATTATAACCTGGTGATCTCGATGAAAGCCAGCAATACCCAGGTGATGGTGCAGGCATATCGTTTATTGGTAGAAACCATGGCTAAAGAAGGGATGAATTATCCTTTGCATTTAGGTGTTACTGAAGCTGGTGATGGAGAAGATGGCCGTATTAAATCGGCCGTTGGCATTGGTACTCTATTAGAAGATGGTTTGGGCGATACCATCCGTGTTTCCCTAACCGAAGATCCTGAATTTGAAGCACCCGTAGCTAAAGCTTTGGCAGACCGATACTCAAAAAGGGGTTTGGAGCTTGGAGTTCAGAGTTTTGAGTCGCATGCAAAACTCCCAACTCCCAACGCTCAACTCCCAACTTATAGTCCCTACGAATACAACCGCCGCGTTACCACTCCTGTACAACATATTGGCGGGCATCACCATCCGGTAGTGATGATTGATGTTTCGAAAGAAAATTTAAAAGATCCCTATTTCTTAAGTTCGGTTGGTTACAATTACAGCGCAGGTCTAGATAAGTATAACTTGGCCGATCAGGCTTGCGATTTAGCTTATTTAGGAGATAACCTGCCATCTTTCTCTTTCCCAGGTAATTTAAAACAGGTTTATAATTATCAAACCTGGTTAAAACTTAACGATAGAAACAATTGCCATCCTTTATTTACAATTGCAGAATATGGTTCTGCAGATGTTAAAGATGAATTTTTGAATTTTTTACAAATTGATTCAAAACATTTTAACAATACAACAATTCCACAATTGGACAGTACAGTTGTTTTAGTCCTAGAGACTTCTGCAGCACATGGCATGGCGGAACAAAGGGCATTTTTTGTTGCTTTACAGGAGAAAAACATTCAGATTCCCGTTATTATTAAAAGAACATACCAGGATGCAGATGCTGATCATTTAATGCTATACGCCGCAACCGATCTTGGTGCTTTATTTACTGATGGTTTTGGCGATGGGGTATGGATTGATGCAAAAGGACAAAATCTTTCGTTGATCAACTCGACCAGTTTCGGGATTTTACAGGCTACCCGTACAAGGATCAGTAAAACGGAATATATTTCTTGCCCAAGTTGTGGAAGAACACTTTTCGATCTACAAGAAACCACACAACTCATCCGATCGCGTACCGATCATTTAAAAGGAATTAAAATTGGTATTATGGGCTGTATTGTTAATGGCCCCGGCGAAATGGCCGATGCCGATTATGGTTATGTGGGTACTGGACCTGATAAAATTACTTTATACCGTGGTAAAGAGGTGGTCAAGAAAAATGTAACTACGGCTTATGCTTTGGATGAACTGATCGATATCATTAAAGGTGATGGGAACTGGGTAGAGAAGGTTAATAATTAATACTGCGCGCCGTGGTTTGTGTCCCCACAAACCACTATACTGTCATTCTGAGCGAAGCGAAGAATCTATATCCTGGTAGCACCGACTGACTTACAAACTACTGCCATTATTAATACTAGCACGGTTTAACAGCAGCAATATTCTTATTCCGTGGTCTGTGTCCCCACAGATCACAATTATAATTACTCGTTTATTTTTGGCCTGTGGGGACACAGACCGAAGATTTAGCAGATTCTTTCATTGCATTCAGAATGACAAAAACCAGATCACCATTAAATTTTATGACCAATAAATACTAAATTGCCTTGATGAATATCCCCGAGTTTCAATACCTGTTTAGTGAACTTAGAAACTTGCTCGCTGGCAAAGGCCTTGCCGGTAGCGAACTCATGTATTCTTACTTTTTTATTGGGCTGCTTGGTGTTATTTTATTTCTATACATTACTATATTTTTAACCCGACAGCTTTTTATAGGGGTGGTAAAAAGTGCAAAAACCAAATCCGATTGGCAAAATGCGTTGTTCGAGTTTAGGGTTTTTAGGGCATTTGCCCTAATATTTGGAGCATACATTATTCACAATGTTGTTCCTTATCTTTTTATCGATTTTAAAAACGGGTTATTTTATGCTTTAATATTTGCTAAAATTTACATGGTTTTAGCCGTAATGTTTGCTGTAAATGCATTTCTGAATGCTTTGGTATCCATCATGGAATCATCAAAGAAATATGCCGATAAGCCCATAAGGAGTTACAAACAGGTAGCCAAAATTGTGTTTTATATTGTTGGTTTCGTGTTAATTCTATCAATTATTCTAGGTGAATCACCCCTGTATGTATTTGGTGGTTTTGGAGCAGTTACTGCAGTTTTTATTCTGGTTTTCAGAGATCCGATTTTAGGTTTTGTAGCTTCGGTACAGATGAGCGCCATCGATCTGGTTAGGGTAGGCGATTGGATTACGGTAGAAAAATATGGCGCCGACGGTGAAGTAACTGAAATTAATTTAACCACTATTAAGGTGCGAAACTGGGATAAAACGGTAACTATTGTGCCCAGTTATGCCATTGTAAGTGAATCTTTTAAGAACTGGCGTGCCATGGAAGAAAGTGAGGGTAGGAGGATCAAACGACACATCAATATTAAAATTTCGAGTATTAAATTCTGCGACGATGAATTGATTGGAAGGTTGCAAAGCATAGACTTTCTGAAAGATTACCTGAAAGAAACGCAGCAATTTATTGAGCAGTATAATGCAGAAAATACAGTTAATCCCAATAATCTGGTTAATGGTCGCCACATGACTAATATTGGTACTTTTAGGGTATATGCAGAGAAATACCTCGAAAGTAATCCACATATTAATACCGATTTAACCTTTATGGTACGCCAACTGCAGGCAACAGAAAACGGATTGCCTATCGAGATTTATGTTTTCTCGAAAGAAAAAGGGCTGAAGAAATTTGAAGAAGTAGCAGCCGATATCTTCGATCATTTATTGGCTGCCGTACCATACTTTGATCTTGAAATTTTCCAAAGCCCTAGTGGTAGTGATATGCGTAATTTTGTAAGGAGAGGGGATGATTAACGTCTTCAAGTTTGAATAACATGGAAATAAAAATTGCTACAAATGTTGAAACTGAAATATTTTATGCAGTGATTAAATTCTTAAAGAAGAGTAGTTGGGTATTGACTGCTGAATATGATGAGAGAATCTTTGACAAAGGAATTGACTTTGATCTTTATCGATTTGAAAAAGATAAAGAAGCTATATTGTTAGCATGGAACAACTGGTTTGAGGGAGAAATTAAAGCAACTACAAAAAAGTTGGACGAAATTGCTAAACATTTTAACCTCACCTTAGAATACGGAATTCCAGAATATTTACACGAACAGAATATAATTAATGATATGAAACCACTACTAAAATTCAAAAAGAAGCATTAATCAGTTTCGTATTTAATAATATAATCTATTCGGTCCTTTACATACTCAATCATTTTTTGATTTTTAAAATCAAACCACAATTGTCGGTAATCTCCTGAATTATCTATTTCATATTTAAATTCTCTGAAAGGCTTTCTTTTATTAAGTGCCTCGATTAGTGTAACTTTTATCCGTGTATTATCGGGTAGCTCATCTGTGAAATCTTCCATAAATCTAAAAGACTCAGTCGAATCTGGTTTTTCAATTTCCTTATACTCACTTGAATTTGTTTTTAACTCTTTTATATCCTCGTCCCATGCATCATTGTAGGCAGGATCAAAGCCCTCATCGTTTGGTATAAAAATCAGTCTGTTATTTTTAATGTTCCAGTGGCATACAAAACCGCAATCGATTGTGTCTGCAATTTCTTTAATTTGTTCTGAGGTTAAAGCAGTCATAACATTTAATTATTCTTCCCCCAAAAATACCAAAACCTTTTCACAAACCTTAAACAATAGTGGTGGTAAAGTTTCGCTGGTATAAGGCTGCGTTGCACCATACACATGATTAGCACCTTCAATTTTAACCAACCTGCTGCCCGGATTGGCTTCTGCCAAGGTCTTTGCGGTTTCAAAAGGAACATTTACATCATCATCGCCATGGATAATTAACCAGGGAACGTTTATCCGTTTTGCTGCATCTAAAATATCTAATGCTGCTGCATTTTCCTCTAAATCTTCCAATAAACTCACGTTTAATGGCATTTGCTCTTTGGTACGGGCATTGGTGACGAATATTTTGCCATTCTTCTTCCATTCTGCCTCCTGTTCTTTTTTCCACAGGCTGGCAAAATCGGCAATGGCACTCCAGGTAATCAGTTTGTTGATCCTTAAATCGTTTGCAGCCGCTATGATGGATAATCCACCGCCACGACTATGGCCAATCAAATTTACTTTTGTGTTTGCGCCGTAAGCTTTTTCAATAAAATCGAGTACCGCATTTAAATCAAAAAGTTCTTTTGATACCGTATTGCTGGCAAAGGCATCCATATCGGTTACATCTTTAGGGTCATCAACCGGCACGCCGCTATGCGATAAATTGAACTTGATGTAACGGTAACCATTGCTGGCAAAATGCCTGGCCACTAGATTATGAGTCCCCCAATCTTTAAAACCTTTAAAGCCATGTATAAAGAGTATGATGGGCGTATTTGGATTTTTTTCATCAAAAGTGATGTCTCCGATAATTAATTTTCCGTCAGCACCGCTAAGGCTAAAATTGCTTTGTGTAATCATAGTTTAAAGGAATTGGTATAAAATATAAACCTACAAAATCTAATTTTGTTGTGTGTTTTTTATTGGCTTGATGATATTGTTGTTGTGCAGGCGCTATGAAAACCGTTCATAGAATCAGAGGACAATGTTCTCTAAACCTGATAGGCGTGAAAATACTTTTTGATGTGGGTCTTCGACAGGCTCAGACTGACATTCACAAAAAGATTGTAACGAATAGCGGGACTAACTCTGAAAATGAAATACAGGTTTTGCTTTTCAAAAAAGGCATCGTCAGGTTGTTTTCTTATGATAATACCATGCTCAGCCAATAAACAAGAGCTGAAAAGGTAACCTCGCCCACGCTATAAACGGCGTTACCAATATTTTACCCAATATAAAAGGTGCCTTCTGGATCATGTAGATATGCGCAGGCATAAAGGCAATTAACATCAGGATAATCAGCACAGCGGCCAGCTTTCTCGTCTTCTTAATCAATAATAAAATACCAAAAACGATTTCTAGTACTCCGGAAAAATAAATTAAAAATCCATGTGCAGGCAACCATTTTGGCATAATGCCGTAATAGACTGTAGTGGATAAAAAGTGGTTACATCCTGCCAGAACGTAAAAAAGGGCATAAACACAGAGAAAAATTTTATAAATTGGTCTGTTTATCATGATCGATATACGGTTTAATCTTAGAAGGTTGTTATTTAAAACCGTTCTAAATTGATGTAAATTACAGGTTAATGACAGTCACATGCCTTCACCATGTTACTTTTGTATCCCGATAATAGTTAATAACGGAAGCACTTGGAATATTTAAAAGTAATAGCTTTTACGCATCACCACATCGACCTGAAATCTTTAGGGAAATTAGTTATTTGTGATCAGAGTTTAGATAGCAGGTTGAAGAATGTTCAGGCAGAACTTCCCGTTAGCGAAATTTTCTATATCGGAACCTGTAACCGCGTGGAGTTTGTTTTCCTTACTAAAGAGAAAACCGACAAGGAATTTGTAACCAGGTTTCTTACTGTTTTAGACATGGGATTACCTCCTGAATTTATGGAGCGTTTCCTGGATAATGTTACGGTGTACGAAAACGAAGAAGCTTTTAACCATTTGCTCAGAACATCATGTTCTTTAGAGAGTTTGGTCGTTGGCGAAAAGGAAATCCTTGCACAAATCCGTAAAGCTTACGAAAACTGCCGGGATGCTGGTTTTACTGGCGATTACATGCGGATGATTATGGATCGTGTTGTTAAAACTGCAAAAGAAGTTTATACACACACCAATATTTCGAAAAATCCGGTTTCTGTTGTTTCATTGGCCTACCGCAAGCTAAAAGAGTTAAATATGTGTGGCAACTCGCGGATCTTAATTATTGGCGCGGGCGAAACCAATCAGAATATTGCAAAATACCTCAACAAACATAAATACTCCAATTTTTCAATTTTCAACCGTACGTTTTCAAAGGCCGAATCTTTGGCCGTAGAGTTAGGTGGTAAAGCTTATCCTTTAGCAGCGCTTGAAGATTTTAATGAAGGATTTGATGTGATCATTACCTGTACGGGCTCAACAGAGGCGATTATTAACGAAGCGTTGTACGCTAAGCTGTTAAATGGCGATCAAGGCAAAAAGGTAATAGTAGATTTAGCCATTCCAAACGATGTTACACCTGCCGTAATCCATAACAATCCTGTACATTATATTGAAGTCGAATCGCTGAAAGAGGTGGCACGCAAAAATATCCAGGAACGTTATAACGAATTGGTGCATGCCGAAGAAATTATTAGCAATAACATTACCGAATTTTTCTCTGTTTTAAAACAGCGCCGAATCGAACTGGCAATGCAGGAAGTGCCAAGGAAGATTAAAGAAATCAAAAATACAGCCATAAATGGCGTGTTTGCAGATGAAATTGGTCAAATGGATGAAGCCTCGCGTGAAGTTTTAGAACGTGTTATGAACTACATGGAGAAAAAATACATCAGCGTTCCGATGATAATGGCTAAAGAAATCCTGGTTAACCAATCTTAAGGTTTAACCGCAAAGAACACCAAGTTTAATTTCTCTTTTTTATCATTCTTCGGTTGTGTCATCCTGAATGAAATGAAGGATCTTTCTTTTACCAGGCATTTCCCATAACGAATTTCTTATCATTATACTGGAGGATAGTGAATTCGGGTATTGTCACCTGACTTAGCCTATCAAAGGGATTAGTGTAAGATGGTAACATCTTACCACGAATAGGATAAACTAGTCTCCTAATGTCACAGAAATCCTTTAAATTATCTCTTCTGTAACCTCACTGTCTCATTTTTAAACAATTCATGGTATAAACCACTAATTAAATTAAATTTGCAACTCATTTAACCTTTATAGTGAAGAAATTAACCATTGGAACACGCGGTAGCGACCTGGCTTTATGGCAGGCAAATCATATAAAAAATGAATTGTCTGTAATTGGAATAGAAGCGGAAATAAAAATCATTAAAACTCAGGGCGACAAAATCCTGAATTTAAGATTAGATAAACTGGAAGGCAAAGGCTTTTTTACCAAAGAATTGGAAGAAGAACTTTTGGGTGGAACAATTGATCTGGCTGTACATTGCCTTAAAGATTTACCCACTACACATCCCGAAGGATTAATTATCGCGGCTTTACCACCAAGAGAGGAAGCAAGTGAATATCTTTTGATTTTAAAAGATTGTGTAGATGTTTCGCAGAAGCTATCGTTAAAAAAAGGCGCAATGGTTGGTACTTCATCCAATCGCCGCAAAGCTCAGCTATTGGGCTTACGTCCTGATTTAGAGGTTGAGGATCTCCGTGGGAATGTACCCACCCGTATCCAAAAGCTCCGTGATGAAGATTACGATGCCATTCTGATTGCAAAAGCTGGTGTTAAGCGCTTAAATCTTGATGTGAGTGATTTACATGTGGAAGAATTGGAAACCACTGAGTTTATTCCTGCTCCCGCACAAGGCGCTTTGGCTATTCAGATCAGGGAAAACGATACTGAACTTTTTGATGCACTTCAAAAACTGCATGATCCGGAGACCGCGGAAACAGTAAACTTAGAACGTAAGGTTTTAAACCTTTTTGAAGGTGGCTGCCACATGCCTTTAGGCTGTTATTGCAGAAAGGAAAACGGAAAATTCGAAATTTGGACTTCAAAAGCCGAAACCGCCGATCATTTTCCTGAACGTTTGTTTTTGCGTGCAGAAAGTACCGAAGGTTTAGCCGAAAAAATTGTAAGCAAATTTAATACAGAAAGAAAGAAGCCGGCAAAGGTTTTCATTTCACGGGAAATCGGTGAGCACAGTTATTTCCGTAGGGCATTAGAAAATAATAATATTGAAATAGAAGGACGTTCATTAATTCGGACGTTCCCGATAGTAACTGTTTTAGATCAGTTTATTTTGAAACATGTAGACTGGGTTTTCTTCAGTAGTCGCAACAGTGTTGAATATTTTTTCAACTTAAAACCGGTACTGCCAAAGAAAACAAAGTTTGGTGTGGTGGGAAGAGGTTCAGAAGATGCCTTACGTAAATTTAGTCATGTTGCTGATTTTGTTGGTGAAAGTGGCGATATTACTGAAGTAGCTGAAGATTTTGCAAAATTGGTTAGCGGTCAGCAAATATTATTTCCAAGAGCACAGGATTCGTTGCAGTCTATTCAGAAATCATTACCAGCTGATGCTAAAGTAATCGATCTGCCGATTTACGAAACTGTAATCGAAGAAGATATCGACCAAAGTTATGCCGATGTGCTGATTTTTACCAGCCCTTCAAATGTTGATGCATATTTCGCAGATAATTTATTAGAACCAGGCCAGCAGGTAATTGCAATAGGAAACTCTACAGGTAAGAAGTTTGATGAAATGGGCGTGAAATATACTTTGCCGTACTCACCTGATGAAATTGGATTGGCTGAAGCGGTTTTTGGAATAGAAGTAAGGTAGAGGGTAGAAAGGTAGAAGGTTTAGGGTGTAAGGTAAAAGGCAGAAAGACTAAAGCGCAAAGCTGATTATCCTCGGTGGAAAATCATCTGTGAAATCCAAAAATCTGTGTAATCACCCCGTAAGGAAAAAATTAAAAGATATTCAGGTCTTGATACTCGATACTTCAAATCCTGATACTAAATACTTGATACAAAAAAAATGTTAAATCGTCCGCGTAGATTACGGAAAAATCCGTTAGTGAGAGAGATGGTAGCCGAAACCCGGTTATCGAAAGATATGTTTGTATACCCTTATTTCGTTGTGCCGGGCAATAATGTTACCCATGCCATTGATGCAATGCCAGGTGTAAACCATTATTCGGTTGATACTTTGATAAAAGATGTTGAAGTTGGAATAAAAAAAGGGCTCAACAAAATAATGCTTTTTGGCGTTGGCGACGAAAAATCTGAAGATGCAAAATCAGCTTATCATGATCATTCTTTAGTGCCAACCGCGGTGCGCGAGTTGAAAAAACAATTCGGTGATGATTTATATGTAATTACCGATGTTTGCGTTTGTTCTTATACCAGTCATGGCCATTGTGGTATTTTAGAAAACGACTATGTTCAAAATGATAAAACGGTAGAGGTAATCGCTAAAATGGCTTTAACGCATGCCGAAGCTGGTGCTGATATGTTTGCGCCATCGGATATGATGGATGGCCGGATTGAAGCTATGCGTAATCTTTTAGATGAAAACGGTTTTGTAAATGCCGCCATCATGAGTCATGCTACAAAATTTGCTTCAGCATACTATGGTCCGTTTAGGGAGGCTGCAGATTGCGCACCAAGCAAAGGCGATAGAAAAGCTTATCAGATGGACTTCAGAAACCCGCTGGAAGCTTTACGAGAAGCGCAGCTGGATGAACAGGAAGGCGCTGATGTGTTAATGGTGAAACCAGGATTAGCTTATCTGGATATCATCCAAAGGTTAAAACAGGACACCAATTTACCCATTGCTGTTTACAATGTATCAGGCGAATACTCCATGGTAAAAGCAGCTGCGGAACGCGGTTGGATAGACGAACAAAAAGTAGTAATGGAAACGATGCATGCCTTCGCCCGTGCAGGTGCAAGCATTATTACCACTTACCACATTAAAGATATTTTAAATAACAATTGGATGTAATTTGAGCTGAAAGCTTAAAGCCAAAAGACCAAAGCTATTTTATAGCGCTTTACTTTTCGCTTTAAGCTTTAGTCTTTCAGCTTTTAGCTTAATAAAAATGTTAGATTCATTAAAGAAAATGTTTTCAGGCAACGAAGCCGATATTCCGGTAAATACAGGAAGTAAACCTGATATTTCTAGATTAAAATCCGCGGAACTGTACGAGAAATCAAAAACTTATTTCCCTGGTGGGGTAAATTCTCCGGTAAGGGCTTTTAAATCTGTTTATGGTACGCCACTTTTTATCGAAAAAGGTGATGGCTGCTTTATCTGGGATGCCGACGGTAATCAATTTATCGATTTCTGTGGTAGCTGGGGCCCACTAATTTTAGGACATAACAATCCTAAAATCCGTGAAAAAGTTACCGAGGTGATGCAGAATGGTATGAGCTTTGGTGCGCCAACGGCTTTAGAAAATGAATTGGCTGAGCTGATTATTAAAAACAACCGTTTTGTTGAGAAAATCCGTTTTACGAGTTCAGGTACCGAAGCGGTAATGTCGGCCATACGTTTGGCACGCGGATTTACCAGTCGGGATAAGATTTTAAAGTTTGAAGGTTGTTACCATGGCCATAGCGATTCGCTTTTGGTTAAAGCGGGTTCTGGTCTGGTTACTTTTGGCGAAACTTCCTCAGCAGGTGTGCCAAAATCTTTTGCTGAAGAAACCATTGTGATTCCTTTAAATGATAAAACAGCTATCGAACAAGCTTTTGCTCAGTTTAAAGATCAGATTGCTGCGGTAATTATTGAAGGAATTCCGGCGAATAACGGTTTAATTATGCAGGATGAAGAATACATTCATTTTTTGCGTAAAATTTGTACTGATAATGGTTCGCTTTTAATTTTTGATGAAGTAATTACTGGTTTCAGGGTAGGCTTTGAAGGAGCAGCAGCACATTATGGTGTTACGCCTGATATTGTTACTTATGGCAAAATCATTGGTGGTGGATTACCCGTTGGTATGTATGGTGCACGAGCTGAAATTATGGCGCATATTTCCCCTGATGGCGGTGTATATCAGGCAGGAACGTTATCAGGAAACCCGGTAGCTATGGCTGCAGGAATTGCCACTTTAACAGAATTAAATAAATCGGGTTTTTACAAAGACCTGAATAATAAGGCACAGGAATTTGTAGCCAGTATTCAGCGTTTTGCTACCGCGCGTAATTATAAATTTAAAGTATTTACCATTGGCTCTATCTTCTGGTTTGCTTTTACCGATAAGGATAAAATCCAATCTGCTGATGATATTGATGCCAGCAGCATGGAGAAATTCAAAGTGATGCACCGTGAATTATTAAATAGAGGAATTTACTTAGGCCCATCGGGATATGAAGTTGGTTTCGTATCTTCAGCACATACGAAGATCGAGTTGGAGAAAGCGAAAAGAGCTATTTTTGAAGCATTAGATTTGGTGTTTAAGAAGTAAAGGTTTTTTATCCCACGATAGAATGAATTATGATGGTTCGTGGAGACACGAACCATGGAGAAAAATAATCGGTGTAATCAAATCATCTGTGTAATCAACCCGAAGGGAATGAAGAAATCTATAATTATATTTTACGCATTATTGCTTTATGCGATGATTCAGCTCATTTCATGGGGAACATTGGTGGTGCGTTTGCAACCCAGTCGCATGACGATGATTATGGGTGAAGGATCGGTATTTGTATTTTTGCTTTGTATTGGTGGCTACTTTCTCCATCAATCCTTAAAACGTGAAGATAAATTAAGAGAACAGCAACAGAACTTTTTAATGTCGATCACTCATGAGTTAAAATCACCTTTAGCTGCCATAAAACTTTCTATTCAAACTATTGTTAAACGGGATTTGGATAAAGCACGTCAAATCTCCTTATTAAATAATTCGTTAAAAGATATTGAGCGTTTGGATGATCTGGTCGAGAATATGTTATTGGCCACTAAGATTGAAAATCGTTCGTATAGCTTTCCGAAAGAGGAATTTAATTTTTCAGAACTGGTTTATAAAATTACAGATCGACTTCAGGTTCACTCTTGTGGAAACGAACAATTAATAAGTGCGCAAATTCAGCCAAATTTGCAGATAATGGGTGACAAATTTGCCTTATCGTCAGTTGTAACTAATTTGATTGAGAATGCAGTTAAGTATTCAAGTCCATGTGATGAGATAAATGTGCATTTAAACGAAGTAGATGGTCATATTCACTTAAGTGTTATAGATAAAGGGCCTGGTATTTCAGATGCCGAAAAAATGTTGATATTTGATAAGTTTTACCGCGTTGGTAACGAGAATGTCAGAAAAGCGAAAGGAACAGGTTTAGGCTTGTTTATTGTGAAAGAGGTTTTACAATACCATGATGCAGATATTACAGTAAAAGACAATTTGCCTCAAGGAAGTATTTTTGAAGTAACATTTAGTTAATCTCAATTATGTCACAAAAATTAAGAATTCTATTGGTAGAAGACGAGGACCACTTGTTAGATGCTATCAAATTAAACCTCGAACTTGAGGGTTATAAAGTTCACGCCGTTAAAGATGGCAAAACCGCTCTTAAAATTTTTAAAGAAGAACGGTTCAATCTGATTATTTTAGATGTAATGTTGCCTGAAATGGATGGTTTCCAGGTTTGCGAAACAATCCGTTTAGAGAATGCAGAAGTTCCGATTATGTTTTTAACAGCTAAAAACACTTCTGAAGACCGTGTTTTAGGTTTGAAAAAAGGAGCTGACGATTATTTGGTTAAACCATTTAACTTAGAAGAATTAATTCTTCGTGTGGGTATTTTGGTTAAACGCAGTTTAAAATCTGACGATTTAAAAGAATTGAATTCTTACAAAATCGGGGATAAAACAATCTATTTTAATTCTTTCGAATTAAAACATGATGATGGTACCATCACTCCTTTAACGAAAAAAGAAACGATGTTGCTGAAACTGTTGATCGAGCGTAAAAATGATGCAGTTTCGAGAGAGCAGATTTTAGAAACCGTTTGGAATTATGATGTTTATCCATCAACCAGAACGATTGATAACTTCATCTTAACGTTCCGTAAGTATTTCGAACCAGATCAAAAAAATCCAGTTTATTTCCACTCCATCCGTGGTGTAGGCTATAAATTCACTGATAGTCATTAATGTACAATAATAAAGGCAGATATGCTTTAATGGCGGTTTTTGTGCTGGCTGCGTTGGTTTGTATTTTTTACAATCAATACCAGTTATCCGCTGTCTCAGGGCTGTTATTTGCTTTTGTTGTTTGGAGCCATTTTAAGCACAGTTCAGTTTTGATGGCATCGAAACATTTCAAAAATAACGAATTCGGTAAAACCAAAGCCTTATTGGCAGAGGTGGTTAAGCCAGAACGATTAGCTAAAAGCCGAAGGGGTTATTACGAATTTATGCAAGGCAATATGGCTTTGAAGGAAGAAGAATACGATAAGGCTGAATATCACTTTCAGTTGGCGAGTCGTTTTCCGGTGGGCGGAAAAAACGAGAAATCGTATGTGCTGATCCATTTGGCTAATCTCGCTTTGCGGAAGAAAGACAGGGAAAAGGCCGAAGCTTATACTAAATTGGCTAAGGAACTTGCCGAATCGCAACGTTCGAAAGACATTATCGTTAAAATCGAAAGAGAAATAAGCAAGTTATAATATTAATATTGTCATTTTGAATAACGAAGCACCAGTTTAGGAATAAAAAGGTACTTCGTTTTTTTTTTATTTAATACCTTTGCCCAATTAAATTTAAGCCATTCGTCATCCTGAATTCAGTTCAGGATCTAAAAAAAGATGCTGAAATAAATCCGATAGCTATCGGATCAGCATGACGCGTAGTGAGACACCAGATACAAATCATGAAGAATAACTTATTTTTAGACGCTGCATTTTCAAAACAAACCGAACGCCCGCCAGTGTGGATGATGCGTCAGGCAGGTCGTTTTATGCCACAATATTGGGAAATTAAAAACAAATACTCTTTTTTAGAGATGTGTAAGACTCCCGAAATTGCAGCCGACGTGACTATGTTACCTGTTGATTTATTGGGAATTGATGCCGCGATTTTATTCTGTGATATTTTGGTAACCGGAGAGGCCATGGGAGGCGATTTAAGTTTCACGCAAGGTGTTGGTCCTAAATTTGCAAATCCTGTACGTACAGCTCAGGATATTGAAAACCTAAATGTTGATTGTCTTGACGAATTGCAGTATGTAGCTGATGCCATTAAAGTGATCCAGCAAAGATTAAATGGAGATATTCCTTTGATCGGTTTTGCTGGTGCACCATTTACAGTAATGAGTTATTTAATTGAAGGAGGTTCATCTAAAGATTTTAAATTAACCAAACTCTTTATACACAACCAACCAGAACTGGCGCATAAACTTTTGGCTAAAATTGCAAAAGTAACGGCCGACTATCTGAACCTTCAGATTGCTGCCGGCGTAAATGCTGTTCAGATTTTCGATAGTTGGGCGCTTGCCTTATCATGGAATGATTATCAAGAGTTTTCGCATCGTTATATCCAGGAAATTATTGCCAATTTAAATAGAAAAGATATTCCGGTGATTTCATTCTGTAAAGGAAGTTCGGTTTTTGCACCGATTATGGCAGAAGCCAAACCAGATGTGATTTCTGTTGACTGGAATGCTGATTTACTGAACATTAAAAATGCTTTGCCAGCTGGTATTGCTGTTCAGGGAAATTTAGATCCACATATTTTATATGCCGATAAAGCGGTAATTAAAGCACAGATCCATAAGTTATTCGAACGTATGCGCGGTACCGAAGGATTTATCTTCAATTTAGGTCATGGTATTATGCCAGATATTCCTTTCGATAATGTGAAGTATGCCATTGAAGTGGTAAAAGAGTTTAGGTATTAAGGGCTAAATCCCCAAAAGGGACTTTGAACGGTGATCACAAATTGTTATATTTGGATATATAAGGACTAAACTTATTATAAATTTTTCTAATGAAGAAGATTGAAGTTATAGACACATTGAAAGAGATGCCAGATGAGTTTTCTGCAGATGAATTGATAGAAAGAATTTTATTACTTCAAAAGATTGATGTTGGCTTGAATCAGGTTAAAACTGGAAAAATCTATTCTGAAGAGCAAGCCGAGAAAAAATTAGAAAGATGGCTAAAATAGTTTGGACTGAAATAGCCATTGATGATTTAAATAATATTGCCAATTTTCATAGTCAGTATTCTGATAATTTTGCTGCAGCTTTAATAAAAAGGCTTTTTAACAAGCCTAAAATTTTAAAGGAAATGCCTGAATTGGGAAGGATTGTTCCTGAAAGAGATCATGAATCCATTCGTGAACTCATAGAAGGGAATTATAGGATCATCTATTTTTTTGATAAAGAGATTGATACAATAGAGATCATTACCGTTCATCATGCAGCTCAGCCTTTTTTATAATCCCTCAGATACGGAAATGATCGAAACATTATTGCAATTTTACCAATATTTCAAAGCAGTACATATTGTATTTGTAATTAGCTGGATGGCTGGTTTATTTTATATTTTAAGTCTTTTTATTTACCACACAGAAGCAAACGATAAACCTGAACCTGAAAAAAGTATCCTTCAAAAACAGTTTGTTAAAATGGAGGCTACTTTATGGAAAATTATAGCTACTCCGGCCATGATTATTTCTGTTTTGGCAGGTGCAGCTATGTTAACTTTAAATCAAGGCCTGCTTCAAGCCGATTGGATGTGGGTAAAACTAGGTTTTGTAGTTGGCTTACTCATTTATCATTTCATTTGTCAAAACATCGTTAAACAGCTTAAAAACGATCAGTACAAACTAACTAGCTTTCAGTTGAGGTTATGGCGCGAATTGGCTACTATATTTATGATTGCCATTGTATTTGTTGTGATTCTTAAAAGCGCCATTAACTGGATTTACGGTTTAGTTGGCATAATGGGCGTAGCAATGGCCATCATGATTGCAGTTAAACTGTATAAAAATTATCGTAAAAAAAGTGGCGAATAATCTTTAAACCACAAAGTCACCAATGCACAAAGAATATTGTTTGTAATTAAAGGTGTCAAAAAAACTTTGTGTCCTTTGTGCCTTGGTGGTCAGCCTATGTTAACTTTGTTTCCTTTGCGTAAACTTCGCGTTCTTTGCGGTTAAATAAACGAAAAACTATTCTAAATTTGGGCGATAAAATCCAAGCTCATGTTTACAACTACAGGTCAGAAAATGGCCTTAATCTTAATAACTTTTCTTTTCAGTTCTTATTTTGCTTCGGCACAGTTTAATCAATCAGCCTTCGAAAACAGGATCCGTCCTGATAGCAGCTTAACTAATGAGGTTCACTTCAATTTCTACAATTTAAACTACGTCCGTAATTACGAGTATACCAACGATTTTCATGACGGTTATACCCTGTACGGAACACAGTTGCAACCTCAAATTGTTTATTACGCACATCCTAATCTGGCCATTACTGCTGGTGCTTTTATCAGAAAAGATTTCGGGCGGAACGGGATTTCTGATGCCAAACCATTGTTTAGCGTAAAATACCATAAGCGTAACCTCACTTTAATTTTTGGTAGTTTAGAAGGAAACATTCAGCATAAATATATTGAACCTTTATACGATTTCGAAAGAACTTTAACTACGCCGATTGAATATGGAACGCAATTATTGGTTGAGCGTAAGAAATTTACCTTAGATGCCTGGATTGCCTGGCAAAAAATGATTTACAAAGGTGATCCGGCTAAAGAAGAGATTATTGGTGGTTTATCAACCGAAAGTTTCTTAATCAAAAATGATGACTGGAAGTTAAGTATTCCTGCGCAGTTTTTGGCTTTCCACCAGGGGGGACAAATTGATGTTTTAAAAGAAATCCCAATTACCACCATGTTTAATGGCGCAACAGGTATAAAGCTGCATAAAGACATTAATGCCAATATTAAAAAGGTATATACTGATAACTATATTGCCGTTTACAAAGATTTCTCTCCTGACAAAAGAAGGGCTTACCAAGGTGGTTTTGGTTTATGGTTAAATGCCGGGGTAGAAAGTAAGTGGGGCAGTTTAGTGGCCTCTTACTGGAAGGGCAATAACTTTATTTCAATTAAAGGTATGCCTCTTTATGAATCGGTTTCAGATAACCTGTACAGTCCGGGCTTGAGGCAAAGTTCAAGAAACATTGTTTCGTTGCGTTATGCGTACCAAAAAGAATTAATTCCGCATTTATATCTTGATGTTCGTTTCGAACCGCATATCGATCTTGATCATACCGATAAACAACTTCAGTTTAACCATTCCTTCTTTTTGACCTATAAACAGGATTTCAAATTGTTTAAGGTGAAGAAAGCTGAGAGGTAAAAGGTGTAAGGTTTAGGGTTGCTAAACTCATATCATTTCAAACCCCAAGGTATAAACCTGCGGGGTTTGTTGTTTGTAGACTTCCGAAGTTACCCCTGCGCCCAACTCCCTTTGAAACTTCGGAAGTCCCTGCCTGCTAAACCCGATAGCAGTGGAAATCCTTTTTTCTGTAGCAACCTTGAATATACTGTCATGCTGAGGCACGAAGCATCTGCAACCGATGAAACAGATGCTTCGTGCCTCAGCATGACAGAAGTATAAAAAAGATTGCAGCGGATAGCGGGACTAACACCTCAAAAATGCTCCCGTCTTTGCTTTTCAAATCAAAAATCTATATCTTTCTTAAAAATTATTTTAAATATAACTATCTGATAATCAATAGCTAAATTTCTAAATTTAACTTTATTTAACTTTTTTTCTCTCCTCATGCAACCATTGTTTGTAATTGCCCATCTTCTATATACAAACACACAATGAAATTGACGCGAAGCTATACGATAAACGATTTGATGGAAGGCTGCAAAGCCGGCGACCGGAAGATGCAGGAACTGCTTTACAAGCAAACTGCATCGAAGATGTTGGCCGTTTGTATGCGCTACGCCAAAGATAGAATGGAGGCAGAAGATGTGCTGCAGATGGGATACATTAAAATTTTCCAGAAAATAAAAGAGTATAGGGGCGATGGTTCTTTTGAAGGCTGGATTAGGAGGGTGATGGTGAACACTGCGATTGAAAGTTACCGTAAAAATTTAAGAAGCCTGAATGTGGTAGAAATAGATGAGGCTTACGAGCAACCATCAACCGGATTTGATTTTGGTACTTTAGGGATGCAGGATTTAATGAAAGTGATACAAAAACTGGCAGATGGTTACCGCATGGTTTTTAACATGTACGTAATTGAAGGTTATTCGCACAAAGAAATTGGAGAAACGCTTGGGATCTCAGAAGGCGCGAGTAAATCGCAACTGTCGAGAGCAAGGGCAATATTAAAAGAAGAAATTATAAAAATGGAGGGATTTGGTTATGCAACCTATACGGGATAAAGATTTTGATCAGTTATTTAAAGATGCTTTTGCTGACGCGGAAGTAACACCTTCGAGAGATTTATGGAGCAATATAGAAAGCGAAATAACACCGAATAAAAAAAGAATCATACCAATTTATTGGTTATCTGCTGCAGCGGTTTTGCTTATCGCTACAATTGGGATTTTGGTTTATCAACAGCAGAATAATACTAGTGAGGGTAAACAATTAGCCAATAATACAATTGAAAAGCCTAAGCCAGTAGTGGAAACACCAGTTGTAAAAGATCAGCCACCTGTAGTAGTTGAACCCGTTAAAGATGTTGCACCAATTTTACCAGTTGAGGCTAAACCAGCAAGGGCTATTGCCAAAACAAAGATGAAACAAGATAAACCTGCTTTAGAGCAACCGCGGATAATTATGGACCCTGAAATGCAAAAGCAAGAAACCACCGTGGCTAAAGTTGAAGAGCCTAAAAAAGATATTAGAACGAAAATCGAAGAGGCGATTCTGCAACCTAAAGAAGAAACGGTAATAGTTGCTAACCCTACAGCGATTAAAACGGATGATCCTGTTAACGAAAACGAACAGAACAATAAAGGTATCCGCAACGTTGGCGATGTAGTAAACCTGATTGTTAACAAAATGGATAAAAGAAAAGATAAGCTAATTCAGTTCCGTACTGATGATGATGACTCTTCTTTGTCATCAATCAATATCGGTCCGTTTAAAATAGGTAAACGCAATAAGAAGTAAACAGTTGTCAGTTTACAATTAACAGTTTTTAGTTAGCAGTATTCAACATTTAAACTTTACAACATTCAATAATTCACTCATTTAATAACTCAACAACACACAGATATGAAACGTCTAATATTTACAACACTTTTGGTAAGCGGGCTTGCCGGTGTTATGGCTCCAGGTGCTTTTGCACAACAAGATAGTACCAAAAAGAAAATGGATTATAGTGAAGGTCATGGTATTATGATTACTACAAAATCAGCAGATTCAGCAAAAAAAGGCCGCTTCGTGGGCGGAATTACTTTTACCAGGGTTGATTGGGGATTTTCCCGATTGATAGACAATGGAAGTTTTAATTTATCACCTAATAATGATTTTTTAGATTACAAAGGTGGAAAAACCAGTACATTCTCTTTTGATGTTTTACAGTTTGGCTACCGTTTTAATTCTAACTTTAAAGTTTATGTAGCAGGAGGATTTGACTGGACTTTAATCCGTTTAAGAAAAGACATTACGATCGCTAAAAATTCTAACGAGTTTGTTTATACTGATCAATCACCAGTACATTTCTCTAAAAACCGTTTCTCCAGCAGTTACGTGCATATTCCATTAAACTTCGAATTCCGTACCAGCGAAAACAAAAACGGTAAAAGATTTTACCTGGTTTTAGGTCCTGAGGTTAGCTTTTTGCTAAATGGAAAAATTAAACAGATAAGCGAAGAACGTGGTAAAGAAAAACAATATGATAGCTACCACTTTCAATCGGTTCGTTACGGAGGTACAGTTAGATTTGGTTACGGAGGTATAGGATTGTTTACCAAATATTACTTTAACGACATGTTTACTACCGCTCAACAAGCTGGCTTAAAGAATATGAGTTTCGGGGTTACTTTCGGACTAAACTAACGAGTTGATTAATTCTCTCCTTCAGGAGAGATGTCCGAAGGACAGAGAGGTTAAAAGTTCAATACACACCAAATGAACAGATCCTGTTTCGGTTAAGCGAGACAGGATTTTTTGCGTAAAAACATTTTGCTTTAAGCTTTAGTCTTTCTGCTTTAAGCTTTATATTTACCACGTGAGCAATACCATAATCAGCGTTAAAAATTTAACCAAGCAATACCAGGCAGAACAGGCCGGTGGAATCAAAAATGTAAGTTTTGACATTAAAAGAGGTGATGTAGTTGCCATTATCGGCGAGAGCGGTAGCGGAAAATCAACCTTATTAAAATCCATCTATGGGCTGTTAAAAACCGATGAGGGCGAAATCTTTTTCGAAGACCAAAGGGTTAAAGGTCCTGATGAACAACTGATTCCCGGCCACAAGCAGATGAAAATGGTAACACAGGATTTTTCGCTGAATATTTATGCGAAAGTGTACGACAACATTGCCTCACAGCTATCGAATACCGATTTAAAAACCAAAGCTGAAAAAACACTTCAGATCATGGAGCACCTTCGGATTTTACCGCTGCAAAATAAAAAAATCATCGAGTTAAGTGGTGGGGAACAACAGCGTGTGGCCATAGCAAAGGCCATGGTTGCCGATACACAGGTTTTACTTTTAGACGAACCGTTTAGCCAGGTTGATGCTTTACTTAAAAACCAACTTAGGGCAGATATTAAGCGTGTTGCTGCGGAAACTGGCGTAACTGTTATTCTTGTCTCTCACGACCCTGCTGATGGTTTATTTCTTGCCGACCAATTACTGATTTTGCGAAATGGCGAACTTTTACAAACTGGTAAGCCTATAGATATTTATCAAAATCCAAAACACATTTATACTGCTCAGATTTTAGGTAATGCAGTTGTTTTGTCTCGTGGGGATGCAGAGAAAATAGGCTTAAAAACTTTTGCAGGAAATGTGGTTTTTTATCCGGAATGGGCAGAAATTAGCAACAATTGGAGCAGCAGACGTTTTGAAGTAAAAGATGTTTACTATAAAGGATTTTATGACGAATTGCTCTTAGAAAGAAATGGCGTTAGCGTTCGGGCCTTACAGTTGAACAGGGGAGAGCATAAAAAAAACGACCATGTTCAATTGAATATTAGTCGGTTTTTGGAGTTTTAATCGTAATTATAACTTTTGTGGTTTTTGACAAAAATTATAACTGTACTTATAATTTTTAGATTAGGAATAAGACATAAAAAAACGACCACGTCCAGCTGAACATCAGTCGTTTTTTAGAGTTTTAAATCTTAAATTTTTTATGTTACATTTTCTGCTGCAACTAAGACAACTTTTATTCTTACAGGAGTTGTTGGAAGTGTTGTTCTACTAATTGAAACTCCGCCAATGTGGGCTTCATAATCCATGTCGCCATACGGCAGTTGATAATAATTTGTATAATTTGGAGTTGCTGAATAAATCAATATTCCTTCATCGTAGAAATTAATATCATCAATTTCTGGAATATTTAGGTCAAGATAATATCTGCCGTTTTCAAGTACCCATTTATTAGGAGTTACGTCAAACACAACTGTTCTGTTAGGAGCTGTTTGTTGAACAAGTGTTTCTTTTTTGCAAGAAGCCAGACCTAGTGTGGCAATGCAAAGCATTAAGATGGTAAATTTTTTCATGTTGATTAGTTTTTATTTGTGTGTGTGATATTGGTATTACAAATCTTCTGCCAAAAAAAATATAATTGGAGATTTATGGATTAATTATTGTGCAACAGATTAAATACACAAATGTTGGTACCCTATTTTTTTAAAATATGAAGCTCTTTTTTCGCCTCTTACCCTGGTTAATTTTAATTGTTGCAGGATACTTATTTATTTCCAAAAAGTTTAGTATCAATACCTCTGTAGAAAGCAAACATCAGCTTTTGGTAGAGAAAATTGAGGCTATTGGCAAATTAGAGCTGGTAAGGTATCAGATCAGCGATGTTCTTGAGCACAAAAATAAAACAGATTTTTTACCTGAAGCGAGTGTTTTATTGATTGTTAAAGCCGAAGCAGTAGGCTGTATCGACTTAACAAAAATTACCCGCGAAGATATTGATATCGATGCGGACACCGCTGTAGTAAATTTACCACAGCCCGAAATCTGTTACGTAAAAATCGACCATAAAAACTCCCGTGTTTACGATACGAAAATGGCTTTCTTCCGGGAGGCCAGTTTAGTAGACGAAGCTTATAAAGCAGCCGAAAGACAAATTACTGCAGAAGTTAAAAAATCGAGTATTTTAGCACAGACGAAAACCAATGCGACAACCGTGCTTAAGCCCATTATTGAAGGATTGGGTTATAAAAATGTGAGGTTTACTTTTGAGTAGGGTTTAAGGTGTAAGGTTGAGGGTGTAAGGTTCCTAGCGATCTTCACACCTAATGTCGTCATCTCGACCGGAACGCAGTGGAGCGGAGAGATCTACCTCAAGATAGGTTTAGCTTCGCTGATCACTCCGTGGTTCTCAATTTTGTTGTACTCCACTTGAAATGACGATCACCGGTCTTATTTCAAAAAATCTTCCCGATGTGGATTAAAAATATCAATCAATAGGCCGGCCTCCAAACAAACTACACCATGAAATACGTTTGATGGAGCGAAGAAAACATCGCCTTCATTTAAAATTTTCTTATCATCGCCCATACTCACTTCAAAACTTCCTTTTGCTACATAACTCATTTGAAGATGAGGGTGGTTGTGAATAGTACCGATAGCATTTTTTTCAAATTCTACTTTAACCAACATCAGGTTGTCATCATAAGCCATAATTTTGCGTTTAACGCCTGCTCCTAAATCTTCCCAGTCGATATCGCTATCCGAAATTAATGCTTTGTTGCTTAAGTCTTTGAAATTCATTGTTCTCTATTAAGAAGTGTCATGTTGAGCTTGTCGAAACACTTTAATTGTCCTTCGACAAGCTCAGGATGACAAAGGAATTAAATTATGCTTTGTGTGCTTAGCGAAAAACTTTGCGCTCTTCGCAGTTAAATAATTTAAACCAAATATTCAAACAAAGTCTGATCCTGGTTCAACTCAATAATTTCAAATTTAAAATCTTTCATGCGTTGTAATAAACTTGCATAATCGTTTTTGTTCGAAAGTTCGATGCCCACCAATGCAGGGCCGTTTTCTTTGTTCGTTTTTTTAATAAACTCGAAACGAGTAATATCATCCTGCGGACCCAAAACCTCGTTTACAAATAATTTTAAAGCGCCTGGTCTCTGTGGGAAACGTACAATGAAATAATGTTTTAGCCCTTCGAATAGTAAAGATTTCTCTTTAATCTCCTGCATGCGCTCAATATCGTTGTTTCCACCGCTAACAATACAAACTACCGTTTTGCCTGCAATCTGATCTCTCAGCTGATCTAATGCAGCAATAGATAGTGCGCCAGCAGGTTCTACCACAATGGCATCTTCGTTATACAGCTTTAAAATGGTGGTGCAGATTTTTCCTTCAGGGATTAAATGCATCTGATCAAGAAGTTCCTTGCAATATTCGTAAGTAATGTGGCCGATTCTTTTTACAGCTGCACCATCCACAAAGCGGTCTATTTCTTCTAAAGTATAAGGGCCACCGTGTTCCATGGCTGTAACCATTGATGGTGCACCCAGCGGCTCAACACCAACCAGTTTTACATCAGGTTTTACGGTTTTCATATAGGCACTCACGCCCGAGGCCAAACCACCACCGCCAACAGGCATTACCAAAATGTCTAAATCAGGAAGGTCTTCATAAATTTCTACACCAACTGTTGCCTGTCCTTCAATTACTTTTTCATCATCGAAAGGTGGAATAAAAGTTGCCGATTTATCGGCACTATAGGCCAGCGCTTCTTTTAAACAATCGTCGAAAGTATCGCCAACTAAAATGACTTCTACACTATCGCCACCAAACATATAAGTTTGTTTAACTTTTTGTTTTGGGGTAATTTCTGGCATAAAAATAACACCTTTGATACCGAGTTTTTTGCATGAATAAGCCACACCCTGTGCATGGTTTCCTGCACTTGCACAAACAACACCGTTAACTAACGATTCCTGAGGTAGTGAACTGATTTTATTGTAAGCACCGCGCAATTTATAAGAACGCACGATCTGCAAATCTTCTCTTTTTAAATAAATGTTTGCGTTGTAGTGAGAAGAAAGGCCGGCATTAAACTCAAGTGGGGTACGTTTTACCACGCCTTTGAGCCTTTCTGATGCAGATTTAAAATCCAGTGTATTCGGTGTTGTAGTATTCATTGTTGTAGTATCAGGTATAGAGAGAATCAAGTATCAAGACCGATATCCTCTTATGTTTTTTGTAAAGCAGGGTTTGGTACTTTTCGGTTATTACAGTCCTGCTATTCGTTCCAATCTTTTTAAAACCACTGTAATGCTGAGGAACGAAGAATCTGTTTCATCGGTTGCAGATGCTTCGTGCCTCAGCATTACAGTGTATCCAAGGTTGCTGCAATTAAAAAGTATTTCCACTACTATCAGGTTTAGGAAAGCGGAGTCGGTGCGTCAAACCAGAACGCCACCCGCTTAACGACAAAGCCTGAGCCTTTAGGCCGTTCGCTTTTAGCTTTAGTCTTTACCCTTCCAGCTTTTACGCTAGGTGCAAAGCAACCAATTGGTTTAAATCGTAATCGTTAATGCCCTGTTTGCTATCAGCCAAAACTAAAAACTGTTTGTAAACAATATCTAAATGGTCTTTTTCTAATTTATGGCCTAAACGGTCTAAGTGATGTTTTAAAGCATGGCGACCACTTCTTGCCGTTAATACAATGGTAGCATCAGGGAAACCAACATCTTCAGGTTTAATAATTTCGTAGTTCTCGCGGTTTTTCAAGAAACCATCCTGGTGGATACCTGAACTGTGTGAAAATGCGTTTCCACCAACAATTGCTTTGTTCGGTTGTACCGGCATGTTCATCTGGTTTCTTACCATGTGGCTCATTTCATAGAATTTTGTCGCATCAATCTGGGTATTTAAACCTAAAATTTTGTGCGTTTTCAAAATCATGACGACTTCTTCCATAGATGTATTGCCTGCACGCTCTCCGATTCCGTTAATGGTACATTCTACCTGGCGGGCACCATTCTGTAAGCCTGCGATAGAATTGGCTGTAGCCAAGCCCAAATCGTTGTGGCAATGCACAGAGATAATGGCTTTATCGATATTTTTTACGTTTTCTTTTAAATAAAGGATTTTAGAACCGTATTGGTCTGGTAAGCAATAACCGTTGGTATCCGGAATATTAACCACAGTTGCACCTGCAGCAATAACTGCTTCAACCATTTTAGCTAAAAATTCAATATCGGCACGGCCGGCATCCTCTGCGTAGAATTCAACATCTTCTACAAATTTTTTCGAATACCTTACTGCCTCAACAGCGCGTTCTAAAATTTCTTCGCGTGTACTGTTAAATTTATGCTTAATGTGGAAATCAGATGAACCGATCCCAGTGTGGATCCGCGGTCTTTTTGCATAACGCAAAGCATCTGCAGCAACATCAATATCATTTTTATTTGCGCGGGTTAAAGCGCAGATAATTGGGTTGGTAACCGCTTTCGATAATTCGATTACGCTGTTAAAATCTCCTGGACTAGATACCGGAAAACCCGCTTCAATTACATCAACTCCTAAAAGCTCAAGTGATTTTGCGATTTCTACTTTTTGGTTTGTATCTAACTGGCAGCCTGGAACCTGCTCACCGTCACGCAATGTCGTGTCGAAAATATAAACTTTGTTTGGGTCGTGAATCATAATCTTAAGGTTAGGAAGTGATTAATTTTTGTGATAAGAATTTAATAACCAATTTGCCCATTTCGGCTGTACCCAAAACTTTGAAACGGTTTGTGTTTTGATCGGCAATATCATGGGTTCTGAAACCTTCTTTCAATACCTGATCGATGGTATCAACCAATAATTTTGCTTCTTCTTTAAGACCGAAACCAATTTCCAGCATTAAAGCTGCCGATAGGATAGAGGCCAATGGATTAGCTAAATCTTTACCTGCAATATCATGCGCAGAACCGTGGATAGGCTCAAAGAAACCGGTACTTTCGCCAACAGATGCCGAAGCCAGCATGCCCATTGAGCCCGCAATCTGCGAAGCTTCATCGGTTAAAATATCCCCAAATAAATTAGCCGTTAAAACCACGTCGAATTTTTTAGGATTTTTAATTAACTGCATGGCTGCATTGTCGATAAACATGTGCTCAGTTTCTACATCAGGGTATTGTTTTGCAATTTCCTGAACGGTTTCGCGCCATAAGCGTGAGCTTTCTAAAACATTTGCTTTATCTACCGAACACAATCTTTTGTTGCGTTGTTGAGCGGCCTGGTAAGCTTTATGTGCAATACGCTCAACCTCGTAACGGTGGTAAATCATTAAATCAGAAGCAGTATTTCTATCTTCAGATCGTGTTTTTTCTCCGAAATAAACATCTCCGGTTAATTCACGGAAGAATAAAATATCGGTGCCTCTTAAAATTTCTGGTTTAATGCTCGATGCCTGAAGAAGTTCGTCAAATAGTAATATCGGGCGGAGATTGGCAAAGAGACCAAGTTCTTTACGGATTTTTAAAAGGCCTTGTTCTGGTCTAACTTTTAAACTTGGGTCATTGTCATATTTGGCGTGACCAATTGCTCCGAAAAGGATAGCATCGCTTTTTCTTGCTTTTTCTAAAGTTTCATCCGGCAAAGGCTCACCAGTAACTTCAATAGCCGCATGGCCCATTAAAGCTTCGTCAAACGTAAATTCGTGGCCAAAAATTTCAGCAATTTTTTCTAATGCTGTTTTTCCCCAAGTGGTTACTTCGGGTCCGATACCGTCTCCAGGTATTACTAAAATGTTCTTCTTCATTATTGACTCCTCTTTTGCTGCTGCCGTTTTTACCACAGATTTTTACCGATAAATACAGATTTATGTCTGCTACGTTTCGTGGCTTCACGAATCATTAGATTTTTATCTGTGTTCATCCTTTTTATCTGTGGTTAATTTTGCATCAGCTTAATATTTCTGTGTTTAAACTTTCGACGACTTTTACCCCGTCTTTTTCTAACAATATTCTTTTTTCTATGCAGGTTGGCAGCTGCGATTCAAAATGGCCAACATAAATTAAGGTCATTCCATTGCTGCATAATTCATCAACCAACTGGTTAAAATGTTTCGTTTGCTGTTGGTCTAAGCCCTGGCAAGGTTCATCCAGAATTAATAATTCAGGATGTTTTATAATCGTCCGCGCTAACAATGCCAGCCGCTGTTTGCCGAGTGGAAGTGCGGTTAATAATTCATTTTTATTTTCGGTTAGTCCAAAATATTCTACCAGTTCATCAACCTGTATGCTTTTGGTATAGGGCAATTGTTGGAACAAACCTACAGTATCATAAAAACCAGAAGCGATACTTTGCCAAACAGTAGCGGTTGGATCGAAATACCAGTGAAATTCTGGGGATATTAAACCGATATGTTGTTTAATGTCCCAAATGCTTTCACCACTTCCACGCCTGTTGCCAAATAAATAAAGCTCATTGGCATAAGATTGTGGATGATCGCCATTCACTAAACTCAGTAAGGTCGATTTCCCTGAACCGTTATGTCCTTGCAAAAGCCATTTTTCTCCGGCCTTAACTTCCCAGTTGATATTTTTTAAAACCTGTTTTTCGCCATAGCTAATGTTTACATTAACCATTTTTACAATATCTTCAGAACTGTAAACAGGAGATTCTTTTAAGAAATCCGGAATTTCTCTTAAATAGATTTCGGTAGCTGAACTTTCTAAAGAATCTACTTTAACTAATTGGCCATCTCTTATTTCAGCGAAAGAATTGATGCAGCCTGGTAGTTCGGTGTCATTACAAATTAAGATCAATTGAACACCTTCTTCGGCAACTTTGTCCAAGAGCATGTTTAAGTTCTTGCGCGAAGCTACATCCAAACCCGTGTACGGCTGGTCGATAATTAATAACTGAGGTTTTAACCAGAGCGCCTTTACCAGTTGTAATTTTTTATGTTCACCGCTGGATAATTCGATCAATTGTGAACTGGCAAATGTTGCAAAACCCAAAGCTTCTAAAACCGGTTCAACCTGATCAAAATGAAGCCCTTTTTCTTTACCATAACCAACCAGTTCGGCATGAACAGTTAAAGTTTCTTTAGCCTGCTGACTGGTATAACGTTGCTGGTAATAAAAATTGGCAACACCTTCTAAGTTTTTAAACTGATACCAGCTTTCTACAAATAAGGTTTCAGCAGGTAATAGGCTTTCGCGGTCAAAATAAATTTTTACATCTCCAGGTGCACTTTGTAAGCCCGCAATGATTTTAGCTAAAGAGGTTTTTCCGCTTCCACTAATTCCACCCAATACCCAATTTTCGCCTGGATCAATGGTCCAATTCAAATCCCTTAGCACAGCTTTTTGCTGAAACTTTAAGCTTAAATTTTGGACGTCGACGAAATGCTCTGTCATGTTTTTCATTTTTCACCACCTGAGACACCTAAACGCATCCTAGTGTAATAAATTTTAGTATTTTCTTTAGTCTTTCTACTTTTAGTCTTTTAGCTTTTCAAGCCTTCAGCCTTTCTACCCTCGGCCTTCTTCAAATTCTTCAATTAATTGTTTCTGGTTTAAAATGAAATCGATATCATCATAACCGTTTATTAAACATGATTTTTTATAAGGATTGATTTCAAATGATTCCTGAGCACCAGTTTCTATAATCGTTACTGTTTGATTTTCTAAATCAACTTCTAATGCTGATTTTGCATTGTTATCAACTGCTTTGAATATCTGCGCCAAGAACTCATCGCTTACCTGGATAGGTAGTAAACCATTGTTAAGGGCATTCCCTTTAAAAATATCGGCAAAGAAACTGCTGATTACGGCATCAAAACCTGCATCCTGAATAGCCCATGCAGCGTGCTCACGACTACTACCGCAACCAAAGTTTTTTCCGGCAACTAAAACCTGACCGCTGTAAGTTGGGTTATTCATCACGAAATCAGCTTTCGGTTGGTTATCGTTTTCATAACGCCAATCACGGAATAAGTTCTCGCCGAAACCTTCGCGTGTAGTCGCTTTTAGAAACCTTGCAGGGATAATCTGGTCGGTATCAATATTCTCTATGTTTAAAGGCACTACTGCCGATGTTAATTTTGTGAATTTTTTCATTTTCTAATGATGATTACACAGATTTAAATGATTTCACCGATTGGGGTGATTTCATTGATTTAATATTTATTATAACCTTCAGCCTTCTACCTTGGTAAAGTGTTCAACTGTTGGAAAAGGATCATAAAAGTGATGTAATAACTTTTTCCAATCCTGGTATTCTGCCGATCCTCTGAAACCTTCGGTATGTGCTTCCAGTGTTTTCCAGTTTACCAATAGGATATATTTGTTCTCTACCTCTACACATTTCTGAAGCTGATGCGAAATGTAACCTTCCATCGAAGAAATGATCTTTTGTGCTTCGCTAAAAGCTTTTTCAAAATCAGCCGATAATCCGGCTTTTACATTTAATATGGCAACTTCTAGTATCATATATTTTAAAAGTTGTCATTCTGAGGAACGAAGAATCTGTTTCTTAGTTTGCAGATGCTTCCTTCGTCAGCATGACATTTATTTTAAGCTTTCTCCAGAAAATCCCTCACATCGGTAATTTTTCCGGTTACTGCTGCTGCTGCTGCGGTAAGCGGGCTAGCCAATAAGGTACGTGCATTTTGTCCCTGTCTACCCTCAAAGTTTCTGTTCGATGTAGATACACAATATTTACCTGCCGGGATTTTATCTTCGTTCATTCCTAAACACGCACTGCAACCTGGTTCGCGTAACTGGAAACCAGCGGCTTCGAAAATTTTATCCAAACCTTCGTTTTTGGCCTGTTGCTCTACCTGTTTTGATCCTGGAACAATCCAAACGGTAACATTATCCGCTTTGCGTTTATCTTTAACAAAATCAGCCACTTCACGTAAATCTTCAATGCGGGAGTTGGTGCAGCTTCCGATAAACACATAATCAACCGGTTTCCCAATTAATGAAGAATCATCATCAAAGCCCATATAATCTAACGCTTTCTGGTACGAAAGTTTTTCTTTTTCTGGTTGTGTACCAGTTGCCGGAATATGTTCCTGAATACCCATGCCCATTCCCGGGTTAGTACCATAGGTAATCATTGGAGCGATATCTGCAGCATCGAAAGTTAACACGCTATCGAATTTGGCATCAGCATCGCTATATAATGTTTTCCAGTAAGCTAAGGCTTTATCCCACTCTTCACCGGCAGGAGCAAATTCTCTTCCTTTAATGTAATCGAAAGTGGTTTGGTCTGGTGCAATTAACCCACCACGTGCACCCATTTCAATACTCATGTTACAGATCGTCATACGAGCTTCCATACTTAAAGCCTCAATTGCCGACCCTGCATATTCAATAAAATAACCTGTGCCACCCGCTGCAGATATTTTGGCAATAATATATAAGATAATATCTTTTGCACCAACACCTTTTCCAAGCTCGCCGTTTACCTCGATTTTCATGGTTTTAGGTTTCGACAGCAATAAACATTGTGTTGCGAAAACCTGCTCTACCTGCGAAGTGCCGATGCCGAATGCAATGGCACCAAAAGCACCATGCGTAGAGGTATGGCTATCGCCGCAAACCATCGTTTTACCTGGTAAGGTAATGCCCAACTCCGGACCGATAACGTGTACAATACCTTGAAAAGGATGGCCTAAGCCATAAAGTTCTACGCCGAATTCTGCACAGTTTTTCGTGAGCATATCTACCTGATAGCGCGAAAGCTCTTCTTTGATTGGTAATAACTGATTTAACGTAGGCACGTTATGGTCGGCAGTTGCTACAGTCTGCTTTGGACGAAAAACAGGTAATCCTCTTTTGCGTAAGCCATCAAATGCCTGCGGAGAGGTTACCTCGTGTATTAAGTGTGTATCAATGTATAAAATATCAGGAAATCCTTCTTCACTTTTTACAACGTGAGCATCCCAAATTTTTTCTACTAATGTTTTTGACATTTTGTTATTTATTTAATGTTTGTCAATCTGAGCTTGTCGAAGACTTTTTCGTTATAGAAACAAAAAGAATTCCTTCGACAGGCTCAGGATGACATTCTTTTTGTTTTTATGCTGTTTTAATCGCTTTCATTGCAGTCATTGCTTTACGCAACGTTGCGCCAATCTGCTCTACCTGGTGAGAACGAATAGCTTCGTTAACATCAATTAATTTTCTGTTGTCAACAGCACCATCTTTGCCTTCGTTAAAGTTTTTACCAACTAAATCAGTATCTACTTTTTTCATGAAATCACCTAAAAGTGGTTTACAAGCCTGATCGAACAAATAACAACCGTATTCAGCAGTATCAGAAATAACACGGTTCATTTCGAACAATTTTTTACGTGCAATGGTGTTGGCGATAAGTGGTGTTTCGTGTAACGATTCGTAGTAAGCAGACTCTGGTTTGATACCAGCTTGTACCATGGTTTCGAAAGCCAATTCAACACCGGCACGAACAAATGCAACCATTAGCGTATAGTTATCAAAATATTCTTGCTCGCCGATTTTTACATCACCAGCAGGCGTTTTTTCAAAAGCAGTTTCACCAGTTTCAGCTCTCCATTTTAACAAGTTTTTATCACCATTTGCCCAGTCTTCCATCATGGTACGGCTAAATTCGCCACTCATAATATCATCCTGGTGTTTTTGGAACAATGGACGCATAATGTCTTTCAATTCTTCAGAAATTTCGAAAGCTTTGATTTTGGCTACATTGCTTAACCTGTCCATCATTGCAGTAATACCACCTTGTTTTAAGGCTTCGGTAATAACCTCAACACCATATTGCACCAATTTAGAGGCATAACCTGCATCGATTCCTTTTTCTACCATTTTATCAAATGATAAGATAGAGCCAGTTTGCAATAAACCACAAAGAATGGTTTGCTCGCCCATTAAATCTGATTTTACCTCAGCTACGAAAGATGATTTTAATACACCAGCCCTGTGACCGCCTGTACCTACGCAATAAGCTTTAGCCTGTGCCAATCCTTTACCTTGAGGATCGTTTTCAGGGTGAACTGCAATTAAAGTAGGAACACCAAAACCACGAACATATTCCGCTCTAACCTCACTACCCGGGCATTTAGGTGCAACCATAATCACGGTTAAATCTTTACGGATCTGCATACCTTCTTCCACTATATTGAAACCGTGAGAATATAACAAAGTGGCACCTTCTTTCATTAAAGGCATAATTGCATTTACAACAGCAGTGTGTTGTTTATCTGGAGTAAGGTTAATTACTACATCTGCATTTGGAATTAGTTCTTCGTAAGTACCAACTGTGAAGTTATTTTCAGTTGCATTTTTCCACGAATCGCGTTTGCCTTCAATTGCTTCCTTACGTAAAGTGTAGCTTACATCTAAACCACTATCTCTTAAATTTAAACCTTGGTTTAAGCCTTGTGCACCGCAACCAACAATTACCAGTTTTTTGCCTTTTAATGCGCTAACGCCATCTAAAAATTCAGAACTGTCCATGAAGTCGCAAACACCTAATTGGTTTAATTTTTCTCTAAGAGGTAATGTGTTAAAATAATTTGCCATTGTTTTTATTGGTTAATTTCTAATACCAGGATTTAAGGATTATAGGATTTTCCTGCCTCAAATCAATTTATTTAATTATTATTTATTTGTTCTTTAATCGCCATGGTTCGTGTCTTCACGAATCATTTTTTCCTTCGGTTTGATTACACAGATCTAGTGATTTCACCGATTTTTATTTGAAAAGCAAGTTTCTGTGCTCTTCGGTTGTTTCAGTCCCGCTATTCGTAAAATTTGGGCTGTGCTTCGACTATGCTCAGCATGACAGCCAAATTTTTACTGCTATCGGGTTTATTTTAGTTGGGTCTGTTTTTCAAAACCCTCATCCATTTATATATGTCTCTTCAGTGCCCATGCATAACCTTGATGTATATTATCATGACCAATAGTAGTGATTAGAATTTCTTCTATACTATTCATTTGTACGCCATAGGTAGCTGTTGTAAAAGGAGTGATGCTTGAAAATTTTCCATTAGCATAATCTTCTTTTATTTTTTCAATGCTCTCTAGTGCAATGGCCTTCAATTCTGCTACTTCTTCCTCTGTTACTGTATAAGTTGGCTTTGTATCTTTTTTATAATACTCGTTAAATTTTACCGATGTAGCATCTTGCAATACACCTGTACGGACATAACAAAGCGTTTGTGTGCTCACTACAATATGGCCAAAGTTCCAGATGATGTTATTGTTATAACCATCGGGAATTTTATTCAATTCTTCGATTGTTAAATCATCTATTAACTTAATAAACGCCTTGCGTGAGTTTATTATAAAATCAAATACTTCGTTCATATTTTTTCTTTAATCTCTGTATTTTCAGCTTCGTTTCGCTCTTCGTTAAAAGTAATCTGGTTAAAGAACGGGTCGTTTACGGTTACTGCCCAGGTTCCATGAAAAGTTTCCTCTAAGCCTGGTCTATTATATTTGTAATTCTTTGCTGTTATTTCTTTATGGAATTCCTTTAAACCTACACAGTCAACATAAACGTGCGCACCAGGGGCGCTATCTCCATGGTGTTCGCTTAAATGAAGTTCAAGACCGTTCAATGAAACCTGGATATAAACCGGGGAATTCTTTTCCAAGGGGTATTCCCAGTCTATTTTAAATCCAAGCCAGTTTACATAAAACTCGATTGCTTTATCGTAATCGAATATTCTTAAAATCGGTATGGTTTTATTGCATTTCATATTAAAGTTGTTTTAACCGTAAAGGGCACTAAGGTTTTCGCAGTTATCATTAAGCATGATGCTTTTTACCTTCCACCTTTCTACCCTCTACCTTTATACTACATCGTAAAGATTTTCTCTCCTTTTTCTAAAAATTCATTTTCTACCAATTCTTCACCAGGTTCGAAAGCTTCAAATTCCTTTAGTTTTTCGTGGAAACCGGCGCTATCTTTAATAATGGCCACTCTTGCAGATCTCACAAATTCAATTAATTCGTAAGGTTCTAAAGCTTTTACCAAAGCATCAGTTTCTTCACGGTGACCGGTTACTGCAAAAACAGTATAATCTTTACGGATTACTACTGCACTTGCACCGTATTGACGTAATAAACGCTCTACAGTTACTTTTTCGGCAATTTCATCTGTCGAAACCTTGTAAAGTGCCAGTTCCTGCCAGATAATTTCGTCGTTGGTATTAAAGTAAACTTTTAATACCTCAATCTGCTTTTCAATCTGGCGAGCCAGCTTTCTCACCACTTCGTAACCTTCCTGGATAACGATATTGAAACGGTGTATCCCATCAATTTCTGATGGAGAAGTATTTAAGCTTTCGATGTTGATTTTCCTTTTAGAGAAAATAATCGCAATCCTGTTTAATAAACCAATGCGGTTCTCGGCATAAACCGTGATGGTGTATTCCTGCTTACCTTCTAAATCGGCTTTATCTATTTTATGTTCTAATGTATTTTCAGTACTCATGATAATTTCTTTTTACCTATTCGTCATTTCGACCTTGTGGACAAATCTTTAAATGTTGTTAAAGAAAGATCTCTCCTTTTCGCTGCGCTACAGTCGAGATGACGATTACGCTAGCTTTACCTTTCCACTCTTATTTCAATCTGATTTCGCTTACACTCATTCCTTGCGGAACCATTGGGAACACGTTGTTTTCCCTACCAACCATTACTTCTAATAGGTAAGAACCTTCGTGGTTGATCATGGTTTCTAATGCCTGTCTTAAGTTTGCACGTTCATCAACTTTGCTCGCTTCGATATAATACGATTTTGCTAAAGCCACAAAGTCAGGGCTGGTGATATTAACAAAAGAATAACGTTTATCATGAAATAACTGTTGCCATTGGCGAACCATCCCCAAAAAGCGGTTGTTCAGAATCAGGATTTTTACGGCTGCACCAAACTGCATAATGGTACCCAGTTCCTGAGGCGTCATCTGGAAACCTCCATCACCAATAATGGCGATAACGGTTTTATCGGGAGCACCATATTTAGCACCAATTGCGGCCGGTAAACCAAAGCCCATGGTACCTAAACCACCAGAAGTAATATTGCTGCGGGTATTGTTGAATTTAGCATAGCGGCAAGCTACCATTTGGTGCTGACCAACATCGGTAACGATAACAGCATCACCACCGCAGATTTCGTTGATGTTACGCAATACTTCGCCCATGGTCATTTCATCACTTGTTGGATAAAGCTCTGGAGTAATAACCTGGTCTATTTCCTGTTGGTTATAATCTCTGAACTTGGCTAACCAGTCTTCGTGTTTATTTTCGTTAACCAAATTGGTTAATAGAGGTAACGTTTCTTTACAATCGCCCCAAACCCCAACTTCAGCTTTAACATTTTTATCAATCTCAGCAGGATCAATATCTAAATGTACTACTTTGGCTTGTTTGGCATATTTATCTAAACGGCCAGTCACGCGGTCGTCGAAACGCATACCGATGGCAATTAGGACATCACATTCATTCGTTAACACGTTTGGCCCGTAATTGCCATGCATACCCAACATACCTACGTTTAGGGGGTGTGAAGTTGGAATAGCGCCTTCGCCCATGATTGTCCATGCAGCAGGAATACCTGATTTATTGATAAAAGCTTTAAATTCTTCTTCAGCTTTACCCAAAATAACACCTTGTCCAAAAAGGATGAACGGTTTTTTTGCGGAATTGATTAATTCGGCTGCTTGTTCAATATATTCAACCCTAACTTTTGGTTTCGGGCGATAAGAGCGAATATGATTGCATTTTACATATTCAGGAAATTCCTCCAATTGTAACTGCGCATTTTTTGTAATGTCGATTAAAACCGGACCTGGTCTGCCACTTTTAGCAATGTAAAAAGCTTTTGCTAATACTTCCTGAATTTCTTTGGCATCAGTAACCTGATAGTTCCATTTGGTAACCGGAGTGGTAATATTGATCACATCTGTTTCCTGGAAAGCGTCTGTTCCCAATAAGTGAGCGAAAACCTGTCCGGTAATACAAACTAACGGTGTACTGTCTATCTGTGCATCTGCTAAACCAGTAACCAGGTTGGTTGCGCCGGGCCCACTGGTTGCGAAACAAACACCAACTCTGCCGCTTGCTCTGGCGAAACCTTGAGCTGCATGGATTCCGCCTTGCTCATGGCGGACTAAAATATGTTCTAATTTATCGGCATAATCATAAAGGGCATCATAAATAGGCATGATAGCTCCTCCAGGATAACCGAAAATGGTGGTAACACCTTCTTCAATTAATCCATTCAACAAAACCTGAGAGCCTGTCCCTTTAAATAAGGTTTTTGAGGTTTCTGCTTTTGCCTCGGTTTGTTGTATTGTATCTTGTGCAGTTTCCATAGTTATGTTTTTGCGATTCTGTTATTCTTTAATTTTAAACCCAATTCTTTGTCTGTCGTTCCATTTTAATTGAGCAATTTTCTCGCCTATTAAATTTTCCATGGCATCATAAAGTTCGTTAAGCTGAACATCATGTTCACCAATCCGTTCTTTAATTTCTGTTAATTGTTCATTAAGATTGCTTTGCTTCAGCAAAATTTTCCGAACATCAACAAAGGCTCTCATAATGGCAATGTTCATGTTAATTGCCTTATCACTTTTCAAAACGCCACTCAGCATGGCAACACCTTGCTCCGTAAAGACATAAGGCAAATATTTATCGGTTCTGTTTTGAGGCATATTCATCATCACAATTTGTGATGATGAATTAATTTTCTCATATGCAGTAACGAATTGTGACTGAATACTTTCCCATTCTTTTGATGTCAACTGAAACATAAAATCTTCAGGAAAACGCTTTATATTTCGTTTAACCGCTTGATTTAATACCCTTGTTTCAACTTCATAAAGTGATGCCAAATCAAAATCGAGCATGACTCTTTCTCCCCGGATTTCATAAATCCTATTCTGAATACTTTTAATTATTTGCATAATCTGTTTTTTTAGTAATCAACTAATCCAGGGATGATTTTTTGATTTTAATATTCGTCAGTTACGCAACCACTTGCTGCGTCTGAAACTGTTTTAGCATATTTATATAAAACACCTTTTGTTACTTTTAATGCTGGCTGAACGTAGTTTTTTCTACGCTCGGCAATCACTTCTTCGCTGACCTGTAAACTGATGATGTTATTTACGGCATCAATCAAAATCCTGTCTTCATCTTCTACAAGACCGATTAAACCACCTTTGTAAGATTCAGGTGTGATGTGACCAACCACGAAACCATGTGTACCACCGGAGAAGCGACCATCGGTAATTAAAGCAACCGATTTACCTAAACCGGCACCGATAATAGCTGAAGTTGGTTTTAACATCTCTGGCATACCAGGTGCACCTACCGGACCTGAGTTTTTAATTACGATAACATCGCCAGGTTGAACACGGCCACTCGAAATGCCGGCGATTAAATCGTGTTCACCATCAAATACACGTGCAGGACCTTCAAATTTTTCGCCTTCTTTACCACTGATTTTTGCTACAGAACCCTTTTCGGCAAGGTTTCCATACAGAATCTGTAAGTGACCAGTTGCTTTTATAGGTTCGCTTAATTTTTGAACAATTTTCTGATCGTAATCCATAATCGATTTCACATCAGCTAAATTCTCATCCATCGTTTTCCCGGTTACGGTTAAGCAATCGCCATGCAACAAGCCTTCATTTAATAAATATTTTAGTACAGCAGGGATACCACCATATTGGTGTAAATCCTGCATTAAATATTTTCCACTAGGTTTAAAATCGGCAAGTACCGGAGTTATATCGCTCATTTTCTGGAAATCATCCTGCGTAATTTCTACGCCAATGGCTTTACCCATAGCGATAAAATGCAAAACAGCATTGGTACTACCACCTAATACAATGATGGAACGGATTGCATTTTCGAATGCTTTTCGCGTCATGATATCTGATGGTTTAATATCTTTCTCCAGCAAAATCTTAATGTATTTACCGGCATCTAAACATTCTTGTTTTTTCTCTTCACTAACCGCTGGGTTAGACGAGGAATATGGTAAACTCATACCCAAGGCCTCAATTGCTGATGCCATAGTATTTGCGGTATACATACCACCACATGCTCCAGCACCAGGACAAGTGTGTTTAATAATGCCCTGATAATCTTCTTCTGAAAGGTTACCACAGATTTTTTGACCTAATGCCTCGAATGCCGAAACAATATTCAATTCTTCTCCTTTATAATGGCCTGGGGCAATTGTACCGCCATAAACCATAATCGAAGGGCGGTCTAAACGTGCCATGGCCATGATGGCGCCCGGCATATTTTTATCACAGCCAGGGATGGAGATAATGCCATCATAATATTGCCCGCCGCAAATGGTTTCGATACTATCAGCAATTACGTCACGGCTAACCAATGAGTAACGCATGCCATCTGTACCGTTGCTCATCCCGTCACTTACACCAATGGTATTAAAAACCAAGCCCACTAAATCATTTTTCCAGACCCCGGCTTTGACGTCTTTTGCAAGGTCGTTTAAGTGCATGTTGCAGGTGTTACCATCGTAGCCCATACTTGCAATACCGACCTGTGCTTTAGCCATATCAGCGTCGGTTAAACCAATTCCATAAAGCATAGCCTGTGCGGCTGGTTGTGTTGGATCTTGTGTGAATGTTTTACTGTACTTGTTTAATTCGCTCATTGTTTAAAATGTATATTCTGGTTCTGTAAGTTGTTATATTTTAAGGCAAAAAAAAACCGCCTCTTTTAGGAGGCGGTTTCGATAGGGTATATTTTATATTATACGCAACGATTTCCACCTCTCTTTTGAGAAATGACAATAATTAGGTTGCTAATAATGTTTGTATTTATATTCATGTCGTCGACTGAATTACAAACATACTAACTTCTCAAAAAATGCAAAGAACTATTTTAATGTATTTCTCTATTTTTTTACCCCGATTACTATTCCGGTTGCCCAAACCTGTTTAGTTAAAAGCAAATCATCTCTGGATTCTAAATCTTTAATCAACTTAATTGCCTTTTCCTGATGTCCTTCAGGCCAATTTTGCTGAGGTAACATATCATCGATTATATAAAGACCACCTTTGTTGAGCATGGAAATCGCTTCGTCTAAAAGCAAATATTTTCCATGCCAGGTATCGGCAAATATGTAATCGAATTTTTTGTCTTTATTCTTTTCAATCCACTCCGCTCCGTCAGTTTCAACCAATGTTAAGCGTTCATCTCCGCTAAGAAAATCTTTCGCAATCGCTAAAAATTTAGCATCATTATCAATCGAAGTCAAAGTACTGTGTTCATCCAGGCCATCTAATATCCATGAGGTCGATAAACCAGTTCCGGTTCCAAGCTCCAGAAATTTACCTGAAGGTTTGGTTGCAGCAAGGGTTTTAAGCAAAGAGCAGGTCAACACGTCCGATGCCATATCAAAACCCGAAGCCTTGGTAGCCGTATCTATTTGCTGGTAAGCTTTTGGATAATTTTGATTGATTTCTTCAGTCATTTGTTTTTAATTGCTCGTTGTTATTCCAATTTCTTCTGGCTCATAGTTCATGGTCTTTTGGTTAATAGCGAGTATGCTAATCTACTATGAGCCGTTTTACTATGGACTATCGACCCATTTTAAATGATCACTTCGTAATTCACTTTTTCAAGCACAAGGTTTTTATAGGCACGTTGTATGGTATAACCAATAGATTCCCGCCATAGTGGACGATAAACAATATCATCGATGGAGGCAATGCCGGCTATCTCGGTCGCTGTTCCGCATAAGAAAGCGCCATCGGCATTTTTAAGGTCTTCTATGGTTAGTTTTTTCTCAGTACATTCTATATCCAAAACAGTACAAAGTTCCTTTACAGTTGCACGTGTAATGCCTGGTAAAATGTTCCCTAAAGATGGGGTATATAATTTTCCATCTTTTTCCAGAAAGATATTTGCTCCGGATGCTTCGGCAACAAAGCCATGCATATCTAAAAGTAAAGCTTCGTCGTAACCTTTAATGTTTGCTGCTGTAGTTGCTAAAATAGAATTGACATAGTTTCCACTCAATTTCGCTTCCATTGGAGTCGATTTTGGATTTGGCCTCTCGTAATCAGAAATAGTTAAATTTAACAATTTGTTGCCCGAATAAGCATCCCATTCCCATGCACATATTAAGATCGAGACTCCGCTCGGCTCGTTTAATTTCATGTTCGGATGGCAAAATACCAAGGGGCGGATATAAGCATCTTTCAGTTTGTTCAACTGTAGTAGTTTATAGGTTGCAGCAATTAATTCTTGTTTATCCCATGGGAAAGGAATGTTTGCCAACTGGCAAGAACGTTCTAAGCGGTCGAAATGGGCAGCAGCTTTGAAAATGCGGTTACCGTTATGCGTTTTATAGGCTCTAATACCCTCGAAAGCAGCATAGCCGTAGTGTAGCGACTGTCCGTAAAGATCAGTACTGCTGTTCACAGCCTTTTCAAACTGTCCGTCAAGGTAAATAATCGTATTAGAATTATAGTATTTCATCTGTTTATTCTTATTGTTTTTTTAACCTATTTGCATGAATGGGTCATAATACTGTGTTTTGTTATCTAAAAAAAGCGTCCCGTTTGTATCGGGACGCTTTAGGTATATTTAGTTTTTTAAAATCTATTTAAAAGCTGCCCATTTTCTTACTCCATAAAATGTTTAGGAGTAGGAGGTTAAGTAAAATGACAGGTAACAACGCTACATTACCAGCTGCTTTTGCAGTAGTAGAGGTAGGAAATATGTTGTGCTGAATAGTCATTATTATCTTATTGTTTATAATAAACCAATTTAGTTTTTGGTTCATTAATATGCAAGAGAAATCAGAAAAAAGTTAAATAAGAATATTATTCTTGTATTTGCCTTATGATCGGAATAATATTCTTAACTAATGTTGAATTAGTTATTTAATGCCGATAGCTGTAGACCAGATATCAAAACGGTATATGGTCTGTTTGTTATGCTTGCATTATAAATTTTCTATTTTTCTGCCTAAAATGCCCAAACACGCACTGAAAATTGAAAATTTTAGCAGGTTTTTTGTGAGAAAATGTAAAGAAACATTAGTGTTTGAATATAGACCCTGAAATAAATTACCTTCGGTGAGCTCGCTTAAGGCTCGGTTTACTTCGTAGCTTTCCGCTTCGCTACAGGTCAGGGTGACGGATCGATTTTAAACAATCTCTAAATATTTTTTAAACTTTAATTCTGGTTATGATTGGTTTGAAATACTAAGTTAAACAAAAAGCCTCCTGATTTAAAATCAGAAGGCTTTCTAAATGAGTTAATTATTTTGCTTAAGCGATACCTTCAGCTAAAACCACAATTTTGTTGTGAATAGCTTCAACTACACCGCCTTTAATAAAAAAGCGTTGTTCATCAGCTTTATTTGCTTTTATAATCACTTCTCCATCTTCTAAAGTAGAGATAATGGCGGCATGGTCTTTTAAAATCTGAAAAGAACCTAAAGTACCAGGAACCGTAACTGCTGTTACTTCACCTTCGAAAACTTTTTTATCTGGAGTTAATATTTCTAAATTCATTCTTTTTAGATTGGAGTATCTGGTAGTTAGTATCAAGTATCAAGATTGTATTTCAGTCTTGATACTTAATACTCAAATCTCGATACTAGTTCGCTTCTGCTAATAATTTTTTACCTTTTTCGATTGCATCTTCAATGCTACCAACTAAGTTAAATGCAGCTTCAGGGTACTCATCAACTTCACCATCCATGATCATGTTAAATCCTTTGATGGTGTCTTTAATGTCAACCAATACACCTTTTAAGCCTGTAAATTGCTCAGCTACGTGGAAAGGTTGAGATAAGAAACGCTGAACACGACGTGCTCTTGATACGACTAATTTATCTTCTTCAGATAATTCATCCATACCTAAGATCGCGATGATATCCTGTAATTCTTTATAACGTTGTAAAGTTTCTTTAACACGTTGTGCAGTGTTATAGTGCTCATCACCTAAAACAGCTGGAGAAAGGATACGTGAAGTAGAATCCAATGGATCTACCGCAGGGTAAATACCTAACTCGGCAATTTTACGCGAAAGTACTGTAGTTGCATCTAAGTGGGCAAAAGTTGTTGCCGGAGCCGGGTCAGTTAAATCATCCGCAGGTACATATACCGCTTGTACTGATGTAATTGATCCACGTTTTGTTGAAGTAATACGCTCTTGCATTAAACCCATTTCAGTTGCCAATGTTGGTTGGTAACCTACAGCTGATGGCATACGACCTAGTAAAGCCGATACCTCAGAACCTGCCTGTGTAAAACGGAAGATGTTATCAACGAAGAAAAGGATATCTTTTCCAGCGCCTTCGCCATCACCATCACGGAAATATTCTGCAACAGTTAATCCTGATAATGCTACACGTGCACGTGCACCAGGAGGCTCGTTCATTTGTCCGAAAACCAATGTTGCTTTAGATTCTTTTAATTTTTCAGTATCAACAGCTTTTAAATCCCATCCACCTTTTTCCATTGAGTGTAAGAATTCGTCACCATAGTTGATTACACCTGATTCGATAAACTCACGAAGTAAATCATTACCCTCACGAGTACGCTCACCAACACCTGCAAATACTGATAAACCAGCATAAGCTTTCGCGATGTTGTTAACCAACTCCATGATCAATACTGTTTTACCTACACCAGCACCACCGAATAAACCAATTTTACCACCTTTTGCATAAGGCTCTAATAAATCGATTACTTTAATACCTGTAAAAAGTACTTCAGTTTCAGTAGATAAATCTTCGAACTTAGGAGGAGTAGCGTGGATAGGACGACCATCAGTTTTATCAACAGCTGTAATACCGTCAATAGCTTCACCAACTACATTAAATAAACGACCTTTAATTTGATCGCCTACTGGCATCTTAATTGCTGAACCAGTATCAAGAACCTTCATTCCACGAACTAAACCATCTGTAGAGTCCATTGAAATTGCACGTACACGGTCTTCACCTAAGTGCTGTTGAACTTCTAAAACAATTTTTTGTCCATTTTCTTTCGTTATCTCTAACGCATCAAAAATTTTAGGTAGATGGGCATCATCAGCAAAGCTAACGTCAACCACTGGGCCGATAATTTGTGCTATTTTTCCTAAGTTAGGCATATCTGTTGTGAGTAAATTTATTACAGTCAATGAATTAAAGCTGTTTATAGGGGCTCCAATTCGGTTGGCAAAGTTAAGTTATTCTTACTGAATTCTAAATATATATTACAAAATTTTTTAACATCTAAAATGTTGTCAGATTTTAGTGGAAAAACTGTTCAAAAACCTGTTGTTTTTCAAATCTTTGAATCGTCAGGACAACATTAAAAAGTATAGCCTAATCCAATTCCTATAGTCAATAGGGTTTCATCGCCCGTAAATAAGAGTGCGCCTGTTCTGTACATAAAACCGCCTGTCGGTTTTTGGTGCCTAAAACCAGCCCTTAAAATCACTGGGGTATTAACGGCTCTGTTATTAAAATTATAATCATATCCGTTAATGGTAAGTAATTGTCCTGAAAAACCATTTAATGGTTTTAATATAGTTAGACCAATACCTGTTTCGAAGAAATTTTTAGATGTGCTACTTTTGCTTAGGAGGAGGTTTGCCTCTAGTGGAAAAATCAATACATCTTCAAGAGTTGAAAAACCAACTCTAGGTACTATCTTTACTTGCTTACTTAATTGAAATACCCTATCGTAATTAATCGAATATACCCCTCCATTTCCAAGGAGTTCCGCATAAATGCTGTTTTTTTTGATGTAATGTTCAGTCAGTTTTGAATCCTGGGCAATAGCTTTAAAGCCAAGTAGAAATAATAGAGCAGTTAAAAAGGGTTTCATCGTTATCTTTGGTTCTAGAATTGATTAGTTTGAAATTTTGTCATAAACCTATTACAATTAGTCGTAAGTGACAAAAAATAATCTTTTATAAAAGATGAAAAGAATAATGGTTACCGGTAGCAATGGTCTTTTGGGGCAGAAAATAACAGAAAAAGTATTATTCGAGGGGAGGGTAAATCTGATAGCTACTTCGGTAGGGGTAAACCGTTTTCCTGTTAAAGAAGGATATGAGTATGCAGAAATGGATATCTTAAATCCTGAACAGGTGAAAGAGGTTATTGAAAAATATCGTCCTGACGCGGTTATCCACACCGCTGCAATGACTAATGTAGATACCTGTGAGGCAAATAAAGAGCTTTGCCATCGGTTAAATGTTGATGCAGTTGGAACCTTGTTATCTATGTGTGAGGAAAAAAATATCCAGTTGATCCATTTGAGTACCGATTTTGTTTTTGATGGACTAGACGGGCCTTATAAAGAGCAAGATGCTGTAAATCCGGTCAGTTATTATGGTAAATCTAAGGTGCTGGCTGAAGAACTGCTCAAGAAATCAAATGCAAATTGCGCTATTTTAAGAACAATATTAGTGTATGGCATTAGCAATGATATGAGCCGGAGTAATATTGTGCTTTGGGCTAAGGGAGCATTAGAAAAAGCATCACCCATAAATGTGGTGAACGACCAATGGCGCATGCCGACCTTGGCCGAAGATCTGGCCGAGGCCTGCCTGCTGGCTGTTGAAAAAGATGCTAAGGGGATTTACCATATATCGGGTAAAGATTACATGAGCATTGCCGATTTAGTGCGGAAAGTTGCCGGCTATTGGAAGCTGGATGACTCGTTTATTAATGAAATAAGTTCTGCAAGTTTAAACCAAACTGCTAAAAGGCCTGTAAAAACAGGATTTGTGCTGGATAAGGCCATTAAAGATTTAGGATACAATCCGCATTCTTTTGAAGAAGGATTGTTAATTTTGGAGCAACAAATGGATAAAGCAAATTAGTTCATTTGTCATTGATTCATTAGGCTGATGTAACACGAATGAACAAATGTCTAATGAACAACTGAACCAATTAAATATATTTAACCTATAAAAAAAAGTACAAATGGCATTACAAATTGGCGATACCGCCCCTGATTTTAAATTATACAGTTCTGATTTAACAGAAATTTCTCTTTCTGGCTTTAAAGGCAAAAAAGTAATTATTCACTTTTTTCCAATGGCTTTTACCGGAACGTGTACCGAGCAGTTATGTACCATGCGTGATAATTTCAGTTATTACGAAGGAATAGATGCACAGGTAATTGGCATATCTGTTGATTCTCCTTTCTCTTTGGCGAAATTTAAAGAAGTACAAAGTTACCAGTTTCCATTATTGTCTGATTTTAACAAAGAAGTATCGGCAGCTTACGGTGCTCTTTATGATGAATTTGCTTTCGGATTAAGAGGTGTTTCTAAAAGAGCAGCTTTTGTTATCGATGAAGAAGGAAAAATTGCTTATGCTGAAGTTTTGGAAAATGCAAAGGATTTGCCTGATTTTAAAGTAATTAATGATGTATTAGGCGCATAAAGCAAACTCTGCAAAGAATTATTTTAAGATTTTTTTAAAAATTAATTGGAAATTAAAATATCAAATTATACCTTTGCAGTCCGTTAACGATACGGAAACGCATTTGTAGCTCAATTGGATAGAGCATCTCACTACGGATGAGAAGGTTTGGGGTTCGAATCCCTACAAGTGCACTAAAAGGAGAATTGAAAAATTCTCCTTTTTTTGTCTTTATTTTTTTTGTAAGTGACTCATTTACAATTGATTGATTAAAAATATAGTGCTACAGGTGTTGGATAATGGCATTTCATAGTAGAGATTTGAGTCGAACAGATCTATAAACTCTCTTTTTTCCATAGTATCCGTATACTTAACGTCTGGAAGAAGCCCATTCGTCGATCCACGATATTGAATGCCTCATTAGAAGTATTCCAGATCTAAGAACAGCGGTTTCCAATAATCAATTTTCTCTTCATAAGTGTTAAACAATCTGCGGTATTGTCTGAATGTAGGATGGATTAAACAGGGAACTCCTGAGGGACAAAAATGATATTCAATAAAATCAATGATTTTATTGAATATCATGAAGCTGAATGAGCTTATTGTCCGGAATGGCCTGATTTTATTTCCTCTTCTTTTCTTAAGCTTTCTTTATGAATGGCATTGAAAACTTCAGTTACAAAGTCCGGCGATAAATCATGCTTTTTACCCGCTGCTATATTTTTATCCAGCACCTGCTGAAAACGTGCGGCCTGTAGGGGTGGGATGTGGTTCTTTGCTTTATAAATCCCTATTTCTTTCACTACAAGTTCGCGCTGCCCCAATAATTCAATGAGTTGCTGATCTAAGGAATCTATTTTCTTTCTATTACTTTCCAATGGGTTCATGGTAGAGGATGGAGAAGTTGATTGTGCAAACAGGCGGTCGCTGCCAATGATGAGTAAGGTAACGAGTAAAAATTTTTGAAGTTTCATAACCCATTAACGCCAATTGAAACGTAATTGATATTAAAAGTGTCGTTATTATTTATAGAAAACTGATTAATAATGCATTTTAATATTAAATAAAGACTGGCTTTACAATGATTTAACGGTAACAATAATTTTCATTTGTTAAGCTGTTTATCAATATGCTTATTTTACTGTCATGGGAGATAGCATGCTTGCATAACAGGTCTCTATTACCAAATAAGCCCTAAACAAAATTGATTGCCGTTTCGCATAAATGCACTAAATGTAAGAATCCTTAAACTTATAGGGTCAAAAGAGGGTTTCTTTTCAGTATTCCTCCATAACATTGTTTATTTCCAGATTAAAAGATCCATGCTCATCTAATATTAAATATTATCGATGGATAAAGGCGGATACTTAACGTTGAGCAAATTGGACTATTTATTCTGAATAATATTCAATTAACAAACAAGATTATATCCGAATCATTATCATATTGTTATTGGTGTGCTTTTTACCCATTTCTATTTACAATAAATAAGTTCTATTTTTACTCATCAATGGACCAGGACTATGCCACATATAATGACGACAAGTTACTTTCGCTATTAATAGATCGGGATAACAGGGCTTTTTCAGAAATTTATAACAGATACTGGCCATTATTGTACAAACACGCGCTACGGATGCTCAAAGATGGGAACGAGAGTGAGGATGTAGTTCAGGAGGTATTTACAAAGTTGTGGCAGAAAGCACCACAATTGTCATCCAATACTTCACTTGGAGCATATCTTTATGTTTCTACCAGAAATGCAATTCTGAATTTTTTTAGTAAAAATCAAGTGCATCATGCTTATTTAACCGATCTTGGTCAATTTTTGGATCAGGCACAGGAAATCACCGATCATCTCATTAGAGAACGCATTTTAACCAAGCTAATTGAAGAGGAAATTGAAAAACTGCCTCCACGAATGCGCGAGGTTTTCGAGCTGAAACGAAAACAAAATCTTTCCTATAAAGAAATTGCGGGCATTATGGATATTTCTGAGCTTACTGTTAAAACGCAAATGAACAAAGCTATTTCTACATTGCGAACCAAATTTGGGAATCATTTACCCTCTTTCTTTATCTCATTATAGCGCTGTTTTCAATAAATTAATAAAAAAGTAACTTTTTTTTAATATTGGATACAACATTGCCTTGAGCTAGCTGTCATACTATTATACTACCTGTAATAAACATGAACAAACAAACTATAAGTGGATTTATCAGAGACTATCTTGATAATAAACTTACAGCAAAACAAAATGCCCGGCTTGAAACCTGGTATTTGTTAAAAGCTGAAGAAAATAAATCTGTTGATCCACCACCAATAGAATATGAAAAGTTACAAGCCAGAATCTGGAACAAAATTCTTTCTGATGTTTCACAAGCCGCACCTGAATTGCCAAAGGTTCAGAAATTAAGCAGTTCATATAAAAGAATAATTTCAATAGGGATTGCCGCAAGCATATTACTGATGGCCGGAGTAGGTTACCTGATGCTTAAGGATAACAGTACTACTCATGATCGGTTTGTTATTGAAAAAAAATATGACCTGCCTGCTGGTACTGATAAGGCAATATTAACTTTATCTGATGGCAGGGTAATTGATTTAAATAAGGATGCTGTTGGTAAAATTGCAACCGAAGCTGGAATTGAAATTACAAAATCCTCAGAGGGAACTTTGGTTTACAAGGCTTTAGATACAAAAGGTAAAGGTGTTGGGTTTAATACCATTACTACACCTATAGGTGGACAATATACTATTATCCTGCCTGATGGGTCAAAAGTTTGGTTAAATTCAGGATCATCTTTAAAATATCCGACAACTTTTGCCGCAAATGGAAGAAACGTAGTCTTAACTGGGGAAGGATATTTTGAAGTTGCGCATATAGAAGGAGCTAAAGGGAGAGTGCCTTTCTCCGTATCAGTGATTAAAAACAATGCTCAATCAGAAAAGGTGCAGGTGCTGGGCACGCATTTTAATATCAGTGCCTATGCGGATGAGCCCTTTATTAAAACTACTTTACTTAAAGGAAGCGTAAGTGTTGCTTTAAACGATAATAAACCTACATTGCTTAAACCAGGTCAGCTGGCAAAGCTGAGTAATCAAAATATACAGGTACAAGAAGCAGATACTGAAATGGCGGTTGCCTGGAAAAACGGAGCGTTTGTATTTAGAGAAGATTTACGCAGCGCTATGAGAAAGGTAGCCCGATGGTATGATGTAGAAATAGTTTATGAAGGAACTGCACCAGAAAATTTAATGCTGGGCGGTTGGATGTCGAGAGGCACAAATATTTCAGAAGTGCTGAACCATATTCAGTTAACAGGAAAAGTACACTTTAAACTTGAAGGAAGGAGGGTAATCGTTTCTAAATAAATTAAAAACGATTCCAAAAAAAACCAGAAGTGCTTGGCGGCACCCCTGGATAATTGGTAGTCGACAATAATTAATCAACTAATAATCGCATAAGGTCCTGATTTCGAAGCCCGGGCCGAATGCAATAACCAAACAAACAAATGTATAAAAATTTTACTTCACTCGGATTGCTTAACCGGCAGTTCCGAAAACTGCTACTCGTTATGCGACTAACTGCTGCGATTCTTCTTTTAACGTTCATGCAAATCAGTGCATCAACAATGGCACAAAAAGTTTCCATTGTTGAAAAAAATGCGCCATTGGAACGCGTGCTGAAAGAGATACGTAAACAGAGCGGTTACGACATTATTTATGACCTCAATATTATTCTGGATGCTAAACCTGTTTCCATCAATGTAAATCAGGTTAGTGTATTCGAGGCTATTCAAAAATCATTAAATAACCAGGCCCTTTCTTTTTCGCTGGATGGTAAAACCATTGTAATTAAAGAAAAAAGTGTGACTGATAAACTGGTTGATATTATTAAGGCCGTTGATGTAAAGCTTTCAGTAAGGGATTCTTCAGGCAGGCCACTCCCGGGAGCGAATGTGTACAACAAAACAATCAATAAGATGTACACCACCGACAAAAACGGAGATTTGGTGATTAATGATGTGCCTGCCAATGGTTATGTTCTGCAAATCAGTTATCTGGGCTTTAAGGGCGAGGAGATTTTCGTTGACCGGAAGACGATTACTTATTATATCACACTCAGACAGTCTTCAGCTTCGCTGGAAGAAGTATCAGTGGTTTCAAACGGCTATCAGAAAATAAGCAAGGAGCGTGCTGCAGGTGCTTATGCAGTTATTACTGGTAAAGAACTGGCAGCTAACCCGGCTGTAAACATTCTGGAACGCCTGGAAGGGCAGGTAGCTGGCGTAAAGTTCGATATCAAAGGCAACGCCGTTCAGATTCGCGGCGTAAATAATTATGCAGGTGGTAGTGGCCTTCCGCTCATCGTAGTGGATGGATTTCCTTTAATGAATCCCAGTGATGCAGCGACCCTCACCAAACAGGTGGCCGGCAATACTTTTGGTAATTCAATTATCAGCAACATCAATATGGCAGATATTGAGCAGATTACTTTCCTTAAAGATGCTTCAGCTTCATCTATATGGGGTTCAAGAGCAGCAAATGGTGTAATTGTAATTGAAACTAAGAAAGGAAAAAAAATTGCACCTTCATTGAATGTTGGTTATGTTTTCGGTATTTCAAAAAATCCTTCTATTGCTGATTTGCACTGGATGAATAGTGCTCAATACATCAATTTAGAGCAGGAGATGGTGGATAAAGGAATCCTTGTAGATCCCGTTGCAGCAATCGCAACAGATCCGAGCAATGCGATCTACACCCCTAACAATAGTGAAGCAACTGAATGGATGTTCAGGGTTAAACGGGGTACGGCTACTATAGCACAGCGCGATGCCGCACTCGCAGAAATCGGTTCCAGAGATGGTATGAAACAGATTGAAGATTATTTATTGCAAAATGCAGTTAATCATCAGTATAACCTTTCTTATTCAGGCGGTTCGGAATCGAGTACCTACTACATATCTGGAAACTACACTAAAGATGTACCGGTTTTTAAAAGCAATTACGGCGAAAATGCATTTGTAAATGCCAATACTTCAACCGATTTTTTTAACAAAAAAGTAACCTTGAGGGCATTATTTAATTATCAGTACTCGAAGTCGCAATACAATCCAACTGCAGCAAATGCCTTATCAATAAGCCCCACGGCATTACGCCCTTATGATTTATTGCAGGATGCAAATGGTAATAGTATTGGAAGAAATATTATCATTACCGATGCTATAGCAAAGCAAATGGTTGGCCAGGGTTATTTACCCTTTACTTACAATACATTAGATGAGTTAAATTATTCAAACTCTATCGCAAAAAATAATGTACTCAGAATGAGTGCAGGTTTAAATGGGAAAATTGCGAAATGGTTAAATGCTGATATTTCAATATCCAATCAGCGCCAGTTCGGTAGCTCTTATACGCTGGATGATGCAAATAGTTATGCAGGCAGACTGCTTACAAATAACTTTACCCCGCTTGTTAGTGGTAGAGCAGTTGCACCAACCTTTGCGGGTGGACGCTACATTACCTATGGAACCACATCATCAGAAACATCGTTAAGAGGTCAGTTAAACTCCGACTTTAATATCGGAGGCAAACACCAGTTCAATGCCATTGCTGGTGCCGAAATCAGGGAAACCAATTCGGATAATACATCTGAAACCAGATATGGCTACAACGCGGATACGCGTACGATCGCAACAGTTAACCCTACGCAACAATACCCAGACATGTATGGCTATACCCAGACTCTTGGTGCTAATTTAAGTAATCTGGTTGCTTACCGTAAGCGATATTTATCGTATTATAGTAATGCATCATACAGTTATCAGGAAAAATATTTTGTTACAGGTAGTGTTCGGTTTGACGATTACACGCTGCTGGGAATTGACAGAAGCAAGAGGGCCGTGCCGTTTTGGTCGGTTGGTTTGCGGTGGAATGCAAACAAAGAAGAATTTATACAGAATTTACAATGGCTGGATGCCCTTAGCTTTCGCGCAACCCTGGGTACAAGCGGTGTAGTGCCTCAGTCTGGTAATAATGTGCCTATATTAGCGATAACTGGTACCGATCCAAGAACCAACCAGCCTGTAGGTAATATCGATTTCCCTGCCAATTCTGATTTGGGTTGGGAAACCACCAAAATGGGCAACCTGGGAATGGATTTTGGATTTTTTAAAGGAAGGTTGAATGGAAGCTTTGATGTGTATCTAAAAAGAACAAAAGGCATTTTAGGGAACTTTGCTTACAACCCGACATACGGATGGTCGAGCCTTAATTTCAATAGTGGAACCTTAAACGGCCAGGGTTATGAATTTACTATAAACGGTGAAATCATCAGGGCTGGAAAGTTTAGCTGGAAATCTATATTGAATTTTGGCTATACCACAAATAAGGTTACTGATCAACGATATGTCAATAATGCCAGTAATATAGCAGGAACAGCAGCAACAATTGAGGGAATGCCTTTGGGGGCGACATACGTTTATCGTTTTGCAGGGCTTGACAACAAAGGGCAATCTCAGATCTATGATCGCAACAACAACATCATCAACAATACGACCAACCTCACGAATGCATTTACGAAAGAAGATTTGGTTTATGCAGGTAGGAGATACGCGCCTTATACAGCCGGTTTCAACCATAACTTCAGCTACGGCCAGTTAGAATTAGGGGTGAGGTTTGTAGGTTATTTCGGCCATATTTTCTTAAAAAATGCCGTGACAAATTATCCAAATTTTGCAGGCACATACTCAGGCGTGCTTGGTCGTCAGGGAGAACTGGATAATCGCTGGAGAAAACCAGGTGATGAAGCCAATCCTGATGTTATTCCGGGCTTGACAGACGTGAACTTTAACAGCATTAACCGTTACCGTTTTTCAGATGCTTTGGTCCGAAATGCAGATAACATCCGTTTACAACAGATTTCTCTTGCTTACATCGTTCCGCAGCGCTTCCTGCCCCGTAACTTCGTGAAATCTTTGTCGCTATCGGCAAATGTGCGAAACCTGGGGATTGTCTGGCGCGCAAATAAGGATGGCATCGATCCTGAATTTATCAATACAGGAAATTTTGGTAGTACAACACCAACGCCAAGTTATGTTTTTGGAATCAACGCAACGCTTTAATCAACATGAAAAATAGATATTCAATTATATTGTTTGCCTTAGCAATTACTTTGGCAAGCTGCAGGAAATATGTGGAGATTGATCAGCTTTCAGTCAGGACACTAAAATATACTTCCGATTTCAGGAATACCATGAACAATAATGGTGTTCTGGAAGGAACCTATTCTTACCCGATACTATCAGGTGATGATATAGAAATCAATGATGCAACAAGGCAAACCTCTCTCGGAGTGGGAGACGTTTTAGGCAATGTATACACGTGGGCGCCAAAATATACTTCTGAAAGCCAAAGCGACGCCGACTGGGATAAACAATATAAAACCATTTATGTGTGCAACCAGGTTTTAGATGGTGTTTTAACATCTCAGGATGGAACGGAAGCAGAAAAGCAGCGAATTTACGCAGAGGCCCTGGTTCACCGGGCCTATGCCTATCTGACATTGGTAAATACGTATGGCAAGCAGTATAACGCGGCCACCGCATCAACCGATTTGGGCGTTCCGCTGCTCACCACATCAAATTTATTCACCAAACTCAACAGAGCCCCTGTTGCCGATGTTTATAAGCAAATATTAAATGATTTAAGAATATCAATAAGTCGCTTACCTGCGGTTGCGGAGTATAATGTACGCCCGGCAAAAGTATCAGGCTATGCCATATTTGCCAAGACCTATTTAAACATGCGCGATTTTAACAATGCAGCCTTATATGCGGATAGCGCCCTGGCTTTGCAAAGTGGCTTACTAGACCTGAAAACTTACGAAAATGCCGCAGGAACCATTCCGGTAAGATTGTTAAATCCTGAGATTATCTTTTCCAAAATTGCAGGCGTGAATTATGTTGCTACTTCCTTAAGTAGTGATTTACTGACTTCTTTGGGAACAACAGATTTACGTTATAAGCTTTTTACAGATGTAGGGAATCGGTTTAGGGGGCAGTTTAGTGCTTCTTTTACCGGAAGGGCATCAACCAAATACCTGATTAATGAATCTGTAATTAACAACGGCCCTACTGTGCCTGAAATGATGCTGATTAAAGCAGAGTGTTTAGCCAGGGCTGGAAAAACTGAAGATGCAATGACTTTGGTCAATAATTTGAGAATTAAGCGCTTTACAACGGCTAATTATATTCCATTAACAGCAGCAAGTGCTACTGACGCACTTCGTATCGTTGTTGAAGAAAAAAGAAGAGAGTTTTTTGGAACAGGTATGCGCTGGTTTGACCAGAAGCGTCTGAATCTTGACAACGACTTCGCCGTAACAAAGAATCGCAGTTTCAAAGGCGTTAATTATACTTTACAACCTAATAGTAACCTTTACGTATATCCTATCGGAGATAAATACATTCTTCTGAACCCCGAATTGCAACAAAACCCCAGATAGAAAATAAATCCATGAAAAAACATTTTTTTAGAAAATGTATGCTACTGCTTTGCCCGTTTTTCGGGCAGCAGTTAGCTGCACAAACGGTAACCTGGCAGCCCGAAATACTAAAGCAAAACCAGAAAATCAGCTTTCAATACCAACCGAAAGGTGGCGATCTCGAATTTAGTGACGGGCCTAAAGCACTCGCGGCAGTATACAGCGGTAGCAAATGGAACACTGTCCCGGTTCAGTTAGAGAAAAAGAACGACATGTGGAACGGAAGTTATCAGCTTCCGGAAAATGCCGTATTAATTGCTTTGAAATTTTATCAGGGCGATCTTCAGAATCCTGAAGCATTTGACAATCAGAATGGTAAAGGTTATTATCACCAGGTTATGGATGCTAAGGGAAAAATAGCCCCGGGTAGCTACCTGGCAGAGGCCAGTTTCAAGGCAGGTGCAACAGGCGATTGGACATTGAACAGCTTTGTTAGTCCTTCCAAAGATCAAAAGATGATTGATTCTTTGCTGCAAAAGGAAGAAAAGCTTTCTAAGCGTATACCAAGAACACTTTTATTCAATTATCTGGATCTTAAACAGCTCACCATGCCCGCTTCTGATTTCAGCGCAATGGCTGATAATCTGTTAAAAAGCGAACTAAAAAGAGGGAATCTTAACGAACAGTTTTTGGCACAGGCACAACGCTATTACGAAAAGTTGAAAAATAAAAGTGGTTCAGCTACAGTAGAATCAATTATTTTCAAAGATTATCCAAAAAGCAGCACAGCCAGGTTTTTAGCCTTCAGAAAATATACGGAGGGAAAATACGGAAAGGATTTCGAAACAGGTGCCGAAGAATTTCTCAAGGCTTTTCCATATTTGGAATGGGAGAAATCACCGAACAACCAGGCGTTTGTTTACTATACAATATTCAGAAACCTGGCAACACAATACTTTGAAGACGGGCAAAATGATAAATTTTTAGGACTCTTTAAGGATATTGATTTTAAAACGGCCAACGAAATCTACCGCTGGAATATAACCCGAAATCAAATGGCGGGAAAAAGCGATCGGAAATTACTTTATAAAGATAGCCAGATAATTATTCCTTACCTGTTGGAAAGACAAAAGGATAAATCCTATTTAGCCGATTTTGATAACGATGCGGAAAAGGCTCAGCAAAATGCAGATAATCAGATGGATGATCGCCTCTTTACGCACATCTCCCTTGCAAATTCGGAGGGTGACTATGCCGGGGCAAACCAGTACTTCAAATATTTATCGAAAAAAGGAACTTTCGGAAATGCTGACTTAAATGAAATGCATGTTAATGTTTTGGAAAAATTGAACGATACCAAAGCAATTAAGCCATTCTTGGAATCCAGTGTTGCCACTAATGCAGTTACTCCGGTTATGTTTACCAAACTTAAGGAACTATATAAAAGCGAGCATGGCGGTAAGGAAGAAGGCTATGAGCAGTACCTTGCAGGTTTAACACCATCGGACAAGAAAAGTGAAATGAGGGCACATGTAATGGCGAACATGGTTAACTATCCGCTTACACCATTTAGTTTAGAAAATGCCGACGGTAAAATGGTTAATTCTAAAGATTGGGCAAACCAGATTGTGGTGATCGACTTCTGGGCAACATGGTGCAGACCATGTATTGAAGCTTTCCCGGGTATGCAACTTCTGGTTGACCAGTATGCTAAAGATCCTAAGGTTGCCGTTTATATGATTGGTACCATGCAGTTTGGCGATTACAAAACAAAATCCGTTAAGTATGTACTGGATAATCATTACCGTTTTAATCTTTTACATGATGCTGTGGGGCCAAAAGGAGAGCAGGATCTTGTTTTCAGAAGCCTGACACCATTGTTTAAGTCATCGGCGATTCCGCGTAAGATCATTATCAAAAATGGCGTTGTTCGATACAGTTCAGAGGGTTATTCAGGTAGTCCGAGCCAGTTAAGAGATGAGTTATCAATGGCCATAGAAATATTAAGAGCAGAGAAATAATAAAATGAAGAGAGCGAAAATATTATGGAGCATACTTGTGCTATTGATTAGCTATAGTGCCCATGCACAAATGAATCCGAAAATAAAATTGCAGGATGCACTTAAACTTATTCAGGATAATTATGTAGATCCCGTAAATGATGAGCAGGTTGTTGATGCGGCCATTAAAGCGATGTTAAGCAGCCTTGATCCGCATTCCAGCTACATCAGCCGCGAAGAAATCGAAGCCATGAATGAGCAAATGACAGGCAGTTTTGCGGGCATCGGCATCTCATTTGCAATGGTGGCCGATAGTACCTTTATAACGGGTATCAATCCTGACGGGCCGGCAGCAAGGGCAGGTTTACAGGTAGGCGACCGGATTAGTACGGTTGACGGAGCCTCTATTTTTGGTAAAGGTTTAAAAAACCAGGATGTGATGCGGATGCTTCGTGGCGAAAAAGGGAAAGCCGTTAAGTTAGGCATTATGCGCAAGTCGCAAACCGCACCGCTCGAATTTAATGTGATGAGGGAACTGATCGCTGATCTCTCCATCAATACCAGTTACATGGTAAGCAAAAATGTAGGCTACATTTCGTTAGCTATTTTCAGCCAGTCAACCAGAAGGGAAATGGATGCAGCACTAAAGAAGTTAAAGGCTTTAGGCATGACCAAATTAATCCTGGATTTACAATCTAATGGTGGCGGACTTGTTGAAGCTGCTATCGGCGTAGCAGATGAATTCCTGGCAAAGGATAAACTGGTTTTCTATTCTGTAACCAACTCCGGTGTAAAAGATAATTATATGACTGGTGGTTTTGGCCAGTTTATGACAGGCGATTTAGTGGTTTTGATTGATGAGTCAACGGCTTCATCAAGCGAAATATTAACAGGTGCTTTACAGGATTGGGATAGGGCAGTGGTAATTGGCAGAAGAAGTTTTGGTAAAGGCATCATGCAAAAAGGTCTTGAATTGAGCGATGGTTCAGTAATCAAATTGACAGCTGCACGCTACTACACGCCATCTGGCAGATCGATTCAAAAACCCTATGCAAAAGGTAAAACAGATTACTTTGAAGATTTTAACCGGCGCATGGCTTCTGGTGAACTTACAGAAGGAGGACATGTGAACTTTCCGGATTCTTTAAAACACACAACCCTCCTGAATAAAAGAACGGTTTATGGTGGGGGCGGGATTATGCCAGATAAGTTCATACCAATTGATACGGCAATTTACAGCGCATGGTTAAATAAATTGATGAACAGCGGACGGGTAACCCAGGCGGCTTTCAATTATGTACAACAAAACCGAAAAAACTTAACAGACAAATATGCTGACTTTGATGCTTTTGATCATTCCTTCAACGTAGATGAGCAAATGATTGATCAGATCATGACCAGCGCGATTAAGCAGGGACTTAAACTACCACCGGTAACGGATAAGGTAGCGAGAAAAACCATTGCTGTAGAATTAAAGGCAGAAATGGCCGATATGCTCTATTTAGGTAAAGGCTACGCACTTCGCGTTCGAAATGAAGCGAGTACCACTTTTAGTACAGCATTGGATATCCTAAATAACCAAAAGATTTATAATCAATTGCTGGAAGCTAAACCTTCTAAAAATACAACCGCTCCATCCAAAATCACGAAAAAATAATCTATAAACCATGAAAAAAACATTATTGGCAGCGACATTAGTGATTAGTGCTTTTGTTGCCTCTGCACAAACAGGCTATGTGATCAAAGGCCAGATCGGCAAACTGGGCAAACCAGCAAAAGCCTTTCTCTTAACTAAACTGGAAGGGAAGGAAAAACTAGATTCAGTAGAACTGGTTAACGGGGCTTTCACATTTAAAGGTTCAGTTCCTTCACCAATGGAGGCTACGCTTCGCCTGAAACACGACAAATCCATCGATACACCCGGACGACGGATTAAAATTGATGGCATGGCGATCATTCTTGGAAATGAGAATATCACCATTACAGGTAAAGATTCCATTAAAACCGCTACAATCAAAGGCTCAACTTTAACTGATGAGAGTAAAAAAGTGGATGCCCTTTTAGCTCCTATTTATGGAAAACTGAAAGCTCTGGAAAAAGAATTTGCTGATCAGCCAGAAGCTAAAAAACAGGATAAAACCTATATCATGGATCTGGAAAAAAGAGCAAAAGTGATAGAGAAAGAGATTTTTGATGCCAAAATTAATTATGTGAAGCAAAATCCTTCGAAATACATGGCCTTGATGGCGCTTAATTCAACCCTAGGCCCTGGTTTCGATGCCATCGAAATGGAGAAAATCTTCGCCAATATTTCTCCTGAACTGAAGTCTTCTTTTTTTGGAAAGCAAGTAGCTGAGCGTATTGCTCACTTTAAAAAAACACAGGAAGGCGTAGACGCGCAGGATTTCTCTCAACCTGATGCAGACGGTAAAATGGTTAAACTTTCTGATTACAAAGGAAAATATGTGCTGGTTGACTTCTGGGCATCATGGTGTGCACCATGCCGGAGAGAAAATCCAAATCTTGTTAAGATTTACGAACAATATAAATCAAAAGGATTCGAAATTTTAGGCGTATCAATGGATAAGGCTGCTGATAAAGCAAAATGGCTTAAAGCCATCGCTGATGATAAACTGACCTGGAAACAGGTTGGGGATTTAAAAGGCTGGGAAAACGATGCGGCGGCTAAATATGATGTTAAAGCTATCCCTATGAATTTTTTAATCGATCCAAAAGGAAAAATTATTGCCAAAGATCTTCGTGGCCCTGTATTGGAAGCGAAAATAAAAGAGATTTATGAAAATAAATCTAAGTAGTAAAAATTTTATTAGTTAATGATGACTAATGCAGGTTGATGGATGTCGCCTGCATTTTTTGTATCATTTGTTTTGGGCATATCAATTGACTACAGGATTAAAGTCATGTAGTGGCAAATACCTAACAGATCAAATCCATAAGGATAATATGGCAACTATCAACGCTGCAGTCATAATTATGCTTCCTAATTTTAAAAATGTCCAGGCACTTACTGCTTGCCCCTCGCGTCTTAAAGCCACCAGCCATAGTATAGTAGCTAATGAACCTGTTATGGAGAGGTTGGGGCCGAGGTCTATGCCAATCAGCACCGCGCTTTTAACCATATCTGGTGTATGTGTACTTTGCAGCACATTTCCTGCTATTAAACCGGCCGGCAAATTATTCATTAAATTGCAGGCTACGGCGGTCACAGTACCACTAAGCCACACAGCTGCAGTCTCAGATCTTGCTATCGCATCATTTAACATTGCACTTAAATGTTGGGTCATCCCGGTTTTATTTAACGCTTCTACCACTACAAATAAACCTGCCACCAACGGAAGTACTGCCCAGGATATCCCCTTAATAATACTGACCGGGTTTTTTCTTGCTCTGGCCAATACAATTGCGCTGGTGGTGATGCCGGTGATCAATGTAGGCAATCCAAGTTGAATATTCCAGGCCGAAGCAGCCAGTAAAACAGCTGCTGTTCCACAGATTCCAATTAAAGCTGTTTTACCGCCAGGGCTTAATTCAGGCAAACTAATGTCAGTTCTGATTTTTTGTTTAAAACAGTCGCGCTGAGAAAATCGGAGCATAAAATAAGTAACGGTAATGGCGCATATAGAGGGGATAAGGAACAAACTTAGCCAATGCATTAAGGATGGCATGTGTTTGCCATAAATGACCAAATTTGCAGGATTCGAAATGGGAAGCATAAAAGAAGCTGCATTAGCAATGAAAGCACAGATCAATAAATACGGCAGTGGTTTTTCTACTTTAGCTGCTTTAACTGCAGCGGCCACGGCTGGCGTTAGCACAACAGCTGTGGCATCATTGGAAAGAAATGTGGTTACAATAACACCAACAAGATAGATCAGCAAAAACAACTTTCCAGAAGATCCCCTAGCCCTTAGTGTGGCATGGGCAGCCAGCCAATCGAACAATTTTTCCTCCCGGGCAGTTTCGGCCAGCAACATCATGCCCGTCAGGAATAAATAAACATCTAAACCTTTTGCTATCCCAGAAAAGGCATCAGAAGGGGTAACCAGCTGAAATAATAATAATAAGGCAGCGCCACTTATGGCGTACACCGCTTCTGTAACTTTAAAAGGCCTGATGATCACACCTGCTATTGCCAGGAAGGAAATGATCCAGATTAGGATGTTAGTCATATTTTTTTATAGCGCTAAGATATTGGTTTTGCATTACGGTTATGGCCTTTAGTTCTGTTTCAATTTGAGTTATAATCGGCAGCAGATCTATGTAATTCTGTTCTTTGGCTTTAGTAATGCGCAGATCTCCTAAATGAGTGAAGATTAATGGGGCTGAACTCATAATTTATTTTTTCGTATTCGCTACTGTATTTAAAGATCCTATAGCATCTTGTTTCTCTGTTGTTATCATTTGATGTTTTTTCTTATCCTCCCATAGTGAAGTTCATTTATGACTAGCTATCCTAATGAGAATTAATATGGGTTAGCAGGCGTCCTTAATTGTTTTTGCAAATATGATCCACAATAGTATGGACCCAATGGCAAATGCACCAAGGATGATAAAGGTGGTATTATAACCTATTCCCTCTGCTATCCAGCCTCCAATTGCCGGGCTAAATGAAGCACCTAGCCCTTGTACGGTCATTACCGCGCCCTGTCCGATATTTACGCGTCCCGTGCCATTCAATATATGAGCAACCAGTCCGGGAACGGCAACACTTTGCAGGCCTGCACCAATTCCGTCTAAAATTTGTACGGGATAGATTCCTATGTGACTGTGCATATAAGCGGCAAATAAACCACGGATAGGTAAAGACAGGAAAGAGATGAATAACACCAGCCAGTAGCCTGTTTTATCTGCCATCTTTATCGCTAATAATGAGGTGCCGATCATAACCAGTTGCGCGATAATAATCGTCATGGCCACAAACATAGAAGCATTACTGTGGCCATTAGCGGCAGCGGCGAGACCATAAAGCGGCAGCATAGCGCCGTTCCCCAAATGAAAAAATGCCAATGCACCTGCAAGTACTAATAATGATTTACACTGAAATAACACTTTAAATCCACTGGCTTTCTCATTTTTATCTCCCTCTTTCATGCCTCTTGCCACATGATCGTCAATGGATTTGGCCGGAATCAATAATACTGAAATGATGGACAATACGCCAAAAAAAGCAGCTAAAATAAATATTGCCGTTATACCGAATTTATAACCCAGGTAACCAGAAAGCGCAGAACCTACCACATTGCCTGCATGATTAAATGCCTGGTTATACCCGTTTTGCTTGTTAAATCCTTTTTGTTTGACTATACCCAGCGTGATTCCGATTATAGCCGGACCGATAGCTGATCCGGCAATAGCTGTTGCCACCTGCGAAATGCTAACCAGCCAAAACTCCTGGGTGAATAAGATTATCGCCGATGCCAATATGGTGAAGATCGCTGATATAACCACATAAAACCGCTTCCTTTTGGTAGCATCGATTAATGCACCCGCCGGAATAGTCATAATCATTCCGGCAACTCCACCAATGGTCATTACTGAACCAATCAATCCGCTTTTCCAGCCATGCGCTAAAAGGAATATCCCTAAAAATGGCCCGATTCCAGCCTGGAGATCAGCCATGAAAAAATTAAGAGATTGTAATGGCCAGATTACCCTCTTATCTGTTTCACCTGTTGACACTTGTTTGCTCATACGGTTTCCTTAACATCCTGGGCATTCATTATGTTTAAATCCTTAATAGGGATAATTTATTTTAATGTATTGTAAATCAGGTTTTTGTGTTGTTTTTTGGTGAGATTAATTTTTCTTCATATTAAAAAGTGGTGCGAGATCACCTTTTAGCTCAGTACTGAGCACTATGTGCTAATTGGCAAGTCTACTATTGCTTCAAAGGAAAAGTTGCTGCTTTCCATGTGGAAATTTCCATGATGTAATTGCGTGATCTCATTAACCAGCCAAAGACCAATGCCTGCACCGTTTGAGTCTATAGCCTCTCTATGGAAGGCATTTTGGAGATTTTCAGTGGGGAAACTTTCTTCGTTAATCGTATTTTTAAAGCTTATGGCGATATGATCTTTCAATGTGGATCGCTGAACAGAACAGTGGATGGTTGTGCCTGGAGCAGCATATTTAACTGCATTTTCTACGAGGTTCATCAGTAAGATATTCAGTTTATCATCATCGGCAGTTATCAAAAATGTCTCTGCATCTTTATCAAAATCAATCTTCGGGTTTAATCCTTTTTGTTGCAGAAATGGTTGGAACCTGTGAAATAATCGAAGTATAACCAATGAAAGATCTATTTGTTGCTTATGTAAGGTAATGCCACTACTTTTTAACTGACTTACCAGTAAGAATTCCTGTACCACCTGTTGCAGCCTGTTAATTTCAGCGAGCTGACTTTTCATCAGGTTTGATAGCTCCGGCGCCAATACCGGCTTAGATAGCTGGACTTCTATTTCGGCGCGCATAATGGCCAGCGGTGTCTTTAATTCATGTGAGGCCGAGGCAAAAAAGTTTTGCTGCTGCTGTAACGATTCATCGATCCTCACTAACATCATATTTATGGTTTCCGTTAATTCCTGCAATTCATCATTCGTTTTCTTAACCGGAATTACATCCCTGAGTTTATGCGCATTGATAAGCTTGGCGGCTTTAATGATACGTTGCACCGGCTGTAATAAATAAAACGATAAAATATAGGCAATTAAACCTGCAAGCAAAACACTCAACAGGCTACAGGCAAAAAGCAGTAAAAGCAAGTATTGTAAATTATTATTCAATTGCTCTGCACTTCGTACGAGCATCAATTCGGCTGGGTTATCCTCATTACTGCTGATTACGTAGGCAACCCTCATTCCCAGGGTATCGGTTACGCCTGTTTTTGTTGGAGTGCGGATATTTTTAATGATCCCTGGCGACTGAAAAACTGTTATGGGCTTTCCTGCTGAATGGTATAATACCCTGATGGAGGTGTTGTTATCAGGCAAAGGAATAATTGCCGGTAATACTTCGGTTTTATCCAAAAGTGTCTGGGCCCTGGCTATTAAATAGGCATCATTATCGGATATCATCAGCATCCTGATCTTCCGGTAACAGTAAAGGTTGAAGGAAAAACTCAATAAAATAAAGATCAGGCTGAATGCTGCCGTTATTTTTAATTTGATGCCGAACTGATGCTTTCCTATCATTTAGCCTTGTTTTACGTCGCCTTTCAGTACATAACCCCGCCCAACAACCGTGTGGATCAATTCTTCATCATAACCTCTATCCATTTTTTTTCGAAGCTGATAAAGGTGTACTTCTATTACATTGCTACCGGGATCGAAGTTTATGTCCCATACTTTTTCGAGAATCTGTGATTTTGTTACTACATTATTCTGATTGGCGAGCAGGAACTCCAGCAAGGCAAATTCACGATTACTCAATATTACTGGTTTACCGGCCCGGCTAACTTCTCTTGTCAGCAGGTCTACCTTGAGATCCGAAACCTGTAATTTGAGTGAACCCTGTGCTAAAGACCGGCGTTGTACAGAGCGTACCCTGGCTAACAGTTCATCAAGCTCAAATGGCTTTTTAAGGTAATCAATAGCGCCATGGTCAAGCCCGTTTATCACGTGCTCTGTATCGTTTAATGCACTTATTATAATCACCTGCGTTTGGTTATTAAAACTGCGCAGGTTTTTTAAAACTTCCAACCCATTAAGAGTGGGTAACATCATATCCAATAAGATAAGATCATAATTGCCAACCATAGCCGTTTCCAAGCCTTTATTACCATCGGCAACCTGATCACAGATGTGACCGGCCTGTGTAAGGGCGTCAGCAATAAATCCTGCTAACTTTAACTCATCTTCTATTAATAATATTTTCATCTTACCAGGAATGTTTTGTTATCTATCGTAATGCTTAGCACAATGTATACTTTATCATGATTTATATTAATAAAGCCCTGGTCATCCTGACGCCTCACCGCTACAAGATGAAATATGTCGCTTTCTTTGATGAGGTGTGCGATATCATCTACCAGCCCCGGCTTAAAGTGAAATAAAAGGTTATTCTTTCTCAAGGCCACAATACCACCATATTGATCTGTGATCAAAACAGGTTTTTCCAGTTTAAATTTTTCTGTTTGCTGATTTGGAACATCCGGAGGCGGGGGTAAATCCCCGAGAGTCTGACTAATGCCCGTTCTATTATTCTTAATGGCTATTAATTGGTAACCAACTACTTCATCGCTCGGGTTTAAACCATAAGTTACCGTAACCAATTCTCCTTTGGTACCAATCCTGGTTACCCATGCTGCTGTATGTGGCCGAAAATCAATAGTGATTGAACCAGCCTTTTCGGTTTTCAGTTCCAATGCATTGATATCTAAATGAGGATTGTTTTTATACCTGGTAACGATTCCGGTAATTATCCGTTGTTTTTGCAGGCGTTCCATCGGTGGCCTGTCAGGTTGTATTGGAGCTTTCGGTAATAAAGGCACGGGAGGTTTTATTAACAACCAGATAATAACCAATAGTAAAATAATGATCACGACCAGCAGGGGGCGGTAATTTTTCATTTTTAATGGCTCTAGGTCATTATCTTGCTCCATTTTCATACAATCTGCAAAATACCATTATATTTTATCAGTTAACAGCGAAGTAACCAATTAGTTCATCGTCACTTTAATTAATTTAAGATGAGGCTGTATCATAAATTGTATTTGCTTTGAATTTGTCACGTTGAGCCTGTCGAAACGCCCTGTATGACATCTAAAACATGTCCTTCGACAAGCTCAGGATGACAATTCTATATTTATGTACAGCCTCGTCTAACCAGATTATCTTAACAAATAAGTCTGTCCATTAATCTCAATGGTTTCCGGGTGAATGATCGTTGGGGCACCGGTTTCTAAGGCCACACCTGATGGTGGTGTGTCTTTAATGCCGGTTACCTTTATTTTATCTCCAGCTTTTAGTAAAGATTGTAACTGTTCAATTGCAGGTGGAGGTAAATCTATCTGTACCTTGTTGTCGAGATTAAGCCCGCGGATTGCACCTCCCTGGTCACGCTTAAAATCACTGATTTTTCCTGTAAAGGTTCCAGGCTGTGCATTAACCGGTACAATAGGTACAGTTGGCGGGGTATCTACTATTTGCGTTCCATCAACCAGCAAACTCGCCATTTGGAATACATTTACACCATCTGGTCCATTATCTGTAAAGCCTTTTACAGTTACCGATTTACCTTTAGCTGCTGCACTCATCAATTGTTTACCTAGTTGTTCGGGAAATCTAACTGTGATTACCTGACTGCCATTTTGCAAGGTGAAACTATTATAGATATACCTGTCATTTGTTTGGTAGGCTATAACCTTTCCGTTCAGCGAAGTTAAAACTTTTAAAGCACCGCCTTCCAAACCGCCTCTATTTCGTCCAGGGCCAGGAAGCATTTCTCCAGGGCCTCCGGCCGGTGGTGCAGGAGGGTTATCATTTGGGCGTACCTGCGCTAGTGTTACTATACTCATCAGCGCGAAACAAGCAGTTATTGCTGTTTTTTTGATTTGACTTTTCATATGCTCTTTTTTTTTGATTTTCAATAATTTTATGATTCAAAACTACGCTTGCGATCTGAAGAGGGTATGAAAAGCGAATTAATTTTAATTCATTTGATATTTGATTATCCTCACTGGAATAGCTTTCTCGCAATGCTGATTTCCCGAGTAAATCCAAAACGTTAAGTTCTCCAGGAGAACAAACTTCGGAAGAACGATATTAGTGTCAGATGGAAACATCTGACACCACGAATACCTTCCTCATTCGTAAACCCGCATTAGAATTAGTTCAAATTTTATTGTATTTGAATCAGGATTATAGGTTAGGTTTTTAGAATCATCAAAGCAAAATGCCATAAATATCAGCATTTTAATATATCGTCAGGTCTGGCTTTATGTTCGTAGTTTTGGATTCAATTTTTTTTATAATTTTACTGGCTATGAGCAACCAACATAATCATACTGATGAAGAACTGATCGTAATGTTGAGGGAGAACGAAGTGGTTGCTTTCAAAAAAATTTATACGAAGTATTGGTATGAATTATATTTAATTACCAATAAAAGATTAAGGTCTAAAGAAGCCGCAGAAGAGATTATCCAGAATTTCTTCACAACTTTCTGGATCAATCGGGAAAAAATAAATATCAAAGGGTCTTTAAAGGCTTATCTTCACTCGGCTATCCGCTATTCAATTATTGATTATCTGGCTAAGGAAGCTACCCGGAACAATTACCTAGAATTGCTTTCATTTAGTTATCAGGAGGCTACGAATACCACTGAAGAAACCATATTTATAAAAGAGTTGGAAAACGGAATCAACGGCGTGATTTCGAAGTTACCTGCTAAATGCAGAAAGGTATTTGAACTTAGCAGGAAGGAGCATAAATCTAATAAGGAAATTGCCGAATTACTGGGACTGTCTGAAAAGACTGTAGAAAACCATATTACCAATGCCTTAAAGCACTTTAGGGTACATTATAAGGTGATTTTGATTGCTTCAGGATTTGCCTGGTTAATCCGTTAAATACAGCTGCCTGCACATCCGGGATGCATTTTAAATTTTTTTTATTTTTTTTTGGGGGGAAGGGGCAGGTTATCCGACTATACTATTAACGAACCAAATATAACTACGTATCAACATGGGCAGATCAATAGCCGTTTCCCTACTTAAAAAATATCTTTCTGGTGATTGTACTGTTAGTGAGATAAGAGAAGTAGATCAATGGTTTGATAGTATGGATGAGGTACCTGAAGACCTTGCTGGCCTTTCTGATGACCAGCGCAGGCTCGTGGAAGATAAAATTTTTGAACGCATCCTGCTCAATATCGAAGCTAAAAGTCAGCAAAAGATCATATCAATTCCTAAAAAATCAATACGTATAAGTACAGTATTTTGGGCGGCAGCATCACTTGTTGTGGTTCTGGGTGCGGTGCTAACCTGGAGATATAGTTCGCAGCTGCACCTGCAAAATCAAACTGCGAAATTACATCAATCCATTCATATAAAACCAGGTGGCAATAGGGCGGTTCTGACATTAGACGATGGATCATCAGTGGTATTAACCGAAGCCAAAATAGGTGCACTGGCCGACCAGCAAAATGTTAGTGTTGTAAAAACAGCTGAAGGTGAACTCAGCTATAAAATGCATATCGGATCTGCATCTTCAAAAATCAGCTTTAATAAGATTGCTACGCCGCTTGGCGGGAAATATAGCGTGGTTTTGCCTGATGGAAGTAAAGCCTGGTTAAATGCGAAATCAAGCTTACGTTTCCCAACTGCTTTTACGGGTGCTGAAAGAGTTGTGCAGATGACAGGCGAAGTATATTTCGAAGTAGCTAAGAATCCCAAACAACCCTTTAAGGTACAATCGGGTGGAACAGAAATTAGGGTACTGGGTACGCATTTTAACGTAATGGCTTATGACGATGAGGCGGAGCAGAAAACAACGTTAATTGAAGGCAGCATCCATTTATCATCTGGTAAATTTTCACAGCTATTGAAGCCCGGACAACAAGCACTGGTAGATCCTTTTGGCATAAACGTGAATAACAATTGCGATTTGGAAGCTGTAATGGCCTGGAGAAACGATCTTTTCATCTTTAAAGATATGGAGATCAAAGCAATTGCCAGGCAGTTGGTTCGATGGTATGATATTCAGGTTGTATTTAAAGGAACGCCTTCCAAAATATCTTATACAGGAACAATATCTAAAGATGTAGAACTTTCTGAGTTGTTAAATATGCTTCAATTCACAGGATTAAAATATGAATTGAACGGACGCGTGCTAACTATAATCGATTAAAGAAACGTAATCGGTAAAAAATAAATTTTAACCAAATAAATATTCAAACATGAGAAACTACTACAACACTGTATAATGTAAAGGAGTAACTATGCTTTTTAAGAAAAAACCGGATAGTGTTCGCAGCACATCCGGTTATTGTAAAGGTTACTTACAATCCGATTTAGACAACATTATAATTTAACCAAAACTCCATAAAGATATGAATTTATTTTTTAGGATCAGGCAGGTATTGCGCCGTGATTCTTACCAAATCTTGTTAACAATGAGACTCGTAGTGCTTTTTTTTACGCTTACACTTATGCAGGTTAGCGCTAGCAGCTTCAGTCAGAATCTAACGCTTAAACAGAATAATTCTGACATTATTTCCATCTTAAAGCAAATCGAAAAACAGAGTGGTTACCACTTGCTTTTCAGGCGTGCTGATATAGATGATAAATATAAAATAAACCTTAACGTAACCGACATGCCTATTGAGCAGGTAATGGGCGTAGTTTTAAAAAATACCAACCTTGATTTCAAAATCATCAAGAAAACAATTATTCTTAAAAAGAATACCTATTCGCCATTTACAAGTATCTCCGTTCGGGATATAGAGATTTCTGGTACTGTGAGTGATGAAAAGGGAGTAACGCTTCCCGGGGTAGCCGTTAATGTGAAGGGTACCAAACAATCAACCATGACAGATATCAATGGTAAATACAAGATTTCGCTGCCTGCCGGATCAACCACCCTCGTATTTTCTTTTGTTGGGATGGAACCCCAGGAGATTAGTCCGGGCAATAATCGTGTATTGAATGTGGTACTTAAGGCACAGACTACATCACTTTCTGATGTAGTGGTAATTGGTTACGGAGATCAAAAACGTACAGATCTTAATGGATCTATTTCGTCTGTAAAAGCTGCCGATATTGCCAATGTGCCTCAAGTCAGTATCGATCAGATGCTGCAAGGCAGGGCTTCAGGACTTACCATTACGCAAAACTCTGGTGCACCGGGTAGCAATACATCTGTACGCGTACGTGGAGTAACCTCTTTAAGCGGTAGTAATGAGCCTTTATATGTGATAGATGGTGTGCCAATTTCAGGCGATGCAGGCAATCAGAGTACCAGCGGAAGATCTCCTTTACAGGCTTCATCTTCTAATGCCAATTCGCAGACTACCGTAAGTCCGTTATCTTTGATTAATCCAAATGACATTGAGTCGATTGATGTACTAAAAGATGCATCTGCAACAGCAATATACGGAAACCGGGCTTCGAACGGGGTAATTATCATCACTACCAAAAGGGGGAGGAATGGTAATTCTTCGATAAATTATGATGGTTATTACGGTTTCCAGCGTGTAGCAAGGTATCTGGATGTAATGAATCTTCGCCAGTATGCAGCACTTCAAAACTCACTGGGTGATATTTACGGTACCGGAAGAAGAGTTGAGTTTGCAGATCCTTCAGTATTGGGAGAGGGTACCAACTGGCAAAAGGAAATATTTACAACTGCACCACAGCAGAGTCATCAGGTAGCTGTTTCTGGCGGTAAAGAAGGGTTAAACTACTACATTTCTGGTGGATACCTTGGACAGGATGGTACAGTTATCGGTTCTGATTTTCGCCGCTACAGTCTTCGGATAAATGCTGATGCCCAGGTGAAGGAATGGTTTAAACTTGGAATTACCTTAACCGGAAGCCGATCTGCAGAAAATGTAGTGACCAGTGATAATAACGGGGTTATTTACAATGCTTTACTGCAGGCTCCTGATTTAGCTGTAACTAACCTTGATGGTTCGTATACTGGTCCTTCTGTATTTGACCCACTTGCTGCCGCTGCTGCATTAAATCCGGTGGCCCAGGCCCAGCAAATCAAAAATAAATTGAACAGGAGTAACATTAATACCAATATTTATAATGAAATTAAGTTTATCAAATCATTATCGCTGAGATCAGAACTTGGAGGTGATTTTAATTTCTCCGATAATAATGTTTTTACGCCAAGCTATTCATGGGGCCGTTTTACTAATCCTACTGCATCTTTGAAGGAAAGGTATCAGCAAAGTACCTTTTTGATCTGGAAAGAATATTTTAATTATAACCAGACTTTTGGTCAAAAGCATAACATTAGTGCAATTCTGGGTTACGAGGTTCAACAGTCAAACTGGAGAGGGATTGAGGGAACGCGCCAGGGGTTTTATAGTAACGACGTGCAATCGTTGAATTTAGGCCAGGCCATAACGGCTACAAATGATGAATATATTGGTACGCAACGCCAGGAATCAATCTATGCGCGTGCCATTTATACCTATAACTCCAGATATAACCTTACTTCTACAATTAGGAGAGACAAGACTTCTAAGTTTGCCGAAGGTTCTCAGTCAGGTTATTTCCCATCATTTGCTGCTTCATGGAAATTGTCTGAAGAACCATTTATGCAGGGGATTAATAAGGTAGTAAGCGGGCTTAAGATCCGTTTGGGTTACGGACAGGTGGGTAACCAGGATGTTCCCAATTATTTATACAGTTCTTTGTTAAGATCTTCACAAACAGGTTTAGGTACAGGTTTTCTTGCCGGACGGATTGATAACAAATTATTGAAATGGCAAACCTCTATCCAATACAACGCTGGAGTTGATATGCGCTTTTTAAACGGTAAGATTAGTACGAGTATAGATGTTTATAAGAAAACATCAAAAGACTTCTTATTTCAGCTTACCCTTCCTGCCTATTTGGTAGGTGGTCCTGATTATTTAGGAGGTATTAACCCACCGTATGTAAATCTTGGAAAGATTGAAAACGTAGGCTTTGATTTGAGTATTAACTCGCACAATATTGATAAGACAAATTTTAAGTGGAATACAAGTGTAGTTCTTTCGCATTATAATAATGAGGTTAAAGAGCTTGGTAATGGCCTTACCGAACTCTTCGGAACAGTAACCAATGCTTATCTGCAATCTCCGGTTACCCGTACAGTAGTGGGAGGATCTGTAGGTGAATTTTATGGTTATAAAGTGAAGGGAATATTTAAAACAGCAGCGCAACTTCAATCCGCTCCGGTACAATTCGGGCGTACTATTGCCAATAACAGCAGTAGCACCTGGCTGGGCGATGTGCAATATGAAGATGTAAATGGCGATGGCGTAATCAATGAGAAAGACCGTACAGCGATCGGAAATCCAAATCCTAAATTCACGTATGGCATTACCAACACTTTTACTTATAAAGCTTTTGATTTTACCTTATTCCTGAACGGATCTTACGGTTCAAAAATTATGAATTTGTTAAACAATACCATGGGTAACCTGGCGGCTGTATATCAAAATCAATATGCGGCATATAGTAATTTCTGGTCACCACAAAATCCGGATTCTAATATTCCAGCACCTAAAATCGGCATTGATAATCCCAATTTGTTTGTATCCGACCGTTATGTAGAAAGTGGATCTTTTTTACGCATCCAGAACGTTAGTCTTGGTTACAGGGTACCTGCTTCATGGATTAGAAAATTTAAGTTCTCTAATTTAAAAGTTTACTCAAGTGTACAAAACCTTTACACCTTTACGAAATATAAGGGCTACGATCCGGAAATCGGAGCGATGAATCAGAGTGCCATTTTAAATAATATCGACCTGGGAAGATATCCAATTGCCAGGACCATCACTTTTGGAATAAATGCACAATTTTAGTGACCTACAATTATTTAAACAAAATGAAATCATATTTAATATACAGCTTTATTTTTATGGCCATTGTTAGCACTGGCTGTAAAAAAGACTTTTTTAATATTCCTCCACAAGATGCACTCAGTGCTGATAATTTTTATCAAAACACCGAACAGGTTCAGGCCAGTACCATTGCCTTGTACAACTCTCCGTGGTTTGATTGGAATGCCAAAGCTTCCTGGTGTATTTCTGAATTACTAAGTGGCAATGCACACACTTATTCTCCTGATGTTATCAATTTTGGAAATTTTTCTGTAACAGGAGATAATACCCAATTGGCATCTGCCTGGAATTCTCTATACAGTGTAGTTGCCCAGTCTAATGCCTTGATTAATAACCTGAAAGAAAAAGTGCCAGCAAGCGTGCCGGCACCAATAGTAAATAATGCAATTGGCGAAGCCAGATTTATGCGGGCTATGGCCTATTTTTATTTGGTAAGAACATGGGGAAATGTGCCGATTATCGAAAATAGCCTGGATCATGTAAGCAATTACCAGATTAATACCAATCCGGTAACTGATGTTTATAAGTTCATTATAAATGATCTTAAGTTTGCTGAAGAGAATTGTGATAAAATGATCAGAACCGGTTCTGTTTCTCAGGGTAAAGTATCCAGCGGATCAGCGTCTGCATTATTATCTAAGGTTTATTTATACATGCGTGATTATTCGAATGCCCGGATAAAAGCAGAACAGGTAATTAACAGTGGCGAATTTAAATTGTATGGAATAGATATTTCCAGCAAGACTTACGCCGACTTGTTTAAAACTGCCAATAATAATAACGAAGAGAGTATTGCCGCTATTCAATGGTTGGGTGGATCTTCGTATGGCCATGGTAATGCACTACAATCTTTTCTTGCATATAACTCTGAAATTACGGGTACAGGAGACGGTTACGGAAGCGTTACGCCTTCTATCGATTTGCTTACCGCTTTCGAGGCAGGCGATTTAAGGAAAAAGCCAACGGTTATGACGCAGGGAGATGTTTATCCTGAAATTAACCAAGCCAAAGGTGGCTACACTTTACCTGCCGGAGCAGTAGCTCAAGGCATGCCAGCTTTTATTAAAAAATATGTAGTAGGAACACCTGCAGATAATGGCGGTAAAGGAGCATCATTTTCGGCAGGCAATAATACTTACCTGATGCGTTATGCCGATGTATTGTTAATCGAAGCAGAGGCAGTTCTTGCAGGTGCCGATCGTACTGCTGATGATGCGGCGCTGATACCTTTTAACAAAATCAGAAAAAGGGCTGGACTCATTCCTAAAACCTCCATCACTATCCAGGATATTTATCAGGAACGCCGTATGGAATTTGTATTTGAGGCTGATTATTGGTTTGACCTAGGGCGGTTAGATGGTTTTAATGTTACTTCGCATCCTAAAGCAATTGCAATTATTACCAATCAGGAAAGAGGAATTTACAGCAACACCACACCCGTTGTAATCTGGGGGCAAAAATATACCCCAACTGATGCAAATTTTCGTTTGCCTTATCCTACAACAGAAACCATCCTAAATCCAAAATTATTATTGGCTCCGGTGCCTTACAATTTTAAATAAGCTATTATGAAAACGTTATATAAAAATACTATAGCCCTTTATCTGATTGGCATCTGCTGCATGCTGATTTTTGCTACCTCCTGCAAAAAAGACAAAGAAGGACAGGGCGCACCAAGCATTACCAGGATTCGTACTTTAGTAAGGCCGGGAGATAGTAACCTTACCCCGCTGGATTCAACGGTTACTTCCGGCGATGTTGGTGTTACTTATGTTATAGAAGGGGCAAATTTGAAATCGACCAACAAAGTCGATTTCAATGGGACATCAGCCGATCTTAATACCGCCCTTTTCAGTGATAACAGCATTGTGGTGACGATTCCGACAACTGCTACCTGGATCAATCAAACAGGGAAATTAACACTAAGCAATTCGTTCGGTACCACTTCCTTTAATTTTAGCATTAAACAACCTGCTCCGGCGATTAGTGATTTGAGTCAATTTGCTGGTAATCCCGGCGATGTAATCACCATTACCGGCTTGCGTTTTGATCAGGTATCAAGCGTTAAGTTTGGTACAACAGAAGCTAAGGTAATCTCTTCAACCAGCACTGAACTGAAGGTAACTGTTCCAACAGGTGCGCTGGGTGCAATAAGTGTTACTACTCCGGGTGGCACAGGTACTGGTCCATACGTATCCTACGATGGGGTTGTGGTTCCAATATTACTGCCATTTGGATTCAGCCATTTATTTTATGATGACGGAATAACAGCGGGTTACGATTTCAACTTCGGAGGTGCTAACGCTGACATAAATAGTACCGAGATGGTAAAACGTGGCACCCATTCAATCAAACTTACCTATACCGGAAATTACGCAGGATATGCAGTAGGCAGTAATAATGCTGTTGATCTAAGTGATAAAACCTATGTTAAGTTTTCTATTTATGGCACAGCGGGTACTGAAGGTAAAGTGGTAAAGGTTGCATTAGATGATTTTGACAACCGTAATGTAAGTGTTGTACTGCATGCTGGCAAGTGGACAAATTATGTGGTTCCATTGGATCGTTTCCAGAATGCCAGTCATCCGGGCAAACCTGCAAGTCTAAGTTGGATCGGGTTTCAGGAATTGAGTGGCAACGCACCAGAAACGATTTACCTGGATGATATTGGTGTTTACTAGTTTAATTATAGGAAATATTTCAATTTAATAAGGCTGTATCATAAATAAGTTGCTATAATTTCGTCTAAAAATTTAAGGAAATAGCTCCCTTAAGTTATCGTCATTTCGAACGGAGTGCAACGCAGCCGAGAAATCTGCTTGGATAGATCTCTCCATTTCGCTGCGCTTCAGTCGAGATGACGATCCTTTTTATTTGAAATCTGTCAATGGTAAGGGGATACAACCTCTTCCAGATTTATAATTTTAAAATAATTGATTAATGAAAGTGATAAAATATATTGTTGTCGGTATGATGATGCTGGCAGCCAGTACACATGCTTTTGCACAAAAAAACCTGGTGGTTAATGGTGGCTTCGAAAATGAGTTAGATGGGTGGGTTGATTATTCGGCAAAGGTAACGCCTTACATGTATAGTTCTGGGAAAATGAGTAGTGCTATTTTTTCTTCAGATTCTTCTAAATGGACCGGTATGCACCAGGTTGTTTCGTTGCCTAAAAATACCCAGTATATACTCATGAGTGCGAAGATTAAAGCAGATGCAGTAAGTACCGGAACAAAATCCTGGAATGGGGCATTATTTCTTTTCGAGACTCTTAACAAACAGGATGCTAAAATAGGCGAAGGAATCAATATTGCTTCAGTTACAGGCGACCAAGATTGGAAGTTATATGAAAAAGCATATATTATTCCACCGGGTGTTACGCAAATAAAATTGTTATTTGCAATGGGTTATGTAACCGGCACCATGTTCATCGATGAGGTAAGCCTGAAAGTGATTACGCAATCTGAGTTTGAAAAATATTTGTAGTATGATGAATGGCATGGTATACAGGCGGTTTTTAATATTGTTATTGCTGGTTACAACTGCAGCAACTGCTCAACAAACAGGGCTTCCCGAGATTGTTCTTGACCAGTCAGGTTATTATCCGAAGCTGGAGAAAAGTGCAGTTGTACTCCAGGCAGTTTCAGGCAATAGTTTCGAGTTGTTGTCTATGCCAGACCGAAAACCCGTGTACACAGGTGTGTTATCTGAGCCAAAGGCGACTGGCTACTCGAAAATTAAAACCAGAATAGCAGATTTTAGTACCTTCAATCAACCTGGCCAATATATAATCCGTATTCCCGGAGTTTCTGAATCCCCTGTTTTTAAGATTGCAGATGGTGTGCACCACGATCTTGCAGTGGCTGCATTAAAAGCATTTTATTATCAGCGTGCCTCATCTGCACTGGATGTAAACTATGCAGGGAAATGGAATCGTATTGCCGGGCATCCGGATACTGCAGTTTATATTCATCCCTCGGCCGCTTCTAAAAACCGGAAGGCCGATAGTAAAATTAACGTTGCTGGCGGATGGTATGATGCCGGAGATTACAATAAATATGTTGTTAATAGTGGGATCTCCACCTCAACCTTGTTTTCTGCTTATGAAGATTTTACTGCATATTTTCTTGGCCAGGAGGCACATATTCCCCATGCGAAAAACAAAGTTCCGGATATATTAACAGAGGCCGTTTACAATTTGCGATGGATGCTCAAAATGCAGGACCCTGCTGATGGTGGGGTTTATCATAAATGTACCAATCTGGATTTCGATGCCATGGTTATGCCAGATAAGGCCATATCAAAACGCTATGTAGTTGCGAAAGGTACTGCAGCTACGTTAAATTTAGCCGCTGTTACCGCACAAGCTTACCGCATTTTTAAACATTTTCCTGAACAATATCCCGGGCTGGCAGATAGTTGTCTGTTAGCTTCCAAAAGCGCCTGGCGCTGGTCGTTAAATAATCCGAACACTGTTTACGATCAGGATCTGCTCAATAAGATGTCAGACCTAAAAGTAAGCACAGGCACCTATGGAGATAAGGACTTAGAAGATGAATGGACCTGGGCCTCGGCCGAACTATTAGCCTCAACCGGAGAACAGGCGTATTTTGATGCTTTTTTTTTCCGTTTAAATGCTCCGGTAAGCCTACCCAGCTGGAGTAATGTAGGCATACTGGGATATTATACATTGATTAGATGCGAGGGGCAGCTTCCTGAGCGTTACAAAAGTGTAACCAGTATTCTGAAGAAGAAAATACTTACACTTGCTGATCGCTACTTAGTTGATTTTAACACAGGCCCATATCATACCGTAATCGGCGCCTCGCTTTACGACTTTGCATGGGGAAGTAATTCTTCAGCTATGAATCAAAGCATATTACTGATTAATAGTTATTTATTTTCCAAAAAGGACGCTTATCTCGATGCTGCGGTTAGTAATTTGGATTATATTCTGGGTAAAAACGCAACTGGTTATTCTTTTGTAACGGGTATAGGTTACAAATCACCGCTGCATCCGCATCATCGCCTTTCATTTGCAGATGGTATTGCCGAACCTATTCCGGGCATGCTGGTGGGAGGACCTAACCGGGAAAAACAAGATGGACTAAAATATGATTCCGAACCGGAAACATCATACCTGGATGATGTCAACTCTTATGCAAGTAATGAAATTGCCATCAATTGGAATGCCCCATTGGTATATGTAGTAAATGCAATGGAGTATCTTGAAAAGGGGATGAAACAAGGAATAAAATAACCGTAGTTACAAAACTAGTCCATTTCATGGAACGAGGAATGAGTGAGGACTTGAAGAGATAGCGGGACTATAGTCTGCTACAGGAGTTGAACTGCTCATTTCCAAAATCTTTAATCAATGCTGCTCTTTGTGTCGATCTATTTTCAGCTGCATATTTGCTGTCTATTTTTTGGAAAGCAGCGTCTGTAGCTTTTTTTAATGTTATTCGGGCTTTCCGTTATAGTCCCGATGAAAAATCGGGAGCTGCCACTTCAATCCCGTTTAGTTAGTTGGGTTTGTGCTGCTATTTGGGCTTGCATGGTGCCTAACTGTACCTCCCGTTAATCATAAACCCGATAGAACGGAAAGCCCACAGCGCAGCGAGGACTTGAAGCGATAGCGGGACTATAGTCTGCCACAGGAGTTGAACTGCTCATTTCCAAAATCTTTAATCAATGCTGCTCTTTGTATCAATCTGCTTGATAACTATTTTATTAAATACTATTATCCGGACAAGCAGACGCTTTGGCCAGTGCGATTTGGTATTTTGACCAGATGAGTTTGAGGGTATTTCACTAATATACGGTCAAAAAGCTTTTATTGATGCTCTGGCTTAATGCCCATGCTTTTGGTTAGCCAATAATTATGCCTATTCATTTGTCCTAAAATTTCTGCTAATTGCATGGGCCATTTTGTTCATCTATGCGCTTTAGAATGGAAGATAAGATGATGTTATAAGCTACATAAGCAACAAATATGAAGAAGCCCAGCTGTAGCGCGGAGTTGTTTACAGTAACTACTTTTAAGGCTTCAGTATTGATATTAAGCCCTGATAACTGGCTTTTTAAGATCCCGTTAAGACCAATATAGGTCATGGCTATCCCGACTACCATAACGTCAGCCATATCCCATTTGCCGAGGTCGAATGCCAGAAAACGGATAAATTTTGAATCGCCCAGTAATTTGCTGCAAGATACCTGCAGCCCACGGGCAATAAGACGTAACAGCGGCAATATCACCACAAAGAGCATAAGCAGTATACCAACCAATACCGCATCTGGTTTAGGTTGTTCTACCAATGTACCAATAATACCCAATATGCTCTGACTTTGAAAAAAGAGCACCTGATTGTTGAAAACAAGTCTTTCTCCAAGCAATGCAAATTCAAGGGTCTTAATCCTGGCATCTACTTCAATAATAGGCGAAGATACGCCTACCGCAAGTAAAATAAAGGCAAAAAGCAATGAGATCACAAAAAGGCTAACCTCACTGTCTACCCGCCTGCGCAACATTAGCCAGAGCAGTAGGGCGATAATGATGCAAGCGGTCATACCTATTGCATATTGATAGCTTAATCCCTTAATCTGCTTAAGTTTTGCATTTACAGCTTTGTCAAAAGCAGTTGCATTGTTTACTTTATATTTTTGATAAATGTTATGTTCTACCGACGAGATGGTTTGATCACTCAGGTCGTAAGTTTGTGCTTCCAGTTCATTAAGTTTTCCTACTGCTACAGATTTTAACTTTTTCAGGCTTTTAGGGCTGGTTACTTTGGTAACAATGGTACGGGAGAAGGATGGAACCAGCGCATGGATCTCTTTTACATCGACAAATGTATTGAAAGCAAGTTTTTTAAGTTTCGCTCCAAGCCCTTTCTGAGGCCTTGTAAATTCAGCCACAGCTTTATTAACCATACCATGCAGCTGTTCCTCAACTTCTTGCTGCATATCAGCTTTCTGGCTTTTAGTGAGGTTAAAGCCCTTTACCCGGCGATCAACCACAGCTGATATTTTATCTCCCCAACGGTCAACCGAAAATATACCAAAAGTGATGTTGTTCGAAAGACTATAATCTTCCTTAATGTGTTTCTGCTCGTAGGCAAGTGCCCGGAAGCGGTATCCACAGTATGCTGCAGCCACTAACAACAGAGAAAGCGCTGCAATCAGGATAAAAGACGCTGATCCAGATCGATTTTGCTTAACCTGCTGAGGAGTACTGATGTTATCTTTTTGCAATTCGCTCATTCATTTTCGGATTTAATGCACGTCGTGCGGAGTAATAGATTTAAGGATTGTTGAAAGGATCAATCCGTAAAGTACAAAACAGATAAAAATAATGTAGCCCGGTTGCAGCGCAGTGTTATTGGTCGTAAGGATAGTAAGCGAATCATTATTGATATTTAATGCCCGTAACTGGTTTTCAAGAAGTCCGTTAAGGCCAATGTATGCCATTAAGATAGCAATTACAATCACATCTGCCATGCTCCATTTCCCTGATTGAAAAGCAAAATACCTGATGATCCTGTTTTCTGCCCACCGCTTGCCACCAAGTAGGTGCACACCTGTTGACGTTAGCTTAACTACCGGGAACAGGATACTGAAAACCAGGATCAATACACCAACCAGAACAGAATCTATTGCCGATTGGCTGATCAGTACCCGAACGACATCCATAATACTCTTGCTCTGGAAAAAGAGTACCTGGTCACTAAAAACAACGTGTTCACCAAGTAAAACAAAATCTAAAGAGCGGATCCTGGCGTCAACCTCAATCATAGATGCAGTTAAGCCCACAGCTAAAAGGATGAAGGCGAAAAGTAACGACATAATGAAAAGCGTGGTATGTAAATCTCTGCGTTTGCGTAACAGCCACCAGAATGCAAGTACTACAATTACACAGCTTAACATGCCAAAACAGTAGTAGTAGGTTTGTTGCCGAATGCTGCTTAATGTACTGCTGAGCTTTTGGTTTAGCTGTTGATTAGAAGACACATTATACTGGTGGTAAATTTTTTTCAGTATGGCATTGTTTGCAACAAATGCAGTATCCTGGCTTTCCTCTTTAGCTATTTCATTAAACTCGCCCAAAGCCATTCGGCCTAGTTGCTTTTTATTTTTTGGATTATCTATTTCCGCAATAATTTTTCTGGCAAATGCAGGTACCTGCGCACGGATACTATCTGAATTGACAAAATTTTTGATAGCAAATTTTTGGATCTTGCCACTGATTGTTTTTTTGGGTTTGTTTACCAGGGCTTCTGCCTTATCAATAAGTGCCAGCAATACCTGCTCAACTTCAGCCTGTAGTATCTTTTTTTGTTTGCTGGTTATTTTAAGACTGGAAACCTGGTGGTGGACAATGTCGGCTACCTTATCTTTCCACTGTTGTACAGAGAACAGCCCATAGGTAATGTTATTTACCCTGGAATAATCATGTTTAATCTGTTCCTGTTTTTTCGATAGTTCATGCAGCCTGAAACCGAAAAAGCCTTCGGCCACAAGCAGTACGCCTAATGCAAGGATTAGCAAAATGCGGTAAATAAGCTTTCCTTCTGCAGGTTTGTTGATTATTTTTTTCAATCTGTGCGTTAAAATAGTGATTACATCTCCCCGAAAGGAACTATTTGCAGATAAACATTAATTTTTGGAAAAATGTTTTAGCCCTTTTTAAGCCAGCATAAAAAGATCATTTATAACCTGAGTTCGATTAATGTACTTTAATTTGGGTTATTTGGCGCCTTGTATGAACGGTCGTCACCCTGAACTTGTTTCAGGGGCTTTATAGTAAGGCGGTTTAGCAGGAAAGATGCTGAAATAAATCCGATAGCTAGCTATCGGATCAGCATGACGAAACGGCTAACCAATTCGTCCTAATAAAGTACATTAATTTTTAAACATTAATCGAACTAAGGTTTATAGTTATGGGTTCAGTTTTGCAGGGCACGCTATTAGGTCAATGTCATTAAGTAATGAATAAATCATAAAACATGTCACCCTGAGCGTAGTCGAAGGGCATTTATTCGCGATTTATTAATCTAAAGAGTCTTGGACTACCTACCATTGGCAGACTCCAATAGAATGGTCGTCATTCCCGCGCATGCGGGAATCTTAAAGCGCTTGCATTACGATTATTCATAAGTTTCCTTCGTTTCAAAGGCATTCATGAGCACTCCGTGGTTCCCAATCGGGTTGGGAATGACGATCTCACGCAGCCTACTATTTTGCCAAAAAGATCTGTCTTTTATATTGATTTTATGAAATAATTACTCCTCAGACTGACGATCTCGGTGTTTAACTTAGGCTGCCGGTAACCCCGGCAGCCGGATCGATTTTCAACTAACCGATTTTATAGTTTTTAGGTAGATGTGGGGTTTTAACAGATGTAGTTTCTGAATTGTTTTGAAAAAATTATTTTAGCAGGATATTTTAAACTAATTGTATTTCAGAATGCTGCTAAACCAAGCAAGTGTAGGAGGAAATATTCTTGGTTTATCTATTTTTATCCCACAGATATGATCTCAAACAGTCTTCCATACTTTAGCAATTTTACTGCATTTTAGTTGTGAAGAAAAAAACAAAATATCGCTTAATGGGTTATAAGATGGATTTAATTCATTAAGCGTGATTAAATCACTATTTAAAATATAAGTCAGATACTCACATTTTTATACTGATCAATTGGAAACATCTAATAATCGAAAATTCGAACTTTCAGGAAATGCAGGCGCATCTAATTTCCAGCTGATGACCATGGCATTAGATGCCTCTATTTCTGGCATTATTATCACCGATAATACCCAGCCAGATAACCCAATTATCTATTGCAATAAGGCCTTTGAAAATATTACAGGATATTCCAGGAAAGAGATTATAGGTCATAACTGCCGGTTTCTGCAGGCGCAAGACCGAAACCAGAAAGAAAGGGCAATTTTAGCCAAATGTATTACCGCAGGTGAAGAATGCCGGGTAGAAATCAGGAACTATAAAAAGAATGGCGACCTGTTCTGGAACGAACTTTATATGTCGCCGGTTAAAAATCCGGACGGCGAGGTGACCCATTTTATAGGTGTTCAGAATGATATAACTTCGAGAAAGAATTCGGAGGAAGATCTGCGACAGCAGAAATTGGTAATGGAAAAGAGGATCAAGGAACGCACAAAGGAACTTCATGAAAGTGAAGCATTCCTTTCGAGTATTATTGAAACAGTACGCGAAGGACTTTTAGTGCTCGATCCTGAATTTAATGTATTGAGTGCAAACTATCATTTTCTGAGAACTTTTAAGGTAAGTAAGGAAGAAACGGTAGGTCGTCAGTTATATGATTTGGGTAACCATCAGTGGGATATTCCAAAGCTCCGCGATTTGCTCGTTAAAATCCTGCCAACCAATAATCCTGTTGTAGATTTTGAGGTTGAGCATGATTTTCCACACATTGGGAGGAAATTAATGCTCCTGAATGCATACCGGGTAGAATTTGAAGGACAATTTAAAGATCAGATCCTACTGGCGATTGAAGATATTACTGAAAGGCGTGAAGTAGAAATCAGGAAGGATGATTTTTTATCTATCGCCAGTCACGAACTTCGCACGCCGCTAACGACCATAAAAGGTTATGTGCAGCTGTTGGAACGCGCGATGCCAGAAAATGCTGGTGAAAAATTTTTGTCGACTTTTCGGAAAGTATCTGTGTATGTAGAACGGTTAAACTCGCTAATTAGTGAGCTGCTCGACGTTTCGCGTATCCAAAGTGGTAATATGGAACTGCACATGGCAAAATTCGATTTTGACAACATGATTGCAGAAGCCGTTGACGGTATGCGTGCTACGGTTCCCAAGCATCAAATTGTACTGAATGGCCATACTGGTGCAGAAGTAATGGCTGATGAGTCGCACATCGCCCAGGTAGTAAGCAACCTTTTGTCAAATGCCATTAAATATGCGCCTGATTCTGATAAAATTGAAGTGAATATCGCCAATGTAAGTGATTATGTAAAGGTATCTGTAAGGGATTTTGGCCTGGGAATGAGCCCTGAAGACAGGAAAAAGGTTTTTGATCGGTTTTACCGGGGAGTAGAAATCCAGAAGAAATTTCCAGGGATGGGGATAGGTCTCTATATCTGCGACCAGATTATTAAAAACCATAACGGCACCCTTTGGGTAGATAGCGAAATAGGCAAAGGTTCTATATTTAGTTTTACTTTACCTAAGTCAGGAAAGGAACCGAATGGATAAAAAGAAAATCATAATCTGCGATGATGATGAAGGGATTATTGATGTGTTGGAAATGATTCTGGAGGAAGTAGGACATACGGTGATTTCGGTTAACGATAGTTTAAAAGTGCAGTCGGTTATAGATAAGGAACAACCAGATTTATTGATCCTTGATTTGTGGATGCCAAGGCTTTCAGGACAGGAGGTACTGAAGCAATTAAGAAGCCATTCAGGCCATAACAACCTGCAGGTTATTGTAATTTCAGCCAGCAGGGATGGAGAACAGATTGCAAATGATGCGGGTGCAAATCAATTTATTGCCAAACCTTTCGATTTGAACAATATTTTAGATTCGGTTAATGCCCTGCTTAATTAAAAGAGATTAGAACGTTGTTTTGGTTTTAGATTCTTCTGGTCTGCAAAGTCAATTCTATGGTATTTATAGGATGATAATAGAATTAATAGTTTAACAATTATATATAAAGTGAGGAGCTTGAAATCCTCAACTATTGTTTAAGATAATCCGGAGTACGTTTTCCCTTTTTTTATTTGAATGATTCTCTTCCCGATCATCATATACAATTTATTTCAGCTGTTAGGTTTCTTCATTGCTTCGTGCCTCGCAATGAAGACTTTTCTATTAAAATCAGCCAGTGAAAGCGGAATTATATGTCCCTGGTTCGTGGAGACACGAACCAATAGCTTTTCCTATAAACTTTTAAGAACTCTACGTTAAGGACTCCTGACTAATTATTCCGGCTCTTATCACCATCAAAGATCTGCTGCATCAGCTTATCCCAGGCGAAAGGATTAAGTAGCGGATTGGTTTGAACCATGTTTCTTGTAATTTTTTTGGCTATTACACACCTGGGCTTATCATGTTTTTGATAAATAATCAAACCATGCGTAAGAACACATGGTTCTATAGAGAAAAGACAATGAAAAAATTAAATAACAGCCTGGTGCCTCAACAGGTTATCGGAAGCCAAATGGATGTGGTTGAACAACGTAAATTGAGCAGCCTCATTCAGGCTCAGGAATTTTTCTCAGCAGCTGCAAAAAGATTACTTGCAGTAAATGAATGGGGTAAAATCTCCGGACTTTCAGACTTTAAGATTTTTGCGCCTGATGGAACAGAAGCTATTCGATCAGCCCAGGAAGGGGATTTTATTAGAATAGATATCCCTGGCCCCGGGCCATTATCTGGGGGTGGATTTGATTGGGTGAAGATTGAAGAAATCGGAAGCGAGCATGATGGTGACCAGGAAATAATCAGCATGCGTGTCCGGCCATGTCCTTCACCTTTTAATCAAGATGAACAGACTGCTCATTTTTTAAAAGACCATGCCACTTCTACCTTTACTATCCGCCGAGATAGAATTACCGTATGGGCAGAGGAGCATGGCAGGAACGAAGTGGCGAATACGGATGAAGGAAATTTAATTGATAGGACACGGAATCTCATTGTTGGTTTTAGTGCAAAGCTTGGTTTATCCTATCCTCAATGGAAATTGTTGGTAAAAGGACTGCTTGATGGCAGACCTTAATGTTGTAAAATTGCGAGTCCTTCTTCATTGCCCTGCATGGCTGCAAGCTCTGCGGCACGCTGTCCGCGGATATCGGTAAGCGAAGGATCTGCACCATTTTTAAGTAAGAGTTTCAGCAGATCGTTCCTGCCGAACATGGCTGCAAACATAAGCGCGGTTCCGCCATTTCCATGTTGGAGATCTAATTTTGCACCCTTGGCGATCAGCAGTTCTGCAATGGGCAGGTAACCCTTAAAGCAAACACCCATCAGCGCGGTATTGCCACCATAGTCTGCAGCATCTATATCTGCTCCTGCATCTAAGAGTATCTCTGCACTTGATAAACGATTATTATAACAGGCGATGATTAATGGGGTATAACCTTTCTCATCTCTGGCATCAACGTTGGCTCCCCTTTTGATCAGCTCTTTTAATACTTCAGTTTCTCCTTGTCTTGCTGCGGGTATAATCAATAAGTCTAAATTTTCCATGTAAACATAACTGTACTTGTAGAGAAAAGGTTTTCACTATGTCATTCTGGTTTTTATTATGTCATTCTGAATGCAATGAAGAATCTTTCTCTTTTTGGTCGTAATTTCAACAATTATTTCAATTAGTGTTTTAGTTGCACATTAGTTAATTCTGCTGAAGTATCTTTTTGCAAAAAAAAGACCCTGAAATAAATTCAGGGTGACGACCAGGAAAATAAAACAGAATAAACAATAAAAGGCTCCGAAGAGCCTTTTTATCGCTTATTCTGTTACCGCTTCCGCATTAACTGCATTAACCGCTATTTCGGTCAAGGCTACATCTGTTGCCTTTTCATTTTCGAGCGTTTGTGTAAGGAGTTCAGCTACATCATTGTGGCCAATATTCTCTGCAAATACCCTTAAAGTTCCGTAGGTTGCAATTTCATAATGCTCAACTTTTTGAGCAGCAAGAATAAGCCCGGCATCGCGGATCATGGTACCTTTATCAGTATCAGCGATAATTCCGTCTGCCTCTTCCAGTAAACCGGCCATGGCATCACATTTTTTTGCAGTCGCTTTTTCTCCTAAAAGGCTAAATACTTCTTCAAGGGTGCTGATATGTTGCTCAGTTTCCTGGGTATGCTTTTCAAAAGCGGCTGCAAGCTCCGGGCTCGTAGCAGCCTTCTTCATTTTCGGCAGTGCTTTAGCAAGGTGCTTTTCTGCCCAATAAATATCTTTTAACTCATCTACAAAAAAATCATGGAATTCTGAATTCTCAATTTTTCCTGTTTTACCTGTAGGTTTCGCGGTTTTCTTTGCCGGTGTTTTTGTAGTTGCCATAATTATATTTTTAATAGGTTCTTTATTATAGAACAGGATAAAATTGTGGATGGTTTTGAGTTTTTTACTTGTTTGTATTTTTCTATGCTAAAACCTTTTATTATTTCTTTCTAACCAACAGAGCTCCTCTAAAATTTTTCATTAAAAATGGGACTCATCACTAAATTTTAATGAAGCTCACGGTATCAGCTCGGCAGGTTATTTCCCGGTTTTTGAAGTGAAGGTTACGCCGGGTAGCTATCTTTTATTAAAACACGTATTAAAACGCGGATAAATTTCGGAAACTAAATAGCAAAATATAGGGTTCTATTAGATGATGGTCAACGACGAAACATCTTAAACATAAAACATACCATGAAAAAACAAGACAGCGGCAGTAAACCAAAACTTAGCGCTAAAGATACGGTAGCGGCTTCTCCGGCCTTGAAAGAACTCTTTAAAGATGGAATCTGTGATCTTTACTGGGCCGAGAATCATTTGGTTAAAAATTTGCCTAAAATGATTTCCAGCGCAACATCACCAGTACTCAAAGGCGCAATTGAATCACATCTTACTGAAACTAAAGGACATGTAGCCAGGCTTGAAAAGGTATTTGAACTCCTTGGAGAAAAACCCATAGCAAAAAAATGTGATGCGATGGAAGGATTGAGTAAAGAGGGGGAAAGTATCATTGAAGAAACGGAGGCTGGAACAGCGACCCGGGATGTGGGCATTATATTAGCCAGCCAAAAAGTAGAACACTACGAAATTGCTTCTTACAGTGGGCTTTTCCAATTGGCAACAACATTGGGTTTAACAGAAATTGCGGATTTACTTGAACAAACACTTGCAGAAGAAAAACTTGCCGACGTAAAGCTTAATGATATTGCTCAGAATGAAATTAACTATAAAGCAGCTGAAGAGGCTTAAGAAAGGGAAAAAAAATGGCAAAAAAAACAACAGTAAAAGATACCAGTCCGATAAAACAGGACAATGATAAAACAGCAAAACTTGAGGCCTTTGTTGCAGATGCTACCGGTGAAAAACTCACCACCAATCATGGAGTCAAAATAAATGATGATCAGAATTCGCTTAAAGCTGGCGATCGTGGCGCAACATTGTTAGAAGATTTTATATTACGGGAAAAGATTACCCATTTCGACCATGAGCGGATACCCGAGCGTGTTGTACATGCCAGGGGTTCCGGAGCGCATGGCGTATTCAAGGTTTATGAGGATATGTCTGACATTACAAGGGCAGCTTTCCTTTGCGATCCGGGCCAGGAGACGCCTGTTTTTGTTAGGTTTTCAACTGTAGCAGGATCAAGAGGTTCTACCGATCTTGCCCGTGATGTTCGTGGTTTTGCGGTAAAGTTTTATACTCAGGAAGGTAATTTTGACCTTGTAGGGAACAATATGCCTGTATTTTTTATTCAGGATGCAGTTAAATTCCCTGATTTAGTGCATGCTGTTAAGCCCGAGCCAGACAATGAAATGCCCCAGGCTGCATCTGCACATGATACTTTTTGGGATTTCATCTCCTTTATGCCCGAATCTGCCCACATGATTATGTGGCTGATGAGTGACAGGGCTATTCCAAGAAGCTACCGGATGATGGAAGGTTTTGGGGTACATACTTTCCGCTTTGTTAATGCATCGGGGGTGGCAAGTTTTGTGAAATTTCACTGGAAACCACTGCTGGGTGTACATTCTGTTGCATGGGATGAAGCGCAGAATATTTCAGGAAAAGATCCTGACTTTCACAGAAGGGATCTTTGGGATGCAATAGAAGCGGGTGCCTTTCCGGAGTGGGAACTTGGCGTTCAGATTGTTGCAGAAGAAGATGAATTTAAGTTTGGCTTCGACTTATTGGACCCAACTAAATTAATTCCTGAAGAGCTGGTTCCTGTGCAGCGCATTGGAAAAATGACTTTAAACCGCAATCCCGATAATTTTTTCGCAGAAACTGAACAGGTTGCTTTTCATGTCGGGCATGTTGTTCCGGGAATAGATTTTACCAACGACCCGCTTTTACAGGGAAGGTTATTTTCTTATACTGATACGCAACTGATCAGACTAGGCGGGCCAAATTTTCACGAGATTCCGATTAACAGACCTGTTGTGCCTGTAAATAATAACCAACGCGACGGCTATATGCGCCAAACCATAAACCGCGGGAAGACCAGTTATGGTCCTAATGGAATAGCTGCAAACGATCCACAACAGGCTACAGCAGCAGATGGCGGTTTTGTAAGTTATAACGAACGCATTGATGCGAAGAAGATCCGTGCAAGAAGCAGGAGCTTTTTCGATCACTTTTCGCAAGCGAGGTTGTTTTTTAATAGTCAGTCTGATGCTGAAAAAAACCACCTTACAGATGCCTTAAGCTTTGAGCTGGGCAAGGTAAAAACGGTTGCGGTAAGGGAACGCATGCTTGGCTTACTCAACCATGTCGACAAAGGGCTTGCAGCAGCAGTAGCTTATGCACTTGGGCTTCACGTTCCCGTTATTCCTCTGGAAGAACTAAATGGCAGCGTGCCGGCAGACGCTGATCCTGCTGATTATAGCCCCGAACAGAAAGAAGGAGAACTTGTAAAATCGGAGGCATTAAGCATGTCCGGAACGCTTAAGGATAGCATTGCTACCAGAAAAATAGCCATCCTGGCGGCAGATGGGGTAGATGGTAAATCGCTCAGTCAAGTAAAGGATGCGCTTATTGCTCAAGGTGCAGTTGTGCACATTATTGCGCCAAAACTGGGTGCTATCATCTCACAGGAAGATCAGCAGATCAATGTTGATGAGAGTTTCCTTACGGCTGCCTCGGTACTTTACGATGCCGTATATCTGCCGGGAGGAACGAACAGTTCTGCTACATTAGAAGCAGAAGCTAATGCGGTACATTTTCTGAACGAAGCCTTCAAACACTGTAAGGCGATAGCTGCTGATGCTACAGCAATACAAGTTTTAGAGGCTACCTATTTCTATAAAAAACTTCCGGATGAATATTCGGAGGAAACTGTTCTTCGTGAAGGGATAATGGTTTCAGACGATCTTTCTTCTTTAGTAGACTTGTTTATCAGGATGATTGCCCAGCACAGATTTTGGGACCGGGAAGTGCCGAGAAAAATTCCGGCATAGCATGCCGTTTAATTTTAGAACAATATAATTTAAACATCATTTCAACCAGGTAAATTTAGCCTGGTTGTTTTTTTTTAAATAAAACCAAACTGCCAAAGGTTTTACTGGTTCTATAATAGCGAGGCATTTTATTCCTGTCCCATGATGATGTAGTGCGTTTGCAGAGTACTTATACCCTTTGCGGGTGAGTACATAACACATTACATATAAGGGTAGAATTCATCTGCCCGCTAATATCATTTAACAACTTTAAAGCTATGGAAAATCAAAAAAAAGAGATCGAAACACAGAACGAGGATAAAATAGGAGTTATTCCGGTTTCGCAGATAAAGGGGAGCGATGCTGATACTGCTCAACAGGATGATGACGCTACAGAGAAACTGGCTGAACAAACATCAAAATCTGATTCGGATCATGATGAGCAGACTGATAAAAGCAATACTGAATAGACAGACTATTAATTTATAATGGCTTGATTAACTGGAAAATCCGTCGTCATCTCGACCGGAGCAACGCGGAGTGGAGAGATCTTTGGACCTGCAGATGAAGTTTTAGATGGTTTAGTTTTCTTGAACTTTGGGAATGAGCTTGCTGCCTCCAAAACTATTGGCTTATGTTTTTTGTTTTTTTTCTAAAGTGCTTTAATGGAAATCGATATACGAAAGAGAAATATTGGATTAAATTTTAATGAAAACAGAGAAGCTGAAATCAGGCTTTGGGCACCGTTGGCCGCACAGGTTTCTATTTTAATAGCAGATCGCGAACTTAATTTAGCGCTGGTTGATGAAGGTTATGGCTATTGGTATTTGCAAACAGGCCAGCTCAGAGCACATGATCAATATGTCTTTAAAGTTAATCCTTTAACCGACGGAGAAACAATTGATCGTGCAGATCCAGCGTCTTTATTTCAGGAAGAAGGTCCTCAAGGACGCTCTACGGCATTTGATGTAAATGCTTTTCAATGGACGGATGCCGACTGGAAAGGAGTAGACGTGAATGATCTCATCATCTATGAGCTCCATACCGGAACCTTCACACCAGATGGAGATTTTGCCTCAATTGAAACTAAACTCGATTATCTTGTTGAGCTTGGCATTACAGCCATTGAAATTATGCCTGTTGCACAATTTTCGGGCAATAGAAACTGGGGTTACGATGGCGTATTTCCATTTGCGGTGCAAAATAGTTATGGCGGACCACTGGCTTTACAGCATTTGGTTAATACCTGTCATGCTAAGGGTTTGGCCGTAATTTTAGATGTTGTTTATAACCACGTAGGGCCTGAAGGGAACTACTTCTCCGATTTTGGTCACTATTTTACCGATAAATACCATACCCCATGGGGAAAGGCCATTAATTTTGATGATGCAGGCTCCGATGCAGTACGTGATTTCTTTATCGAAAATGCTTTAATGTGGTTCAGGGATTTTCATATCGATGCCCTTAGATTGGATGCTGTACATGCAATTAAAGATTTCAGTCCCGTTCATATTCTGGCGGAGATTAAAACGTATACCGAAAAACTTTCCCAATTTACGGGCAGGGCATACCAATTGATCGTTGAGCTTGATTTAAATGACGAGCGTTATATCCGGCCTCAAAGCGAATATGGTTATGGAATGGATGCCCAGTGGGTCGATGAGTTTCATCATGCACTTCGGGTTTGTACCGGACAGATAAAAGAGGGATATTATTCAGATTTTAATGGCGTAACAGATCTCGCCAAATCTTACCAGGATGCTTATGTATACACTGGACAGTATTCTACACATCGGCAGCGCAAATTTGGAATGCCTGTACAACAGGTTTCAGGTGCTAAATTTGTTGTTTTTTCACAAAACCACGATCAGGTCGGTAACCGTATGCTGGGCGAAAGAAGCAGTACCCTGGTTAGTTTTGAAATGTTAAAGGTGATGGCTGCAGCAGTTTTTTGCAGCCCGTTTTTACCCTTAATATTTATGGGTGAGGAATGGGCAGAAACCAATCCTTTCCAGTTTTTTGTGAGCCATAGTGATGAGGAGCTGGTAGAGGCAGTAAGGAAAGGAAGAAAGTCAGAATTTGCAGCTTTCCACAATAATGGAGATACACCCGATCCCCAGGATGAAGCTACTTTTGAACGATCCAAGCTCGACTGGGAAAAAATCACTGAACCAAACCACCAGATCATGCTCAGTTATTATAAAACTTTGAGCGCATTGCGGAAACAACACACCGTACTCGCTAACCTGGACCGGAAAAGTGTACATGCGGAAGCCTTTTCTGAAAAAAACTGCCTGGTGTTAAAACGCTGGAAAGGTAGTGAAGAAATCATGGCCATATTCAATTTTTCAAAACAAATACAAACCCTTTCCATTGATCCGGCATTTCAACGTGCCTCGGTGCTGTTAGATTCTGCTTTACTAAAATGGGGAGGCCAAACCCTTGAATCAAATAGTATATCTGCTGAAGGCCAGATTACTTTATTTCCCGAATCAACTCTTATTCTTTACAAAACAGATGTATAAACCAACTTCTACCTATAGAATCCAGTTTCATAAAAATTTTAATCTTAAATCCCTCGATCATATCATTCCATATCTGATAGAGCTGGGGATCGGCACAATATACGCTTCGCCAATTTTTGAGGCTATGCCCGGAAGTACACACGGTTATGACGTGGTGAATCCCCTGAAGATAAATCCTGAGATCGGTACCGAGGCCGAATTGATAAAAGTTTCTAAAAAGTTAAAAGCTGCTGGCATCAGCTGGCTCCAGGATATTGTTCCCAACCATATGTCTTTTCATCCAGATAATATGTGGTTAATGGATATACTGGAAAAGGGAGATGAATCTGATTTTGTACATTTTTTTGATATTGATCTGCAAAAAGGCGATGGACGTTTGATGGTCCCTTTTTTAGGTGAGGATCTTGAAGTAGCAATTGCAGAGCAGAAATTAAAGGTACTCGAGATTAAAGGCAAATACTACTTAAGTTACGGCGATTCCAATTGGCCGTTAAATGCGGAAACAGCCAGTACCATTTCCACACAGAACCTTAAGGATATAAATACAGATTCTACTGCTTTAACAAGGATCGCCCAAAGCCAGCATTATCGCTTGTGCAACTGGCAGGAAACCGATTATAACATTAACTATCGCAGGTTTTTTACTGTCAACGCCCTGATCTGCCTCAATATGCAACATCAGGAAACATTCGATCTTTATCACCGTTACATTTTTGAATTGATTGATAAAGGCGTTTTCCAGGGTTTGCGGATTGATCATGTTGATGGCTTATCTGATCCTAAGGAATATTTACAAAGGCTTCGGAAAACTGTTGGTAAAGATATTTATATCGTCGTAGAAAAAATTCTCGAAAGCGGTGAAGAGTTACCTAAAAACTGGAAAGTACAGGGAAGTACCGGCTACGATTTTTTGGCAATGGTAAACAACCTTTTTACAAACAAAGAAGCAGAAAAGCCCTTTAATAAACTTTATCAGGAAGTAACAGGTAAAAAACTCGATCCATCCAGGCTGATTTACGAAAAGAAAAGTAACATCTTGTTTAAGCACATGCAGGGCGAACTTGATAATTTGTTTGAACTCTTTTTGGCACTTAAACTGGCAGATTTTTCGATCGTTAAGCAAGCTGATCTTAAAAGGGCGTTTGCCGAAATGCTTATCGCCATGCCTGTATACCGGTATTATAACTATCGTTTTCCACTGGCAGAGGAAGAATCACATCATATTAAAAATCTGCTTACACCCATTCTCCATCATAAAAAGCTGGCTAAAGCAGGAGAATTGTTGAACAAAGTCTTTCTTGAAACTCCAAAGCAGGCAAACGCCTACTACAACAAAAAGGTGAGTCATTTTTTTCAGCGTTGTATGCAGTTTACAGGTCCGCTAATGGCCAAAGGGGTAGAAGATACTGCCATGTTTACCTATAACCGTTTTATAGGCCATGCCGAAGTAGGCGATGCACCTGATGCTTTTGGAATGGCAGTGCCTGCATTTCATAATGAAATGCATAAACGCCAACAAGACTGGCCATTTAGCATCAATGGAAGTTCCACCCACGATACCAAAAAAGGAGAAGATGTTAGGGCAAGATTAAATGTACTTAGCGATCTTCCGGATGAGTGGTCTCAATTGGTGCAGCAACTAAAAAAAACCTTCGAATCCTTAAAAAAACAGCATGCGTCTTTTAATCTATTACATGATAATGATGTTTATTTAGTCCTGCAGACCATTATTGGTGCTTTGCCCTTTCATGAAGATGATGATCATGAAATCGAAAACCGTTTGGCACAGTTTATTGTAAAAGCATTACGGGAATCGAAAAAGCGATCAGACTGGGCAAATCCAGATGAAAATTACGAGGAAAAACTCACCGAATTTTCGCAGGCTATTTTAACTGAAAAGCAGGAGAGCAATAGTTTAATCAGAAATTTTTTAAAACGCATCTCCGATTTTGCAGTTATCAATAGTTTAGCTCAGCTTACCCTGAAATTCACTTGTCCGGGCATCCCGGATATCTATCAGGGAACGGAATTGTGGGATTTAAGTCTTGTTGATCCAGATAACAGAAGACCTGTTAATTATGAAGATAGGACGGATCTGATGGCAGCATTTGATGTGCCTGCTAATTTTGAAAAACTTTGGGAAGACAGGTTTTCGGGAAAGATCAAAATGTGGCTAACTAAAACTTTGCTAAAGATCAGAAAATCCGAGTCAGAAGTTTTTGAGCGTGGAGCGTACTTTCCTTTGCAAGTTCAGGGTAAATATAGCCAGCATATTTGTGCTTTTGCAAGGCAATATAAACAGCAATGGTTAATCACCGTGGTTCCTTTGGGGTTTGCTAAATGCTGTAAAAATCAAAATGTAGCAGCTGATAATTTTAATTGGGAAGATACCCAGATATTGTTGCCAAATGAGGCTCCTCTTGGCTGGCAAAACTTGCTGACGGGGAAAAAGGAGTACAAAGATCCCTTATACGAAGGTATCCTGATCAGCCAATTGTTTAACCACATGCAGTTGGCGGTAATTAAGTTAATTCCAGATAATAATCCGCGTTCTGCGGGCGTGCTTATGCACATTAGTGCTTTGCCGTCCCGTTTTGGCATTGGCGATTTAGGCCCCGGTGCCTATAAATTTGTAGATTTTCTTGCTGCATCACGTCAGCGATACTGGCAGGTTTTACCGATTAATCCAACTAAAAAAGAAACTGGGTATTCGCCCTATTCCAGCAACTCTTCCATGGCCGGAAACATGATGCTGATCAGTCCTGAACGCTTATTTGACCAAGACCTTTTAAGTGAAAGTGATTTGAACGCCTGTATGTTACCGGAAGCGGGGCCTGTAGATTTCGAAAAAGTAGAAGAAATGAAACAGCGGACTTTAAATAAGGCCTATCAATTGTTTAAAATTAAAGGTAACGAAAACCTGGTCAATAAATTTAACCTGTTTTGCAAAAATGAGCAAAGTTGGTTAGCTGATTTTTCACTTTATACCTGCATAAAGCAATATTTTAAGGGTAAAGAATGGTTTAACTGGCCAGAAAAATTTAAATTAAAGGTTGCTGAAACCATCATTGAATTTGAAAAAAGCAATCAGTCTGAAATTGAAGAAATAAAATGGAACCAATTTGTTTTTTATCACCAATGGTACAGGTTAAAAGAATATGCAAATGCGAAAGGCATAGGCCTGATTGGCGATCTCCCATTTTACCTCGATTATGATTCCGTTGAAATATGGGCGCAGCGTGAAAATTTTCTACTGGATAAAAACGGAAACAGAACGGAGGTTGCTGCCGTTCCTCCCGATTATTTTAATGAAAAAGGGCAGCTCTGGGGCATGCCGATATACAACTGGGAAAAGATGAAAGCAGATGATTTTAAATGGTGGGAAAACCGGTTAAAGAAAAACCAACAGCTGTACAATCTCCTCCGTTTAGATCATTTTAGGGCCTTTTCTACTTATTGGCAGGTTAAGGCCAGTAATGAAGATGCCGTAGATGGTACATGGAAGCCTGGAGCTGGTGCGATATTTTTTAAAACAATGGAAAAGAAATTGGGCAGGCTTCCCTTTATTGCCGAAGATCTGGGTGAAATTTCAGCGGATGTAGAGCAGTTGAGAAAGCAATTCCGATTGCCTGGAATGAAAGTACTGCAATTTGCTTTTGGCAAAGATTTAGCCGGATCGGTGCATATTCCGCATCTATACGATTCGGCAAATTTTATTGTTTACACCGGAACGCATGATAATAATACCACCCTGGGCTGGTTTAAAAATGAAACAGATGCAAACCTTAGACAACGGCTTTCGAAGTACATAGGTGCGGAGGTGAATGAAAGTAATATCAATGCCATCCTGATCAGGCTCTGTTACGCTTCAATTGCCAAAATTGCCATTATCCCCATGCAGGATATCCTGCAATTAGATGAAACTGCCCGGATGAATATACCTGGTAAGGCAACAGGCAATTGGTCGTGGAGGGCAGATGGGCAATTTATAGAGGAGAAAACGATAAAGTGGCTAAAAGCAGAAACCGAACTTTATGGTCGCTAAAAACTCCGGTGTTATTTCAGGGGGCTATCTGGCAAGAAGGAAGTTGGAACAAGTTCAGCATGACGATGCCGTTAGGCAATTTCATTAAGTTAAGCGTTTTAACCACAGACGCACACAGATCAACACCGATTTTTTCATATCTGAGTGCATCTTCCTGTCTGGGTTGAATTATTTTTGCTTGTGCCGAATGGATGGGGCCATGTAAATACAATAAATTGTTTCAAATATTTAAATTCTTAACAAGAATTGATGAAAATTTAAAAAGAATCTTTTGCTTATTTGACTTAGTATTTGAGGAAAATTCTGTCAAATATAAAAATGGCACAAGATTCTTCTTAGAATAAGGTAAATGTCACTAAAATAGCGCTTTTCTAAATAAATTATCAATTTTAAATGGCATCTAAATTAATAATTATATATTTGCAGCCTTGAAAGTAAGCAATGTCTAATCCTATTAATCAGTGATTTGAATATTACTTATAACTGAGCCATAGGAATAAGGCTTTTTTAATTTTTGAAGATAACCTAAACAACTTGAATGCTTAATTTAGTTCTCTTTGGCCCTCCAGGGGCGGGTAAAGGCACCCAATCTGAAAAACTGATTGCAAAATATCAGTTGGTACACGTTTCAACAGGCGATCTTTTTAGAGCACACGTTAAAGGAGAAACCGAATTAGGAAAAAAAGTAAGTCAATTGCTAGCTGACGGAGAATTGGTTCCTGATGCCATTACAATTGCCATGCTTGAAGAGGAGGTAGATAAAAATCCTGATGCTAAGGGATTTGTGTTTGATGGATTTCCGCGTACCGTTCCGCAAGCAATTGAACTTGATTTATTTTTAGAGCGTAAAGGCAGTAAAATTGCTGGTGTTATTGCTTTAGATGTTGATCAGGACGAGTTAACAAAACGTATTGCTGAGCGTCATAAAACCAGTGGTCGTCCAGATGATGATGCTGAAAAACTGAAAAAACGGATTTCAGAATACTTTGACAAAACGATCCATGTATTGCCTTATTACGAAGAGCAAGGAAAGTTGAATAAAGTAAATGGAATTGGTGAAATAGAAACAGTTTATAATGATCTTTGCGCTGTAATTGATCAGTATAAAGTATAAAGTATAAAGTTCAGTTAGCAGTATAAAGGAAAGGCGTTAATTAATTCCCGATCCGTTATTCAAAACATAAAAGGAGTTATAATGTTAAAACGTTATAACTCTTTAATTTTAAAGGCGTTGTCATTTCAACGTTCCAATAGTAAACATTTCAATATTAAAATATGTCACAGGGTTCGAATTTCGTAGATTATGTAAAAATTTGTTGCCGTTCTGGTAAGGGCGGGGCAGGTTCGGCACATTTACACCGTGATATTTTAACGTCAATGGGTGGTCCTGATGGTGGTGATGGCGGTCGTGGTGGCCACATTATCGTTAAAGGCAGTATTCATATCTGGACATTGTTACACCTTAAATACCGTAAGCATATCATCGCAGAAGATGGTGGTGCTGGTGGTAGTTCCCATAAATTCGGTAAACAAGGCAAGGATGAAATCTTAGAGGTTCCGCTTGGTACCATCGCCAAAGATGCTGAAACCGGAGAAATCCTTTTTGAGATAACCAAAGATGGCGAAACTAAGATTTTAACGGCTGGTGGCCGTGGAGGTTTGGGTAATGCGCATTTTAAAAATTCTGTTCAACAAACACCACGCTTTGCACAACCAGGTGAGCAGGGACAGGAGGTTTGGAACATTTTAGAATTAAAAGTTTTAGCCGATGTTGGCCTCGTTGGTTTCCCAAATGCAGGAAAATCAACTTTACTTTCTGTAGTTTCGGCGGCTAAACCAGAAATTGCCGACTATCCTTTTACTACCATAGTTCCTAATCTGGGTATTGTAAGTTACAGAGGCGGAAAATCTTTTGTAATGGCCGATATACCTGGAATTATCGAAGGTGCGTCAAAGGGTAAAGGTTTAGGATACCGTTTCCTGCGTCATATAGAGCGTAATTCGGTACTGTTATTTATGGTTCCGGCTGATACAAGCCGTTCAATTAAAGAAGAATACGAAATCCTTAAAAGTGAATTGGAGTCCTACAATCCTGAATTAATGCAAAAGCCACACGTTTTGGCCATTACCAAATCAGATATGTTAGATGAAGAACTAATGGAAGAAATGAAACAGGATCTGCCAAATATCCCATCTATATTTATCTCTTCAGTAGCTGAAAAAAATATTTTAGAGTTGAAAGATATGCTTTGGAAAGCGATTGAAGGATAAGGCAGTTCATTATTCCAATGGTCAGTTGTTCATTAGTTTCTTCTCTTGACTAATGAACCATTACCAAGCCAGGCGATCAAACATTTAATTGAAATCCCATATTTTCGATAAAATTGGCTGGATATCGATTTAATAAGGAAAGGCGAAAATTTTCGCGGGAATAAAAAATATTTACAGCAATGATCCTGTATAAACTAAGAAATTTTAAAGGGTAAAAAGGTTGCATGGATTAATTAATCCACGCAAATGCCCCCATTATCTTTTTGTGTTTTTTATCCTTGGCCTTCCTGTACCTGACCATTTTCATGGGCGTTTTCCAGGATCTCTTTCACATCTGATTTACGTTTTTTAGCAACAGTATGTTTAAAATGAGGCACTTCATGTTCAACAATATCTTCTTCAATGGCTTCTACGCCAAAAACTTTCTCTTTTAACAGGTTATATTTGTCTTGAAAGCCATAACGCAGGTTTTTTGCTCCGCCAGCAATTTTTCCACGGGTGCCTGCACCGCTATCTGGAGCAAATAAAATACTAATTACTGCCCCGGCTGCTAAACCAGCCACTAAGGCAAGTGCTATTTTTGCACTGTTATCCGATTCGTGCTTTAAATATTTTCCGATTAACTTTCTGTATTTCATGATCATGTGGTTTTATAAATGAACAATTCGCCTGATATAATGTTTGATATTTTTTAATTTGGAAAGCTAGTGCAGTAGTTTTTTTGGAAAAAGTTCCGGTTTTGCCAGAGACAGATTATGGGCTTGGATGGCATTACTAACCAAAGTATTCTTCATTGAGCGTATCATTATACAATAGGCCTGGTGTTTTGGGTAACAAACTATTAGACAGAGAGTAGGACATCATTCTTTAAACCCGAAAACAGCGGGGTAGTTCTGAATGGAATTCGAAACTATTGCAAAATGACGGGATTGCACCTGCTGTAATTCCAACATTTGCTTAAAAAAAACCAGACTTTTACCTAAGTTTAAAGTTAAAGCACAATATTTGAAATACTAAAATCAATTTACATGGTAAAAGCAACAATAAATAAAGAACATTATGCCTGTTCGGTAACCAATGGTTCTCATGATATTATAGTAGACGAACCTTTAGAGTTAGGAGGAACGCATAAAGGTTTTGCCCCCAAGGGATTATTAATGGCTTCTTTGGCATCGTGTGTAGCCATCACCTTAAGGATGTATGCCGATAGAAAAGAATGGCCTATTGATAAAATCGAAGTGGAAGTAAACATTGATACCGAAAACGGTGAAACGATATTTCTGGAAGAAATTACCTGTACTGGTGTGCTTACCGAAGAACAGAAAATCAGACTGGAAGAAATTGCGACAAAATGCCCGGTCAGTAAAATCCTTGCCGCTGGTCATGAAATCAGGTCGAAAGTGCTTTAGGGTATGATGGTGCAAAACTCCATTACACATTCATAAAGGAAGGAGAAATGGAACTTGCTTTTCAGCGTAAAATGCAAGAACAGCGTAATGAAATGGTAGAACAGCATTAAAGATAGTCAACATCAATTACGTTTAAAGGAATTGCCGGTAGCGATAGTGTGCAATTGAGTTTAACTGATGAGGATGATGATACTTTGCTTTTAGAGTAACTCACAGTACCTCATCCCGTCCCGATTTTTATATCGTATCGTCATTCTGAACTTGTTTCAGGATCTATTATGCAAATTAGATCCTGAGATGAATACTATTTTAGTGGTGTCAGTTGTTACCAACTGACAATAAGGATTTCGACCTTTAAGGTGGTGGTCTTTCTAGTTGTAGCGTCTCGCTACAACTTTTTGTATAGTTTTTTGCCACAGATAAACACAGATTGATACAGATAAATTAGTTTCGTTTACTGATGCGATAGCTATCGGATTTATTTCAGTATCAATTACACCAGTTAGATCCTGAGATGAACTCAGGATGACGACTTCAGGTAAGTTTACTTCCCACGAATTCACAGATTACCGCAGAAAAAACAATCAATTTGCGGTAATCATCTTAATCTGCGGGACTATTTTTTTATTGTGCCGGGTCACCTCAACAGATCATAACAGCTGACCGCAGAAAAATATCTTATTTTATAATATCTTAGCAGATACATTAAAAAGCAATTAACAGCATGGCCAGAACCAAAAACCACATCGAACTTCAATTTTTAAGCGAACCCTCTGATGTTAATTATGGAGGTAAGGTGCATGGTGGGATGATGATGAAGTGGATTGATCAGGCTGCTTTTGCCTGTGCCTTGCAGTGGAGCCAAACTTATTGTGTAACGGTTTATGTGGGTGGCATCAGGTTTTTTCACCCGGTTCATATCGGGCATCTGGTTAAAATGGAAGCACGCATTATTTATACGGGTAAAACCAGTATGCATATTGCCGTTGATGCTTTTTCTAAACCAGTAGGTCAAACCGATTTTGTGAAGAATACCCACTGTATTATTGTTTTTGTTGCAGTTGATGACAATGGGCAGCCAAAGGCAATTCCGGCTTTTAAACCCAAAACCGAAAAAGAAATTGCCATGCATGGTTATGCCATTAAATTAATGGAACTGCGTAAAAGCATTGATAAGGAAATGGAGCCATATATTGTGTAAGCGCTAGGCGGTTTGCGTTCGGCAATGCGATTTTCTGCCGTCCATTTTCTATCTTTTCTCTGTGATCCTCTGTGTAAAACTTCGCGTCCTCGGTGGTAAGAAGATTAACCACAGAGTAAACAGAGATAAGACACCGAGAGCACAGAGGTTGAATTTATGTTACAACTTACAATCTCCGCGCCCTTAGCGTTCTTTATGGTGAGAAAAACAAAGGATTTTAATCTGCAAGTTTAAAGTAAAGCGTTCGGCGGTGCCGTTTTCCATCTCCCATTTTGCCTCTGCGCCCTTTGCGTCTTTTGCGATTAAAAAGAGCATGAATCTACTCTACAACCGGTAAACTGAAACAAAACTTGCTGCCCTCACCAATGGCGCTTACAACCCATATTTTTCCGTTTTCGGCTTCGATAAAATCTTTAGAAATGGCAAGCCCCAATCCGGAACCGGATTTATTCTGACCATCGGTTGGCACCTGGAAATACCTGTCAAATAGTCTTTTCTGGTATTTTTCGTCAATGCCTTTTCCAAAATCACGAACAGAGAATTCAATAAAATTGTCTTTCTGGAAAACATCAATGATTACCTTCGATTTTTCTGAACTGTATCGCAATGCATTAGATAAAAAGTTAACCATTACCCAGGCCGTTTTCTGAATATCGGCATTTACATTTGGTAAGTTTTGGTCGCAGTTAAGCACCAGTTGGATCAATTTCTGTTCAGCCTGGAATTTAACTGCATCAATCGCATAACTCACAATTTCTTCAGGTTTGGTTACGGCAAATGTGAGTTTTAAATTACCGGTTTCTACCTGCGAGAGGTCAAGCAGTTCGCTCGTAATCTTTAACAGTCTGTCGCTATCCTCTTTAATGTGGTTAAGTAACTCGTGCTGCTCTTCGTTCATCATGCCCACACGCTCATCATTGAGCAATTTCAAACTCATTTTAATCGATGAAAGCGGTGTTTTTAGCTCATGCGAAACGGTTGCGATAAAATTTGTCTTGGCTTCATCAAGTTCTTTAAACTGCGTAATATTTTTTAAGGTGTAAACGCTTCCTGCAGATTTAGATGAGGAAATTAATGTGCTGTCATCCTGCTCTTCATAATTTGGGATGATGATTTCGCGATTTTCCAGCAGGAAATAAGATTCTTTTTCATCAGTATAAATTTTTAAGGTATTATCATTGGTGTCAGGTTTAATAATCCGTTTGAGCAATTCATTTTTTTGCATCAGTTCGGCTACATTTTGACCAATAACCTTGTCTTCATCCAGACTCATCAGTTTTGCAGCCAGATGGTTTAGAAAGAGTACTTCACCTTTCTCATTTAAGCCGATAATGGCATCCTGCATTTGTGCAATAATGGCTTCAATGCGCGACTTTTCGGATTTGATTTTAGATAAGTTACTGTTTTCCCATTCATTTAATTTAACCACCATTCCGTTAAAGGAGTTTGCCAGTTCTGTAAATTCATCTTCGTTTTCGAAATGCAAACGCTGTTTGTAATTTTTACGACTGATTTGCTTAATTGCTGCACTAAACTCGGCAAGTGGATTGGCCACAAAACCCGGAAAATTGACAATAAATGTAAAAAGGATGATAAAACTCAGCGTCGCGGCGATCATAATATAGAGGTTTGCCCTCGATGAGGTTTCGTTAGCCAACTCATTTTTGTCATAAATGGCCTTCATATTTACCTGTTCAATATTTTGTAGCGCAACGCGTAAATTTTTAATGCTATTTTCTTTGATGGTTAACGATTCCGGGCTATTTAATATGTTAAAAGCCGCTTTTAATTTATGGAAAGCCACTTTTTCGCCGGATTCGGTAATGTTTAATCCTTCGTTTTGCAAGTTTTCCTTAAATACAGCCAGTTGAGTGCTGCTTAGTGGAAGTCGGTTCTGATCGATTACATTGCGCATCGCTGCAACATATTTCAATGATTTGTAGTTGTCTTTAAGAATTACCTTCGATTTACTGGAAAGCTCGTTTAAAAAAAAGAGCGCAATTAATCCGAATGATAAAACGATTATAAAGAGAAACCCGAATCCGAGGCGAAGCTTGGTTTTTATTTTCATCTGTTCTTATTTGTTTTTAATGGTGATGAAGCTATCATGATTTACTTATTTATTGTGAAGTTTTGTAAATCATTGATGGTTTCATGTTGTTTTAGTTTAACCGCAAAGAGCGGAAAGTTTTTCGCGAAGAAACGCAAAGCAATTTCTCTCTTTTTGTGTAAAAATAGGTTATAATTAAATGTGTTTCCTGATTAACTAAATTATATAACAAAGGTTAAATAAATAGTATCTGTTTAGCCTGTAGTCAATAGCTATGCCAGTATATTGGGTTGTTATTTAAGTTGTTGTCTTTTAGGTTTATAGGGTGTTTTTGTCGTTGTTTGAAGCAAAAAAAACCTTTTCATTTTGGAAGGGTTTTTATCAAAATGAAATTTTACTTTTTATAGTTCAAAGTACTGTTTTTTGTTCCTAAACCTGATCCAATAGCTATTGGATGAAGTGGTAGCTGCCGGCTTCACGCCGGCACTACAAACGGAGTAGGACTGACACTCTTATGAAATGCAGGCTGGGCTTTCCAAAAGAAGATTATATATTATTTTTGGAAAGCAGGTTTGGAAGCATTTAGGTCGGTGTAGTTCCCGCTATCCGCTTTACTGCGTGCCGCTTCCATCGGGTTTAAGTGGCAAGGCGAGTAATAATATTTGAGGTTGCAGGGTGCTGAAATAAGGCGGCATTAAATTATTCTTTGGGTCTTACAGTACTGTTATTTGTTTATAAACCTGATCGTAGCGAACACGGAGTGCAACGGAGTAAAGCGAAGAGCAGGGAGAAATGTTCCTATGAAACACAGGTTTGGCTTTCCAAAAGTAAAAAAACATTAGATCTGAATTTTGTTTTTTAGGAAAGCAGATGTTGAAGCATTTATGATAACGGTTAGAATTTAATAAACTTCTCTATCTGCTCGTTGGTAAACTTAATCGTATCTGGTTGGCTTAAATTGCCTTCTGTATCTAACTCTGTTTTTATATTTGGAATGTGTAAACGTAAGGGTAAAACATGCAGGTTAATATAGTGGCAAACGCCTGTAAAATGATCTACGCCACGGATATTGCCATATTTACCAGAAGAAATTCCAACCAGGGCCGCTTTTTTATCGTAAAAACTATCTGGAAAATTAGAGGCATCTATTAACACTTTTAATACGCCCGGGTAACTTCCATTGTACTCTGGCATGATAAATAAGAATTTTTCGGTGTTATTGATCATATCCTGGATTTCCTGAAAAGCTGCTGATCTTTTACCGTACATATCCGTGTTCAAAACATCTATAGGCAAGTGCTCCAGGCTGAACAGATTGGCATCGGCACCTTTTTCTTTTAGTTGCTTCTGGTAATATTTGGCAACTTTTAGCGTATTGCTATTGGGCCTGTTGGTTGCGGCTATAATTGTGATCATGGATAATTGTTAATAAGATGTGTAAAACCCAAACATGCTTCTTGCTAAAATTGCCATATAGTTTGTATCTTAGCTGATTGTGAAAAAGGCCGTAAACAACGCAAAAATAGAACTTTTTGCCAATTAAAAAGCATAAATAACACAGCCCAAATAAACGTTAAGTAAATTTCGGATACATAGATGAGCAAAATTATTGCATTAGCAAATCAAAAAGGTGGCGTTGGTAAAACAACTTCATCTATAAACCTGGCTGCGAGTTTAGCCGTACTAGAATATAAAACTTTACTGGTAGATGCTGATCCTCAGGCAAATTCAACTTCAGGTATCGGTTTCGATCCCCGGAATATTAAAGACAGTATTTATGAGTGTATCATTAATGATATTGACCCTTTACAGGCCATCCAAAAAACAGATACACCAAATTTAGATTTACTGCCTGCCCACATCGACCTGGTTGGTGCGGAAATCGAGATGATTAACCTCAACAACCGCGAGTATAAAATGAAAGCGGTTTTGGAGAAAATCAAAGATCAGTATGATTTCATTATCATCGATTGTTCTCCTTCCTTAGGTTTAATTACCATCAATGCTTTAACGGCAGCCGATTCGGTTATTATTCCTGTTCAGTGCGAGTATTTCGCGCTTGAAGGCTTAGGCAAGTTATTAAATACCATCAAAATTGTTCAGAACCGTTTAAACCCTGATCTGGAGATTGAAGGTATTTTATTAACCATGTACGATGTGCGTTTGCGTTTATCGAACCAGGTGGTAGAAGAGGTGAGAACGCATTTCCATGAACTGGTTTTCGATACCATTATTCAGCGCAATACACGTTTAAGTGAGGCACCTAGTTATGGCGTTTCGGTTATTATGCACGATGCAAATTGCAAAGGTGCCATTAACTACCTTAACCTTGCCCGCGAAATTGTGAAGAAAAATGGCCTTTTAAAGGAAGAAGAAAACATAGGAACAGCAACTTTATAAATTATAGATGACATCTTTTCAGCGAAAAACAGGTTTAGGAAGAGGGTTAAGTGCGCTTTTAGATGATAGCGAATCTGCTCATCCGCCGAAACAGCAGGTAAATGCTGTGAGCGAAACCGAGCAGATTGGCAATATCAGTCATGTCAGTTTAACTGAAGTTGAAACCAATCCATACCAGCCCCGTACCGAATTTGACCAGGTAGCATTAAATGAACTTGCCGATTCGATTAAAGTACAAGGTTTAATACAACCCATTACGGTTAGAAAATTAGGCGCAAACAAATACCAGCTCATTTCAGGTGAGCGTAGGTTCAGGGCGTCAAAACTAGCTGGTTTAACACAGATTCCTGCTTACATCCGCAGTGCCAACGACCAACAGATGTTGGAAATGGCCCTAATCGAAAATATTCAGCGCGAAAATTTAAATGCCATTGAAGTGGCATTGAGTTTTCAGCGGATGATAGATGAGGTGGGATTAAAACAAGAACAATTAGGCGAACGTGTAGGTAAAAACCGTACCACGGTGACCAATTACCTGCGTTTGTTAAAACTTCCTCCTGCTATTCAGGCTTCCATCCGCGATCAGAAAATTACTATGGGGCACGCAAGGGCCTTAATTAATGTTGATGGCGTGGACAAACAGTTGTTTATTCACCAGGAAATTTTAGAAAAGGGCTTATCTGTACGTAAAGTCGAAGAACTTGTGCGTAATCTGCAGCACATACCTTTAAAAGCCGGTGAAAAACCGAAAGAAAAAGCTGTTTCTTTTCAGTATCAAAAATTACAGGATGATCTGGCCTCTAAATTTGCTACCCGTGTAAAGTTAAAAGTAACCCAGAATGGTAAAGGGGCGATAGAAATTCCTTTTATGAGCGATGATGATTTGAACCGAATTCTGGAGTTATTAGACTGGTAATGCAAAAAACTAAGCTTTTCTTACTGGTTGCTGCATTTACACTTTTCCTTGTAAACTTAGCCTCGGCGCAGGTTAAGGATACGTTATTGAAACCTGCTGACACCTCGAAAATTAAATTATCTAAATCTTTAGATACTGCGGCTAAAAAACCGATGACGAGAAAGGATTCGATGAAAGCAAAGTATGTTAATCCTGGTAAGGTTGCTGGCAGAAAAGCTGTTTTCAGATCGATGATTATACCAGGTTGGGGGCAGTTATATAATATGCAACTGCTAAACGATGGTTATGGTACAAGAGCAGGAAAAAGCCAGTTTTTTCAAAAACTGTATACCGGCGGCAAAATTGCGGCTATTTATGGTGGGATAACTGTGCTTACCATGTCGTACATCGAAAGTAGCAAACAATATGATCTTTACTTGACAGAGCTACAGTATCGCAACGATCACAATGATAAACCAAATCCAGATGGCCCATTTGTAAACGCAGACAAGGTAACTACAAGGTATTCTACACAAGGAATAACAACAGGTAAAGATACCTATAGAAGGAATAAACAAATTGTATTGTTCTCTTACGGTTTGGTTTATTTTGCCAATATAGTAGATGCCTACGTTGCAGCCCGTTTGCATTTCTTCAATATAGACGATAACCTTTCTTTTAAGGTAATGCCATCTATGATTAATACCAATTCGGTATACGGTTTCAATGCAACGCCTGCACTAAAATTATCATTAACATTTTAATGCCGAAACCATCGTGAAAATCAATAAAAGGATATTACATTTGAAATTGTGATGATGTGGCAATTAGCTGTTAGGGATAAGGATAAAAAATAAGAACAGAAACTGAAAATAATATAAAGATGAAAATTGCGCTTTTAGGATATGGTAAAATGGGGCAGATTATCGAAAAATTTGCGGTGGAACGTGGCCACGAAATTGTTTTGAAAATAACGATCGATAACCAGGAAGATTTAACCAGACAAAATTTAAAATCAGCTGATGTGGCTATCGATTTTAGTACGCCTGATTCGGTTTTAAAAAATATTGACGCCTGTTTTGATGCCAATGTGCCAATAGTTGTGGGTACAACCGGTTGGTATGGCAAACTCCAGGAAGTGAAAAACGATTGCAGCAACAGTAACAATACATTGCTTTATGGGTCTAACTTCAGTATTGGTGTAAATTTATTCTTTAAGCTTAATCAAACTTTGGCAAAGCTGATGAATAACTATCCGGCTTACGAAGTTCAGGTTGAAGAAATACACCATACGCAAAAACTGGATGCACCAAGTGGTACAGCCATTACGCTAGCAGAAGGGATTGTAGATAACCTGGAAAGAAAACAAGAGTGGTTAAACGAAGTGGTAGGAACTGACGTAGAATTGTTTCCGAAAGCAGAACAATTGTTGATAGAATCGCACAGGATAGAAAATATTCCAGGTACACACACTGTAATTTACAGTAGCGAAGTGGATGAAATAGAAATTAAACACACTGCCCATAATAGAGCTGGTTTTGCTTTAGGTGCAGTTGTAGCAGCAGAATGGTTGAAAGATAAAAAAGGATTTTTCAGCATTACTGATATTTTTGAATAAAGTCCAAAGCACAATATAACCTGTGAAATCACTCAATCTGTGAAATCACAACGAAGGATTACAGATAACAGGTAGCCGATTAAATAAATCGCGAAACCAAAAATAAGATATATGAATTATAAATTCTGGCAACGAAAAAAAGATGCCCCAAAGAAGAAAAAAACTAAAACCCGCGAGTGGGTTGATGCAATTGTTTTTGCAGTAGTGGCTGCAACCATCATCCGCGTATTTTTTATAGAGGCTTATACCATTCCGTCTGGTTCGATGGAGAGATCTCTGCTTATAGGCGATTTCCTTTTTGTGAGTAAAGTTAATTACGGTGCACGTATTCCGATGACCCCGGTTGCTTTTCCTTTCGCGCATCATACGATGCCTTTAACCACTTCAACCAAAGCGTATTGGGATGGTGTACAGTGGAAATATCACCGTTTGCCAGGTTTATCTAAAATTAAAAGAAACGATGTAGTGGTATTTAACTTTCCTGAGGGCGATACGGTTGCTGTAGAAAATCAGGCGGAAAGTTATTATACTTTGGTGCGTAGTATGGGCCGCCAACAGGTGAGGAGTACTTATACAATAGTAGATCGTCCGGTAGATAAACGCGAGAATTTTATTAAGAGGTGTATTGGTATTCCGGGCGACGTAATTTCGATGAGCAATGGTGTCGCCAATGTAAATGGCAAAAATGAACCTTTAAAAAACACAGGTATGATGCCTTATCGCATCGAGTTTAAAACCATGGATTTTAATTATGCTGTACTTGATGAATTTAAGCTGAATTTAGGAGGAACACCTGCTATTGCAGATAAGACATACGTTGTGGATGCATCTCCGGAAATTGTGGAAAAACTGAAAACTTTCGATTTTGTAAAGTCAGTTACCTTAAGTCCTGATCCTGCCGGAGACGTTCCAGGTGGTGTTTTTCCGAACGATCCAAACAGGGTTTGGAACAGGGATAACTTTGGTCCTGTTAAAATCCCTTCAAAAGGATGGACTGTGAAAATCGACAGCAATACCATGCCGCTGTATTACAGGGCAATCAGGACTTACGAAGGAAATAAAGTAGAGCAAAAATCAGGTGTTTGGTATATTAACGATAAGGTTGCCACTACCTATACTTTTAAAATGGACTACTATTGGATGATGGGGGATAACCGCCACAATTCGGCCGATTCGCGTTATTGGGGTTTTGTACCCGAAGACCATATTGTGGGTAAAGCTTTATTTGTTTGGATGAGCTGGGATAGTACAGCATCTTTCTTGCATAAAATAAGATGGAGCAGGTTATTTATGGGAATTCATTAATAAAATATAATTCTTTAGAATGGGCGAATAATCGAAAGATTATTCGCCCATTTTGTTTATGGCAAGTTTATAATTAACTTTTAAAAAAAATTAAAAAGTATTGTAATGTTTTGAAAATATTTTTTAAGTTTGAACTGTAATCAAATATCATGTCTGTAATTGTTGAGAAAAACCAGCGCCTTAGGGCTGGTGTTATAAAGCATTTATATTATAAAAAATCGCTATCACTTACAGACTTGAGTAAGCTGACGCAAAAGAGTTTGCCTTTGGTTACCGCCGTAGTTAATGGTTTAATCGCTGAAGGATATATTATAGAAGAGGGTTTTGCACCATCAACAGGTGGCAGAAGAGCTGCAATGTTCTTGATCAATCCAAATCTAAAAAAATACATTGTAGCCCTTGCAATGGATCAGCTCACATCCAGATTAACCATTTACGACCTTTCGAGAACAATGGTTACACCAATTCGGACTTTAGAGTTTGAACTCTCCTCAAAAGAAAGCAATATTGGCGACCTTATAAATTTCATCAACAACAGTATCGATCAATCTGAAATCAACAGAACAGCTATTTTAGGGGTTGGTATTGGTATGCCGGGCTTTGTTAATGCCGATGAAGGCATAAACCACTCTTTTCTTAAAGTGGAAGAAGGAACAACCTTACAAAAGTATCTTTCGTCTAAAATCAATTTACCGGTACACATAGATAACGATTCTAGTTTAATTGCGATGGCCGAATTAAATTTCGGAGAAGCAGTTAATTTAAAAGATGTAATGGTGGTTAATATTGGCTGGGGAACGGGTTTGGGAATTATTGTCAATGGTAAATTATATCGGGGCAGTAGCGGCAGTGCCGGTGAGTTTAGTCATATTCCACTATCAAACAGCGACAATTTGTGTTCCTGCGGCAGAAGAGGCTGTTTAGAGGTTGATACTTCCTTATTGGTAATGGCTAAGCGGGCAGAAGAAGCAATAGCCGGAGGTGCCGAATCGAGCATGAAAGAAATGTTTAAAGACAAAAGCAAACACCCTGCAGATCATTTCTTACAGGCTGTAAGTGAACAAGACCCTGTGGCCATATCAGTATTGGCTAAAGCTATTTTTCAATTGGGCAAAGGCGTAGCCACATTAATTCATCTTTTAAACCCAGAATGTATTGTTTTGAGTGGAAGAGGGGCTAAGGCAGGTAAAATGCTTTTACCGCCAATCCAGCAGGCTATTCATGAGTTCTGTATTCCCCGAATAGCCGAACAAACCGAAATAAAACTTTCTACCCTAACGGATGAAGCTGAGTTATTAGCTGCCGGGAGTTTGACAGTAGAGTATAATCAATTTGACTAAAGAAATCTTAAATATAAAACCAATGCATATGCAAAAATAAAAATCAACTTACCAAGTCTCGCACTACCTTAAACTTATTTTAAACTACTAAACTAAAAATTATGAAAAAAATGTACTTAAGGTGTTTAAGTATGCTGTTGTTATGTTTTTTAACAATATCAGCTTTCGCACAAAAGAATATTACCGGTACGGTAAAAGACGTATCAGGTAATCCCATTCCCGGGGTAAGTGTTCTCGAAAAGGGAACTCAAAATGGAACCTCTACCAGTGCCGACGGTAGGTTTACCATTACGGTAAAAGATGGCGCTAGATTGATTTTTAAATCCATCGGTTTAGTCACCCAGGAAGTTGCTGCTTTATCAAATCAAGCGATCGTAATGCAAGATGATTCTAAGGCGCTAAATGAAGTTATTGTTACTGGTTTTGGTGTTAAAAAAGAAGTGAGAAAATTAACTTATTCTGCAACAGCTGTGGGAGGTGCAGAATTAGCACAAGCCAATAATCCCAATGTGGTAAATGCTTTGCAAGGTAAGGTAGCAGGGGTTATGATTAACCAAGGTGCCAGTGGTCCTTCTTCTTCTTCCAGAATCAGAATCAGGGGTAATACCTCATTAAAATCAAATACACAACCTTTAGTGGTTTATGATGGTATATTACTCGAACAAGGTACTTCTGGAGCAGACTCATGGGGCGATGCTGCAGATTTTGGTAATATCATGAAAAACATCAACTCTGATGATATAGAAAGTATTAGTGTATTAAAAGGAGCTGCTGCATCGGCACTTTATGGTTCTAAGGCAGCTGCTGGAGTATTACTCATTACTTCAAAAAAAGGTAAAACTTCTAAGGGTTTGGGTGTAACTGTATCGCAAACCAGTTCTTTTGACGATGCTTATAAATTTGTAGATCTTCAGAATGAATATGGAGGTGGAATTTCGCCTGTATTTGCTAAAGATGCTAACGGGGTAGATATTGTTGATCCATCTGCAGGTTACTATGTAGGCGGTTATTCTTTTGGGCCTAAATTGGACGGAAGAATGGTAAAAGATTTGGATGGGGTAATGAGACCTTGGGTAGCCAATAATCCATTAGATTTTTTTACCACTGGAAAGTTTATCAACACAAACGTATCAATTGAAGGTGCTAACGAAAACACAACCTATCGGTTAGCTTATACCAACTTAAATAATTCGAGTGTTTTGCCTAACAATAAATTAACAAGAGATGCGCTTACACTTAGGGTGACCAGGGAAATTTCTAAATCAATTTCTGTTGATGCAAGTATAAATTATACCATGTCTAACTCATTTAATCCGGCAAGACAGGGTAGTGCAAATAATCCTATGTTTGCATTTACCTATTATAAACCCAGAAACGTCGATTTAATGGCTTATGTCGATAACAATATCAACCCTGTAACTGGAGGTGCACTTGGTTCCAGTAATCGCGATCATTTTGATCCTTACGGTATTGGGGCGTTTGCTTATGCATTCCAAAATGATAACAGAGTTCAAAAGGAAAATAATTTGTTAGCCAATATTGATGTAAATATCAAAATCCTTCCATGGCTTTCGGCTTTGGTAAGAACCAACACTAACTTTTATAACATTGCTTACGAAAGAAAAAATAGAGGTAACGGTGTTGCTTTTTCTGGTGGTGATTATGAAATCACACAAAATACCAATAAATCTTATCGTGTTCAGGGATTGTTAAATGCAACTAAAGAATTTAATGATTTTGAAATGAATGCCTCTATAGGAGCAGAAACTTATCAGAAAAACCTAGGTAACTCTGCGTTTTACAACAGGTCATATACCAATGGGGGGCTTAAAATTCCTGATTTATACTCTATTGGAAATTCTCTTAACCCGGCAGGAACAGTTGCAAATCCAAATTTTGGTGAACGTACCGATGCGGTATATTTGTATGGAGATATTACCTGGAAAAATATGTTAACTTTAAATTTTAGTGGAAGAAATGACTGGTCTTCATCACTTACTTATAGAGATGGTCATGGTAATTATTCGTACTTCTATCCAAGTGTAGGTTTATCATGGATATTTACTGAATTACCTGCATTCAAAAATAGTTCAATACTCTCTTTTGGTAAGTTAAGGGCATCGTACTCGTATACCGGATTGCCTGCTACAGTCCAATCTACCAATACTGATGGTTACTATAGACTACAGGATGGTACTTTTAACAATGCGAATGGTGGTAACCAATCGGTTTATGGATTTAGTGACAATATTCTTAAAAACAACAATTTAAAGAACGAGTTAACCAAGGAACTTGAAATTGGAACCAATTTAGGTTTTTTAAAAAACCGGATCAACATTGACTTTGCTTACTATAAGAAAAATTCTTACAACCAAATTTTAAGTTTTGCTTTACCACAAGAATCTGGCGTGAGTTCTCAAGCTTTAAACGCAGGTAATATCCAGAATCAAGGTATTGAAATTTTGTTAACTGGTAAACCAATTGTATCTAAAGATTTTAACTGGAATGCCTCGTTTACTTTTACACGTAACCGAAACAAAATAATAGAATTGACTGCAGGAGTTCCAAGTTATCCTCTAGACTTAGCTTTTGGTAACGATATAACTTCTGTCGCCAAAGTAGGTGAAATATATGGTTCGTTAATTACAGGTTCTGCTTTTTCATATTATCAAAAGAAAGATACAAACGGTAATCCAATTGCCAGTCCAAATAACGGCAAAAAAGTATTGGGTAATACCGGTTATGGAACTACCGGCGGTTATTACACTTTTGTAAGATCTCAGGATTATGATGGTACCACCAAAAATTTAGGTACCATGATGGAGGATTATCTTGCCAGTACCAGACAAGAACTATCTTACAAAAACTTCACTTTAGGTTTTCAAATAGATGCTAAAATTGGTGGTTTAATGGCTTCAGGAACCCATCAATATGGATCAGCGAATGGTTCATTAGCAAATTCGCTTTTTGGCAGGGATGAAGCATCGGGTGGTGTAACTTATACCGATGGAAACGGCATAGTACAACATGATGGTATTATTCCTGATGGCGTATTAAACGATGGATTACAATCCAATGGGGTAGATTTAGGAGGGATGACCTATGCAGACGCGGTTAAACAGGGCTTGTTAAAACCAATACCAGCTTATGCATATTACGAAAACTTAAGTCAATGGTCAAGTGGTATCAGAGAGTATTCAGTATTTGAAAATTCATGGGTAGCACTTCGCGAGATAACTGTAGGATACAACGTACCGAGCAAGTATTTAACTAAAATAAAGATCAATACTTTAAGCTTAAATTTAACGGGTAGAAATATTGCCTATTTGTATAAAACAGCTAAGGATGGTATTAATCCTGAGAGTATTTTTAGCAATAGAGCAGGTGCTTTTGCTGAGTATGGAGGCTGGCCTTTGGTTAGAAGTTTAGGATTTAATATTAGGGCATCGTTCTAATTATTTAAAAAATACAGATATGAAGACTATAAATAAAACAAAAATATATTTCCTGATGGTTTCAGCTCTGCTTGTAGCAAGCGGCTGTAAAAAGGAAAGCTTCGTAGAAGCAAATTTGAACCCTACAACATTATACGAAGTTAAACCTGAAGATCAGTTCCTTCGTGCGGCTGTAGGTTCGCAAGACGATTTCGAATACTATGCCGATGTGTATCGTGCGGCCAATGTTTGGATGCAATACACCACTCCGCTTACGGGAAATGGATTGAACTTTAATAATGTTGGTTCACAATTTAATACCCGTTATGGTAAAATATTTTATGGCAGATTAGGCCCTGCTTTAGTCGATGCGATAAAAATTATTGAAGCCATGCCTGATGCCGATAAAAATGCCAGGGTAAACATGAAAGCGATTTCACAAATACTTTTATCGTATTATGCCTTTTATGTGAGCGATATCAATGGAAGCATTCCGTACAGCCAAGCTTTCCAGGCTAGGTATGGTGGCACCACAACACCAGCTTATGATACGCAACAGGCAGTATTTGCAAAGGTTGATGCAGAATTGAAAGCGGCAGTGGCAACTTTGAAAAGTAATGCATCCGCACAGATCAGCCTGGGAGCAAATGATCCATATTTCGGTGGTGATGCTACACTTTGGGCTAAAGCAGCTAATGCTTTACGTTTGAAAATAGCTATCCGCTTAATGAAAGTTGATCCAACTAAAATGAAAGCAATTGCGACCGAAGTATTATCAGATCCAGTTCAGATGGCTAACGTTAACGATTCGTGGATGCTTAAGGTTGGTCCATCTTATGCAGATGGTACTGGAAACTTTAACCCTGGGAATTTTGCAGCAGGTAAGCCAGTATTGGATTTTCTTGTTGCTAAAGGAGACCCTCGACTATCAGCATTTTATCGTCCCAATTCAGCAGGAAATTATGTGGGCAGTTTTACCAGCCCTGATGACGCTAAATTACCTGCAAATGCACCATTATACGCGCCATCAAGTACTTTGTTGTCACAATTACAGCATAGGTTGTTCACGCCTAATTATAATGAAAACGATGGTTTCGGTGCCGGCACAGGTAAAGGATTTTATCCTGTTTTAACTTATGCTGAGTATTGCTTCTTACGTGCTGATCTTGCCGCCCGTGGTGTTACCACAGATGTGGCTGAAAAATGGTATAAAAATGGTGTTTATGCATCAGTTCAATTCTATAGCGATAGGGCTGTTGATGCCAAAGTATCCAACTTTAATGCGGTAACAGTTTCGGCTATTGATACCTACTATAACACAGTTGGTATTAAATACGATGCAACTAAGGCTACTGATCAAATCGCTTGTCAGGCTTATCTTGATTTTTACAGACAACCATTAGAAGCCTGGGCCTGGTGGAAAAGAACTGGCTTTCCCAATACTACATCGGTTTTAGCATGGTCGGAATTAAAAGGCAATGGAAGTATATTACAGTTAGCGCGTAGAGCTGGTTTAACTTTGTTAAGTAATATCGACTTAAACTATCCAAATCAGCAAGCTGCGATTGCTGAAATGGCTAAAAATCCTGATTTTGGTGCCGGACCAAATGATCCTTTTGGTCGTGTTTGGTGGGATAAAAAATAATCACTAAATTAAAAGAACCCTTAGTAGCTTATTAAGGGTTCTTTTTAATTAAAAGCAATGAAATTATTTAATGTTTTTTTCCGACTGAGTTTTTTCTTTACTGCCCTTGCTCCGTTATGGATTAGAGCCCAGGAAAATTTAGTATCCGCAAAGAAATTAAAGACCATCAAATTAATAAATTTAAATGGCAGGGAAAGCTGTATTAATTTGGGTAAAACAGTAGTAATTGTATTTCTGAGTCCAGAATGTCCGCTATGTAAAAATTATCTACCTGGCTTGGTAAAGCTTCAAAATTCTAATAAAAGCATCAATTTTTATGGTGTAATACCTGGTACTAGTTATTCATTAAAAGAAATAAATAAACTTAAAAATGAATATGGTATTAACTTCGATTTATTGACAGATAGAGATAAACGTTTATCAAAATATTTTGGCGCAACCACTACACCTGAGGTTTTTTTAATCAATAAAATGGGGGCAATAACCTATAGTGGACTAATTGATAACTGGTCTTCTTCGCTTGGACAAAAACGGTTGGTAATTACCGAGAAATATCTCGAAGAGGCTATAAAAGACCTATCAAATGGTAAACAAATTTTTAAGAAGACAATTCCTGTAGGCTGCCTAATTAACGACATATAATGAGTTCCAAATCTTTAGTATTATCAAAAGTTATTATCATTATACTTGGGATATTCATATGCATACCGCATGTAAATGCCCAAAAAGTAACATATTACAAAGATGTTGCACCCATTATTCAAAATAAGTGTCAGTCATGCCATAGGCCTGGAGAAGCTGCGCCATTTTCATTATTAACTTATGAAGATGTCGCAAAAAGAGCCTCCTTTATTAAAAAAGTAACGCAATCTGGTTACATGCCGCCATGGAAACCAGACAATCACTATCGGTTATTTAAAAATGATAGGTCTTTAACAAATGAAGAAAAGCAAACTATAGTAAAATGGGTTGATGCTAAAATGCCAATGGGAGAGATAGCTGAAACGTCAAAAGTAGCTGTTAAAACATATATAGAAGGTACCCAGTATTTTAGAAAACCTGACCTTGTTTTAAAGGCAACCTCAGCATTTAAAGTTTTAGGTGATAACAAAGAGCGGTTTATAGTGTTTAAAATTCCTTTTGATATTGGTACAGAAAAAAATGTAGAAGCAATGGAGTTTTTTTCGTCCAATAAGAAGGTTATTCACCATGCAAACTTTGCAATTCACCCTGTGTCTAATGACATTGATATTAACCAAGGAGCTGAATTTTTAAATTTGACAGAAGATGACAGGACAAAGTACTCACAGTATTTTCCTTTCAAGAAAACAATGACCTATTACGGAGGATGGATTCCAGGGACATCCTATGAATCTTATCCAAATAATTTTGGTTGGGTAATGCCTAAACGTGGCGTTATATTATTAACTATACACTTTGCTCCAGTTTCAAAGGAGGAAGAGAATATTTCAGGTGTAAATTTCTTTTTCAAAAAAACACCAATTGGACGGAAAGTCGAGGTAATTAGCTTAGGTTCTGCTGGTGTAGGCGAAAAGTCTATCGAACCTTACTTTTTTATCCCTGCCGAGTCAGTAAGAAAGTTCGAACTAAAAATTACCACACCACAAGATCAATCCTTACTATACATTTGGCCTCATATGCATTACTTGGGCAAAGTTTTCAAATCATATGCCGTTACGCCTCAAAAAGATACCATACAGCTCGTTTCTATTCCTTCTTGGGATTTTAGATGGCAAGAAATTTATCAATTTAAAAATTTGGTGAAAATCCCTAAGGGTTCTATACTAACAATAGAGGGTACTTATGATAATACCTCAAGTAATCCTAACAATCCTAGTAGTCCACCGCGGAATGTTTATTCGGCTAACGACATGAAGTCTACTGATGAGATGTTGACGATGTTACTTGTGTTTTTGCCCTATAAAGAAAATGACGAACAAATACAATTGAAATAAAAGCTTACCACTAACTGCGTAATTTATTTTAGCTTGAATTAATAAAAAGTCCCATGAAAATATGAATATGGCTATCTGCACTTTTTTTCTCAATGCAAGCTGCTGTTGTTAACAACGCTAATGCACAACAGCCTTTATTTACCTTATTGCCAGCAAAGGAAACAAATATTAGTTTTGTAAATAGAGTTATTGAAACTGACTCATTACACGTGATGAATTACGAATATCTGTATAGCGGATCAGGAGTAGCAGATTTTAATGGTGATGGCTTGTCAGACATTTTTTTTTAAAATCAAATGCATAAATTATACCTTAACAAAGGAAATTTAAAATTTGAAGATATTACAAATAAAGCTGACGTAAGAGGAAATGATACATGGGGAACAGCGGGTATGTATCGCTGATGTAAATGGAGATGGGATAGTAGATATTACAATCAGCAAATTAGAAATATGCTGCAGTTAAACCAAGGATTAGCAGAAGATGGTAATTTGCGTTTTAGCGAAATAGGACAATTAGTAGGTATTTCAAATACAGATTGGATTAAGCACCTTTATTTGCTGATTTTGACAACGATGGTTTGAAGGACTTATTTATTTCTAACGGATATTTAAGAGACTTTACTGATATGGATTTTCTAAAATATACCGTTGCGAATGCCCAAAAAGAATCGCTCAAGCAAGGAAGTTTAAAATTCCAAACTTTCGATTTTGCCAATAAGAAGTTTACTTCTTTTAATCAGGTTGCTAACGAAGCTGCTATTAGTAGACTTTATGGTGGTATACATTACAGGCTGGCTATTGAAAATGGTCAGATTCAAGGTAGGAATATTGGAGTATATCAGACCGGAAAAGTTATAATGAAAAAAGATTAAGTTAAAAATAGAATAATGATGAAAATAAAATATCTCCTTTTACTTGTTTTAATTGCTTTGGCTAAATTTTCAATCGCCCAAAGAAATGATATCCTCAAAGAATCAACAAAATATGAATGGCCACAAGACGAGGCAGTAAAAAAGAAACTCGATACCTGGCAAGACCAAAAGTTTGGAATGATTATCCACTGGGGGCTTTACGCTGTTCCAGGGATTATCGAATCCTGGTCTATCTGTTCTGAAGACTGGATCGAAAGGGATAGCACCATTAAATACGAAGATTATAAAAAATGGTATTGGGGCCATAGCGAAAAATTTAACCCTACAAAATTCAACCCCGAACAATGGGCAAAGGCAGGTAAGGATGCTGGAATGAAATACTTGGTTTTTACCACTAAACATCACGATGGCTTCGCTATGTTCGATACCAAAGAAAGCGATTTCAGCATTGCAAAGGGGCCATTTGCCAACAACCCTAAAAAAGACGTAGCTAAATATGTGTTCGATGCTTTCCGTAAGGAAAATTTTATGATCGGTGCTTATTTTTCTAAACCCGACTGGCATTCGCAATACTATTGGTGGGACAAATACGCCACTGCAGATAGAAATAACAATTACGATATCAGAAAAAATCCGTGGCGGTGGAATATGTTCAAAAGTTATACTCAAAACCAGATTGGCGAATTGATGAACAATTATGGAAGCATTGATATTTTATGGTTAGATGGTGGCTGGGTTCGTCCGAGGGCAAGCGTAAACCAGGAAGTGCTTTCTTGGGGAGCGCCAATTCCGGAATGGAGTCAGGATATTGATATGCCTAAAATTGCAGCTAATGCCAGAAAAGTACAGCCTGGTTTAATTGTGGTAGACAGAACGGTACATGGTCAGTATGAAAACTACCAAACCCCTGAACAGAAAATCCCTGAAAAGCAATTGGATTACCCATGGGAAAGTTGCATGACCTTGGGTGGCGCCTGGGGTTTTGTACCTAACGATCAATATAAATCAGCAGGAGAAGTGGTTCATAAATTGGTAGAAATTGTAGCCAAAGGCGGAAGTTTACTTTTAGGTATTGGGCCAAAAGCTGATGGAACGCTGCCTGATAATGTGATTACCAGATTAGAGGAAATTGGGAAGTGGACCAGCAAAAACGGCGTAGCCATATACGGAACAAGGATTACCAAAAACTACCATGATGGGCAAAATTGGTTTACGCAAAGTAAAGACGGTAAAACTATTTACGGCATCAGTTTAATTAACAATGCGACAAACAAAGAAATTTCATGGCAAGGAAGCATACCTAAAAAAGGAAGTCTCATTACCATTTTGGGTACCAACCAAAAGGTAAAATGGACATTGAAAGACGGTAAGGTACACTTCAATTTCCCTAAAACAGAGGAGAAAATAGCTTTGACTTTTTCTTTTACACCCGAAACTAATTAGCAATGCCGAAATCAATAAAATACTTATACTTATTGTCCACACTTTTTTTCTCTTGCGGCCTTTTTGCCCAGGTTAAAAAAGGGCAAATTTTACCTTATAAAAATCCAAAATTAGGTATCGATTTAAGGGTAAGAGACCTGATTTCGAGAATGACACCTGAAGAGAAATTCTGGCAGTTGTTTATGATTCCCGGAGATGTAACCGAAAAGAATAAAGATCAGTTTAAGCAGGGTATTTTTGGTTTGCAGGTAAGTGCTGCTGCACAGGGAAGTGGTAATGCACAGCAAATGTTAACTTACAATACCTCTGAAGACGGACTTTCTCTGGCTAAAAAGGTTAATAAGATTCAAAAATACTTCATTGAAGAAACCCGTCTGGGCATTCCAATCATTCCATTTGATGAGGCTTTACACGGTTTGGTTAGGCAGGGAGCTACGGCCTTCCCGCAATCAATTGGTTTGGCTGCAAGTTTCGATACTGCTTTAGTGGCCAGAATAGGTACCGCTATTGCAAATGAGGCAAGAGCGCGTGGTTTAAGAGATCTTCTGGCGCCTGTAATCAATATGGCAACAGATGTAAGATGGGGCAGGGTAGAAGAAACTTACGGAGAAGATCCATATTTAACAACTGTGCTGGGACATGCTTTCATGAACGCCATAGAAAGGCAGAATATCATTGTTACACCAAAGCATCTTATTGCCAATGTAGGCGATGGTGGGCGCGATAGTTATCCTATTGAAATGGATAAACACTTTTTAGAAGAAATCCACTTTCCAGCATTTAAAGACGGAGTTAAAAATGTGGGCATCCGTTCATTAATGACTTCCTACAACAGTGTTTTTGGTACGCCGGCAACCTCTAATAAATGGTTGCTTACCACTAAACTGAAAACGGAATGGGGCTTTAAGGGCTTCGTGATTTCTGATGCAGGTGCAGTCGGAGGTGCCAATGTTTTACATTTTACGGCCAAAGATTATAAAGATGCCACAGCACAATCAATTAACGCAGGCCTTGATGTAATCTTCCAGGTAGATTATAATCATTACAAACTTTTTCTACCTGCATTTTTAGATGGCAGCATTCCAAAATCGAGAATAGATGATGCATTGTCAAGGGTTCTGAAAGCTAAATTCGAGCTGGGTCTGTTTGAGCATCCTTATGTGGATGAAAGTATTGCCGAAAAGATGTTAAGCGATCAAAGTAATCGCAATCTGGCCAAAGAAGCGGCTTTAAAATCTTTTGTCTTGCTAAAAAATGATAACAATACACTTCCGTTAAAAAGTGCAAAACAGATCCTACTGGTAGGAGAAGACGCCATTGAAGCCAGATTAGGTGGCTATAGCGGCACTGGAAACAATAAGATAAATATATTGGATGGCTTAAAAAATGCAGTAGCCAATAACGTTAAGGTTAATTATGTAAAAGGCAGTAGCCGGGAACTGCAGTTTTATATTCCTATAGACAGCCAGTTGCTTTCTGTTAATCAGAAAGCAGGGTTATTGGGAAGCTATTACAAAGGGCTTCACTTCTCGGGGAAACCCGTTAAAGAAGTAAATGATAAAGCAGTTAATTTCAGTTGGACATTATACCCACCAGATGACCAGCTCCAGGTGGATGATTATGCTGTGAGGTGGACTGGTAAAATTAAGGTGCCGCAGAATGCTGATGTTAATATCGGATTAGAGGGAAACGATGGTTACCGATTATATTTGGATGACCAATTGATGATCGATAACTGGGACAAAAAGTCTTTCAGTACCAAGACTGTTCCTTTTCATTTCGAGAAAAATAAGGAGTATGCCATTAAGGTTGAATTTTTTGAACCTAAAGGCAATGGTAAAATCAAACTGATCTGGGATTATAATATCAGGAAATCAAACGAAATAGCTGATGCAGTGGCTGCGGCAAAGAATAATGATGCCATTGTATTCGTTGCAGGTATAAAAGAAGGAGAATTTTTGGATCGGGCAATGTTAAACCTGCCCGGCAACCAGGAGTTGTTACTGGAAGAACTCGTAAAAACCGGGAAGCCTATTGTTGTGGTATTAACCGGCGGAAGTGCCATTAATATGCAGTCCTGGTTAAATAAAGTAGATGCAGTTTTAAACGTGTGGTACCCAGGCGAAGCAGGGGGAGCTGCCGTTGCCGATATCTTGCTCGGAAAAGTAAATCCATCAGGTAAACTTCCCATTACTTACCCGATTGACGAATCGCAGTTGCCTTTGGTTTACAACCATAAACCTACCGGAAGAGGCGATGATTATAACAACTTAAGCGGCGAACCACTTTTTCCATTTGGATATGGATTAAGTTATACCAACTTTTCTTACAACAATTTGAAGTTTAACCGCAAAAGCATCGCTAAAAATGAAACCGCTACTGTAAGCTTCGAACTTAAAAATACAGGCAATTACGATGGTGAAGAAGTGGTACAGCTGTACATGAGACCTTTGTTAAGCAAATTAGCTCAGCCAGTTCTTGCACTGAGGGCTTTCCAACGGATACATTTAAAGGTTGGTGAAACAAAGATAGTTTCATTTAAGCTAGATAAGGAGGTATTGCAAACACTTGATATCAATAATGTATGGGAAGTAGCTCCGGGGGAATACAGAATTATGATCGGATCATCAAGTAAATCACTTTACTTAAAAGATAACTTAACTGTTAAGCCTTAAAAACATCCCCTATGGTTAGGTACAAAACATATCATTAATAATTGCCGCAGACTCTGGTTAAGTCTGCGGCTTTTTTGTTTTTCGTCAATGACGATCAGTCTATTGGCGTTTGTCATCCTGAGCGTAGTCGAAGGATCTTTAACCTAACTTTGCTATCCCCAATTTCACAGCAAGTTCATTCAGATCCTTTACCACCACATCAATGATCGGAATACCACTAATTTTTCTTTCCTGCTCAAATTCATGCTCCGGTTCGCCAGGGATGATTACTTTTTTGTCAGGATCTATTGTTTTTGCACTTTTAAAGCGTTCTATCCAATTATCTAAATGGTCTTTAAAGTCTGCGGCTGGCCTGAAACCATCTACGCGCATAGCGCCTAAAAAGTGGCCAAGTCCTTCGCCAACCGGATTTGCCGATGGCTCTAAAAAAGCCACAAAAGGCGGCACCCAAGGGCCGTAATTTGCGCCAGATAACACTGCTGATAAAATGTCGACAGTAGCACTTAACCCATAACCTTTATGGCTGCCATGATCTTTATCGCTGCCCAAAGGCAAAAGCGAACCGCCGTTTTTTAATTCGTTCGGATCGGTAGAGTTTTCGCCATTTTTATCCTGAACCCAGCCATCAGGAATACTTTTATTTGCTCTTTGAGCAATTTCTAACTTTCCGTTAGCAGCAGCTGCCGTAGCCATATCTACAATTACTGGTGGATATTTTCCTGCCGGGAATGCATAACACATCGGGTTTGTACCCAGTAAACGTTCGTTGGCATAAGTAGGTGCAACCAAGGGGCTGGCATTGGTCATACTGATGCCGATCATATCCTTTTCAACCGCCATCAAAGCATGGTAACCAGCAATTCCAAAATGATTGGAGTTTTTAACTGAAACCCATCCGCTACCATATTTTTCGGCTTTTTCCATAGCAACTTTCATAGCGAATGGTGCAACAACCAAACCTAAACCTGCATCACCATCAATGGTGGCAGTGGTTGGTGTTTCATGTACGATTTTGATATCAGGCGTGGCGTTGATCCTTTTCTTTTCCCAAAGACGAACGTAGCCACTTAATCGCGCAACGCCGTGCGAATCAATTCCCCGTAAATCTGATCGGATTAACACATCGGTTGCTAAATCGGCATGCTCATCAGAACAGCCCATTTTTTTAAAAACGTTGTAGGTGAAGGTTCTAAGGTTGGTTTCGGTAAAGGTGATGAAGGTCATTTTGTTAGTATCAAGTAGTAAGTATCGAGATTGGGCGCTTTGGGGTATCGGCTTCCGACTCCGGACTCCCGACTTCGGACTAGTATTACGGTAATAAAACAGTGAAATCGCCACCCAATGGTTCGAAGTTTTCTATGCAGGATGAAAGAAAATCTTCTCCGTAATTAACATACATGGGCGCTATATTCAAAGTACGCTCCTGTAAACTTCCATTAGGGAAAAGCCTTTTTTTGACATTATCAATTTGTAATAACGCCATCTCATGTTTCCGTTTTTCTGCCCTGAAAAGTTTTTTTTCAAGGTTGGCCAATAAGTGATTGGCCCGCTGTTTTGCCGTATCAGTTGATACAGAAAGCGTTTTGTCTATTTTATAGGCATTTAGCTTAATCTGATCGAAAATGCTGTTAATGGCCCTGGTTTCATCGGCCAAACTCAATTGGGCAGTGGTATTCCGCTTTACCCAAATGTTTTTTAGTTCTTCAACAGGAAGGAAAATGTCTTCTAAAGAAAAACCTAAATGGTATAAATTCTGGGCACTGCGTTTATCTATCAGTAAAGCCGAGTTACGCAATAGTAAAACCGGGAAATCGACCTTGTAGAAATCGAAATTTGATTTTAATTGCATCCAGTAAGCTACCTCAGCACCACCACCTATATAAGCGATATTAGGTAAAATAACCTCCTGGTACATTGGACGCATCACTACATTCGGACTAAAACGCTCAGGATGCGATTCGATTTCAGCTTTTAGTGTTTCTTCTGTAAAACTGATATCGGTATGGTTTACGATATATTTTCCTTTTTCAAAGATCAAACGCTCGCGTAAATTATCTATAAGGTAAAAGAAATTAATGTCGCGACCGTTAACCTGTGTTTTATAGCCAAATTCTTCCAGGCTTTTCGAGCTTTCGTCGATGTTTTTAGCACTGTTGTGTTGGATAATATCTTCGGTAATGATATTAACAAATTGTTTTTTTAATAGTGCATCATCTGCATTCACGATCACCAGGCCATATTTCTCGAATAAATTGTTGACCAAAAATCTGGTGGCATCGGCTAAATTATCGTGCTGCAAATAAGCCTGTTCTACCAATTTGGCAATCCGTTTTCCGTTTTTGGAAATGCCTAAGTAACCTTTGTATGCCGTTACCGCAGCAGCAACGGTTTTGGTGCTTAATCTTCCGGTGGCACCGTTGGTCTGTTGTATCCAGCTGATGTTCTTTTCATCAACACTTACATGGTTAATTTCATCAAAGTCGTGATCCTCCGTTGCCATCCAGTAAACCGGAACAAAGTTTTTATCCGGATGGGCCATTTTTAACTCAATGGCTAAATTTATGGTGGTTACAATTTTATAAATAAAATAAAGCGGACCGGTAAAAAGGTTTAACTGGTGACCAGTAGTTACAGTAAAAGTATTATCTAAACCTAAAAGTTCGATATTTTTCGTAACCGATTTATTCGGTTGTAAATGCCGGTATTGATCTTGCAAAACCTGCACTAAGGTAGTCCGGTTTCCAAGGAAATTTCTATGCTCAATTGCACTGGCTAGACCTGCCATGTCAGGGCGGTAACTGTAAAAAGCTTTAAGCTGCTCTTCGTCGTTAATGTAATCTAGAACCAGTTTTGAAAATGAACCGGTTTCCTGATAGGAAATGTATTTTGCCTGCATGATGTGCGAAAGTAGTGCAATTTAAGGATAAATATAAAGCTACATAACTATTTTACAATTGTTAAATAATTAATAGGCACTTTCTAAGGTTCCGGTTTTAGGACAAAATTGGATGTCGAAGTTTGGCTTTATTAATAATATTGATTAAAGGTATAGGTTCCCAGTTGGAAAGTAAGTATTGTCCGAAAAATTGTGACTGTCTTAGTAGAGTATCTGTGAAAATTGCCGATAATGAAAAACGGTCTTATACTTGTCGGGATTAGAATCGCATCAGTTGAAATTTCGTACAAAAAGCAGAATAGAATTACAGATGCTCAATTTATTTCTTCAAGGTAGCTCCAACTTGCACAAAACAGATATTGGATTTTCGCTTTTCTTTGGGTGATATTAAAGAGAAAAGTCTATTTGCTTTCCATAGTAATATTGTTTCTGAAGTTCATCATTTGAAATTTCAAAAGCAAAAAAGTCTGTTGCCTTAATCGTATTTCTGTCTTTTAGGCAGATCATAATGCGGATATTCATAAGTTTGGTGGTAATAATAAATGCTCTTAATGCAAATTGAGTCAGGCCTCTAACCGCATATTTTGCTATACCATTTTTATTTAAAACTTCAAGCATTGATTCTGCATGACGTTTTGAGAAGTAAATAGGAATATGTGGGAATGGTCTGCCTGTACCATAATAAGAGCCTGTAACTCTGTTTTTATCATTTATTTCCATAATTGCCCAAAATGGTTCTCCTATATAGGATTCTTCGGGTAAAGCAACCGTTTTTATTCTATCAGCAAACATTTGAGCAAATGTTGGCAGGTCTTCATTATCCATTAAAATAAGTCCGTGTTTTTTACCATACTCTTTTGCCCCCGACTGAAACCCATTTTTAGAAATAAAAATGCCTACAATATTTCTAAAATTATTAAGCGTATCGACAAAAACTTGTATTTCTGATCTTTCAATGGGGCGGTTAGTATTTTTACACTCTATCCCTACCTGATGTATAATGCCTGATTTATCAAATTCGTAAAATAAGTCAAATTCATGCATTTATCCACTGAGTCCTTGTAGTTTATGCCTTTCCTTGATTTCAATGCCTTCATCTTTTATGTTTAAAATATGAAAAAAAATATACCTGATGTATTCCTCAAATTCCTTTCCAATATTCATATTGCATTTAAGATTTAATACTTGTTCTTGATTTTAAAATTGTCTAATATAAGGCAAATAAAGTAAAGGCCAATGCTCCGGAGTTTAGCGATGATAGCTTCTTGAGATAAACCTTTGCAATTTGGCAAGTCATAAAAGATTTTTGCCAAACCTCTTTTTAGCGGTTCGTGCTATTACCTATATAAGGCTTAGAATTTGTCCTTACATTAGTGGTTACAGATTTTTTTTTACGTGCTTTTAGAAAATCGCTAAATTCTTTTTCTTCTTTTTCTGTCAAAGTTTTGTTTACGAAGACAAAGTCTTTGTCGTCCATCTTTTTGAAATTTATCATAACTTAAAATCTTTAAAATATCTCTTAGCCAAAGTAAATGCTTCTTTAGTATCGATAAACATTCTGTTCCCACCATAAATCTTGGCACCCAATGTCTCCTGGTAATGGGAAACAAGTTGGGTTTTGGCTACAAAGGAAACAACTCCGTCGTAATTTAGTTCGAATGCAGTTTTACAGCAAAAGGCAATTAGATTTCCAGCAACCCCTTTATAAAGCTTGTTTTTTCCCTTGTTGAATTTTGCACTCTCAATTATGTTCATAAAAATGTGGTCGCCTTTGTCGGTAAAGCTTATAAGTCCCTGGATTATAGTTAAATTGTTAACTGTTGTCAATTTGGAAACTTGCTTAGTTTCATCCTTTAACTCATTTTGCCAGTCAAATACCCACTCGCTCTTCTTAAGAATTTTGGTATCGGATGCCGCCAATTTTATAATTGATGTATCAAACACTTCACCTGAAATTGCGTTTTCAATAGAATTTGTAAGCTTGTCAATTACAAAATCAAATTCGGTAGTCTGCTGCTCTTTCAATACACTAATTTACGAAAAATTAAGGTTTTAATCAAATGCTATTGTCTTTTGCTAACAGCATACGCTTTGTTGTGTGTATGCGATACATGACTGCCAACGGTTGTCGCTTGGCTGTAGTCGGGGAATAGAATTTTTTAACATTTATAAAATATAAAAGTTAAAATCCTTTAAATAAAAATTATTTTGGGTCTGGTTTAAAACTAACAATTCGATCCTTAAGGATTCTAAACAAAAAAAAACCGGCCTCGAATAAACAAGACCGGTTTGTAAAATATTTGGTTTAGTGATTTACCATTTTTTTCTGCGTTCGCCGCCGCTTCCGCCTTCACGACTTCCACCTTCTCTACGTCCGCTACCACCAGTGTTTCCACCTTTTTCGTCACGACTACGACCAGAGAAATCTCTGAAACCGCCACCGCTGTTTCCGCCTTCACGTCTTCCGCTACCGCCAGATTTTCTATCGCCTCCGCCACGGTAACCACCGCCACCGCCGCTTCTGCGTTCTCCTCCGAAACCGCCGCCGCCGCTACGTCTTTCACCGCCACCGCGTCTTTCACCAGCACCTTCACCACGACCACCATCTCCGCTTTTCTCGATACGTACCTGACGACCGTTAAACTCAACAGATTTAAAACCTTCAAATACGGTATCAGCAACAGCATCTTCCACTTCAAAGAAAGAGAAAACACCTTTTAAATCAATTTTACCAACGCTTTTGCCACCAATTTTACCATTGTTACAGATAAAAGATAACATATCGCCGCGGGTAAATTCATCTACTGAACCTAAGTTGATAAATAAACGGGTGTAACCTTCGCTACCACGTCCGCGTCTTTCGCCACGTTCACCTCTTTCACCACGATCGTCACCAACCGCTGCATTTAAATCAGGTGCTTTAGAATAGTAATCTAAGAAACGGTTAAATTCTAATGAAGCAAAACGTTTGATTACATCCTCTTTAGATAAATCTTTAAATTCATCCATTATACGAGGAATGTATTGATCAATTTGCTCCACATTAACCTCTACATTGTGTACTTTATGTACCAAAGAGAATAATTGTTTTTCACAAACGTCAAATCCTGTAGGTAACTCAGCTTTGGTAAATTGTTTACCAATGATGCGCTCCAACTGACGGATTTTTCCAACTTCTTTAGAGTTGATGATACAGATTGAAATACCTGTTTTACCAGCACGGCCAGTACGACCAGAACGGTGGGTATAACTTTCAATTTCATCAGGTAAAGAGTAGTTAATTACGTGTGTTACGTTATTAACGTCGATACCACGTGCAGCAACATCAGTAGCAATTAACAACTGCATGTTACGTTCGCGGAAACGTTGCATTACCTTATCACGTTGTTGTTGCGATAAATCGCCGTGTAAAGCATCAGCATTGTAACCATCTTTAATTAAGTGCTCAGCAACATCTTGTGTATCCAATTTGGTTTTACAAAATACTACGGCAAAAATTTCAGGGTTGAAATCTACAATACGTTTTAAGGCTGCGTATTTATCGCGTGCACGAACAATGTAATATTCGTGTTCGATGTTTACGTTACCTGTATTTTTTGTGCCCATGGTTAATTCAACAGGGTTATCCATATAGTTTTTAGCTATACGGCGAACTTCTGCAGGCATAGTAGCCGAGAATAACCAGGTTTTTTTGTCATCAGGAGTAGTTGATAAAATGTCGTTAATGTCGTCCTGGAAACCCATGTTCAACATCTCGTCAGCTTCATCAAGCACAACATATTTAACGTTTGAAAAATCAATCGCCTTACGGCCAATGATATCCAACATACGGCCGGGCGTGGCCACTACGATCTGAATTCCCTGACGGATTTCGCGTAGTTGTTGCATAATGTTCGCGCCACCGTAAACGGCAACAACGTGGGCATTAGCAATGTTTTTAGAAAAGTTTTTAAGGTCGTTAGCGATTTGCAAGCATAACTCACGGGTAGGGCATAAAATCAATGCCTGTGGTTTGTTAACTTTAAAATCGATTAGTTCTAACAGCGGCAAACCAAATGCGGCTGTTTTTCCTGTTCCTGTTTGGGCCAAACCAACAAAATCATTAGTGCCTTCTAACAGTACAGGGATACTTTGCTCCTGAATAGGTGTTGGAGTTTCAAATCCAAGATCCTTTACGGCATTAACGACGTCATCACTTATCCCCAATAATTGAAATGGGTTTGTCATTCGTCTTTTTATTTTTAATTGAGCCGCAAAGGTACGGTTAATATTTTGTATTTTACAGATAATCAAGTAAATAGTTTTTTAAGCTAAATATTTGAAAATAAGGAAGTAAGGGGGGATGTGGAATGGATGATGGAAAATGAGGGATGGAGGAGGTTTAAATGGAGGTCTTGATTGCAATGGGGGAATTTGTTTTTTGTTTGGAAAGCAGCAGTAATAGGGTTTCGGTTACGGCAGTCCCGTTTTCTGTTTCAATCTTTTTCAAACCTTTCAGGTTTATCAAAAGGATTTTCACTCCAACCGGGTTTAGGTGGCGGGGCAATAGCAGCTATTTGCGTTTGTTTTTGAATAACCACTTGGGTAGTTCGTCCGTTAAAATTGCGGGAGAGAAAATATCGTTATGGGCCAGATTGTCGAATTCCCAAAACCTGGTTTTGTTGTTTTGGTTTACTTCTTTAAAGAATTGCTTGTCGCTATTGAAAGGGTTTTCGGTGTCTATGTTGCCGTGGATCAGCCAGATTGGAATGTTTGCGAGTACATTTATCTGGTTAAATTGAGGTATGCCCGAAATACTGATCCCTGCGGCAAATACATCTGGTTTTAATGCTAAAGCATTAATCACCGAAGATGCACCCATCGAAAAACCGATGAGGTAAATTCTGTTCTCATCAATGTTTAAAGTGTTTTTTAAGCTGTCGATTAGCTGTAAGGCAGTTGTTAAACAGGGTTGTGGTACCGAAGTCAATACATTTCTGCTTCGGTCTAAAACATAATTCGACGAACGTGAAGGGAATTGTGGTGCTAAAATAAAAGCAGGATATTTCGCCTGTATTTCGTCGCTTGCAAATAGTTTTGCCAAAATACCCAACTGACTGGTATTATCATTTCCAACTGCGTTTGATCCATGAAATACAATCACCAATGGAAGTTTGCTCTTAGTGTGATTGGGTTTTAATAACCGGTATACAATTGCTGTATCGGCTGTGCCTTTGAATGATGCTTTGGTAAAAATATCGGTATTTAAACCTTTGATCTTTGCTATTCTCTGTTTGAGGTAAAGTGAATCGGCACTTTTATCGATTTTGGTTTTTCCGAAAGTGTTAATACGCTTGCTGCAAGATAAGATTCCGCAAATCAAAACCAACGAAAAAACATAAACGGCATGATTTAACTTAATTTGCATCTTCGGTAGCTGATTTTTTTGCTGAAATTAAAGAATTATCGCAGCCTTTCTGCCGAGCGGATTAATCTTTCATCTTTATTGATGCCGAAAATGCCCAATACTACAAATAAGATAGCTAGAGCAGGCAAATAGGCGCCAACACCAAAACTTGCACCTTCAATACCACCAGGTAATTTTTGGGCATAAACACTGCACCAGAAAGCAAAACCGATAATTAATATAATCGAAACAATTGCGAAACGCTTCTGAAAGCTACGTTTTCTGAAGTTGAAAATATTTACAAAACAGATAATAGCAATGGCAATATTGGTAATTAACAGGGGTAAAAAGGAGAGTATTTTAAAAGGTGATCCTGCTTTTCCTGCAATAATCTGAAATAAACCGCTCGAATATACTGCTGATTCTGTTCCCGCTATTTCTTTGCTTGCAATGGGTAAAAATAACATTAAAATTAAGGTTAAAGCCGCTAAAAAAAACCAGATCGATTGTATTCTTTGTATCATGAATGTAAAATGTATAGCAACAAATCTAGCCTTTTTTGAGAAAAGAAAGAAAGATTAAAGTTCAGAATAATAGCGGGGATTTATAAGAAGCATTAATTGCTGTTTATGATCGAAGTTTGCTCCGAACTCCAAACTCAAAACTCCCGTCATAGCACTTTGCCCTTTGCCTGTTAAACTGTACTTTTGCATCGCTTTGAGTAAAAAAAGGTATTTCATCCAAATCGCTTACGATGGCAGCTTGTACCATGGCTGGCAAACACAACCTAATGCAATCACCGTTCAGGAATTGTTAGATAAGGCGATGTCTGTTTTCTTTAGGCAGCCTATCGAAACTTTGGGTTGCGGTAGAACCGACGCTGGGGTACATGCGACTGATTTTTATGCCCATTTTGATGTTGAAAATGTAGAAGAGCTTAAGGTCTTGAATGCCATTACAGGAATCAATGCCATGCTGCCTTATCAAATTGCAGCAAAACAAATTATTCCGGTGCATGATGATGCCCATGCCCGTTTTGATGCAACCGCCCGTGCTTACAAGTATTACATTCACTTTGAAAAAAATCCTTTCAAACTTAACCGGTCATGGTTGGTTAAAGATAAACTGGATGTTGACGCGATGAATGAGGCGGCGGTACTTTTATTAAATTATACCGATTTTTCGTGTTTTAGTAAGTCTAACACGCAAACTTTCACCAATAACTGTAAAATAACCAAAGCTGTTTTCGAACAACAGGATGATGGACTGGTTTTTACCATTCAGGCCGATCGTTTCTTACGCAATATGGTAAGGGCAATTATGGGTACTTTAGTGCAGATCGGTAAAAAAGAAATAAATTTAACGGAGTTTAAAGCAATTATAGAAAGTAAAAACCGCAGTAAGGCCGGTCAATCGGTACCTGCATGCGGTTTGTACTTAGTGAAGATAGAATACGATTATATAAAATGATTGAATGAGAGAAGGATTCAGTGAGAGAATGAAAAAAAGTATCTCTAGCAATCAATCATTCGAAATTCTCTCATTCAAAATTAAACAAAATGGCAGTTACAGGCGACGTATATAACACCGGATTACTGAAACGTATTTTTCAATACGTAAAGCCTTATCGTGCCGTTTTTGTATGGTCGGTTATTTTAACCATTCTGCTTGCGGCCATTTCTCCGGTACGTCCGTTTTTAATTAAGTATACCCTCGATCATTATATTTTAGCTGGCAATTATTCTGGTTTGGTAAATATGACCATGCTGATGATCTTTATGTTGCTTTTACAGACTTTGATCCAGTATAACCATACGCTTTTAACCAATACACTAGGCCAGTCGGTTATCCGCGATCTTCGGATCAATGTTTTTAATCACATTACCAAACTCCGCCTAAAATTCTTCGATAAAACACCTATCGGACAATTAATCACCAGAACAGTTTCAGACCTGGAAACCATTGCAGATATCTTTTCTGAAGGTTTAATTTCCATGATCGGCGACAGTTTGCAGGTGGTGGTAATTGTATGCGTAATGTTATACACAGACTGGGAGTTGAGTTTAGTGGTGCTATTGCCCATCCCGTTGCTAATCATGGCTACCCGGAAATTCCAGAAAGCGATTAAAGTAGCCTTTCAGGAAATCAGGAATGAGGTATCGAACCTGAATACCTTTTTGCAGGAACACATTACAGGTGTTTCTATTGTGCAATATTTTGCTAGAGAGAAACAGGAGTACAGAAAATTTTACGCCATTAATAAGCGTTACCGCGATGCCAATATCCGTTCTAACTGGTATTACTCTATCTTTTTTCCGGTTGTTGAGTTAATTTCGGCTATGTCTTTAGGTTTGTTGGTATGGTATGGCGCTAAAAGCATTCTTTCCAAACCACTGGATGTAACGCCTGGAACCATTACACAGTTTATTATTTACCTGGGTATGGTATTTACACCAATCCGCCAATTGGCAGATAAGTTTAATACGCTGCAGATGGGAATGGTGGGCGCCGAACGTGTTTTTAAAGTTTTAGACACTGATGAAACCACGCCAAATACCGGAACGCAAAAGCCAGCTAAATTAGATGGAAATATCAAGTTCGAAAAAGTTTGGTTTGCCTATAACGACGAGAACTATGTATTGAAAGACCTTACATTCGAAGTGAAGGCCGGCGAAACCGTTGCTTTAGTTGGTGCAACCGGGGCAGGTAAATCTTCTACCATTAATATCCTGAACCGTTTTTACGAGGTGAAAAAGGGAGATATTACTGTTGATGGCATTCATATTGAAGATTTTGACCTTGATTACCTTAGAAGTAACATCGCAACCGTACTTCAGGATGTTTTCCTGTTCTCTGATACGATCTTAAACAACATCACACTCAATAATCCCGGAATTACGCTCGCTGAAGTAGTAAATGCTGCCAAAAAAGTTGGTGCACATGATTTTATCGAACGTTTACCCGGTGGTTATCAGTATAATGTAATGGAAAGAGGGGCAACGCTCTCGGCTGGTCAGGCGCAGTTGATTTCTTTTATCCGTGCATTGGTGCACAATCCTGCTATTTTGGTTTTAGATGAGGCTACCTCTTCAGTTGATACCGAAACCGAATTATTGATCCAGAAAGCCATTGATAATTTAATGGAAGGTAGAACTTCTATCGTAATCGCCCACCGTTTATCCACCATTCAAAAAGCCGATCAGATTATTGTGCTCGATAAAGGTGAGATTAAAGAAAAAGGCACGCATCAGCAGCTGTTAAAATTAAATGGTTACTATAAAAAGCTTTACGATCTGCAGTTCTCATCCAAAGGGATAGCTAAAGTTTAAACGTATTTATTTTCAAGGATTTTCTTAATTTAACAACTTCTTAAACCCAATAGGAAGATGAAACGGTTAAAATTACTTGCCTTATTCTTGTTTTCGGCTTTAGCTTTGCAGGTTTCTGCACAGCAGAAAAAATACGTAATGGTGGTTCATGGTGGTGCTGGCACTATTCTCAAAAGAAATATGAGTCCCGAAAAAGAGGCTGCTTATATTGCTGCCTTAACAAAAGCATTAAATGTGGGTTATGCAGAAATTAAAGCAGGCAAATCAAGCCTTGATGCTGTTGAAGCAACCATTCATGTTTTAGAAAACGATCCTCGTTTTAATGCCGGTAAAGGTGCTGTTTTTACGCATGATGGCAGAAATGAACTTGATGCTGCCATAATGGATGGAAAAACCTTAATGGCAGGCTCGGTTGCAGGAGTAACTACCATAAAAAATCCAATTTCTGCTGCCAGAGCCGTGATGGAAAAATCAGAACACGTAATGATGGTTGGCGCAGGTGCCGATCAATTTGCAAAAGAAGCCGGATTGGAAATCGTTGATCCTAAATATTTCTGGACTAAGGAACGCTGGGATGGTTTACAAGATGCCATTAAAGAAGACTCTACCAAAGCGGTGTTAGACCATGGAAGTAAAAAATCAGAATTGTTTGGTATCAAAAATCACGATTATAAATTTGGTACAGTGGGTTGTGTAGCGTTAGATAAAGCAGGCAACTTAGCTGCCGGAACTTCAACTGGAGGTATGACAAACAAAAAATACGGACGGGTGGGCGATGCACCGATCATTGGGGCAGGTACTTACTGCAATAATGAAACAGCAGGTATTTCCTGTACAGGTTGGGGCGAGTTTTATATCCGCAATGTGGTGGCCAAGACGATTTCCGATTTAATGGAATATAAGGGATTATCTGTTGCAGAGGCATCGAAAATTGCTTTAGATAAAGTAGGTAAAATGGGTGGCGACGGTGGTTTAATTGCATTAGATAAAAAAGGAAATATGACTATGCCCTTTAATACCGAGGGAATGTACAGAGGCGCAATTACTGCCGACGGGAAAATTGAAGTCAGTATTTATAAATAAAATTATTTTAAAATTACGCTGTTCAATATTCAATAGCAAGCCAAAACACCTAAAAAAATAAAGATGACATTTATAGAATTTGTAAAGAAAATATTCTCCAATTTAACCTTTCAGGTTTTAATTGCCATCATCATTGGGATTAGTGTTGGTACTTATTTTCCTGGTTTTGCACCAACCGCTAAGTTAATCAGTCAGGGATTCATTAATCTGATCAGCATGTTAATTGCCCCGATTATATTCTTTACCATCGTTTTAGGAATCGCACACATGGGCGATATGAAAAAGGTAGGCCGGGTAGGTGGCAAAGCACTGTTATATTTCGAAGTTGTAAGCACAGTAGCTATTGCAATTGGTTTATTGGTCGCCAATGTTTTAAAGCCCGGTGCCGGAATGGTAGCCAAAGCTGGTGATGCCACAAAAATTACCGGCTATGCCGAGCAGGCTAAAGATATGAACTGGACAGAGTTCTTTCTGCATATTATTCCGCATAATGTGATTGCTGCTTTTGCTGAAGGAAACATTTTACAGATTTTGCTGTTTGCAATCCTTTTCGGTTATGGTTTAAATAAATTGGGCGGAGAGGGAACAAGCGTTTTAAATGCCTTCGATAAAATATCGAAAGTACTCTTCAAAATCATGAAGGTAATTATGCGTTTAGCGCCGATTGGCGCTTTCGGAGGGATGGCCTTCAGCATTGGTACGCATGGTTTAGAAAGCATATTGGGTATGGCTAAACTAATGGGCTCAGTTTATTTAACCTGTATCCTGTTCATTTTTATTGTCTTAAATGGAATTTGCAGGTACTATAAATTTAGCCTTTGGCAATACCTGAAGTATATCCGACAGGAAATTTTAATTGTGCTCGGTACCTCTTCTTCTGAGTCGGCCCTGCCAAGCATGATGCAGAAAATGGAAGCCATCGGTTGCGATAAATCGGTTGTTGGTTTGGTTATTCCCACAGGTTATTCCTTTAATCTTGATGGAACGGCAATTTACCTCGCTATGGCCGTTATATTTCTTTGTCAGGTCTTTCATGTCGATTTATCCTTAGGTCAGCAGATTACGGTTTTAGGCGTGCTCATGGTTACTTCGAAAGGTGCCGCGGGCGTAACCGGAAGTGGTTTTATCGTTTTGGTATCAACTTTAACTGCTTTGAAAATTATGCCGATTGAACATATTTCCATATTAATCGGTGTAGATCGTTTTATGAGCGAGGCCAGAGCCATTACCAACGTAATCGGAAACGGAGTAGCTACCATCGTAATTGCTAAAAGTGAAAAGCAGTTTGATGAGCAGAAGTATTTAAAGGCTATTCAACCTGTGACGATAGAAAAAGAAGAGGAAGTTTAGTTTGGGGGCGAGCGTTTGGCGTAAGGCGTTCAGGGAGTCGAAAGCAAATGGTTAGTTTGGAGTAATCCTCTCGAAGTCTCTCCTGATCCGATAGTTATCGGATTCATTTCAGGGTCTTAATAGCAGGAAAGATGCTGAACTAAATTCAGCATGACGATTCTCTTGATCTGTTGTAATTAAAGCCATGTTTTTAGGTGCATTAGAAACCCTTCTACCCTCAACCTTCACGCCTTCAACCTTTTTTATGTATCTTTGCAGTAGAAACATGCACACAGCTTGTTTAATTAATCCATAGCACATTGGCTCAAGAAGAACAAAATAACCGCAAAGAAAAAAGCGAGTTACACCCACGCAACAAACACCGTTCGCGTTACAATTTCAAACAACTTATTGCAACTTCAAAAGAATTAAGACGTTTCGTTTTTAAAAACGAACATAACGACGATTCTATCGATTTTGCAGATCAAAATGCCGTTAAAGCACTAAATAAGGCTTTGTTGAAATATTTTTATGATATCCAGCAATGGGATATTCCTCAGGATTTCCTTTGTCCGCCTATTCCGGGCAGGGCAGATTATATCCATTATGTAGCCGATCTTTTGGGATCGAGTAATAAAGGAAAAAATCCAAAAGGCGCTAAAATTAATGTACTCGATATCGGCGTCGGTGCCAACTGTATTTACCCGATTATCGGTCACCAGGAATATGGCTGGAGCTTTGTAGGTTCAGAAATAGATCCACTTTCAGTTGATTCGGCAAGACGTATTATCGAAGCCAATAAACCCCTGCAGGGAGCTGTAGAAATTCGTCAGCAATCATCAAAACTGGGTATTTTCCGAGGGATTGTGGGTAGAACAGAGCGTTTCGATGCCGTGGTTTGCAATCCACCATTTCATTCTTCACTAAAAGAAGCCGAGCAGGGCACCCGTCAGAAATGGCGTAACCTGGGTGGTAACGAAAAAGAAGTAAAACATGTGTTAAACTTTGGTGGGAATAAGGCCGAACTTTGGTGCCCTGGTGGCGAGCGCGCTTTTGTAGAGCAGATGATTATTCAGAGCGAGCAGATCAAAAATCAGGTGTTATGGTTTACATCATTGGTATCAAAAAGTGCCAATTTGAAAAGTATCTATAGCACATTGGTTAAAGCAAATGCTTTTGAAGTAACCACTGTTCAAATGAGCCAGGGACAAAAAATCAGCCGCTTTGTAGCCTGGACTTTCCATGATGAAGCTGCACAGGCGGAGTGGGTAAAAGGATGGAAAACTGAAACTAAACCAAAAACAGATAAGCCCAAAGCTGAAGGCAAAAGTCTTTAGTTTGATAAATAGTAAAGCAAGCCGGATTAATGATTAAAGTTGGTCCGGCTTTTAGTTTGTATCTTTTTTTTGGCTACTTCGTTAGTCGGGATTTGTAATCCCGATTCAAGAGCTAAGGATTTGCAATCCTTTAGATAAAATGAGCCAGCAATTGCTGTGTTTTGAGGACAGATTTAGTAAACATACACACAATAAGCAACTACCTACTGGAACTATAAAACGACCTGGTATAGAACTCTGCCAACTGAGAATTGTAAACCAATCTTCTCTTAATCCTGCTTTTACCGAATATCATCATTTCTTTTCATAAACAATCAGAATAGTCAAATCATTACCTGCATTTGGGGCAATACCATGCGAACTGCCCGGACGGGTTAAAATGGCATCACCAGGTTTAACCGCAAAGGTTTTTCCGTTCATCTGCATGGTTCCGTTTCCACTGATCACATAATAAATCTCATCTTCCTTCTGCAAATGGTAACCAATGGAAGAGCCTGGCTTCAGAATCCTTTTGCGGAATGCTGTTTTGAGGCTTTTCGCCTCCCCGAAAAAGTTAAAGCCGATGGTTTTACCTCCACCATTATGTGTTCCTGGTTCTTCTTTGGCTACTTCAATATCGTTTTGAAGGATGTATTTACTGGTATCGGTGCTTTGAGCGCTGGCCTTAATTGAAATGAAGGTTGCAGTAATAACGATTAAAATTAATATGGATTTTCTCATCTTTATATTATTTAGCTTTTTGCTTCGGTCTTTAGTCTTTCCGCTTCAAAAGTAAATTTAGGCGTTTTGCATGGATGTTGCCACAGGAACCAGCACTTTGTTCTTAAACCTGATCGAAGTGGTTCCGATTCTTCATCGGAAAGAACGAAGAGCGGGAGTGCAGCTCTCCAAAAGCGCAGAACTGCTCATTTCCTAATCCTAAATGTCGATATTTTAATTTGAAAACGAACGTTTTATAGTGCTTAGGTCAGGTTCTGCCCCGCCATCCACTGTAGCTCCGATAGAAAAAATCGGAGGCTGCCGTTCCTGTCGGGTTTATACCGAAAGGCTTGCTCTTGGTATAGCGCTAAAAGGTATTGATTGCTTAAATCTAAACCCTTGCTAGCAAGCAGTTAATGGAGATGGAATGCTTTTAGTCGCAGCAACCCTGAATTTGCTGTCATGCTGAGGTACGAAGCATCTGTTTCATCGGCTGCAGATGCTTCGTACCTCAGCATGACAGTGGTTAATTCTCGCCTCGTACTTTTAACTTTAGTCTCTCCGCTTTAGTCTTTAGTCTTTCCGCTTTGGTCTTTCTTCACCAAAGTAACGTTTCCTTACATTTTCCTGAAAAAACGGACTAAATAATATGGTTTTAGATTTGAATTCCAGTTCAATAATATTAGCTTTGCACAAAAAAAATATTGATACATGAGCGTTTTAGTAAATAAAGATTCTAAGGTTATCGTTCAGGGTTTTACCGGAAACGAAGGAACTTACCACGCTGAGCAGATGCTGGCCTATGGTACAAACGTAGTTGGTGGTGTAACGCCTGGCAAAGGTGGGCAATTGCATTTAGATAAGCCTGTTTTTAATACTGTTAAAGATGCCGTTGATCAAACGGGTGCAAATGTATCTATTATTTTTGTGCCACCAGCTTTTGCTGCTGATGCAATTATGGAAGCTGCCGAAGGTGGTATTAAAGTTATTGTTTGTATTACTGAAGGTATCCCAACTAAGGATATGATTCAGGTTAAAGAATATATTGCTGATCGCGATGTTACGCTTATCGGCCCTAACTGCCCGGGTGTAATTACTGCTGATGAAGCTAAAATTGGTATCATGCCAGGTTTTATCTTCAAAAAAGGTCATGTAGGTGTGGTTTCTAAATCGGGAACTTTAACTTATGAGGCGGTAGATCAGGTTGTTAAAGCTGGTTTAGGTATTACAACAGCTATCGGTATCGGTGGTGACCCAATTATCGGAACACCAACTGTAGAAGCAGTTAAATTATTAATGAACGATCCTGAAACTCATGGTATCATCATGATTGGTGAAATTGGTGGTGGAATGGAAGCAGAAGCTGCCCGTTGGATCAAAGAACATGGTACTAAACCAGTTGTTGGTTTCATCGCTGGTCAAACTGCGCCTCCAGGACGTAGAATGGGCCACGCTGGTGCTATTGTTGGTGGTGCCGATGATACTGCAGCGGCTAAAATGAAAATCATGCGTGAGTGTGGTATTCGTGTAGTAGAAAGTCCTGCTGAAATCGGCGCTGCAATGGCAGAAGAATTAGCAAAATAAGATTTAAAAATCTCTTTATAGAAAAGCGTTTCGATTAAGTTCGGAACGCTTTTTTTTGTTCTTTTTACCGCAAAGTTTGCGAAGAATACGTTCGACCACTAAGGCGCAAAGCACACCAAGTTAGTGTGTTACCATTTCCCACTTATGCCGTCATTCCCGCGCATGCGGGAATCTTAATGCCTTGGCTGAGCCCTAATTATAGAGTTAAAACTACTAGCCTCTCTTTTTCCTCTGCAGAGAAAGAACATGCTATCAAAACTTGGTCAATGATTGGGTTTCTGCACCTAAAACTGAAAACTCCCAACTGTCAACTCCAAACTAGAAAGACACATTTATCATTATTCTGTAAATAGAATGTGATTCTCTCAAACCAGCAAACCAAAACAGAATCTATAGCGTATATTGAGATATGAAAACGATGTTAAATAAACTATTTTTGCTTTCTGCTGTTGTTTTAATAACAGGTCTTTCAGCTTGCGCCCAAAAGCAAGATAAGAAAGAGGTAAAACAATCGAAGGAAACAGAACAAATCATACCAAAGAAGAAAATGAACTGGAATCCATTAACACCCGAAGAAGAAAGAGTAATTGTAAATAAAGGTACAGAATACCCTGGCACAGGCAAATACGAACACACAACAGATAAAGGAACTTATACCTGTAAACGTTGTAACGCGGCCTTATACCGTTCAGAAAGTAAGTTTGATGCACATTGCGGATGGCCTGCTTTTGATGACGAAATTAAAGGAGCGGTAAAGCGTATTCCTGATGCAGATGGTTCCCGTACAGAAATAGTTTGTGCCAATTGCGGCGCGCATCTTGGTCACGTATTTTTAGGAGAAGGATTTACCAATAAAGACACCCGTCATTGTGTAAATTCCATCTCAATGAATTTTGTGCCGGATCAAAAATAAGGTGGATGTAGAAGGGTTAGGTAGAGGCGTACGGCGACAAGCTGTACGCCTTTTTTTATCCAATGTTCAAGGTTGATTAATTTTTTCAATTGTGTTTATGTCAGAAAATTTTATATAATAGTAGTTTAGGTTCCATTTTGGCGCTAATCGGTAGAATTAGCATCTCAAAAGAAAAATATATTATTTGTTTGAATATTGGCTGAACGAAAATGTTTATATTTAACCGTCACATTTTTATTTCTGGTGAAATTAAAATGTGAAAATGGGACTGCTTTTCTGTATGTGGAAAAAAATTAGCGCCTCAATAGTGAAAATTAATATAATATAAAAAAATATTAAAAATTGTAATATTCTATGAAGTTGAATTATTAAATTATGTACAGACCGCTACTTACAGCATAAACTGTTAATTGGGATAATGAGTCAGGCCGATGCAATAGGGCAGGCCGCTTACTATAAATATAACAGTTTCCAAAGGCTGAAAGAAGTAAAAGATTAGAACAGCAATATTAAAAACAGACAGATTACCATATAAAAAATTAACGCCTCCATGAAACAACATCTAATATATTTCTGTGCTGCAGCACTGTTATTGCTCTGCAACCGCTCTTCTGCCCAAAAGGTTGTCTCGGTTTATAACGGGGAAAGCGAGATCAGCGCACCGTTGAGCGTAACGCTGACCGACGGTTTCCATACCACCGGGCCTGTACGTATTTTCACCACAGGACTAAGCTATATCAACTGTCAGCCCCTGGCCTCAACGCCAAGTACCAACCTGAACTTTATTCTTACCCGTACTTTTAAACAGCCCGGAGTTACAGAAGCTACCATTAACAACAACCGTAACGTATGCGATGAAAACCAAACCATCCAGTATTTTGATGGTTTGGGCAGGCCATTACAGACCATTCAGGTACAGGGTAGTCCTGGATTTAAGGATATTGTACAACCCATTACCTACGATGTTTTTGGACGTGAAAAATTCAGGTATCAACCTTATGCAGCGCAGACAGGCACTATAGGGAGTTTTCGTGATGCAGCAATTAGCGAACAGGCCAGTTTTTATAATGCTCCAACAGCCGGAATAAAGGCCACAGCCTTTCCATTTGCAGAAACCGTGTTTGAAGCCTCACCCCTTAACCGTGTACAACAACAGGGCGCACCCGGTGAAGCATGGCAGATTAGTGGTGGACATACCGTTAAGGAAGAATATAGCTCAAACCTTGAAAATGAGGTGAAGCTGTGGGCAATTAACAGTACCAATAATGGTGCGGAAGCAAGTGTTTACCAGCCGGTGAAACTGTACAAAACCACTAGCAGGGACGAAAACTGGATTCCAGGAGACCTGAAAGCCGGTACTACAGATGAGTTCAAGGACTTTGAAGGGCGGGTAGTGCTGAAACGGATCTGGGAAACCAATACCAAAAGCCTGTCTACCTACTATGTTTATGATGACCTTGGCAACCTGCGTTATGTGCTTCCCCCTGCGGTGAACGAGAACGGACAGGCAACATTAAACAGTTTTGATGAAACACAGCCGGTGTTCGATCAGTTTATCTATGGCTACCATTATGATAGCAACAAAAGACTGGTAGAGAAAAAGATTCCCGGGAAGGGCTGGGAGTTTATGGTATACAATAAACTCGATCAGGTGGTAATGAGCCAGGATGCCAACCAGCGTGGCAAAAGCCCACAGGAATGGAATTTTACCAAATATGATGCCTTTGGAAGGCCTGTGATGAATGGGCGATATATTGACGATCTGCATAATGGACAGTCAGTCACCAATTATAGATCTATTTTTCAGGGGATCGCAGACGCAACTGCTGCCTACGAAAAGCGTGATGTTGCAAATATACAGACCGGTTATAGTAATGATGCGATCCCACAGGGAGGTATCAGCGACTATTATGTGCTGAATTATTACGATGATTACGATTTTCCAGGCAATAGCTTTGGCCCGCCTACAGGGGGGCAGGCACTTAAAGAACGCACCAAAGATCTGCTAACAGGTAGCAAGGTAAAGAACCTGGGTAGCGGAACGATGCTGCTTACGGTAAACTATTACGACCTTGAAGGGCGTGTGGTACAGAGCAGGAGCAATCACCACCTGAACGGTACCGATGTAGTGGACAATACCTACAACTTTAGCGGTGAGCTTACTGCGAGTACCCGTACGCATACGGCAGGTAGTTCAACTACAACGATAGCCAACCGTTTCGAATACGACCACATGGGCCGTAAAATTGCCAGTTTTGAGAACATCAACAACCAGGGCGAGGTGGCATTGAACCATCTGGAATATAACGAGATCGGGCAACTGGCCAAAAAGAACCTGCATAACGATACCCAGGCTACTACTTTTGCCTATAACGAGCGTGGCTGGATGAAAAACAGTATATCCGATCAGTTCAGTATGAAGCTTGATTATGAAGACGGTGCTGCACAGGGCTATAACGGTAATATTACCAAACAATACTGGGCCTGGAATAATACGGCCAACCCAACGGCGAACATCTTTAACTATGGTTACGACAAACTGAACCGATTGGGAACAGCGGCCACGGTGGCCGGGGTATCTATGAGTGAAGCATTAACCTATGATGTAATGGGCAATATCGTGAGCCTTAACCGTGATGGTGCCGGTGCCAAAGTATATAATTATTACAATTCAGGGAACAGCAACAGGTTGCAGAGCGTAAGTGGTTTAACCACACAAAATTATGAGTACGATGCCAACGGTAATGCAACCAAGGATGGATTGAGCGGAATCAGTTTGACCTATAATTACCTTAACCTCCCGGCAACGGCAGTGCGTACCACAAGTACAGCTGTTAACCTATCATACACTTACGATGCTACAGGTAACAAACTGGCTAAAAATAGCAATGGTACGGTAAGGAATTATATTAACGGGATAGAATACAAGCCAGATGGCACCACTATTGATATTATCCATACCGAAGAAGGCATTGCAAGGAATAGTGGCGGTACATACAGTTATGAATATAATCTGGGCGACCATTTGGGCAATGTAAGGGCTACTTTTAAGCTAAGTCCTTTGCCACCATATGGACTGGAAGTAATTCAGCGAGATGATTACTATGCCTTTGGATTAAGGAAAACAGGATCTCCAAATTCGAATACAAATAAATATCTTTACAATGGAAAGGAACTACAAGAGGAGCTAGAGCAGTATGATTATGGAGCAAGGTTCTATGATCCAGTTATTGGAAGATGGAACGTTGTGGATCCATACGCGAGCCATTATGATAATTTGTCTCCATATAATTATGGATTAAACAATCCGATAGTGAACATTGATCCCAATGGGATGTGGACGCAAACGACAACAGGATGGACTTCCGATAATGACCAAGAAGCTAAAGATTATTTTATAGCATTACAGAGAGCTATGGAAAATGGGGGGACGGTCAGATATCAAGATGGTGATGGGAGCGACAATGAAGCTTTCCGTATGATGAGTGGTGGAGAAAAGTTATTGGTTCAAGTATTTTACAATAGTAGTGGAACTGCCGCAAAAGCGAGGGGAGAGGAGAATGCTAAGGCCGGACTGGCTGCAGGGGTATTGACATTAAGTTCAAATCCAGAATTAGGTGAACTGATAGCACCAGCAGGTGCTGCATTAGTAACCTGGTTCGCATTTGAGTATTTTAAAGAATACCCACTTCATGGTGAAGATATTCATATACCAAACCAGTATAACACAGCTGATAATTATACAGTAGATAATGCTGCTACACCACGAAAAAAGAAAGCTAAGCAGCACAGAAAAGATTGGGAAGAAGGGGAAGGTAAACCTTGGCCTAAAGAGCCTGGAGATTCGACAAAGAATCAGCATGCACACCATCCGATACCATTATCTGAAGGAGGGCTTGATGGTTATCCCAACATAGTCCCTTTGCCTGCAGCAGATCATAGAAATCACCACAGAGAAAATGGAGATTTCGCAAAATGGGGTAAAATGGGTAAAAAAAAGAAATAGATTATGAAATATCCAATCAATATAAATCGGTTAGGTAAGAAGTTAGAGTTTATTGATGAAGTTCTTCAGCAAAAGGAATATGCTAGTAACTATTTGAATAAATTTCGATGGTGTGAACGAATTATAGACTGTAATTTATACCTCAATTTCGGTAAAATTCTATGCATTTTTCTTTTTGAAATTGAAAATGCAAGTAGCCCTGAAGATAACTTTATATGGGTTGTTGTAGGAGACGTACCATCTATGTATATGGATGTTTATGGGCCAAAATCCACCCGAGAGGTTTTGGAGGTGTATGTTAATTTATCCAGAGATTGGATTGACGCGATCGAAAAGGGAGAGGGTATTGAGAAATGTTTTCCTTTTGATAATGATCCTAGTCTAGAATTGGCCGGAATGCTGAAGAGTAGGGTAGATAGAATAGAGTTTTCAATAATTCCTGATATTGAAGATATAAGTCTTCCTGAGCCATTATTCTCATTGTGAGATGTGAGGAATGGCTCATACCGGTTTTAGCGTAAGCATAGAAAAATCATCAGAATAATTTGGATGATGTATTTAAAGTATTAATTTTCATCCAATGTTAAAGATGCTCGATTAAGCTTAAGGATATATCAATAAAAAAATAATAACGATTATAACAGAATAACCACAATATTTTAACCATGATAAAGACTCTCTCGCCTACTTTAAAAACAAATATCTGCTATCGTTTAATACTAGCATTATTTTTCATCATATTGATAAAGGGGAATCTTAATGCTCAAGACAAGAAAGAAGAGTACACCCGTAATTTAAGTATACAATCCCCCACGGCTTTTGCGTTTAGCAAAATTGATAATATCCCGATGAATAATTTTACGGGCATGGCAAGTATTAATTTGCCTTTGTATGAGAAAAAGATGTCTGTTTTGAATTTTAATATGGCGCTTACTTATACAGGAGGTGGTGGATTAAAAGCAGGTACAGGAAGTTCAACAATGGGTAAAGGATGGTTACTTCATACAGGTGGGACTATTATTAGGCATACAAGGGGCGTTCCGGACGATTTCCAATCTAATACACCATATAATGGATCAGTAAACACGAAATTTAATGGTCTATTATATAATAGTGTAAGTTATAAGCCTGATGGAGTTACAAGAATACCCTTAAATGACCCAGTATCTAATCAGGCCTTAGGGTATGGAGATTCGGAACATGATGTGTTTGAGTTTAATATTCCCGGAAAATCGGGCAAATTTTATATTGGCAAAGACAAGCAGGTAATTATAGTAACTGATAGTAAAGTGAAAATTATTCCTGATTTTACCAATAGTGCAATACCTGAATTTAAATTGGGTTCGTTCCTGATCATTGATGAAGCAGGTATTAAGTATTCTTTTAACCAGACTGAAGTAACAAGCCCTAATTCTTCAAACATGGAGTGGGAGGCTCAAAATAAGCAATATCCAACATCGTGGCTACTCACTAAAATGGAAGCCCCTTTTGGCGAAGAAAGTATAACATACGAATATATAAGGCGAGGGGGACTTGTTGCTGGCGCACCGTTAAATAGCGTATATGTAAGAAGATCTGATATACCATTAGATGATTATCCAAGTGTTGGTGGAGTAGGAGTATTGGGGGCGAATATTAAGCGTATTGTTTTTTCAGATCAGAGCAAGATCAATTTCAAATATTTCTTGGATGATAGCGATCCTTATCCGACTAATGTTCCCCTTTTGAAGTCAATTGAAATCATTAATTCTGAGCAAACAATGGTTAGGTCATATAATATGACGTATAAGACTTGGAGAAGCAATAAATCTTATTATACCAATACTGTGCGCGAAACAAAAAATGATAATATATTTTCTGCAAATGCAAATAATTATTTAAATCATATTAATCTTATTGGGGCTAACCATAGCCAAACCATGTATGCGTTTGATTATTTTTTAGATCAAAACTTAAATGAGGAATCTGTGCCGAATGGATATGATTTTTGGGGTTATTATAATGGTAAAAATAATGCCCATCCTTATCTGGTCTCAACCGTATTTGGACCACCAGCCGATAGAAATCCAGATTTAAATTATGCAAAATTAGGATTAATAAAGAAAATTGTCTACCCAACTGGGGGATCTGAAGAATTTGAATATGAGCTAAATGATAAACAAGGTACAAACAATAAAATTATTGTAGCCGGGTTACGCATAAAAAAACGGATACTGCACGATGGAATAAATGCACAAAACGATATGATAAAAGAATATCGGTATATAGAAACCGATGGATTATCTTCGGGTTTTTTGGGCGAACAACCAGAATTTACTTTTGTTCAAAATACTTATTACGATGACGGCGGGTGGCCTTCTAATCCACATGTATATTATACCACTACAACTTCTTATGCCTATCCAGTTAATCCCTTATCCAGCATTAACGGCAGTTTTGCAGGCTACCGTAGGGTAGAAGAACTACTTCAGAATGGTAATAAAAGTAATGGTAAAATTGTTTACGAATATTCTGATTTGAGTTATACAACGCTTTGGTCTCCGCAAGATTACCATCCTTATCGTCCAGTTGATAGACCCTATTGGGCTATTGGATTGCCTTTAAAAACAACTTATTTTTCTTCGTTAGGTGCCATTGTGAAGCAAACTATAAATGAATATGATATATTCCAGCAGCAAAAGATTGATGATAATTATAGATCATTAGCCATATCTTCGGTTGGAGAAGTACATGTTTGGTTACAAAATGGAAGTCCTGACCCAAATTTACTTAGGTACATTTATAAATTTAGAAATTATTATCCAATTATAGGAAGAGCGGAATTAAAGACCACTCATGAGTATAATTACCCATCTATTGCAGGCTCAACCGTTCCTCAATTACAGTCAACATACAATACATATGATGCAAATTATTTTCTTCTTAGAACATCCTCGAAGCCAAACTCCAATGGTGATATGGTAAAAAAATATTTTTATTATCCTTTTGACTATAATCTTGGTGCTTCCTCATTTACAACTAAACTGATTGACAATAATATAATTAATAAGCCCATACTAACTGAAACATGGTTAAATAAAGCTTCTAGTAATTATTTAACACAAGCAGATTTAATAGAATATCAAATACTAAATGTTGGTACGGTTAGGCCTTTAAAAGCTTATACAGCTCGTCTTGCACTACCCTTATTGGGAGCGGCAGGCACTACATTTTCAAATTCTGTTTTATTACCTCCCAATTATAATTTTAAACGGGTTTTAACATTTAACATTTATGATGATAAGAGTAGGCTTGTCGAGTTTGAAAACCAGGGAGGTATAAAAACAGCTGTTATTTTAGATAAATCAGGGAATGTTTTAGCAAAAGCAGATAATGCATTGTTTAGCTCAATTGCCTATACTGGATTTGAGACCGATGATTTAGGTAATTGGACTTATGTCTCAAGTGGCGTTTCATCCTCATCAAGTAAATCGGGGTCAAAAAGTTATAACGGATCTATAAGTAAGGATAATTTATTATTAGGAAATTACATTGTGAGTTTATGGGCAAAAGGAAATGGTACGATAACCGTAAATAACATAAGTACACCCATTAATAGTAATTGGAGTTTATACAAGTGGGATTTAAACGGTATTAGTTCAGTAAGTATTAATACCAACAATAATTTAATTGATCAGGTAGCCCTTAGCCCGCAAGGTGTGCAAATGACAGTTGCCAATTATAACAAGACGAATAATATAGAAAATACTGTAGATGTTAAGGGGAACGCCAGCTATTTTGAATATGATGAGTTTTCCCGTCTTATAAATATTAAAGATCAGAATGGAAATGGCGTAAAAAATTATGCTTATCAATTTAAACCTCCTTTTTTAAGCATTTCACAGTCTGGTAGTTTTATAAATACTTGTCCAGTTATTCCTGGGGAAGGTCCTTACACACCTGGTCCCCCTGTAACTTATACCATTCCTGCTGGTAAGTATAGCTCTATAATCTCTCAGGAAGATGCCGATGCACAAGCTTGGAGTGATGTGCATGGAGGTAATGGGCAAACTTATGCCAATGCAAATGGTACATGTAATAAGGTATATTACAATACTGATTTTAATAAATGGTTTACAAGGAATAATTGCCCGGCAAATACAACTACATACGGGGTAAATTACCGAGTTCCGGCTAAAACAGTCAGTTCAATTATCTCTCAGGAAGATGCTGATGCCCAAGCTCAAGCATATGCTGACGCTAACGGACAGGCGTATGCAAATGCTAATGGTCTTTGTGCCCCCAACGTAACGGTTACGTTCAGCAATTCGACCTCGGATAGTTTCGGGGTGAGTTTTTCAAGAAGCGACGGATACCAAAAATCTTTTCAATGCAACCCTGGCTCTTCCTCATTGGTATTGCCTGGAGGGATTTATAGCGTCTATATCAGCGTTATAAATGCACCTAATTCACGTAGAATATACATAGGTAGTAGAAGTGCTATTGAAGGGACTTATGCAAGTTTTACCAATGTCAATATCAGTAGTGGAACAGGTAGTCAATATGAAAATAGCATTGGAATGTATTAAATTGATTATAGTCCATTAACCCGAATTTTGTGCCGGATCAAAAATAAGGTGGATGTAGAAGGGTTAGGTAGAGGCGTACGGCGACAAGCTGTACGCCTTTTTTGATGCACAAAACCAGGCTGTTTTTCCACAAATTATTGATTATAAACTAAATGCTTATATTTGCAGGCTCGATAAAGAAAATTTAGCCTATGAAGTATCTGCTGTTATTAAGTTTTTGTTTCCTGTTTTTACAAGGTAAAGCACAAGATTCTGGTTCATCAAACGAACCTGATAGTATCAAAAAAACAGTTCTCGCTACTTATTATCACAGAAAATTTGAAGGCCGCCGCACCACCAGTGGCGCCAAATACCGGGCAAAAAAGCTAACGGCTGCCCACCGCACGCTTCCATTCGGTACCATGATTACAGTAACCAATCCTGATAATGGAAAATCGGTAGTAGTAAAGGTAAATGACCGTGGTCCTTTCTCGAAAAGATTGGCCATAGATTTGTCTGAACGTGCTGCCAAACAGATTGGTATCTATAGCAAAGGTATAGCGAAAGTAAGCCTCAGTTATACAGTTGAATAATACTCCTTTTAGCTCTTTTTAAGGCTTAAAATACTCCTCAAATTTAAGTTATTAACACTCATTTTGGTTTGCTAAACCCTTGAAAAGAAACGATTAGCTTTTTTTTCGCTTGAAAATGATATTTGACTGATCGTTTTTCCCCATCAATTGGGTGAGGTGTTAACAACTTTGGTTCACAAAAAAGGGCCACGGTATATATATTTGTTATAACAAAGTTCTTTAACTTCTTGCGCTTGAAAACAAATATAAAAGCTTAGTTTTTAGTAATTTAGACGTACATCGCTCTGGTTACAATTTTAAATTTTCCTAACTAAAATCTCAGTTGTTTGTCAGGTAATAGGGTTAGCACTTTCACAACAGCGTTTTGATAAAAGACTTTACAATCATCATATAAAATTGATGAATGCGTGTCTTCGTCGGCTCTGTTAAAATAGAATTAAAAATATCAGCGTATGGAACAGGAATTATTACTACAAGAAAACAAAGACAGATTTGTGCTTTTGCCTATTAAGTATCCGGCAATCTGGGAAATGTATAAAAAGACCGAAGCTAGTTTTTGGACAGCAGAAGAGATTGATCTTTCTGACGACCAGAAACACTGGGACAATTTAAATGATGGCGAAAGACATTTCATTTCGCACATCCTTGCTTTCTTTTCTGCTAGTGATGGTATCGTAAACGAAAATCTTGCTGTAAACTTCATGAGTGAGGTTCAATTGCCGGAAGCACGTTGTTTTTACGGTTTCCAGATTATGATGGAAAACATCCATGCTGAAACCTATGCCCTGTTAATCGATACTTATATTAAAGATCCTGAAGAAAAAGACCGTTTGTTCCATGCTATTGATACCGTACCTGCGGTAAAAAGAAAAGCAGAATGGGCTTTACGCTGGATCGAAAACGGAACTTTTGCCGAACGTTTAGTGGCATTTGCTGCAGTTGAAGGTATTTTCTTCAGCGGAAGTTTCTGCTCTATTTTTTGGTTAAAGAAACGTGGCTTAATGCCTGGATTAACTTTCAGTAATGAGCTGATCTCAAGAGACGAAGGTTCACACTGCGAATTTGCGTGTTTATTATACAGCATGTTGAGCAATAAGCTCAGCGAAGAACAGGTGCATGGCATCATCAGCGATGCGGTAGAAATTGAAAAAGAATTTATTACTGATGCCTTACCGGTTGCTTTGATTGGTATGAATGCAAAATTAATGAGCCAGTATATCGAATTTGTAGCCGACAGATGGTTACAGGAGCTTGGTTACAAAAAAATCTACCATGCAACTAATCCATTCGATTTTATGGAAATGATTTCATTACAGGGTAAAACCAACTTCTTCGAAAAACGTGTAGGCGATTATCAGAAAAGTGGTGTATTAACCTCTGCTGATAATAATAAACAAGCGTTTTCATTAGACGAAGACTTTTAAGGTAGAGGGTTAAAGGTAGAAGGCGGAAGGTTTTAATCTTGATACCTGATACTCATTACTTGATACTAATAATAACAAAATATAAAGTGATCATTAAGTCTTGATACTTAAGACTCGCTAGTAAATATTAACTAAAAAATCTCATAAAATATGTTCGTACTAAAAAGAGATGGCCGCAAAGAAGCGGTGCAATTTGACAAAATCACAGCCCGCATTCAAAAGTTGTGCTATAGTTTAAATTCAGACCTTGTAGACCCGATCGATGTGGCCAAAAAGGTAATCGAAGGTTTATATGATGGGGTTACTACATCAGAGCTTGATAACCTTGCTGCAGAAACGGCTGCATCGTTAACTACAAAGCACCCTGATTATGCGCTGCTGGCATCGCGTATAGCGGTTTCGAACCTGCATAAAAACACCACTAAATCATTCTCGGGTACGATGAAAATGTTGTACGAATATTTCGACCCGAAAGCACAGAAAGCGGCTCCGCTTATTGCTGATGATGTTTTTGAGATTATAGAAAAAAACAAGGATATTTTAGATAGTTCCATCATTTACGATCGCGATTTCGGTTTCGATTATTTCGGTTTCAAAACGTTAGAAAAATCTTACCTTTTAAAAGTTAACGGTCAGATTGTAGAGCGCCCGCAACATTTGTTTATGCGTGTTTCCGTTGGTATCCACAAAGAAGATATCGAAAGTGCTATCAAAACCTATAACTTAATGAGCGAGCGTTGGTTTACACATGCTACACCAACTTTGTTCAATGCCGCTACACCAAAACCTCAAATGTCTTCATGTTTCTTGTTAACCATGCAGGATGACAGTATTGAAGGTATCTACGATACATTAAAACAAACCGCTAAAATTTCGCAAAGTGCTGGTGGTATTGGTTTAAGCATCCACAATATCCGTGCAACAGGTTCGTACATTGGTGGTACAAACGGTACAAGTAACGGTATCATCCCAATGTTACGTGTATTTAACGATACTGCCCGTTATGTAGATCAGGGTGGAGGTAAACGTAAAGGTGCTTTCGCAATCTATCTAGAGCCTTGGCATGCTGATGTTTTCGAATTCTTAGACTTACGTAAAAACCACGGTAAAGAAGAAATGCGTGCGCGCGATTTGTTCTATGCCCTTTGGATTAACGATTTGTTTATGCAACGTGTTAAAGATAATGGCGAATGGACGTTATTCTGCCCGCACGAAGCACCAGGTTTAGCAGATTGTTTCGGTAAGGAATTCGAAGATTTATATACTAAATATGAAGCTGAAAACCGTGGTCGTAAAACCATTAAAGCTCAGGAACTTTGGTTTGCAATCTTAGATTCGCAGATCGAAACCGGTACCCCTTACATGTTGTTTAAAGATGCTGCAAACAGTAAATCTAATCAGCAGAATTTAGGAACCATTAAAAGTTCTAACCTATGTACCGAAATTATCGAGTACACTTCTAAAGATGAAGTTGCTGTTTGTAACTTAGCTTCTTTGGCTTTGCCTCGTTTTGTAATCAACGGTGCTTTCGATCACCAAAAATTATACGATGTAACTTATCAGGCTACTTTAAACCTGAACAAAATCATCGATCATAACTATTATCCTGTACAGGAAGCAGAAAATTCAAACATGCGTCACCGTCCGGTTGGTTTAGGTGTACAAGGTTTGGCTGATGCCTTTATCTTAATGCGTTTACCTTTCGAAAGTGATGAGGCTAAACGGTTAAACAAAGACATTTTCGAAACGATTTATTTCGCTTCAATGACGGCTTCACACGATTTAGCTGTGAAAAATGGTCCTTACCAAACTTTTAAAGGTTCTCCGTTATCGAAAGGTAAATTCCAGTTCGATTTATGGAATGTAACACCAGATAGCGGTCGTTGGGATTGGGATGCATTACGCAAAAAAGTAGTTAAAGATGGTGTGTACAACTCATTATTGGTTGCACCAATGCCGACTGCTTCTACTTCACAGATTTTGGGTAACAACGAATGTTTCGAGCCATATACTTCAAATATTTACACCCGTCGTGTATTAAGTGGAGAGTTCGTAGTGGTAAACAAACACTTATTGAAAGATTTAGTAGCGTTAGGTTTGTGGAATAACGATATGAAAAATCAGATCATATTGGCTAACGGTTCAATCCAGGCTATTGATACGATTCCTGATTATATTAAAGAATTGTACAAAACCGTTTGGGAAATCAAGATGCGTAACATCATCGATATGGCTGCCGACCGCGGTGCTTATATCTGTCAATCGCAATCGTTAAACTTGTTCGTAAATGCACCAAATACATCAAAATTAACTTCAATGCACTTTTACGCATGGGAGAAAGGTTTAAAAACTGGTATGTATTACCTACGTACACAAGCAGCTTCGCAAGCGGTTAAATTTACAGTAGAAAACCAAGGTGGTAAAGCAATTGAAGCAGTTATTCCTGCTGAAATGACACAAGATCAGGTGGCTGAAGAAATCGTTGACGGACCAGTTTGTTCAATGGAAGAAGGCTGTATCAGCTGCTCTGGATAAACCCCTAAATCCCCTAAAGTGGGCTTTTAAGAATCTAATAATATCGTAAGGTTTTGGGCAAACGCTCAAAACCTTATTTTTTGTCCTTACTTTTGTATCATAATAGGTTAAACCTTACCCCTTATGCCTTCAACCTTGAAACATAGCAAACACGAAATCATTCCTTGCGAGCGATGTAACAGTGCTATTGAGTGCAAGGCAAATTCATATACCAAGTGCCAGTGTAGTGTGGTGCAGCTTAGTATTAACGAAGTACAGTATATCTCCGAACTGTATGATGGCTGTCTGTGTGCCAAATGTTTATTCGAATTACAACAGGAGTATAGAGAAGAGATTGGCGTGTAAAAATTGTGATTTTCGTATCTTTTTCGTTAAAATCATTTGAAAAGCAGGTTCCTGTATTTTTAGGTTGGTTCCGGTCCCGCTTTTTCTTCTGCCCCGATGAAAAATCGTGGGCATTCTTGCAATCGGGTTTAGTTAACCTGGGTTCTGCTCTTTTTTGGGAACACATTATCTCAGGTCACTTGTATTTAAATAAATCACTAAAACTGATTCATTGGTGTATCCCAATTCGGTCAATTGTATAGGTCTAAAAAAGGACAGCTTTTCTATAGTAATTGTTAATTATACATTTAAAATTCCCCCAAGTATTCAATAAAACCTAAAACGTTAGTTTTTATGGTTTATAAGAGTTGAGACAGGGTATTCCTGGAAATGTCATCTGCAGATGGTACTCTTGCGAAAATCGATCCTGAGTCATCTTTGAAGCCTTAAAGCCAATAAAAAATAGTTTAAAAATAAGTGTTAAAAATGGTAACAAAGCACGCCGTTTGATATCTATATCGTGCTTGATAAATGGTTTATCAGGTTAAAAAAATAGAAAAATACAAAACATTATGGAAGCGCTCATTTCTAATTACTGGTGGGTTTTAGTGGCACTGTTGTGCATCGTTTTATACAAATATATTTTACGTTTCCTATTCGGGATGGTCATCGTACCTGAAGACAGGATCGGCTTGATTACCAAAAAATTCGTGCTCTTCGGTTCCGACCGGGAGCTGCCCGATGGCCGCATCATCGCGGTTAAAGGAGAAGCTGGTTTCCAGGGAAAAACACTTGCGCCAGGATTGTATTTCGGAATGTGGTTCTGGCAGTACAGCGTAACCATGGAACAGTTTACCATCATTCCTGAAGGAAAAATCGGACTGATTATGGCCAAAGATGGTTCGGAAATCCCGACTGGAAATATCCTCGGGCAGCGGGTAGAATCTGATAATTTTCAGGATGCCGTGAAATTTCTTGATAATGGTGGTCAGCGAGGCCGGCAAACCTCTTATATTACCTCAGGTTCCTATCGTATCAATACGATGTTGTTCCAGGTTTCGGTTACCGAAATGATCCGCATTCAGGAAAGCATGGTGGGCATTGTAACCACTCTGGACGGTTTACCGATTGAGGCCAATCAGATTGCGGGCAAGCTTGTTGATGGCCACAACAATTTTCAGGATTTTGATGCCTTTATAAAACAAGGCGGTAACCGTGGGTTGCAGCCTCAGGTAATCCTGGCAGGATCTTACAACCTTAATCCATGGGCAATCCAGTTGGAGGAAATCCCGATGACCGAAATTGCAATCGGTTATGTTGGCGTTGTGATCTCCTTTATTGGTACAGATGGTAACGACTTAACCGGTGCAGACTTTAAACATGGTAACATTGTTGGCAAAGGCTCAAAAGGTGTTTGGCTGGAGCCGCTTGGTCCGGGTAAATATCCGATTAACAAATACATTATGAAGGTAGAGCTGGTACCCACAACCAATTTGGTATTAAACTGGGCATCGGCACGTAGTGAGGCGCACAACCTGGACAAAAATCTCTCAACTATTACCGTACGTTCTAAAGATGGTTTCCCCTTTAATTTAGATGTTGCGCAGATTATCCACGTACCAACTACAGAAGCCCCTAAAGTAATTGCCCGTTTTGGTAATATGGTGAACCTGGTTTCGCAGGTTTTAGAGCCTACAATTGGTAACTATTTCCGTAACTCGGCACAGGGCAGTGATGTGATTGCTTTCCTGAGTACACGTAAAGAGCGCCAGGAATCGGCAAAGGAACATATCCGTAAAGTGCTTGATGAGTATAATGTAAATGCGGTTGATACACTAATCGGTGACATTGTTCCGCCAGAATCGTTAATGAAAACCTTAACCGACCGTAAAATTGCGGAAGAGCAAAAGGTGACTTACGAAACCCAAAAACAGGCACAGGAAACGCGTCAGGGGATGGAGAAAGAAACTGCCATCGCAGATATGCAGAAAGATATTGTGAAAGCACAACAAAGTGTAGAAATTGCCGAACGTACCGCAAGTGCAACGGTAAAAAAATCAGAAGGTGATGCGGCTGGTGTAAAACTTGCAGTAGGAGCAGAGGCAGAGGCCACTAAAATGAGGGCGCATGCCGAAGCTGAAGCCACCAAAGCAAGAGCACAAGCTGATTCTGAAGCGATTAAGTTAAGGGCATCGGCAGAGGCCGAACAGATTTCGTTAACCGGTAGTGCAGAAGCAGGTAAAATTCTGGCTGTAGGTAAATCAACTGCCGAAGCTTACGAACTTGCGGTGAAAGCTTTGGGTGGCGAAAACTTTACCCGTTATAAAATTACCGAAGAGTTATCGAAAGGTAATGTGAAACTGATCCCTGATGTACTGATTGGTGGTAATGGTGGTAATCATGGAGGATCAGCGATGGATGGCTTATTAGGCTTGAAACTGATGGAATTAATGGATCCTCAGGCACGTAAAGAAGTGGTAGCGGTTGCAGAAATTGTAGAAACAAAACCAAAACCTAAAAAGGATAATATTAATCCATAATTTAGTTTAATCAGATTGGAAAGCCTCGATGGAAATCGGGGCTTTTTCTTTTTATTAGTTAATGATCCTGGTTGGTGCTTTGTCGGTTGGTGGGTTATCGTTAATAGTTGCAATAACCATGCTATCTAAACGGGATAGAAATGGCAGCCTCCGATTTAAGCACTTATCTTTGTTGTTTTATGGCGTGCTTGCTTGTTTCACAGGTTTCATCGGAGCTATAATGGATAGCCCGACTGACAAACGTTTGAAATGCTGCATTTGCTTTTCCTGGAAATAGAAAAACAATTACATAATTATGCCGTTCTACTTTTAAACAAAATAGTAACTTTGCAACCTAATTTAGAATGACTGAATTTTAATGATTGAATGATGTGAAATTCACTCATTCTACCATTCTCTCATCCAATAATTTTAAGAAATGAAGAAAGTAAAAGTTGGCTTAGTGCAAATGAGTTGTACTAAAGATAAGCAAGAAAATTTAGATAAAGCGATTGCGAAAGTAAGGGAAGCGGCTGCAAAAGGTGCGCAGATTGTGTGCTTGCAGGAGCTTTTTACTTCTTTATATTTCTGCGATGTTGAAGATTATGACAATTTTGACCTGGCAGAAGCTATTCCTGGTCCTTCTACGGATGCATTGCAGGTGATAGCTAAAGAATTGGGTGTGGTAATTATCGCTTCATTGTTTGAGAAACGTGCCGAAGGTTTGTATCACAATACTACCGCTGTTTTAGATGCTGATGGTTCATATCTAGGTAAATATCGCAAAATGCATATTCCTGATGATCCAGCTTTCTACGAAAAATTTTATTTTACCCCAGGCGATTTAGGCTATAAGGTTTTCGAAACCAAATTTGCTAAAATCGGTATCCTGATCTGTTGGGATCAATGGTATCCTGAAGCTTCGCGTATTACAGCCTTAATGGGTGCTGATATCATGTTCTATCCAACTGCAATTGGCTGGGCTACTGATCAGGATGAAGAAACCAATCAAGATCAATACAATGCGTGGCAAACCATTCAACGCTCACATGCAGTGGCGAACGGTGTACCGGTGGTAAGTGTAAACCGTGTTGGTTTTGAGCAGGATGGCGCCATGAAATTCTGGGGCGGAAGTTTTGCTACGAACGCACAGGGCAAATTGCTTTACTTAGGATCGCACGATTTAGAGGAAACTGAAGTAGTTGAACTGGATCTATCAGAATCTGATTTCTTCCGTAAACACTGGCCTTTTTTAAGAGATAGAAGAATTGATTCTTATCAACCGATTACAAAAAGATATATTGATGGGGATTAAAAAAGTCGGAGGTCGGGAGACCGAAGACGGAAGCCAAAGAGTATACATGCCAAGATGGTTAGTTTGAAATCCATAAACAAGTCTGGAAACGTAGATTATAAGTTTGGATTGCATTGTAAGAAATTGTAATTTGTTAGTATATTTCTAATAAATTATAACTTCAGACTTCGGACCTCCGACTTTCGGACTTAATTATCGCATTCAAATTTGAAAAACTCAAGGTCTGGCAAAAGGCTTTAGACTTAGCTGATGAGATTGATAAAATGACAAAAACTTTTCCAAAGGAAGAGATTTATGTTTTAACATCACAGGTTAAGCGTGCTGCCGATTCGATTTCAATGAATATTGCCGAAGGAAGTACAGGTCAAAGTAACCCTGAATTTTGTAGATTTTTAAGATATTCTTTACGTTCTGATATAGAAGTTGTGAACTGTTTACACTTGGCAATAAGAAGAGGCTACATTACAGAGGAAATATTTCAGAAACATTATCAATCCTGCGAAGAAATTTTGATCATGATTTCTGCTTTAATCAAATCGCTGAATTGAGTCGGGGGGCAGAAGACAGAAGTCCGGCGATACTGGCAATTTATTAACACACTAAATCATCCGACCTCGGACATCCGACTTCGGACTTTATTAACACACTAAATCATCCGACTTCGGACACCCGACTTTCGGACTTTAAAAACTATGTCAAACTTTCCTCCTAAAAAAGATTTAAATATTAATCAGTTCGATTATTCTCCAAAGAAGCAAGGTTATGCTTTCCCTGCCGAATGGGCTAAACATGAGGCAACCTGGTTAAGCTGGCCACATAAAGAAGCCTCTTGGCCAGATAAAATCGCGACTATTTACGAACCATATTGCCAATTTATCAAAGCTGTTGCCGAAGGCGAAAAAGTGCGTATTAATGTTAAGGATGAAGAAATGAAAGCTTTTGCTGTTTCTGAATTAACAAAAGTAGATGCAGATTTAAGTCAGGTTGAATTTTATTTCAATGAAACCAATGATGCCTGGTGCCGCGATCACGGTCCTGCATTTTTGCTAAAAGGAAATGAAAAGGCTGTTGTAGATTGGGGTTACAATGCCTGGGGTGGAAAATATCCTCCATTTGACCTGGATGATGTAATTCCTACAAAGATTGCCAAACATTTCAATCTCCCTTTATTTACGCCAGATATTGTAATGGAAGGTGGTTCGGTAGAGTTTAACGGCACAGGTACGGTTTTAACCACCACAGCTTGTTTGTTGAATGAAAACCGCAATCCGCATTTAACCAAAGAGCAGATCGAAAAGTATTTGCTCGAATATTACGGCCAGGACCAGGTTTTATGGTTAGGCGATGGAATTGTAGGTGATGATACCGATGGTCATATTGATGATATTACACGTTTTGTGAACAAGGATACAGTTTTAACGGTTGTAGAAAGCAATCCGCTTGATGAAAATTATATCTTGTTACAAGAGAATCTGGAGACCTTAAAAGCGATGAAGCTGAAAGATGGCAGACCATTGAACATTGTTGAATTGCCTATGCCATCACCGGTAATTCATGAAGATACCCGTTTGCCTGCATCTTACGCAAATTTTTACATTGCCAATGCTGCGGTAATTGTACCAATTTTTGATGATGTAAATGACCAAAAAGCTTTAGATATTATCCAGGGGTGTTTCCCTGATCGCAAAGTGATTGGAATCAACTCAGTCGATATTATTTGGGGGTTGGGAAGTTTTCACTGTTTGAGTCAGCAGGAACCGGCGGTTTAGTTTTCAGTTGGCAGTTTGGAGTTTTCATTTCAATTGGCTGTCATCCTGAGCCTGTCGAAGGACTTTTATGTGGTGTTTCGACAAGCTCAACATGACAGTTTTAGCAAGAAATATTTTTAGTAACTTTATTTGTCTAAAGATCTTTTATGGCAAGGGTACATAACTATTTTGTCTATATCTTGGAGTGCTCCGACAAAAGTTATTATGTTGGGGTAACAAATGATTTAGAGGCTAGACTTTCTCAGCATAATAATGGTGAAAATGCTTTTGCTTATACTTTTTCAAGAAGGCCTGTCACTTTGAAGTACTATCAAAGATTTGATGAAATAGAAGATGCTATAAATTTCGAAAAACAGGTTAAAGGTTGGAGTAGAAAGAAAAAAGAAGCTTTATTTAAAGAAGATTGGAATGAAATTGTAAAATTATCAAACTATAAAAATAAATAATATGTGCGGTCTTCGACAGGCTCAGACTGACAAACAATAAAAAATAACAAATGAAATTATTAGAAGGAAAAACAGCATTAATTACAGGCGCATCTAAAGGAATCGGCCGGAAAATAGCGGAGAAATTTGCCGAACAGGGCGCTAATGTAGCTTTTACATATTTATCATCAGTAGAAAAAGGTGAGGCTTTAGAGCAGGAATTACAAAGCTTCGGAACAAAAGTTAAAGGTTACCGTTCTGATGCTTCTAAATTTGCTGAAGCTGAACAATTGATCAATGATATCGTAGCCGAATTTGGTACTATTGATATCGTAGTGAATAATGCGGGCATTACTAAGGATGGTTTATTGATGCGGATGAGCGAAGAAAACTGGGATGATGTGATTAATATCAACTTAAAATCAATCTTCAACGTAACCAAGGCAGCTTCTAAAATAATGATGAAAGCCCGTAAAGGTGTTTTTATCAATATGGGTTCCATTGTGGGTACTACAGGTAATGCCGGACAAGCTAATTATGCTGCTTCTAAAGCTGGAATCATCGGTTTTACCAAATCAATCGCAAAAGAATTAGGTTCGAGAAATATCCGTGCCAACGTAGTTGCACCTGGTTTCATCCGTACGGAAATGACAGATATTCTTGATCCGAAAGTTGTTGAAGGCTGGGAAAAAGATATTCCGTTAAAACGTGCTGGTGAGACTGAAGATATTGCCAATGTTTGCGTGTTCCTCGCCTCAGATATGAGTGCTTATGTAACTGGCCAAACTTTATCTGTTTGCGGTGGGATGCTGTAATTAGGCAGAAAGCTTAAAGACCAAAGATAAAAGTAAAATCTGCCAGTAAATGAGTTTTCTGGCAGATTTTTTTATTTAAGATAACCATGACCCTAAGTAAAATAATTCTGATTAGTGCCTGTACTTTGATTGTAATACTCGGTATTACCGCCGCATTCAATAGCGCAGCCGATGGTAATAATGTGATTGTTTCCCTTTTGTTTTTTATGAATATTTAGGCGGAAAGCGGTTTCCTGAACCTACTACACGCCATTGGTTCAATTTCTTTGCTTGTGCTATTGATGTCATACTTCTTTTTGGGGTTCCTTTTACCGGTTTGCTTTTTTATCAAAGAAAACAGACTGCTAAAAAGAAATAGCGATTATTGGAAGGTTGCAAGGTTTTGCGAGCAGAACATTGCACCTTTTAACTTTTCAACTATTTTACAACATATTTCCCTTTTACCTCACTAACTTTTGGTTGGGTTCTATTCTTTTCAAAAGCTGAATATCCTGCTTGTAATGATTTCCAGAAATTTGCCTGCGCTGGAAATTGAGCAACGTATTTTTTCATATTTCCGTCCGTCATTTTGAAAGGATAGAGGTTAACAGGAATCCTTTCCTGACCAGCATTTCTGGCTTCAACGCCCAAAACATATACTTCTTTAATTTTTTCGTCTGTTAAAGGAATACAGCCTACGGTTACACAATTGCCGTGGATGTAAATATCACTTCCAGGTTTTCTATCCTTTCCGGTTCTTGCATAATCAACTGTATTTGGATAGTTTACACCCAGTGATAGGTGGAAATTACTCATCGGATTAAAAACATTAATGTAATAAAAACCTTCTGGCGTTTGACCATCGCCTTCAATTACCTTTGGACCAATGGTGCCAGAATGTGCACAGAAATCGTAAGTCCTGAATAAAGAATAGGTTTTTGCTGAATTATTTTTTAACCACACTTCAAGTTTGCCATCCGTTTTATAGGCATTGATCACCATCGTGAATTTATCTCCATAACCACCAGCCTGGACAAATTTTCTCAATGTTTCCCATTTTTCGCTATACGCTTTTTCTACTCTTTCAAATTTAATTTGAGTGGCTTTAAAATTATTTTGGGCATTCACCATAAGGCTTAGAGATAGCAGAAATGTTAGACAGATTATTTTCATAAGTATTGATTTGGGTTAAAACTAACGAATTTATCTTTTTTAACCGCAAAGGCCGCTGAGATTTCCTTATTACGATGGCGCAAAGGTCGCTAAGCTTGAAAATTGAAGGATGCACCTTCTCTTTGCGATACTTTGCGTAAATTCTTTGCGCACTTTGCGGTTAATAGCCTTGAAAATTTCCTCAAAATTACCATCTTTATGAATTATGAACAGTTTTTTTTCAGGTGCTTCTATTTTGTTTTTTCTCGGTTGCCTGGCGCTGGGCGTATTGTATACCTGGTTGTTGTATCGCAGCAACAAAAATCTGGATAAAAAGCTTCAGTATGGTTTAACAGCATTGCGGATTATCGCAGTAACCACCATTGCGTGGTTAATATTTGCTCCACTTATTAAAACCTTAAATTATACTTTAGATAAGCCTGTAATCATTATCGGACAGGATAATTCTCTTTCTGTTGGTCAGGTTAAGGCAGTGGGTTTCGACCAGAAATTATATGAACAGCATCTTAAAGCTTTACAGGATAAATTATCAGACAAATATGAGGTGAAAACGCTTCACTTTGGTGATCAGGTAGCCGATGGTTTCGATTTTAAAAATCAGGGTAAATTAACTGATGCCTCTGCTTTTTTTCAGAAAGTCAGGGATGAATATACCAACAGAAATGTTGGTGCGATAATTTTAGCCACTGATGGTATTTTTAACCATGGTGGAAATCCGCTTTACAGCATCAATCAGATCAATGCGCCGGTTTATACCATTGCCCTGGGAGATAGTATCCCGAAGCGGGATGTGCTGATTTCGAATGTGAATTACAATAACATTGTATACCTGGATGATGATTTCACGATCGAAGTTCAGGTTCAGTCTTTTCAAAGCGATGGCGAAAATACGCCTTTAACTGTTAGTCAGAATGGAGCAAAGATTGAAGAGCAAAACATATTGATCAGTGGCAATTCTTTTGTTAAAACGGTTCCTGTTAAAATCCATGCAGGTAAAATCGGCGTTCAGAAATATACTGTTCAATTGGGTGCTTTAAAAAATGAAATCACTACACGAAATAACGTTCAGACTTTTTATGTGGAGGTGATTGACGGCAGACAGAAAGTATTGCTTGCAGCGGTTGCACCACATCCCGATTTGGGCGTGTTAAAAGAAGCTATTTCACTCAATAAACATTACGAAGCTAAACTTGCACTGGCCGATGATTTAAATGCAACAGATCCATCCAAATTCGATTTAATTGTTTTGTATCAGCTGCCCGATGTTCAAAATATTTCATCAGTATTTTTAAAGAAGTTGGCCGGTTTGAAGAAGCCTGTCTGGTACATTTTGGGCGCTCAGAGCAATATCAATGCCTTCAACCAGATCCAGAATCAGGTGAATCTGAGTTCAGCCAATGGCTCTGTTCAGGAGGTATATGCTGATTTTGCCAATGGTTTTACCAGTTTTAATCTCACGGAAGAAGATAAAAAACAGTTTTCGGCTTTCGATCCTTTGCTTGGTCCATTTGGAAGGTTGACCGTAAACGCAGGGGCAACACCCGTTTTCAATCAGCGTATTGGTAAAGTGAGTACCCAGCAACCATTATTGTTCTTTTCAAATGAAAATGGCTTAAAGGCTGGTTATTTAATGGGAGAGGGGCTATGGCGCTGGAAACTTTCAGAGGCTGAAAATGAAAGTAATCAATCGGTTTTAAATGATCTGATTTCAAAAACGGTTCAATACCTATCGGTTAAGGATGATAAGCGAAGGTTTAAGGTGTTTACCTCAAAGTCTGCGTACGATGAAAATGAAACCATCCAGTTTAACGGCACGCTTTATAACGATAGCTACCAGCCTGTAAATGAGCCGGAAGTTAAACTTCTGGTAAAAAATGAAGCTGGAAAAGTATTTAACTATATCTTCTCTAAAACAGAAAATGGCTATCAGTTAGATGCCGGGACTATGTCCGCCGGTAATTATTCTTACCTGGCTAATGTGGAATTGGGAGGAAAGAAATTCACCGCTTCGGGCAGTTTCTATGTAAATGCACTGATTGCAGAATACCAACAGACAACTGCCAATCACCAGCTTTTAAATACGATGTCTAAACAAAGCAATGGCAAGTTGTTTATGCCCGAAAACCTGCTTGAAATAGCTGACGAGATTGCTAAAAACGAGAACATTAAAACCATCAGTTACGAAGATCGCAAGTACGATGAACTAATTAGTATGAAATGGTTATTTGGCTTAGTGCTGATCTTATTGAGTACAGAGTGGTTTTTAAGGAAAAGAAATGGAGAGCTTTAGTTGATGTGCAGTCAGATGTTACCATCTGACACCACGGAAAAACTAACCTAGTGCCATTCATCCCTGTAAACAAATTTGGGCATGTGCCATTCGAAGCGGATGGAAAGTAAGCGTAATGCTAATCCAACAACAGCAGCCGAAATGGTCGCCAACATCTCACTTCCATGAAAATGTTCTATGCCGATATAAATGGCGCCGGTAACTATCGCTGCACTGGCATAAATCTCTTTTCTAAAGAGAAATGGAACTTCGTTACAAAGTACATCACGAAGTACCCCACCGGCACAACCGGTAATCATTCCGCTAAAAAGTACAATTAAATAAGGTAAGTGAATTTCCTGTGCGACCTGACAGCCAATAATGGTAAAAACTACTAAACCCAAAGCATCAAGGTAAAGAAAAAGCTTTTTGAGTTTAGTCATAATAGAGGCGATAAATGCCGCCAATAAAGCCGCTACCGCCGTAATCACTAAATATTCCGGATGTTCTACCCAGCTCATTGGGTAATGGCCAAATAATACATTTCTAACCGTTCCACCACCTAATGCCGTAACCCAGGCAATAATGCAGACACCAACCCAGTCCATGTCACGTCTGCCGGCAGAAAGTGCTGCAGTCATTGCTTCAGCTGTTATAGCGATAATGTAAAGAATGTGGAGCATTAGATGGGTTAATTGTTAAAACTGGTTAACCGTAAACCGGATTGTTCAATTGTGATTGGCTAAATTGTTAACTGCAAATTGCCAACTGAAAACTAGTCCTTTTTCTCTTCCCGGATAATTACGAAAACATCTTCATTATCTTTTTTCATGAAGTATTTTTCGCGAGCAAATTTTTCAGCTGTATTCAGGTTGGTATTCAGTTCGTTTAAATCTTTTTTAACCTGGGCGGTTTCTTTCTCAAAATATTCTTTTTCTTCCTGCAGTTTATTGGCCTGACTACGGTATTCGTACTGCGACATCATATCGTTTTTATCGAAAAATAGCATCCACATCGCAAAAGCGACAGTAGCAAGGAAATATTTATTGCGGAAAAGATCTATTAAACGTTTCATAGTTTGAGATATGAGTATTGAGATATGTGATTTGAGATAATGCACATAACTCAGAACAAATATAGTATTAAAATAAAAACATCCGAAAATTTAAAATCTCCGGATGTTTTACAAATAAGTTTTTCAACTTGTTAACAATAATAGAATTGTCATGTTGAGCCTGTCGAAACACCTATCAAAAAGTTCTTCGACAAGCTCAGAATGACAAATATAGAGTGAAATTATTTCTTAGCATATTTGAATTTCGAACCGATGAAACGTGCGTTTTCACCTAATTCTTCTTCGATACGTAATAATTGATTGTATTTTGCAATCCTGTCTGAACGTGATGCAGAACCGGTTTTAATCTGTCCGCAGTTTAATGCAACAGCTAAATCAGCAATGGTAACATCTTCAGTTTCGCCAGAACGGTGACTCATTACCGAAGTATAGCCACTGTTTTGCGCTAAAGTTACGGCATTGATGGTTTCAGTTAAAGAACCGATCTGGTTTACTTTTACCAGGATTGAGTTAGCAGTAGCCTCGTCGATACCACGTTGTAAACGCGTAACGTTGGTTACAAATAAATCATCACCTACCAATTGAACATGGTCGCCGATTTTATCGGTTAAGCTTTTCCAGCCAGTCCAGTCATTTTCGTCCATACCATCTTCAATAGAGATAATCGGATATTTTGCAGAAAGGTCAGCTAAATATTGAGCCTGCTCTTCGCTTGAACGAATTACACCAGTAGCACCTTCAAATTTAGTATAGTCATATTTACCATCTTTGTAGAACTCAGATGAAGCACAATCTAAAGCTAAACAGATTTGAGAACCTGGTTTGTAACCAGCAGTTTCAATTGCTTTTAATACCGTTTCAATTGCATCTTCAGTACCATCAAAAGTTGGTGCAAAACCACCTTCATCACCTACCGCAGTAGATAAACCTCTATCATGAAGAATTTTTTTCAAGCTATGGAAAACTTCAGTTCCCCAACGTAAAGCCTCAGAGAAAGAAGGAGCGCCAACCGGCATAATCATAAATTCCTGGAAAGCGATAGGCGCATCAGAGTGAGAACCTCCGTTAATAATGTTCATCATCGGAATTGGTAAAGTGTTTGCGTTAACACCACCAATGTAACGGTATAATGGTTGACCGATTTCATCAGCAGCAGCTTTAGCAGCAGCCAAAGAAACACCTAAAATAGCATTAGCACCTAAGTTACCTTTGTTTTCGGTACCATCTAGGTCTAACATAATTTTGTCTATTGTATTTTGCTCAAAAACATCAATACCTCTTAATGCATCAGCAATTTTAGTATTTACATTTTCTACAGCTTTTAAAACACCTTTACCTAAATATGTAGATTTATCACCATCACGTAATTCAACAGCCTCATATTGTCCAGTAGATGCACCGCTTGGTACAGCTGCACGGCCAAAAGCGCCGGCCTCTGTTACTACTTCTACTTCTACTGTTGGATTGCCTCTCGAATCGAGAATCTGTCTGGCATGGACATTAACGATTATGCTCATTTTTATTTGATTTTTTATTGATTTTTTAACCTGCTTAGTGTATAAAGTACAATTACTAAGCGCAACATCAAAGTTAGTATAATTTTTAAATAAATAAAGCGTTTTGAGGCTTAATGTTACGATAGTTGTTTGAGTTAACCGATGGTTAATTTTAAGTTAATATTGGTTGAAACTTATGTTTAAGTTGACAGCTCATTAAGGATAAGAATATTGATATTAATTTGAAAAGCAGTTGCAGCAGTACTTCGGTTGGGGTTGGTCCCGCTTCCATTACAAGTCCTCGCTTCGCTGTGGGCTTTCCATTTCAATCGGGTTTAAATTACTTAGGTTCGGTAATTTATAGGAAAAACCATACTTAATTAATGTCTGGTTACACAGTGTTGCTATTAGTTTTTTTTGCTAGTAGTGTTCTGATTTTAAGTGTTTTATCTGTCGTTCGGGTTTTCGCCCAACTAGGCCAAAGTACCATATCTCCGTTCTGCTTAGATCCGGCCTAACAAATTTTTCGGGTAACACCGACCTAGCCAGCCCACTCGCTTCCAAAGAAAAATTTTAAGCCGGCGTTTTTTGGTTCTTTTTGACGCCAAAAAGAAGGAGCCCATCGGCGGCGGCGAGCCGAGGCAAGACCGTGCTGATAGGCAAAAAAATGATTAATCGAATACGTCACTCATATCGATTGTATCTATCGGTCGGTGTCTCACCGACCGATATAGAATCTATTTATTTTTTAGCTTCAGCCAAAAGTTCAGAATTGAGGCGTACATATTCATCAACCTTTTGAGCTGTTGCAACGTCGATCCCTTGTTGTGCAGTAGTTGCTGCGCCGGTTTTATCACCCATTTTCAATTGGATACGGCCTTTCCATAATTTAAACCAGGGCGCTTTTGGATCTGATTTTTCTGCTTCCGTCATCCATTCTAAAGCTTGTTTTAAATCTTTTCCATGTTGAAAATAATATTGTGCAGCCGCAAAATATGGTTTCTTTTCACCTTTCATCGCTTCAGCAATATTGGCCATTACTTTTTCATCAATAGAAGTTGTGATATTAACGCCATATGCACTGTTCTCCCACGTCATGTTTAGCGTTGTCGAAGTTTCGCTAACAGCAGAGAATTGCATGGTTAAAGTTTCCACTTTATCCTTTAAAGTTATAGTTTTTACTTTTACACGAAGCACATCATCGCTTTCCTTATATTCATACGCACCCCATTGATCGGCAATTTTGCTGAAAATAATGGTCCACTCGTTTTTACCCGGAATACTGAACAGGCCATATTCACCAGCCGGTAAATCTTTACCTTCAATTTTAACGGCATCAGTAAATTTAATGCGTGTTGCTGCATTTGCACCGTTGCGCCAAACTGTGCCCATGGGTTCCATTCCGCCAAAAATTTTGCGGCCCTTTACATTGGGGCGAGAGTAACTTAAAGTTATTTTGCCTAATCCAAAATCCTGGATGATGGTTTGGCCACTACTGGCTTGTGGAAATTTGACTTCCTGGGCATTTGCAAAATCTGCTGCACCCAAAAGTGCTACAAACAGCACGATTGATTTGATTGATAATTTCATTGCTTTGTTGTTTTTGGTTTGTGCGAATTTATGCATTAAGCTCCCGGGTTTAACAAAAATTTTAATGCTGTAGTTAGCTGAGTTGGTTTTTTCTAAATCCAAAAATCAGCTCATCAAAATATTCTCCGTTTTTAAAAATGGTACCTTTTAATTCTGCCTCGAAAATAAAGCCCGATTTCTTTAAAACCTGCTGCGAAGCCAGGTTGGTATGTGTAGTCCTTGCAAAAATCCTTTCGATATCAAAGGTGCCGAATCCATATTTAAGCATTTCTTTTATCGCAAGCGCAACAATGCCTTTGCCCCAATGTTCCTCACCAATCCAATAACCCATTTCTGCACTTTTGCTGTAAATGTCTGCGAGTTGGTGCACGCCGATAGATCCAATTACTTCGCCGTTCAACACAATGGCTTTGATCTGTAAGGGATCGTGACTTAAAGCCAGCTGGATAAAAGCCTCTCCATCTTTTTTCTCATATGGGAAAGGGAATTTATTAGTCAGGTATTTAGAAATGTTGAAATTATTGGCGTGTTTAACCAGGTTTTCGATATCACTTGGTTGGTAAGGGCGTAAAATTAATTGCATTAGTTTAAAATTTTGTCGGGATGAGATAAGGCTGTAACTTTTTAATAAACATGAAGTCATAAATGAAATGTTTTTATGTTACACTTCAGTCAATTTGAAAAATCCTATTTCGATCATCTTGTTTTAAAGATAGATAATATTAAACTTCCTGAGGGCATTTTCTGGATAAAAGGAAGCAACGGTACTGGAAAAAGTACTTTTTTGAAAGCAATTGCAGGGATATTATCTTTTAAAGGCGACATTGCAATAGGCACTGTTTATTTAAAAAATCATGGTGTTTCCTACAGAAAACTGGTGAATTTTGCTGCTGCCGAGCCATTATTTCCAGAATTTTTAAGCGGAACGGAGATGATTACTCTTTTTGCAAAAGCGAAGGGTGCTGGAGCTGGTCAGGCGGAAATACTGGTTGCCGAAATGGGAATGCAGGGCTATATCAACAACCCTTTAGGTTCCTATTCCAGTGGGATGCTCAAAAAACTTTCGCTGGTATTGGCTTTCCTGGGGAAACCAAAATTGATTTTGTTGGATGAACCTTTAAATACGATCGATGCCGAATCTCTTGAAATATTATACCGTTGGATCAACGAAAAACATGAGAAAGACAAGATCAGTTTTCTCTTATCATCTCATCAACCTTTAGATGAGTTAAAATTACCCGGACTTAAACAGATTAATATCGTGGATAAAAAATTAACCCTGAACTTTTAATGCTTCCACTTTCAAACATTGCTTTAAGAAAAATATTTGTTGATGGATTTTACCGGACTCATGCGGGAATGTTGGTATTTGTTTTCGTCATGTTGGTCAGTTATTGTTTGTTCATCAATACTTTGGGTACGGTAATGCCTGATCAGATCGACTTTTGGCAGTTTTTCTTTACCATTAATTTGGTGAGCAATCCGTTGATTATGGCTTTTTATTTTGTTGCAAGTGCATTATATGCTTATAAAAGCTTAAAATATGTACTAAACCAACTTGTTTTGCCTCAACAGGAATTTTTGTATTATAGTTTTACTTCATCTTCAAAAAAACAACAGTTTCTTTACTGGTGTATGGTGTTGGCTTCTATATTTATTCCTGTTTGGTGTTATACTTTGTATGCCATTATAATCGGGATCGTATTTGGTTATTACTTAATTTCTATCGGAATTCTGCTCTTTCAGCTGCTGTTGATTATCGCTGTTGCTCTTATGGTTCTAAAAGAAAGTAATCGTTTAATTGAAGCCAGTAAACCCAATTGGTTAATACGGATAAGTAGGAAATGGAATAAACCTGTTTTTTTATTGTACACTTTTCAGGTTTTTAACCGGTCTAAACTGGCTTATTTATTAACCAAACTGCTTTCATGGGTGTTAATTTCTAGCGTTTTTATGCTTTTCTCTGATATTAAAGATAATTCGAGGTTATTAATGCTCATTACTTCCTGTATTGTTGTGGCACATGTTGTACTAATCTATCAGGAAAGAATTTTTAATGACCGATATTTGTCTTTTTTGCCCAACTTCCCTTTCAGTAAGGTCAAGGTATTTTTCAGCTTCTGCCTAAATTATCTTATTTTATTATTGCCTGAAATATGTTGGATGACTACCCGTTTTGGCCTGATAACTTCACTCGAATTAGCTGCATTTGCTTTTTCCGCCATCCTTTTATTTAGAAGTTTGCTTCTGCTGAATGGGGTTCAGGTTAAAGGATTTTTAATGGGCGTTTTTTGCCTGTTTTTCCTTTTTTATGTATGTATTATGTTTGGCTTAGGATTAATGCTAATTCCGGCAAATATGATTACAGCCTGGATGGTATTTAGGCAGAACTATTTGAATGATAATAGCTTAGGTATTTGAAGTAATAGTTTATCTATCTCGATCGTCATGCTGAATTTATTTCAGCATCTTTTCTGCTAGATAGACACTGAAATAAATTCAGGGTGACGATATGATTGGAAGTATTGGTTAATGTGATATTATTAATCCATTTATTTAAGAAGTATATTAATTTTATCCGTTGTCTGTGTCCTCGTATACTATCTATGAATGCTATATTATAGGAAGTAAATAATTAGTTTTACGAGTGGTCTGTGAGGACACCAATGTTATTAACTTAGTGTTTTAAATATTTGAAAATCAAATTATTATGTTGATATTTAACTATTAAACAAGTAAAGTAAATGAGTATAATTTCTTCGAATCAAAAATTGGAGCAACATAAAGTGGCTCCTAAAAAAAACATTTGATTTCATTCAGGATAAAAACAGTTTTTCCCAATACCTTAAAGAACCAATCTTTTTTACCCGTAAGCGGAGTTTAAGCTTCCCTGTTGTTGTATCTATCGTATTAAATCTTTTTAAAGAATCTGTAGAGTATAATCTTTCTACAATTTTGCCTAGTTTATCCTCAAAAGCGGTAACAGGTGCAGCTTTTTCTAAGGCTCGATATAAAATATCCATCTCCTTTTTTAAGGATCTGAACAAAATACTGGCAGATTACCACAAACAGAACCCTTCACAACTTTGGAGGGGATATCAATTGATTGCCGGTGATGGCTCTACTGTTGGGTTACCACCTTCCAGGCAGATAAAAGACTTTTTTGGAATCTATTCAGAAAAAGGTGGTAGTGTAAAAAGTTGTTTAGCACAGATTTTTATGTTTTATGATGTTTTTAGTGGGGCAATTCTTTCTAAAAGGATATCAAAGATGGAGAAAACAGAAAAACACTTTTTGATGCATGCATTGAAGAACTCCCAGGCCGTAAATCCATAGTTATTTTAGACCGGGGGTTTGGATATTTTCATATCTGCAAAAGCCTTTACGCAGTAAAACAGAATTTCTGCATTCGCATAAGCACCGCTCAGTCCTGTTTTGCAAAACGGATAACCCAACAGACTGAAAACGATTTTATAACAGAGTGGGATCCAAGCCCAAATGAAAGAAAATCCTGTTTAAAACATGGGTTAAATACTGAAAAAATCGTTGTTAGGGTTACAAAAATCCAATTGAAAACTGGAGAGATAGAAATACTTGTTTCTTCCTTATTTGATATGAATGATATCTGCACAGAGAATATGAAAGTGCTTTATGGCCTAAGATGGCCTGTAGAAGAAGGCTTTAAAAAACTAAAACCAAAGATGAAACTAGAGCAGTTTGGTTGTCGAAAACCTGATGGAATATTCCAGGAGTTTGAAGCACATATATTTATGATGAATCTGGTAGCTTTATTAGGCATCCAGGCACAGCAGGAGATCGACAAGAACAAAAAAAGAAAACTAAAATATAAATACAATTGGCAAAATGCTTTCAGGTTTGTTAGAAAAGTAATTATCCAAATACTAAATACGCTAAACCCAGAGCATATCATTCAATCTCTTATTAAACTAATAGCATCTTCTAAAATACCCATAAAACCAGACAGAAGCTTTATTAGGGTAACATTTAAAAAGAGGAAAAACAGAGCTCACCAAACATATAAATAGCTTAAGTTAATAGCATTGGTGAGGACACAGACCACGGAATAGTCAAAATCTTTCTTTAAATATTCGAAAACAAAAAGTTTAACCTGGCAAGCTCTGTTTTGATCTGGTTCATACCGATTAAACCACCCGACATGCCACTCGACTGCTGAAAAATATTTACCGTAAGTTCATTTTCAGTACTTTGTGACATGGTTACACTAAATTTAAAATAGGTAGCAAATGCACCTAGTAAAAGCCTTTTGATTCGGCTTCCTTTCTCTAAAATTAAATTGCCAAATTGATCGTTAGTCACCTGATATCCCTGATGTTCCATCAGTTCGGTAACTTTTTTAGTCATTTCTTCTACTGAAACATCCTTGTATAGGTTAGATATCAGTCCATCAACAGTTTGAAGGTTTTTTACAAAAAGCGTCATAGTATTTAAATAAGGTTTATTTTAATTCATCTAATACCTTAAACAACTTTTTGTTGATACTGTTTCCGCTATAATTATTAATATTGATCACCACCACATATTTGTTACCAGCAGCATCCGTATGATAACCTGCAAATGCCGAAACATCGTTTATGGTTCCGCTTTTAATTTTCATGCCATTGTATTCTGGCAGTGCTTTATAATAATCAGGGAACCAGTTTTCTTTCTGGATCTGAAAAAGCACACTCGCCATTGCCGAAGTTGTAATTCGGTCGCCTGGTGAGAGTCCGCTGCCGTCAATAATATTCAATGCTGTTCTATCAATACCTTTATCAGCCCAAAAGTTGACTTCAGTTTCAACGCCTTTACTTGTTGTACCTGCTTTGCCTGATTTTATTGCAATGGTTTTTAAAAGTGATTCGCCATATAAATTAATGCTTTTCTTTAGAAACCAATAGGTGATCTCGCTTAAATTCGGTGAGCTGATGGTGTTTATTTTCTGTGTAACCGAAGGAATGACCTGATCGTTCAAGGTCATTAACCTTGCCGTTGTGGCTTGCTGACCGGTCGAAATCCCCAATCTCTTCAAAGTGTCCTGTAAACGGTAGGCGCAGTCAAAAGCAGGGTCGGGGAGGGCAACAGAAATGCCTGTTTTGGTAATACCGATTCCCCAACTTCCACGGAGGTAGGCAACGTTACTATAAGGTGGAAGAAAAGCATAACTTCTATCGCCCGTACCAGATGCACCGGTTTTGAGTTCATTTACCAACTGCACATAGGGTGTAGCAGGAACAGTTTTTACAATTTTCACTTCATCCGCTGTGCTGCTCCCTGGTTTTAAATGGATATCGAACTGATTTTCACGCCAAGCTAAACCCGAAGTGCCAGCGCCATAATAATTCCCGATATCCTGCCAGACCCAACCTTCAGGTGTGGTTTGTGTACCAAAAATACGGTCATCACCAATTACCGAACCTTCAATTTTTTTTATGCCTGTGGCTTTTATAGCCGCCACCCATTGTGTTAAAACAGCATTTTCTTTATTTTGATAACGCCACGAGCCCAAAGTAGGGTCGCCACTACCGATAATGATGAGGTTTCCTTTTAAAATTCCGTCTGTAGTAATGGTTCCGGTATAGGCCAAGGTAGTCTGAAACTGAAAATCTTTTCCTAAAATGCTGAAAGCAGTAGCAGCAGTAATGGTTTTTAGTGTTGAAGCGGTAGCCAAACCAATCTGCTCATTTTTAGCATAAAGCGTTTTACCGGTATTTGCATCCAAAACACAAAGAGAGACAAGAGCATGTTTTGCCTGTTCGTCATTTACTAAGTTATTAAAGGCTTTTTCTATGTTTTGGATCCTGTTTTGAGCGTTTGCTGCGATTGTTAAACAAAGCGATAGGGACAATATTTTGAAAAATTTCATTTTTTTGCAGGCAATTATTTTATACCAGGAAACTGGTGTAGTTAGCTTTATTTATAACGTATGTTTCATTGGTGGGGTATGCATCTAAAAAAGTTGAAGGAAACTTTACTTTTTTATTCGCATTCCATTTAATCTCTATGGCATTTATTTTTCCATCAACCTCTTCTATTAAATCAATTTCTTGTTGCTGAAAACTGCGCCAAAAATAATATTTGGCATGTTTTCTTTTATTATTACTGGCCTTTATGTATTCGGATACAATATAATTTTCGAACAATTGACCCGCATCCTGTCGTAAGCCGAGCATGCCAAAATTTTCGATAACAGCATTTCGGATCCCTGTATCATAAAAGTATATTTTTTTGCTCTTTTTAATCTCATTCCGCAGGTTACTGCTGTAAGCACCTAACCTAAATACCACGAAACATTGTTCTAGTAGATCGATGTAACGCTCAACAGTGAGTTTATCGGCCTCAATCATTTGTCCAAGTTCAGTATAAGAAACCTCATTCCCGATCTGTAAGGCCAATGCCTGTACCAGTTTTTCGAGCTGTAAAGGTTTTCGGATGCCCGTAAGGGATAAAATATCTTTAAAAAGATAACTGTTTGCCAAATTTAATAACAGCTCTTTTTCTTCCCCCGGATAATTGATCGCATCGGGGTAAGTACCATAAATTAATCTTTTTTCTAAAGCCTGTTCTTCGATAAGCACATTAGTGTCTTCAACAAGTTCTGCAACTGAAAAAGGGAAGAGCTGATATTCGAATTTTCTGCCTGTTAACGATTCTTTGATGCCAACAGCCAGATCTAATGATGAAGAACCGGTAACCAATAACTGAACATCAGTAAAATTATCAACGATCAGTTTTAAGGTTAAGCCAATATTGGTAACTCGTTGTGCCTCGTCGATAAAAATGATTTTGTTAGTACCGATGATTGATTTTAACCGCTCAATACTGATGTCGGTTAATGTGGTGCGTACATTAGCTTCATCACAGTTTAGGAAAACAAAGGACAATTCTGTTTTTTTTACGAGTTGCTTTAACATAGTGGTTTTACCCACTTGCCTTGCACCAGTAACAATAATGGCTTTTTGTTTAAAAAACTTCGATTCTATATGGTTTTGCAGATTTCTGATAATCATCTTACAAATTTTGCTTCTCTCAAATATAGCAAAATCTTAAGTCTAATCACTAAATTATATATAATTTAGTGATTACGATCTCTTTTTTACATATAATTTAGTGATTACGATCGCTAAATTATATATTTTAAATTTTTAGCCCTATCCGTTGAATAATTTATTGCGCTTAATTTCCTTTCCTTGCCTCAATCTCACCGCATGATAAATGGTGGGTACATCGTTTGTCCATTTTTTGAGGGTAAAAACAATGGCGAGTATTTCTAAGCGTGTGGCCAGGCCGAGCCAAAAACAAATTTCAAAGAGCACTACCGATTCGCAATGCACCATAATTTCGACCAAGGTGGCGAATATGGTTAGCGTCCAGATTTTAGCGCCGATAGAATGGGTGGCAATTTCTTTTTTGAATTTGATATAGCTTAAAGCATAAGTTGAAGCTTCAAAAGCACCAAGGATAATTAATTTGACCAGGTTGTTTTTAAAGAAATCAGGACATTGGATATAAGTGGCAACTGCTACTGAAATAAAAAATACCTGATCAATGCCAGAGTCCAGCCGCCTTAACCTTTCGGAAGAGATATTGAGCTTACGGGCAATAATTCCATCAAAAACATCGGTTAGCAAACCAACGGATAATAAGGTGATGGCTAAAAAGGAATAATAGCTAACGTGTAAAACACTTAATAAAATGATTCCAAAACCGATAAGCAGTCTGGAATAAATTAAAGTTATAGGGATATGTTTCATTGTTAGAGCGCATAAAAAAGCCCCGAATAAATCGAGGCTTTTCTTAAGTTATTTATTGATTAAACCAATTCTTTCTGAATCAGGTATTCAGCAATCTGAACAGCATTGGTTGCCGCGCCTTTGCGTAAGTTATCGGCAACAATCCAAAGGTTTAAGGCTTTAGGAGCTGATTCATCTCTACGGATACGGCCTACAAAAACCTCATCTTTTTCGTGTGCATCTTTCGGCATTGGGTATTTTAAGTTGGCTACATCATCAACAACGATTATACCTGGTGCTTTTTCTAAAATATTGCGAACTTCGGCTAAATCGAAATCATTTTCAAACTCGATATTTACCGACTCTGAGTGACCGCCCATTACCGGGATACGAACAGTTGTAGCGGTAACTTTAATGTTATCATCGCTCATGATTTTATTCGTTTCCTTAACCATTTTCATTTCTTCTTTGGTATATCCGTTTTCCAGGAAAACATCAATATGGGGAAGAACGTTCAAATCAATTTCGTATGGGTAAGCTTTAGGGCCATCAATGCCTTTACGCTCATTCATTAATTGTTCAACCGCTTTAACACCTGTACCGGTAACCGATTGATAGGTAGAAACCACCACACGTTTAATTTTGTATTTATCGTGCAAAGGTTTTAAAACCACCACCATTTGGATGGTAGAACAGTTTGGGTTAGCGATAATTTTGTTATCGATAGAAAGTTCGTGTGCATTAACTTCCGGTACAATTAATTTAATTGCAGGATCCATTCTCCAGGCAGAAGAGTTGTCGATAACGGTTGTCCCGGCTTCTTTAAAACGAGGTGCATGCTCTAATGAAGTATTTCCACCGGCAGAGAATAGCGCGATATCTGGTTTCATGCTGATTGCAGTATCCATGCTAACAATTGGGAACTTCTTACCCTTAAAAGTAATTTCCTTACCAACGCTCTTTTCTGATGCTACGGGAATCAACTCTGTTAAAGGGAAATTTCTTTCCTCCAATACTTTTAACATGACAGTGCCAACCAATCCGGTTGCACCTACTACTGCTACTTTCATTTTAATTTTTTTTATATTATTAATTATTTGATATGAATTCAAATATGCTAAAAATTAAGCTGATATCCCTATTGTTGCCAATTAAATTTGCTTTTAATGTTTGAAATTTTTGGTTTTCGATAGAAAATATGGTTAAAGAATGAAGTATGAGCACAGACTTCCGAAGTTTTGTCGGGGTTGGGCAGGGAGTCATGTCATTAAGTTAAGCCCCGGGCTTAGGTGGACATAATTTAACTACAGATAAAAAGGATACGCACAGATATAAAATCCGTGTTTATCTGTGCAAATCTGTGGTTAAAAACCTTAACTTAATGACATGGGGGTAGTGGGCAACTTCGGAAGCCAATAGATGTTTTTTATTTTGGAAAGCAGGTTTTAGTGCATATCGGTTGTGACAGTCCTGCTATCACTATAATCTTTTTAAACAACAACTGTCATGCTGAGGCACGAAGCATCTGTTTTATCGGTTGCAGATAGCAAAATTTATAGGCACTGCAATTAAAAAGTATTGCTGTTCTATCAGGTTTAATTAACTTAAGTCAGCCGTTATAATATGAAGAAATCATTGGTGAGGTAGTTCCGCGTTAGGGATTGTAAGGGTTCAGTACCAATTTTTATTGGTACCGGAGCAAAGCGGAGCCCTGAAAAGCCCGACCCTTGCGTAGCTTGGGTAACGCCCAAATAAGTTTGCAGTTTACAGTTAGAATCGTTTTTTATAAACCCCGCAGGTTTCAAAAAAACTGCGGGGTTTGGATAAGTTTAAATCAAATTAGCTTTGATATAATCGCAGCTTGTTTTGATCGAGCCAATTGGATCTGGCTGATAATTGGTTTCGTGCTCAACAAAGAAATGTTGCATACCTGAAAGTTTTGCCTGGGCAAAAATGGTTTTAAAATCAATTGATCCTTTACCCACTTCGGTGTTTAATTCAGGTTTGGCCTTATCCATATCCTTCACGTGCCACATTGGGAAACGGCCAGGGTATTTTTTAAATAATGCTAACGGATCATTACCTGAGCGTACTACCCAGTATAAATCCATTTCAAAATTAACCAGATTTTTATCTGTTTCAGTTAAGTAAATATCATAACCGGTGGTATCGCCCAAATTTTTAAACTCAAAATCGTGATTGTGGTAGGCAAATTTTAATCCCGAAGCTTTAGCAATTTCAGCCACTTTGTTAAAATCGCTGGCGGTTTTTTTGAAACCATCAGCACCTTTACTCATATCAACATGTGCGCCGGCAATGGTGAAATATTTACCACCAATTGCAGCTGATGATTCGATATCTGCTTTTAGTCTATCGGTATTTCCTGTTTTTACAAAATCATCCATGTGGTAGTGACCACTTGGAGCTTTTAAACCGTTAGCATCAAGTAAGGCTTTAAATTCTTTAGGCGTTAAGTCCCAAAATTTTCCATTGGCAAAACCATAGGTTTCAACTTCTTTGTATCCGGCCTTTGCTACTTTTTCGATAACGCCTTTTACATCTTTTGGCAACTCATCGCGTAGGGTGTACAATTGCAGGCCAACATTTTTACTTGCTTTATCAAAAGCAAATGATGGAATTAGCAATGCCGCTCCGGCAGCTAATCCTGCTTGTTTTAAGAATGTCCTTCTTGAATTCATTGCCTAATAGATTAAATAATTTCTTTTTTAATGAATGCGCAGCTTGCTGCAACAGATGCCATTGGATTTGGCTTGTAATTGGTTTCGTGCTCTACAAAGAAATGTTTCATGCCCGAAAGTTTAGCTTGAGCAAAAATAGGTTTGAAGTTGATAGAACCCGTTCCTACTTCAGCATTTAATGCCGGATTGGCTTTATCCATATCTTTAACATGCCACATGGTAAAGCGTCCTGGATTTTCTCTAAATAATTTAATCGGATCGTTACCAGAGCGTACTACCCAGTATAAATCAAGTTCGAAATCAACCAATTTTTTATCTGTTCCTTTTAACAGGATTTCGTAACCAGTAGTATCACCTTGTTTTTCGAATTCAAAATTATGATTGTGATAGGCCAAACGGATACCAGCTGCTTTACACATTTTACCTGCTTCGTTTATTCTGGCTGCAATTTTCTTATAGTCATCAGCATTTTTTCTGATGCTTTCGTCTAACCATGGAATGGTTACATATTCGCTCTTAAGTACTTTTGCTGCTGCAATTGCGGCTTTAAGTTCTGTAGTATTTCCATCAGACAGATACGTGCCCAAACCATAATGGCCGCTTGGTGCTTTTAAACCATTAGCATCTAACAACGCTTTAAATTCTTTAGGCGTTAATCCCCAAAATTGATCTTTTATAGAAAAACCATAGGTTTCAACTTCTTTGAAGCCAGCTTTTGCCACCTTGGCAATGGTTCCCTTTACATCTTTAGGAAGTTCGTCCCTTAAAGAATATAATTGTAAGCCTACTGCTTTTTTATCGGCAGCAAAAGCGAACGATGGAGCCAAAAGTGCTGCCGCTGCAGCCATACTACTATTGAGTATAAAACTTCTTCTTGATATCATAGGTATATTTTTAAATGTCGCAAATTGAGATTGCCTTTTTTAAGGAGGCTATTTTATCAGCATTTTTGGGTATAAATTCTTGTGCAACGAAACCTTTAAAGCCGGTTTCGGCAATGGCTTTCATAATGGCAGGGTAATACAGTTCCTGCGTATCATCAATTTCGTTTCTTCCCGGAACGCCAGCAGTGTGGTAATGGGCAATATACTGATGGTAATCTCTGATGTTCCTGATCACATCACCTTCATCAATCTGCATATGGTAAATATCATATAACAGCTTGAAGTTTTCAGATCCTAGTCGTTTGCAAAGTTCAGCTCCCCATGATGTTCTGTCGCATTGGTAATCTTTATGGTTAACTTTGCTGTTTAGCAACTCCATTACCAATACCACGTTGTGCTTTTCTGCCAATGGCATCAGTTGTTTCAGGCCTTTAACACAATTGTTCCAACCGGTTTCATCATCTTTGCCACGGCGGTTTCCGCTAAAACAGATGAGGTATTTATATCCTGCTTCGGCAACAAGCGGAATCATTGCGGTATAATTCTGAATTAACTTTTCATGGAATTTTTCGTCGTTAAAACCATCCACCAGATTAATTTCTGCACCATTGCACATGGTTGATTCTAAACCATGTTTTTTTAAGGTAGGCCAATCTTGCGGACCCACCAGATCAATGCCCTTAATACCTATTTTTTTTGCTTCAATGCAAAGTGTTTCTACATCAAAACTACTAAAACACCAGCGACATACGGCATGGTTGATATTTCCTTTTAGCCTTAGCGGCTGATCTGATTCTGGTTTATCCATTGCTAATGCTGAAAATCCTGAAGAAACACCAATTGCAGCAGTTCCCGCGATGATGTTCTTTAAAGCATTTCTTCTATTTACGTTCGGGGTCATGGCTATATAGCGTTAGCTTCTGTAACTGGTTTATTTTTATCGCGGAAGAATACTAAGAATAGTAGCGCAACTAATCCTGCTATACCCGCTGGGATAATCCATATGCTTTGCCAAATGTGGCCACCTTCTACAACATATTTATTAACTACCATACCTGATATGATCGAACCAATTAACATCCCAACACCGTAGGTTGCCAAGGTAATAAAACCTTGAGCAGCACTTTTGAATTTTTCTCCGGCTAATCTGTCAGTATAAATTTGTCCGGTAACAAAGAAAAAGTCGTAGCAAATGCCATGAAGCACAATTCCACCGATCAACATCCAATAGTTCGTGTCTGCATTTCCAAATGCAAAGAAAAGGTAACGTATAACCCAAGCAATCATACCAATTGCTAGCATTTTTTTTACTCCAAGACGAGCAAAGAATAATGGCATTAATAACATAAATAGGGTTTCAGAGACTTGTCCTAGAGACTGAACTCCTGCTGCACCTTTCATCCCAACTTCATTAAGAAATGGATTGGTGAAATTGTAATAGAATGCCAGCGGAATACAGATAGCAACAGATGCTAAGAAGAATAAAAGATATGATTTGTTTTTTAACAAGCCAATTGCATCTAAGCCAATAATCTCGCCAAAAGTTGTTTTTTCACCTTTTTTAACTGGGGGAGTATCCGGTAAGAAGAAACTTAACAATCCAAGAATGACTGAGGCAACTGATGCCATTTTGAATGTAAATATCAAATTGCCACTCTGTTCCCAGTTTAACCATCCAATTACCAACCCGGCAATAATCCATCCAATTGTTCCGAATACTCTGATTGAAGGAAATTCTTTTCCTGGATCTTTCATTTGTTTGAACGAGATTGAGTTTACTAATGCCAGAGTTGGCATATAAGCAATCATATATCCTAAAATGAATGGGAAAAAACCATCAAAATTTAAAGACGTTCCTGCAACCCATAAAAGTGTACCTCCAACTAAATGCAATACACCTAATACTTTTTGTGCAGAGAAAAATTTATCTGCGATTAATCCAATGATAAATGGTGCAATAATGGCACCTAATGATTGTGTACTATAAGCTGAGCCAATTTGTACATCGTTTGCTAATAGATTTTTACCAAGGTAAGTTCCCATGGTAACAAACCATGCGCCCCAGATAAAAAATTCAAGGAACATCATGGCAGAAAGTTTAAAGCGAGTAGTGCTATTCATTTGGCTAGTAATTATGTAAAATGGTTAAGGTAAGAGGGATGATGGAAACGTATCCCCGTAACTCATCTTACAATTTTATAATATTTTAACTGGATTTAGTAAGAGGGATTTTGTAATTCACATTATACATTTTCCCTCTTACATTTTCTATTTTATAGTTCTTTTATAGAGATGTTTTATACCAAACATCATCTGAATTTGTAAGAGAGATTTTGTCATTCACATTATACATTTTCCCTCTTACATTTTCCATTTTATAATTCTTTTATAGAGATGTTTTTGTACCAAACTTCGTCTCCGTGATCTTGCAGGGCAATTTTACCGGTTTTAAAGGTTCCCCAGTTTTCCCATGTTGCAAATTTACTGCCTGCAACAATTTTTTTCCAGTTATCATCCCAAAGAGTTGTTTTTACTACTTCAACACCATTTAAAATTAAAGTTAATTTACCCTTTTTGCTAATGATCTCTGCTTTGTTCCATTCGCCAACCGCTTTAACCGGTTCTGATGAACTTTTTACCAGGTCGTACAAATCACCAGCACGGTGTTTAGTAATTTTTCCATCCGGGTGGCCATCGTTATCAATAACCTGCATTTCTAAACCTGTAGAATAGGTAGCATGGTATTTAGGTTCTTCATGAACATAAAAAATCAGACCGCTATTTGCTTTTGGAGCCACTTTCCATTCATATTTTAAATGGAAGTCGCCATATTCTTTGTCTGTAACTAAATCGCCACCGCCATCAGTGCCTTTTTTAGCTAAATCTAAGTGCAATGCTCCATCCTGAACTTGCCAGCCACTACCAACAGTAGTTTTGTTGTAGGTATGCCAACCTGTTGTAGTTTTACCATCGAACAGTGGTTTAAAGCCTTTTTGTGCTTTTGATATTTGCGTAACTGCTAATATGATAAAAGCAGAAAGAAAGATTTTTTTCATTTTTTTTGAATAAAACCTCGCAGGTTAAAAAAACTGCGAGGTTTGTGATAATTAAAGAGTTAAATTGTTCCAGCCTTTACGGTATTCGCGTTTTACAAACTGGTTGGCTTCATCAAAATTGGTCACTTTCATGTTATCATTATCCCATAACATTTTAGTGTACCTGCCTGGGTAAGTAATCTTATCGTTTACCGTTTTTTGGATATCAAAACTTCTGATTGCCAGATTGGCCATCAATAAAGCTTCTGTTAACGGACCTGCAATTTCAAAAGGCGAGCTCACTTCCTGTTTGCCATAACCGGCAATTGCTGCTTCAACCCATTGTTTGTAGTGCCCGTTTGCACCATCTGGTACGCGGGCATATTTTGGTGCAACTTTAATGTCTTTGTTTTTACTTAAAGGCAATAATTTTGGATTCGCACTATACGTTTCCGACATCATTTTGCCTTTTGTGCCAATAAACAGTGTACCGTTACCGCCATCACCAAAAGTTTCGTTTGCTTCTAATTCTTCCGGGCGTTCTGGCTGGATACCACCATCCATCCAGTGTAAAGTAACATCACCTTTGGTTTTATTGGTTTTAGGAAATTTTAAGGTAACATGACTTGATGGAGGGCAGCTTTCTGGGAAATAACCACGCTTAAATTCATCAACATAAACAGAACCTACACTCGCCTCAACTTCTTTAGCATATTTTAAATTTAATACACTAAAAGGAGCTTCAATTAAGTGGCAACCCATATCGCCCAAAGCACCGGTTCCGTAATCCCACCAGCCACGCCAGTTAAACGGAACCAATTTATCAACAAAATCCTTTTCAGGAGCCGTTCCCAACCATAAATTCCAGTCTAATTCTTTAGGAATTTCTGCTTTTTTGCTTGGCCAGGGAATACCTTGAGGCCAAACCGGGCGGTTAGTCCAGGCATAAACCGTATGTACGTCGCCGATTAAACCAGCTTCGTACCATTCTTTCATCTGGCGTGGACCATCATTAGATGCACCTTGATTACCCATTTGGGTAACCACTTTATATTTTTTTGCAGCTGCGGTTAGAATACGCGCTTCATAAATATCGTGTGTTAAAGGTTTTTGAACATAAACATGTTTGCCCAACTGCATGGCTGCTAAAGCCTGGATGGCATGGTTATGGTCTGGAGTAGAAACAGAGACAGCGTCGAAGTTTTTATGTTCTTTATCCAGCATTTCACGCCAATCTTTATAGTATTTTGCTTTAGGGAAAGCTTTTACACTATTGGCTGCACGGCGATCGTCTACATCACAAAGAAAAGCGATATCTGCTTTTCCGCTTTTGTAAAACATATCTAAATCGCTTTGACCTTTTCCGCCAACACCAATGCCGGCAACCAATAAGCGATCGCTCGGTGCTAAATAACCTGTTCCGCCCAAAACATGGCGCGGAACAATCATAAAGGCTGCTGCAGCGATTGCTGAAGTTTTAATAAAATCACGACGGTTACTCGTGTTTTTATTTTCTTGCTCTGTTTTCATATTTAGTAAATCGATTTGCTAACGGAATTCGACTATTTTTTCTTTAAAGATAAAATATACTTTACCATTAATTTTGCGTCATCTTTTTTAAGAGTAGCATGAGCGGTCATTGGCATATTTCCCCAAACCCCGGTTCCACCTTTAATAATTTTATCCGCTAACATATTGATGTTTTTGTCTGTAGCCGGATATTTTTTTGCGATCTCTACGTAAGCAGGGCCAATAATTTTGTTGGTTTTGTTGTGGCAACCTAAACAATCTGATTTATTGATCAGTTTTTCACCTGGATTTGATTGAAAACTAACATGGTTAGTTATTGTTGCCGTTGCAACCACGGTTTTCTCTTTCGCTAAATCGGCTTTTGAAAACGACGCCATAAAAATGACTACAGCGCCTAAAATTAAAAATGTTTTTTTCATGTTGTGTGTGTTTTTAATTGCATTCAAACTTGCATAAGCGTTAATATTTTATTCGTTGTTGCTTATGCAGGTTTCATGTTGTGTGTATTGTTATTCTTGTAATCCTAATATTCTTTTATTGAAAGCGCTGTCACTACCTGATGCTGCAAAATCATCAAATGCTTTATCAGTTACGTTAATGATATTCTTTTTGATAAATTCTGCACCTTCGCGGGCACCATCTTGCTGGTTTTTGATACAGCATTCCCATTCCATAACGGCCCAACCTTTAAAATCATATTGGGCTAATTTACTAAAAATGGTTTTAAAATCAACTTGTCCATCACCAGGTGAGCGGTAACGTCCGGCGCGGTTTGCCCAACTCTGGTATCCACCAAAAGTGCCTTGTTTGCCCGTAGGATTAAATTCTGCATCTTTTACATGGAAGGCTTTGATGCGTTCGTGGTAAAAATCGATGTACTGAATGTAATCCAATTGTTGCAACACAAAGTGAGATGGATCATACAATAAGCATGCCCGAGGGTGATTATTTACCGCAGTGAGGAACATTTCATAAGTTTCGCCATCAAATAAATCTTCTCCAGGGTGTATTTCGTAGCAAACATCAACCCCACATTGGTCAAATTCGTTTAAGATCGGTGTCCAGCGTTTTGCCAATTCAGCAAAACCTTCTTCAACCAATCCAGCCGGGCGTTGTGGCCAAGGGTGGAAATACTGCCACAATAATGAACCGCTAAAAGTAGCATGCGCATTTAAACCCAGGTTTTGCGATGCTTTGGCAGCATATTTCATCTGCTGTACTGCCCATTCTGTCCTGGCTTTTGGATTTTTGTGTACTTCTTTTGGTGCAAAGGCATCAAACAAGTCATCATAAGCAGGGTGAACTGCAACCAACTGTCCTTGTAAGTGAGTAGAAAGTTCAGTAATTTCTAAACCATAAGTCGCAATTTTGCCTTTTAATTCATCAGCATAGGTTTTGCTTTCTGCGGCTTGTTTAAGATCAATAAAGCGGGCATCAAGTGTTGGCATCTGGATACCTTTGAATCCTAAATCTGCAGCCCATTTGCAAATGCTATCAAGTGAATTAAATGGAGCTTCGTCACTTATAAATTGTGCTAAAAATACTGCTGGTCCTTTTATCGTTGTCATACCGGGTATTATATTTTATAGTCGAACCATTTTTGATCTGATTGGCCTGAAGCCACCACATTTTCGATAAATGCCATTCCTCTGACTCCATCTGAAGTGCCGGGGAAATCCAGCATTTCTGCTGTAGGTTGCTCATTATTTAATTTTGCATTTACCGTAAGTGCAAAGTTTTTATAAATGTTGGCAAATGCCTCTAAATAACCTTCTGGATGACCGCCAGGAGTACGGGTATTGTGTTTTGCAAAACTACCCATATAGCCGTTACCTGTTCTGTAGATCTGGGCAGGCGCATTTAACCACCTTACAATTAGTGTATTTGGTTCCATCTGGTGCCATTCTAAACCACCTTTTTCGCCATAAACCCTGATTTTTAGTGCATTTTCTTCGCCGGCAGCAATTTGTGAGGCCACCAATACGCCGTTAGCTCCATTATCGAACTTCAACAATACGTTACCGTCATCATCAATGGCTCTTCCAGGCACTACAATGTTTAAATCAGCACAAATTTTAGTGATTTTTAATCCCGAAATGTATTCGGCAAGGTGTGCTGCATGTGTACCAATATCGCCCATGCAACCGCTTTTTCCGGTTTTAGATGGGTCGGTACGCCAGGCTGCTTGGGCATTGCCTTCGCGCTCAGAAAGTGTGCTTAACCAGCCTTGAGGATATTCTACCACAATTTTACGGATAGCACCCAATTCGCCTTCGTTTACCATTTGTTTGGCCTGCTTAACCATCGGGTAGCCCGAATAAGTGTGTGTTAAACAAAGGGTTAGTCCGGTTTCTTCTACTTTAGCCTGCAGCTGTTTAGCTTCTTCTAAAGTCAAAGTCATCGGTTTTTCAATCACAACGTTGAAACCTTTATCCAAGGCCATCATTGCAGGAGCAAAGTGGGCAAAGTTTGGAGTAACAATGGTTACAAAATCAATTCTTTCGTCTGCTGGCAATTCACTTTCTTTGGTCAGCATTTCTTCGTAATTAGTGTAGATCCTGTTATCGGGAAGAAAAAGTATTTTTCCAGATTCGTATCCAATTTCAGGATTTACACTTAAAGCTCCGGCAGATAATTCGATCAGGCCGTCCATATTGGCAGCTAAACGGTGTACGGCGCCGATAAAGGCGTCTTTTCCGCCGCCTATCATGCCCATTCTTAATTTTCTTTTCATTTTATAAAGGTGTGAGGTGTAAGGTGAAAGGTTTAGGGTGATTTTCCTATGCCTTAAATCTTGCGCCTCTTGCTCTGTTTTTTAATTAGGTTTTTGGTTGGGGTTTAAGGTGTAGGGTTTGAGGTAATTAAACCTTCCGCATTCTACCTTAAAAAGGTTCAGGATAAAAGGTGTAGGGTTTTTGGGCAATTAAACCTTCTACCTTACGCCTTTTACCTTAAACCTCATACTTCGCGGCCTTAAACCTTTCTAGATATTCTTTTTCTTTAATTCTTTTACAGCATAATCGCAAGCACGGGCAGTTAAAGCCATAAATGTTAATGAAGGATTTTGGCACGCAATTGATGGCATACAAGATCCGTCAGTTACGAAAACGTTATTTACTTCGTGCATCTGGTTCCATTTGTTCAATACAGAAGTTTTTGGATCGTTACCCATTCTTGCTGTTCCTTGCTCATGGATGGCCATGCCTGGATAACAGCCATTATCAAATGTTTTGATGTTTTTTAAGCCAGCTTTTTCTAACATTTCAGCAGCATCATTCATCATATCCACACGCATTTTTTTCTCGTTTTCTTTGTATTCGCAATCAATTGCCAATACGGGCTGACCCCATTTATCTTTTTTGGTTTTGTCGATATATACCTTGTTTTCGTAATAAGGCAACATCTCTCCGAAACCGCCTAATCCCATGTTCCATTTTCCCGGAGTGGTCATTTTTTGTTTCAGATCTGCACCAAATGATAACTCCGCCACATCGCTTTGCCAGTTGCTTCTGCTTGCTCCGCCCTGATAACCGAAACCGCGTAAATAATCACGTTTATCGTTACCAATGTTTTGATACCTTGGTACGTAAATTCCGTTTGCACGGCGACCATAAGTGTATTTGTCATCAAAACCTTCAGCTTCTCCATTGGCTCCACAACGGAAATGATGATCCATTAGGTTATGACCTAACTGACCACTTCCATTACCTAATCCATTTGGATGGGCTTCGGATGTTGAGTTTAACAGCACGAATGTAGAACCTAATGTAGAACCGTTAACAAAAACGATTTTTGCATAAAATTCCATTGTTTTGTTAGTCTCCGCATCGATTACCATTACACCTTTTGCCTTTTTGGTATCTTTATCGTAAATGATATGATTTACGATCGAGTATGGTCTAACGGTTAATCTTTTTGTTGCCATTGCCGCAGGTAGGGTAGAAGACTGCGTACTGAAGTATGCGCCAAAGGGACGACCACGGCTACATAAATTTCTATACTGGCAATTGCCACGGCCTTTGTGCGGAACAGTAAGATTGGCAACCCGGCCAATCATGATGATACGTTCTTTTTTATAATGTTCTTCAACGCGGGCCTTTACCGATTTTTCGACAATGTTTAAATCCATTGGAGGTAGGAACTCGCCATCCGGGCAGGTAGGCCAGTTTTCTTTAGAGCCACTGATGCCAGCAAATCGTTCTGCATAATCGTACCAGGGAGAAAGTTCGGCGTACCGGATAGGCCAGTCATTTCCGTGACCATCCTTTTTGTTATCCTCAAAGTTATGATCGCTAAAACGGTAACTCTGGCGACCCCACATTAACGATTTTCCACCAACGTGGAAACCGCGGTACCAATCGAAACGTTTATCTTCGGTATAAGGACATTCTAAATCGTTTACCCACCATTTTTCGTTTGCTTCCTGGTAAGGATAATCTCTTTTTTGTACCGGGTGGGTACGTTTTTGCTCTTCGGTAAGTTTACCGGCATGTTTAAAATCCCATGGATTTTTCATTGCCGTTTCGTAACCGGTGATGTGCTCGATGTTCATTCCCCTTTCGAGCATCAATACGCGTAATCCCTTCTCAGTAAGTTCTTTTGCAGCCCAGCCGCCACTAATCCCCGATCCTATCACAATAGCATCGTAAGTATTTTCTGCTTTTAAATTAGTATTTAAATTCATGATGTTTTGTAGTTGTTGTTAGAAATTAGGTTGCCCAGGATCTTTGGCCAGGTTTTAAAGGCGCATTGCCGTCATATCGGCCCGGAATAAGGACATATTCCCTTGCTTTGGTACAACCAATTTCTGAAGAATAGTAACCGAGTAAGGTCAAATCTCTTGCAGTGATAAAAAAGTAAGCTAAATCTTTGTTCTCCTCTGATTGGCCATCTTTTTGAGCAAGTGCGATTGCTCTCAAATCGATCATTAACTTTTTGCGGTCGGCTGGTGTTAAAGTGACATAGCTTTTTCCGAAATCTTTCATTGATTTTGCTTGAAGATCTTTAAAGCCTTGTGCAAAGGAGGTTTGCATGGTGGCAGGGTAACAATCTTTCATCATCATTGGAATAAACTTACCTAAACCTGCGGCTTTGGCACCTGCAGAGGATTTGGTCGTCGGAACAATAACATCTGCAAATTCTGCAAAGATCTTTTCGTCTTCAAGCGAATAGCTTACGAAGTTTTTTTCATTTTCGGGGAGCGTAAAACTTTCAAATAACACGCCCATTGTACTTGCCGAGATTGCTCCTCCCAGCAAAAATGCAACGTTTTTGAGTGCTTCTCTTCTGTGCATCGTCTTTATGATTTTATATTTTGGTTACTTATGTGTTGAATTAGTAATATTAGAAAAAATATAACGTAAACAATAAATTTTTTAAGTTAAATTATCAGATTGCAATATGATTGTTACTGTGTAGAATTATTCTAAGTAATAACCTTTTTGTGGCTTAATTGCCGATTAAACCATGTTTTTATCTCAAATTTACTTGGTGTAAAAAATACATTTAGTATAGGCGAGTATATTATTTACTAATATATCCAAAAACACAGATTTTTTAAGGATAAAATCGGACTAAAGCAGATTGTTTTTAATGTAATTATAACTTTCTTTAATACTCTCGTAAGGTTCTTTTTTAATGATGTCCTGTTCAGTAAAAATATAATCTACACCAGCTAACTTTGATGCGGCGAAAATGCTTTTGAAATCGATCCTGCCAGCCCCCACTTCTACGAAAACGGCTTTATCTGCTTTGTCCATATCCTTAACATGAAACATTTTATAACGGCCCGGATTTTTCTTGAACATATCAACCGGGTTTAAACCTGCATTTACCGCCCAAAAGATATCAAGTTCAAAACCTACCATATTGGAATCGGTTTCTGTAAGCAAGGTTTCGTAACCTGTAACCCCATTACCTTGATCTTTAAATTCGAAGTTATGGTTGTGGTAAGCCAATTTTAAGCCTGATTTTTGGCAAAGTTCGGCTGCCTGGTTAAATTTTGCAGCCATGCGTTTATAATCATCCAATGTTCCATTGGTTCTGATATCGGTTGGCAAAGCAGGGATAACAAAATATTTCTGGTTAACAGTAGCTGCGGTTTCGATGTGCGATTTTAACACTTTATCGTCGCCTGATGATAAAAACTCCGTTACGTTGTAATGTCCGCTGGGAGACGAGAGACCGTTGGCTTTTAATAATGCATTGAAATCTTTGGCTTCCAGTCCCCAGAATCCTTTTACTTCATATTTACCCGGATAGCCGTAATAGGTTTCAACTTGCTTATAGCCGATTTTAGCTACTTGTTCAATAGTGGCCTTTACATCTGCCGTTAATTGTTCACGTAGGGTGAAAAGACCAATTCCGATTTTTGAAACCTTCGCTGATTGTGCTAAAGCTGTTGTAATAATGGATGGACTTAAAAAAGCTGCTGCCCCAGCAAAGCTTACTTTTTGTAAAAATGATCTTCTTGTTGTCATGATGTTTTTAGAATAAAAAAAACCGGAGCGTGAACTCCGGTTTTATTTGTTAGAATGAATAAGCTAATGATCCCCAGAAGGTACGTTGAAGTAAAGTTCTGCCAATCATTAATTGACCAGGGGTTACGGTTGAGAAATCTCTGAACTGATCTCCACGAACATCGCCCTCTGTCAGCACTTTTGCATTTAACAGGTTGTCTGCCCAGAATCTTATTGAAATCTTTTTAGTAAAATTATAACCTGCCCCGGCTTTCATTACCACATAAGATGGAAGTTCATAACTGTCGCTAGGTGAGGTAAAGCGACTGCCAACATAATTGGCTGCTATATACAGGTTAAAGTTTTTGTAATCGTAGTTGGCTCCTAGCTCCGTATTCAATACAGGTACCCTTTCGGTTCTTTTGCCAGTAAAACTATATACACGGTCACCGAATTCGGCTGCTACTGCGGCATTTCCGCTTGTATTTGCTTCGTAATCTGTGTATTTAGAATCTTGCAGTGTTCCGGTTAAGCGCAAGCTTAGTGGGTTGAATATTTTGTAAGAAACTTCATACTCGGCACTCCAGGTGCGTGTAGAGCCAAAGGCTACCAATGCTTGTGTTCCAGCTGCTGTAGTAGGCACATTAATGGTTAACGATGTGTTTTTAATTGCAGAATAACTTCCTGATGCAAAAATTGCCAGGTTGTTTTTAGCATATTTAAAACCTATTTCACCTAAATACACCGGGCGTTTTTTAATATTTGCGCCATTATATCCTGAAGCATTGTAATCGCCTATATTTGGTGCGTTATAAGCTTTTGTAGCCCTCGCAAACATACTTGCAGTAGTACTTATTTTATAATTTGCGCCTATTGATGCTGCCCAATTGGTTAGTGTTTCATCATAGCTGGTATAACCCAATATAGTTGGAGTTGCTGGCGCTGTAATATTTACCGTGCCATTTGCATTAAGCGCATAATAAGGCCTATCTCCCTTAACATTCTGGTTATCAATTCTGGCTCCAATATCTAAACGCCATTTTTCGGATATTTTAATCTCATCGCCAGCATAAGCTGATAATGTTCTGGTATCGCCAATAAAGGTGTTTTTGGTTTGAATTGTTCTTTCTGCTGCTGTTGGCGACTGCAAGATAATACTCGGGTGCTCCTTAAATTCTGTAAAAGATCTAAATGCATAGCGTAAATCGTCTCGATTGTATTGATGAATACCTGCGCCGATATTTAAACTATGATTTTTAAAGGTCTTTTTCAGATCCAGGTATTCAATAATTTGAACATCGCTGTTAATTTGCCCCTGTGCTGTTGAGGTAATTGCATAATCTCCGGTAACAAACGGTGCAACTGCGCCTCCCGGATAATAGTAAGGTGTGGCCGCTGTTCTCGCTGTAATCCCTGCTGGAACGGTATATGTTGAGTTTGTATGCGTATTTTGATAACGGAAATTGTTCACAATCTGCCAGCCGCTATCAGTTAGGTAGTTGAACTGGAAACCAGCTGAACCCAATTTGGTATGGATACCGTCTGTTAGAGTAAAATTATGCAGGCCTGTTGTAGGATCATTGTAGCTCCAATCTGTTTGAACGGGAACAATTGATTGTGAAGCCAGATTATAATCGCGGTAAGTAGTTGGCTTCCCGGTACCATCGTAAGGGTAATAACTAGTTAATAAGAACTGCACTTTATCATTCAGGTATTTACCATACACCCTGAAAAAGCCTTTATTGTTTTTGAAATTAAACGTCATGTTGCCTTTAATCTGTCCACCCTGGTTGGCCGGATTAAAGCCCTGATCTACCACTCCGTTATCAGTACGATAAAAACCACCAATGTTATATTTGATCTGGTTGTTTATTTTACCTCCGGTGTTGCCATCAAAACGGTACAAACCTTGTGAAAAACCTGTTGTAAACTTAAACTGGCCATACTGTTTATCGGCGCCCGCGTAACTGATGTTGTTTACTACGGCACCTGGTGTATTGGCCTGAATAATTGAGGCATTTCCACCTCTAATTGCTTCGATGTTCTGAATGGTTAAATCTGTTTTATAATACTGATCTATAGATGGGTTGGTATTGAAACCTGTAGGTAAAAGCGGTAAACCATCTTCTTGTATGCCTAAGAAAATATAACCTCCCTGTTGTGGAAAGCCCCTTACCCAAACGTTGCCCGGGCCATCGCCACCTGTACTTTCTACGGTTAAGCCTGGTATAGCTTTTAATAAATCGGTGCTGTTTAATGGCGCCCTGTTGGTGATATCTTTATTGCTTACGGAAGTTAGCGCCACACTACTTTCTAATTTTTTCTTTGGATTACCACCGGTTACCATCACACTTTCCAATTGTAGGTTATCTTCTGATAGGCTGATGCTCAGGTTTTCGTCGGCATTGCCTGGTGATAGGTTGACTTCTTTAGATATGAAACCTACATATCTCACCACGAGTACGCGGCTATCAACAGTTAGGCCTTTTAAAGCAAAAGCACCATTTTCGTCGGTCGTGGTACCGATTGATTTTCCCTTTACGGTAACCGAAACGCCTGGAATAGGATTACCTTTGCTATCGGTTACTTTTCCGGTTACAATGCCTTCGAAAGCTTTTAAAAGTTCGAGGTTGTTATTGGCGGGAATAGAATAGAGCAGAATCTGATCTTTAACTATCCTATATCCCACGTCATAACGTTTTAGCGAATTCTCAAGAAAGTATTTAAGCTTTTGATTCACCACATTAATAGAAACTTTGCGGTTAGAGTTTATTAATTGCGGACTGTAAACAAATTTAACATTGGCTAAGTGTTCTGTTTTTTCAATAATGGTTTTAATATCTGTTTGATCGGCTTTGATCGAAATTGATTTATTCAGAAAATCTTGGGCGTCGACATTTTTGGCAAAAGCACCACAAGTAAAAATTATTATTGCAAGTATTTGGTAAATCGAAACTCTCATTGCATATATCGCCAGCGAAATAAGTTGATTTTTTTTCATAAATTTGGTTATTGTTCATTAAATGATTGGATTTATTGGACATAGAAATACCATGAATACATTCTAATGTATTTAACTCGCCGGCAATGCCCCACATTGTCGGCTTTGTTTTTTAGAAAAATATTATGGAAAATGGAGCCACGGCTATGGGCTGTTGGTGTTGTGGTTTTTCTTCATCATGTTTATATATTTGGTTAGTTTTTATTGGAAACTACAATGCTGGTTCCCTGGATGTAATATTTGCTTGAAATGGTTCCGCAGATTAGGTCGAGCTGTTCATACAGCCCTTTTTTGCTTAAATCTCCAGTAAAAGTATAGGTCGAAATCTGCTCATTATCCGATTTTATCTCTATCCCGTAAGCTTCAGATAAGGTTTTAAAAATTTCTTTAATGCTTTCTTCTTTAAAATTGTAGCTTAAACTTGTGGGTATATTATAGGCTTCTGCCAATGGAATAGGCTTGCTTACCAATGTTTTATTTAATTTGTGGTCGGCAAAAATGCCCTTTTGGTTTGGTGTCAGCAGAATTGGTTTAGCCAGTTTTTCTTGATCGAAAGTGAAGAGTGAACTTTTCTGGTTTTCGGCTACCTGAACTTTTCCTGTTCTTACCGCAACCTGAGCCGGAAGTTTATCTGTTGATGATTTTACCCAGAAACTGGTACCCAAAACACGAACAACCAATTTTTGATTGTAAACATAAAACGGGCGCTTAGGATTTTTACTTACCGAAAAAAACGCACTTCCTTTTAAATAAACCGTTCTTTTGTTAGCCGCAAAAACCTTTGGGTAAATAATGTTCGCCTGTGGTTTAAGTGTTACCGTACTTTCATCACTAAGTGATATCACCAGGCTGCTATCGCTCTCATTAGTTTTGCTGATTAAGTTTAAGCCTTCATTTTCATCAATAAAAGATTGCTCGGCATGATTATAGCTCTTTAAATATAATCCGGCAATAAAAAATGCAATGATAATAGATGCTGCAACAGCGAATTTTGGCCAAAGCCTTTTAACCTTAAGCACTTGTGTAGGTTTGCTTTCAATATTATTAATGTTAAGCCAGGTATTCACCTGCATTTCTTCGAGCGCAGTTGATGATAAATCTTTAAAATTCTGGTTATTTAAGTTATGATACCATTTATCTACCCAAAGCTTTTCAGCTTCAGTACAATTTCCGTTTTCGTAACGGCTTAGTAAATCGTAAAATGATTTCTGGTTCATAAAAAGAATATTTGGCCTTATACTATACAAGTAACACAACCGGAGCGAAACCCTAAAGCTGTGCGTGGTAAAAATGGAAATAAGTTTTAAAGCACTGATAATCAGTTATAAAAAGATGTAAAAATTTTTAATGTATTCTTTTATCCTCTTAATAGATTGGGTAATATGGTATTCTACGGTCTTTTCGGAGATGTTTAAACCAGTAGAAATATCTTTGGTAGATCGGTGTTGATAACGGCTCATTCTGAAGATCTCCTGTGTTTTTTCGGGTAGCGAATTAATGCCTTTTTCGATAATAGAAGAGAGATCATGAAGATCGACAAGGTTAGCAGTATCCTGATGGTTTTCTGAATAGGTTAAGGTTTGGTACTCCATGTATTTATTCTGCATCACCAGGCTCCTGATGTGGTTGATTACACTTAACTTCAATGCACCAAACAAATAGGCCTGGAGATTATTGATCTGTGCTTCTTGCCGTTTTTCCCAAAGAGAGATGAAGATATTCTGTACCAGTTCTTCCGCAATTATTTTATCGCCTGTTTTTTTGTAGGCAGCCAATAATAGCTCGTTACTATAGGTGAAATATATTTTTTCGTAAGCCTGCTTGTCGCCAAGCTTTAGACGATTCAGTAAATCTTCAGATTTTTCAGGCTCTGGGTGAGTCATTTATTATTTGGTTATTCGATAAGCGTGTAGTAAATGTATAAAATAATGTTGAAAGTTTCAGTTAGCAGTAACAGGTTTCAGTTAGTAGTTAACAGCTTTCAGTTGGCAATTTGCAGTTAACAATTTAGCAATCCAACAGTTAACAATCTGGTCTGCAATTAACCAGTTTATACAATTAACCGATTAACCCTTTCTTATCTATAAATATTTTATTGCCTTTTATCTCATTTTTTTACCTTTGCTCAATCTCAAAAAAAATATGCACGAAAAAATTGTTGTTTTAGGCTCTAACGGGCAAATTGGTACCGAGTTGGTAACCATGTTACGTAAAATATATGGTGATGATCATGTTGTTGCGTGCGATATACGCAGACCGGATTATGATATCAAAAACTCTGCACCGTTTGAATTTGTGAATGTGCTTGATAAGGAAATGATCAATGGCATTTTCCATAAATACAGACCAACACAGGTTTACCTCTTAGCTGCGTTATTATCAGCTACGGGTGAGCAAAATCCAAAGCTGGCCTGGGATTTAAATATGAACGGCTTATTGAATGTTTTAGATTTAGCTTTAGAATATAAAACTGCAAAAGTGTACTGGCCGAGTTCTATCGCCGTATTTGGACCAAATTCGCCAAAAGATAATACCGCTCAATATTGTGTAATGGATCCAAACACCGTGTATGGAATCAGCAAGTTAGCAGGTGAGCGCTGGTGCGAATATTACAATCAAAAATATGGTTTGGATGTGCGTAGTATCCGTTATCCGGGATTAATCAGCTGGAAAGCTGCTCCTGGAGGTGGTACAACAGATTATGCGATCCACATTTTCCACGATGCGTTGAAAAAGGGAAGTTACCAGAGTTTCTTAAATGCGGAAACAGAATTACCGATGATGTATATGGATGATGCTATCCGCGGAACAATTGAACTGATGGATGCACCTGCAGATCAGATTTCAGTGCGGAGTAGCTATAATTTTGGTGGGGTAAGTTTTACACCTGAAGTTTTAGCCGCCGAAATCAGAAAACATATTCCGGATTTTACGCTAACTTACAGCGCTAATGATCCCCGTCAGCAAATTGCAAACAGCTGGCCACGTTCTATTGATGATCACTATGCAGCAAAAGACTGGGGCTGGAAACCAGAGTTCGATTTATCGAAACTGACAACAGACATGTTAAATAATTTAAAAAAATAATATAAAGGTAGAGGGTTTGAAGGTTGAGGGCTTAAGGTCTTACATCTCATATCTCATATCTCAATACTAAAATAATGGGAAGAGCATTCGAATTTAGAAAAGAGAGAAAATTTAAGCGTTGGGCCAAAATGGCGGTTCAGTTTACGCGTATTGGTAAAGATATCGTAATGGCGGTTAAGGAATCCGGGCCTCATCCGGAAACCAATTCGCGTTTACGTACAGCTATGCAAAATGCAAAAGCGGTAAACATGCCAAAAGATAGGGTAGAGGCAGCAATTAAACGTGCTTCCGATAAATCGATGGCCAATTACGAGGAAATTGTGTACGAAGGTTATGCGCCACATGGTGTTGCCGTCTTAATTGAAACAGCTACTGATAATACCAACCGTACGGTAGCAAACGTTCGTAGTTATTTTAACAAAACTGATGGTTCTTTGGGTAAAACCGGATCGTTAGATTTCGTTTTTAACCGTAAATCGGTTTTCCGTTTTGTTCCTGCTGAAGGTTTAGATCTGGAAGAATTAGAGTTTGAATTAATTGATGCTGGTTTAGAAGAACTTTATGTTGAGGCCGATGAAGAAGGGAATGATATTGCAGTAGCACAGGGTGCATTCGAAAACTTTGGTTCTTTACAAAAAGCTTTAGAAGAGAAAGGCATCGAGTTAAAAAGTTCAAAATTAGAGCGCATTGCTTTATCTCACCATGAGGTAACAGAAGAGCAGGCAGCTGATGTTTTGAAATTGATCGATAAGTTGGAGGAAGATGATGATGTGCAGGCGGTTTACCACAATATGGCGGAATAATATTGATTAAATATTTTTAAAAAGGTTCTGATGTAAAATCGGGACCTTTTTGGTTTTGTGGTGTTTAGGAGGCTATCTCATAAATATAGAATTGTCATCCTGAGCTTGTCGAAGGGCAAGTGATCGCAATTTATGAGACAGCCTCTTAATCTTAAAGTAATCTACTTTCTTTTATGCGGAAACAACCTATTGTCTGGTCTTAGCGTCTTGCTAAGACTTCTCAATTAATTTCGTTTTTTAGTTTCTATGGTAAAAAGACTAAGGTCTTAGCGAGATCATCATCTGAATTACTGTTGTTCGTTTAAGGCGCTCAGGTGACTTAGGTGGTAAGTGTTATTTTGGAAAACGATAGTATGCCGCTTTTCGGTTACAGCAGTCCTGCTATCGCTTCAAGTCCTCGCTGCGCTGTGGGCTTTACGCTTTATCAGGTTTATTTAACAGAGGTTGTGGTGCTTAGGTTTAATCCTATCATTTCTTATGCGAAAACAACCAAGGCAATAATTCCGGTTCAGCAAAGGCACTGTCCCAACTGTTGTGGTTTGCGTTAGGGTAAAGCGTAAATTTCACCTCGTCGCCAACCGTTTTTAAACGTTCAGCAATGGCAATTGAGAATGCCGGATCAACAATGTCATCTTTTGCACCGTGAAAGATCCACAATGGTGTTGTCTGGTATTTTTTAATGTTATTGGTATTATCGCCACCACAAATAGCAATAGCTGCGGCAAATTTACGGCGTTCTCTTCTTAACAGCTCGTACGTACCCATTGCACCCATTGATAAGCCACCAACATAAACCTGGTTTTTATCTACAAAAGGTTTTTTTAGAAAATCTTTAACCATTCCCTGCAGTGCATGCATTACTTTGGTGGGTTTACCGCCATCAACAAAACTGATTTTTCTTTTCCCTTTGGCATCCTGACCAAAATTTGCGTTGGCCCAAAAATCATTCTGTGGACATTGCGGGAAAACTACAATGGCAGGGAAATTTTTGCGAACATCACTTTTTAGAAACAGTTTTCCGCCATGAACCAGTTGACTGGCGTTATCGTTGCCCCTTTCTCCACTTCCATGCAAAATGAAAACGATAGGATATTTTTGGTCGGGATTAAAGTTCTCTGGAAATAAAATCCTGTAGTATATAGAATCCTTTCCCTTAATAAAGCTTCCCCTGTCATATTTTTTCAAGTCTTGAGCGTTTAAAAAGAGTACAGAAAAAAGAATGCAAATGGTTAGAATAATCTTTTTCATTCAACAAAAATAGAAAACCCTGGCTACTTTACAATAGCTCAGGGTTTATAACCAAATCTAATTGTCTTTATTTCAACGTAAAAGATGCTTCTTTTACATCGCGTGAATTTGTACCAATAAATACCTTGAAATCTCCAGGTTCTGCCACGAATTTTAGCGCAGAATTGTAAAATTTAAGGTCGTTCTCAGAAATATTAAAAGTAACGGTTTTACTTTCTCCGGCTTTTAAATTAATTTTTTGGAAACCTTTTAGCTCTTTAACGGGGCGGGTAATACTTCCAACAAGATCCTGAATGTACAATTGAACAACTTCTTTGCCGTCATATTTGCCTGTATTGCTTAAAGTAACCGATGCGGTGATCGATTTTCCTTTGCTCAAGGTATTGCCACTCAGTTTAACATCACTATAATTAAATGATGTATAACTTAAACCAAAACCGAACGGATATAATGGATCATTGCTTACGTCTAAATAGTTGGAACGGAATTTTTCGAACCATTTACCTTCAGCCAATGGGCGGCCGGTATTTTTGTGTGCATAATACAAAGGTACCTGACCCACATTCTGAGGAAAAGTTGCACTCAGTTTACCCGATGGATTAACATCGCCGAAAAGTACATCAGCAATTGCATTTCCAGCTTCACTGCCAGGGAACCATACATTTAAAATTGCCGGGATATTTTGCTGTTCCCAATTCAATGCCAATGGACGGCCTGTAAACAGCACCAATACTACTGGCTTACCTGTTTTAGCCAGAGCTTTTAAAAGGTTTTTCTGTGTTTCAGGAATCTGGATATCGGTTACACTACTACTTTCGCCTGTAAATTCAGAACCTTCGCCAATAGTAGCTACAATAACATCTGATTTTTTCGCTACTTCTAAAGCTTCTTTAATCATTTCGGCTTCGGTACGTGGATCACGTTTGTATGTTGGGTTGTGGATGTTTACATAACGCTGCTCCATAGCAGAATCTGCCAGAAAATTGGCACCACGAGCGGTTAATATTTTGGCATCATTACCCAAGGCATTTTTTAAACCTTGAAGTACTGTTACCGACTTGTCAAAAAGGGCAGCAACACTCCAGGTACCGTACATATTGGCTGTATTGTCTGCCAACGGGCCGATTAGACCAATGGTGCCTGATTTTTTTAGTGGAAGCAGGTTGTTGTTATTTTTCAATAGCACAAAACTTTCTGTTGCAACTTCGCGTGCCACCTGGCGGTTAGCCGGACTAAAAACCTCTTTTTCTGCTCTTTCCGCATTACAAAATTTATAAGGATCGGTAAATAAACCCAATTTGTATTTTGCCTGAAGTACTAATCGGCAAGCCCTGTCTATCTGTGCGATAGCAACTTTTTTCTCTGCCAACGATTTTTTTAAAGTACCTAAAAAGCCTTCGCCCACCATATCCATATCAACTCCTGCATTTAAAGCCAGGGCAGAAACAGTTTGTAAATCGCCCATGCCATGCGCAATCATTTCAGGAATACCGGTATAATCGGTTACCACAAAGCCTTTAAAACCCCATTGGTTACGCAAAACATCGGTCATCAACCATTTGCTTCCTGTAGCTGGAATGCCATCAACTTCGTTAAAAGAAGCCATAATGCTGGCTGCTCCTGCATCAACAGCAGCTTTGTATGGCGGAAAATATTCGTTGTACATGCGTACTTTGCTCATATCTGTAGTATTATAGTCTCTACCAGCTTCAGCGGCACCATACAGTGCATAATGTTTTACACAGGCTAAAATTTCGTTATTGGCCTGGAGTTTCCCCTGATAGCCTCTTACCATTGCTGCGGCAATTTGTGAGCCTAAATAAGCATCTTCTCCGCTGCCTTCAGAAATACGGCCCCAGCGTGGATCTCTCGAAATGTCGACCATTGGAGAGAAAGTCCAGTTAATGCCACTTGCACTCGCTTCAATCGCAGCTATACGGGCCGATTTTTGCACGGTTGCCATATCCCAGATACAGCTAACGCCTAAAGGGATTGGGAAAACGGTATTGTATCCATGGATCACATCCATTCCGAAAAGCAATGGAATTTTCATACGACTGTTTTCCACCGCTATTTTTTGGACCGCTTTGATCTTATCTACCCCTTTGATGTTGAATAAACCACCAACTTGTCCGGCTTTAATTTTTTTAGAAATGTCGCTGCTGTTGGCCTGTCCCGTGGTAATATCGCCAGAACTTGGCAAATTCAGCTGGCCAATTTTTTCATCAACAGTCATTTTTGCCATCAGGTTGCTGATGAAGGTGTTCATCTTTGCCTCTTCTGCCGAAACAGGTTTTTTGGTCTGTGCCGATCCGTTCAGTACAAACAAGGTTAAAAAAACAACCAGGATATTCGCTCTCTTCATTATATATGTGTTTTATTCTTTATTAATCAATTTTGGTAATCGTTAAAAAACGATTAGCAATTTCCACGCTCGTTATAAACGAGCGTGAACTGTTTTTATTCGTTGCTGGCACTCGTTTCTAACGAGCGCCTAAATAGCTTAGGATTTTATCGTATTTAAACATTCATCGCTTAAAGCGATTCTATATTTCCATACTCTTTATAAACGAGCTTGTGCATTTATTTTAATCAACTTTCTTTATATCAGTTTTTACCGATACGCCATTCTCGTTTATCGCTTCGATAGAAAAATAATAAGCTTTCTGGCTGTCCATTGCTTTAAACCAGTATTCGTTAAAATCGTGGATCATAATGCAGTTGTATAGTTTATCAGGTGCAGTACCGTAATAAAGGTTATAAGCAAAGGCATTATCAACAGGCTCCCATTTAATGTATGCACTACGTTTGTCTTTTTCTGTTCTTAAAACGATCAGATTTTTCACTTTTGTTGGTTTCTCACCGTTTCCATTTCCAAAAACACGTAAACCACTAATGGCGAATTTTCCGGTGGGCATGTGGATGTTTACCATTTTGATGAACCTGGTTTTTACTGGTTGCCGGAGTTCAATGTAATCATGCGGAACGTCTGTTTTATTCTGGCTTTTATCAACCAGGGTGTTCCACTTTTTTCCATCTGTTGAGGAGAGGATTTTATATTGATGATAAATTCCGGTCTGTTTTCCTAAAAATTCTGCATCCTGATCAGCATAGTTAATCTGGATGGCATTAACGGTAGCAAGGCTTCCCAAATCAGTCTTGATCCATTCACCATTATTGGCTGTTTTGGCACTCCAGTAGGTTTTAATGTTTTCGTCAACCGCATTATTGGCATTAAAGCTTCCCAGGGTAGAAGAAACGGTTACCGGTTTTTTATAGTTGATCAGCATCCAGCCTGGCCCTGCAGGTTCACCTTCTTTTCTTTCAGCCGGTAAATAAAGTGGGTAATCCCCGAAGGCAGTATTGGTCCACATTACATCGTCTTGATCAAAACCGGTAGGCCAAATCCCCATTCTGCGTTCCCAGGTATTTTTTACACAGATGATACTGGTAGAAATATGCCAGTAATTTTTGCTATTGTCCTGAAAGGTTGCGCCATGACCAGCACCGCGAGAAAATCCTCCGCCTTTATAACTCAAAGGATCAGATTGTGGAGTTGTAGGCGTATCATAGAAAAGAGGTTTGGTGCCCACTACCACACCATCAGAATAACCACTAAACTCTGTTCCGGGCGCTCCGTATTGAAAATAATATTTGCCGTTGTGTTTCGTCATCCAGGCACCTTCGGCAAAAGGATCAAGAAATGTATTGTCCATATATTCGCCAAAACGTTGCCATCCATATCGCCAGCTTTCAAGCAGGTACATTGGTGTGCGGGTGCCTTTTGGTTTAAAAGTTTTACGATCTAATTCTACACCGTACATGGGGTAGTTATTGCTGCTTCCATTGTACATGTAAAATTTGCCATCATCATCGGTAAAGAATGATGGATCCCAACCACCAATTTCTAAAGAATCAACCAATGGAAACCATTTATTTCCTTTGGGGTCAGTACTGCCCCATAAGGTGAAGTTTTTAGTGTAAGTACTGCCGAAAACCACCATCGTATCACCTACAATGCCTACACCTGGTGCACAAAGTTCGTCTTTGGTTTTATTCCATGGGCGAAGAAATTTTCGTTCGTGGAATTTCCAGTTCAGCATATCGGCGCTGTGCCAGTAACCCCATTGGTTCGTACTGAACAGGTAAAAATCGCCTTTATAATTTACGATTACCGGATCGGCAGTGGCACGGTGCTTGCCCCATTGGGTAAAAGATTCGAAAGGCGTATAACCATAATCTACGTTGATGGGATTGCAATAGGTTTTTTGCTGTGCAGAAGCTGTAAACTTACCGCAGAGCAGGAGTATTATTAAAAATATTTTGAATAAATGTTTAGCCATCAGGTAAAGGGGAGTTAAAAGATTTTAATCTGGGCACAGCTTTGGCAGCCAAGTGCCATTCCGCTTGCACTCAATCCCGTAACATTAGATTTGTGTTCCCAGTAAATCCACATGTTGTGAGCGCCGCCTGTTGAGGTTAAGCCAACAGTATAAATGTCAGAACCCTCAGGGATTTGTCCTAAAATAACTCCGTTTGGTGTATTTGGTGGGATGAAAAAATAATAGGCACCACCACTTGTCGTGTTTTGAAGTGTTACATGTACGCCATCGCTGGTCGAATTTGTAGCCGTTACGTTTACAGTATTAAATTTTATTTTCTTATTGTTTTTTGTTGTTGCCGCTTTGTACTTTGGGAGTGTTGTGAAACTTGAATGCACAAACGTGATCCCAATCATTGCTATTAGTATTAAAATTACTCTTTTCATGGTTCTGTAGATTTAATTTAAAATATATAGTGGCTAAACATTTATATACAATTCAATATTATGGCTGAAACTGGAAATCCAATTTCTTTAAACCATTTTGAACATCTTTATTTCCCATAAATAGCTTCCAAAGCAGTCCTGATCTATAGTTTTCGATCATCACGACCATTGGACCCTGATCAATGCCCAGATATCTTTTAGGATACCAGTTATCTGTTTCTGAAAAGGCATCATAAAAACCGTATTTGCCCCAAACCTTATCGCCCAAATCCTCGTAAAGGTGTCTGATTACCTTCATCGATTCTTTTGGCGTGTAGGGAATAGATGATATGGCTGCTGTTGGAGAAATTACACCGTAATCTTCCTGTAAGCTGTGGGCGGCATAACCTTTAACCGAGTAACTTGCTGTTAAACCCCAGCTATTTTCGCCATAACCTTTAAACTTCTTAGGGTTGGCTACGCAGTAATCGTGTATGGCCAGTGTTTGGTTTACGTTGTTCTGCCAATAATCGGCATAGCGGTCTTTCAATCCCTTAGGATTTAAACCTAAATATGAATAATGCGCCCAAAATAAAGGGCCCACGGAATTTTTTGCACCTTGATAATCTAATGGAATATGATGTCCATAAAGATCGAAATCTGCTTTAATTGCTCCTCCTCTTGCCCAGCCTTGGTGATAAACTTCGGCGGGTACGGTATGAGTAGGGGAGGAAGCTGCCATTACGTACATGATTAAACATTCGTTATAGCCTTTTACCGGGAAGTTCATTTCCCAGCTGTACTCCGGCGACCAATGCCAGTACAATACGTTTTGTCCGTTGCGGAACCAATTAAAATCAATACCCTTCCAAAGGTCATCGGCTTTTTTTGCCAATGCTTTTTCGGGTTCAGAACCATTTTTATAATATTCGTTGATACAGATTAAAGCCTGCGCAACGAAAGAGGTCTCCACTAAATCACCTCCATTGTCTTTTTGTCCGAATGGACGTACTTTGCCTGTTTCACCGTTTATCCAATGTGGCCATGCGCCATGGAAGCGGTCGGCTTTGGATAGAAAATCCAATATTTTATTTAAACGCTCTAATCCTTCTTTTTTGGTTACATAATTCCTGTCAATCCCACTTAAAATGGCCATTAAACCAAAACCTGTTGCACCTGTAGCTACTGTGTTTTTATCATTTTCCGGATAAATGTTATCTACATGGAAACGCTCTCTGCCGGCACCTGAGATTGGTTCGGCACCATCCCAAAAATATTGGAAGGTTTGTTTTTGAACGAGATCCAATAATTCGACGTCGGAAAGGTTTTTTTTGATCGTTAAATCAGGAACATCAGTTGTGTTTTTGCTTTTATTACAAGCTGCAAAGAGCAAAAAAGGACACAAGGTTGTTACCAGTAGGTAAGTAATTTTGCTTGGGACAATGTTTAGCATAGTATTACGGTCAAGAAAGAAAAGGTTGCCAGTATGAGCTGACAACCTTTGTCAAAAGATGTATTAGTAACCAGGGTTTTGTTTAAGCAATCCTGCACTTAAATCGATTTCGGTAAATGGAATAGGCCAAACTTCATTTTTGTTGGCTTTCCAACCTTTAACGCCAAAAACTGCAGCGCCTCTGCCTTGACGGATCACATCGAAATAACGATCATTCTCCATCGCTAATTCTACTTGCCTTTCTTTCCAGATTGCATTTCTTAAAGCAGTTTGGTCTGTAGTAGTAACATCAGATAAAATAGTTGTACTTGTACCTCTGGCGCGTTTACGTACTCTATTCAGAGAAGTAAGTGCCTGAGTTGGATTTCCCAGTTCATTCGCTGCTTCAGCATTCATCAAAAGAACATCAGCAAATCTTAGTACCCTGAAATTTTGTTGTGCTCCTTCGTTAAATCCAGATACACGTGTTGAAAACGGAACATATGATTTTTGATTATATCTTTCATTAACTACCGTATTTGGGATAACATCTCCCTGTGGAGTAGTTTCTCCTCTGAAAATAATAGTTGCATCTCTACGTGGATCTCCTGGTTCAAATGCATTGGCTAAAGCCTCAGATGGTGTATTGAAACCCCAGCCCATTTCTCCAGCAACACCCTGAACTTGGCTGTATTGAGAATTTGAAGCTGCGGCATTTCCTAAAAGTAATTCTGCCTGTACTTCAAATAATGATTCAATATTGTTCTCGTTCGCTTCTCTAAATCCTTTTTCGAAATCAGGAAATAAATCATATCCCATACCCATTACCAGATTAGTATAGGATAATACATCCGCCCATTTTTTCTGATACATAGCCACCTTTGCATGCATGCCAAGTGCGGCTCCTTTTGTAGCACGACCGAGGTCGGTACTTGGATAAGAGGCAGGTAGAACAGCAGCTGCTTCGGTTAAATCTTTTTCTATCTGAGCATAAACTGTAGCTTTATCAGATTGAGGAATATTATATTCTGAACCATTGTTTGGCAGGTGCAGTCTTAATGGTACATTACCATAAGCTCTTACCAATCTGAAAAAAGAATATGCCCTAACAAATTTTGCTTCTCCAATGTAACGGGCCTTTAAACTTTGGTCCATTGTAATCTGTGGAATACTGTCTATAACCTGATTACATAAGTTTATATTTTGGTACTGACCGGCCCAAAAATCAAGTAATGTTCCGTGGGTGGCCGTAACCGTAAAATTGTCATATAGATTAAAAAAGGTTGCATCCACAGGTGTACTACCTTTATCCGCTTCGTCAGAACCGGTACTTTCGATGGCAATTGCATTAAACCCAACATTATTCCAACTGCGTAAATTAGCATACATGGCATTAACACCCTTTTGAGCATCCAGAGGCGTTTTCCAAAAAGCAGCTGCAGGTTGTTGAGCCTGAGGCGGAACATTTAGGAACTCTTTTTTACAGGATGAAGTAATGAGCACAATACTTGCAATGGCAGCCAAAAAGCAAGACTGTATATTTATATATTTTTTCATGTTTAATGTCTTTTAAAATGTAAGATTAACACCAAAATTATAGGTAGCATATAATGGATAAACATTTGTGTCGATACCAGCATTTGTTGGTGTACCACCTACTTCAGGACTAAAGCCAGAGTATCCAAAAAGATTTACCGCATTTTGAGCATTTACGAATACTCTAAGTTTCTGCATTTTCCATTTTGAAATAATCGCTTGTGGAAGTGAATATCCAAGCTGGATGTTCCTTAAACGGATATAAGAACCATCTTCAACAAAAAATGAGTTAGGTGCCTTGTTTAAATCTGCTGAAAGGTTTGATGAAGCATAGGTATTGGATGTTCCAGCTCCCGTCCAGCGATTGTCGAAGTAATCTTTTGTATAGTTTTCATTTCCAAAGCGGTTACTTAGGTTGGCATTAAAAACATCAACGCCTGCCACACCTTGAATATCTACTGTTAAATCGAAATTTTTATATGCAAAATTAGTGTTTAAACCATAGTTGAATTTTGGATTAGGATTTCCAAGAACAACACGGTCTCTTTCATCAATTGTTCCGTTTCCATCAATATCTGCATATTTAAAGTCTCCTGGCTGAAAGCTATTTCCTGTATAAGCACTAGCTTCTGCCTGGGTTTGGAAAACGCCCTCTACGCGATATCCAAAAAACTCTCCAATTGGTCTGTTATTAACTGTTCTGGTAGATATGTAACCACTTGTAATACCAGCACCACCTTTGTAAATTGGAATATCTCCAGTGCTTACATTCATTACTTTATTGTTGTTTATACCCAAATTTCCACTAATTGAATAAGAGAAATTAGAGGCTGTTTTATCTGCCCAGGTAGCCATAAATTCAAAACCGCTATTTTTAATATCGGCCTGGTTGGCAATAATTGAACTGTTTTTTGTACCTAAGCTGCGAAATACTCCAATGTCGAAAATTGCTTGCTCAGTTTTTCTGTTATAATAATCAGCTTCAATACTTAATCTATTATCAAGGAAGCCCATTTCCAAACCTAAATCTGTTCCAGCACTTCTTTCCCAAAATATCGCCGGAGGTACAATACTCGTGATACTGGCTCCAGTATTAGGTATGTGATTAAAGAATGCGATTAATTCTGCAGATTGATCGATAGTTAAAACACTCGGGTTAAATGGTACTCCGGCATTTCCAACTTTACCCCAGCTTCCTCTCAATTTTAAATTGCTGAAGATTTTTTGATCTTTCATAAATTCTTCGTTACTGATTACCCAACCAGCCCCGATAGAGGGAAAATTACCCCATGGGCCATCAATACCATAGAACTGAGATGCACCGTCTCTTCTGATTGAGGCATTTAACAGGTATTTGTTTTTATATGAGTAATTTACTCTTGCAAAATATGAGGCAAAAGTATTCAGTTCACCCAAATCAACAATATTTCTACTTGCTGCATCACCAAGAGCTAAATACAAATCACTTTCCGAATTGTATGGTACATTTTGGGCATCGGCATTAATGGTATATTGCTTTCTGCTTTGTGCGGTTTGACCGGCAAGAATTGTTAAGCTATGATCTTGCCATTTTTTATCGAAAGTTAACGTGTTCTCAATAATCCAGTTTCTATTTTCAATTCTGTCGATATCCAGTTTACTATTTGTATTCTGTTGAGAATTACTTGCTTTGTAAACCGGCACATATCCCCTCACTTCTTCTTGTGCGAAATCTCCGCCAAAACTGGTTTTGAAGGTAAAGTTTTTAAGGAATTTTAATTCTGCATAAATATTACCTGTTACTTTATATTTGTTAGTGATCTGATTATAAAAGTCTAATGTAGCCTGAGGGTTTAAATTACTTCCATTTCCTAAATTAAAAGCATTTGGATCACCATAGCTGCCATCTGCATTAAATACTGGCACTACTGGTGAAGCTGCATATAACGCTCTAAAAATAGAGGTAGGTGCATCATTCGATTTACTTGAGGTTGCGGTAACGTTATAACCAATTTTTAGCGGTTCGAAGATTTGATAATCGTTTGATAACCTCGCAGTATATCTTTTATAATTATTCTTTTTAACAATACCATCTTGATCTAAGTATCCGAGAGACAAATTGTAAGTCGATTTTTCAGATCCTCCGCTCAAAGAAATTTGGTGGTTGGTTACCAATGCGTCTCTTAAAATAACGTCGTACCAATCAGTTCCTTCTCCCAGATTGGTATTGGCAAATAAGGGTGCTGCACCCTGAATGGCATAAGCTTCATTAACTGCAGTTGCGTACTCAGAAGCATTTGTCATTTTTACAGCATTGGTTACCTTTTGAAACCCTACTGAACCATTATAATTAATTATCGGATTTCCTTTTTTTCCTCTAATGGTTGTTACTAAAACAACGCCATTTGCGCCACGAATACCATAAATAGATTGTGAAGATGCATCTTTTAAAATGTTAATACTGGCAATATCTGCTGGATTTAAGAAGTTTATATCATCATACCAAACTCCATCAACTACGTAAAGTGCCTGTGTTTTGCCATAAATAGTCCCTGTTCCTCTGATTGTAATTTGTGGTGAAGCACCAGGTGTACCTACATTGGTAATTGAAACACCCGCAACTTTACCTTGCAGTGCCCCTACAGGATTAACAGATGCCTGTTTTGAGATATCTTCTCCTTTTACTGTTGCTACAGAACCTGTAACATCAATTTTTCTTTGCGTACCATAACCTACAACTACAACCTGCTCTAATTGTTGTGTTGATGAAGCTAATGATACATTAATAGTAGTTTGATTGTTTACAGCCTGCTCAAGTGCTGTATAACCTACAAAATTAAATACTAATGTGGCGTTGGCCGGCGCACTAAGGGAGTAGCCGCCGTTCGCATCTGTTTGAGTGCCGGTTTGTGTGCCCTTAACTAATATAGTTACGCCAGGTAAAGGTGTTTTATCACCCCCATCAATTACCTTACCTTTTATGGTAATGTTTTGCGCAAATGCTACGTTAATTGTTAGCAAACAAAATGCAGCGAGAACAGAAAGTCTTGTAAAGATTCTTTTCATGCTTTATTATAAATTTAGTTTAATTGTTAGTTAAATGTGAGGTTGTTTTTGCTGATGTGCAAGTGTTTTTACCTCTACATTAATACATCATACAGCTTTGTGGGGTATCTCAATTCATTAAACCAAATGCGATTTTAGGCTAAAAATGCATTTTTTTGGATTTTAACATAATATTAACATACACACAAGTGTACAATTAACACTAAGTGTTTTGTGGGGTTTAAAAATTGAGTATGAGAGGTAATGATGTAGTGGTTATTTAATGATATAAGGGGAAAAGATTCAAAACCATTATTTATGCAAACGTTCCCAAGGATAGTTATTGAATATTTTTGATTTTTAAAATCTGTTTCTTGATGTCATATTAAAGTTCCATCAGGAACTCGGTTAAGTTTTTATCATGAGGTACTTCGAGCTTTTTACGGAGGCGGTACCTGCGGATTTCTACCCCACGTAAACTGATGTTCAATAACGACGACATTTCTTTGCTACTCATGTTCATCCTAAGGTAAGCGCATAGCTTTAAATCATTCGGAACAAGGTCGGGATGCTGTGCTTTTAATTTCTTGAAGAAACTTTCATGCGCCTCGTTAAAGCTATTTTCGAATAAATGCCAATCGCGCTCGTCGTTCATGCCATCATTGATTACTTTTTGAATTTTTCGGGTTTGATCGTCAGAAAGTTTCTTGCCATTTTCATCCTTTAACTTAGTGATCTCGTCGCTTAATTTTTGGAGCAACTCATTTTTATAGACTAATGTCATGGCAGAATTGGCCAGCTCCCTGTTTTTTGAAGCCAGTTCGGCCTGAAGTTTCTCTGTTTGAAGTTTGATGATCTGTTTCTCATTGGTTTCTGCTTCCTGTCTTAATATTTCTTCCTGTTCGGCCTGCAAGCGCTCGCTTATTTTCTGACTATCCCTTTGCAGCTTCCTTTCATAAATTTTCTTCCCCATAATCAATACGATCACAAAAAGGATGGCATAAAGCAGTATGGCCCAGTTATTCAGGTACCATGGGCGCAAAATGGTAAACTTATAAACGGTTTCTTCACTCACCGTATTGTCATCTATCTTTGCCCTAACCTTAAATACATAGTTTCCAGCACTTAAATTGGTGAAATCTTTCTGGGTGGCGTAATTCCAGTCAGACCAGGTACGGGAGTAACCTTCAAGATAAATCTGGTATTTAACCTTAGCCTGTCGGTAATAGGGCAGTGCGTAAGAAATACGGATATTGTTACGGCTGTTCTGCATCTCAGTTGCTTCCTCACTGTTCCCAGCCTCGCTAATGAGCGAAAATTTATCTGTAATATCTTCTACCCGCCTGATCAGAACGGCAGGAAGTTTTTGTTTCTGTTGGTTGAGTTGCGCAGTTGGGTTATAAATCACAAAACCATCATCTACGCTAATCAGGTAAATAGAACTGCTGATGCGGCTGATGTTTTCATAATATTGTACCATTCGGCCATCTAAAATGCTGAACTGGTTCGAATCGATTTCTACCTTGCCTGGCTCACTAAAATTAACCAAAGCCGTTTTACCATGGTTGATAAACCAATATTTTTTGCCGCCAGCATTGATAATTTTATTGGATGATTGAAATGACCCCAGCTCTTTATTCAATGCAATGTACTTGGTGAATTTATCACTTAATTCATCATAAGTATAAAAACCTGCATCAGAAGAGAAAACGATCTTATTCTCTAAATTAAAAATATTGATGTTATAATTACCCGGCAAACCATTCTTTTCGTCGAAATATTTAACGCTGGTTACGTTGCTGTAATTTTGGCTTAAACTCAATTTGTATAAACCCTTATAGGCATGTGCTACCCATATATCACCTTTATTATCTTGTTCTACATACCTCGATGGCGCATCAAATCCAGCAATCTTTGTTACAAACTTTAATCCCGAACCCGGAGATTCTGTAAAAAGCGAAAGTCCGGTATAGGTGCCTTGAACTAGGTAATTTGGATTGGAGTTTAGCTTTTTGATTGTCCATCCGCCGGCAGACCAGGATAACCAGTTAATTTGATCGCCATTTACTTTGAATGTACCGCTATTGTGGCCACAGATCAGTTCATTATCAATAATGGTCAGTTCCCAGACTTGTCCTTGCGAATTCGGGATCAACCTAAAATTAAAGGGCAGGAGATTATCAGGCGACCACTCACTATAAAATAAACCCTGATTGGTGCCAAGGTAAATTTTACTGTTAAAAATAATACTGGAGTATACGGTTCCAAACTGGCCGGTTTTATCAAAATAGAAGTATAGGGGAGAGTTGAGTTCTATCCTGTCGATTCCATTGTCAAGCCCGGTCCAGAGGTTTTGTTCATTATCAGCGTATAAACTTAAAACCGTGTTGTTCTGTAAACCGCTCGATTTGTTAATGCGCTGAACAAGCCTTCCATTTTCATCTATAATAATCAACCCATTGAGGATGGTGCCATAAGCGAAATATTTGCCGAGTAAACTTACCCCGTTATTAAGCTGATAGGTTTTTAAATAGCTATTGGCTGAAGTGTTTAAGGGCGCAAAATCCTTCCCGTCGTAAGTAAACAAACCGTTTTTACTGGTGCCAATAATAAGACCATCGGTTTTATAGGGAAGGATGGACAGGATACCTTCTTTACCCAGCTTTTCACTATTCGGAATGTGGATCAATTTATTGCCAACCAGTTCGAATAAGCCTTTTTCAAGCACTTCAATAAGATACTTATTACGTACTTTATGTAAAAACAAAAAAGAAGATGGCGATTTTACCACTTCGATTTTATTGTTTTTATAAATAAAGATTTTGGAGAAAGACTGAAAGATAACCCGGTCCTGGTCAACATAAATTTTCCATACCTCGTCATTTATTTTAATGCCTTTTGGCAATAAATTGATGAGCGAGTTGTAGCTTAATTTATTGTTTTTAATCGCCCAGAAACCAAATTCACCAAAACTGCCTGTATAAATTCTTCCTTTGTTATCTGTTGCTACTGCTCTTACAATCTGCCGGTTTGGCAACTGGTATTTCTGCCAGTAACGGCCATCGAAAGTTAACAATCCTTCTGCATTGCCGAAGTACATCACTCCATTTTTATCTTTTGCTATACTCCAGTTCTGGTTTCCTGATGAATAAACAGCTTTAGGATAATTTTCGATATAGGGTACACCAATGCTTTTAATTTCTGATGCATAGGCGCTTATAGTAAAACAGGAAAGCAGTAATAAAAAACGGAAATAGTTTAGCATAAAATGGTTACTCGATAAAGCCATTATTACACAAAGTAAGTGAAAAATTGTTTAATATAGGATAGAGTTAAATGATTGCCTGGGCGTGATGGTTTTTTAGTTCATGGTTGATAGCCAAATTGCTTAGGCATGTCGTCTTGACTTAGTGACAAATGCTTTGTGTAAGCGGAATTTATAAAAATACGGCTATCTGACCATCAACCATGGACCATTGCCAAAAATAAATTACCTTTCTTAAAGTGAAGTCTTCAACTTTGAAATCATTTTACAAAGCTGCTCGTATTCCATGTATAACCTTTTAAATTCAGATTCCGTGATATAATTTCTTGATGAAGCCATAAAAAGACAACTCACTACCTCTAATCCAGATCGGACAGAATAGTTTAGAAATCTTCTGAACTCAGCTTTTGACTGGCCCATGCAGCCCTCAGCAATATTAAGGTTTACTGAATCTGCTGCTTTTTTAATTTGATTGGAGAGACTGAATAGCTCTATCCGTGGGAAGTTTTTAGCAATAATGTCTATTTCGTTACTGAGATTTAATGAGATTTGCCAAACTTTTAGTTGTTCAAATTTGAAAGCCATAACATTGAATTTGAAATAAATATAATCATCTCCCTCAATATTATGGCTTATAATTATTTGAATTTTAGCTAAGTTTAATTACTCTTGGCTACAAACCACGGGCCATGAACCAATAGTAAATATGGCTATAGGCTATCAACCATAAAACTATGAACCATTAACCGATTTTCACCGCTACCGGCTGCGGAACCTTCACATAATAACCTGTACCATCGTAAGGGCGTTTACGCGGGTTCGTAGTGCATGCTGTTGAGCAGCAGCCCTGAAGTTCGTTACCGCAATCATCGCATTGGGTAATGTGCTCGTTACATTCTGGATTGGCACAGTTGATCATTTTTGGTGTAGTTTTGCCACAGTTATAACAAACCGAAACAATGCTAGGGTTCACCTCGTTTACGTCAACAGCAATGCGGTTATCGAAAACATAACATTTGCCTTCAAAGTCTTTACCACCAGCTTCTTTCCCGTACTTAATAATGCCACCATGCAACTGATATACATCGTTAAAACCATGGTGCAATAATAGGGCAGATGCTTTTTCACATTTAATACCTCCGGTACAATAGGTTAATATTTTTTTGTCTTTATATTGGGCAAGCTGGTTAATCTGCTCAGGGAAATCGCGGAAATTCTCAATATCCAACGTTAATGCATTCTTAAACTTACCAAGGTTATGCTCATAATTAGAACGCACATCAAGGATAATTACATCCTCATCATCTTTCATTTTCATGAAATCTACCGGCTCTAAATGTTTACCCGTTTGTTTGTTCGGATCAATAATCGAAGTATCTCTTAAACCAGAATGAACAATTTCTGATTTATAACGGCAGTGCATTTTCAGAAACGAAGGTTCTTCAACATCATCTATTTTAAATTCAGTTTTGGCAAATCTTTCATCAGCATGTATAGCTTCCATATAGGCTTTACAGGCTTCAGCAGTACCAGAAACGGTACCGTTTAAACCTTCGTCGGCAACAATAATACGCCCGACTAAATCTAACGATTTACAGAATTTAAGATGATCGGCAGCAAATTGTTCTGCCTCTGCTATGTAACTATAGCAATAGTAAAGTAGTGTCTGATATTTTTTCATAACGCTGTTGATACCGTTGCAAACGGCGTTTAAAGCGGCGCAAAGATAATAAAAAAAGGTGGAAGGTAGAAGGCTTAAGTTGGAAGGTTTTTAACTCCTGTTTTCAGAATATAGGTTTTTTAAGCACAGATGCGCACAGATAAACACGAATTTTTATATCTGTGTGCATCCTTTTTATCTGTGGTTAAATTATTTAATTATTACGCCTTATACCCTACACCTTAAGCCTTATCAGAAGCCATAAGATATCCTGAAACCTTGCGTTAACTTGGTTGCGCCATCGTAAGCAAAGCCGTAACTTGCCCGCAATACCAGACGTTGAATACCGAAGTAAAATTCTTTGTAATTCCTTTTTTCTGGAGAAGATAAATAACCTCCACCGATAAATTCTTCAAGCTTTGCTTTACGCAACAATGGAATTTTATTCATAAAGAAACCCGCAAAATTATGTTCTAAATGGGCTTCAAAATATTGCTGGTTAGTGCTGAACTGATAAAAATCCAAATATTGAAATTTCCTTAAATTGGGAGGGAAGATGGTGGAGATGTTACCTGCGAAATGTTTAAAATCAGGATAATACATGTTTTTGTTGTTTAGGAACTTGCCTACACCAGCCAAAAATGAAGTGTAACCCCATAATCCGAATCCGATCCTGTCCTGAGAAACCTCAAGCTTCACGAAATCGTAATCAACATCGCTGTTCAATACGCCATTAAATCCTTTTTTATATAATACCGTAATTTTAGGGAATTTTGATTCCGTGTAAAACTTACCATCGGGACGGGTAATGTATTTCTGTCCGAAAGTATAGGTTAAACTTGCCGTTGCGCTAAAAGAATTATAGGTTGGGAAAAGCGGTGTGTCTTCGGTCGGGTTGAAAGGGTTGTTTGAAGTAAATTCCCGGTCTTTAGCATCTATAAATTTAAAGGTTGAGTTATTGGTGAGGCTTTTATTCCGGTTGTAATCTACAGCCACACTTCCCTGCAGGCCAGAGGCCAGTTCGCGGGTGGTATTGATATTGATAAAACTTTTTTCGTAAAACTTGGCGAAGTTTTTCTCATAAAATAACGAATTGATCGTGTTACCCAGCTGTGTCATTGAGCCTAAATTATTCAAATCAAAGATACCGTTTCCGAAAGATGCACCTACACTTGCTCTCTTGAGTGGATTGTAGTAATAACTTCCTGTTAAACTTCCGGTAAGTTTCTGGTTGGCAAAACCATACCGCAATTCAGGTCGGATAGAATAAGATCTTCTATTCTCAAAATCCTTTCTGTAGGTCACACCATATTTTATGGCAAATCCTTCTACAGTATTGTAGAATATGGCTTTTAATACCGGGTCGAATTGCCAATATTCCTTGTCATACCGATCATTAATACTTACCCCCCTGAGCAAAAGCTTACCAATACCAAATTTATTATTCTCTCTTTCGAGAGAATCAAGATATTTTTTTGATTCTTTTAGTTTTGCAATACTGTCTTTTTTTACATAATTGATTTTTTCATCTTCCGTTAAAGGGATAGGCCTGTTATTTTTCCAGTAAACGGAATCTTTTTTGTTCACCATTTCGGTAACTTTTAAGATTTCTCCACTGAAAAAGTTTTTTGGGAATTTAGGGTCTAGGTTATAATTGCTATAAATCCCCACATAATAACCAGCTATTTTAAATCCCAGCACATTACCTGCAAATTGAAAATTAATAGCAGTAGGCATGTAAACCTCGTTAACCTTGGTAAACTGCTGGCTGATGTTCAGTGTATCGATAAAATTGATCCCTGCGTTTTTGGTCAGGTATACATCTGTGTTGTAAATTCTCCAGCTATCGTCAATAATATAGATAATCCCCCTAAAAACAGGATCGTTTTCACGGCGGGGAATCACTTCTATTTTATGGATGATTTCTCCGTTTTCCTTGCTTTCGCCCAGTAATTTATATTTATAATAGAAGAGCGCATTGTCTGCAATTGGTGAAATATATCCTCTTGAACTTAATTTGTTTTCGAGCAGGTAGTTATCGTAAAAATTGATGATCAGATCCGATGCCTTGTTAAAACTGAATGAGTTGTTCCTACCCGCAACTTTTGAGGAGATCATTTCTTCATGCACATCATTTGGCCGTCTGAAATTAAACTTACTCTGCGATTCTGACAGGTATATAATACCTTTCCGGTTGGTATCCAATTCTAAAATTTTCTGTATATCCTGTCCGAAGAATTTTTTCGGTGCACCCTTTAACCTTTGCACTCCTTTAATGTAAACATCACAACTAAATGTTTTCACTTCATTTAAATGTACTTTTCGCTCTTTAATAGCCTTACGGATAATGGCATAAGCAGGATCTTCGGCATTGGCCCTGATGTTAACATTTTCCAAAGTATAACTTTCTGCCGTTAGTGCTACATTAAGCACAAGATCTGCCGATGCATTTACAATATGCTCTTGCTGTTTGTAACCTACAGCTCTAAAACTTAAGGTATGCTCACCGTTTTTCAGCTTAATCGAATATTTTCCGTCAATATTTGCAGAGGTTCCAGAAGTAGTGCTTTTTAAATAAACCGATGCAAATGGAACAGGTTGTCCGTTCGTATCTTTAATAATGCCGGTAACTGTAAAATGTTGTGCAAATACAAAATTGGTGAGGCCGCAAAAAAACAGGAGCGCGCAAATTCTTATCATACGTTAGATTAGTAAGCTATAAATATCGAATAACTTTAAGACTATACACACAGGTGTATGTTAAAGTTTGTTAAGATCGAAAAAAAATGAATTTTCGCTTTTAGGAAGAATATTTTTATTTTAAGGTAATTACATCATCGAAAATCAAATATATGATTCTGTGCCTCCAATTGATTTTATTGTTATACAAAAAGTTTTGAAATAATCATTGCCGATGGCTCTTGGTTAGCTTACTTTAGCATAATTTTGTGGGTTTCATTTGGGGGGATTCTAAATCGATTCTGGAGTGTCTAAATTTTATCAACTCTAAAATGGCCTGCAATGATTTTAAATTCACTCCCGGTGGAGGCTGTTTTAATTACGTAACAAGCCAAATTTTCATTAATTAGTCCATTCCATTTTCTGTTAAATCTAGCAAGGTCAACATCATCATCTGAAGCTTTAAAAGCATCATCTATGCATTCATCAGCCACAATCCCAAAATTCATATCCAAACGGATCCAGTAAACGTTTTCGAAATAAAGTTTTCCCATCCCAATGTCGTACCAATCTATCTCAAAAACAATGGTATCGTGTATACCAGGGTTGGACCTATCTACTTCAACTCTTTTTATTACTGAGTCATGCCAGTATAATTCGTTAAATTCCATCTTGAGTTGTTCAATTTTTGCCACCACGGCCATCTTGAAATGTTAAAAGTATATTCTTTCTGCACATAGTTCTATGTTAAAGTTTGTTAAGATCGAAAAAAAATGAATTTTCGTTTTTAGGAAGAATATTTTTATTTTGAAGCAACTACATTATCTACAAATAAGATTTAACATTTTATTCTTCTAGATTTTGATTTTATTATTAGTTATTAAGCCCTGAAATAATCTTTGCCAATTGTTCTTGTTCGGCTTGAGTTAGAATGCTTTTATTTACTATTAACTCTTTCATAAAAGAATAATTTTCATTTTCTAATTTCATCTTGTCTCCAATTTTAGAGATTAAAGTATAAAAGTCATTTTCTATTTCTATATCGTATTCATACATCTGTGTTATTATCGTGTCAAAACACAATCCAAACTCCTGATATCTCAAATAATCTTTTGCATTTTTCAAATCATCCTCATTTAATCCGAAAATTCTTGCAAAGTCAATTAAATTTAATAAAACCTGTATTAATTTTTTCATAATTTACCAGAATTCAAGGTTTCAAAAGAAAAGTTTTCCTATCTCACCTTCATACAAATCTATCCAAAATAACTAATACGGTGTTCTATGGAGTTAGTTTTATATATTTCACTCTTCTTCTTAACGCCATATTAATATTATTCTCTAAGTGAATATTTTTTATATACTAATTTTAAAAATTCAAAAAATCATCTTCATTTTCTAATGCTTGCGGTAAAAAATCTTTGGCCGTATTAATTATATATTCTAAATCTTCAAAACTTAAGGAAACATCTACCTTTGAAGAATAAAGCTTGAATAACAATTGCCTTTCTTCTGAAATTCCTATCTCCAAAAAAGGATTTTTATTGTCTTTGAAAAAAACTTCTAAATATGGGTAATCAAAATTTATATCACCTATTTCTTCTATTCTAATATTTTTCATTTGTTTTTATCTATTTTGTTCCTCTAAATCCTATGAAAGTTCCATCTATTCCCCAACTAGCTGCTTTCTCCATTTGGATATCAACCGCCCGCTCCAGTTGTTCTAGTTCCATATCGCAAAATATCTTTAATGGCTGGTGATGCTAAATTGCTTAATTGTTCCGGTAGTCTGTAAACTTGCCTTAGTTCTTTAGTTATTTAAAACCAAAATATTCCGGATGCTTAGTTACGGCACGTCCTGCATTTGTCATTTCTCCGTTTTTAAATGGCGAAATTGCATTTTTAAAAGCGCCAACAGCATCAAATTCCGTCCTGGCGCGCAAGCGCTTTATTTAAATAATATGTATTAGCTAGAGCTTCTAACTTATAGGCCGCATATTCTCCAGCAGCGCCATCAACAACACCCCTAGATAGCTAATGCTGTTGCATGTTAAAGTTTGTTAAGATCGAAAAAATAATCTGGATAGCTGGTTTTTAAAAATAATATCACATAAGCAATCAAAATTACTTGATCAATCAAACATTTGTAAGCAAAATAAGGAGTAAAAATTGCCTTCCCAGGTTAGGAAAGACTTTTTTTTATAACTTTGACGTCAAAACAACCATATCAAAAGGCCATGTATAAAACATTACAACCTGTTCTGCAAAAAGAACTTGAAGAAATCGAAAACGCTGGATTATTTAAACGCGAACGTATAATTATTACACCTCAAGGTGCCGACATAAAAGTAAGCGGTGGTGCTGAAGTGGTTAACTTTTGTGCAAATAATTATTTAGGCCTTTCTTCTCATCCAAAAGTGATAGAAGCAGCTAAAAAAGCAATCGACGATCATGGTTATGGAATGTCTTCAGTGCGTTTTATCTGTGGAACGCAAGATGTGCATAAAGCGCTGGAAGCTAAAATTTCCAAATTTTTAGGTACTGAAGATACCATTTTATATGCTGCTGCATTTGATGCAAATGGTGGAGTTTTTGAACCATTGTTTAATGCCGAAGATGCTATTATTTCTGATGAGTTAAACCATGCATCCATTATTGATGGGGTGCGTTTGTGTAAAGCACAACGTTTCCGTTATAAAAATGCCGATATGGAAGATTTGGAAAAACAATTAATCGCTGCCAAAGATTGCAGACACAGGATTATTGTTACCGATGGGGCTTTCTCTATGGATGGATCTGTTGCTCCCTTGGATAAAATTGCAGATTTAGCTGATAAATATGAGGCATTGATCATGATTGATGAATCACACTGTACGGGTTTTATTGGTAAAAACGGTCGTGGAACACACGAGCATTTTGATGTAATGGACCGTATTGATATTATTACCGGTACTTTAGGTAAAGCTTTAGGTGGTGCATCAGGCGGTTTTACTTCTGGCAAGAAAGAAATTATCGACATGTTACGTCAGCGCTCACGTCCTTACTTATTTTCTAATACGCTTGCTCCGGCTATTGCAGGGGCATCAATTGCAGTATTGGATATGTTGAGCGAAACGACCTCATTAAGAGATAAATTAGAAAGCAATACTCAATATTTCCGTGAGAAAATGACCGAAGCCGGTTTTGATATTAAACCAGGTTTCCATCCTATTGTTCCGGTAATGTTATACGATGCTAAAATTGCGCAGCAATTTGCTGCTAAAATGCTAGAAGAAGGAATTTATGTAATTGGTTTCTTTTACCCTGTGGTACCTCAGGGTAAAGCAAGGATCCGTGTACAGTTATCAGCCGGACATGAGCAACATCATTTGGATAAAGCAATCGCAGCGTTTACCAAAGTGGGTAAAGAATTAGGTGTGATTTAAACTTATAGATCAACTATAACTGCAAAAGCCGCTTTAAGTGGCTTTTGTAGTTTATGGGTTCATTTTCTTTTATAAGGATATTGTAAACAGATTATTTGAACCCGCTTAGCTTAAAATTATTAGATAATTTGCTGTATATTTGAAGCCATGTTACAGGACAAAATAACACAATATACCGATAAAATTAATGCTTTCGTAACTGAAAAAGCAGACGAGTTAGAGCAATTCCGTATTAAATATTTAGGAAGCAAAGGTATCATTAAAGAGATTTTCGACGAATTCAAATCTGTTTCTGTTGAAGAAAAAAGATCGTTGGGCAAGGTTTTAAACGAATTTAAACAACTTGCAGAATCAAAATATCAAACTTTAAAAGAATCAACCGAAAGCACTGATACTAAAAGTGAAAATTCACAATTGGATTTAACTCTGCCTGGTGAAGGTTTCGAGATTGGTTCACGCCATCCTTTAGCCTTGGTACGGAGAGAAATTGTAGAGATTTTTGCCAAACTTGGTTTTACGGTAGCAGAGGGTCCTGAAATTGAAGATGACTGGCACAATTTCTCGGCACTAAACTTCCCTGAAGAGCATCCTGCCAGAGATATGCAGGATACTTTCTTTATCAAAAAAGGCGGAGAGAAAGGCGATATTGCTTTACGTACGCATACATCTTCGGTACAGGTACGCATGATGGAGCAAGGCCAGCCACCATTCAGGGCAATTATGCCAGGCCGTGTTTACCGTAACGAAGCCATTTCTGCCCGTGCACACTGTTTTTTTCATCAGGTGGAAGGTTTGTATGTTGATGAAAATGTTTCATTTGCCGATTTAAAACAGACTTTGTTTTATTTTGTTCAGGAATTATATGGAGAAGGTACCAAAGTACGTTTCCGTCCGTCATATTTCCCTTTTACCGAACCGTCTGCAGAAATGGATATTTCTTGTACCATTTGTAAAGGTGCTGGCTGCCAGTTTTGTAAATACAGTGGTTGGGTAGAAATTTTGGGCTGTGGTATGGTAGATCCAAATGTTTTGGAAAACTGTGGAATTGATTCAAAAAAATACAGTGGCTTTGCATTCGGAATGGGAATAGAACGTATTGCCAATCTGAAATATGTAATTAAAGATTTGCGCTTATTCTCTGAGAACGATGCACGTTTCTTAAAGCAATTTAAATCGGCTTTAATTTAATGATGAAATATCTGTACAGTATATTATTTGTACTGCTAATGGCTACAGGTTGCGGTAAAGATGAAGGTTACATTCCTGATGTGCCTGTAAATTATAATGTAACGATAACTGAGTTTAGCTTAAAAGCAATAAATAATGTCCTGGTAGTTTCAAACAACGGAGTAGGGGGATTACTGATCGTAAAAACACCACTTGGAGGATATGTAGCCTTCGATCGTTGCAGTACCGTAAACCCGGAGAAGATCTGCAAGGTAGCGCCTGATGATAGTGGTGTAACAGCAACCGACCCTTGTTCTGGAGCTAAATTTTCACTGCTTGATGGAAGTCCACAAAAAGCACCCGCCGAAAAAAGTTTAAAAGCCTATAATATTTCTTTGCAAGGCAACACATTATTACACGTAAGCAATTAAAATGGAAGCTGAAAAAATAAAAGAAACAGTTAAGAAGGCTGCCAAAGAACTATTTAGGAAATATGGTTACCATAAAACCAGTGTAAATGAAATTGCAAAAAAAGCACGTATTGCCAAAGCAACTATTTACAAATATTTTGAGAGCAAAGAGCAGGTTTTAGATAGTATTCTGATGGATTACCTCGATCAGAACCTGTACGAAATATTGCACAATAAATTAAGTTACGCTTCAGAAGAAGAGCACTTAAAAGCACTGGTGATGAAAACAAGTCGCTTATCATTTACTGCGTGTAATGAGTTTATCGGCTGGGATTTTGTTCGTGAAAATGCAAACTCGCAGGAGTTTTTAAAACATTTATCAGATCAGCTTGAAGCCTTATTGTTAGCCGCTTATCTGCAACTGGATAACTTTAAGAATAATCCGGCAAGAAGAGAAGGTCTGGCATTTCTGTTAAAAGCCAGTAAAAGTATCGTGTTTTCATTTGCATTTACTTCAGTTAGCGATTCAGATGTGCGTAAAAACTTTGTAAGTTTCCAGAAAGAAATATTGCCGTTTTTGGTAAAAGCAGCACTTTAAATTGAAAAGTCGTCATCTCGACTGAAGCGCAGCGAAATGGAGAGATCTATCTAAGCAGATTTAGCTTCGCTGAACACTCCGTGGTTCGCAATCTGGTCTTAGCATCCCGCTAAGACCCTAAACAATAAACTTATTGGTGTGTCGTAGTGAGAACGGCACCACTAGAAAAAGGCTCAACGCTACGATTCGATGAGAAATAAACTTATAATACAACCTCATTTTTTTCTACAATAGACACTGAAATTAATTCAGGGAAACGACACCTAGAAATCTGTGTTTATCTGTGTGCATCTGTGGTTTAAAATTCGACTTATTGATTATAATAATCTTTCATCTTAAATTTTTGCACGGTTCTTTTTATTTTTCCGTCAACAATTTTCTGAGTAATCACGGTAACAATATCAGCAATGCTCGAATCTTCAATTACTGATGAGTCTTCGTATGGTATGTTTTTAGCGTCAAATTTGTAGTTGATGGTTTTATCAAAACAACAACCATCTTTTTGATGAATAGCAATTTGCTTTGTTTTTTTATCTACATCAAACATCCCTAAATTTTCACTTGCCAGTTTAGTGAGTTCACTGTTTGGTAGGAATTTGTTTTCTGCTGCCGCCAAATAAACATCATAAGATGGACTCGAATAAGCACCTTTATTACCATTTCTGATCGCAAGATCTTCAAGGCCGTCAAAATTAAAATCGCCAAAAATTAAAGGGGTTTGATATTTGCCAAGTTCCAGCCACCCGAGTTTAGCATTCTGTGTTTCGGTTAAACCAAACTCCAGACCATCTGAATGAAAAGTATCTATTTCACGGTCTGTAACCTTATCATAAACAATTATAGTGGCTTTTCCGCTGCAAGCATTCCCTTCACATTTATCAACGAAAATTTTAGCCTTGTATTGGTCAGAACTGTTATTTGCCAGGAATTTAAACTGTGCTTTCGAAGTATTGGCAATCAGTAAAATACTGCAAAAGATGATCAAACTTTTCATTAAAAATTTTTCTGTAAAATTACAGCAATATCATTCACCGAAAAGTTAAAAAAGGTTAACGTTTTCTCTTGCGTGTTTTGATATAACTTTGTACAGCAGTTTTGTGGTAAGCCAATCTCTGCCTTCTTTATAGGCATCTATTTTGCCTTGCCTTGCCAATAGGCTCACATACTCCTGGCCATAAGGAACATCTGGTTCTGAAACGATATGTGATATAGGTTCATAATCCCCATAATTGTTTCCAGGCAATGCATTTATGTAGATATTTAACGAGCGCTCTAAGGCCTGCAACATCAATAAATAAAGTTTATGATAATTGCCCTTGTTAGCTTGATTAAGTGCTTCGTAGTATTTCTTTCTGTCATTTTTGAGGATGATAGCAGGAGGGAAGCCATTTCGCATAAGTAGTAAATTCATTGCAAGCCTTACGGTACGCCCATTCCCATCAAAAAAAGGATGAATCCAAACCAGTTTATGGTGGAAAATAGTAGACAATACAATATCATTTAAACCCAGTGGATTATCGTTAATAAACTTGATCAGTTGATCTAATAAATCAGAAACTTTTTTGCATTGGGTGGTGTAAAGTTTGCGCCTACAATACGTACTCCGCCATTTCTTAAACGGCCAGCATAATCATCTTCAATACTTCGCAATACCAAGCCATGCAAGGATATCGATGCTTCTTAAGGTGTAGTTTTTATTGACTAAGGTATATAAGTAATTATTCAAAAAAAAATGATAACGTTACGTTATCATTTTAAAATGTTTTAAGATGCTTATTCCCACTTAAATACTTTTACCGCTACTGCATAAATGCCAATACCCCAAAGCAATAAGATCATAATCTGGAATTTTACATCCCATAGGCCTAAGCCTTCAAAAGCTACTTTACGCATAGCGTCGTTTAAATAGGTAAGTGGCAAAGCCCGGCTAATCGGCTGTAACCAACTTGGAAAAGCCTCGATAGAAAAGAATGTTCCCGATAGTAAAAACTGTGGGAGGGTAATAATATTTGATATTGGAGGTACCATACTTTCGCTTTTGGCAATACCCGAAATAATAAAGCCAAAGCCCATAAATACGATTATACCCATTGTGGCCAGTATAAGCATGTTGACGACCGTGAGTGCGCCATGTACCAGGGTAAAGCCAAAGAAGAAATGGCCAATTAAAATGATAAATAATGCACCAATTAAGGCAAATCCAATACGGGCAATTCCTTCGCCAATGACAATGCTCGAACGCCTTACCGGGGTTGCGAAAAAACGCTTGATTACCAGGGTTTGGCGCAGACTTAAAAAAACGAATGCTGTTCCGAAAACGCCTGTGCTTAATAGCGAAAAGCCCAACTGGCCTGGAAGAATAAAATCAATGGTTTTATACTCACGGCCAGTAATCGTGCTTTCTTTTATTTCAGCCACAGTTGGCTTTAAGGTTTTATCGTAAAAAATATTGTTTAAAACCGATTTTAAAATCCCACCTTTATCTCTTGATGCAGAGGTGTAAACCACATTAACCGAATAGGCGGCAGAATTTACTTTTCTGTGCACATCAATCATCGCATCAACATTACCCTTTTCAAGTAATTTATCAAATTCGGCTTTTGATTTATCTTTTACCAAACGGATCATTCCTGTTTTTTCCAGCATACCCATTACCGGGTTATTTATATCAGAGCCTGGTGTTACCCCAACATCGATACGGGTTCCACCGCCGCCTAAAAATCCGAAGACAAGGATAAATATCAAAGGAAAAGCAAGGGTAAATACCACTGCCGATGGACTCCGCATAATCGACCGGAAACTCGCTTTGGCAAGGGCCAGGGTTGCTGTAAGGTTGTTATATTTTTTCATTTACTATTTTGATTAATAGTTGCACTGTTTTATGTTTTTAAACCCGATTGAAGTGTAAATCCTTTTTGCCGAGTATCTGTTAACTACTTGATGAATATTTGCAAAAAGATTGCAACGAAAAGCGGGAGTAACATTGATTAGAATACTGCACTTGCTTTTCAAAAGATCTTGAAATTTAAACTATTCACGCCACTCTTGCCCGGTAAGGTTGATGAAAACATCTTCCAGATTGGCCTTTTTAACCTCTTTTTTACGTTCAAAACCGCTATTTACTAATTGGTCTATTAAATTATCAGGCGTATCTAGAGCGATAATTTGTCCGCGTTCTACAAAAGCAACGCGATCGCAAAGCTGTTCAGCCTCGTCCATATAGTGTGTGGTGATAACCACGGTTGTTCCCGCATCGCGGATTTCTTTAATCAGATCCCAAAGATTCCTGCGCGCCTGTGGATCCAGTCCTGTTGTAGGCTCATCTAAAAAAATAATTTTTGGTTGATTGATGAGTGTTGTGGCTATAGAGAAACGCTGCTTTTGTCCGCCTGAAAGTGCTTTGTATTTGGCTTTAGCCTTATCCTGAAGATTCACTTTCTCCAGCATTTCCATAGGTTTAATGTTTGCGCCATATAACCCGGCAAAAAGTTCAATCAGTTCGATCAGGTTTAGATTCGGATAATAACCAGCTGCCTGTAATTGTACACCAATAATCTGTTTAATATCCTGCGGCTGTTTATCAACAGAAAAACCATCAACAATAATTTCACCTGATGTTTTAGCTCTCAATGTTTCGATAATTTCGAGGGTAGTGGTTTTTCCGGCGCCATTAGGACCCAGCAGACCGAAAATCTCATGCTCATACACCTCAAAACTAAGCCCTTGAACGGCCACGAAATCATCGTATTTTTTTACCAGGTCTTTAACACTGATAATGGCTTTTTTTGTTTCCATGTTGCGAATGTAAGCAGCTTTAAATGAATAGGAAATGAATTTTAATACAGTTAACGGAAAATGTCGGTAAAATGATGTTTTAAGCAGGCGAAAATAGGTTATAAAAGAAATCTGCGGATCGGCAGCTTTATTTTTGCCGCAAATCCGCAGATCTTATTATTGTATTTTGGCCTTTAAGCTTCGGTCTTTATGCTTTAGTCTTTTACCTTAAACCTTCAGCCTTCCAGCCTTCCGCCTTCCAACCTTCTGCCTTAACCTTACCAAACCAGCTCGCCTTTCATTACTTCAACGAAATCATCGAATAAGTAGCGTGAATCATGTGGGCCTGGAGAAGATTCCGGGTGATATTGAACCGAGAAAGCTTTTTTACCTTTTACACGGATTCCTTCGATTGATTTATCATTCAGGTTAACGTGTGTAATTTCTACTTTATCAGAGTTTCTAACCTCATCTGGAATTACGCCAAATCCATGGTTCTGCGAAGTAACTTCGCAGTGGTTTTTGATAATGTTTTTAACAGGGTGGTTTAATCCACGGTGACCATTAAACATTTTCATGGTACCGATACCGTTAGCTTCGGCTAATAACTGGTGACCTAAGCAGATACCGAACAAAGGTTTATCTTCTGCTAATATATCTTTGATGGTTTCTACAGCGTAAGGCATTACCGATGGATCGCCAGGGCCGTTTGAAATAAAGTAGCCATCTGGGCCAAATTTTTCCATTTCGGCAAAAGTAGTTTTGGCCGGAAAAACCTGAACGTAGATATCGCGGTTTTCAAAGCTGCGCAAAATGTTTTTCTTGATACCTAAATCAAGGGCAGCCACTTTTAAGCTCGCTTCAGGGTTACCATAAAAATATGGTTCGCTCGTACTTACTTTAGAAGAAAGCTCTAAACCTTCCATTGATGGTACTTCAGCCAGCTTTTGCTTTAATTCTTCTAAATCAGTGATTTCAGAAGAAATAATGGCGTTCATTGCGCCTTTATCTCTAATGTGACGAACCAATGCACGAGTATCGATATCAGAAATGGCAACTAAATTATCATTTTGGAAATAATCCTGGATCGATTCTGTTGCTTCTTTACGGCTATAAACAATATTGTAATTTTTACAGACTAAACCAGCAATTTTGATCGAACCCGATTCGATCTCATCTTTATGGATACCATAATTACCAATATGTGCATTGGTGGTAACCATTATCTGTCCAAAATAACTTGGATCTGTGAAAATTTCCTGGTAACCTGTCATCCCGGTATTAAAACAAATTTCGCCAGTAGTAGTCCCAATTTTTCCGGCCGCTTTGCCGTAAAAAACTGTGCCATCGGCCAGTAATAAAATCGCAGGTAACTTGGTGTAGTTAGTCATGGTGATTACAATATGGATTTTGATTTAAAAAAGAGTTGAAAAAAGAATGGCTTTCGGCATTAAAGCCGTATTTGCACGGTGCAAAAAAAGATGAATATATCCCTTCCATTTCGGGGTACAAAGATAGGGTTTAAGATCGGAAATGTAAAGAGAAAAGTGAAATATGGTTTAAGCCGAAAGCAGAAAGACTAAAGCAGAAAGCGGTGAAGCATGATTTAAATGAAAAATGATTTTTGCCTTAGATAGCTTTGGTCTTTTACCTTTAGTCTTTCAGCTTAATTAAAGAAAAAACAATACTTTTGGCAACACAAAACAAATCCCATGTCGGTACATAAAGAAATCAAACGCATCACTACGCACATTTTACAGGAAATGAAACAACGTGGTGAAAAAATATCGATGTTAACAGCCTACGACTATTCGATGGCGACCATCCTGGATGATGCAGGTTTAGACGTTTTATTGGTTGGCGATTCTGCTTCGAATGTAATGGCTGGTCATGAAACAACTTTGCCTATAACCCTGGATCAGATGATTTATCATGCTGCATCTGTAATCAGGGCCGTTAAACGTGCTTTTGTGGTAGTTGATTTACCTTTCGGCTCCTATCAGGGAAACTCGAAGGAAGCTTTGAACTCAGCGATAAGGATTATGAAAGAATCAGGAGCCCACGGTGTTAAATTAGAGGGCGGTGAAGAAATTATTGAATCTGTTCAACGCATCATTACAGCAGGAATTCCTGTAATGGGGCACCTGGGGTTAACACCGCAATCAATTTATAAATTTGGAACCTATACCGTTCGTGCAAAAGAAGAGGAAGAAGCAAATAAGTTAAAAACAGATATTTTGGCCTTACAGGCTGCTGGTTGTTTTGCAGTTGTATTGGAGAAAATTCCTGCTGCCCTAGGCAAAGAAGTTACAGAGAGTCTGCATATTCCAACTATCGGCATTGGTGCCGGACCAAACTGTGATGGACAGGTTTTGGTAGTAAATGATATGATTGGTTTAACCAAAGGATTTAAACCACGCTTTTTACGCCAGTACATCAACCTGTACGATGAAATTTTAGGTGCGGCGCAATCTTATATCCGTGATGTGAAAGGAAACGATTTCCCTAACGAGAAAGAACAATACTAAGTTTGGAGCTAGGCGTTTTGAGTTTGGAGTTTTTTCAAACACAGATAAACTATCCAGCTTTAAACAACTAACAGATTAACCAATAGAATTCGCAATAGACGATTTGCTTTGTCAAATGAACTAATAACGAATGAACCAATAAACTAACCGATGCCAATTACCGATAACGACATCCTTTTTGAAGATAATCATTTAATCGCTATTAATAAAAGGGCAGGTGATATTGTACAGGTTGATGAAACCGGCGATGAGCCTTTGGATGAGCAGGTAAAAAAGTATATCGCTAAAAAGTACAATAAGCCTAATGGTGCTTTTTTAGGGGTGGTACACCGTTTAGATCGGCCGGTGAGTGGCGTAATCTTATTTGCCAAAACGAGTAAGGCTTTGGAGCGGATGAATGCCGTTTTTAAAAATAGAGAAGTAAAGAAAACCTATTGGGCAGTGGTGAAGAACAAGCCAGAAAAAGAGTCGGCTACTTTGGTGCATTGGCTGGTTAAAAACCCACAAAAAAATGTGGTTTCTTATTATAATACAGAAGTTACCGGCAGTCAGCGGGCCGAGCTTTCTTATAAAGTTAAAGCCAAGGTAGGCGATTATTACCTGCTGGAAGTTGATCCTTTAACAGGCCGCTCACACCAGATCAGGGTCCAGTTATCCTCAATGGGCTGTCCGATAATGGGCGATAATAAATATGGTTATCCTCGGGGAAGCAGAAAAGGAAGTATTTGCCTGCATGCCCGTCGCTTACAGTTTATACACCCGGTAAAAAAAGAACCTGTAAACATATTTGCAAAGCTGCCTGTTGATGGTTTTTGGGAACGCTTCGAAGACTTATAGCATAACAATATTTAGTATAATTAAGATATCCGGTCACAATATTTAAATATTTGACCGGATTTTTTATGATTTGGCATCATATTAGTCTGTTAAGCATAAAACCCAAATTAATCATGAAAAACACCATCTTATCTATCGCCTCTATAGGCCTGTTGGCTTCTACACTAGTTTCTTGCGATAGTACCAAAAAAACGGAAACGACCAAAGACTCCAGCGAAATTTCTGCTAATGGAGACACCGTAACGAAAGTGACTACTAAAACAACTGAAATTGTTAAAACCGATGTTCCAACTTTCTCAAGTGAAGAGGTAAACAAAGGGCTTGCTGAATATTCTAAACTTAAAGACGAATATGTTGCAGCTGTGAAAAGTAAAAATGCTGCAGAAATTAAAGCCATAGGCGATAAATATACTGCATGGGCAAATAAGGCAACGGGATGGGCCGCCAAGTTAAAACCTGATGAAATTCAAAAATATTCTGATTATGTGCTTAAATTAACCGAAGAGTGGAGCGCTGCAGCCAAGGATGCTGTGAGCAAATAGAATAAAAGCTAAGAAAGGTCGTCATTTCGACTGAAGCGCAGCGAAATGGAGAAATCTTTAAACTATGTGAAAGATTTCTCTACTGCGGTCGAAATGACGATTTATGGATTGAGATGACGACGTATTATTATTTACAATCAATTTTGTCAAAAGTCATCGATCCATCAAACTTTAGTTTGCTTAGGTTTTTGAACTTGGTTTCCCCTTTTACTTCCTGTACGTCGCCAAATCCCTCTGCTAGCTGATCGCCCTTTTTCAAAAAAGCCACTTCCCTGATTGATGTTTTGCCTTCAGACTGAAAAGTATAGTTTGCAATTATAGTATCGCCTTTAACAACCCCGGCTATAGTGCCTGCATTTTTATCTTTTTCGTATAAATTATAGCCCAAAGTGCCTGTTAACTTATTGTCAATTGTCTTCAGTGTTAGGGTAGCGGTATCACGGTTTTTAATGTACTGATAACATTGAGTAGAATCGGTTGTTGCCGCTGCATTGGTTACTATAGTAGAATCTATTTTGGCTTGTGTTTTCTTTGCTGTTCCGCCCTGGCAAGATGCCATGAATAAAGTTGCGGCTCCAAGTATTGGGATGATGTTTTTCATTAAGATATGTTTTTTGCTTATCGGATTGATTTTATTAGTAAGCAAAGGCCTTGCCAAAAATATCATCCTTCCCGTCTTTCATATCCTTACCAGTTTGATTATAAGCGTGTATTTACAAAAGGGTGATAACATTATCTGCAGCGTATCATTTTGAAAAAGATAAGGAAATATTCGTTCCTTTATGTTCTTCAGATTTGATATCGACATCTATTTTATGGAATCTGGCGATACTTTGCACAATGGCCAGCCCCAAACCAAAGCCATTTTCTTCGCTATTTCCTCTTTTAAAACGATCGAAAGCATTTTCTACCAGGGCTGGGCTCATCCCTGATCCGGTATCGCTGATGGTGAGAATATATTGTTCATTTTCCGTTTTATCGTTTATGGTAATAGCTCCGCTATCAACATTATATTTAATTGCGTTATTGATGATGTTAATTAACAGGGTATGTATCAGCGCTTTGTTTCCTGTAAAATGAAAGTCTTTTGAAAGATTGACACTATAACTGATGTTTTTATCAGCTATCCGATCTTCCAGGTCTTCATATATATCATCGATTTCCTGTTTGAGGCTAATTTCTTCTGTTTTTAGGTACTGGTTGTTTTCAACTTTCGAAATGAGTAATAAACTATTGATAATTACCTTTAAGCGGTTCAAGGTTTTTAATGATGCATATAGCTTATTTTCGTGTTCAATAGGAATACCTGGTGTATTGAGCATATTCTCAAACCGCGTACTTAAAATAGAAATAGGAGTAAGCAGTTCATGCGAAACATTGGCGATAAACTGCTTTTCTAAAGCGAAAAGTGTGTTTATTTTACGCATTAAAGAGTTTATGCTATTATCGAGGATTTTAAAATCACTGGTACTGGTAGGTATATTCTGGTAATTATAATGCGTAGGATCATCAACCAGGTTGATTTTTTTATCAATAATGCGGTAAAATGGTTTGAGCAGAAAGTTAGAGAAGGTAAAGTCGGCCACGAGGGTAATTAACAATGCGGCAACCAGTACAATCAGCATGTAAAAACGGATCGAATTTTTAATAGATTGAAGTGCTGTCATTGTTTCCCCAATCTCAAGGTTGTACCAGTTTGTATGGTAAGAGAATTTATAGTTTAAAATGCGGTATACTTCAATGTCGCCCTCTATCTCTCTTTTTTCGGTAAATACCTTTGCAGTAGAATCTTTTTGATTGTCGGGTATATCCGTTAATACAATAAATTCTTCCTTTAAAATATTATAGTCGGTAAATGATTGTTCTTTATTTAAAAGGCTGTCGATCTCATTATCATTTAAATTTTTGATGATTTTGTTCTTCTTTTTGATTAAACGGTTATCGAGCTGGTTGTAGGCAAGTCTGTCTAATGAGAATAAAATGATAGCACCTAATACCAGGATGATGGCAATTTTGGTTACCGCATTATATAAAGAAAACTTAACCTGTAACTTCATTTAGATGGATGATGTTTTATGTAAGATGGACAAGGGTTTATTTATCGATGGGTTAATTGTTTAAATTGGTTAATTGACGCTAAGGGCTAACCACCAAAGGTTCAAACCTAACTTACCTTATGGTTCATGGTTTTATGGTTGATGGTTCATAGTTAAATAGCATAGCGTTTATAAATTATAATTATTGAAGCTATTATCAATCAACTATGACTAGCAGTTTGGCTATAGTCTATAAACTATTAAACTATGAACTATCAACCTCTTAATCTTCGGACTTCTGACTCCTGACTTCCCGACTCCTAGCAATTAATCCTATAACCTATGCTTCTTACCGTTTCAAACCAATCTATCGGACTAATCCCCGCAAGTTTTTTTCGCAAGTTTTTAACATGAACATCAACAAAGTTTGAATCAGAATTGACTTCTAAAATATCACCCCAAACATGTTCAGTTAAACTCATTCTCGATACCACGCGGTTTTTGTTCAACACCAGATAGTTAAATATCTCGAACTCCTTTTTGGTCAGGTTTAATCTTTCATCACCAAAAGAGACAGTTCTATTCTGGATATTGAGCATGAAATTGTGAACGTTTACCTCGTTTTTCTCTAATTTATGTTTTCTACGCGTAATAGCGTGCATTCGAGCTAAGAGTTCGTTTAGTGAAAATGGCTTTGGCAAATAATCATCTGCGCCCTCATCAAGGCCTTTAATACGGTCATCAACAGCACTACGGGCGGTTAAGATAATTACAGCGTCATCGCGATCTTTCATGGCTTTTAACTGTTTTAAAATTTCAAAACCATCACCATCTGGTAAGCCCAGGTCTAATAAAATAAAATCGTAATTATTTACAAATATCTTTTCTTCAGCGGAAGATTTTTTCCAGGCATGCTCTACAATAAATCCCTCTTTACTTAAGAATTCATCCATTTCAAGCGCCAGGCTTTTTTCATCTTCAACGATTAATACATTCATTTCAGCTAACAGTTAGTAGTTTTATTTTTCAGCATTTTATTATGCCCTATGCTTTTACCCTGCAACTAAGTTAATATTTTTTAAGATGGTCTTGCAAGCTTCTTTAATTTCTTCTTGAGTAATAATTAGTGGAGGGGCAATCCGCATAGAATTGCTGCAATGTAAAAACCAGTCTGACAATACGCCATCTAAAATACAGGCATCGATGATTTTTTTATTGATCTCGAAATTCTCAAACTCAACCGCAAGCATTAAACCTTTGCCCCTGATTTCTTTAATGGCAGGATGTTTTAAAAGCTGTTTAAACAACTCACCTTTTTCTTCAACTTCATCAACGATATGACCATCAGCCAAGGTGCGTAAAGTAGCCAACCCGGCAGCGCAGCAAACCGGATGACCTCCAAAGGTAGTCATGTGACCCAAGATTGGTGTATGTGATAATACCGACATAATCGCTAATGAACTGATAAAGGCGCCGATTGGCATTCCGCCTCCAATTCCCTTCGCCAACAATAGCACATCTGGCACCACATTATAATGTTGAAAGGCGAACATCTTACCGCTGCGGCCAAAACCTGATTGTATTTCATCGAAAATTAATAATGTGCCTGTTGCTGTGCATTTAGCCCGTAAAGCCTGCATATACTTTAAATCAGCAACCCTTATTCCGGCTTCGCCTTGTATAGGTTCAATAAAAACAGCAGCAATTTCTGTAGTAATTTTTTCGAGGTCAGCAAGGTTGTTATGCTCAATAAAACTTACATGTGGCAAGAAAGGGCCGTAGCCAGAAGAATAAAAATCACTTTCCATTAAACTTTCTGCACCCTGCGTACTGCCATGATAAGCATTTTTGCAGGCAATAAATCCTTTTCGGCCAGTATAACGTTTAGCCAGTTTCATTGCACCTTCAACAGCCTCGGTTCCAGAGTTTAAAAAGTAGGTGCAGCTTAGGCTTTCGGGTAAAATTTCGGCAAGTGCTTTGGCAAAATTTACCTGGGGAGTTTGTACATATTCGCCATAAACCATGAGGTGCATATAGGTTTCTGCCTGATCCTGAATGGCCTTCACTACCGCAGGATGGCAATGACCAACATTACTAACACCGATACCGGCAATAAGATCGATGTGTTTTTTGTTCTGCGCATCGTAAATGTAGATTCCTTTTGCCCTTACAAATTCGAGCATAAGTGGCTCTGGAGAGGTTTGTGCATTGTGTTGTAAAAACAACTGACGTTGGGTAAGCATAGCACAAAAGTACGGAAATGAAAGAGTGCTTTAAAACAAAAAAGACCTACATTGTTGTAAGTCTTTTTCTTTATTGCTTTTGGCCGCCTTTAAATCGGTTGAGTAACTCGCGTTTAAAACCTTCTTGAGCCCGGTAAAACTTCCCAACAATTTTTATTGGCAATACCGATTTAAGTTTGTTGTAATATTTTTTATCGAGATTAAGATCTCTTTGTTTAAAATCAAATTCGCTGGTAATTAAGCCCTGTACCTGTGCATCGGTTAAATTATCAATTTCATCCACTTTTCTGAAAGAGATCATTTTTTGCATGCGTTCTTTGCGCAGGGCATTTTGTTCTGCCTGCATACTATTATAAATTGGCCAGAAAATCTTAGCCTCTTCCGGAGATAGATCCAGTTTTTGAGTGAAAAAAGCTATTTTAAGTGATTCTATTTCTTCTCCCCTTAACCTTTGTGCAAGTAAGGAAGATGGAAATAAAAATATCAAAGCAACAAAAAGTAAATTCTTCATTTCTGTATTAATTATTTAGCTCCTGAGATAAATCACTTGATGAGAAGTTACTCAGGATGTAGTTTTCCATTTCTGTATCTGACGCAGAAGTAGTTTTTATATTAGATGAGTTAGCGTTTTGTGTTTCTAAATGATCTATGATCGTGCTTTCGTCAATGTCGTATAACATTTGTTCATTTACTGTTTCGGCAGATTGTACTTGCTGAACGGTATTGGTGCTGTTCTGGTAAAAATAAATGCTAAACGAGGCCATTAATAAGAAACAGGCCGCACTTGCATATTTAACGATGTTTCTTCTCCACAAAGGAATAACTTTAGCTTCCTTTTTAGGTTCCGATGCTGCAATCCTATCGGTAATTCTACTTTGTAGCGTATCGAAATAATTTTTGGGAACTGTAAAGGTATTTTCTGCCTTAGGCATTTCAGACAGGGCAATTCGGGTTTGTATTTGTTCCGTTAAGTTTTCAAAATAATGAGGCGGAACTTCAAAATTATTTTTACTGGTTTTCTGTTGTAATCCATCTAAGAAAACAGCAGAAAAAATGGCCTCATCACTATTTTCGAAATATACATCGGGAACGGAGAAAGGATTACGTTTCCCCATAGCCGCAAGTGCAGGAGCCTCGTTCATCCAATCGTTATTTTCTATATTTTCGTTCATCACAGATATATGATACAATTAAAGTGAAAAGGTTTAATAGTCTACTTCATCATTTGTAATAAAAGCTTCAATTTTTTTTGCAGCAATGTGAAATGATGCTTTTAGCGCACCTACCGAGGTTCCCAGTACCTCCGAAATCTCTTCATATTTCATATCATCAAAATATTTCATATTAAAGATAATGCGTTGTTTCTCAGGTAAGGTGAGAATTGCTTTTTGCAATTTGAGCTCAAGCTTATCGCCGTTAAAATATGATGATGCCACCAGATTATCGGCAAGTTCGGATGAAACCTCATCCAAAGGTGTATTATTACGCTGCTTTTGTTTATTTAAGAAGGTAATCGATTCGTTGGTGGCAATACGGTAAATCCACGTATAGAGCTGAGAATCGCTTCTAAATTTATCGAGATTTTTCCAAACTTTAACAAATACTTCCTGCAAGAGGTCATCGCAGTCATCATGGTTTAAAACCAGCCTGCGGATGTGCCAGTATATTTTTTGCTGGTATTTTTTTAGTAACAGGTTAAAGGCTTCATTACGCGTATGCTCGACAGCAAACATGGCAAGAATTTCTGAATCTTCAACTTGTTTCATTCTATTGTATAGATTTGAGATGTAAGAATTGAGATATGAGGTTTGAGACATAATTCAAACCTCATATCTAATGTCTCAAATCTATTTTTTTCTGCCAATTACTTTTTGAACCGCTTCAACAATGTTTACGGCATCTAAGCCGTATTTAGACATTAATTGATCTGGTGTTCCGCTTTCGCCAAAAGTATCGTTAGTGGCTACAAACTCTTGTGGAGTTGGTAATTCAGTAGTTAACAAACGTGCTACGCTTTCGCCCAGGCCACCAAATTTATTGTGCTCTTCGCAGGTAACCACGCATCCGGTTTTTTTAACTGACTTTAAGATGGCCTCATCATCCAAAGGTTTAATGGTATGGATGTTAATAATTTCGGCATCTATGCCCAATTCGGCTAATTTCTCACCAGCTTCAATCGCTTTCCAAACCATATGGCCTGTAGCAATAATAGTAACATCTGTTCCTTCATTAACCATCCATGCTTTACCGATCTCAAATTTTTGATCTGGATCTGTAAATACTGGGATTACCGGACGGCCAAAACGTAAATAAACAGGACCTTCGTATTCTGCAATGGCCATAGTTGCTGCTTTAGTCTGATTGTAATCGCAAGGATTGATTACAACCATTCCCGGCAACATTTTCATTAAGCCTATATCTTCTAAAATTTGGTGGGTTGCACCATCTTCGCCTAAGGTTAAACCTGCGTGAGATGCACAGATTTTAACGTTTTTATTAGAATAAGCTACTGATTGGCGGATCTGATCGTAAACACGACCTGTAGAGAAATTGGCAAAAGTACCTGTAAAGGGAATTTTACCGCCAATTGTCATACCTGCGGCAATACCGATCATATTTGCTTCTGCAATACCAACCTGTGTAAAACGCTCCGGAAAATCTTTAATAAAAGCATCCATTTTAAGCGATCCAACTAAATCGGCACATAAGGCAACCACATTTTCGTTTTTCTTTCCAGCTTCATGTAAGCCAGCTCCAAAACCCGAACGTGTATCTTTTTTTTCTGTATATGTATATTTTTTCACGTTTTTATATTTTTAATTAGCTGCGTTCAAGCTTGCTTCGCAGGTTTTCATTGTTTTTTAGATATGAGATTTTAGACATTAGACATGAGACTCACATCTCATATCTCACATCTCCAATCTAATTTAGTAATCCCCTAAAGTTTCTGGTAATTGCGCTAATGCAGTTGCTAATTGCTCATCATTTGGAGCAGTACCATGCCATTTGTGTGAACCCACCATATAATCTACACCGGCACCCATCTGTGTGCTCATTAAATTCATGATTGGTTTACCTTTTCCTGTTAAGGTTTTAGCATAATGTAAACCTTCAACTATAGCTTGCATATCATTACCGTCAGTATTGATTACATGCCATCCGAAAGCTTCGAATTTAGCTTGTAAATCATCTAAAGCAAGAACTTTACTCGTAGGGCCATCAATCTGCTGTCCGTTATAATCAACTGATGCAATTAAATGGTCAACTTTATTGAAAGGGGCGAACATTGCTGCTTCCCAGTTTTGTCCTTCCTGTAATTCTCCATCACCCAATAAGGCAAAAACGTGAGATTTATCACCGTTTAATTTTTTAGCCAACGCTGCACCAATGGCAACTGATAAGCCCTGGCCTAATGAGCCTGAAGCAATACGGATACCTGGTAAATGCTCGTGGGTAGTTGGGTGACCTTGTAATCTGGAGTTCAGTTTACGGAAAGTTGCCAGTTCGCTTTTATCGAAATAACCAGCATGAGCCAATGTACTGTACCAAACCGGAGAAATATGTCCATTCGAAAGGAAGAATAAATCTTCGCCTGCGCCTTCCATCGTGAAGTCTGTCTTGTGGTTCAACACTTCAAAATATAAAGCGGTAAAAAAATCAGCGCATCCAAGCGAGGCACCTGGGTGGCCAGATTGACATCCATGAACCATTCTTACGATATCTCTTCTGATTTGAGAGGCAATATCTTCTAGCTCTTTAATTGTATGTTTCATTAAAATAAGAGGTTGTTGTTACATAGCAAAGTTAATATTTTAACCGCTATATCATAATTAGTTATTGATTAAATTGAGTACTTGTTGTGTTGAGTTTTTTGTGTCAACTTTTTTGATGATATGGCTAATTTTTCCATCGCCATCTATAATGAAAGTGGTGCGGACCGTGCCCATGTATTTTTTGCCATACATGTTTTTTTCTGCCCAAACTCCGTAGTCATTTACAATTTTCTGATCGGTATCGGCCAGTAGGGTAAATGGTAAATTGTGTTTGGTTACAAATTTTTGGTGCGATTTTTCATCGTCGACGCTAACGCCTAAAACTACAATGCCTTTGGCCTGTAAACCCTGGTAGTTATCTCTGAAATCGCAAGCTTCGGCGGTACAACCAGGAGTATCATCTTTTGGGTAAAAATAAAGTACAACTGTTTTGCCTTTATAATCGCTTAGCGAAACTTCTGTTCCATTTTGATCTTTTGATGTAATTGCCGGTGCCTGATCACCTTCTTTTAACTCTGCCATATTTAATAATGATTGAATTTAAATGCTTTAATGATGGAGTATAATTAAACGATTGAATTTTGAATGATAATATGTTTAAATCATGCTTGCAATTTAAACAGTTTATGCTGTTATACTGTTGGATATATGTTAAAAGATGACATTTGTTGGTTTAATTTGTGAAAAGTTGATATCGTATGGTCAAGAAATCCAATATATCTTAGCCTATCTGATAAATGTTACCGTGTATTTTCGGGTATTCTCTTTCATATCTACAACAACCAGTTCAAGTGTATGTTTTCCCGAAGCTGTTCTTTCGTCGAAACTGAGCCATAGCGTAGCCGTTTTGGTATCGAATTCCATCAAAGCCCACTTACCATCTATATAGCCATTAAAACTTTTTATCCCCGATAGATCATCGCTGATCTTAAAAAATATTTTAGATAAACCGGCCATATTTTTTCCTTCCGAGACATTTACCGGTATTATCCTAGGCGCAATGGTATCGATTGCAATATAAAAGCTGCCAAAGTTTTTTGGTGTAGCCTTAACATAACCATTTTCGAAAAATCCGCCTTGCGATGAGCCATTTGAGTTTACAATCAAAGCTTTGTTTTTTAAGTTCTCAGGAAGATTATCAGCCTTAATCGAAATATTGAAACCAATATGCAATGGGGTATACCTATTGTGGATCTGATGCACAGCTGACCAGGCATTTCCAGTTGGTTTAGGCAGTTTTTTATAAGTGAAATTTAAATCGCTGTACAATGTCCCTTGCGGGAAAACTACCTTAATATCTTCGGTATTAAATTCATTCACCTTATTATATGGATAAATTATTCCATGGGGGATAACTGGTGTTGCGATAGGTGCTGAGCCCGCATTTACCGTGAAAGGCAAAACAGATGAATTTCCTTTCGAATCGGTGATGATGTAGCGAAGCTGATGCGTAGCGCCATCATTAAAATTAATTCTGCCATTATTGATTAAACCGCTATAAATTTTTAAAGGGTTGCCAGGCTCAACAAAACTTTTCTGGATACTTCTTTTGGTATTCAGGTAGGTAGGGTAATCGATATGCGAATTAATTGCTTTACTATCTTCGAAAGCAAAACGTTCAAGTGCAGAAGTATATACTTTCTTGCCATCTACTTCGAGCTGAATAGAATATACACCATTGGTGCCCGATAAACCATTATGCCGATCGGTTACTACGATACCGAAACCAACCTCTCCGGTTAAACTGATGGGGGCAGCGGTTTTATAACTACCATTTGCTCCGCTAATGCCAATGGCCTGTTTTGGTGTATTTTCGTTAAAAGTTTTGCCATTTAAACGGTATACATATAATCCATGTATAACAGGCGGAATATTATCCGGAATGATGATCCCGAAAAATTGCGGATTTATGGTTTCTTCAGTTTTAGTATCTCTGATTTCGAAATGCAAATGAGGCCCGCCTGAACTGCCACGGTTACCAGACCAGGCAATAATTTCGCCTTTATGTACCGGGATTAATGTGGCATCTGGAAATTCATCAATCTCAAACGATTTTTTTTCATATTCAAGATTTTTAACAATCGTGGCAATTTTTGGAGCGAAACGTTGTAAGTGACCGTAAACAGTAGTAAACCCATTAGGGTGATTAATGTACAAGGCCTGTCCGAAACCACTGTTTTGAACCCTTAACCTCGAAATATAACCATCAGCTACTGCATAAACAGGATAACCTTCGCGCTGATTGGTTCTGAAATCGATTCCAGAATGAAAGTGATTGCCTCTGATTTCGCCGAATGAACCTGCCAGGGCAGGAGGGATAATATCTAAAGGTTGCCTGAAATCTGTAATCGGGTATTTATTCGTACTATAAATCTGTTGTGCCTGAACAAAAGTTGAAGCAAATAAAAGGCAAATTGAAATGGAAAATTTAAACTTATTTTGGATCGGGTTTTTAATCATTCGTTACTTTACATCAAAATTTAAAAGTTGTTTTCCTTCTAACCAGGCTTCCAGTTTATCGCCTTTATTGATTTTTCCAACGCCCTGAGGTGTGCCGGTAAAAATTAAATCTCCCTTTTTTAAAGTAATATATTGAGAAACAAAGCTGATTATCTTCTCGAACGAGAATAACAAATCTTTAGTATGGCCAACTTGGCGGCTTTCGCCATTTATCTTTAACTCAAAATTTAAATTGTAAAGGTCTTCATAATCACTTTTAGGCTGAAAAATACTGATCGGTGCAGAGTGATCAAAAGCTTTGGCCAACTCCCAGGGTAATCCCTTTTCTTTATGTTTGCTCTGGATATCTCGTGCAGTAAAATCGATTCCTAATCCAATTTCATCATAATAATTAGTTGCAAACTTTTCGGCAATATGTTTTCCTTCCTTGCAGATTTTTAATACTACTTCAAGTTCGTAATGAATATCATCAGAAAAATCGGGCAGGTAAAAAGGTTTATTATCTTTTAAAACAGCTGTATCAGGTTTAAGGAAAATTACTGGTGTGGTTGGAACTGGATTGTTCAGCTCTTTTGCGTGTTCGGCATAATTTCGGCCAATGGCGATGATCTTCATTCTTAAGAATATGAAATATGATAAAATAGACGGGAATTAATTCCGCATCAATCAAAAATAGAAAAGAAAATGGTGTTATAAAACTGAGATCCGTTTTACCTGGCTTTCTGAGCCTGCAATAACCCTTAAAAAATAGATGCCTGGGTTAATTCTGTTAGGAACGACAAAATTTTTATTATGCTCGCCGGCATTTAAACGTTCGTTCAAAAGTGTTGCTACTTCATTTCCCAATAAATCGATAATTTTGATCGTTGTTTGGGTGCCATCTTTTCCAATAGATAAAATAATATTTAACTGATCTTCTACCGGGTTAGGATATATTTTTAAAATACTTAACAATTTATCTTTTGCTACAACTGTTGTATTTTTAGGAACTGTAGAAGAAGTATTGAACATCCCGGAACCACCAACTGTCATGTAAAACGGTTTGTAAGGTGTAATATTGGCTTTGATTTCAGGAATTCGGCTTATTTTTTTTGTTCTGTTTTTTAAGCTGATGTGAATGCTATCACTCTGTTGTGACCAGGAATTTAAGCTGCATAACAAAACAATGCACAATGTGCAGGCGAGTTTTGTGAGTAACGTTATCCTAGTGTAGAGTTTCATCAAATTGGTATAGCAAATGTATTAATTTAAAACAAAGAAATTAAACATTTTGTTTAAAACCCATAATTTAACACAATTTAACAATAAAATTTAATTTTCATAGTGTTGAAAATACACAATAATTTGGTTGTTAAATTGTTATAGTTAGTTTACTTTTGCCGCACTAAAATATCAACGAAGTGTCAAATCATAAAAATGTCAACGCGTTAACCGCCGGCGGTGTTCTAATTAGTTTAGGAATTGTGTTCGGTGACATTGGTACATCTCCACTATATACCTTAAATGCAATTTTCACAACCATTTTAGGGGGAAAGCAAGATATCAATCCAACAAACGTTTTAGGCGTTTTATCTTGTATCATCTGGACATTAACCTTACAAACCACCATTAAGTATGTTATTATTACCCTTAGGGCCGATAATAAAGGTGAAGGTGGTATTTTCTCTTTATTCTCCCTGGTGCGCAAAAAGGCTAAGTGGCTGGTGGTACCAGCCGTTGTAGGTGGTTGTGCACTACTTGCAGACGGCATTATCACACCTAGTATTACGGTAACATCGGCTATTGAAGGGCTTACCAGTAAATTTGATGTACCAGTTATTCCAATTGTAATCACCATTTTAACCATCTTATTTATTATCCAGCAGTTCGGTACCAATATGGTAGGCAAGCTATTTGGTCCGGTAATGTTTGTTTGGTTTGCTGTACTAGGTGTTTTGGGCGTGTCTTTTATTATTAAAGATTTAAGCATCCTTAAAGCATTTAATCCTTACCATGCCATTCATTTATTGGTGACCAACAAACTGGCATTTTTAATTCTGGGCGGTGTGTTTTTATGTACAACCGGGGCAGAGGCTTTATATTCTGACTTAGGTCACTGTGGTAGAAATAACATTAGAATCAGTTGGATCTTTGTAAAACTGACACTTATTCTAAACTATTTGGGGCAGGGTGTCTGGATTTTGCAGAACAGTGGCAGTTATGTGCCGGGAGCTAAAATGAACCCATTTTTCCAGATCGTTCCAGATCAGTTTCAAATTCCAATGGTTATACTCGCTACTATGGCGGCGGTAATTGCCAGTCAGGCTTTAATTAGTGGCTCGTTTACTTTAATTGCTGAGGCAGTACGCTTAAACCTTTGGCCAAAAATTAAAATAGTCTATCCATCAGTTTCTAAAGGCCAGTTATATGTTCCTTCCATTAACTGGATGTTATGGATTGGTTGCTGTGGTATTGTATTCTTGTTTCGGAAAGCAGAGAGAATGGACGCAGCCTATGGTTTATCTATAACCATAGCCATGTTAATGACCACCATCCTGGTGAGTTTTTATTTAAGAAGCAGACGTTTTCCACGGTATCTGATCGCGTTATTCTTTTTTACCTATGTCATTATTGAGGGTACATTTTTGATCAGTAATTTAACTAAATTCTTACATGGCGGTTGGGTAACCGTATTAATCGGTTCTTTCTTATTTACGGTGATGTGGAGTTGGTTTGTAGCCCGGAAAATCAAAAACCGATTTGTTAAATATGTAGAAATTGAGGATTATTATGAGATTTTAACTGAACTGAGCAGCGATGAATCGGTTCCGAAATACTCTTCCCAGCTGGTTTATTTAACCAGTGCCAACTTTAAAACGGAGATCGAATCCAAGATTATCTATTCCATTATTCAAAAAGAACCAAAACGCGCTGACGTATATTGGCTGGTACACGTTGATGTAATGGATGAGCCATATACTTTAGATTATAAAGTTGAATTCCTGATTCCGGGCAAGTTAATCAGGATCGACTTCAGGTTAGGATTCAGGATTGAGCAACGTGTAAATTTACTTTACCGTAAGGTAGTTGAAGAATTAGTGAAAAATGGAGAGATCGATATTACCAGCCAGTACACCTCATTAAACAAGCATAAAATTGCTGGCGATTTCAGGTTTGTACTTTTAGAAAAACATTTATCTAAGTTTACCAAGTTAAGTTTCTACGAGAGACAGATTATGGATTACTATTTTATCCTTAAAAAACTGAGTTTGTCTGAGGAGCGAAGTTTTGGCTTGGATAGCAGTTATGTTGATGTAGAGAAAGTACCTTTGATTTTCGTTACGCCAGATGATATTGAATTACACAGACTCCCGGTTTAATTCAATGAGAACTGCAATTTTAATTTTAGGTACCGTGCTATTTATAGCAGGTCCTGCAGCCAAAATATACCATCTTGATCATGCAAATAACTACATGATTGCATCTGGATTAGGACTCGTGATGATTACCGCAATGGCATTTATCAAGAAAAAATAAATACAATCCTCTTTCTACTCAAGAAAGGGGATTTTTCTTTATAAATGGAATTTATCCTCGTTCCAATTGCGAGGATTATTAATGATGTAATTTGAAATGTTCTGATATGCTCTTTCATCGCGAATGATGTGTTCGTAATAATTACGCTGCCAGAGCTTTCCCATTGTTTTATTGTGTGACTTGAACAACTGCAGGCATGCATTTGAAACAATCGATTTGTAAGCTCCGACGATTTCAGCAATTGTCGGGGCGACCCTTGCGGTCGCCCTTTTTATTTTATCGTCTTCTTGTGCGACCGCAAGGGTCGCCCCGACATCAGATAAAATGATTATGCCATGCATGTGATTCGGCATGATCTGAAAAACATCAAGTTCAAAATTCGGAAATCTATCTGCTAAATTAATCCATTCGTTATAAGCGATAGTTCCAGACTGATTTAAGATCATTTCATCACCTGAAACTTTTCCAAATCTATGGATTCTATCTTCACAGCAGATCGTGATGAAATAGGCCCCTGCTTTTGAATAGTCGTAACCCTTTAACCTGATCGATCTTCGATGATGTATTAAAGGATTGTATTTCATTTACTAAACCTCCAGATTTGCCAGTTTACTATGTCTGTAACCATAGGCAAAATAAACCACAAGCCCAACTACCAGCCAGATGCCGAAACCGATCCAGTTTGAAATTCCAAGTTCGCACATCATATATAAGCAACTAATCAATCCCAAAACAGGAATTAATGATAGGTTTTTGGTAATGCAATAGTAGGTGATGACCACACAAATAATCAAGAAAATCCACATTGGGATTTTGTGCTTAAATAAACCCCAGCCACTTTCGTATTTTTTCTCTACAGGTATTTTTGAGGCTGCAATAAACTGCTCGTAACGATCAGCAGGTAACGCACTCAAATAAGATTCTGCATCTACTTTTTCTGTCAATAAAATTTGTGGCGCAGCATTTTTAACAATTTCCTCTTTAACAATTTTTAGTTCATCACCACTTAGCGAAGTAACAAAAGTTACGGTTTGGATGGTTTTAGGCGAATTGAAAAAGAAAGCTTTTGTCTCTTTTCCATATTGTGTGAAGGCAAAAATAATCGTCGCAATTAAGGCGATTGGAATAATAAATTTACTGTTTACATAAGGTATCTTGAATTTTCCACGCTGAACATCGGGTCTGTTCTGTAATACTAAAACCCCTGCACAAACCAATACGAAAGCGAAAAGTGTTCCGATAGAACAAAGATCGGTAACAATGGTCAGGTTCATAAACAATGATGGTACAGCGACTACAAAACCTACTACAATAGTTGCAAATGAAGGTGTTTTGTATTTCGGGTGAATTTTAGAAAAAGATTTTGGCAATAACCCGTCTCTGCTCATGCTCATCCAGATCCGTGGTTGACCCATCTGAAAAACCAAAAGTACACTTGCCATGGCAAATACCGCACTTACGGCAATAATACCGCTCATTAATTTTAAGTTAATCTGATCAAAAACAAATGCTAAGGGATCGCCAACAGCTAAAGTGTCTGATTTAACAATGCCGGTTAAAACCAATGCAATAGCCACATAAAGGATGGTACAGATAATAATGGCCCACATCATTCCACGGGGTAAATCGCGTTGTGGGTTTTTACATTCTTCGGCAGTTGTAGAAATGGCATCGAAACCGATATAGGCAAAAAACACTGCCGAAACGCCCTTTAGAACTCCTGCAACTCCATTAGGCGCAAATGGATCCCAGTTTTTTGTATCTACATAAAATATACCAACCGCCAATACCAAAAGAATTACCGCAAGCTTAACCACAACCATGGCATTGCTGGCATTGCGACTCTCTTTCATGCCACGATAAATTAACCAGGTAATTAAAATGATGATGCCTAAGGCAGGGATATCTGCAACGATGTGAAAACTACCTATTTTTGGAGCGGTGAGCCATGCATTATTCGCTAAAGCTGTAGCCGGATCTAAATCTGCCAGGTTTTTGCCAGCGGCCAATAGAGCTTCAGCATGTTGATGTCCGTTATAAGCGCTTAAATAGTCCATTGTCATCCAATCGGGTACATGGATGCCATCTATGCCGAGGGGAGGTATTTTGATCGTTGATAGTAGTCCGGTAAAGTAATCAGACCAGGATATCGCCACTGTAATATTGCCAATGGAATATTCCATAATGAGCGACCATCCGATAATCCAGGCCACCAATTCTCCGAAGGCAACATAAGAATAGGTGTAGGCACTGCCAGAAACAGGTACCATTGAAGCAAACTCTGCATAAGCAAAGGCTGCAAAACTACAGGCTACCGCTGTAAAAATAAATAAAAAAATTACTGCCGGCCCGCCGTCTGCACTTGCTTTGCCAATCGTACTAAAAATTCCTGCTCCAATAATCGCTGCAATTCCAAAAGCTGTTAAATCGCGTACACCGAGTGTTTTATGTAATGTATTTTCGTGATCGCCATAGCCGTTTGCCGCATCTTTTAATATCTTGGAAATAGATTTCTTTCTGAATAGCTTTTCGAACATCTTTTGTTTGATTGTTTCTTCAAACTTATAAAAAGTTTGGTTAAAAACGTTTAAAGCAGGATATAATTTTCAATACACTTCGCTTTGAGAAGCAAAATGCAGCCGAAAAGAATGGTATTTATTAGATTAAAGTAAAAATTTGTAATTATTTGCCATGAATAATCCTTTGTTTGATTTGCATAATTTTAGGGCGGGTGAAAGTCTTATTTTTGCAGTCAATAATCAATCAGATAGCTAAGAACGCGTAAATAGATGTTTGATTGGAATATTTATATACGATTATAGTATCAATATGAATTCAAATACAGCACAAATAAAATACATTAAAGAACGTCACCAGGGTTTAGCTACTTTACTGGCCTTTGCCTTAATTCCATTGTCAGGTTTTGCTACCGATATTTATATCCCCTCTTTACCAACAATGGCCGGAGAAATGCAGGTAAGCAGTGTTCAGGTTCAACTTACATTAAGTATCTTTTTAATTAGCTATGGTGTTTCACAACTTTTTATCGGGAGCGTGCTCGATAGCTTTGGCAGGTATAAGATCTGCCTGTATGCGTTATTGATTTTTGCAGCGGCAAGTATTGTTATTGCCACAACCCATAATATTTATCTCATTTATGTAATGCGCGTTATCCATGGACTTACTGTTGGCGCAATTGTGGTGGCCAAAAGGGCATATTTTGTCGATCTCTTCGAGGGCGATCAGTTAAAACACTACCTCAGTCTGTTTTCCATCATCTGGTCTACCGGACCAATTGTAGCACCTTTTATTGGTGGTTATTTGCAAACAGCATTTGGCTGGGAATCTAATTTCTATTTCTTGGCAGGTTTTGCACTTGTTTTTGCGGTTCTGGAGTTGTTGTTCAGCGGCGAAACACTAAAGCATTTTACCGCTTTTCAACTGAAAAAAATCACCGGCATTTATATCGAAATGATTAAAACAACGAGTTTTACATTGGGTATTGTAATGTTGGGTTTAGCCTATTGTATGGTGATGGTTTACAATATGACCGGTCCATTTATTATTGAGCACCACTTTAATTTCTCGCCGGTTATTGCAGGTTACAGCTCATTGTTTTTAGGTTTTGCATGGATGGTTGGAGGCTTTATTGGCAAGGCTACCATCAACAGGCCCTTCTTTAAAAGATTAATGATCAACTCGCTGTTTCAGGTAGCTTTTGTAATTATGATGATTATAAGCTTAAATTTTGTTTCTAACATCTGGTCGTTAATTTTCTTTGCCTTTTTAATCCATGTAGGAGCAGGCTTTACCTTTAATAATTACTTTACTTTCTGTCTGAGCAAATTCCCAAAAAATGCAGGCATTGCAGGCGGCTTAACAGGAGGGATTACCTATGTGATTGTTTCTTTTTTGAGTTATGGTATCGTAAACCTGATTCCTGCCAAAGATGAACGTAACCTAAGCTATAGTTATCTGATCATGATCCTAATATCGGTTTTAGTGATGTTTATTATTCTAAGGATTCGAAAAAAAGATGAAGTGTAATTTATTATTTGATCCGGCCTTGCTCATCAGTTACGCTGGTTTTTCGCTCTCGGGTACCTTTAATACTGCTGCTACCAAAAATGTAATTTAAACTAATTCTGTAAACCCTGCTTTCTTGTTTTTGCGTGAGGTTATAATCTAAACCCGAAAGTGCACTGCTGATTCTTGCTTTTCTGGTATCGAAAACATCATTGGCCGCAAGTTTAACGTTGAGTTTTTTATCAAGGAATGATTTTTTGATTCCGAAATCCACTCCATAATAGGGCTTGATGGCATAAGTGCCATAAATCTGCGACGAGGCATATTCTCCTGAAAGTTCTGCTGATGTTGACGGGCTTACGGTAAAAGTGTGACTGCTATTGATCATAAAATTCACTTTTTTCCGATCATAAACACTGTTACCTAAATTTGCGGTTTTGATCTGGTTATAGGTGCTGGTAAGTGTATTGTCCATACTCCAGAATTTGGTAATGGTTGTAGGATAGCCGATTGTTAAATCGTAGGCATATTGTTTATCGAGGTTTTGCACGGTTTGATACAATGTTTTCTTCTCGTTTTCTGGTAGCAAAACGTCAATAATTAAGTTGTTGGTGATGCTGTACCCCAATGAAATATTTAATGTTTTTTTATAATTATACGCCATTTGAAAAGCATTGGTGTACTGCGGGTTAAGAAAGGGATTTCCCTGACTGAAAGTATATAAATCAACAAAATAAACAAAAGGGTTAAGTGATTTATAATCAGGCCGATCTATCCTTCTACTGTATGAAAACCCGATTTCATGATTAGCATTTAGGCTTTGGTTGATGTTAAAACTTGGAAAAAAATCAAAATAACTGCGTTTTACAATCTTATTGTCGTTAATAGAATTGCCTTTAGAGTTGGTTTGCTCCGTTCGTAAACCAATTTCAACACTGGTCGATTTAAATTCATGCTTTAGGGTTGCATAAGCGGCATTGATGTTTTCGTCGTAAATAAAGCGGTTACTTCTGCCTGCATCATTCTTCCAATCTGTTCCAATCAGGTTTTCGAATTGAAAATCATTATCTGTACTGACCCAGCTGCTTTTTAAGCCGACATCTAATTTAGTTTTCGTGCTGATTGGAAGTACATAGTCAATTTTTGCAGCCTTGATTTTAATAAAAGATGGGGTAGCATTTCGAAAGATAGCAGGTGATTTATACATCGAAGCACTTTGGTCGAAAAAGGAATTTTGATAAATGGTATTTTCCTCACTATGGTATTTGGCATAATCTAAATCGATAGAAAATTCCTGACCTAACGTATCCATCACACTTTTGTAATTAAGGTTGTAAGCCTGATTGCGGTATTTATTCTTTGCGGGATTATCGGCAACAATAGAGGAATCAACCTTTGTAAAACTTTGCCCAATAGCGGTAACGCCATTAGATACATCGTGACCATTGTTAAAATAACCTGTAGTGAGGAAACCTAAAGTGTTTTTATCGTTGATGAAATAATCAATCCCGGCTTTGTAATTGTTGTTATGTGTGGTTCTGGTTTGTGTATTCGATTGATGGAAATAAGTATTTTGATCGCTGCCATTTACTACCCTCGAAATGTCCAGGTTTTCGGTGGCTTTATTGTTGTTATTGGCGTAGTTGCCAAAAACATTAAAGTTTTTGTTTCGGTGGTTAATGGATATCCCGGCATCGCTTTTTGGATTCTTACCATATCCGAAACCTAAGTCAAGATTTCCATTGGTACCGTAACTGGCGTTCTTTTTTAACCGAATATTGAGTAGCCCTGCGTTTCCTTCAGCATCGTATTTAGAAGAAGGACTGGTAATCAGTTCGATCGTTTTTATTTCGTTACTATTTAACGATCTTAACCTGGTAGCCAACTGTTCGGCAGATAAATAGATCGATTTTCCATCAATAAGCACATTGACGCCAGATCTACCTCTGATACTGATTATCCCATCCTGATTAACCGTTACACCAGGCATTTTAGCAAGCACTTCGAGGGCAGTATTTCCGGTCGAAACTATACTGTTCTCTACGTTCATCACCGTTTTATCGTTATGGCGTTCTATTAAAGGCTTGCGGCCAGCAATAACAACACTTTCCAGTTCATTTATATCCGGTTGTAACGTAAAACTTAAATTGATATCGGTTTTGTTTGGTTTTAGCTCTAATGTTTCTAAAAGGGTTTTATAACCAAGTGATTTAACTTCTATTGTACACTTACCCGACGGGAAATTATCCAATGTAAAATTTCCTTGTTCGTTAGTTGTCACGGTTTTGATAAAGGAAGAGTCTGTTGCACTTTTAAATGTGAGCGTAGCCAAAATTTTTGTGTTGTTTTTAGAGGTAACCATTCCAGTAATATGGGTTTTTACGGTTTGGGCATAAAGTAGATTGACACAAAATAAAGTAAGTATCATAAAGAATGGAGCGAATGGTTTCATTATTAGCTAGGGATCTGATGATTAGTTTTTCCTTTTATCTGATTAGGAATTAAACGAAACTAGATCATTAGTTGCATTAATTGGTAGATTTTAACAATGTTTAACCCAATTAACATTTTTTTACATACTTAATTTCCGTGCCTTCTGTGTCTCCGTGGTAAAAAACGCTTAGCAAGATGTTAATGCCATTTGACAGAATTAAACTTAAGTCTTAGCGAGACGCTAAGACCAGATAAGGTTTGTCACGCTGAGTGTAGTCGAAGCGTCTTTTACAACATCCATGCTCCTTGATAAGAGATTTTGATTACCAAAAAACATTTTAGTACGCTGAAGTTCTGTATTCTTGCTTAGTTTCCGTGCCCTTAGTGTTTCCGTGGCAAAAAAAAGTTTAGCGAGATGCCAAGGCCAATTGATGCCCCATAATAAAAGAATTGAACTTAAGTCTTAGCGAGACGCTAAGACCAGGGAGTAGACGCTAAGACCAGAACCAATATTAATCTGTGTTCATCATTTTTATCTGTGGTTATAAAAACAAAAAAGTCGTGGCAAAATGCCACGACCCTTATTATATTCCTATTGAGAGGAAAAGCCTTCTACCTCAAAAACCTTCTGCCTTATCCCAGTTTCTCCAGTTCTGTTTTCACAAAACTTGCCAGTTCTTTTACATACTCTTCGCTGAAATCGAATTTGATTCCCGCGGTTTCATAGATCTCGTTTATTGGTTTGGTGTAACCCAAAGCAAGTGCAGCCAAATATTGTTCTAAAGCTTTTTCCGGATTTTCTTTATAGTTTTTCCAAACAGCAATGGCACCTAACTGGGCAATTGCATATTCAATATAATAAAATGGAACTTCGAATAAATGCAGTTGTTTTTGCCAGCCATTTCCAAACTGCTGTTCTAAATCTGTCCAATCGGCAAAGCCTGCGCCAAAACGGTTAAAAATCTGTTTAAAGGTTTCTTCGCGGTCAGCCGCGGTATGGTTCGGGTTGGTGTAAATCCAATGTTGAAACTGATCAATTACCGCAACCCAGGGAAGAGTTTTCAAAACATCAGCCAACTGTTCTTTTTTAGCACGGTTTAGGTCTTCTTCGTTGTCGAAATAAACATCCCAATTATCCATTGAGATTAATTCCATACTCATCGATGCCAGTTCAGCCACCTCAGATGGGCAATGTTTAAAGTCGTTTAACTCCAAATTTGCCGTTAAAAAGGTATGGATCGCATGCCCTCCTTCGTGGACCATTGTAGTTAAATCGCGCAGCGAATTTGCCGAATTCATGAAGATAAAAGGTGCCCCGGTTTCCGCTAATGGATAATTGTAACCGCCCGGCGCTTTACCCTTTCTGCTCTCCACATCGAAAAGGTTATTCGCCTTCATGGTTGCCAATTTTGAACCTAATTTTTCATCAATCGCATTAAAACAGGCAATGCTTTTATCAATCAGTTCTCCGCCGTTGTTAAAAGGTTTCAACGCTGGTTTGCCACTGATGCTCACTTCAAGGTCCCAGGGTTTTAATATTTCTAAACCTAAAGCCTCACGGCGTTTTTCAGCCTGTTCTTTTAAAATCGGAACAATTTCCTTTTCAATTGCGTTTGCAAAATCGTAACAGTCTTGCGGGGTATAATCAAAACGGCCTAAAGCCTGGAACATATAATCGCGATAGTTTTCAAAGCCGGCATTTAAAGCTACCTGATTGCGCAGCCTGATTAGCTCATCAAATAAAATGTTTAAATCATCTTTATCAACCAAACGGCGTTGTTGGATCGTTTTCCAGGCATTTTCGCGTACTTCGCGGTTCAAATCTTTAATAAAGATGGAGGCTTGCTCCAGGGTATATTCCTGCCCGTTAAGCTCAACACTCATGGCGCCTGTAGTGCTCTGGTATTTCTGCTGTTTTACCTGAAGTTCAGTGAAGAGTTCAATGTTTTCGTCGCGATAAAGTTCAAGGGCTTTTTTAATGGCGCGACTGTACACGAAATATTTTTCTTTGTCCAAATCATCCATAAATGGGCTTTCGACAAATTTTTTGTTCAGTTCGTTGGCTAACGGAGAAATTTTTGGCTCTATTTCGGTCGCAAAATATTGAAAGTTTTTAACCAGTTCTTCATTTGCGGTATCGCAGCTCATTCTGATATATCTCCAGGCAAAGTCTTCTTCCAGGGCAGCTTCAAGTTCAGAACGGTCTTTTAACCATTGTTCTAATTCAGCAGCGCTGTTTATTTCACGGTTTTGCAGTTCAGTAAAAAGTGGTTCCAGATTTTCCCAGGTAATGTTTAGTTCCTGTGGGATATATGTTCTAATTTTCTTAGTTATCATAATAGTTAATTATTGAATTAGAGAATGATTGAATGATTGAATGATTGAATGAGTGAATGGTTTACGTCGCAATGTTATATTCTCTCATCCAAAATTCAATCATTCACTCATTTATTTATGTCTCAAATACGCATCTATTAAAAAGCATATCGCAAATACCACCGATGCATAACCATTTAAGGTTTGAAATGCCCTGTTTACTTTACTGATATCATTTGGTTTTACAAGTAAGTGCTGATAAATCAGCATCGAGCAGAAAAACACAATACCTACATAATAAACCCAGCTAAAAGCGGTAAAAAATACAGGCAAAATAACACAGGTGGCAGAGAGTATATGCAAAAGCACCGAAACATTCAGAGCATTTTTAATGCCAAGTGCCGATGGGATGGAATGTAATTTTTCTTCGCGATCAAATTCTTCGTCCTGTAATGCATATATAATATCAAATCCACTTACCCAGAATAACACCGTTAAGGAATAAAGTACAGGTACCAGGGCAAAATGTCCGGTAACGGCAATGTAAGCACCAATAGGGGCAAGCGCCAGGCCTAAGCCCAATACCAAATGGCAAAGCGCAGTGAAACGTTTGGTGTAGCTATAAAACAAAACCACGAACAAAGCCACTGGCGACAAATAGAAACAAAGCGGGTTAATAAAGTAAGTGGTAATGGCAAAAAGTAAACAATTGGCGATAACGAAAATCAATGCTTCATTTGCTGAAACTTTACCTGCTGGAATATCGCGCATTTTAGTACGCGGGTTCTTTGCATCAATATTTCTGTCGAGATAACGGTTAAAAGCCATGGCCGAGTTTCTGGCAAATACCATACAGAGCAAAACTAAAATGAGTTTATACCATGAAAATGGATTTTCTGTTGTGGTTACGCCCAGAAAGAAACCAATCATGGCAAATGGAAGCGCAAAAACGGAGTGGGCGAATAATACGAGTGAAAAGTATTTTTTCATTTTTTTAAGAACTGATTAATTTCCCGTAGGGGATGATTACACAGATTTTATTGGTTAATTGTTTTATTGCAGGATTGTTAAATTGTTAACTGCAAATTGCCAATTGTAAACTATTTATTGTTAATTATTTAAAGGGTTAATTGTTCATAGCTTAGATGGTTTAAAAAATCATTCGTTAATTCAATCTGGAAACATGCTATTGGCCATTAAACTTAGGCTATCGGCTATGAACTATCAAACCATTGACCAATGAACTAATGACTAATGAACCAATTAAAACTTTTTATAATCTGTTGGTACAACAAAATCTTTATTCACCTCATAAATGAAATTTAAAACTTCATCTTTTCCGGTTCCTTTTTCGGCAGAACTGATAAAGGTGGCCGGAATCTCTTCGAAAAATTCGCCTAATTTTTTCTTAAAGGCAGCTACATTTTTCTGTGTGGTGGTCATCCCTTGTTTGTCAGCTTTGGTAAAAATTAGCGAAAACGGGATCTGTTTTTCACCTAACCAATAGCAAAATTCTATATCGATTCCCTGAGGTTCTAAACGGCTGTCTATCAGTACAAAAACACATTGTAAACTCTCTCTTTTGGTGATATAGGCGCGGATAAACTTTTCCCATTTCTCTCTGCTGGTTTTAGAAACCTTGGCATAACCATAACCCGGTAAATCGACAATGTACCAGGCCTCGTTAATTAAAAAGTGGTTAATCAACTGTGTTTTTCCAGGACGTTGAGAGGTTTTAGCTAATCCATGCTGATTAACCAGCATATTGATTAATGAAGATTTACCCACGTTAGAGCGACCAATAAATGCATATTCGGGCATAGTTGGTACCGGTAATGCCGAGATCTGGGTGTTGCTGCAAACAAATGTTGCCGTTTTGATAATCATGGTGCAAAGGTAGGGTTTTGAGTCCGAAGTCCGAAGTCGGAAGTCCGAAGTACAAATCGATAATTTTTTAAACATGATTTTTGACATTACACTGAATACTTTGCACCAAAGACTTCGGACTCCGGACTAAAGACTCCCGACTTTTCTCTATCTTTGCCCCATATCATGAATCAGAATATCACTCCATACCAAGTAGAAGATGCAACTAAAAAAGAGCAGGTTGCAACCATGTTTAACAACATTTCGGGCACTTACGATTTTTTAAACCATTTTCTTTCTTTAGGGATTGATGTATTATGGCGTAAAAAAGCCATTAAAGAACTGGTTTCCATCCATCCGAGAACTTTACTTGATGTAGCTACAGGAACCGGCGATTTTGCTTTTGAAGCCATTAAAAAGCTGCATCCCGAAAAGGTTATTGGTGTTGATATTTCTGAAGGAATGTTAGAAGTAGCAAAGAAGAAAATTAACGAGCGCAGCTTAAATGAAGTTTTTACCGTTCAGGTAGGCGATTCTGAAGGCCTGCATTTCGAAAACGACACTTTTGATGCCATCACCTGCGCTTATGGCGTGCGTAATTTCGAAAATCTCGAAAAAGGATTAACTGATATGTACAGGGTGTTAAAACCCAATGGAAAAATGGTGATACTGGAATTTTCGAAACCAAAGGTTTTCCCGGTAAAACAATTGTATAGTTTTTATTTTAAACAGGTAACACCGTTCTTTGGAAAACTCTTTTCTAAAGACCATAGGGCCTACACTTATTTGCCAGAATCGGTAGCTGCTTTTCCAGACGGTGAAGACTTTACCAGCCTGATGGAAAAAGTCGGGTTTAAAAGTACCAAACAAAGAATTTTAACGTTTGGAATAAGTTCGATATATGTAGGGACCAAATGATCAGAAAATTAAGCCTCATTCTTTCATTTTTTATTATTTCTACAACCACCTTTGCTCAAAACTGGGGTGGCGGAATAGATGATGAAGATTGGAGTTTTGGTTTTAATTTTCAGTACATCTCGGCCGAATACAAAATCCTTAAGAAGCCAAATTGGCGGTCGCCTTTTTATGAGGTGCCAAATTCTCTCGATCCATCTTACGATCCCAATTCAGGCATTCCGGCTACCTCAACATTAAATGCTATTTCTAGTTCACCATCTCAAGGTTTTGGATTGGGTTTTGTAATGAATAGAATGATCTCTGATAACTTTGATATCAGGGCAACACCCTCGCTAATTTTTAGTGATAGGGTAGTCACTTACGAGTATGAGCCAATGGCACCGATTAATCTGGGTAACGGACAAACAAAAAACTTCCAAACGGTGGTAGACAGAAAAGTTCAGGCTACGATGTTCGAATTTCCATTAGGTATAAAGGTAAAATCGAACCGGCTGAACAATTTTAGGGTATATTGGTTAGGTGGTGCTAAATATTCTATAGATATAGCTTCGAAAAAGAAAACCTTCGATGAAGGCGAAACGGCCGTAAATAAGTTTTTAAAAAATAATAGAAATTACCTGTCATACGAAACAGGTATTGGTTTCGATATTTATTTCGAGTATTTTAAAATGTCGCCCGAAATAAAACTGTCGTATTCGGCCAATGATTTGCTTCAGCACGACAATACTGTTTATGCTAACCCGATAGATAAGTTGAAATTACGTCAATTAACATTCAGTTTGATTTTTCAATAGCCCTGCAATCCAAAAAAACTTACCTTTGCTGGTACAGGTAAATCAAGAACGTTATCTTAAAAGATTACCCAGACTTAAAATTCATAAAAATGTCTAAAATCGCATTAATTACAGGTGCAACTTCTGGTATTGGCGAAGCTTGTGCACATATATTCGCTCAACAAGGTTATAACCTGGTATTATTGGCCCGCAGAGAAGATCGCCTGGCTAAAATTGCACACCATTTAGAAGACAAATATGCCATTACGATTAAACAGGTTTTGGCAGATGTTCGCGATAAAGAAAGTCTTACCACTGCTTTAGAAGTTTTGCCGGCAGAATGGAAAAAGGTTGATGTTTTGATCAACAATGCGGGTTTAAGTCAGGGTTTGGACCCCATTGATAAAGGTGATACCAATGATTGGGACACCATGATTGATACCAATGTAAAAGGCTTGCTTTATGTAACCAAAATTGTTTCCAACTGGATGATCCCAAATCAATCGGGTCATATTATTAATATCGGTTCTATTGCCGGGAAAGAAGTTTATCCAAATGGAAACGTATATTGTGCAAGTAAACATGCTGTAGATGCTTTGAGTAAAGGCATGCGCATCGATTTATTGCCCCATGGCATTAAGGTTACCGAAATTAATCCAGGCATGGTAGAAACAGAATTTTCGGTGGTACGTTTTAAAGGTGATGAAGACCGGGCGAAAAAGGTTTACGAAAACCTGGAGCCGCTAATTGCCGGCGATATTGCCGATGCCATTTGGTATGTTGTGAGCCGGCCAAAACATGTTAACATTAACGATATGCTGATTATGCCAACCGCACAGGCTACCGCAACAATTATAAATAGAGTATAAGTTTTCAGTTGGCAATTTGCAGTTAACAATTTAGCAATCCTGCAATTAAACAATTAAAAGAAATGATATCAACTACAATAGATCAGGAAATAAAAAAAGCCATGTTGGCTAAAAACAATGCACAGTTAAGAGGTTTAAGAGCAATAAAAGCAGCCTTACTTTTGGCTAAAACAGAGAAAGGATCTTCAGAAGAAATTACGGAAGAAACCGAACTAAAAATTCTTCAGAAACTGATTAAACAACGCCGTGAATCTGCTGATATTTATAAGCAACAAAATCGTGAAGATTTGTATCAGGTAGAAGAAGAAGAAATTGAGGTGATTAACCAATTTTTGCCAAAACAACTAGATAGGGCTGAGGTTGCTGTAATTATCGAAGCAGTAATCAAACAATCTGGTGCTACATCGGTTAAGGATATGGGGAAGGTAATGGGCATGGCAAATAAGGAACTTGCAGGTAAAGCTGACGGTAAATTAATTGCGGAGATTGTTAAAGAAAAACTAGCTTAGTAGAGCTTAAAGCAGAAAGACTAAAGCTGATAATAATATATGTATCTTGATACTGTTTACTTGCTTCTTGATACTTATAAATAGGTTTTTATACCGTTTTAGGTTTTATTTCAGAAAAATGGCATATAAATGCATAAATTTAATTTTACTCTACTAACTTAGTAGCACAATACCATCTAAAATAGATATGACTTACCCGATAATAGAAGAAGACGGATTTAAATACATTGAAGCTGGAACAGGCGAGACACTGGTATTGCTACACGGCCTGATGGGTGAACTAAGCAATTGGGAACTGGTTATCGAACAGTTTAAAGATCGCTATCGTGTAATTATTCCAATTTTACCAATTTACGATCTCCCTATTTTAACATTGGGCGTAAAAGCATTGTCGAGATATCTTCATCGTTTTTTTAAATATAAAAATTTAAACCAGGTAGTGCTTGTTGGTAATTCGCTTGGTGGCCATGTTGGTCTGGTATTTACGGTTGCTCATCAGGAATTTGTTAAAGCGCTGGTACTTACAGGTAGTTCTGGTTTATACGAAAATGCTTTTGGGGGGTCTTTCCCACGTAGAGAGAGCTACGATTATATTAAGGAAAAGGTAGAATTTACTTTTTACGATCCGGCAACGGCAACTAAAGAACTGGTAGATGATGTTTTTAAAACGGTTAACGATAGATCAAGGGTTATTCGTATTTTAACCATGGCAAAATCGGCAATACGCCACAATATGTCTAAAGACCTTTCGAAGATTACCATACCGGTTTCCTTAATATGGGGCAAAAACGATAAGGTTACTCCGCCAGAAGTGGCAGAAGAATTCCACCAATTATTGCCTAACTCAGAATTAAACTGGGTTGAGAAATGTGGGCATGCGCCTATGATGGAACACCCACAGATATTTAACGCTTACTTAGAAAAATTTTTAGATAGAATATTGTTGAAATAAATGTTTGCAGCAGAAATCATATCAGATTCAATTCCATCACTAAGAACCGATGATACGGTGCAGAAAGCTTTAGATCGCATGAACGATTTTAAACTGAAGCATTTGCCGGTTGTTAACGAGGTAACTTTATTGGGTTTGGTTTCTGAAGATGATTTATTAAATATTGATAATCATGATACACTTTTAAGCGATAGCGCTGTAAACACGCTTAATGTTTTTGTGTTGAATAACGCGCATACCTATGATGTAATCAGGTTATTTAGCCAGTTAAAATTAACCGTTATTCCGGTTCTGGATCAACAGAAAAATTATGCTGGTTTAATTCCTATCAGTAATATGGTAAATGCTGTTGCCGAACAGTATGCAGTAAATGAACCTGGCGGAATTATTGTTTTGGAGATTAGTAACCGTGATAATTCTCTGGCTCATATTGCGCAGATTGTTGAAGCCGATAATGCACAGGTACTCTCTTCTTATGTAAATTCTTTCGAAGATTCCACACGTCTGGAAGTAACGCTCAAAGTAAATAAAACAGAAATCACTTCATTGGTAGCCTCTTTCGAAAGATATGATTATCTGGTTAAAGAGGTGTACAATAATACCCAGATTGATGATGGATCGCAGGAGCGTTACGATTCTTTCATGAACTATTTAAATGTATAAACCTACTTTATGAGGATTGCAATTTACGGCAGAGATTTTAATGATACGGTTTTGCCCTATGTACAAGAGGTTTTTAATCATTTAGCCGAACACGGTATTCAGCCTGTTTTATATTCTAAATTTAAAACATCCCTTCATGGTAAAATAAAACTGCCTTCAAATACAATCATTTTTCATAACCATGCCGAACTCAAAGACCATGCTGATGTATTGTTAAGCTTAGGTGGAGATGGTACTTTACTCGATACCTTATCTTTGATCCGCAATTCGGGCATACCCGTAATCGGGATCAACTTTGGCCGCCTGGGTTTTTTGGCCAGTATTAATAAAAACGAAATTGGATCAGCACTTAATGCCCTGATCAATAAAGAATATACCTTAGATTCCAGGTCACTTTTAACATTAGAATCCGATAATCGTTTATTTGGTGAAGAAAACTTTGCGTTAAACGATATTACGATTCACCGTCGCGATAATTCGGCTATGATGATTATCCACGCTTCAATGAACAACGAGTTTATCAACTCTTATTGGGCTGACGGACTAATTATAGCTACCCCAACCGGCTCTACAGCATACTCTTTAAGCTGCGGTGGACCAATCATTTATCCGGATTCTGAAAATTTTGTAATTACACCCATTGCACCGCATAACTTAAATGTAAGGCCTGTGGTTGTGCCAGATGATAATAAACTCTCTTTTGAGGTTGAAGCGAGGGAATCAAAATTTTTGGTTTCGTGCGATAGCCGAACCGTTACCGTAGAGCGTTCAGTAAAAATTAGCATAAAAAAGGCAGATTTTTGCATAAATCTTATCCGCCTTAATAATGAAACCTACTTGAAGACGTTAAGGAATAAATTATTATGGGGAATTGATACCCGTAACTACTAAGTATGGCGCCAGGCAAACAGCTATTAATTATTTTCTTTTTCATCTTGAGCGGGCAGCTTGTCCAGGCACAGCGTGCAGTGATCGGTGAACCTTCCTGGGAACTTGGTGTAATGGCTGGTGGTGCCGGTTATATGGGCGATCTTAATCAGAATAATCCTTTATATCTCAGTGGTCTGTCTGGCGGACTTTATGTGAAGCGCAACTTTAACCAATACCTGGGTGTCCGTTTAAATTATACTTACGGGCAGGTAAAAGCTGATGATTACTATTCCGGCAATGAGCAGTTCAGAGAAAGAAACCTGCGTTTTAAAACATCACTGAACGAATTTAGCGGACTGGTAGATTTTAATTTTTTTAATTTTAACCTTGGTGGCGGAACGCGTCAATTTACGCCATACCTGTTTACGGGGGTGGGGTTACTAGTATTTAAACCAACGGTAAAAGTAAATGGCGAGCGTTACCGGTTAGATCGTCTGGCCACCGAAGGACAGGAAAATGGATATAAAAATGCCGTTTTAACCATTCCTTATGGCCTGGGCTTAAGGTATAATTACAAAGATACCTGGAGCATTTTTACCGAACTGGGCTATAGAACACCTGCTACTGATTATATTGATGATGTAAGTGGCCGTTATCCGGTTAACCAAGTGATTGTTGGAAATGGCCAAAATCAGGTTAATTTATCCGATCCTTCACGCTATAAAATTGGACAGCCGGGAACACAAAGAGGCGATTTTCGAAAAAGGGACACTTATCTATTTGTTAGTGTTGGCATATCTTTTACCTTTGTATCCTCAAAATGCTATTCCTTTTAAGCTGATTTTGACATAATTAATGGGATTTAAAGAACAAATAGACTATAGCCGCCTGCCAAAGCACATTGCCGTAATCATGGATGGTAATGGAAGATGGGCAAAAGGCCAGGGCAAAGTGCGGGTTTTCGGACATGAACAAGGTGTGCTTTCTGTAAAAGACATTGTAGAAGGCTGTGTAGACATAGGTATTGAATACCTTACTTTATATGCTTTTTCTACTGAAAACTGGAACAGGCCCAAAGAAGAGGTAGATGCTTTGATGCAGATTCTGATTTCTACCATCAACAACGAAACCGAAACACTTAATAAAAAAAATATTAAGCTGAATGCCATTGGCAATATTGAATCTTTACCTCAAGAGTGTATTAATGATTTAAATGAAGCCATGGAAAAAACAGCCCATAACAAAAAATGCACTTTAACACTGGCATTAAGTTATAGCGCGAAATGGGAGATTTTAGAGGCCACCAAAAAAATTGCTTCAGCGGTAAAAGACAATACCATTTCTTTGGATGATATTAATGAAGACCTGTTTTCATCGAAACTAACTACTGTAAATATGCCCGATCCTGAACTCATGATCAGGACCAGTGGCGAACACCGTATCAGCAATTATCTGCTTTGGCAAATGGCTTATACCGAGTTTTATTTTACTGATGTTTTATGGCCGGATTTCAGAAGTGAAGATCTTTTCGAGGCCATTGTAGACTATCAAAAACGCGAACGTCGTTTTGGTAAAATTAGCGAGCAATTAAACTAATTTTTCTTTTAACACTTTTTAACAAGCGTTTAAGCTAACTTAGCACCACTTTTATACGATAAATGAAACCATAATAAGGGAACAACATAAAGTAATTTTGCTTTATAAAATAGCGTTACCTTTTGGTCATTACTGAACAAATAATTTTAATGAAAAGAATATTTCAAGTTTTAATCCTACTAGTTTTAGCCGCTCCGGCCTTCGCTCAAGTACGTCCACAAGGTCAGGCTCCGGTAACCCCTTCTTTAAAGGTCGGTGGCTTAGATCTCGATTATTTTAGTCCAAAAGAATATATTATTGGAGGTACAACGGTAACCGGAACCCAATATTTAGATAAAGAAGTATTAATCACCTTATCTAAATTAACTAAAGGCGATAAAATCGTTCTTCCTGGGGAAGCAACTTCTGATGCAATTAAAACGTTGTGGGCACAGGGATTGTTTGATGATGTTAAACTTAACATCGAAAAATTTGTTCAGGATTCTGTTTATTTTGAAATTGAAGTAGTGGAACGTCCGCGTTTAAGTTCTATCGATTTAAAAGGTATCCGTAAATCTGAAAAAACGGCCATTCAGGAAAAGTTAAATGATAAGACGGGTAAAATCGTAAACGATAACTTATATAATACCACATCGGCCATTGTTAAGAAATACTTATTGGATAAAGGCTTTTTCTTTACCAAAATCGATTACAAAACGCGTAAAGATCCGAATGCAGAAAATAGTGTGGTATTAGAAGCATATATTGATAAAGGTCACCGTGTTAAAGTTCAGCATATCGATTTTACGGGAAATAAAGATTTCAAATCAGCAAAACTGAGAAAATACCTTAAAAACCCTAAACAGTTTGCGTGGTGGCGTTTTTGGGGTTCCGGAAAATTCGCAAAAGAAAAATACGAAGAGAATAAGGTTAAAATGATTGCTAAAATGCACGAAAAAGGTTATCGTGATGCGGAATTATTAAAAGATACCATTTACCAGTATAATCAGAAAAAAGTTAATATTAGAATGGACCTTTACGAAGGTAAAAAGTATTATTTCGGGAATATAACCTGGGCAGGTAATGCCATTTATCCGGATAGTATTTTGAAAAAAGTATTAACTATTGAAAAAGGTGATGTTTTTAGCGAAGAAAAATTAAATAAAAAATTAAATGGTGGTGGCGAAAACGGTGGCGACATTAACAGCATGTATACCGATAATGGATATTTAACTTTTAATATCGATCCGGTACAGACCAAAATTTATGGCGATACTGTTGATGTGGAATTACGCATGTACGAAGGACCGCAATATACCAACAACCGCATTACTATAAAAGGTAATACCATTACAAATGATAAGGTTGTTTTACGTGAGATCCGTACCAAACCAGGACAGAAATTTAACAAAAGTGATTTAATCCGTACCATTCGCGAAATTGGGCAATTAGGTAACTTCGACGAGTCGAAAACGGTACCTACACCTCGCCCTAACCCGGCAGATGGTACTGTAGATATCGAATATGCAGTAGAAGAGAAACCTTCAGATCAAATCGAACTTTCAGGTGGTTTTGGTGGTGGCCGTGTCATTGGTACATTAGGTTTAACTTTCAATAACTTTTCGTTACGTAACTTATTTAATTTAAAAGCATATAAGCCATTGCCAAAAGGTGACGGGCAGAAATTAAGCTTACGTGGTCAAACCAACGGTAAATATTACCAATCATATAGCTTCTCATTCTCACAACCTTGGTTTGGTGGTGAGAAACCGGTAAGCTTTGGAGTGAGTGCATTTACCTCATTACAATCTAACGGTATCAGCAGCAGCGACCCGCTATTTCAAAAAATCCGTTTAAATGGGGTAACCGTTAGTTTAGGTAGAAGATTAAACTGGCCAGATAACTATTTTCAGTTATCCCATTCAATTAGCATGCAACAGTACATTTTAAATAACTATGAAGGATATTTATTTAAAAATGGTACATCATATAACTTAAGTTTATCACAAGAAATTAGCCGCGATTCAAGAGATTCGCCAATCTTCCCTAAATCGGGATCATTTATCCGTTTTACTGTTCAGGCAACGCCACCATATTCATTATTCAACAAAGTGAATTATGCAACGGCATCTGATAAAGAAAAATACCGTTTTACCGAATACCATAAATGGAAATTCGATTCGCAATGGTACCAACGTGTTGCAGGTAACTTAGTAGTTAAGGCACAGGCACAATTTGGTTTCTTAGGGCAATATAGCCAGGCAGTAGGTCAATCCGCATTTGAGCGTTTCAAATTGGGTGGTGATGGTATGCAGGGATTCGATTTCTTACAAGGATCTGAACTAATCGCGATGCGTGGTTATGCAAACAACACCGTTATTCCAAATGGTTCTGATCCAAGAATTGCTCAGCAGTCTGGTAGCCCTATTTATACGAAATATGTACTAGAGGCGCGCTATCCGGTTATAGCAAGTCAGCAAGCTACAGCCTTTGTTTTAGCCTTTGCAGAGGCCGGTAACACCTGGAATAGATTTGGTGATTTTAATCCTTTTAATGTGAGAAGATCAGTTGGTGTAGGTGCACGTATCTTCTTACCTATATTTGGTTTATTAGGTATTGATTACGGACACGCATTTGATAGGATCCCTGGAATAGCAGATGGCGGTAAGCAAAACTTTACTTTTAGTATCGCACAACAATTAGGTGGATTTTAAAAAAAAATAACTTAAAAAAGGTGTTCTTTGGAGCACCTTTTTTTTTGCCCCAATTTTTTAATATCTGCTATCCATTTCTATAGATTTATTTTTAGACAAAGTATTTTAATCTGGTGCATAACTTTGGTACAGATTGTTTTTGTAAAATTTAACATCATATAAAGTATATTTTATAGTCACTGTATTACAGTTGATTAAGGTGTTATTTATATTATTACTATTTTTTTAGTTGTATATTTAAAATTACATGTCTATGTTTGTTCCATGTATATAAAATCTATGAAAACAAAAAACGTAGCGCTGACCTTCCTGTTAGCAAGCTTTTCTTTATTGACATTAAATTCATGTAAAAAGAATGCAGGTGAAGCTTCTGTGAATGAAAATGAAGCTGTCTTGGTGAAAAATGGAATGTTGAATTTTAAAAATCAACAGGAATTTGATCAAACGATTTCCAAATTTCACAAATTACCTCTAAAAGAGGTAGAAGAAATAATCGGCCACTATGGTATCAAAAGTTTAGCATTAGACACCGTACAAGGTAAACAACCAAAAGTCTATGTCGCAGATCCTGTATTTGCACGATTATTGAATAGTGATGCATCCTTAATCATAGGAGGTAAAATTTTTCTTTTGAATGGTAATAACGAATATTTAATTAATAATGAGGATTTTAATTTGTATAAGGATATATTAAAAAATGCTAATTATTTTGAAAATAATGAAAGAGTTAAATCACATGATGTTAGTGCAAATTACAAAATGATTGAAATTCCAGTTAAAGCTAATTTAGGAGGCCGAAGTTCTGTAAATGCTAAGTCGGGCGAGAAGTTATCTGTTATTAATTCTGATGGAGAAGTAACTACCTCTGGTGAAATAACATATGTTAGTGGCGCATTTCAGGGAATTAGGTATCATCGTTCCCAAGAGTTTGAGTCTACAGGAAGACCAGAAAGGGCGCATTGTGAAATAACAGGTCAGGTTAATTTTGTAAATACATCTTATAATGTAATAATGAGAGGACAAGTGTTTAGAAAAGGAGGCGCATTTGGAGGCAAAGAGTGGAGAGACTCTCAATTGGCATGGGGTAGAATTGATGGTATAACCAATGGAGGAGCTCCTTCTGGACCAGCAACTGATACAAATTTTTATATTGCTTTTAATTTAGAGCATCAACAAGATTTAACTATTAATTGGAATTATAAAGTAGGCTACAATGACCCTACTCAGTCTTTTGTGCACACGATAGTTATAAATTAACAGTTATTTTTTGTTAAAAAAAGTTAAAAGCCCAAGTTTACTTGGGCTTTTGCTATTTGATAGTATCTTTGTGAAAATTAAATTTAGGACAATAAAATATTAAAAGAGGAGTTTAAAGAAAGCTTAGGTTATTATTATATCATTAACACACACACAAATGAAGAAGTATCTTTTTATCGCATTCCTGCTTTGCACTTCTTTTGGTGCTTTTGCACAGAAGTTTGCTTATGTAGACACGGAGTATATTTTGAAACATTTACCAGAATATAAATCGGCACTCAGTCAGTTAGATGTAGCATCTAAACAATGGCAACAACAGGTTGATCAGAATTTTTCTGAAATTGACAGGATGTACAAGGCTTATCAGGCAGATCAGGTTTTGTTAACTGATGATATGCGCAAACGACGTGAAAACGAAATCATAGAAAAAGAAAAACAGGCTAAAGAATTTCAACGTTCTAAGTTTGGGCCAGACGGGGATCTTTTTCAAAGCAGGGTAAAATTAATTAAGCCTATTCAGGATAAAGTAGCCGAGGCTATTAAACAGATTGCAAAATCAAAATATTTAGACTTCATTTTCGACAAGAGCAGTGAAGCAACAATGATGATTTATGCAAGTAGCAGTTACGATGTTAGTAATGACGTAATTGTAAAATTAGGTTATAAACCAGGGACTGTAAATAATTAGTATATTCGCCCCTGATTTTTGAAGGAAAACAATTAGAAAAAAATAAAAAAGTAAAATAAAACGATGAGAAAGTTAATTAACGTATTCTTTGTAGCAGCAGGGTTATTGTTTACAGCGAATATGGCAAGTGCACAACAAAAATTGGGTCACATTAATTCAGAGGAGGTTTTTGCAAATTTACCTGAAGCTAAAGCAGCTCAAACTACTTTAGAAACCTTAGGTAAACAAAAGCAAGCCGATATCGATGCAATGATCAAAGAATATCAAAGCAAAATGTCTGCTGCAGAAGCTAAACAAAAAACTTTAAGTGAAGCTAACAAAGAATCAGTAGGTAAAGAATTACAAGCTGCAGGTCAGGAATTACAGGATTTAGAAAAACGCATTACTGATGCGCGTACTAAAGCTTCACAGGATATAGGTACTAAACAAGGTGAATTATTTCAACCTATCCAGGCTAAAGTTGCAACTGCAATTTCTGCTGTAGCTAAAGAAAAAGGTTTAGCTTACGTTTTCGATATCGCAAACGGACAAGGTGGTAACAATTTAGTTTTCTGGGAAGGTGGTGATGATATTACTGCTTCAGTAAAAACTAAATTAGGAATCACTGCAACTGCAGCAAAACCAGCGGCACCTAAAAAATAGTCCTGAGTCATGAGTTCGGAGTCGAGAGTCTCCTTACCAGTTCAAGATATATGGCGGAATTAAGTTTAACTTAGTTCCGCTTTTTTGTTTTTAGGATTTCCAATCACCGATTTATCTAGATTGTCGTCATCTTGACTGGAGCAATGCTGAATGGAGAGATCTATCTGGCAAGATTTGCTTGGCAGAGCCTTCGGGTCTCGACTATGTTGCACTCCGCTCGAAATAACAACTTTCTTATTGGAAGTTTTTATCCAAGAGTTTTAAATATTTCAACATTCAAACTAACACTAACATTCCAATTTTCAACTAACTTTACAACTTTCTAACATTCCAATTTCCACCACAATGCAGCGTACATCTCCAATAGGTATTTTTGATTCAGGTTATGGTGGCTTAACGGTTTTTCGTTCTATTGCAGATAAATTGCCCGATTATAATTACATCTATTTAGGCGATAATGCACGTTCGCCTTATGGCGATCATTCTTTCGAGACCATTTATAAATATACTTTAGAATGCGTAGAATGGCTTTTTGCTAAAGGATGCCATTTGGTGATCCTGGCCTGTAATACGGCTTCGGCAAAAGCGCTCAGGACAATCCAGCAGATAGATCTTCCTGCTAAGTATCCCGATAGAAGGGTATTGGGCGTAATCAGGCCTACGGCAGAGGTTATTGATGGATATACCATCACGAAACAAGTTGGGGTAATGGGAACCAGGGGAACGGTTAATTCTCAATCTTATCTTTTGGAGATCAATAAATTTTTTCCTGAGATTAAGGTTTACCAGCAAAGCTGTCCAATGTGGGTTCCACTGATCGAAAACAACGAACACCTGGAGCCGGGAGCAGATTTTTTTATCAATGAATATTGTGATCAGTTATTGAGCCAATCTGCAGATATTGATTGTGTGTTATTGGCTTGTACGCACTATCCTTTATTAATGCCTAAACTGAAGAAAGTATTTCCAAATCATATAAGCGTTTTAACGCAAGGCGAGATTGTAGCCAGCAGTTTAGCTGGTTATTTAAAGCGACATCCTGAGATCGAAGAAAAATTAGCTAAACAGGGCGAAAGACATTTTTATACCAGCGGTGATCCTGCAGCTTTTGATGAACATGCCTCTGTTTTTTTTGGAGAAGCGCTGAAATCAAATAAGATGTGATGGATATGGATTGTTGAATTTGCCAGATTGTTGAATGGTTGACAGGCCACCGCCAGCTAAAATAGGTTAACTGTCAAATGTAAATTACTAAATTGCAACAGTCTGGTTAATACTGTTCACTAAGAGAAATTTTATCGGATTGAGGATATTCTTTGGCAGCCCTATGACCCTTTTAAAGCAGGTTTGAATGCATTTAAAACGATTTTTTACACTTCCTCCAGGTACCAGCCGGCGGGCAGCATCGGCTCTGGCTTACCAAATAAAGACCTAAAGCAGGCCCTGGCTTTACCTTTTAGGTAACCAAAAGGTAAAGAATAGGTAACCAAAGGGTTAACCTGGGGTTAACTTGGTGTACAGGAAGGGTAAACAACAGGTAAAGAAAGGGTAAACAATTTTTTGTGCTGGACATCTTGTCCGTAATTGCTCCAAACTCCAAACCCAATACTCCAAGCTAATTACAGTGGCAATCGCGCTATCCTGGTCAGCACTGTAGGCGAAGATAATGCTTCTAAAAAGGCAACAACTGCATCTTTTTCTCCATTACTTAATTTTAACCCTTTTAATAACTTATCGTTTTAAATTATTTTAATACTGCTAAATAACGTTAAGTTGTATGATTCCAAATTAACCCCGTTGTGACAAAAGAAAACATTTTTGTTTAGGTTGTAATGGTTTAAAAGGATAACTTTGCGGCTTCAAACCCACACAATGAGTGATCAGATAAAACACGAATGCGGAATCGCTTTTATTCGCCTGTTAAAACCACTTTCTTACTACCAGCAAAAGTACGGTACAGCACTTTACGGCCTTAACAAATTATACCTTTTAATGGAGAAACAGCATAACCGGGGCCAGGATGGCGCAGGTATTGCCACCATTAAGCTGGATATGAAACCGGGCAGTAGGTACATTAGCCGATACCGGAGCATGGCATCTAATGCGGTAGCAGATATCTTCGAATATGTACAGAACAAATTTGTCGATATCCAGGAAAACACCCCTGAATTAATGCAGGATACAGAATGGCTCAAAAACAACGTAAGCTTTATCGGCGAGGTGTTAATGGGCCATTTGCGTTATGGTACGCATGGTAAAAACAGCATCGAAAATTGCCACCCTTTTTTAAGGCAAAACAACTGGATGACACGTAACCTGGTAATTGCAGGTAACTTTAACATGACGAATGTTGATGAGTTATTGGAGCAATTGTACGAGTTAGGTCAGCATCCAAAAGAAAAAGCAGATACCGTTACGGTATTGGAAAAAATCGGTCACTTTTTAGATGATGAAAACCAGGAGCTTTTCGATCATTACAAAAAAGAAGGGCATGATAACGTTGCAATTACACACAAAATATCTGATAATTTAGATATCGCGAATATTCTTCGCCGCTCGGCCAAAACATGGGATGGAGGTTATTCGATCTGTGGTATGGTGGGTAATGGCGATTCTTTCATTATGCGCGATCCGGCAGGTATCCGTCCGGCATATTATTATTATGACGATGAGATTGTGGTAGCGGCTTCGGAAAGACCAGCTTTACAAACCGCATTCAATATCCAGTTTAAAGATGTTAAAGAGATCGATCCGGGTCATGCTTTAATCATTAAGAAAAACGGTGAGGTAAGCATGGAGCAATTCCGTGAGCCTACTGAAAGGTTATCCTGCTCGTTCGAGCGCATCTATTTCTCAAAAGGAAGTGATGTTGAAATTTATCGTGAGCGTAAACAGTTAGGTCGTTTATTAAGCGATAAAATCCTTCAGGCTGTTAATTACGATTTAAAAAATACAGTATTCTCATTTATTCCAAATACGGCAGAAGTGGCGTTTTTCGGAATGGTTGATGGTGTTCAGCAATATGTACGCAGGCACCAGAAAGATATCCTGTTACATAAAAAAGAAACACTTACAGATCAGCAGCTTGAAGACCTGTTATCTTTAGCACCACGTGTAGAAAAGCTGGCCGTTAAGGATGTTAAACTGAGAACTTTCATTACCCAAGACGCAGACCGGAGTGAAATGGTGGCACACGTTTATGATACTACTTATGGTATTATCAATAACCACCAGGATACTTTAGTTGCACTTGATGACTCGATCGTTCGTGGTACTACCTTAAAGCAGAGTATCATTAAAATTGTGGACCGTTTACACCCTAAAAAAATCATTATTGTTTCTTCTGCACCTCAGATCCGTTACCCTGATTGTTATGGTATCGATATGAGCAGAATGGGGCAGTTTGTGGCTTTTGATGCAGCAATCCAGTTGCTTACCGAGCGTGGGATGTGGCAGGTGATCGAAGATGTTTACACCAAATGTAAAGCTTCGTTACTTTTACCTAAGGAGGAAATTGTAAACCACGTTAAGGAAATTTATAAACCCTTTACTCCTGAAGAAATTTCAGCTAAAATTGCACAGATTATTACCCCAAAAGGTACTGTTGCTGAGGTTGAAGTCATTTACCAAAGTTTAGAGAACCTACATGAGGCTTGTCCGAAAAACAAAGGTGATTGGTATTTCTCCGGAAATTATCCTACACCAGGTGGCAACAAAGTGGTTAATAAAGCTTTTGTGAACTGGAAAGAAGGAAATAATCAAAGGGCATATTAGCCTCTAAATCTCTTAAAAGGGACAAGAATAACAAATAGCTCATAGTAATATGGGCTATTTTTTTGCGCTCATTTTTATTGCTGATGAGAAGTTGATGATTTTAGCGGTTCGTGAGGACACCAATGTTATTAACTTAGTGTTTTAAATATTTGAAAATCAAATTATTATGTTGATATTTAACTATTAAACAAGTAAAGTAAATGAGTATAATTTCTTCGAATCAAAAATTGGAGCAACATAAAGTGGCTCCTAAAAAAAACATTTGATTTCATTCAGGATAAAAACAGTTTTTCCCAATACCTTAAAGAACCAATCTTTTTTACCCGTAAGCGGAGTTTAAGCTTCCCTGTTGTTGTATCTATCGTATTAAATCTTTTTAAAGAATCTGTAGAGTATAATCTTTCTACAATTTTGCCTAGTTTATCCTCAAAAGCGGTAACAGGTGCAGCTTTTTCTAAGGCTCGATATAAAATATCCATCTCCTTTTTTAAGGATCTGAACAAAATACTGGCAGATTACCACAAACAGAACCCTTCACAACTTTGGAGGGGATATCAATTGATTGCCGGTGATGGCTCTACTGTTGGGTTACCACCTTCCAGGCAGATAAAAGACTTTTTTGGAATCTATTCAGAAAAAGGTGGTAGTGTAAAAAGTTGTTTAGCACAGATTTTTATGTTTTATGATGTTTTTAGTGGGGCAATTCTTTCTAAAAGGATATCAAAGATGGAGAAAACAGAAAAAACACTTTTTGATGCATGCATTGAAGAACTCCCAGGCCGTAAATCCATAGTTATTTTAGACCGGGGGTTTGGATATTTTCATATCTGCAAAAGCCTTTACGCAGTAAAACAGAATTTCTGCATTCGCATAAGCACCGCTCAGTCCTGTTTTGCAAAACGGATAACCCAACAGACTGAAAACGATTTTATAACAGAGTGGGATCCAAGCCCAAATGAAAGAAAATCCTGTTTAAAACATGGGTTAAATACTGAAAAAATCGTTGTTAGGGTTACAAAAATCCAATTGAAAACTGGAGAGATAGAAATACTTGTTTCTTCCTTATTTGATATGAATGATATCTGCACAGAGAATATGAAAGTGCTTTATGGCCTAAGATGGCCTGTAGAAGAAGGCTTTAAAAAACTAAAACCAAAGATGAAACTAGAGCAGTTTGGTTGTCGAAAACCTGATGGAATATTCCAGGAGTTTGAAGCACATATATTTATGATGAATCTGGTAGCTTTATTAGGCATCCAGGCACAGCAGGAGATCGACAAGAACAAAAAAAGAAAACTAAAATATAAATACAATTGGCAAAATGCTTTCAGGTTTGTTAGAAAAGTAATTATCCAAATACTAAATACGCTAAACCCAGAGCATATCATTCAATCTCTTATTAAACTAATAGCATCTTCTAAAATACCCATAAAACCAGACAGAAGCTTTATTAGGGTAACATTTAAAAAGAGGAAAAACAGAGCTCACCAAACATATAAATAGCTTAAGTTAATAGCATTGGTGAGGACACGAACCACGGCGGGAGAGAGAATAGCATGATTACAAAGTAATAATACTTTTAGGTTTTACCACTAAGGCACGGAGGCACAAAGAAGGTTCTCATTTCTATTAATACCATGCATTTCCCACATAAACCTGACATTAGCGGAAAGCCCGGAAGCAAATCCTTCATTTGCTGAGGACTTGCAGCATTGGCAGGACTGACGCTTAATAGTAGCAATACAACTGCTTTTCAAAACTTTTAACCATAAGACACAATCGCTGATGTTAGAGTTGAAGGTTGATGCTTTTAGTGGTTGGTGAGGACACGAACCATGACGATACTTCGCGACTATTTAGATTTTTACCACTGCATTTCCCTCCCTAAACCTGACATTAGCGGAAAGCCCGGAGGCAAATCCTTCATTTGCTGAGGACTTGCAGCATTGGCAGGACTAACAATAATAATTGTACTGCACCTGCTTTTCTAAAAATATCTGACCACCTAAGACATCTAAGCTGGGAATACAATATATTATGCGTAAAACTTCAGATAAGTTTTAATAATTAACCAGAAGGCAAAGAAGATAATGACCACGCCTGCAATTTTATTTAATTTTTTTAATGCGTCTTCTTTAATTTTATAACGGAGTTTACTGGAATAGAAACTCTTTGCGCCATCAATACCGAGTTGTGTGGCCATGGCAATAAAAAAGCAGACTAGTTTTTCGTTAAGCATGTTGTTGAGCTTAACTGAAATAATACCACTCACAATAATCCAGAACATGAGGGTGGAAGGCGTGAGGATGCACATTAAAAAACCTTTGAGCACATAACCCCTTTTACTCACTTTTTGTAGTGTGGTGCTATCGTAATTTACGGTGATCTTAGAAACCAGGTAATAAATACCAACTGCAAGTAAAAATATACCCCCGATACTGCCAACGTATTTGTCAAATTCGGCTTTATAATCTACAAACTGGCTACCAAAAAGAACCAGGCCGATTAAGACCACATCGCTAATAATTACACCAACGGCTAAAGAGAAACCAGCTTTGAAGCCCCTTTCTATGCTGGTCTTAATCATTGCAAAAAAAACCGGCCCTGTTAAAAACGACGAAATAATCCCTGCTCCTATACCTAGTAATATGGCTTCAAACATGCATTGTGTTGTTTAGAATATGCGAATATGCAACTTTATACCTAAACATTTAACATTTATTTTTGTTGCATAGGTTGCATAAAAAATACTGGTTATTAGTTTTTTTTATTTATGTTTAGCCCCATTAAAACTAGATTTATAATATGAATTCAGAACAAACACAAACCAAGTGGGCGCAATTTATCCCACTGGTCACTGTATTCTTCTTTTGGGGCTTTGTTGCCGCCAGTAATGACATTCTCATACCCGTATTTAAAAAGGCTTTTGATTTATCTCAGGCCGAAAGCCAATTGGTTTCATTGGCATTTTACATTGCCTATACCGTGGGCGCCTTAATATATAATGGTATTTCTGTTATCATGGGGCAAGATATAGTAAACAAATTGGGCTACAAAAATTCGCTGGCACTAGGTTTGGTTATTTCTGCACTTGGAACCTTATTATTTTATCCTGCAGCAAACCTGCATTCATTTCCTTTAATGCTTTCTGGTTTATTTATTGTCGCATTAGGTTTCTCCTTACAGCAAACTGTTGCAAATCCATTAGCTATTGCATTAGGGCCAATTAAAACAGGCTCACAACGCTTAACACTTGCCGGTGGTATTAATAACTTTGGTACAACCATTGGGCCACTGATTGTAAGTTTCGCCATTTTTGGTTCTGCTGCAAATGCAAATACGAACATCAGTGTAGAAAGTGTTAAAATTCCTTATTTAATATTGGGAGTAGCTTTTATTGCAGTGGCAATTTTCTTAAAAATGTCATCGTTGCCTGATAGACCTGCTTTGGTTGAAGCGTCAGCAGATGATACTAAATCGATTAAGGGATCAGCTTTGCAATATCCACAATTGGTTTTGGGTATGATTGCCATATTTGTTTATGTAGGTGTTGAGGTATCAACCGCAAGTAATTTGCCTGCTTACATGGAAAAAGATCTTGGTTTTGCCATTAAAGATATTGCCCCTTATATCTCATTATATTGGGCAAGTATGATGATTGGACGTTGGACAGGTGCTGTTGAGGCTTTTACAGATAACGTGAGCACACAAAAAGTGCTAAGATTTATTGCGCCTTATTTGGCGTTTGGTATCTTTTTAGCCGTAAATGCTATTGCGAAACATGACCTGGCTCCGTTTTATATATATGGCTTAATCATCTTAGTATTAATTGCTGCAGATATGGCAAGTAAGGGTAATCCGGCACGTATGTTACTCATCTTTTCGGCAATAGGTATTACTGCGTTGTTAATCGGAATGTTTACCAAAGGAATGGTAAGTGTTTATGCCATTACCAGTGTAGGTTTATTCTGTAGCACTTTATGGCCATGTATTTTTACTTTAGCTGTAAGCGGTTTAGGTAAACACACCAGTCAGGGAAGTAGCTTCCTGATTATGATGATTATGGGTGGTGGTATTATTAGCTGGGCACAGGGTGCAGTATCAGAGTTTACAGGTATTCAACACAGTTACATCGTAGGGATCATCTGTTTTGCTTACCTGGCATTTTATGCCTGGAAAGTGGCATCAATATTAAGATCACAAGGGATTAACTTCGACCAGAAAATTTCTGGCGGACATTAATTTTTAATAAAGTAATTTTACAGCCACAGAGATTTATTTCTTTGTGGCTTTTTTGATTTCTATATGGCAGATAAACCAAGTTTCGATTCTATATTTATGAACCTTGCCACCGATTTGGCAGCCCGTTCGCATTGTGTACGTGCGCATGTTGGTGCAGTGTTAACAAAAGATACCCGCATTATTTCTATTGGCTATAATGGGCCACCAGCCGGTACACACAATTGCGACGAGGAATGGCCAGAGCATGGTTGCGCACGCGATAGTAAAGGGAGCTGCTCTTTAGCCCTGCATGCAGAAGAAAATGCGATACTTTATGCCTCAAAAAATGGATCGAAAATAGAAGGTTGTACTTTATACACTACTTTATCGCCCTGTATTGCCTGCGCCAGGCTAATTTTATCATCAGGAATTAAACTGGTGTATTATTCGAAATCCTATGCAGCTTACAAAGGTTTGCCTAGCGATGAAGGTGTAGATTTTTTAAGGAAGTTTGGAGTTGAGGTAATTTTGATCGAATCGTAGAGGTTCACTGGTTCATTTGTCATTGGTTCATTTGTGAATTGCGCAGTACCTTACGAAGTTTAAAGGAGGTAGTGTGAGGCACAACTTCGTAAGTATAAGAGCGAGGTACGCTAATTTGTAAATGCGCAGATAAGTTTTATAGTTTTGACTTTAGACTCAGGACTGCCGAGTTCGGATTACTTTATGGTTAATCAAAAGCTATGCGCTAAGCACTCACTCCATGCCCTCTGCTTAAAACTCTCCGCACACTACTAAAAATCTCAAATCTCCCCTCTCAAATCTCATATCTAATTGGTACCTTTGCGGATGCAAGAAAAAATCATTATCGTCGATTTTGGTTCGCAATTTACACAACTCATCGCTCGTAGGGTTCGCGAACTAAATATTTACTGTGAAATATATCCATACAACAATCTTCCTGAGATTACCGAGGACGTAAAAGGTGTTATCTTTTCGGGTAGCCCATACTCTGTTCGCCAGGAAGATGCACCTCAAATTGATTTATCAAAATATCATTTAAAATTTCCTTTACTGGCGGTTTGTTATGGTGCACAATATATTGCCCAACATTCTGGCGGTGCAGTTCAGCCATCTTCAACACGCGAGTATGGCCGTGCTAACCTGAATTTTGTAAACCAGGAGAATAAACTATTCAAAGGCATCAACATCGATTCGCAAGTTTGGATGAGCCATGGCGATACCATTACCGATATTCCTGAAAACTTTGAACTGATTGCCAGTACAGACAGTGTAAAAGTAGCGGCGTATCATATTAAAGATTCTGATACTTATGCCATCCAGTTTCACCCTGAGGTAACCCATAGTATTGATGGGAAAATCCTTTTAGAAAACTTCCTGGTTGATATTTGCGGATGTAGCCAGGACTGGACTTCTGCTGCTTTTGTTGAAACCACAATTGCCGATATTAAAGCTACTGTAGGTAACGATAAAGTTGTTTTGGCTCTATCGGGTGGTGTTGATAGCAGTGTTGCTGCAGTACTTTTACATAAAGCCATTGGTACAAACCTACACTGTATATTTGTTGATAATGGGTTATTGCGTAAAAACGAATATGAAAGTGTTTTAGAGCAGTATAAAGATTTCGGACTTAACATTAAAGGGGTTGATGCAAAGGATAAGTTCCTGGGGCAGTTGGCTGGAGTAGAAGATCCGGAAACAAAACGTAAAATTATTGGTCGTGTGTTTATCGAAGTTTTCGATGAAGAATCTCACCTGATTCAGGATGTGAAGTGGTTGGCGCAAGGCACAATTTACCCGGACATTATTGAGTCAGTTTCGGTTAAAGGTCCATCGGCAACCATTAAATCGCACCACAATGTAGGCGGTTTGCCGGATTTTATGAAATTAAAAGTAGTTGAGCCCCTTAAAACTTTATTTAAGGATGAAGTGAGAAGAGTAGGTACTGCTTTAGGCTTAGAATCGTTTATTTTAGGTCGTCACCCGTTTCCAGGACCAGGATTAGGTATCCGCATTATTGGCGAGGTTACTCCTGAAAAAGTAGCCATTTTGCAAGATGCTGATAAAATTTATATCGACAATTTAAAAGAAGCAGGTTTATATGATCAGGTATGGCAGGCCGGAGCGATCTTTTTACCTGTAAGATCGGTAGGGGTGATGGGCGATGAACGTACCTACGAAAATGTAATTGCATTGAGAGCGGTAGAATCATTGGATGGTATGACCGCAGATTGGTGCCATTTACCTTACCCGGTACTGGCCAAAATTTCTAACGAAATTATCAATAAAGTTAAAGGGATCAATAGAGTGGTATATGATATCAGCTCTAAACCACCTGCAACAATCGAGTGGGAATAATTCAGTTGTGAGCTTTCAGTTTGGAGTCCAAACTGCATAAAATAAATGTGATGCTAGCAAGGTGGAATAAACTTTGCTAGCATATTTTGTTAAAAATGATAGGTATGAATTTCAAGAAGGTTTATGGATTGCTGGTTTTGTTTACGATAGTTTTGGGTGCTTGTTCGCCTAAAATCAGGACACCCAAGCCCGAAAAGAGTAAACCGGATGAAAAAGAGAAACCTGCAGATAAAAAGCCTGTCAAAAAGTTTTCGCAGGCAAGTGTTTCCCTGCTTGTTCCATTTAAATTGAACGAGCTGAAATTAAAAACAGCCACAAAAGCCGATATCGAGAAATACGCGATGCCTATCGATTTTTATCAGGGTTTTAAACTGGGGTTGGATTCTGCCGCGGCCCTGGGTTTAAATTTTAAACTAAATGTTTTCGATACAGAGGATGACAATGCACGTATATCGCTCTTGTACAGAAATGAGCGTTTTAAACAAAGCAATTTAATCATTGGCCCGGTTTTTCCTGAGGGATTAAAGTTTATCTCCAATTATGCCAAGGAAAATAATGCAATCATTGTATCTCCATTGGCCGCCTCCGAGCCTACTGAATTTAACAATCCAAACCTGGTGTCGGTTGTAAATAATATTGGCTTGCATGGTAAAAAGATCGCAACCTATCTGGCTAAAAATTACAATCCCGCTAATACAATAGTGGTATTGATTAATCCTAAAAAAACGGAAGACGAGCAATTTGCTGCACCAATAAGGAACTATCTTCAAACCAATACCAAATTTATTGTTCAGGAGTATGCTTCGGTCTATACCTTTGAAACAAAGATGATCAAAGGCAAACAATATGCCGTAGTGCTTACTTCTTCCGACCGTGCTTTTGTGCTCCCTACTATCGAAAAACTGTATAAATTAAAACATCTTCCGGCAGGTGGATATAACATCTCGCTTTTTGGGCACCCAAACTGGGTTAAACAGAATTACCCTACCGATAAACTGCAAGATCTGAATACCATCATCAGTTCATCTTATAAAATAGACTATAAAAGTAGTGCAGTGGTCACTTTTATCAAAAAATACCGCTATAAATATGGTTTTGAGCCTGGAGAATATGCTTTTAAAGGATTCGATGTTGGCTATTATTTTGGTAAACTACTGGTAACTTACGGCGAGGATTATAGGGATTATATTGTAAAGGATAGGTACAGAGGGCTGCATAATAATTTTTCATTTATCCATGACGAAAAATTAGGCTATATTAACACCAGTTTAATGCTGTTGAAGTTTAAAAACTTTGCTTTAAGCCCAGTTGAGTAATCTATCATTTTCTTCCATTTTAATTATTGCATGAGAGCAGATCATCAGTTAAGAGCCTTTGAACAGATTTTAAATAGTTATGATGGAAGTTTGCCTTTACATCGCTTTCTGCCCGCTTATTTTAAACAGCATAAGCAAATGGGCTCGTCAGACAGGAGGTGGGCTACCCGTCATATCTATAGCTTTTTCAGATTAGGAAAAGCTTTACCAACACTTCATCATGAAGTCCGTTTGAGTATTGCAGATTTTCTTTGTCACGATACTTTAAGCTTGCTGGTGGAGAAGAATCTACTGGATTTAAAGGGAAATATCACTTTGCCTCTTGAGGAAAAATTAGTGCTAATTAAAGTTAAATACCCCGATTTTAATTCAGAAGACGTTTATCCTTTCCATACAGCACTTTCTGGCGACATTGATAAAGAAGCATTTTTTACCTCGTTCTTTAAACAGCCCGATCTGTTTATCCGGGTGAAAGCTGAAGATGCTGCGGCAATTAGCTCTAAATTGGAAGGTGAAAAAATTGTGGTTAAAGCTATGACTGATACCGCCCTGGCTTTACCCAATGGAACCAAGCTTGAAAGCATTTTAAATGAGGGAAGTTATCAGGTTCAGGATTTATCCTCACAACATACTGGTTTATATTTTAAGCCTAATAAATGGGATAAATGGTGGGATTGCTGTGCCGCATCAGGTGGCAAAACCCTGCTGTTGCATAGTTTTGAGCCAGTGATCGAGCTTTTGGTTTCTGATTTGCGCGAAAGTGTATTATTAAACCTGGATGAACGTTTCCGTTTAGCGGGCATTAAAAAATACCATAAAAAAGAACTGGATCTTTTGCAGAACAACGATCAGGTTTTACACCATTATCAGTTTGATGGAATTATTTTAGACGCACCTTGTACAGGTTCAGGAACCTGGGGAAGAACACCAGAAATGCTTACTTTTTTCGAAGAACGTAAAATCAATCAGTTTGCGACCATCCAAAAGGGTATTGTACAGAATGTGGTAAAATATTTAAAACCAGGTAAACCTTTAATTTACATTACCTGTTCTGCTTTTGCGCAAGAGAATGAAGCTGTTGTGCAGCATATGCTGGATACACTTCCATTAGAATTGGAAAAGATGGAACTGATAAAAGGTTATGAAAATAATGCGGATACGATGTTTGTGGCAAGGTTAATTAAGCGCCAAGATTAATCACTCGCTTCGTCACCCTGAATTTATTTCAGGGTCTTAGGGTATAGATGCTGAAACAAGTTCAGCATGACGCCCACTTTAAGAACGGAAGTTTTACAAAAAACGCTACGTATGTTCAAACCAGGATCTGAAATTCCTTTTGACGTATTTCACTGCCTCTACCAAAACGGCGATGGCTCCAATAATTAAGGTATATTCTTCAAAGCTGTTCATGATGTAAGCTTTAATATTTAGATGAAAATACGGAATTATTGTTACAGGTTGATTGAAGGATTGTCATTTAATAGAGTGATCTTCAATACAACTATAACAAGTAGCGATCACATTAAGATTGCTTCGTGCCTCGCAATGACGACCTGGCGTGTAATGTAAAAAACGAAGCTACATCGTCCATTTTCCGTCTCACCTCTTCCATCCCCCTAAAGCCCTGTATTATTTCTGAACAACTTAATCGCTATAGCCAATAAAATTACCCCAAACGCTTTGCGTAGGATATTTAAGCCTGATTTTCCGAAAAGTTTTTCCAGCCTGTTGGTGTTCTTCAACACGAAATAAACAAACAACATGTTGAGTATAATGCCCACCAGTATATTCTGAGTATGGTATTCTGTTTTTAGCGAGAGTAAGGTAGTCATTGTTCCGGCTCCGGCAATTAAAGGAAAAGCCAATGGAACGATAGATACCGTTTCGGGTGCTTCTTCTTTAAAGATGGTTAATCCCAATACCATCTCCATGGCGATAAAAAAGATTACGAATGAGCCTGCAATAGCGAAAGATTCTACATCTAATCCGATTACCTTTAATAAAGATTCGCCAACAAATAAAAAAATGATCATTAAACCTGCTGCTACCAGCGATGCTTTTTCCGATTCGATATGACCTGCTTTTCTGCGTAATTCGATTACAACCGGAATGGCCCCTAAAATATCGATAATGGCAAAGAGCACCATCGTTGTGGATAGGATCTGGCTTAAGTTGAACGTCATAAAATCGAATTTCATAGCTGGACAATTTTAAGCAAAGGTAGCGGAATTTGTATCAATTCCTCAATTGTGTGATTATTTATTAGAAATAGAACTGTGTTCTTAAAGTGAGCACATTGTCCTTCCTGTCAGCCATATAATCTTTAATCTGCGTCGATTCATTTTTAATAATATCGTAATAAATTACCGCCTTAAAGTGTGGATTAAAGTGATGTAAAAAGCCAAAACCAAAAGTATCAAAGCGAACGTCTGCAGCAGAGAGTCCTCTATCGCTTGAAATGTCAAGTCCTTTCACCTTTGTATTCGGATCGTACCAATCATACTTTAAAATAAGCTGGTTATCGGTACTATTCAATGTTTGTACAAAAGTAAGATAAGCACCATTAAAAGTTCTGGTATAATAAGGTAAGGCTACTGATTTGCTATCAACAGGATAGGAGCCTGGTGTGGTTGAGGTTGTTGAAGTGCCTGTTTGTAGTCCTGATACCACTTCGGCCCTTAATTCTGATTTCCAGCTTTTGGTTTTTGTAGCCAGCTGAATATCGGCACCATAATATCTCCTTGGCGCTACCTTATTAATTGTTGAAGCGGATGAATCCTTAACCATTTGCCATTGATCACTACTCCTTTCCATTTTATAGCTAACAGGCAAACGATGGTTTAAACCGCCTTGTAGCGTGCTAATACCGCCAGCGATAGTAAATTTATTAAATGCGTACGTTTTATGGCTTAACCGGAAGATAAAATCTTTGCTGTTATCAAATTCTCCGGCCCCGGCCAAACCCTGTCCATTGTATATGCCGAAATCGAATACAAAGTTTTTAAGTGTCGCATCTTTCCAACGTGGGTTTAGGGTAAAAGTAACCCCCAGATCGCGTTCTGTTTTCATTAAAATCTGCGACATCCGTCCACGCTCTGGTGCTTCCCTGACAGAAGAAGACAACTGTAGTTCGTTCCCAAACGGACGACCCGAAAGGCCAAGTGTTACTGCCAATATCTTCCATTTATTTTCGTAATAACGTCCCCAGAAATCGCGGATGGCCACGCCCTGTTCCGTGCCGTCAAACTGGAGTACAAAATAGGTAGAAGGACTCCCATCTTCTGTAAGCATCATGTAATCGGCCCTTAAGCGACCTCTCCTCAATCTAAAGCGGTTATTGGTAAATTCGCCAAAATTTCCTCCCTGGTATTCTGCCTGTGTTCCATTTGATTGCGCTACCTGAAATTGTGGCTGTAAATATCCACTAAAAGACAATGAACCATATTTCTTTGAAATAATAAGCAAATGGTTTACCGTTGTAGAATCCATTACATCGTTAATTGTTCTTTGTGCATAGCCTAATGTGGATATGGATAGTAAAACAACAGTTAAAGAGAAATAAACGCTCTTAATTTTAGCAGAATTGCGGTACATCTTATCAATTTTCTGCAAAGGTAGTTTTATTAACAATTATTTAACATAAAAAAAGCCCCGACTTTAAATCGGGGCTTTAATTTTTTTGAGAAATATAGCTTATTTAGCGTCTTTCAAATTTGAATTCTTTTTACTGTATCCAAAGTAAATGATAAAGCCTAAAGCTAACCAGCCAAATAACCTTAACCAGTTTGTCCAGCCTAAACCAAGAATCATTAAGCCACAGGCAACCACACCCAAAATTGGAATTAATGGTACCCAAGGTGTTCTGAACTGACGTGGAAGATCAGGATCAGTTTTTCTTAAGATAATTACCGCTATACAAACCAACATAAAGGCAAATAAAGTACCGATACTGGTCATATCTCCTACCACATCACCAGGAATGAATGCTGCAAATAGACCTACAATTACTAAAATTACTAAGTTGGCTTTGTAAGGTGTTTTGAATTTTGGGTGTAATTCGCTGAACATTTTTGGCAATAAACCATCTTTACTCATTGAATAAAATACACGACTCTGGCCTAATAACATTACCAGTATTACAGAAGAGAAACCTGCTAGAATAGCCACAGTAACCAATTTGGCTAACCAGCTATAGCCTGTCATATATTCACTGATTGCAGCCACAACTGATGCCTCACCACCTTTAGTTCTGAAGAACTCAACCGGAGCGATACCTGTTAAAACGTGTGCAAATAAGATGTATAAAACAGTACATACTGCTAATGAACCTAAGATACCGATTGGCATTGCGGTTTTAGGGTTTTTAGTCTCCTGAGCTGCGGTACTCACGGCATCAAAACCGATAAATGCGAAAAACACGGTTCCTGCTGCACCAATAACGCCCCAGAAACCACCAAAACTATGGCTGATACCTGCATGATCTACATAAGTAGTCGCTTTAGGGATATACGGATGGTGGTTGGCTTCGTGTATAAAGCCCCAACCCAATATAATGATCAGGATTACGATCCCTACTTTTGTGATTACGATTATTCCGTTTACAAAAGCAGATTCTGAAGTTCCTTTAATTAAAAGTAAACTCAATAAGGCTACAATAAATAATGCAGGAAGATTGATTATACCATTTACGGTTCCATCAGGGTGCGATTGGAAAGGCGAGTGGCACCACTCATACGGTATGGGCGAAGTATGCAATACTTCAACCAGTAGTTTATTTAGGTATTCGCTCCAGGCAATACCTACTGTTGCAGCTCCAACGGCATATTCCAATACCAAATCCCAGCCAATTACCCAGGCCATAAGCTCGCCCATGGTGGCGTAAGTGTAAGTGTAAGCACTACCTGAAATGGGAATAGATGATGATAATTCTGCGTAGCATAAACCGGCTAATGCACAACCTATTGCAGCAATAATAAAGCCGATGGTAACAGATGGTCCGGCGTTTTGTGCGGCAGCAGCTGCTGTTCTAACAAATAGACCAGCACCAATAATTGCGCCCACACCTAGTGCCACTAATGCACCGGCGCTAAGTGTACGCTTTAAGCCTTTGGCTGAATCTCCTGCTTCTTCTAGCAGCAAATGCATTGGCTTCTTAGTAAATAAACCCATATTTTAGTTTTTGTTTAGATTATTTCAGCTCCAAACCTAAATAAAAATTACGAAAATGTAAAAGGGATTTAAGTTAAAAATCCCTTTTATACTTTTTCTATCCAGGTTTTTACAACTAATGCGCTAAAGTATCGGTTGTATTGATTAAAGTGTCGGTTTTTATGTTGCCCAAACCATCGGTTTTTTGCTCAATTCTGATTTCTTTACGAACTTCTGTATGGTGTTCGCCTGCAATTGCCTTAACTGCGATGTAAGGAGCAATAACTAGTGAAACGATAGACATTAATTTGATCAAAATATTCATCGATGGACCCGAAGTATCTTTAAATGGATCACCAACAGTATCTCCGGTTACAGAAGCTTTATGTGGTTCTGATTTTTTATAGTGCATTTCACCATTAATCATTACACCCTGTTCGAAAGATTTTTTAGCATTATCCCACGCACCACCTGCATTGCTCTGGAAAATTCCCATTAATACACCAGTTACCGTAACACCGGCCAATAAACCGCCTAAAACTTCTGGTCCAAAGGTAAAGCCCACAATTACAGGGGTTATTAAAGCAATAGCGCCAGGCATCATCATTTCACGGATAGAGGCTTTGGTAGAAATGGCCACACACTTTTCGTATTCAGGTTTAGCTTTGTATTCCATTATACCTGGGATTTCCCTAAACTGGCGACGCACTTCCTGCACCATATCCATCGCGGCTTTACCAACCGCCTGAATACATAAAGCCGAGAAAATAAAAGGGATCATTCCGCCAACAAATAAACCCGCCAGAACAGGTGCTTTGTAAATGTCTATCGCGGTAATGCCTGCAATACCAACAAAGGCAGCAAATAAAGCCAGAGAGGTTAAAGCGGCTGATGCAATAGCAAAACCTTTACCTGTTGCGGCGGTGGTGTTACCCACAGCGTCTAAATTATCGGTACGTTCGCGAACTTGCGGAGGTAACTGGCTCATTTCGGCAATGCCACCGGCATTATCCGCAATTGGTCCGAAAGCATCTATCGCCAACTGCATGGCTGTGGTTGCCATCATTCCGGCTGCGGCAATAGCAACACCGTATAAACCTGCAAAGTGGTAAGAAGCCATAATTCCACCTGCCAATACCAGGATAGGGATTACGGTAGATTTCATTCCAACAGCTAAACCTGCAATAATATTAGTGGCATGCCCGGTTGAAGATTGTTGAATAATGGAATTTACAGGTCCTTTGCCCATTGCGGTGAAATATTCGGTTACGATACTCATAATCGTACCCACTACCAAACCTACCATAATGGCATAAAATACATTGATGCTCGAGAATTCATATCCACGAAGTTTAAGCGTTTCAGGCAGCATCCATTTCACAATAAAGAATGAAGCTACAGCTGTAATCACAATTGAAGACCAGTTACCCAGGTTCAACGCATTTTGAACATTTGATTTGTCATCTTTAATGGTGACAAACCAGGTTCCGATGATTGAAAATATAATGCCCATTCCACAGATTACCATGGGTAGAAGGATAGGAGACATTCCTCCAAAATTATCTTTTACATCAATCTCCTGCCCTAAAACCATCGTAGCCAGAATAGTGGCTACGTAAGAGCCGAATAAATCGGCGCCCATACCGGCAACATCACCCACGTTATCGCCCACATTATCGGCAATAGTAGCAGGATTGCGCACATCATCTTCAGGAATACCTGCCTCAACTTTTCCCACCAAATCTGCACCAACATCAGCGGCTTTGGTATAGATACCACCGCCAACACGGGCAAATAAGGCAATAGATTCGGCACCCAAAGAGAACCCGGTTAAAACTTCTATTGCAGTTTTCATTTCAGTGCTGTTAACCGAAACAACGTTGAAGTGCTTTAAAAATATAATAAACAAGCCACCTAAACCTAAAACCGCTAGTCCGGCAACACCCAAACCCATTACCGTACCTCCGGTAAAAGAAACTTTTAAGGCTTGTTTTAAACTCGTTCTGGCGGCCTGAGTGGTTCGTACATTGGCTTTAGTGGCCGATTTCATGCCGATATAACCTGCAGTTGCAGAAAATACTGCTCCAATAATGAAAGAAATGGAGATAATCCAGCTCGAATGCATCGGAATGCCATTTATTTCAGTAATTGTTCCTGAGTAGGCTAGGAGTGCAGCTGTAAAAACAGCGAAAATACTCAATACCCTCCATTCAGCTTTTAAAAAAGCCATAGCACCATCAGCTATGTAGCCCGCAAGTTCCTGCATGTTTTCATCACCTGCATCCTGCTTGTTTACCCAGGCGCTTTTAATCATCATAACTATAATCCCAACAAGGCCCAGCGCCGGGATACAGTAAATTAAATTGTTTTGTAAAAAGTCCATAGTTAATAATTGGTTTTTATATTTGGTTAGTTGTTTATTTAGTTCAATGGTTCATTAGTCATTAGTTCAATGGTCATTGCTGATTGTTATTGATACTTGGTCATTTTGTAATTGGCTTAACTGGTTAATTGTTTAAATCCGTTAATTGTCTCCAAACGCCCAACGCTAAACTCCAAACTGCCTAATCGGTTAATCGACGCTAGTCGCCAAATGCCTCGCGCTAAGCGCTCTGCTCCAAACTCTTCGCTAGCAACACTCTAGCAAGATAACAAAATATTTTTGTGGTTAAAATTTTACAGCACCTGCGAATAAAATTTTGTCATCATAAAATAATATCCTACAATTTCTTTTTTTTTAAATAAATTAGCGACAAACTAAACCAGACTAAAAAATGAAAATTGAAAAAGAAGGTGAGCCTTCTAAAAGAAAATTAAGCCTTTTTGATGCCACAATGTTGGTAATGGGCTCAATGATCGGAAGCGGTATCTTTATTGTGAGTGCCGATATCATGAGGAATTTAGGTTCTGGTTATTGGTTAATTGTAGTGTGGATAACCACGGGCGTAATGACAGTTGCAGCCGCAATTTCTTATGGAGAACTTTCTTCCATGTTTCCAAAGGCAGGTGGGCAATACACCTATCTGAAAGAGATTTTTGGTAAAATGATGGGATTTCTTTATGGCTGGGGCTTGTTTACTGTAATTCAAACCGGAACTATAGCAGCTGTTGCTGTTGCTTTTGGTAAATTTACAGCCTATCTAATCCCTGCACTAAATGATGCTGCTCCAATTTTTCAAAGCGGAGGTTATAAAATTACCTGGATCCAGATTTTGGCTATCGGAGTAATTTTGCTTTTAACGTATATCAATACGAAAGGTGTTGAGGGAGGCAAAATTTTGCAGAATATTTTTACAGGTTCTAAAATTGTCGCGCTAATTGGCTTGATTATTTTGGGCTTTCTTTTGGTGAAAAACAGTTTCTGGACAGGAAACATGAGCTTTGGCTGGGATGCTTTCAATAATCTTAAAGCAGACCCGAGCGGCAATTTCCTGAAATCGGGATGGGAATCTATCTCCGGAATGACCATAATGGGAGGGATTGCAGCTGCAATGGTAGGCTCTGTATTTTCGAGCGTTGCCTGGGAAAACGTAACTTTTGTTTCAGGAGAAATCGAAAACCCTAAAAGGAATGTAGTGCGTTCTATGGTTTTGGGTACCTCAGCGGTAATGATCCTTTATTTATTGGTGAATTTTATCTATCTCAATACCTTAAACCGGGATAGTATTGCTTTTGCCTTAAATGATCGGGTTGCTGTTGCAGCCTCAGAGCAAATTTTTGGTAGTGGGGCTGGCACAATCATCATTGCATTGCTGGTAATGATTTCTACTTTTGGTTGTGTTAATGGAATTGTATTGGCAGGGGCAAGGGTGTTTCAAACCATGGCTAAAGACGGAATGTTTTTTAAAGCAGCGCTTAAAAACAATAAAAATGGCGTTCCTGAAAGATCACTTTGGATGCAGGGCATTTGGGCATCTGCCTTATGTTTGAGTGGGCAATATGGTAATCTTTTAGATATGATCTCCTTTGTTATTGTGCTCTTTTATATGATTACTGTTTTTGGTGTGATTTATCTAAGAATAAAACAACCTGGTTTAGAAAGACCTTACAAAACCTGGTTATATCCGGTTACGCCAATTATTTATTTATTGATCGGGGCAGCATTTTGCATTTTGCTTTTAATTTATAAACAGCAATATACCTGGCCGGGGCTAATAATTGTTTTGCTGGGTGTGCCTGTTTACTTTTTGATCAATAAAAAAGAGCAAGAGGTTTAGTTGTCTCATCAATATAGAATTGTCATCCTGAGGGATAATTTATGGTATAAAAATCAATATGAATGACAGTGGATTTAATGAATTAATATATTGCGTGGAATCGTCATTCCCAACTTGATTGGGAACCACGAAGTGCTCATGAATGCCTTTGAAACAAGGGAAACTTATGAATAATCGTAATGCAATAGGCTTTAAGATTCCCGCCTGCGCCTATCGTGTGGACACATCTTTGTTAATTCCATCTTTGTTTTTTAGTACACATTCATTAAGTCGGTCGTCATGCTGAATTTATTTCAGCATCTTTCCTGCTATTAAGACCCTGAAATGGATCCGATAGCTATCGAGATCAGGGTGACGACACTAGTACCAAATACCTAAAGAATAGCTCTAAAAGCCACATTATTAATCGAACTCAAGTTAATACATAACCATTGTCTTTTCCGCTCTATGCCGCGGGGGCATGGTACTTTGGAGCGCCAAAGTACCCAAAGCGCTTTGTCAATCCAGCAATGGGCCTTTTGCACAGTCCTACACACATCAAAAAAACAGCGGCACTTCGTTTTGTGTTCAATATTTCTTTAAACTTTAAATTAATGTTTACGAACACAAAACCACTGCGTTTAGGTTTGGCAGTACAATTAGTTCTTTCCTACAACTGTTTTTTTGATTCTCCTGGCCCTTGGGATTGACGGCGTTCTTCGGTAAAACCTGTAAATTTATTAAAGCAAGCTAGCAAAACGTATAGAAACCCAAACCAAAAGATGTGTCCACACGAAAGGCCTGCGCGGGAATGACGACCATTCTATTGGAGGCTGTCAATGTTAGCTTGTTGAAGGACCTGTTTTAAATGTCTTACAAGGCGTTTCGATACTTCGTCAAACTCAGTAAAGGCTGAGCTCAACGTGACAATTCGATTGAATAAAAATTTATGATACAGCCTCTTTACATTAAAGAATGTTGGTTGTCAGCGGGCTTTTAAATCTTAAATCCCATATCAACCTCTTCAAATCTCATTTTTACATTTTGAAAATCAGGGTTCTGTTTCAATCGGTTCCGAAAGTCCCGTTATACGCTTTACTCACCCGATAGAAAAAAACGGCTTCGTGTTCGCTGCTACCGGGTTTAGCTAACTTAAATCTTTGCATTAAACTCAATTTCTAAACCCGACATAGCGGATACCGGCCATGCGCCCAAGGCCTGCAGGCGTATGAGCATGTGGCGGGACTGACACAAAAAAGAGCCACAGGCTTTGCTTTTCAAAAAAGATGAATAAACTAAATTTTCAAACGCTTAGAAAAAATCAAAGCGCGTTCGCGGCTATGGGGTTTAGTTAGCACTTGGCGACTAAATTTTGTATATATTTTTATACTTATTTCTTACCTAATTGTATGTCTGTAACTTCATTACAGATAATTTTTTCCACATACATTAAAAACCTAAAATATTAGTTCTAGCATGGTTTTGAGCTGATTTTTGTGCAATTTTCTTGCTTTTACTTAAGATTTAATAGTTGTTAATCAACGGTATAGTGTATTTGTTGGCCTGATATTTGGTTTAGAAAAAGCGGTAGCTGCAGCAACCTTAACCAAATTTTTAACCTTTAAATTTTAAACTTATGGCTTTCAAAGCTAGATTAAACTTTTCGGGCAAGGAGTACGATGTGCTTCACTGTGCCTATGCGTTAAACCGTGATGTAGATGCTAAAGGAAGGCCTTCTTCCGGAGTTTACGGCGGTACCATCGACATTGAGATCGAATCAACCGAAGACACCTCAATAATCGAGGCGATGGTAAACAACCAGTACAAACCTATTACAGGAACCCTTCTGATCAAGAAAACAGAGGAAGATGCCAAAATGAAAGAAGTTAATTTCGAAGACGGTTACATTGTTAAATATTCCGAAGGAATAAACATTGTTGGCGATCACGCGATGACGCTTAAGTTCCAGATTTCTGCCCGCAAGCTTAAATTAGGAAGCGCCGAGCATGTTAACGATTGGCCAAAAGCCTAGAGAAAGGTTGAGGGTAGAAAGGCTGAAGGTGTAAGGTTTAAAACGCCACACGCCAAGCCCCATGCTTAGTTAAGTTGAGGGTAGAAAGGCTGAAGGTGTAAGGTTTAAAACGCCTAACACTAGGCACCATGCTCTTCGCTCCACGCTAACCGCCAACCGCAATTCATTCATTTAAAAACATTAAAACTTTACTACAATGGCATTCAAAACCCGTTTAAACTTAGGATCAAAAGAATTTGATGTACTACAGTGCAACTTTTCATTAAATAGAGATGTTGACGCAAAAGGCCGTCCATCGTCAGGTGTTTATGGTGGTACCATCCACATCGAAATCGAATCAACTGAAGATACTTCAGTAATTGAATCAATGGTTAACAACCAGTACAAGCCGCTTTCCGGAACATTGGTCTTCAAAAAAGGCGAAGAAGATTCAAAAATGAAAGAACTTTCTTTCGAAGATGGTTACATCATCCAGTATAACGAAGGTATTGCGGTAAACGATAATACCCCGATGACTTTAAGCTTCGTAGTATCTGCCCGTAAACTAAAACTGGGCAATGCAGAACACGAAAACGACTGGCCAAAGGCATAGTATTTGTATAGGTTGGGCAATAGCTAACAAGCTAATGCCCAGCCTGATTTTATACTACGCTCACAAGAAGAAGGGAAATAAAACCAAAACACCTTCTTAACCATTAGAAATTTTTAAATAACCTCTTCATGCAAAACAGACTTATTTCTGGAACAGGTAAAGTTGAATCGGCATATAGCAGAAAATATGCCTGCATCATACTATTAACATTTTTATGTATTGCTTTTGCGGCATGTAAGCAAAATAAAAGCAAAAATCTTTCATCTACCGTTGCTACTAAAGATTCATCGTCAATAGTAGATAAAAATCTGCCGTTGGCAGAAGAAAAATATCAGGATCCACCAAAATCATTAATACAGAATCTTAAACAGCAAGCCTTGCACATCGTTTTGGTAAATGTAACCACCGTCGATTCTGTTTACAATTCGGAAAAGATTTTTAGCGCTAAAATATTGAAATCTTTTAAAGGCAGGCTAAAAGCCGGAGATAGCCTAAAATATATGGCCATGAACGATATGAAATACGTTAAACACCCAAACGATACCTTGATAGTTTTTCTTGACAAATCTAAATCACCTGTTTCATCAGGAGATAAAGATGTGTTTCTCTACGCATTGGAAAATGCATCATTCATTGGCAACAAATACCTTGATTCACTTTTGACCAGAAAATAATATGCCACTTTCTTTGCCAGCTTTTAACGATTTAAGAACCAATTACCCTACAACAAGTAGCGACCTGGTTAAAGCAACTATTGGTGGTGCTGTTAATGCAGCCTACATTACCAATACCTGTGTGGTTAGAATGAGCAGGGCATTTAATTATTTGGGTGTTGATAATAATATTTTTACCCTAAATACCCCAAGCTGGAAATATACCACAAAACAAGCATTTCAGGCCCAGGAAAAAGTAAAGGTACATGCAATTCCTAAACGGTATGCGTTTACCAAGAAATTCGAAACTATTGCAGGCGCCGATCAAAAACGCTATTGCTTCCGTGTGTCCGAATTTTTCGATTATCTGAACCATAAATACAATAAAAGTAACCACTCACTTATTTTAAAATCAGGCAAATTTTTTGCGCAGTCAGAGATACGCGATTTTACAGATAAGATTAGCAACAAAACCGGCATTATATGTTTTAAAACCAAATTTAGTGATGCAACAGGCCACTTTACCTTATGGGATGGTTATAAATGTTTGTATCAGGATTATTTTCTGGACCCCCGGACCTCAGAAATATACCTTTGGGAATGTTAATGCAATATTAAAATAACTACTATGGAAAATAAATTAATCTCCGAAATCAATATAGAAGACAAAGCCATTCTTCATTTTGCCTCCTTTTCCCTACAGCAAGCTTTTAATGATCACCATTATTTCGAGCTGCGGTTTAATCACGATCAAATGGGTGCACCCGGATTGGTCAGTTTAGACGACAGTCGAGATTTTGTAGGTAAAACCTTAACCGCTTCTTTTGGTTACACGCCGGAAAAAATGCAGCACTTTGCCGGCCTGGTTACCCGGGTTGAATTGGCACAAAGCCACGGCTATCACGGTGTTTTAATTGTAAGTGGCTATAGTCCAACTGTATTGATAGACCGTGGGCCCGATTTAGGATCCTATTTGGATAAAGATTTAGATACCATAGTAAAACTGGCTACCAAAGATACCCCGGCAAATGACCTGACTATAGTAGCCAATGCCTCAAGAAAATCGCCCATCGATTATCTGATCCAGTACCGCGAAAGCGATTTCGATTTTCTCAACCGTTTATCTGGCGAGTACCACGAATGGTTTTTTTACGATGGTAAACAACTCAACTTTGGTAAACCCGATGAGCAAAAAGAAGTGGCCTTATTTTATGGCCGCGATGTGCAAAACTTGCAATACGCCATGGAAGTTTCGCCGATAAAATATAAACGTTTTGCTTATAACCCTAAGCAGGATGAAATGCTGCAGAGCGAGAGTACAGGGAAAGCAGACGGAAATCCAGATTTGGCGCATGCCATTAACGCCTCCAATTCGATGTACAGCAAAACCTTTAACCAGCCTTCATTAATCAGGGTTGACAATAGTAGCGACATTAAAAGCCATGTAGAAAACGAAGAAAAGGCCCACATCAGCGAATTGCTTAAAGTTAATGCCAGTGGTGACAATGCCGAACTTGGTATTGGTACCCTTGCCGAAATTATGATGAGCCTGCGTAAAGAACTTAGCTTCTCTACAGAAAGTCTGGGTAAATTCCTGATCACCAAAATCAAACATGATATAGATGGAACCGGCAAATACCACAATACCTTTGAAGGTGTAGTGGCTACAACCGAGCGTTTGATGGTAAGGAACTACGAAAAACCAAATCCGGATATGCAATTGGCCGATGTGCTGGATAACGACGACCCACAAGGGCAAGGTAGAATTAAAGTAAAGTTTAAATGGGAATGCCAAACCAACGATGCGACCGAGTGGTTAAGGGTTGTTAGCCCCAACGCCGGAAGTGGCGATACAGGGAAAAACAGGGGTTTCCATGTCATCCCTGAAAAGGGCGATCAGGTGGTGGTTGCTTTTGAAGAGGGCAACGTGGCCAGGCCTGTAGTAATGGGCAGCGTATACCATGGCAAAAGTGGCGATAGCAGTGGATTCAAGAATAGCAACATTAAAGGCATGACTTCAAGAAAGGGAAGCGCACTTACCTTTGATGATTTGGGACATCATCTTGAGCTAGGAACTAACAAGAAAAATTTCGTGAGGATTGAAAATGGTCCAGGATTTATTACTGAGCAGGCTGACAACAAAATAACATTAAGTACAGGCGGCAAGGATGGAAGTAGCATTACGCTGAATAGTAATGGGACTATTGATATTATTGGCAAGGTGATTAATATTCAGGGTAAAGATGAGATTAATGCCAATGCATGTGAATTGCCAGGCACAGCGGTGAATATTGGTACATTATCTGAAACAACAACAGTGAGAATTGAGGCTGATACAGTTAGTGTTACGGGGAAGACTAAAATAGATACAAATGGTGGTGGCGGTGCAGTAATTAGTGAGGGTGGTGAAGTTAAAATAAATTAAAAAAATATGTTTAAGTGGCTAGTTTCTCAAGAAGAAGTACCAGGGATTGATTTCCAAGTTGACAATCAAAAAATCTATCGTTACAGGGCTGAAACATATAATCATTTCAAAATAAATGAAATGCACATGAATAGGTGTGTAAATACTTTCGTTTTTGAAGTATTAGTTGTGGATAAGACTGAAGAAGGATATGTTTTCGACTGGACGTTGAAAGAAAAAGAAATGTATAAAGGGATGGAGTACCTGGGTGAAAATATAATTGTATTAGAAAAACTTGCAAGTATTAAGGATCATTTGAGTCTATTAGTAAACGGTGAGGGGCAAATCATAAAAGTGCTTAATAAAGAAGAACTCCAAACGAAATGGAACATCCTAAAAGAAAATTTGTATGAGAACCCAGAAGATTGGCCAATTGAAGAAGCTTACAGAAATAAATTTTTAGCAGATGGCGATCATGAGCATAGTTCAAGTTTTCCGATAGAAGATGTGCTAAATCAAGACCCTGTTTTTTCAACTTTCTTTTTTCAAAATACGAAGAATAAAACTAAAAGTCAAGAAGATGCACTGATCAGAATGGAGCAACCCTCTAACTTATTGATGACTGAAAGTACAGAAAAAATAAAGATACCGTTAATTCAAAATACTAGTTGGCAGACTAATATAGATGATAACGAATACATAGATTTTCTTATTTCCAGAAATGCTGACAAGGCTCGTTTGAATAAGAAACAAATGAATAAACTGCTTCATAATTTTCCATTTGCAGAGCAGGAAATCCAAGTTTACATTTATGACTACGAAGCAGTATATAAAATAAATGGTCAAAACTATATGATTAGTGAGGCCAAATACAATTTGCTCGAAAAAGTAAACCATGATCTCGAAGTAAATCATACATGCACCATAAAAGCAATTAATTAAATATAGCATGGCGAAAGAATATTATATCAATACTAAGACATACGCAAGTTGTACCAATGGCGTTTTACCAGGAATGATTACAACTGTGTTTAAGGACAGGAGTGTAAGCAATAAAGGTTACAAAATGGCAAATATTGATGACCGTTTTACACCATTTAGCTGTAAATATGCCATATTAATTGCTGTACTTGCTGCTGTTTTTATTGCAGCATTAAGTTTTGTTGCAGCGTTTTTAATCGGTTTGATTATTGGTTTGGGTATTTGTTTTATAGCTACATATACCCAAAAATGGAAAAACTTTCATCCTAAAGTATTTGTACAAGGAAAAAATGCATTAACAGATAAATCTTTTATAGAATGTCCTATCGGCGGTGTGATAACGCCAACATTTAGTCCACTTGTTGCGAGTTTGAGAGCTGGTGTTAATTTTGCTACGACACTTTTAGAAGCAGCTCTAATTTATATTGGAGGAAAAGGTGCTGTTCAGATTTTTAAAATTTATAAGCCTAAAATAGCAATTGGTTATACAGCTGCTAATTATTTGTTAAACTTAGCAACTGACAAGGCAGTAACTCAGCCCCTATCAAGATTGATTACTGGAGATCCTAAAACTGAGTCTGATATCCCAGCAACAATTAAAGAGCAAGTAGGTTATTTTGGCGATGGTACACCATATCCTGTTAAAAACCAAAATGGAGAATACGTTTCCAGAAATGCAGATGATTACGACAATTTTAGGAATATTAATTCTAGCACGTCTCAACAACAAACCGCTAACGCAGATGCTGCCGCAAACCAGGCGCATAGTACTACTACTGGGCAGCAAGAAGGCAACAGAGCCTATACCCAAGAGATGCAAAGGCAAGGTGCCCAGATTAATGCTGATGAGCGCATAGCAAGGCAAAACTATCGTGATCTTTATAAGCGGATGGCAAAAATGGAAGGAGAATCTGGAAGAGCGGCAGATAAGCAAGCGAGAAGCCAAGCAGTAAAATCTGCCCGACGTGATGCAGCGATGAGAAGGGCACAAGCTAGACAAGACGCTGCAATTAAAAGAGAACAGGCGATTGCACAAGCCAAACAGAGTGCAGCTAATCAGGCTAGAAATGATGTGATGAATGATAGAGCTGCAAGAAATAATATCAGGAATCAATTGAGGTGGAAAGCAGCTCAAGGTTTCTTCAAAAGTTGGGCTGTTGGTGTTGCCATTGGTGTTGCAAATAACGTTTTTACCAGCAAAGCCAATAAGGCTATAGATAATAATGCCGAACAATGGCAAAATGAAGTAATTAAAAAGCTGGGCTTAAATGCTGTTGCGGTTTCAAAATAATTTACAATTCTAATGAAAGATAAAATATTTTCTATATTCTTTCCAGTATCTTACGCCAGAACATATATCCAATCGGGTTTGGTATTGGGTATTATTTTTATAATTTTTTTTAGTTCCTTTTATTCAATCAAAAGTGACCTTGATAACAACTTTATAAAAGGACAAATTGTGGACGTTAAAGTTGGAAGTAAAGGTGGTGGCGTAGGTAAATATAGCGGCCGTAGCACGTTTTATTATATCCAGCTTAAGAATTATAAAAGGATATTTTTTTTGGAGGACGCAAGTATTTTCGAAAACTGGCAGTTTGACGAAAGTGATTTTAAAGCTGGAGATTCAGCCGAATTTAAAATAAGGAAAACAGATTTGAATATCTTAAACATACCCACTATCTATTCTCCAATTGGCCCACAACGAATTATGTGGCCAGAAGAAGCCAGTACCGTTAAAATTTATGGCCTTACTATAAATAACAAAAAGATATTGTCTGTAGGTTCTTCGGTTAGAGGATTGGCTTATAATACCTATTTTTGGCTGATAGTACCTCTATTTATTTATATTATAATTTGTTTATATGTAAAAACAGGTTTCAAATATTGGACACAGCGAGCAGAAGATAATTCAGACAGCTGGAAATAAATCAAAACCTTAATTTTTGGTTAGATCAACATAAATGAAGAAAAAGATCTCTTTATATTGTTTTAAGAAGTCCAAACTGTTGAAATTATGACAATTATAACAAGCTTTAAAATATTGAAAAAAAATCATTAGAAATGTTGGCTAATTCATACACTTATAATATTTCGGGAAAAGTTTATACTTATCATGCCTTTCATAGTTTCAAAATAATAGACCTTATAAATGATGATTGCTTAAAAGATTATACTGTTGACTTAGATTTTGATATAAAACTCGTTGGAATAAATTCCTTAGGTGGATCTTTTATTGATTTTAAAATAACTGCGATTTCATTACCTGAAGAAATAAACGATGAAATAAGTTATAACATCAAGCCTTTTTTAACCGAATATCAAAATATCACAAACCATTTGATGTTAAAATTGAATACTGAAGGGAATATTAGCTCTATTGAAAACTTAGAAGAGTTGAAACAAAAGTGGATCGTATTGCGAGATAAGCTTATAAAACTTTCTGGTCAACAAGAAATAGACGAAATGAGAATAAGGGGCGATATCGAATTTGGGGAAGAATCAAACTACGAGGAGAGAATAAAAAAATCACTTTTCTTCAAAACACTATTTCCCAAAATACAAAATCAATTTTTAGAAAATGATGCATTGCTCGAGGCACATGAAGTGACATCCTCTGTTCTTCCAGATCTTGAGATTCCAGTAAAAGTATATTTTGACTTAAAAGATGAAATGATTAATCTCAGCACTGAATTAGTTCAAGATGATTTCGAAAATATAATCGGAAAACAAAAAGCTTCGAATCCTGAATTAGAAATTAATTCCTTTTTCATCAATTGTAACAGTAGTTACTTTTTAGATGCTAGTAACTACATACATAAGGCAGAAACAATTAAAATTGAAACACTTAACGGTGAAGACGAAACAATTGATCATATTATTATTTCTAGGGTACTGTGACTAATATAAACTGACTTAAAATTAGTTATAACATAAAATGTTTTGGCAATTTTAATTTTACATTAAACAGGTGAAAATCGTTTCAATGATTTTATGTGTAAGTATGCTTGCACAACAATACTTTATTAACCGCTATGGAAAAAAAACAACCTTTGAGAGGTAATAAGCTGATCATATTTGGTGTCTTGTTTACAGCATTCATGCTATTTGTTGGCTATAAGATTTTATTCAATTCTAATGATGAAACAAATATAACGGCGATAAATCAAAAATTGAAATCAGGTAAAGGAATAGAACAGTTTGATAAGGGGCTTGAGTATTATGATCAAAAAAAATATACTGAAGCCAGTAAATATTTTGAGGAATCAATAAACAATGGTTTTCCAGTAGCACATGCTTTATTGGGGGAATGTAAATTGCACCTTAATGATTTAAAGTCAGCGCAATATCATCTGCTACAAGCTTTAGCGGTAGAAAATGGTGAAAATGAATTAGTAGGATATTATTCGGGAGTAGAATATAATCTCGGCATGGTTTATTATATGCAGAAAGATACCAAAAATGCAATAATACATTTGCAAAAGGCAAAACAGCTCGGAAATAACGATGCAAACACATATCTATCTAAAATAAGATAAGTTTAGTCAACTTTAAATTTACAGTCCTATTCGTCAATAGCCACTAAATGTATGCGCAATCTCACATCTAATATCTCATCTTGCATATTGCTAAAATTTCTATGAAGAATGTCTTAAAGTATAGTATTTGGTATATTGGGATTAGGCTTGTTTTTTGGGAAATATTTAGGGAGGTGGATTGTTAATTTTATAGATAATCCAGACACACGAGTGAATAATGGCAAGCCTTATGTAAAAAAAAAATATTTGAATAATTGTGACACTTTACATTTGACATTGAAAAATTTCACTGATACAAATAGTTGTTTTGAGGTAAAGGGTAAATTTGATTTGTCGACAAATGATAACACTGCATATTGATAAGTATGAAATAATATTTTATAGCGATATAGTTAAAAAATATTTTTGTATCTATTATTTCTTTTCTATTAATTCTAAGAATAGTCAGATGTATAATATTTTTACAGGAGATATTGATCAAAGTGGGGCTAGTATAATAGCAATGGTGAATAAAAATGAACTTTCTGACTTCACATACGGTACTAAGAAGAAACCAATACCTATTTTATATTATGAAGTTCCAGATAAAATGAATAGCTTTTATAGTTTGGTTAGTGACATTGGCAATCCTAATTATAAAACAGAGGGAGAATTTAAAGATTATACAGCCAGCTATAATGCTAGGAACTATCTCTCCTATGTGAAAAGCAAAGCAGATTTCGAAAAAATGTTTAGGAAAGGGAGTAGATGGAGCCATAGCAAATTATCTCATTGATAGAGGCTTTGATAGTTGTGAGTTGGCTAAAAATCAAGCACTTATGGATGAAAATGCAAATGATAGTAATAACATAAGTATAATTGCAATAATTCCTAAATAATGAATAAGCAAATATTACAAGCAATTGGCTGGGCTGTAGGAGTATTAGTTATATTCCCTTTAATAATTTATGGCGTTAACATTTTGTTCAAATCCAAAGCGAATGAGGCAAAAGAATATATTGATGAATATTTGGAGGGATTTGTGCCTATTAGTACCAGTTTCCCTAAATATAAGGATCTAAAATTGTCATATTCTCAATATTCCGCTTCGTTAACAAGTCCTGCGGGTAGTATATATAAAATATCTTTTTTTGATAGTATACTGAATAAGCATTGCCAGATTATGTTCTTTAATTATCCTGACTTTGAAGCGTCTAAGTTTACCACTGTATTGCATAACAAAAAAATAATTATTTCTATTAATAAAGATGATTTAAAAAATTTAAAATATGGAACAAAGGCCAATCCAATTCCGATTTTCAGGGTAGTTGAAGATCTACCAGATTCGATAAGTAGAAATCGGGGTTCAGAAGATGGATGGAATGTTGATATTACTGAAAATCAATTTAAATATAATGTTGAACAGTACTTAACCTACATTATGCCAAAAGATGAGTTTAAAAAGCGGTTTGAAAAAGCAAATGAGTAAGCAAGCTTTAGGGTGGATCGTCGGTGTATTTGTATTGTTCCCCTTATTTTTATTGCTGTACAATAAAATCACGGTGCGTAAAAATGATGGGAAAAAGTATTTTAATGATTATTTTTCAAAGATTAAACCATTTATTCTTAGTGTACCAAGTAATGAGAATGATAATTTGCCTAATGTAGAAGCTAATTATGATAGTTATAGAAAAGGAGCAAGTCCCATTGGTTTCAAAGGCTTAATGGGAGATATACAGACCGTTACTTTTTATGATGTCGGCTTTAAAAAATTCTTTATTATTTACTTGTTAGATGTCGATTATCAAAAATACGCTAACATGAGAACAAATTTAAGAAAAAAGAAACTTTTTGCATACCTCAACCAGGATGATCTCAATAATACATTATATGGTACAAAAGCAAAACCAATTCCTGTTTTTAATTTTAGAGGGGTTAATGAGCCGATTCGAATTACATCTGAGAGTGAAGGTTCTGTTAATGGATATGAAACCTTGGAGCCAAATGACTCACAGTATAAACACAATGTTTTAACGTATTTAACCTATATCATGCCAAAAGAAGAATTCAAACAGCGCTTTGAAGGTGGTAAATAGTTGTTAACCTGAGTTCGATTAATCAGAATGCGAAAATTTGTGAAGATTGTTTGGTTTGATAATTAATAGCAGGCTTTTTGGGGAAGAATGAGTAGGCAATTAGCCCTGCGATTATATTTGAGATAAAGTTAGTGAATGACCTATGTCTTGAATGTTCTATCTGGCATATGTTTTTAAGCTCATCATTAACGGTTTCTATCACTGACCTTTTACGGAGCATAATCTTATCGTTCATGGTCATCAGGCTATTTTTCATATTGTTTCTGATACTGGTAACCAGATGTATATCACTGACGAACAGTATTTTGACCAACTGTTCGGAGATATATCCTTTGTCGGCGAAAAGCTTTCCGAATACAGCTTTTAAAAAGCTTTCGTTCTTCAGTGGTTCCCTATCATCCACATTGGCCTGTGTGATGGCAAAATTTAATATCTCGCCCTTGTCATTGATCACGATATGCAGTTTAAACCCATAGAACCAGCCCATTGTAGATTTCCCTACCTCCGCTATCCCCTTAAATACCTTGTTCCTTTTTATACGCTTATTGTTGCAGACCCGAATGGGAGTGGAATCCACAAATGAAATACCCGTACAGCGACCTAAACAGCAGGTTTTAAGGAAGATCGTCATTGGCATGAGCACGCTTTGGCTGAGTTCAACAAAGCGGTTATAGGACACGGTATTGGGGAATTCACTTTGCATATGCTTTTGGAGATAGAACAAATAGAAGTGTTTGAAGCACCTGAAGCCGCTTAGATGGAAGAGCAGGCAGATAGAGATTACTTCACTTTTAGACATGGATGCAGGACGCTTGGAAGGCTTGCCCAAAAGAAAAGGACTGGTGGTTTTATCAAAATCTTTGCAGAACTCATCTACAAGACAAAAAATATCACTAATTTTAGAGTAGTCAATCATCTGTTTTTATGTTTAAATATTTGAATGTCAGGCACTTAAATATAAGCATAATTACTTTGATTGACTATTTTTTTCTCAAAATTATTAATCGAACTCAGGTTGTTAATTTATTTCATGAACAAGCAATTTATAGGCTGGGTTATTGGGGTGTTCGTATTGTTCCCCTTATTTGTATTTCTGTACAATAAAATCACTGTACGTAAAAATGATGGGGAAAAGTATTATAAGAATTTTTTTGATGCAATAGCTACAGTCAAATTATCAATACCTAAAGACGATCCATATTATCTGTCAAAAGATTATGTAGGATTTGATCACTATCGACAAGGAGCTAGCGCTATTGGTTTTAAAGGTGTAAGTGGTAATATTATTTCTGTTAGATTTAGGGATTCCCTTCTTAAAAAGTATTTTATAGTAAGTGTTTATGATGTTAATGATCAGTTATATTTTCCATTAGCATCTGTTATGTACGGAACTCAGATAAATGCATGGGTAAATAAGGATGACCTGAATAATCCATCATATGGTACAAAAGAAAAGCCAATACCTGTTTTTAATTTTAAAGGGGTCAATGAGCCGATTCGAATTACATCTGAGAGTGAAGGTTCTGTTAATGGATATGAAACCTTGGAGCCAAATAACTCACAGTATAAACACAATGTTTTAACGTATTTAACCTATATCATGCCAAAAGATGAGTTTAAAAAGCGCTTTGAAAAAAAATAGACCTTTATCAGCCAGTCTCCGCTACCGCTAAATGTTTGCCGAATCTCACATCTCATGTCTAATATCTCAAATCTCATCTTACCTCTCAAACAAAAACCGTATTTTTGCAGCAAATGGGAACACTCGTAGATTCAGGTATAAAGGGATATAAAAATTACGGCACGCATTTGCGCGAAAAGTATAAGGGACAACGTGTATTTAAAGTAATTGTAGATGGTGGATTTACCTGTCCAAACCGGGATGGGAGCAAAGGTTTTGGTGGATGTACGTATTGTAATGTAGATTCTTTTACACCCGAACCATCGCGTAAAAATCCAAATATTAAAGATCAGCTCGAAGAGGGCATGTTGAGGGCGAAAACATCTTATAAAGCTGATAAGTATATTGTGTACTTTCAACCCAATACGAATACTTATGCGCCAGTGCATTATTTAAAAATGATGTACGACGAAGCATTGTCTATCAATACAGAAGATATTGTTGGTTTTGCTGTGGGTACACGCCCGGATTGTATTGATGCCGAAAAGGTTGCGCTACTGGAAAGTTATACCGATCGTTTTGATGTAGATTTAGAGATGGGGATGGAATCCATTTATGATGAAACCCTCAATCAGATCAACAGAGGTTGCAGTCATGGTGAATTTGTTGCTGCAGTAGAGCTTTTAAAAGATAGTAAACTCGATCTCTGTGTGCATACCATTTTTGGCTTCCCCTGGGAAACCAGAGAGCAGATGCATGGTTATATCCACGAAATTAACCGTTTCCCGCAAATCAAGTTTGTTAAATTTCACCACCTCCATGTGGTAGAAGGCTCGATAATGGGCGCTAAATATAAAAAAGAGCCTTTTAAATTGTTTTCGATTGAAGAATATACCGATTTACTTTGTGAGTTAATTCCTTTATTACGTCCGGATATTGTGATTCAGCGGCTTTTTGGTATTTCAGATTGGGATTTGTTGATTGCGCCTAACTGGGGGCTTAATAAATCGGCAATTCAGACCTATATGGATAAAGAAATTGAAAAAAGAGGAGTTGTGCAGGGGTCTGCCTATTTTTCTTAGAAATTTAAAATATCCTGTTATTTTTTTTAAAAACCCATGAAAATTCATGGGTTTTTGTGTTTTTTATCAATTTTTTTGATCTGTTTTTTAAAATTTTAGCTAAAATAGTGTAAATAGTAGTTAATATGTGATTTTGTTTTTATCAAAAACTTGTATTAAAATAACCTGTATTTTTTGTTATTTTTATTTTTATGGTTTGTTTTTGGTTTGTTTTGCAAAAATTAATCGTTTTTATTAAAATATTTAGATTAAATGGTGTAAAAAATGCAATATGTTGTATTTTTATAAAAATAAATCAAGCATATTTAAATTATTTAAACGTTTCAAACAAATTAAGCTAAAAAACTATGGGTAAATTCTCCTTTAAACAGTTCGCGCCTTTTGCGATATTGATGATTGTCGCAATTTTCGCTCTATTTATTCCGCTTCTTCCTAATTTTGATGAAGGTAAGTATAGTGGACCAGACATTGCATTTATATTAATCGCAGCTGCACTAGTGTTTTTAATGACTCCAGGCCTTGCATTCTTTTATGGTGGAATGGTTCATCGTAAAAATGTATTGTCTACCATGATTAAAAGTGTGGTAGCGGCAGGAGTAATCACGGTTTTATGGACAGTTGTAGGTTTTAGCTTGGCTTTTGGTGATACCATTGGCGGTTTTATTGGAAACCCTTCCACATTCCTATTCTTTAAAGGTGTAAATTCAGGAGCACCACATCTTCAGGGAGGAGCAGACTTAACTATTCCGCTTTCTTTGTTTGCTGTGTTTCAATTAATGTTTGCCATCATTACACCAGGTTTGGTAGTTGGGGCCGTTGCTGAGCGTATCCGTTTTACTTCTTATATTTTGTTTATTGTTTTATTCGCCATATTTGTTTACTCACCGTTAGCACACTGGACATGGCATCCACAAGGTTTCTTGTTTAAAATGGGCGTGCTTGATTTTGCTGGTGGTACTGTAGTGCACATTTCTGCAGGTATGGCCGCTTTAGCTGGTGCATTGGTTTTAAAACGTAGAAAATCTCACTTAGAGCATAAAGAAGTTCCGCCAGCTAATATCCCTTATGTATTAATTGGTACGGGTTTATTATGGTTCGGTTGGTTTGGTTTTAACGCCGGTTCTGCATTAAGCGCAGGTAGTTTAGCTGTTTCTGCATTTTTAACTACAAATACCGCTGCTGGTGCTGCTGGGTTATCGTGGATGTTCTTCGATGTAGCAAGAGGTAAAAAACCTTCAGTATTGGGTTTTTGTATCGGTGCAGTAGTTGGTTTAGTAGCCATTACACCAGGTGCAGGTTTTGTAAGCATTTCATCAAGTATATTTATTGGTGCTATTGCCGCAGTAATCTCCAATCTTGTGGTTTCATGGAAACAAAAAACCAGTTTAGATGATACATTGGATGTTTTTCCTTGCCACGGTGTAGGTGGTATCGTTGGGATGTTGTTAACGGGTGTTTTTGCTACAAAAACGGTAAATGCTGCGGGTGCTGATGGCTTATTTTATGGCAACCCGACTTTCTTTATCACACAATTAAAAGGTGCGGTGATTGTAATCATATTCAGTTTTGTTGTATCATTTGTAATTTTCAAACTGGTAAATCTGATCAATCCAATCAGGGTTTCTGAAGAAGAAGAAGAACTAGGTCTTGATGCTTCTCAACATGATGAGAAATACTCTCAAGGTACTTTACTGGTAGAGGAGAGAGCGATCTATATCGAAAAAAACAGTCCATTAACAGAACCAATTTCTTAAGGATTTTATATATCTAAACTCAAATCAAGCTCAAACATGAAGAAACTTTTAACCGCTATTTTTGCAATGGCCAGCACTACGTGTGCCCTGGCTCAAGAGACCACAACATCACCACTTGAAATTTCAGGATCGGTAGATACGTATTTTAAATATGACTTTGCTAAACAGGGTAATAATATTATAACATCGTTTGCTACTGATCATAACTCGGTTTCTTTAGGAATGATCGATATTGCTTTGAAGAAAAAAACAGGAAAGGCCTCATTTGTAGGAGAGTTGTCTTTTGGTCCTCGCGGGCAAGGCCAATCTATACCAGATGCTGCAGTTAATGATGTACCATCTGCTTCGTCTTTTCATATTCAAAACTTATATGTTAACTACGATTTTACCGATAAATTTTCGATGACAGCAGGTTATATGGGTACATTTATAGGTTATGAAGTAATTTCTCCGGTTGGTAACTTCAACTACTCTACTTCGTACTTATTTACAAATGGTCCATTCCAGAATGCGGGTATTAAAGCCACTTATAAATTCAGTGATAAAGTAAGTTTAATGGCTGGTTTATTTAACGATTGGAATGTTTATTCTGCTTCGAGAGGTGTTTCGGCTATTGGTGGGCAGTTAATGATTGCTCCGGTTGAAGGCTGGACCGCTTATATCAACGCCTTATCGGGTGCTGGATTTGGTGGATACGGAACTATTGTGGATTTAACTACTTCATATCAAATTACAGAGAAATTTAAATTGGGTTTAAATGCAGCTAATTATGATATTAAAGATAGTTCGGTACAGGGAAGTTATGCGGGTGCTGCGTTATATCCTCAATATGCAGTAGCTGATGCTGTTACAATAGGTTTAAGAGGAGAGTATTATAAAGCTAAGGCTTTCGGTACTACTGCTGCTACTTCTACTACAGGGTTAACGCTTACCGCCAATGTTAAATCAGGTGGTTTAACTTTTATCCCTGAGGTAAGGTTAGATCACAATAGCGATAAGCCTTTCTTTAACAAGAGTGGTGCTTTAGCTCCAAATGCAGGTCAGTTCTCTTTAGCAGCAGTTTACGCTTTTTAAGGAATAAAATTTTAATATTAAGCCGTTCCGGTATACAATCGGAACGGCTTTTTAGTACCTTTAATATTCAGTTCGTACATTAATCCATTCTGATGAAATACATTATCCTGATTTTTTTAGTCGCTTTTTCGATTGATCTTTCTGCACAGCAAAAACAGTTTTCTAAAGATGATAACGGTAAATTTATTTACTATAAAGTGGTAGATTCTCAATCGTTGAGTAAAGATACATTGTTGCAAAGGGCTAAATCTTTTGTTAATGTGGCCTATAAAAAATCGATGAATGCAGAAAGCACTACCGATACTTCTATTTTGGCCAAAGGAACTATGGTAATTGACAAGACCATTTTAGTGGCCGGCCACCCAAGCGGAGAAGTGAGTTATAATTTTGTTTTTGAGGTACGTAATGGCAAATACAGGTTTTGGTTAACTGATTTACTGTACATCCCATACCAGCGCGATCGTTACGGAAATTTTGTGCCCACTACAAAAATTGGTGTGCCTTTAGAGCGTACACCAGGTAAACTTAGTGCTGGTGCATGGAAAGATATTTTAAATAGCGCCTATAACAAAATAGAAAAGTTTGGCGATGATTTTAAAAAGTATTTAGCAACCAGTAAGGTAGAGAAAGCCAAGGAGAAAACTGAAACTATTTCTGCCAAAAAATGGTAAAAGCTTTAGGTTAAAACTTACCGAAAAGTTCTTCAACTTTCTGATAACGGAACTTAAAAATCCCGTTGATTTTATTATTCACGATTACCGCATTTGCGATGCTTCCAATCGGCCCCCAGCCTATGCTATAGTGCAAAGTATCGTGCATTAAAACTCCTCCGTCTATTTTTTCGAAATGGTGTTGATGGTGCCAGAAAGCAAATGGGCCGAAACGCTGTTCGTCTATAAAATATTCTTTATCCTTTACATGTGTAATTTCGGTGACCCAGCTCAATTTAATACCAAATAAAGGAGAAACTTTGTAGGTGATAATTAAACCCGGATACATTTTAGTGTTGGCCATATTTGGCGAGGTAACATCAAAAGTCATGTCTTTTGGGGTAATCTCTGCCAGGTTTAAGGGCGAAGAGAAAAAGTCCCATGCAGTAGCTAAATCTATTGGAAGTTTCTGCGTAAATTCTAATCTATATGTTTTCAAGTATTTGTTTTAAATTACAACAACAAAGATGCGGTTTTGTTGGGTTTAACCGCATAGTTTATACAGATAAAGCGCAGCGCTAGGAATTATAGATTCGTCATTCCGCGAATGCCTACTTTGTGGACACAAAACTGAAATTATTTTTAGTGCTCTGTGCCGCACGGCATCAAACTTTTGAGGCATCAAAAGTATGCAAAAATGCTTCGTCAATCCAGGCAAGGAGCCTTTTGCACAATCCCAATACACATCAAAAAACAGCGGCACTTTGTTTTGTGTTTGTTGTGCTACCTGAAAGTTTTTGCAAACTTTGAAACACAAAACCACTGCGTTTGAGGTTTGGTAGAGCTAATTGTTCTGTTGTGCACCTGTTTTTTGATTTCCCTGGCTCTTGGGATTGACGGACGTGCTTCGGAGAAGCCTATTCTTTTTCAGAGCAAGCCAGCATAACGCCTTAAATAATTCTAATAAAAACGTGTCAAAGGGTAGTTGCGGACGGAAATAACATAGTGCTCAACGAAGCTAATCTAAAGCTTATTCCCGATTATTTGAAATGGTGACACTAGGCTTCTGACCTCCGACCACGGACTTCCTGACTAACTATATCTTCCGTCCTAATGCACCATTTTATCTGCGCATGTAGAACTTGCAAATGCTTCCGGTTTAGCCTTAAAAATAAAACCCATGCTTAAAATATAACCCATGGCATCATTTAGCGCCTTGTTGGATTTAAATAACGGACTGGTATTGATATCTGCATGTACTTCTAAAGCCACATCATAAATGTCAAGTAAATCGCAAATGGAATAAGCGGTTTCGATAGATTTCTGTACTTCCATTAACATTCTTTCTTTGATGCTTACCTGCTGCGTACTCTTTTCCTGATGGATGTACATAAAACCGCCATGATGTTCTCTTAAGAGCACAATCACAGTTGCGAAATCAGTTACTGCACCTTTTACCTGCGAATCGGTACCGATGCAAACTTTAAGTTTAAAGCCATTTTCACTTTCTCTGATAATCGCATTTTCTACTTCTTCGAGGATTGAAGATTGAATAATTTCACCACTAAATTTTTTCCACGTCATACATTGTATTTTTTGAGGTTAACGAATGGTAATCAGGTTTTTATAAAAATAAGCGCTAAAAATTAAATATGTGTTAAGCCAAGGTTGTTTATTTGCTAACAAAAAGTTAGTTATCAACAAGTTAGTCATAATTTTTTGCATGAACTTCTAATTTGTTGAAACAAATTATTATTCGGTCCGTTAATATTTATACAATCATTTAAAATTCTTAATTATGAGAGCAGAATTAATTCAAGAGCTCCAGTTATTACAAAATAGCAGAGCGAATAAATTTGTAGATGAACTGGCAGACAAAATCTTATCTTCGGTTGATGCCGTTAATGAAAAGGTATTATCTTCAATGTCTAAACGCGGCAGCATGTTAATGTTGCTTGATAAAAGACTCAACTTTTCTACCCTTCGGAAGCTGCGGAGCAGATTTTTAAAATCCTAACTAAGGCTACCGTTTTCGCCCTGAAGAGAAATGATTACCTTTATGGCGGAATGATGGAAAATGCCTTAAAAAAATTAAACATTTCTGCACTTAATGAGATGCAGGAGTCTTCTGTAAAAGCAGCTAAGACCGGTAAAGATGTAATATTAATAGCGCCAACGGGTTCAGGGAAAACGTTGGCCTTTTTATTGCCCTTGCTTTCCAATTTAAAAACGGGAGTTAAAGGCGTACAGGCTTTGGTTCTGGTCCCTTCAAGAGAACTTGCACTTCAAATTGAGCAGGTTTTTAAACAAATGGGCACTTCGTTTAAGGTAAACTGCTGTTACGGAGGTCATGCGGTAAGGATCGAAAAAAACAACCTCGCACACCCACCAGCTGTCCTGATCGGAACACCTGGCAGGATCGCTTACCATTTAGAGCATCAGAACTTTGACGAATCTTTTGTAGAAACCTTAGTTTTAGATGAATTTGATAAAGCACTGGAGTTTGGCTTTGAAAATGATATGTCTTATATCATTGGATCGCTGCTTTCTTTAAAACAGCGTATACTTACCTCTGCCACCAAAATGGAAGAAATTCCGGCTTTTGTAAAGTTAAATACACCTGTTGAAGTTGACTATTCAAAAAATATAGAAGCAAAACCAGATCTAGAACTCAAAAAAATAACAGTACCTGCAGCTGATAAGTTAGATTATCTATTCAGATTACTGAGTAAAATAGGCAGTAAAAATACATTAGTATTCTGTAACCACAGGGAAACGGTAGATCGGATAAGTGATTTACTATTCGAAAATGGTTTAGGACACGATGTTTTTCATGGCGGAATGGAGCAATTTGATCGCGAAAAGGCATTGCTTAAATTTAGAAATGGTAGCCATCGGATTTTAATCACAACAGATCTGGCAGCACGTGGCCTCGATATCCCGGAAGTGGAACATATTGTACACTATCAATTGCCATATACCGAAGATGCCTATATTCACCGCAATGGTCGCACGGCGCGCATGCATGCAAAAGGAACAGCCTACGCCATTTTAACCAGCGAAGAAAACTACAAATACCTGCCGGATGATATTGAGGAGGAAGTTTTGGAAGACCGGTATGTTTTACCACAAGAGAGTGATTGGGTAACGTTATACCTGGCTCATGGTAAGAAAGATAAAATTAATAAAATTGACATTGTGGGCCTGTTTTTACAAAAAGGAGATCTGGTAAAAGACGATTTAGGACTGATAGAAGTTAAAGATACAACCAGTTATGTAGCTGTAAAACGAAGTAAAATAACCCAATTGTTAAAAAAACTAAACGGCGAAAAAATTAAAGGAAAGAAACTTAAATTAGAGATAGCAAGTTAGCAGATAAGCCCGCAGTCGGAAGTCTGGATAGCTAATCAAAAAAAATAAGCATTTTGCAACATTAAAACATTATAATCCTTACAAATTAGCAATGAGCAATAACGATATATTAAAAAAACTTAGAGTAGCCTTATCACTTAAAACAGAAGATATTATTACCATCTGCGATTTGGTGGGTTTTAAAGTGACAAAGGCAGAGCTGGGTGATATTTTCAGAAACGAAGATCACGAGAATTTTAAACCTTGCGGCGATCAGATTCTGCGCAATTTTTTAAATGGTCTTGTAATTTATAAAAGAGGTCCGAGGGATGAGAAAAAGCAATAATTTATGCTTTTTATTATTTTTTATACTGATCACATTTTCCTTTAACGCTCTCTCTCAGTCTCAGTTTAAAATAAGTGGTAATGTAATCGATTCTCTAAAGAAGCCCATCGAAGGCGTAAATATCCGATTGATTACTGATGAAGATACCCTCCGCTCAAATTCTAATGCGAAGGGAAACTTTGTATTTACAAAAGTAACCCGAAATAAATTCTATCTTTCCATTACTGCATTGGGCTACAAACCTTACGCATCGCTCTACGAAATCGAATCTTCCAAAAAAAGTTCCGATCTGGATCCGATTGTGCTCAAAACAGAAAGCATTCGCCTTGATGATATAGAGGTTAAAGTAAAAGTAGACCCTATCAAAATTAAAAAAGATACCATAGAATACAATGCAGGAGCCTATACCATTAGGGAAAACGACAAGGTTGAAGATCTTTTAAAGCAGTTACAGGGCATTGAGGTTGATGATAAAGGCGCTGTTACGGCAATGGGAAAAAAAATGACCAAGCTGCGGGTTAACGGCGAAGATTTTTTTACCAGCAATGTAGAAGATTACATCAGGCAGTTACCGGCAGATATCATTGCCAAGCTACAGGTGATTGATGATTATGGTGATGAAGCGAATTTTACCGGGATTAAAACCGGTACTCCTCAAAAAATGCTGAACCTGGTTACCAAGCCTGGTATGGATAAGGGCGTTTTTGGGGGAATAAGTGTGAATTCTGCCACCAATAATGCGCATAACCTCGGAACCAACGGCAGTATCTGGAAAAAAACAAAACAGATTGGTTTTGGCGGTCGCTACGGCATTACCAATAATGAGTTTGCTAAATTGAATAATGGAGCCTTAAAAGGTAATATCAGAGATAAAATATCGAAAGAATTTAGTGTTAATGGCAGTTATGATTTCAGTAACGGAACCAGTAAATCTATTCAGAGTAATTACCTTGAGACATTTAATCCGCAGGGAACCATCAACGACTTAAGGGAAAGTGCTAATAATTCCAAATCGCTGACCAATAACATTAACCTGGGATTAAACGGAGCTACAAAAAAGAATTATTTCAATGCTTCCCTGGCTGGCTCTTTGGCCGATACCAGGAACGATGCTTTTTCTACCTCTAATAAAACAGGCTATATCAAGCAGGACCTTATTTCCAATTCAGGTTCCCGCAATAGCAATCCAGATCTTAACGGAAGCATAAACTGGTCGCGGCGTTTGGCTAGTAACAAGCGTTCGCTTTCTATGGGTTTCAATTTTGGCAGCAGTGCCGGAAATAGCAACAGTACCATTAACGATATCATCCGTTATTACAACGAAACTACCAATGTACTGGTTAAAGATTCATTATTGAACCGTTTGGTGGATAACAATACTGCAAATTCGAACTTCGGCGGAAATATCCAGTTTTCAAACTCCTTAAAAAGGGCAAATGATACTAGTGGATATAGTTTTATCAACTTTTCCTACCGCTTTTCAGTAAGCAGAAGCCGCAATCTGCAAACTACTACGGTGACCAATCCTTTAGGAAATCGATTTGTGGTCGATTCCTTGGGACAGGATTACGTATCCAATTTCATTAACCAGAACATCAGCGTCGGTTATAATACCAACAGCAACCGGATCAGCTATAATTTTGGGCTAAATTTTTCGCCGAGTATCATCATTGGAAAGTACCAAAATACAGGGCAGGAGCTTAAAAACTACCAGTTAAATTTTTCTCCTTCGGCAAATTTAAGCTATCAGGTTAAAGATAACGGAAACCTGAGTTTTGGTTACAATGGCTATACCACTTCACCCGATTTTAACAAACTGCAACCTATAAGGAATAATAATGATGTGCAGAACCTGATTATCGGTAACCCAGATCTTAAAGCAACATCGAGTCATACGGCTGATTTTAGCTATAATAAATTTGGGCTTAAATCGGGCTTGAGCATTATGGCAGGTTTATCAGGTAGCTTTGCTATTAATAGTGTGGTGAGCAATACTGTTTTTCTTCGGGATACGCTAAACAGTTTGAAACAGCAAACCACTTATGAGAATGTGAACGGCATTTATAATATCGGCACTAATTACTCCATAAACAAAAGGGTGCTGGAGAATAAACTTTCCCTATCCATAAACGGAAATATTGCCTACAGCCACAATGTTTTTTACACCGATAATGTACTTAACCGCAGTAGTGGAATCAATGTTTCTAATGGTTTTAAATTTAGCCTCAACCAGGAAAAATATGCTTTCAATACCAGTGCATCTTATAGCTTCAGTTCCAATACCTATTCGGTAATGAACCAGAATATCAAAAATGTGCAGGTTGTGGCCTTGAGTGGAAGTGCAAGCTGGATTCCCGGTAAACGCTTCAGGGTAAACGCATCGGCTTCTAAAAGCTTAAATTTTGGATATAGTTTATATGCCGGAAACCCTTTATTGGTAAATATGGGATTGAATACTTCTTTCCTGAAAGGTAATAATTTACTTTTCGCTGTCCAGGCGAACGATTTGTTTAATCAGGGTGCACTATTCAGCACAAGCATTACCAACAATTCTATTTCTGAGAACAGAACAAGGTTTATCAGCCGTTTTATACAGGCAACATTAAGTTATAACCTCAGCCAGTTTGGGGGTAAAAGAGGCAGATTGAACAGTAACATTAATACTGAAGAATAAATAGTTAAACCCAGATTATTTAGTTTAGTGTTTCGTTATATTTTGCAATTTACCTTATGAATAAAATCCTGTTTTTTATTTTACTGATTTCTAGCCATGCTTTATTCGCGCAGGATCAGAAAGTAGATTCGTTAAACAATAAACCCAAAAAAGAAAATTTTGCCGACGATTGGGCCGCGTTAACGAAGTATCAGAAAGAAAATAAGCTTTTACCACCACCAAACAGAAAAGAAAAAAGGGTTGTTTTTTTAGGAAGTTCTATTTTCGAATTCTGGAAACAGAAAGATCCTGAATATTTTAGCCGGAATACTTATGTGGATAGGGGAATAAGTGGGCAGATTTCACCGCAACTGCTGATCCGTTTTCGGCAGGATGTGATTAACCTTAAGCCAAAAGCAGTGATTATTTTGGCAGGTAGTAATGACATTGCAGGCAATACAGGCCATGTGACAATAGATAAGATTATAGATAATATTAAATCGATGGCAGAACTGGCAAGGTTACACCATATTAAGGTAATACTTTGCAAATATTTGCCTGTTTATGAATATCCATGGAATAAGCAGATTAAGGCAGCTGATATCATTGTTGATTTAAACGAAAAAATTGAAGCTTATGCCAAAGAAAGAAATTATACCATATTGGATTATTGGACGCCTTTGGTAGATGAAAGAAAAGGACAGCGTGCCGAACTAACGGTTGATGGGGTTCACCCTAACCTTGCCGGTTATAAAATAATGGAAGGGGTAACGGATGTGGCGATCAAGAAGGCTTTGAAAAACTGGCACTAGAAAGTTCATTGGTTCATGAGTCATTAGTTTATTGGTTAGCGTTTTGTAGAAGCCTGACTACCTTAAAACTGAACCAACTTTCTTGTTTATGTCATTCTGAACGCAGTGAAAAATCTTTTGGTAAAGTTGAAATCAATAGTGAAAAGTTCTTTTATAGTATTTGAAGGCTTTCAAATACTGGGGTAAGTTGCTCGACTGAAGCGCAGCGAAACGGAGAGATTTACTTCAATAGATTTAGCTTCGCTGATCACGCCGTGGTTCTCGACTTCGTTGCACTCGATAGCTCCTAATGTCCGCTCGAAACGACGATAGCTTGATGGAGCAACTGCAGAAATTAAAACTGCCTTTCCTTTGCTGTCATTCTGAACGCAGTGAAGAATCTTTAATAAATCGGAAACTAATAAAATCCTTCATTGCCTTCGTAATGACATGTGATTTTGTTTTTAATTAATTTTCAGTAATATTTGAAAGTTTAATAAATTTAATTTACTTTTACATCGTGAAAGGGGAAATGAGATAAAAAGATTTACACAATGCCTTAAAACAGGCTTATTTTTTTAATTTGTATTTTCAATTTTTACTGAAAGTTAAATAATTTAAATTGTTGGTTATGGACTACAATATACTCGGATATGCCATCTTTATAACGGTTATCGTATTCATCATCGTAGTGGTAGGGAAGGTATGTTACCGCAATGGGAATATCTTCGTAGCCGAACTCATTCCCGATCACCTGGATCTTTGTCAACAAATTAATAAGTCACTGTTGGTCTCTTATTACCTGGTCAATATTGGCTATTGCGCCATGACATTGGTAGGGTGGGAAACGATTCTTTCATCGCAGCAGCTTGTAGAAGTGATGGCGGTAAAAGTGGCGACTATTGTTTGCATCCTATCGATCCTTCATTATTTAAATATTTATTTGCTTACCAAAACCATTCATAAATTAATAAAATAACAACTTAAACTTTTCATTATGGAAACGACAAAAATTTTAATCGGCTATGCAGTTTATTTACCAATTGCACTTTTTTTGACATTTTATGTTTCAAAAACGCTGTTCAAAAACAGTAAAATATATATGCTTGATATTTTTAAGGGAAGGGAAGAGATTGCCAACGCAACGAACAAACTTTTCGAAACAGGCTTTTACCTGCTCAATGTTGGTTTTGCATTGTTGATTATGAAGATTACCATCAGTGCAAATGATTACCGCAGTTTAGTTGAAGCGCTAAGTTCTAAAATAGGTGGTTTTGCCATTTATCTGGGCATTATGCTATTTATCAACCTGTATTTCTTTTTCAGGGGAAAACGCAAAGCAAAAGAAAACCAAAGGCCAAATCCTTTTCAGCCAACTATATAATGGTATGCATAAAAGAAGTCAAGTTTTTAAAACTTGACTTCTTTGAGAACAGTAACACATTTAAATAATTGAAACTTTAGATGCGATTAAGTTATATCTTATATTATATCTATGCTAATTTATTTTCAATTTCTAAGAATATTTCCAGTCAAAGAAAATTAATAATTTTTTATTAACGCAATCATCTCAAACAAAAAAGCCCCGATTTTTATCAGGACTTTTTATTAATCTAATTTTTTATATCTGATGCGTTTTGGGGTAACATCACCCAAGCGTTTCTTGCGGTTTTCTTCATAATCTGAGTAGTTACCTTCGAAGAAATAAACTTCAGAGTTGCCCTCGAAAGCAAGGATGTGTGTACAGATCCTATCCAGGAACCACCTGTCGTGACTGATTACCACAGCACAACCGCCAAAGTTTTCTAAAGCTTCTTCCAATGCACGTAAGGTATTTACGTCGATATCGTTGGTTGGCTCATCCAGTAGCAATACATTGGCCCCTTTTTTTAAGGTAATGGCCAGGTGTACACGGTTACGCTCACCACCCGATAGAATGCCAACTTTTTTCTGTTGATCGCCACCATTAAAGTTGAACTTTGAAACATAAGCACGTCCGTTAACGGCTTTAGTACCCAATTGTATATTGTCTAATCCATCGGTAATGTTTTCATATACCGTTTTATCGGCATCTAAATCATTATGCATCTGATCTACATAACCCAGTTCAACGGTTTCGCCTACGCGGAAAGTACCAGCATCTGCTTCTTCCTGTCCGGTAATTAAACGGAATAAAGTGGTTTTACCTGCACCATTGGGGCCAATAATACCTACAATACCTGCAGGAGGAAGAGAGAAGTTTAAATTATCGAACAATACTTTGTCGCCATAAGCTTTGGTAACGTTTGTTGCTTCAATTACCACATTACCCAAACGAGGCCCAGCAGGAATGAAAAGTTCCAATTTATCTTCTCTTTCTCTGCCATCTTCTGAAGCTAATTTATCGTAGTTGGCTAAACGCGCTTTAGATTTTGCATGACGCGCTTTTGGTGCCATACGTACCCATTCTAACTCACGCTCTAATGTTTTCTGGCGTTTGCTTTCTGTTTTCTCTTCCTGCGATAAGCGTTTTGCTTTCTGATCTAACCAGCTACTGTAATTCCCTTTCCAAGGAATCCCTTCGCCACGGTCTAACTCTAAAATCCATCCGGCAACGTTATCTAAGAAATACCTATCGTGAGTAACTGCAATAACGGTTCCTTCGTAATTTTGTAAGAATTGTTCTAACCAATCGATACTTTCGGCATCCAAGTGGTTGGTAGGCTCATCCAATAATAATACGTCAGGATGTTGAAGCAATAAACGGCACATGGCCACCCGGCGGCGCTCACCACCTGATAATACTCCGATTTTAGTATCCGGATCAGGACAACGTAAGGCGTCCATGGCCCTTTCTAATTTCGAATCAATTTCCCAGGCACCTAAAGAATCGATTTTATCCTGAAGTTCACCCTGTCTGGCCATTAACTTATCCATTTTGTCTGGATCAGAATAGTTTTCTTCCAAACCAAAGGCCTCATTCACTTCTTCGTATTCTTTTAAAATGGCAGTAACTTCGGCAACGCCTTCTTCAACTACCTCGCGAACGGTTTTTTCCGGGTCTAAGATCGGCTCCTGCGCTAAATAACCCACCGAATAACCAGGAGAGAAAACGACTTCGCCCTGGTAAGATTTATCTAAACCAGCAATGATTTTTAAAAGAGATGACTTACCAGAACCATTTAAACCGATAACCCCGATTTTGGCTCCGTAAAAGAAAGAAAGGTAAATATTTTTTAAAACCTGTTTTTGTGGAGGGTAAATTTTATTTACTCCTGCCATTGAAAAGATTATTTTCTCGTCAGACATGTTAGTTTCTTATGTTAGAATGTTTAAAGGCAATTTGTTTCGAAACGGCGAATTTTTCTACTAAACATCTGCTTTTTAAAATTCGCCCCAAGTCCCGAATGTGGCAATGCCAAGACCGGGTACAAAGATAGAAACAACAAGCCCATTACAAAATGGTTTGTAAAGTATATCATAAATTTGATGATGGATGGATTACTTTTTGTTTAATAATATCTAAGTGAAGAGCAGAATCTAAATCTCAGAATCAAAAAAAGCCTCTCGGTCTTTTATATAACTTCCTTCTCGCAGTCTTTTTATTTTCTGATATCGCCGCTGGATGTCGCTATGCAGGTCATCCGGCAGATTAAAAACCAGAAAAACATTATGGAAAAAAAGCTTTTAAAGCGCTTAGGAGTATAGAGAGATAAATCAAAATTTTAAAAGATTATATTCTTATATTTTTTTGTTTAAAAGCTTATTTGTTTTTCTTTTGGAAATGCTAACCAATATGTTTATGATCATTTTAAACTAAAATTGGCATGCTAAAAACTAGATATAAAGATTAAAATAACGGAGCCTCAAATGAAGGAGCAGACTGAAAAAAAATAAGCAAGCGTTTGTTCAAGGCCAAGCCCCAATACACTCAATAAGGTTTTATCCAGTTGCCATTCTTTTTTTTACAGTTCATCATCAAACTGGTTGACTCTTCTAAGTATCACCTTGCCCCAAAAACGCTTCAGGTGCATCAGGCCCGAAGTGCTGATTGCTGTTGATTGTGGTAAAGTAAAATCTGATGTCATCTTTATTCCTTTGCTGTATGGTTGATATACATATTTTGCTTACATGTCCAGTTCATCATTTGCGGGAAAGACAAACTACCTTCCTGACCTGAAGGATAGGTCATTCCGTTCCATTGCAATAAAGGAACGCCGAAAAAATGGCCCTGGGTAAAGTTATCCACAAGGCTTTGGCCTCCGCCTTTATATCCTTTATCATGGAATACGATATGAGGATCAATATCCAAATGCACAGCTGCAGCATATGACCAGGCTATAGCCATCATTTCGCCACCGTTGTTGAGGTCGTTGCTTGGTAGCGAATCGCTCATATCCATGCGTATTTCAGCCGGCATGCATGCCAGGTGCCCTGCTTCATGTAAAATGTCGCCCGGGTACAATAGTTTTTCGGTATCTACAATTAATATCCCGCCACGAAGTTTAAGGCCCGGCAAAAACGTTTCTTCAGTTATGGGGTCCAATTGATATTGTAAACCAATTTCGGAAATAAAATTTAGCAGTTTGGCGGTCAATTGGTTCGTGTTCAGTTCCTTTTCCATTTGATTGGCCAGATGATTTGAATTTATTGTGTTTGCCATTCTCAGGCTTTCAATTACTTGCTGTGCGGTTTCCGGGTCTTTTTTTAAAAAAACTGTTTTTTTTATACCCGAAATAATCAGCTTGGTAAGCCAATCGTTTACTTTACAGTCAATAACCAGGTGTATCCTGTCAGCATTGCCATTATTTGCCACACGATGTTTTATGTTCGCATTAATATACCAGCAGTCGCCTTCGTTCATCATAATGCGCTCTTCATCTACATAAAACTCAACACCTGGGTTAGTGAATATGGGCACATGCAAACGTGCTTCTCCATGTTCAAAGGCCAGTTCAATATCCCTGTGTGCTTTAATGACCGATCCTGCGCGAAGATTTAACAGCCGCACAGAAAGTTTTTCACAGTCAAGTTTCTCTAAAAAGCGGCTGGTTTCAGGTAGTTTGTTTAATAACGCTGTATTTTCAAAACTTTTTTGGTTAAAAAGATCCGCAAAAGGATTATCGCTGTTTCCACCAGGTGTACGCAAAGGTAGAACATGCCAGTTACCTACATAATCGGCAGTATTGTAATGCGGCATCCAAGTATTGCCGGTTAATAGATCTTTCAATTCATGCTGGAGCGAATGAATGTCAATGTTGAGGTTTAATTTAGAGAAGCAAATCATGGTTTTTTGCAGATTATGAAATTATTTAATATCAATACATCTATTGCGCCGGATAAAAAAAGCGATAAAGCTTCGGCAGGTGTTTCCACTATGGGCATCCCTTTACGGTTGAGGGATGTGTTTAATAAAACGCCGATACCTGTTTTTGCTTCAAAATCACCAATGAGCTGATAGAAATCAGGATTGAAAGCGCTGGTTACGGTTTGTACCCGGCAGGTACCGTCTTGATGAACAATACCATCAAGCTGATTTTTCCATTCAGGTTTTATCTCATCAATCAATATCATGTATGGGCTTTCCCAGCCATGGATAAAGTATTTTTGTACATCGTCAATTCTTACCGACGGAGCAAAAGGCCTGAAATCTTCCCTGAATTTTATTTTGCTGTTAATGTGGTTTTTTATACCCTTAATACGCGGATCTGCCAATATGCTCCGATGCCCTAATGCTCTGGGACCGAATTCGGCCCCACCCTGAAACCAGCCTACCACTTTGCCACGTGCAAGTTCGGCAGCTGTAAGGGAAACAAAATCTAGGGTTTGTTTGATCGAAAATACTGGATTATCACTAATTCCGGCATTTACTATGGCTTGTTCCACGTCATCAGTAGAGTATTCACGTCCGAAAAAAACTTGATCAGGAATGGTTGCTTTCGGCTGGCCCAGGATCTTATGCCAGCCATAATAGGCACAGCCAATAGCCAGTCCGTTGTCTCCCGCTGCGGGCTGGGTGTATAGATTTTTTACAATGCCCGAAAGGCGTAATTTATAATTGGCCACAGCATTTAAGGCCACTCCGCCGGCATAAGCAAAATTGGCATGTGGCCGAAGTTTAGATCGTTCCTGAAAGAGATAAATGATTGCCTTTTCAGTTTCATCCTGTACCCAGCGTGCAATGTCGGCATAGTGGGTAAAATCTTTTTTAAAAGCATCATATCCTGATGAAGGCTTTTTGAAATACAAATCAACATTTTCATAAAGTACTTCTATTAACCCATTCTCAAGTTTAAATAGTGGTGGTTTCCCATTCAAAATGCCGTAGGGCGCCAAGCCCATCAGTTTCCCAACATCATTCAGGTTGCCAAAACAATAATGACTGGCTGCATGATAAAGTCCGCCTATGGAATGATAATTGGTTGGTAATTTTAATGAAGCCCTGCTCTGATGTAACTTAACCTCAGAAAAATCTTTAAACAGCGTAGTCAAATCTTTTCCGTCGAAATAATAAAAGCTGTCTTTTTCACAATACATTCCACTACTAAATAGGTAGGGTGGAATCTTTGCGCCTTCGAGATCTAAACACTGGTTGTAAGGGCTGCCCGCACCATCAACTACCATTATATTACATTCTTTGAACGGAGACATGCCTACTGCGCTCCAGGCATGTGCCAGATGGTGAGAAAGGGTGACCACAGGGGTTTGAATATGCTTATCGAAATACCGGCGTCCGGCATATTGGTTTGGTGATATATTATTTTCAAAGTTTGAGGCTTGCACAATTAATGTTAAATCACTGGCATTAATTCCTTCAAAATCAAGGCAATACTGTACGGTGTCAAAATCATTACCTCCGTCATGCTTGATTCTGCTCAGCCTTTCCTTTTCAATAGCAACTATAATTTTGCCGTTTTTTAACAAAACTGTTGATCCATCGTGTGATAAGCCTGTTCCCAGAATATAGGTGTCCATTGATACTTATTTTTATTAAATGTGGGAAATCCGAGCATAAACATAGAAAGAATTTTGAAATGATTTTGAGATTTGCGTCTATTAAAGTAGATCACCTATTCAATAAAGTTGTTGACTTATGTCAAATTATTTCGACAGATATGACATTGGATATAAAAAGTTATTAATAGATTTACACTAATCTAACCAAAGCGCTCTTCATGAACTCTCAATCCCCAAACGGATATGTGAAAGATAATTGTATTTTGAATGGTACATATTTGCATATCCAAAATTTACTTAGCGAAACAGAAGTTAAGGATATCAGTTTTCTTCTTAAGTCCGGGGCATTTGATGACGGTAGGTTAACGGCATACAGTGCTGCAAAAGAAGTAAAAAGCAACTTGCAGCTTAATCATCAAACACAGGAGCACGCAGCCATTCAACAAAATATTTTAGCTGCACTCAACCGCAATACCTTATTCAGAAATGCGGTCTTACCACACAGTATTCATCCCTTTGTGATTAGTAATTATAAGCCTGGCATGCACTATGGCTGGCATGTGGATAGTCCGGTTATGGGCAATATGATCCGCACTGATATCGCCTTAACCATTTTTCTGAATGATCCTGAAGAATATGATGGGGGTGAACTGGAACTCCAGACTGCGAATGGTAATATATTATATAAGCTAAATAAGGGAGACGCCATTTGCTATCCATGCACCCAGTTACATCGCGTACGGGAAGTTACCCGTGGCGAGCGAAACGTTGCGGTAAGCTGGGTGCAGTCACTGGTTAAAGAAACAGTATACAGAAAAATGTTATTTGAAATTTTCCAGGTCACTGAAAATCTCCGTAACAAAGCACTGGTTGAAGAAGAATATCTTGTATTACAGCAACACTATAGTAATCTTTTGCGAATGTGGGCAAATTAATTAGAATTTAATGGCAACTAAAAAATTAACAGTCGGCGTTTTGCTTTCCAATTCAAGTATCCTGCCTATGGCTAAGCACTTTAGTACAGGGTTAAAAAATGGACTTAAGGATTTAAACCAGGAGGTTGAGTTAGAAATTGTGCCCGAATTTATCGGACAAGGTTCCCGTGAACTGGCTGAGGCTGCGATTACCAAGTTGGTTGGTTTTGATGACGCCGACGTAATTACTGGGATAGTTTCCAATAAAGTAGGTATTGATCTTTCAGAAAAGATAGCAAATATTAAACGGCCGTTCATTATTAATAACATAGGTGAGCATTTGCCAGATCCTGAAAAGTTTAACGATTATATGTTCCTGAATTCCATTCATACCTGGCAGCAGTTATGGTCTATTGGTCAATGGGGAGTTCAAACTTTTGGTAAAAAAGGAATGTATGTATCTGGGTTGTACGACTGTGGGTATTCATTTCAAAGCATGTTAAGTGCTGGTATGGAATCGGCAGCCGGTGGGGTAACTATGCCATTTGCTATTGCACCGACACCAAACCCCAAAGAAACCGGCGATATTGCCGCTGTATTTGAGCATATACACATTTACAAGCCTGATTTTATTCTGGCTACTTTTTGCGGAAAAGAAGCTGAAATTTTCTTAACACAATATGTGGAGCAGGGCTTGCATAAAACAACTCCGCTACTTGGTTTGCCGTTTCTGCTGGAACCATTTACCACATCTGAGCCAGTTGAGGTTTATACTACATTATCGTTAAACCGCGAACTAAAACAGGATCAGCTTGATGAAGTCAGTGAGGTAATGGCAAATCCTTTTACGCAGTTTGGTTTTGAAACGGGTCTGCTAATTGCTCAGGCGGTTAAAGACCAAGGCGGAAAATCTTTGCAAAAAGCCATTTCCGAAGCGGCCATTGAAACGGCACGGGGATGTGTTGAAATTGAACCCCGCTCAAATGCGATGCAGAGTAGGGTTTACCTGGTCAAAAATACTTTTAATGGAATCAAAGATGAAATATCCCGGCAGTTGATCGGTGAACTGGAGACGATTAATGTTAATCATCAAGATGTACAGCGGATTAACAGCCAAACCTCTTCCTTTTGGATGAATCCTTATCTCGGCATATAGTATGAAAATAGCGGTTATTTGCAATTCAGATTCGCTCGCATTTCCAACTGTCCAGGCATTAGCTGCTCAGGGGCTTTTAGGTGGTGTTGCTATGCTGAAGCGAAGCAGCAAAATATTGCTGGGACCGCTGCTGGCTATGGGTTTGTCTACTGATCAGGTATTGCTGTTGAATAAAATATCCTGGCAACAGGAAATGCAACAGTGGTTAACGGCATCAGATGTAGATGCGGTTTGGGTATTTGGTTTTCCCTGGGTAATTCCTGATGATATGCTTCAGATGGTACATCATGGTTATTTCAATTTTCATTTTGGTGAATTACCAAAGTATAGTGGAGCTGATCCGATATTCTGGCAACTCAGAAACAATGAACGCTTTGCAAGCCTGACTGTACATCAAATGACGGCAGATATAGATGCAGGCCCGGTTTTGTGGTCAAATCAACTACCCATTATAAAAGGTGAAAATTATGGGTTGCTTTGCCAGCGTTTAGGGTTTATGGCTGTAGATGTAATACCTATACTGGTGAATAACAGTAGCCATCTGCCTGTTAAAAATGAAAATACTGAAGATATGGCGAGGTATGAAAAAAGACCTGATCATCGGGAGCTTGCGATCAATTGGAAGCAGCACTCTGCAGATGAAATAGAGTGTCTGATCAATGCAGCCAACCCAAAATATGATGGTGCCACAGCCTGGATTAAAAATGCAGAAGTGCGCATACTGGAAGGATCACCGGCAGAAATTCAGTTACCGGAAGGGGCGAAGCCAGAACCCGGCACTATAGTTTATGCTGATACACTCTATGGATTGATTGTAGCATGTCGGGAAAATCGTTTTTTAAAGATCAATATTTTGCACATGCGCGAAGGCTATTTTTCAGGAAGTAAGCTCTTCCAGATGGGCATAAAAGCAGGAGAGAAATTTATAAACCTAAATTAAAATACAATGGAAGGAACAATTGCTGAAGTCCGGATTTTTGCCGGCGATTTTGCACCTAGAAACTGGGCGTTTTGCCAGGGCCAGTTGTTAAACGTGAACAGTAACCAGGCAGTTTTTGCCATAGTAGGTACTTTGTACGGTGGTGATGGGCGCTCCACTTTCGGGTTGCCAGATTTACGCAGCAGAACAGTAGTAGGTGTAGGAGCAGGTGCAAATTTGTCTGTTTATACACCAGGGCAAAAAATAGGCGTAGAAACGGTACCACTTACTGTAAACCAAATACCTGCGCATACGCATACCGCCACAGTTACTCCTGGAACGGGTAATGGTATCGGTAATGCTACATTCTATGCCAACCCTGGCGGAGGTACGCAAGATAATGGGCTAAATGCTTTTATCAGTAAAGATGGATCCGGCCAGCTTACCAATTACGCTACGGGCGGCACTTTGAGCGCTTTAGATAATAATTGTATACAGGTTACAAATGTTAACATTCCCAATCCGACTGTTGCATTACAACCCGCAGGAGCCAGTGCCGGGCATAATAACATCATGCCAAGCATTGCACTTAATTACATTATCTGTATACAAGGATATTTTCCATCAAGAAATTAATCACTAAACCTTAATAAAATAATTATGGAAGGAACAGTTGGCGAAATCCGTGCATTTGCAGGCACTTTCGCACCAATAAACTGGAAGTTTTGCCAAGGGCAACAAATGGACTTATCTCAATATTATGTTTTATATGCAATAATCGGCACCATTTATGGCGGCGATGGCGTAAATGCTTTCAATTTACCCAACATTGCCAGTCGTATAGTGGTAGGAGCTGGTCAAGGTTCTGGCCTAAGCGCTTATCCATTAGGACAGGTAAACGGAGAGGAAAGTCATACACTAACTTCATCGGAGTTGCCAATACATAACCATCAAATTACACCTACTTTCAGTACCACCGCCGCATCAGTAAACATTTCATTAAATGCTGTTGCTTCAGGTGGTGGTTTGGATAGTCCGGTAGGTAATTACTTGGGGCAGGATACATCCACTACTGATAATATATATGCTAGTCTGGCAAGTTCACCAAATCTTGTTGACCTGAATAGTAATGCTGCACAGGTTAGCAACCTCTCACCGCCAATACCCAATGTAACCATCGGTATAGCAGGAAGTAGCTTGCCACACAATAATATACAACCGGTACTGGCTGTAAACTACATCATTTGTATAGAAGGACTTTTCCCTTCGAGAAACTAAATAAATTGATTCATACTAAATTTTATCAACAATGGAAGGAACTATAGGAGAGGTAAGGATGTTCGCTGGAACGTTTGCACCGATGAGCTGGTCAATTTGTGGCGGGCAAACTTTAGCAATACGTACCTATACCGCATTATATTCAATAATTGGTACTAATTATGGCGGCGATGGTACAAGCACATTTAAATTACCTGATTTACAGGGAAGAACTATTGTAGGTGCAGGTCAGGGGCCCGGGCTTTCAGCATATAACATAGGTGAATCAGAGGGTACAGAATCAGTAACAATCGACCTGTCGCAAATGGCGGCTCATATCCATAATTTAAGCTATATACCTGCAGCTGGCACAGCTAATGTAACTGTGAAGGTATCACCTAATGAATATGATCAACCCGGCCCGGTCGGCAATCTTCTAGGTGCCCCGAATGGATCATCAGAAATGTTGTATGGTGTACCACAGGCACCTATACAGCCGTTACCCATGGCCAATGGTACACTTAGTATACAAAGTGTAACGGGACCTCAATTAACGGCTATGGTTATTGCGCCAAGTGGCTCGGCTACGCCTGCCGTACACGAGAACAGACAGCCTTCTATGGCGCTTAATTATGTGATTTGTATACAAGGAATTTTTCCTGCAAGAGATTAAAAAATCAACTTATCACAATCATTTATCAGTATAACCGGTAAACTTCAATCCCGGTTATACTTTTTTATTTCTACCACAAGTATTGAAGATTTATAAAAGTAGTTATATGAGAAAATTTTACAACATTGTTCCATTTCTATTTGCAATTGTGACATTATTGTTGATGGGTTTATCTAATGCTAAGGCGCAGTTGGCACCGGGGGATTTGGCCATTATAGGAATGAATGCCGGTCCAGATGGCTATAGTACTCCATCTAACTTTACGGATCCAACTCGTCAATTTGCAATCGTTGCATTGGCTCCCATACCAGCAAATGAAGTAATCTTTATTACTGACCGCGGTTGGTTAAATGGATCGCCAGGCAGTTTCTCAAATGCTACTTTGGATGGAACTATTAAGTTTGTTCCATCAGCGTTGATTCCAGCCGGCACTGTGATGGTATTCAAAATAAATGCGAGCGGCACTACAACTAAGACAGTTAGTGTGTCTAAACCCGATGGCACAATTGTACCCACCACTGAACTTACAGCAACTGGTTGGGGAACGGGTGGGTTTTCGGCACCTTGGAATAAGGATACTGGCGACCAGTTATTGATCTATCAGGGCAGTGCCACTACACCCACATTTATTTTTGCCTTTAATAATATTACCTCTTCTGCAAATGCCAATAGTTCTAACGGTTGGTCTACAGATCCTGGTAGTAATAGCGGTAGTAATTATATGATTAAAGGTAATATAATATATAGTGAATTGCCGAGTACTTTGCCAGCTGGAAACTCTATAGGTTTCTTGACATCTACAGCAGCAAGATATCCTAATGTAAGCTATAGTCCATTAGCTGGTATGACCAGTGGCTCGAAAGCAGATTGGCTCGCAGATATTATTAATTCAAGTAGGTGGACTTCATCTTCAAGTGCAAATACGCCACAAAATTTTGCAGACGGTTTCGGTTCAAGCAATATTACACAATTTAACCTGGGCAGCTCGACAGCACCTACGGTTACAGCCGCGAAGATCAGCATTAGCGGCGCAAGTGGCACAGGTGGTGCATTCAAGATAGGGGATATTGTAACCGCAACCTGGGACAATACAGCCAGCGGCGATAATAATTCGGGTATCACAGCAGTAACAGTTGACTTTAGCCAGTTCGGTGGCGGTGCTGCAGTTTCGGCTAGCGAAAATAGCGGAACCTGGACAGCAACTTCTACGATTACCGCCGGCACTATTGATGCCACAAGCAGAAATATTTCAATAACGGCAACAAATTCAGTCGGGCCAACCACTACAGTCGATGATGCTAATGCTACCGTGGATAACCAGGCACCAACAGTTACTGATGCCAGAATCAGTATCAGCGGTGCCAGCGGTACTGGCGGCGCATATAAAATAGGCGATGTAGTAACCGCCAACTGGAACAATACGGCAGCTGGCGATAACAATACGGATGTCATTTCTACAGTAATAGTTAACTTCAGTGAGTTTGGTGGAGGTACAGCAGTTGTTGCCACCAATAGTAGTGGCACCTGGACGGCAACTTATACAATTGCGGCAGGAAGTCTCAATCAAATAACAAATAGGAACATAGCGGTAACCGCTACTGATAATGCTGGAAACAGCACTACTACAGCTGACGGTACCAATGCTACCATTGATAGCCAAGCTCCGGCTGCCCCGGTTGTTGTTACGCCTGCAAATTCATCAAGCACGAGTTCTACAACCCCAACTTATACAGGTACAGCCGAACTAAACAGTATCGTTACCGTATATGTAGATAACACATCTATAGGTACTGCTACAACTGATGGCAGTGGTAACTGGAGTAAAGTACAGTTGTCAGCACTCACTTATGCTACACATAGCGTAGAAGCAACGGCAACTGATGCCGCTGCTAATGTAAGTATAACAAGTAACAGCAATACTTTTACAGTATTTGCTGCTAACCAGGCGCCTGTACTAACAACATCAGGAGGAATAACTTCATTTTTAGGTTCACAAATTGTTGTAGATAATGGGTTAACGATTTCTGATACGGATAATACTACGCTCGCCAGTGCTACGGTAACTATTTCTGGAAATCTCCAAACTGCACAGGACGTTTTAGCGTTTACCAATACCAGTAGTGCTATTTACGGAAATATTATTGGTAGCTATACTGCCGGAAGCGGTACATTAACTTTAACTTCGGCTGGTGCTACCGCTACATTAGCGCAATGGCAATCGGCTTTGAGGTCAGTTACTTACAATAATACAGCAAGTTCACCTAATACAGCAAGCAGGACCATCTCCATTATTGCGAGTGATGGAATGAATAATAGTAATACCGCTACTAAAACTTTAACCGTAACTAATCAGGTTTCGGTAATATCAATTGTTCGTGTGGCTTCAAATCCAACTAATGCCACTTTGATAAGTTATATCATTACTTTTGATAAAGCGGTAACTGGCATTAACACTTTTAATTTCTCTGTAACCACGGCTGGTATTACCAGTGCGGGTGTATCTTCCGTTTCGGGCTCAGGCACTACTTATACAGTTACTTTGAACACAGGCACAGGCTCCGGAACGATCACTTTAAATCTGGCTAATTCAATAGGCATTTCTCCTGGTGTGGGTACAACATTACCCTATGTAGGAGAAACCTACACTATTGATAAAATCGCACCATCCGTTTCATCGGTAGCTGTTCCAGCTAGTGGTACTTACACTACTGCTCAAAATCTTGATTTTACAGTTAATTTTTCGGAAGCTGTTACGGTTGATGTCACAGGTGGTATACCATATATCGCTGTGACTTTAAATACAGGTGGCACTGTACGTGCAAATTATATTTCAGGAAGTGGTACCTCTTCACTTTCATATCGATATACGGTTGCGAGCACCGATAGAGATTTGGATGGTATTGCTTTAGGAGGGTTAAATATTAATGGGGCTACTATCGTAGACGTAGCAGGTAATGACGCAAATACCACTTTAAACAATGTGGGCAGTACCGCTGGTGTGCTGGTAGATGGAACTCCAAACACTTCCCAAACCATTACATTCAATACATTGCCTACAAAAACTTATGGTGATGCAGACTTTGCCCCGGGAGCTACAAGTAATAATTCAGGTATTCCGGTTACATATACCAGTAGCAATACCAATGTAGCAACCATTGTGAATGGTGAAATTCACATCATTGCCGCAGGTACATCAACAATTACTGCCAGTCAGGCAGGAGATGCAACTCACAGTGCAGCGACAGATGTGCAGCAGGAATTAACCGTAAACAAGAAAACGGTAACGGTAACGGCGGCAGCGAAAAGCAAAACCTATGGTGACGCTGATCCGGCATTGACTTATACCTCTGCACCTGCATTGGTAACAGGCGATAGCTTCAGTGGAAGTCTAAGCAGGTCACCTGGAGAAAATGTGGGTACGTATGCGATCAACCAGGGTACACTGGCACTGAATGGTAACTATACTTTAACTTACATTGGTGCTGATTTAACAATCGGTGCAAAAACGATCACGGTAACGGCCGCAGCGAAAAGCAAAACCTATGGCGATGCAGATCCTGCACTGACTTATACTTTTGCTCCTTCACTGGTAACAGGTGATAGCTTCAGCGGAAGCCTGACCCGGTCACCAGGCGAAAATGTGGGTACTTATGCAATCAACCAGGGAACACTAGCCTTGAACAGCAATTATACCTTAACTTATGTTGGTGCTGATTTAACGATTGGTGCAAAAACGGTAACGGTAACCGCAGCAGCGAAAAGCAAAACCTATGGCGATGCAGATCCTGCACTGACTTATACTTCTGCCCCTGCATTGGTAACAGGCGATAGCTTCAGCGGAAGCCTGACCCGGTCACCTGGAGAAAATGTGGGTACGTATGCGATCAACCAGGGTACGCTTGCACTAAATGGTAACTATACTTTAACCTACATCAGTGCTGATTTAACGATCGGTGCAAAAACAGTTACAGTAACAGCCGTAGCGAAAAGCAAAACCTATGGCGATGCCGATCCTGCACTGACTTATACCTCTGCCCCTGCATTGGTAACAGGCGATAGCTTCAGCGGAAGCCTGACCCGGTCACCAGGCGAAAATGTGGGTACTTATGCAATCAACCAGGGAACACTAGCCTTGAACAGCAATTATACCTTAACTTATGTTGGTGCTGATTTAACGATCGGTGCAAAAACGGTAACGGTAACCGCAGCAGCGAAAAGCAAAACCTATGGCGATGCCGATCCTGCACTGACTTATACCTCTGCACCTTCACTGGTAACAGGCGATAGCTTCAGCGGAAGCCTGACCAGGTTACCTGGAGAAAATGTGGGTACTTATGCGATCAACCAGGGTACGCTTGCACTTAACAGCAATTATACCTTAACTTATGTTGGTGCTGATTTAACGATTGGTGCAAAAACGATCACGGTAACAGCCGCAGCGAAAAGCAAAACCTATGGCGATGCCGATCCTGCCCTGACTTATACCTCTGCCCCTGCATTGGTAACAGGCGATAGCTTCAGCGGAAGCCTGAGCAGATCACCAGGCGAAAACGTGGGTACTTATGCTATCAACCAGGGTACACTTGCACTAAATGGTAACTATACTTTAACCTACATCAGTGCTGATTTAACGATCGGTACAAAAACAGTTACGGTAACAGCCGCAGCGAAAAGCAAAACCTATGGCGATGCTGATCCTGCATTGACTTACACCTCTGCACCTTCACTGGTAACAGGTGATAGCTTCAGCGGAAGTCTAAGCAGGTTACCTGGCGAAAACGTGGGTACTTATGCTATCAACCAGGGAACATTGGCTTTGAGCAGCAACTATATCTTGACTTATGTTGGTGCAGATTTAACGATAGGTGCAAAAACGGTAACGGTAACAGCGGCAGCGAAAAACAAAACCTATGGCGATGCAGATCCGGCATTGAATTATACCTCTGCGCCTTCACTGGTAACAGGCGATAGCTTCAGCGGAAGCCTGAGCAGGTCACCTGGAGAAAATGTGGGTACGTATGCGATCAACCAGGGAACACTTGCTTTGAATAGCAATTATACTTTAACTTACATTGGTGCTGATTTAACGATCGGTGCGAAAACGGTAACGGTAACAGCGGCAGCGAAAAGCAAAACCTATGGTGACGCTGATCCTGCACTGACGTATACTTTTGCGCCTTCACTGGTAACAGGCGATAGCTTCAGCGGAAGTCTAAGCAGGTTACCTGGCGAAAACGTGGGTACTTATGCGATCAACCAGGGTACACTAGCCTTGAACGGTAACTATACTTTAACTTATGTTGGTGCAGATTTAACGATAGGTGCAAAAACGGTAACGGTAACAGCGGCAGCGAAAAACAAAACCTATGGCGATGCAGATCCGGCATTGAATTATACCTCTGCGCCTTCACTGGTAACAGGCGATAGCTTCAGCGGAAGCCTGAGCAGGTCACCTGGAGAAAATGTGGGTACGTATGCGATCAACCAGGGAACACTTGCTTTGAATAGCAATTATACTTTAACTTACATTGGTGCTGATTTAACGATCGGTGCGAAAACGGTAACGGTAACGGCGGCAGCGAAAAGCAAAACCTATGGTGACGCTGATCCTGCACTGACGTATACTTTTGCGCCTTCACTGGTAACAGGCGATAGCTTCAGCGGAAGCCTGAGCAGATTACCTGGCGAAAACGTGGGTACTTATGCGATCAACCAGGGTACACTAGCCTTGAACGGTAACTATACTTTAACTTATGTTGGTGCTGATTTAACGATCGGTGCAAAAACAGTAACGGTAACGGCCGCAGCGAAAAGCAAAACCTATGGCGATGCAGATCCTGCACTGACTTATACCTCTGCACCTGCATTGGTAACAGGCGATAGCTTCAGCGGAAGCCTGAGCAGGTCACCTGGAGAAAATGTGGGTACGTATGCGATCAACCAGGGAACACTTGCTTTGAATAGCAATTATACTTTAACTTACATTGGTGCTGATTTAACGATCGGTGCGAAAACGGTAACGGTAACGGCGGCAGCGAAAAGCAAAACCTATGGTGACGCTGATCCTGCACTGACGTATACTTTTGCGCCTTCACTGGTAACAGGCGATAGCTTCAGCGGAAGCCTGAGCAGATTACCTGGCGAAAACGTGGGTACTTATGCGATCAACCAGGGTACACTAGCCTTGAACGGTAACTATACTTTAACTTATGTTGGTGCTGATTTAACGATCGGTGCAAAAACAGTAACGGTAACGGCCGCAGCGAAAAGCAAAACCTATGGCGATGCAGATCCTGCACTGACTTATACCTCTGCACCTGCATTGGTAACAGGCGATAGCTTCAGCGGAAGCCTGAGCAGGTCACCTGGAGAAAATGTGGGTACTTATGCGATCAATCAGGGTACGCTTGCACTAAATGGTAACTATACCTTAACGTATGTTGGTGCTGATTTAACAATTGGTGCAAAAACGGTAACGGTAACGGCGGCAGCGAAAAGCAAAACCTATGGTGACGCTGATCCGGCACTGACTTATACCTCTGCACCTGCATTGGTAACAGGCGATAGCTTCAGCGGAAGCCTAAGCAGGTCACCTGGAGAAAATGTGGGTACGTATGCGATCAACCAGGGAACACTGGCATTGAATGGCAACTATACCTTAACTTACATTGGTGCTGATTTAACGATCGGTGCAAAAACGGTTACGGTAACCGCAGCAGCAAAAAGCAAAACCTATGGTGATGCTGATCCTGCACTGACTTATGCCTTTGCGCCTTCACTGGTAACAGGCGATAGCTTCAGCGGAAGTCTAAGCAGATCACCTGGAGAAAATGTGGGTGTTTATGCGATCAACCAGGGTACGCTTGCACTGAACGGTAACTATACTTTAACTTATGTTGGTGCTGATTTAACGATCGGTGCAAAAACAGTTAGGGTAACAGCAGCTGCGAAAAGCAAAACCTATGGAGATGCAGATCCGGCATTGACTTACACCTTTGCGCCTTCACTGGTAACAGGTGACAGTTTCAGCGGAAGCCTGACCAGGTTACCTGGCGAAAACGTGGGCACGTATGCAATCAACCAGGGTACACTTGCACTGAATGGTAACTATACCTTGACTTATGTTGGTGCTGATTTAACGATCGGCGCAAAAACAGTAACGGTAACAGCCGCTGCAAAAAGCAAAACCTATGGCGATGCTGATCCTGTACTGACTTATACCTTTGCTCCGGCACTGGTTGGAACAGATACTTTCAGCGGAAGTCTGACCAGATCACCTGGAGAAAATGTGGGTACGTATGCGATCAATCAAGGTACACTGGCCTTGAACAGCAATTACACCTTGACTTATGTTGGTGCTAACCTGACCATTACTAAATCTGTACTCACTGTTACGGCAATCAATGCGGTAATGTGCCAGTCAGACGGTTTCCCAACGTTTGGAGTAACTTATACTGGTTTTAAAGCAGGTGATACTGAAAATTCATTGGGTACAAAACCAACTGTCATTACTACTGCCAATAGAAATGTAGCAGGCAATTATGTACTGGTACCATCTGGTGGTGTGTCAAACAATTATAGTTTTGTATATGTAAACGGTACATTAACAATCAATGCAGTTCCATCGGTAAGTATTGTAAGCAATAAAGGTACTGAAATCAGTAAGGGTGAAACCACGGTATTAACTGCCAGTGGAGGCACAGCTTACAGTTGGTCTACAGCAAGCGGCATTATCAGCGGACAGAATACCGCATCCCTCAGCGTTCGTCCGGCACAAACTACAACGTATATGGTTCGGGTAACCAATGCGAGCGGTTGCGTTAGCTCCGCGTCGATCACGATTAAGATAAACGAGGATTATAAGTTGGTTGCGAATAATATCTTAACGCCAAATGGAGATGGTATAAATGATACCTGGCTTGTACAGAACATTGATATGTATCCAAATAACGAAGTTCGGATATTTGATCGCAACGGCAGGGAAATGTACAGTAAAAAATCGTATGATAACAGCTGGAATGGAACTATCGGAGGAAATGACCTTGCGGAAGGAACTTATTATTACATCATTACTTATGGCCCAAATAAATTGGTTCAAAAGGGATTTATTACGATTATCAGAAACCGCTAAGAAAATGAAAAGGATGAAAACAACAATATTAATACTGGCTGCTCTTATCGGTGTTTCGAAGGTAAAAGCTCAGACTAATCCATTATTAAACCAATATTTTAACAACACTTATCTTGCTAATCCGGCCATGGCCGGGTTGGCAGGAGGTGCAACTGCAGACCTGACCTTCCGTTCACAATGGAATAATATTCCCGGTGCTCCTATGGTACAAAACCTGAGTGCCACTTACGGATGGGAAAGAGTAGGGGTAGGGTTAAACATGAATCTGGATAAAGCCGGTTTACAAAGGCAAACGAGAATTCTGGCAAGTTATGCCTATCATCTTCCGCTTAACGAATCTGCAAAATTACATTTTGGTTTGTCTGCCGGTTTTACAAATCAGCGGGTGGATATGCAAGATCTTATAGGAAATCCAAATGATCCGCAGGTTGGCAATTATAATAACGACCATAAGACGTATTTCGATGGAGATTTTGGAGTTGGACTAACTTCAAAGCGCTTTAATGCAGATTTTGCATTGGTGAACCTTAAAAATTATTTCAATAGAGACAACTTAAAACTAATTAATACCCCTGCTGTATATGCAGCAGCAGGGTACAAAATTGATATTGGCGAAAGTCTGTTTCAACCTAAAGTAGCTTATCGTTCATTTACGGGAATTGCTGATATTGTTGATATCGGCGGACAACTTGGAGTTGCCAATCAACAGCTGTTATTTACAGCCATGTATCATACCAGTAAGGCTGCAAGTTTTGGTGTTGGGTTGCATTATAAGAAAAAATACATGATCAATACCGCATATACCACACAAACTGGTAATTTAAGCGGTTACACGGCAGGGAACTTTGAGATTAACCTTGGTATCAATTGGTAGCTTTAATAAATATCTGAACAGATAACCATTGGATATACTTTCTGCTTAATTTTAATTAAAAACAAAAAATGCTGACCATTATATTGGTGTATACAGTATTTGGTAATTAAATAGTGACATTAAGTTAAAATGGGCGCAGCATTTAACTGTGGTCATTTTAATTTTAATCAAGGCAGTTACTTACTATGTTAAAAACAAAAACAACCTATTTACGGTTAACTTCGTATTAAGGTTATTATATATTATTAGACTGGTTTGATGAGTTTTTTGATTTCTATCTGGTAAAATTGTTAAATGATGTCATGTTCTTTTGTTTTTCTGTCAAAACTTGTAAATTGCCTAAGTAAAAAGATACAAATTGTCAGTTTTTAATGGCTAAAAAATCCTTACAATAAACCGACAATAAGATATCTGTAACCGGATGTTTTTGGCAAATGTCCCTTTAAAACCTTTAGAACACTTATTACGTAGATAGATATAAATAAATTAATATTTATCGAAACAATAATCTTACATTGAATTTTGGGTTCTCGGGCATTCAAAAGCCTCTTTATCCACCCATATGGCGCAATTGTTGATAAAATAAAGAAAACAGTACGTTCGTTTTTATAAAGTTATTTTATAGTTTAGGGACGTAGCTGTTAAGAAAGGTATTATGGAAGCAAAATTTTCACCACAGGTTAAAGATGTAATCTCTTTTAGTAGGGAGGAAGCGCTCCGCTTAGGGCACGATTACATCGGAACCGAGCATTTATTATTGGGCCTCATCCGCGAAGGCGATGGCATGGCTATAAAAATTTTACGATCGTTAGGGGTTGATACAGGTAAATTGCGCCGCTCAATTGAAGATGCCGTTCGCGGTACTTCGAGTGTTACAGTAAACTTAGGCAATATTCCGTTAACAAAACAGGCAGAAAAAGTTTTAAAAATTACTTACTTAGAAGCTAAAATATTTAAGAGCGATTTAATTGGCACCGAACATTTATTGTTATCGGTTTTGAGAGATGATGATAACATCGCCTCACAAATCTTATTGCAGTATGGCGTTACTTACGATGTTTTTAAACAGGAGGTTGAAGTGAATAAAAATGGTTTCAGAGATGATATCTCAAATAGTGCTTCTACAGGAGGCGATGATGATTATCGCGAAGAGGAAAGCTTTAGTACACCTAAAAAGGTTTCAGATATAAAATCTAAGACCCCTGTTCTGGATAATTTCGGTCGTGATTTAACAAAAGCAGCAGAAGAAGGTCGTTTAGACCCGATTGTAGGCCGCGAGAAAGAAATTGAACGCGTATCGCAGATTTTATCCCGCAGAAAAAAGAACAATCCAATTTTAATTGGAGAGCCAGGTGTGGGTAAGTCAGCAATTGCGGAAGGTTTGGCCTTGCGCATTGTACAACGTAAAGTTTCACGTGTGCTTTTTGGCAAACGTGTAGTTACCTTAGATCTTGCCTCATTGGTAGCCGGTACAAAATACCGTGGCCAGTTTGAAGAACGTATGAAAGCCGTGATGAACGAGCTTGAAAAATCTACTGATGTAATTTTGTTCATTGATGAGATCCATACCATTGTTGGTGCTGGTGGTGCATCTGGTTCATTAGATGCATCCAATATGTTTAAACCTGCTTTGGCAAGGGGCGAAATCCAATGTATTGGTGCTACAACATTAGATGAATACCGTCAATACATTGAAAAAGATGGTGCTTTAGACCGTCGTTTCCAAAAAGTAATGGTTGAGCCTGCTACACCGGACGAAACTGTAGAGATTTTAACCCGTATTAAAGATAAGTATGAAGAACACCACGGTGTAACGTATACTGATGAAGCTATTTTAGCTTGTGTTACTTTAACATCGCGTTATATTTCTGATCGTTTCTTACCTGATAAAGCGATTGATGCTTTAGACGAAGCAGGTTCGCGTGTTCACTTAACCAACATCCACGTTCCGCAGAATATTATTGATATCGAAGCTAAAATTGAAGATATCAAATTAGAGAAAAACAAGGTTGTACGTAGCCAGAAATATGAAGAAGCTGCAAAACTGCGCGATACAGAGAAAAATTTAATTGAAGAATTAGATAAAGCTAAAGCGGAGTGGGAAGCAGAAACCAAAACTAAACGTTACGAAGTATCAGAAGATAATGTAGCCGAAGTGGTTTCGATGATGACGGGTATTCCGGTGCAACGTGTTGGACAAACAGACAGTGTAAAACTGTTGAACATGTACGATAAAGTAGCCGAGAAAATTATTGGTCAGGATGATGCAATCAAAAAATTGACCAAAGCAATCCAACGTACAAGAGCCGGATTAAAAGACCCTAAAAAACCAATTGGTTCATTTATTTTCTTAGGCCCGACAGGCGTAGGTAAAACAGAATTGGCAAAAGAACTGGCCCGTTTCATGTTCGATAGTGATGATTCTCTGATCCAGATCGACATGAGTGAATATATGGAGAAATTTGCAGTATCACGTTTAGTGGGAGCGCCTCCGGGATATGTAGGTTATGAAGAAGGTGGACAGTTAACTGAAAAAGTAAGAAGAAAGCCTTATGCTGTAATCTTACTGGATGAGATTGAAAAAGCTCACCCTGATGTATTCAATATCTTATTACAGGTTTTAGATGAAGGGCAGTTAACTGATAGTTTAGGACGTAAAGTTGATTTTAGGAATACAATCATCATCATGACTTCTAATATTGGTGCCCGTCAACTTAAGGATTTTGGTCAAGGTGTGGGTTTCTCTACAGCAGCGAAAACAAACCAGGCAGATTCTCACAGTCGTGGTGTAATTGAAAGTGCATTAAAACGTGCTTTTGCCCCTGAGTTCTTAAACCGTGTTGATGATGTAGTGGTATTCAATAGCTTAGGTAAAGACGAAATCTTCAGAATTATCGATATTGAATTAAAAGCTTTATTCGGTCGTGTTCATACCCTTGGTTATGAAATTGCATTAACTGATAACGCTAAAGAATACATTGCAGATAAAGGTTTTGATAGTAATTTTGGAGCACGTCCATTAAAAAGAGCGATTCAGAAATATTTAGAAGATCCAATTGCTGAAGAGATCCTTAAAGGCGAACTGGCCGAAGGTGATGTTTTAGAAATTGATTACGATAAAACTACCGAACTGATTTCTATCAATCACAAAAAAGGCGAAAAGAAAAAAGAAGAGCCGAAACAGGAAGAAGATTCCTCGAGTAAATAAAAAAGAAACTCCCGGTGAAAACCGGGAGTTTCTTTTTTATAATAATTAGTGATAACATGCCGCAAAGGATCGTCATCTCGACTGGAGCACAGCGAAATGGAGAGATCTATTTATAGATTTTGCTGCGCAAAGCCTTCGGGTTCTCGGCTTCGTTTCACTTCGCTCGAAATGACGATCTTTATATTACATCAACTCCCGTAATGCCTGATAATACCGCTCGTAATTTTGAGGATCGGTATTTAAGAACAAGAACGGTTCTATCAGTTCTAACTCCATCAGTAAAAATTCGCCATTTACAAAAGTGCCATCAACCCGTGCATACAGGCAATCTTTAGCAAATAACGTTACGTAATGTTCTGCAGTAGCAATATGTTCTGCACGAGGTTTTTGCGGATGCACAGATCCACCATGGGCCGGTTGTACCCTAAAATCGCCAGGTTTAGCCTGCTTGATTAAGGAATGACTATACACGCAATTAAAGAAAATGAAAGACCATTCACCGCTTTCCAGAATCTCCGATAGGAAAGGCTGGACGATAAAATCTTCTGCCTGTATAAGTTGATTTAATTTTTGATTAACCTCATTTACATTATCTGCAGTTACCTTAAATGTGTTTTTTGCACCACCACTCACACAAGGTTTTACAATTAACTTATCGGTTTTGAATTTCTCGAAAAAATGTTCAAGATTTACGCTTTCTTGATTTTGAATGAAGAAACCAGGTGTGATTTTTAATCCAGCTGCTTCAATTTCCCGCAGATACTGTTTGTTTGCATTCCATCGCACAACATCAACAGGGTTAAGCAATTTTACCTTTTTTGCTTCCAGGTGATCAAGCCAATGGTAAAATTCTTCAATCAGGTCAAAATAATCCCATGGTGATTTTAAAATGGCAAGCGAATAATCTTCCCAGTTTATATTCCGATCGTTCCAGATTACTTTTTCAATGTTCAGTCCTTTTTCTTTAAGAAAATTTAAGAGCTTATCATCCTCACTTTCAACTGTAGCGCTATCATAAGCACCTTTATCAAGGTAGGTTACTAATGCAATGTTCATGACGTTAAAACTAAGTTTTATCAACGTGGAATACAAATCCAAGGTTCAAAGCGTCCCAATTACAAATTTCGACCAACTAATTTGAAATGGCCGTGATGATAAAACCACGGCAACAGAGCGCCAGGGATTTCTCCCCAAATTTTAAAACAGACTCACCTGGTTACTTGGAATTTTGAATAAAGTATGGTCTAAAATAATATCCTTTACATTTAAACCATTTAATCGGCAGTGTAGCCTGAAATTGTCCCTGATCATTTGAGAAATATTGCCATCGCCTCGCATTCGGTCGCCAAAACGGCTGTCGTTTACATGACCATCGTGGCAACTCTGAATCGAGTGCCATACTTTATCAAAACGATCTGGAAAATTTTTTCTAAGCCAATCTTCAAATATCTGTCCTATGGCTCCGTTTAACCGCACTACGGTATAACCTGCTTTAATGGCACCTGCATTAGCCACCGCTTTTAAAATTTTCGGAATTTCATGATCGCTTAAACCAGGCACCAAAGGAGCAACCATTACGCCCATAGGAATACCAGCTTTGCTCAATTCCTCTACCACCTTTAAGCGTTGTTTTGCTGTGGTGGTACGTGGTTCCATCACCTGGCGCAGATCCTCATTTAAACTATTAATGGAAACATAAACCATGCAGAGATTCAGCTTCGCCATTTCCTGCAGAATATCCCGATCGCGGAGGATCAAAGAGTTTTTAGTAATCATGCCAATGGGCTGCTTGTATGCCAGCGCGATTTCGAGTAATTGGCGGGTGAGTTTAAATTTCCTTTCTGCAGGTTGATAGCAATCGGTATTGCCCGAGAGTGAAATGGTCGTCGCATCCCAACCTTTTTTCTCTAAAAACTTTTTAAACAGTTCAGGTGCGTCTTTTTTTACAATTATTTTCCGTTCAAACTCAATACCTGCGCTATACCCCCAGTATTGGTGAGAGTTGCGGGCATAACAATAAGTACAGCCATGTTCGCAGCCCTGGTAAGGATTAAGCGAATAAGCCATGCCCACATCCGGACTATCAACCTTGTTTACGATGGTTTTTGAATTCTCGAAAATAAAGGATGTTTTGCGGTCGCTTTCTTCCCAATCATCTATTCCCTCATCGTGTTCCTTTACATAAACATCCTTTAAAAATTTGTTATGTGGATTAACCTGAGCCCCCCGACCTTTAAAATACTGTTTTTCTTCATCGCTAATCATAGATTAAAATTACTAATATTTTTAGTAATTTTAATGATCAAAAATGGTTATTTTTCAACAATTTTAGTTTTAGATCCTATCCATCTTACATTTTCCATCTCACATCTTCCATCATTCCTTCCTCGGAAGCGGTACATAATCCATGGGTACCATATCGGCCACTTTTTCGTAAGCCCAATAACCTTCGAAAAGTAAAGATCGTGAATCATAAATGCCACCATTTTCGTAAAAGCGGACACCCTCACCAGTTAAATTGGCAACAGAGATTTCATTTTCGGGAACATCTAAAGGTCTGAAAATCCAAAAACCGGTTTTAGAGTAAGCCAGCGATTCTTTCTCTTTGGTATATTGAATCAGCAAGGCATCAGTATAACTTAAGTATTTTAAATTCCGGTTAAAATAATGCACTAAGGTATCGGTAAGTACCTCTGCTCTCGAAAATTTATCGATAGTTTTCGGCATTTCCTGTTGCTTGGTCCAAAAGGCGAGCAGCGCAGTATCTATTTTTCCTTTGTTCTGTCTGATGCCCGTTTTTTCGGGTACGGCCTTAATCTTTTCTAAATTGGTATTGATAATGTATTGTGGATAACGGTTAGGGTTAGGGATTTTGATCATTTTATTGATGATAAAACCTTCTTCCTTTGTTTTATTGGCATAAAGCGAACGAAAAAAATGTTGCGAAGAACCATAATAAGCTACTTCTCGGGCGGCGATATATTTTTTCTTTTTAGCTGCTGAAGCTTTTAATTCTTCAAAAAACGGGTGACCAGAATAATAAATAATATGGGTTCGGGAATTATATTCAAAATGATCGAGCATGTATTTGAGTCGGTAACCTAAAGCTTTGTTTTCGACCACCAAAAATTCGGTTGTAGAAACTGTTAAGGTACTTTTAGTTACATCATAATCTACATTTAAAACCTGCGGATTTAAGATTTTGCATTGAGTTGCATTGGGCGTTTTGCCGATAAAAAATTCTTTAAACTGGTTAATATATTTCTGGCGGTTAGGGTCGGCCCTAATCACCACTTCATCAAGCTGGGCAACATTTTCTTTTAAAACAAGTTCTACCTGTACCGATTTATCCGATATGATTACACTTTTAGAATAGGGGAGGTAACCAACCAGTTGAACAAGTAGATCATAACTGCCCGGCTTTAGGTTTGAAAGTTTAAATCTTCCATCATTATCAGCAACTGTAGCAATTTTATACCCACTTAAATAGATACTCGCACCGGGCAATCCATCTTTTTGATCCCTAACCAGGCCACTAATTGAGAAAGTATTTTGAGCATTGACATTAGTACCCAATATAATCAGCGTAAGGGCTACTAAAAGGCTTTTAATCATGGAGACGAATGTAACCAAAAGGCGTAATATTTATTAAAAACGAAAAAGAATTTTAACAAATTTAACATTTGATGGTGATCGTTAATGGGTGTTGTCATCCTGAGCGCAGAGAAGGATCTTTAAGAAGATGATTTGTTAATATAGGCCTGATTTATAACAAAAGTTGCTTTTTATTTGAAAACGAAAGCTCCGTTTTCCATGGCTACAGCAGCCCCGCCATCGCTTGTAGTCCTCGTTACGTTGCACTTCACTGTGGGCTACCCGCTCTGTCAGGTTTATTTAACAGCGGTAGGTGCGACATAGTTCCATGCCCTCAATAGGATTACCGGTCTTGCCAGCTAAACCCGACCGCAGAGGAAAACCCACAGCCCGAAGCATCAGGGCTGTCATCCTGAGCGAAGAGAAGGATCTTTAAAAAGATAATTTGTTAATAAGACTGATTTACAACAAGAGTTGTTTTTTATTTGAAAACGAAAGCTCCGTTTTCTATGGCTATAGTAGCCCCGCCATCGCTTGTAGTCCTCGTTACGTTGCACTTCACTGTGGGCTACCCGCTCTGTCAGGTTTATTTAACGGTGGTAGGTGCTGCATAGTTCTAAAACCCTCAATAGGATTACCAGCCCTGCTAACTAAACCCGACCGCAGTGGAAAACCCGCAGCCCGAAGCATGAGGGCGAGGATTTGCAACGAAGGGCGGGACTGCTGAAACCGAAGAGCACTGTATTTGCTTTTCAAAAAAGAAAAAAATGGAGTCTGGTTTTATCTCCCTTATTGTGTTGATGATGTTTTTACTTATTTTCCGCTACCTTAACTGGCGGCAAATAATCCATAGGTACACTATCTGCAATTTTTTCCCAGCCCCAATAACCTGAATAAAGCATCGAACGTGGGTTGTAAATAGTGCCGTTTTCGTAAAAATATACCGGAACAACGTGTAAGGCGATGGTCGAAATCTGGTAATCGGGCATATCTAACGGTCTGGCAATAGACAGGCCGATCCGGTTGGCATAAGTAGGATCTTCTCTTTCTTTTGTGTAAAGAACATAAAGTTGATCCGTAAAATTGAAACTTTTAATATTTTGATTCTCTACATGCACCAGTGTATCCTGTATTACCGGAGCGCGGCTTAAAAAAGAAATTCCGCTGGCAAGGTTTTTCTTTTTTATCCAATAGCTTAATGAATCTCCGGGGGTAAAGTTTAATGTACGTGTTAAGCCATCCTGGACTTTTGTTAAACGTTTAATATTCGCATTTATGGTACTATCTGAAGGTTTGTCAGGATTTGGTTGGGTAATTAATTTATTAATAATAAAACCCTCTTCGGTGGCACGATGGTGATAAATGGATCTAAAAAAATGCTGCGGCGATCCCAGATATGCAGTAATCCGTTTTTGATCCCAAATTTTCTTCCGCCTTGCTGATCCTTTTAAGTCTTGATAATACGGAAAACCTTCATAATAGATGATTCTTGTTTTGCTATCGTATTCAAAATTATTCAAAAGGTATTTAATTCGGTATCCAAGCGCCTTGTTTTCGACAATTAGAAATTCGGTGGTTTTTACGGTTAGTTTATGTTCCTCTTTATCGTAATCTATAATCAGTACTTTAGGATTGATAAGCTTACATTGTTCTGCATTAGGAGTGGTTCCAATAAAATAGGCCTTAAACATGCCAATATAATGTTCTCTGTTCGGATCGGGTTTAATGGTTACTTCTGCCAATTGAGTTACACTTTCTTCGAGGGTAAGATCAAGTTTTACAGCTTTATCAGCAATCACTACGTTTTTATTTAACGCTTTATAGCCAATTAATTGTACTAAAATATCATAGTTTCCTGGTTTTAAGGGAAGGGTATATTTGCCGTTATTATCTGTTACCGTAGCAATTTTATAACCACTTAAATATACGCCAGCTCCAGGTAAAGCCTCACCTAGCTTATCTTTAACAATGCCCGAAAGGGTATAACTTTGTTGAGCAAGACAAAAGTTACCAATAAATAATAGAAATATAAGTAATAAGGATTTCATGGCACAAATATAAACTAATTTATTAGTTTATATTTGTGCCATGTTGTAAAATTTTTGGTGCTTTCCTAGTGGTGTCAGATATTACTATCTGACACTGAATCAAATCAATATATTAATGCCGTGGTCTGCGTCCTCACAGGTCAGGGAATCAGGCATATAGCCCCGATAAGAGGCTTTTTGTTGAATTACATCTTATCTTCGAGTTTAAAAAGAATTTCTACAATTCCATCTGATAAAACAGGTTTGCCATTTGCAATTTGTGGATACCATCTTGGAGATAAACTAACTACTCTAATTGCTTCAGCATCACAGCCATAGCCAATACCGTTTAATATTCTCGGATTGATTAGATTCCCACCTTTATTGATTGAAAATTTAACGATTACCTTACCCTCTATATTCTTTTTAATTGCTTGATCGGGATAAGTCAAATGTTTATAAATCAAATCATAAAAAGCTTTTTTTCCGGACGGGTAGGAGGCTGGTTTGTTAAGGCCTGGAAAGGCACAGACTAAGTAATCCGTTACAATATATTTAACTTCTTTACGCTTTTTTAATCTTTTGGCAGTTATTGTTAATTTGGTTGTATCTACATTTTTATTTTTAAATGTATTAAGCGTAATGGTTATAAATCTACTCCCTTCGTTAACAATTTTAAACTCATCAGCCCCAGTATTTATTGTGAAAACATCGTTAAGTTTAATACCGTTAATGGCGAAATACCCTAAGCTATCCACTTTTGCATAAATCACATCGTTTTGAACAATGGTATCTTGAGACGTTGTTTTAATATAAAGATTTGGAATTACAGAACCATCAATGTTAAGGATCCTTCCTTTTACATGAATAGTATCCAAAAAGAATTTTTTAGGGGATATATCTTGCGCGTTAGCCTTAAAAAAAAAGCAAATTAAAGTTATGAGTAGAATTGTTTTTTTCATGGTTACATGATGCCATAAGGAATGTATTTCCACAATTAACCTAATAATTCTTCCGTTTTTTTGGATGGCCGATCCCTATCGCCGTGGTCTGTGTCCTCACAGACCACTAATTTTTAGATTTCGATTTGATATGAAAACGGTCTGTCGGGACACAGACCAAGGAATAGCATGGTAAATTATGCCAATAATTCTTTCGCATTTTCGATGGCTGATGCCCCTGGGTTTTTCCCACTTAACATTTCGGCAATAACACCAATACGTTCTTCCTGTTTAAGCTTGCGGATTCCGGTAGTGGTTTTTCCTTTATCCTCATTTTTATGAACGAAGTAATGTGATATTCCTTTGGCTGCAATTTGTGGCAGGTGTGTAATCGAAATTACCTGCATGTTGTGCCCTAAATCCGAAATTACTTCTCCAACTTTTAAAGCAGTTTCTCCCGAAATTCCGGTATCTATTTCATCAAAAATAATGGTTGGTAAGGATGTATGTTTAGCCAATAAAGCTTTTATGGCCAGCATTAATCGGGATAACTCACCACCAGATGCCACTTTATTTACCGGCGCAGGGGCCTGACCTGCATTGGCCGTAAAGAGAAGATTGATTTCATCCAAACCATCTTTATTCAGTTCTGATAAGATTTTTTGGTCCAGAACCAATTTGGCATTTAGCATACCTACTTTTTTTAAGGTGGTGCTGGTTTGCTCTTCTACCACCTTGATGGCTTTTTTACGGTTGGCGCTTAACTGGTCGGCCTGTTTGTGCAGTGCCTTTTTGAGTTGGTCGATTTCTTTCTGAAGTTTTTCAATATGCTCATCAGAAGATAAGAGTTTGTTCAGGTTTTCTTCCAGTTGTTTTTGAAGTGCTAAGAGTTCTGTATTATTGGCTAACCTGTGTTTTTGTTGAAGTGAATAAAACAGATCTAACCTTTGGTTTACAATTTCTAAGCGATCGGCACTATGTAAAGTATTTTCTTCTATTGCAGAAACCTCATCGGCGATGTCTTTTATTTCAATGATCGATGAGCGCAAACGTTCGTATAATACATTAATTGCCGGATCGAATTTTTCTATGCCCTGTAACTGTAACGAAGCCTCTTTTAAAATCTGAAGGGCAGAAGGTTCGCTTTCGTTAATTAATCCAGAAGCGGTAAGTAACGCCCGTTTAATGGTTTCGGCATGTGTTAAGCGCTCCAGTTCTTGTTCCAGATCTTCCTGTTCGCCTTCCTGTAATTTTGCCTGTTCGAGTTCGTTAAACAAAAACTGTTCATAATCCTGTTTATTACGGGCTTCGTCGGCCTCAGCGATTAATTTTTTTAACAGGGAAGTATCCTGTCTAAGTTTTTTAAACCCGCTACGATAATCAAACAATAGTGATTGGTGATTGGCCAGCGAATCAACAATCAATAATTGAAAATCAGAATCATTAATCTCCTGGGTGGCATGTTGCGAGTGGATATCGATCAGTTTTTCGCCAATTTGTTTTAAGATTGATAAATTAACAGGCGTATCATTAATGAACGATCTTGTTTTACCATCAATCGATATTTCCCTGCGCAAAAGACTTTCGTTCGAAAAATCAAGGTCATTTTCTTCAAAAAGTTCTTTTAGGTTTTCGTCTGCCAATACAAAACTACCTTCAATAACACATTTTTTATCCTGATTAAAAAAGTATTTGCTTTCTGCCCGCTGACCCAAAATTAGCGACAATGCGCCAAGTATGATCGATTTACCAGCACCGGTTTCACCTGTGATGATATTTAAGCCTTTATCGAATTCGATATCAAGACTATCAATTAATGCGTAATTACGGATAGAAAGTTTATGTAGCATGCTAAGCAAAAATATTAAAATTTATTCAACAGCACCGTACAAAACAAAAACAGCGAAGAATAATCTTCGCTGTTCATGATCTGTTTGGTTTATCTGGTGTTATTTTATAGAAATATTAATTACCTTATCGTCAGCAATTTTTAGGTTGGATGTCTGAAGATAACTTTTTATTGCCAATTGATTGGCATTGGTAAAATCTGATTTTTTATATGTTAATACAGCAGTTATTGTGTTCAGTGCTTTAACCGCACCTGTAAAATCCTGATTCTTGTATAACATAACAGAAGGAATTACCTGTGAGCTTTTGTTGCCGTTTTCAACTTTTTCTTTTTTCTCCATTTTCTGTTTCAGCTCCTTTACTTCACTGTCGAATTTTTCTTTCAGCTTTTTATATTCTTCAGTCTGTCTTACTTTGCTGTTAGTGTTATTGTTATCGTTGTAAAAGAATACTGTACCATTTTGGCCGTTAAGTGAGTTTCTATTTCCTTTAAATGTCGAGTCAGCCTGCAATCTCGATAATCCTGATAAACGCACCATATCACCAGATTTTAAAGCCTCTATCCTGATGTTATCAATTTGTGCCCTGAACTCCGGGGTATTCATTTTTGCAGCCATATCTTCGCCCATTTTTTTCCATTTTGCTTGTGCTTCCGGCGAACCGAATTCTTTAGCCATATCTTCACTCATTTTTTTCCATTTAGCCTGGGTCTCTGGAGAATTCATTTTCTTTTGCATCTCTTCTCCGAATTTTTTCCATTTAGCCTGTGCTTCGGGTGAGTTATATTGTTTGGCAACATCTTCTCCGAATTTTTTCCATTTAGCCTGTGCTTCGGGTGAGTTATATTGTTTGGCAACATTTTCTCCGAATTTTTTCCATTTAGCTTGTGCCTCTGGCGAATTATATTGTTTGGCCATATCTTCGCCAAATTTTTTCCATTTAGCCTGTGCTTCCGGCGAGTTATACTCTTTATAAAATTTTGTGTGTAAAATAGAATCGTTTAATCTGAATTTAAATGAACTATCAAGATTGATCCTGTATATTCCATTGCTGCCAAAAAGTTCGTCGCTGTAAAAATCTTTTCTTAAGCTATCGGGCATTTCTTTTACCGAGTTATATTCGGTTTTTTTACCATTTGCATCAATGGTAACAATTTTGATTTTACGTTTTTTGGTCGTATCGGTACAGATCAGTTGGCTTATGGTTCCGTTAGCAGACCGTACGCTCAAAATCTCTTGTTTAGGTTGTTTTTTGTTTTCTTTTTTCTTTTCCGTTGGATTGATCCAGGCAATAGAAAACAAGCAGGCTACTCCTAAAGTTAAAGCTGCCATTTGCTGTTTGGCGTTTAAATAATTTGTTTTCATGTTGGTTATTCTTTTTATGCGTTGATATAAATTCTGGGTCTTGCCTGTTGCTGCCAGAGCATAAGCCGGACTATTTTTATCTTTTAATAATTCGAGTTTAAGCAAGGCATGGGCATAATTCAATGGTTTTCCGGTAATTTTTAATACCAGATCATCGCAGGCATGCTCACGCTCAATATGTATAAACCTACCCGCCATCCATACAAATGGATTATAGAATAATAATGTTTCTATGGCTGTTTTAATGAGGTTTAATAAGAAATCGTTTCTTCTGATATGCGATAACTCATGGATTAATATCGCTTCTACCTGATCGTTGTCTAATTGGTTTACCAGGGCTAGTGGAAATAATACCACAGGTTTTAAATAACCGATTACCAAAGGCACGTTAACGATAGAAGAGAGGTGGAACCGGATAACTTTGTTAATTTTAAGGTGGGCAGTTACTTGCTCGAAAATAGTTTTCCAACTGTCCGGAATAGCACTTAAACTTTCTTTTTTCAATTTTGAAAGCTGACCATAACCTTTAATAATAACAAATAACTGAAGCACAATACCAATAGCATAGAATATAACTACAATTGGAAAGTATTGCTCGGCCTTGCTGCTAAAACTTGGTGGCAGGTTGTTGAAATATTGGTAAACCTGTAGCTGTTGGGCGTTAATTGCGGGAGGCTGAGTATTGACATTCAATGTTAATTGATGAATGAAGTTATAGCCAAAGCCAGCAAACATTAAAATGATGGCACCGAAAGCAAGGTTGTGCTTATGTTTTGCTGCCAGCTTCGGAATGCTGAGCATGACGATAAATAGGATGCCATAAATGATGGCGCTTTGCCAAACTGAGTTTAAAATACTCCAGCCAAATGCTTTGATAAACTGTTGTAATAAAGTTTCCATAACGGTGGTTTTAATTTTTTATACGGGGACAATCCGAAAATTTTACTGTTTATTAGGGATCTAAACCCTACACCTTTCAACCTTCAACAATAGCCTTACTTCAGACTATCTAAATATTTTTTTATTTCGTCAATTTCTTCTGCACTTGCACTGTGGTTACCCAAAGCCTGCATCACCAATCTCGCTGCCGATCCGTTAAATACGTTATCGATCATTTTGTTTACCAATTGTTTTTCAGTTTTATCCTGACTAACAAGCGCTTTATAGATGTGCGTTTTTTGATTGGTATCCCTTTCGACCATTCCTTTCTCGTGCAAAATCTGCATCAGTTTTAAAGTTGTGGTATACCCGGAGTCTTTTTTATTTAATGCCTCATGAACTTCTCTTACCGTTGCATTCCCCTTTTGCCAAAGTACCTGAAGGATTTCCATTTCACCTTCTGTTGGTTTGATGTTATGATTAGTCATATGTTACAAGTTGTACGAATTATTTCGTATTCAAATGTACGAAGATATTCGTAATATCAAAATATTTTAACAAGTTTTTAATTTTATCGGTTAATTATTGAAACTGGTTAATTGCTTAACTATGATATTAGGATACTGGGTAGGGGTAAAATGTTGTATATAATCAGGCTTTAGAAAGGAAAACCCCTACTATGAAAAACTGACTGAAGTTATTAAACCTGATTGATGTGGATACCGGCCTGTGTTTAAGACCTGCAGGCGTATGAACGAAAGCCAGGGCTACCTTTAATCGAAAACCTGAGATTGCTTTTCTAAAATTAATTAAGACAGATAGAGAAACTACTTTATCGAATAGCCGAGGCCGGAAGTCCGGAGTAGGTTAGCCGAGGCAATAATCAGCTCCTAAGCAATCAACCATGAACGATCAAACTATTGACCAATAAACTAATTTTTCTTCAGCCCCTCGTACTTACCAATATTTGCCGGATCAATTTCTGCCAGCATATTATAGGCTTTCATGCGCTCTTGTCCATTGAGTTTAGAAAGTACATTGGTTACTTCTTCGGCTTTAGTGGCAAAATAAACATTAGGGAAGATAGAGCCCAGTTTCTGCTTATCCATTTGTTGCAGTGCAGGTAGTGCGGCAACAATCTGCGTTAAACCTTTATCATTATCGGTTAGCTGATCAAGGCCACTTAAATGATAACTGTAAATGAAATTGCGGAGCTCGGCAAAAATGGGGTTTAAAACATTTTCGTTGAACCAAAATCGGTTACGTAAGCCATCTGCTGCTCTCCAGCCGGTATTACCAGAAGCCTGCGCAAGGTTAATAATATTCTGTGCTTTTTTGTAAAAAGTAGTTCCGCCCATTTTGCTAAAACTATCTTTATCCATACCGATAATGGTATAAGCATAATAGGTGAGGAGGGCACTGATATTGGAAATGTAATTTTGATCAGAGAAGTCGATTGTAGCGCCATCATTGAAATTAAAATCGAAATTCTTATCACTCATATTTAACAAAGTGCTATTGTAAGAGCTGTTAAAAACCGGGCGACTGCTTTGAATCTGGGCTTCGGCAGTGTAGCCAGAGCCGCCATCCCACGAATTAATCGTGATGATAAAACTACAGTCAATGCGCTCCTGAGGTTTGTAACTTTCGTTACTGAATTTGTTATTGTTTAAAAAATCGCGGATTGTTTTTTGCAAAGCATCTAAAGTTGGTTTGCTAATGTTCGAAACCTGGGGAGCCAGCAAAGTTACCCTCGCGTTTAACTCCTGCGCCTGCAGCTTCCCGAAACCAAACAATACCAATATCCAAACAATCTTTTTTATCATTTCGCAATTTTTAAAATGGCAGTACAAATATCTTTGGCAACGTCTCTTTTCGATTTCATATCAAAAACAGTCCGTTCTAAAGCTTTGTTAAAAATAGTAATTTTATTGGTATCTGATTTAAAACCTGCGCCCTTATCATTCAAAGAATTTAGAACAACCAGGTCAAGATTTTTCTTCTCGAGTTTGCCTTTTGCATAATTCTCTTCATCATTTGTTTCTAAAGCAAAACCAACCAAAATCTGGTGTGCTTTTTTTGTCGTACCTAAAGAAGCGAGTATGTCCGTTGTTTTTTCCAGTTCCAAAACTAATCCGCTATCCTGTTTTTTAATTTTTTGGGTGGCAACCTGCTTGGGACGATAATCGGCTACAGCCGCACACATTACCGTGATATCGCTTTCAGGGAAAAATGAAGTACAGGCATCGAACATTTCGCGGGCACTCACCACATCAATTCTTTTTAAACGTTGTCCAGCTTTTTGTGCGGTTGGTCCGGCAATTAAGATAACCTCAGCACCCAGTTTCGCCAACTCATCAGCAATGGCGAAACCCATTTTCCCTGAGGAATGGTTGCCTATAAAACGCACAGGATCTATAGCCTCATAAGTAGGACCGGCGGTAACCATTACCTTTTTGCCATATAATGGCATAGATTCTTTAATGGCATTATCCAGAAAAGAAACAATTTCTTCAGGTTCAGCCATTCGGCCTTCACCCCAAAGTCCGCTGGCCAATTCGCCATTGGCAGGAGCAATAACAGTATTCCCAAAACCAATAATACGTTCAATATTATTTTGGGTAGTTTCGTGTTTCCACATATCCAGGTCCATAGCCGGGGCTACATAAACCGGACATTTAGCGGAAAGATAAACAGCTGTTAATAAATTATCGCAGATTCCCGTTGCTAGTTTGGCTAAGGTATTAGCACTTATCGGAGCAATTATAATGAGATCGGCCCATAAGCCAAGCTCAACATGATTACTCCATACGCCTGTTTCTTCTTCGAAATATTGCGTATAAACCGGGTTTTTAGAAAGCGTAGCAAGGGTAAGTGGTGTAATGAAATTAGCACCATCAGGAGTAAGAATAACCTTTACGTTTGCGCCAGCTTTTACAAGCAGCCGAACCAAAAATGCCGACTTATATGCTGCGATGCTACCGCAAACGCCAAGGATTATGTTTTTATTTTTTAGCATAGTGCGCAGAGTACATAAGGCATGGAGCATAGAGCGTAGTGCTAAACGCTTTGCCCTAAACGCTATGCGCTATGCCAGTTACTTTTGTTCTTTAGCAGGATTTCTGTGATAAATTTTTTCGTTCAAAAATTCATCAATAGCAACCAAAACAGGCTTCGGCATACGCTCGTAGTGCTTGCTGATTTCAATCTGCTCGCGGTTTTCGAAAATTTCTTCCAAATTATCGTTGCTAGAAGCAAATTCTGCCAATTTACCGTGTAACTCTTCTTTAACGTTGTTCGAGATCTGATTTGCTCTTTTAGCAATTACCACTAATGATTCGTATAAGTTATCAGTAGTTTTATCTAAATCGTGTACGTTTCTGGTTACTGTAGTATTTGGTACAGCAGGTTTGTTAGTATTCATCTATTACTTGTTTTTAATATTCGTATTATCTGCATTAGTTGGTTTTGCAGAAACGGTATCTTTCAATTTACCGGTTCTGATCAGCATCTGCTTGTATTTTTCCTGATCGGCAGCATATAAGGCCAATTCTTGTTTGGTAGCCACAATTCCTGCTTCCACATCACCCTTAAGCGCTTTTGCATCCTTTGCAAATTTACTATCCGGGTGGTCTTCAGTAAACTCAGTATATAAAGCAAGCGCCTCATTATACCGGTCTTCCTGGCGGATGACATAGCTATTTTTAGCGTATAAATATTGCGCTTTAATCATCAAAAAGTCCATTTCCTCAGCATACTTAATATCCGGGTAGTCTCTTTGTGCATTTTTTAAGGCAATAACAGCCGCTCTGTAATTATCTACATTACTAGGGCCTGTAGTTAAATACATTTTAGCATTTTCAAATGCTTTATCTTCCAACTTGCCCCTTAGTACGGCAATATATTTGCCTGCAGCTGCAGCACGATCGCTTGTAGGGTATAAGTTGATAAATAATTGAAGCGCATCAATAGCTTTATAGGTATTTTCCTGATCTAAAGAGAAACTTGGAGATTCTAAATAATAGCAATAAGCACCCATGTATCTCGCTTCTTCCGCATTCTTACTCGCTGGGTAGGTATCCGCAAAACTTTTAAATTGGTATCTCGCAGTGGTGTAATCACTTAATCTATATAATGTATAAGCATAATAATAGTTCAAATCCTCAGCTTCTGCACGGCCACGATATTTTTGAGAAAGATCCTCAAAAAGAACTAATGCTTTACTGTAATCGCGTTTGTTATACAAACGAAGCGCCTCCTGGTATTTTTTTGCAACGTCATTGCTCGCTCTCAATTTCTCGAAACGACTTTTACAACCCGCAATACCCAAAGCGGCAATAAATAATAAAATAATTAAGTGTTTAACTTTAAACATTCTGCAAAGATAATTAATAATACGATAACATCAATAAAAACAATTCGCCGCTAAGCTATGCAAAGCAATTCAGTAGAATATAACAGTTAACAATTTTTAACATATATATAAGGTTAGCTTATATACTATATAGTATGCACTCTTTTTTTTCAGTAAAGCAGTTGTTATGCTACTATATAAGTATGCTCCCGCTTTCCGTTTGTAGTGCCGGCTTGAGGCCGGCAGCTACCACTTCAATCGGATTTAGGTGGGCGGGGCTGGGAGTAACTTACGAAGTTTCTAATGGCAATGTGCCTAGAACTTCGTAAGTTTTTAGGTCAAACCTCGCAGGTTTTAAAGACCTGCGAGGTTTATAAGAGGTGCAAACACCCGATTTACCAAAAAGTTTTGTCTGATGCAAAACTTTTTCCTGCTGTAAACCATCAACTTACGTTAAAACCTGCGCTATTCCACAAAAAACCTTTGTCGTTGAACAGAATTTTCCTACTTTTGCATCCCGCTTCGGAGGAAGAGGTTAATAAACTGAAAAGACGGCATAGGGATGAGGAGAGCAGGATTTATTTTAAATAAATGTTGCAGATGAGAAAAAGATTGCTACCTTTGCAGCCCGGTTCGGAAGAACGGAAAGCCAGTTAAACCTGGCATATTGAAAAGCAAAGAAGGAAAGAATAAGGCTTGAAAAATAAAATTTATTTTATTTGGAAGTCCGGAAAAGTTCCTTACCTTTGCACTCCCAACCGAAAGGAAGGGTAAAAAAATCGGAACGGCGGATGTCGGGAAGATAGAAAAAAAAAGATTGAAACAGACGTAAACACGTTTAAGACTAACAAGGCTTGAACGGGCTGAAGTTTGAAGATATATAAATGACCGGCCGTGAGGTTTACAGGTCAATAAGTTCTTAAAAGAGATGTCAATGTAGCGTAGCGAGGTAATGGAGTACTGGTCAAAGTACATGATTACGTAGCTTTATTTTAAAGGTGGTGTCTAACAGACAACATAACAAAAAGAAGACTATTTTTAACAATAGTTAAAACTGGTCAGCATCTTACAACACATTTTACAATGGAGAGTTTGATCCTGGCTCAGGATGAACGCTAGCGGCAGGCCTAATACATGCAAGTCGAACGAGATTATCCAGCTTGCTGGATTTGAAAGTGGCGCACGGGTGCGTAACGCGTATGCAACCTACCTTAATCTGGGGGATAGCCCGGAGAAATCCGGATTAACACCGCATAAAAACACAGGATAGCATTATCCAATGTTCAAATATTTATAGGATTGGGATGGGCATGCGTGTCATTAGCTAGTTGGCGGGGTAACGGCCCACCAAGGCGACGATGACTAGGGGATCTGAGAGGATGGCCCCCCACACTGGTACTGAGACACGGACCAGACTCCTACGGGAGGCAGCAGTAAGGAATATTGGTCAATGGAGGCAACTCTGAACCAGCCATGCCGCGTGCAGGAAGACTGCCCTATGGGTTGTAAACTGCTTTTATCCGGGAATAAACCTCTTTACGTGTAGAGAGCTGAATGTACCGGAAGAATAAGGATCGGCTAACTCCGTGCCAGCAGCCGCGGTAATACGGAGGATCCAAGCGTTATCCGGATTTATTGGGTTTAAAGGGTGCGTAGGCGGCCTGTTAAGTCAGGGGTGAAAGACGGTAGCTCAACTATCGCAGTGCCCTTGATACTGATGGGCTTGAATGGACTAGAGGTAGGCGGAATGAGACAAGTAGCGGTGAAATGCATAGATATGTCTCAGAACACCGATTGCGAAGGCAGCTTACTATGGTCTTATTGACGCTGAGGCACGAAAGCGTGGGGATCAAACAGGATTAGATACCCTGGTAGTCCACGCCCTAAACGATGAACACTCGCTGTTGGCGATACACAGTCAGCGGCTAAGCGAAAGCGTTAAGTGTTCCACCTGGGGAGTACGGTCGCAAGATTGAAACTCAAAGGAATTGACGGGGGCCCGCACAAGCGGAGGAGCATGTGGTTTAATTCGATGATACGCGAGGAACCTTACCCGGGCTTGAAAGTTAGTGAATGGTTTAGAGATAGGCCAGTCCGCAAGGACACGAAACTAGGTGCTGCATGGCTGTCGTCAGCTCGTGCCGTGAGGTGTTGGGTTAAGTCCCGCAACGAGCGCAACCCCTATGTTTAGTTGCCAGCACGTTATGGTGGGGACTCTAAACAGACTGCCTGTGCAAACAGAGAGGAAGGAGGGGACGACGTCAAGTCATCATGGCCCTTACGTCCGGGGCTACACACGTGCTACAATGGATGGTACAGAGGGCAGCTACATAGCAATATGGTGCGAATCTCACAAAGCCATTCACAGTTCGGATTGGGGTCTGCAACTCGACCCCATGAAGTTGGATTCGCTAGTAATCGCGTATCAGCAATGACGCGGTGAATACGTTCCCGGGCCTTGTACACACCGCCCGTCAAGCCATGGAAGTTGGGGGTACCTAAAGTATGTAACCGCAAGGAGCGTCCTAGGGTAAAACCGATAACTGGGGCTAAGTCGTAACAAGGTAGCCGTACCGGAAGGTGCGGCTGGAATACCTCCTTTCTGGAGTAGACTCACCTACTCGCCACGCAACATGATATTTCTAAATAAGGTATAAGGTTAAAGGAAAAAGACTAAAGCTGGAAGGCGTGTCTTGATACTAGGTACCGGGTACTTTTAAAAAACAAGAGAAAAAAGAAACACCCAGAAGAAAACGGTGGGCTACTATAAGGTAAGCTTAACGGAGACAAGAAGGGTAAGCCAAAAGGGAAGCAGTAGCGGTAAGATACTATATACTGCGACTAAATAAGCCTACCTTAACCAAACAGTCCCGTAGCTCAGCCTGGTTAGAGCACTACACTGATAATGTAGGGGTCTCCAGTTCAAATCTGGACGGGACTACCATTGAAGTTTACAATTGGCGGTTTGGAGTTAACAGTTACCATACTGGAAACTAAGGACTGAAAACTGGAAACCAATACTCTGGGGGATTAGCTCAGCTGGCTAGAGCGCCTGCCTTGCACGCAGGAGGTCAACGGTTCGACTCCGTTATTCTCCACCATTAAGGTTGAGGGTTAAAAGGTAGAAGGTATAGGGTAAAACTTATAGCTGAAACAAACCACAACATAAAACACCTTATTATCGGGATAGATAATATACATTGACATAAAGGTTAAGAAAAGAAGAAACGCCACGGGGCACATATATAGATATAATGATATCGAAATATGAAACGGTTCGAGACCGCAGTTTTTACTAACAAGACGAAGCTAAAGGCTTAGGAGCAGGCAATGAAACCTGTGACTTTATACCCTTTACCTGGTCTTAGTAAAGTTCTTTGACATATTGGAAGAAGTTAAAAAAGAAGAGCAAACAACAATAGGCGACTGTTGTGTTTGTGCTCACCAATCGGAGTAGCAATACGAAGATAGGTATGAGACATCATAACAAGAGCAAAAAAGCATACCATACGGCGCAAAAGGCGTATGAGTAGAAGAAAGTAATAAAGAGTACACGGGGGATGCCTTGGCTCTCAGAGGCGATGAAGGACGTGATAAGCTGCGATAAGCTTCGGGTATTTGCAAATAGGAATTGATCCGAAGATTTCCGAATGGGGCAACCCGGCTAGTTGAAGACTAGTCACATATAATGAGCAAACCTGCCGAACTGAAACATCTAAGTAAGCAGAGGAAGAGAAAATAACAATGATTTCCTAAGTAGTGGCGAGCGAAAGGGAAAGAGCCCAAACCTACTTTGTTACGGCAAAGTGGGGGTTGTAGGACTGCAACATGGCATTAGCAAACAGAAGTGGAACGGGATGGGAAGCCCGGCGATACATGGTGATAGCCCAGTACACGTATAGAATGCTAGCCTAGCAGTATCCTGAGTACCGCGAGGTCGGAGACGCCTTGTGGGAATCTGCCGGCACCATCCGGTAAGGCTAAATACTCCTGAGAGACCGATAGTGAACCAGTACCGTGAGGGAAAGGTGAAAAGAACCCCGAACAGGGGAGTGAAATAGAACCTGAAACCGTGTACTTACAAGCGGTCGGAGCGTCCAGGTGGCGTGACGGCGTGCCTTTTGCATAATGAGCCTACGAGTTACTCTTCTCTGGCAAGGTTAAGTGCTTCAGGCACGGATCCGAAGCGAAAGCGAGTCTGAATAGGGCGTATAGTCAGAGGAGGTAGACGCGAAACCTTGTGATCTACCCATGGACAGGTTGAAGGTGCGGTAACACGTACTGGAGGACCGAACCGATAAACGTTGAAAAGTTTCCGGATGATCTGTGGGTAGGGGTGAAAGGCTAATCAAACTGGGAAATAGCTCGTACTCCCCGAAATGTTTTTAGGAACAGCGTCGACGTTGAGTTATATAGAGGTAGAGCTACTGATTGGGTGCGGGGGAGTCAAATCCTACCAAATCCAGACAAACTCCGAATGCTATATAATATAGTCGGCAGTGAGGCGCGGGGTGCTAAGGTCACGCGCCGAGAGGGAAAGAACCCAGACCATCAGCTAAGGTCCCCAAGTTACAGTTAAGTTGAACTAACGAGGTCCGATTGCACAGACAGCTAGGATGTTGGCTTGGAAGCAGCCATTCATTTAAAGAGTGCGTAACAGCTCACTAGTCGAGCGATCGGGCATGGATAATAAACGGGCATTAAATTGTACACCGAAGCTATGGGATTGAAATATATCGGTAGGGGAGCATTCTATCGGCAGCGAAGGTACCTGGTAATGGGTGCTGGAGCTTATAGAAAAGCAAATGTAGGCATAAGTAACGATAAGGCGGGCGAGAAACCCGCCCACCGAAAGGATAAGGTTTCCTGATCAACGCTAATCGGATCAGGGTTAGTCGGGACCTAAGGAGAACCCGAAGGGGAAATTCGATGGACAACTGGTTAATATTCCAGTACTTTTTATAACTGCGATGTGGGGACGGAGTAGTGACACTGCCGCGATCTGACGGAATAGATCGTTAAAGGCTGTAGGTATAGGACCGGTAGGCAAATCCGCCGGTCTTGCTGAAAGTCGATAGTACCAAGAGGCTTCGGCTGATTGGATAGCGCAGGTAATCAGACTTCCAAGAAAAACCGCTAAGCTCCAGGTTATAAAAACCCGTACCGCAAACCGACACAGGTATCCGGGAAGAGGATTCTAAGGTGCTCGAGTGAATCATGGCTAAGGAACTCGGCAAAATGGCCCTGTAACTTCGGGAGAAGGGGCGCTGGCAGCAATGTCAGCCGCAGTGAAAAGGCCCAGGCGACTGTTTAACAAAAACACATGGCTTTGCAAAATCGAAAGATGAAGTATAAGGCCTGACACCTGCCCGGTGCTGGAAGGTTAAGAGGGGATGTCATCGTAAGAGAAGCATTGAATCGAAGCCCCAGTAAACGGCGGCCGTAACTATAACGGTCCTAAGGTAGCGAAATTCCTTGTCGGGTAAGTTCCGACCTGCACGAATGGTGTAACGATCTGGGCGCTGTCTCAGCCATGAGCTCGGTGAAATTGTGGTCCCGGTGAAGACGCCGGGTACCCGCAACGGGACGGAAAGACCCCATGCACCTTCACTACAATTTAACATTGACATTGGATACAGGATGTGTAGGATAGGTGGGAGGCTTTGAAGCGGCGTCGCTAGGCGTCGTGGAGCCAACGTTGAAATACCACCCTTTCTGTATTCGGTGTCTAATCCCTTTATGAGGGAGACATTGTTTGATGGGTAGTTTGACTGGGGTGGTCGCCTCCAAAAAGGTAACGGAGGCTTTCAAAGGTAAGCTCAGTACGCTTGGTAACCGTACGCGGAGTGCAATAGCATAAGCTTGCTTGACTGTGAGACAGACAAGTCGATCAGGGTCGAAAGACGGATATAGTGATCCGGTGGTTCTGCATGGAAGGGCCATCGCTCAAAGGATAAAAGGTACGCTGGGGATAACAGGCTGATCTCCCCCAAGAGCTCATATCGACGGGGAGGTTTGGCACCTCGATGTCGGCTCGTCACATCCTGGGGCTGGAGAAGGTCCCAAGGGTTCGGCTGTTCGCCGATTAAAGTGGCACGCGAGCTGGGTTCAGAACGTCGCGAGACAGTTCGGTCCCTATCTGTTGTGGGCGTAGGAATTTTGAGTGGGGCTGACCTTAGTACGAGAGGACCGGGTTGGACTAGCCTCTAGTGAATCTGTTGTTCCGCCAGGGGCATTGCAGAGTAGCTACGCTGGGAATAGATAAGCGCTGAAAGCATCTAAGTGCGAAACTAGCCACGAGATGAGAATTCCATATAGGACCGTAGCAGACTACTACGTTGATAGGCTATAGATGTAAAGCTGGTGACAGCACAGTCGAGTAGTACTAATCATCCGAAGCTTTCAAAGCAAACAGACTGTTGTTTGTTCTTCATAATAACTTCTTTCAATAATATGTCATTTAAGGCGGAAGGCCAAAGGTTAAAAGGCGGAAGGTTTACCCTCCATGCTTCAACCCTCTATCCCTCCAAGCTTAAATAAAAATATTCAGGTGCCTATATCGGTGGTGTCCACCTCTTCCCATTCCGAACAGAGAAGTTAAGCCCACCAGAGCCGATGGTACTGCGGTAACACGTGGGAGAGTAGGTCGGTGCCAGATCTTAAAAAGAAACCCTTCAACAGAAATGTTGAAGGGTTTTCTTTGTTTATGGGCTTTTTGAAGTGTATTATTTAAAACTGTTAAGGCGTTAAAAATGATTAGGCAAAGGTCTGTTTCTTAATGTCCTTAATCCCTTAATGTTAAAGGGAGCATAAAATTTTCTGACCATTAAGGAGTTAAGCAAAGTTAAGGGTTTATTCGGATCACGCTGATCTCCGCAGAGGCCATTCCATCATCTGTTTACATCTTACCTGTTCAGTTCCAGCAAAACGTTAAAAATGATTAGGCAAAGGTTCTGTTTCTTAATGTCCATAATCCCTTAATGGTAAAGGAAGCCATAAAATTTTCTCACCATTAAAGCGTTAAGCAAAGTTAAGGGTTTGTTCCCGCAGATCACGCTGATCTCCGCAGAGGTCATTCCATCATCCATTTTACATCTTACCTGTTCAGTTCCATTAAAACGTTAAAAATGATCAGGCAAAGGTTCTTTTTCTTAATGTCCTTAATTTCTTAATGGTAATGAGATTAATAAACTTTTTTCACCATTAAGGAGTTAAGAAAAATTAAGGGTTGTTCCCACAGATCACGCTGATCTATGCAAAGGCCATTCCATCATCCATTTACATCTTACCTGTTTTCCATCTTCTGTCCCAGCTTAAATAGCCCTGATGGGAGTGGGCACGGAGCCAATTCTTCATTGGCGGGGTAAAACGTACAGCAGGACCGAACGCAACCTAAATGCACAGGAAACTGCGCTCAAAAAAAATAAAAAACAATCAAGAAGGATTATCTTAAATTCATCACTCACCTTTAGAGGATACCATTTAAGAGTATCTTACTGATTTTGATCACATTTAAAACTGATTTAGCGCTAAATATGTTAATATCATAAGGTTTGCCGCAATATTTGGTTATCTTTGTTGTTAACAATATATAAATAAAAGTAATGAGTTTTTTTGCAGATAAAAGAAGGGAAGTAATGGTGCATATAGAAAAGTATATGCTGGAGATGATGGATACCTATCTTAAACCAATTGATACTAACTGGCAACCGTCTGATTTTCTTCCTGATTCTACTAGCGAAACATTTTATCAAGATATTAGAATATTAAGGGATAATGCAAAAGATCTTTCTTATGATCTTGTAGCCGTATTAATCGGCGATACGATCACTGAAGAAGCTTTGCCGACTTACGAATCGTGGTTAGCCATGGTACAAGGCCCAAGTATGAAAGAAGATGGTGGCTGGATGAAATGGAACAGACATTGGACTGCTGAAGAGAACCGTCATGGTGATTTGTTAAATAAATATTTATATCTGTCTGGCCGTGTAGATATGCGCCAGATGGAAATTTCTACTCAATATCTTATCGCTGATGGTTTCGATATCGGAACAGGTCATGATCCATACCGTAACTTTATCTATACTTCTTTTCAGGAGATGGCAACCAATATTTCGCACAGAAGGGTAGCTTCTCTAGCTAAAAAGGATGGCGATACTTTATTATCAAGAATGTGTGGTGTAATTGCTTCTGATGAGGCGAGACATGCTAAGGCTTATAAAGATTTCATGAACCGCATTTTTGAGGTTGATCCTAATGAAGCGATGTTGGCTTTTGAAGATATGATGCGCCAGAAAATTGTAATGCCAGCGCATTTCTTACGTGAGGTAGGTTTAAAGATCGGTCAGACTTTTGGTCACTTTACCGACGCTGCACAGCGTTTAGGCGTTTATACCGCAATTGATTATGTTGAAATTATGCAACAGTTGATTGAAGACTGGAAAATTGAAGGGATGCGGGATCTAAATGAGGCTGGCGAAAAAGCCCGTGATTATATTATGGCTTTGCCTTCGCGTTTACTACGTGTTGCAGAGCGTATGAAAACACCAACCATTGATTATAAATTTAGCTGGATTGCTGGATAATAGCAGACAGAAGATATACGAAAGCCCCCGATTTTACATCGGGGGCTTTTTTATTACATGTTTCTTCTATATTGTCCACCTACCTCATAAAGGGCTTTGCTAATTTGACCTAAAGAGCAAATTTTACAGGTTTCCATTAATTGTTCGAAGATGTTATCGCCTGCAATAGCTGATTTTTGCAATTGTTTCAGTAAATCTGCTGAACGGTCTGCATTACGGTCCTGAAATTTCTGTAATGCCGAAATCTGGTACTGCTTTTCCTCTTCAGTAGCACGGATTACTTCGCCAGGGACAATAGTAGGCGAGCCATTTTTGTTTAAAAAGGTATTTACACCTACAATTGGATATTCGCCGGTATGTTTCAAGGTTTCGTAATACAAACTTTCTTCCTGGATTTTTCCACGTTGATACATGGTTTCCATCGCACCTAATACACCACCGCGATCGTTTATACGTTTAAATTCGGCGAGAACGGCATCTTCAACCAGATCAGTCAGCTCTTCGATAATGAAAGCACCTTGTAGTGGATTTTCATTCTTGGCCAGACCTAATTCCCTGTTAATGATCAGTTGGATCGCCATTGCCCTTCTAACCGATTCTTCGGTAGGCGTGGTAATGGCTTCATCATAGGCATTGGTGTGAAGTGAATTACAGTTATCGTAAATGGCGTATAGTGCCTGTAAAGTGGTTCGGATATCGTTAAAATCGATTTCCTGGGCATGTAATGAACGACCAGAGGTTTGAATATGGTATTTAAGCTTCTGTGAACGATCGTTCCCTTTATATTTATTTTTGATAGCCTTGGCCCAGATTCTTCTGGCTACGCGACCGATAACGGCATATTCAGGATCAATTCCATTGGAGAAGAAGAAAGATAAGTTAGGTGCAAAGTCATCAATATGCATGCCCCTGCTTAAATAATATTCTACAAAGGTAAATCCATTGCTTAGGGTAAAGGCCAGTTGTGAAATGGGGTTGGCTCCAGCTTCGGCAATGTGATAGCCAGAAATGGATACGGAATAGAAATTCCTTACTTTTTCATCAATGAAATATTTCTGGATATCGCCCATCATCCGCAAGGCAAATTCTGTAGAAAATATGCAGGTATTTTGTGCCTGGTCTTCTTTTAAAATATCGGCCTGAACGGTTCCTCTAACTGAACTGATGGCTTTTGCCCTTATGCTTGCATAAACATCGCCAGGTAAAACCTGGTCGCCCGTAACGCCTAAAAGCATTAAACCTAAGCCGTTGTTTCCTTCCGGAAGCACACCATTGTATGATGGCCTTTCTATATTTTTTGCTTTGTAAATGGAAACGATTTTAGCCTCAACTTCTTCTGTTAAACCATTTTCAATAATGTATTTTTCGCATTGCTGATCAATTGCAGCATTCATGAAAAAGCCCAATAACATTGGTGCCGGACCGTTAATGGTCATGGATACTGAAGTAGATGGTGCACAAAGATCAAAACCGGAGTATAATTTTTTGGCATCATCCAGAGTGGCAATACTTACACCCGAGTTTCCAATTTTTCCATAAATGTCGGGGCGGATATGCGGATCTTCGCCATAAAGGGTAACGGAATCAAAAGCGGTGGATAAGCGGTGTGCTGGTTGGCCTAACGACACGTAGTGAAAACGTTTATTGGTACGTTCTGGGCCACCTTCTCCGGCAAACATCCTGGTAGGGTCTTCACCATCTCTTTTTAAAGGAAATACACCTGCTGCATAGGGAAATTCGCCCGGAAGGTTTTCGGTTAACAGCCACCTCAAAATATCGCCCCAATCTTCATACCTTGGTAAGGCTACTTTTGGGATATTCAGTTTGGAAAGTGATTCATAAAATAAAGGCTGTTTAATTTCTTTATCGCGGACTTTATAAATGAAAAACTCTTCTCTGTAAGCTCTTTTGGTTTCTGGCCATTGGCGGAGTAAACGTTTGCATTCGCCATCTAATTGCTCTTCAAAGAAAGAATATGTCGCATTTAAGTTTTTTAACACCCCGTCCTGCGGACACCCCTCTAGGAGAGGGGAATTAATATCACCAGCCAAATCGATTACACCTTTCAATTGGTACATTTTACGGGCGATGGTGGCCTGTTTATCTACCCATTCGTTATATGTTTGGCTTGCTTCGGCAATTTCTGCCAGGTAGCGGATGCGATCGGGTGGAATAATATAAATCTTCTCTGATTGATCAGAAGTTAACTCCATTTTGGCCTTAAAATCGGTTCCGGTTTTTAATTTAATTTGTTCCATTAAGGCCACAAACAGGTTGTTCATGCCCGGATCATTAAATTGTGATGCCATGGTGCCGTAAACAGGAATTTCGTCATCTTTGGCATCGAAAATATTATGGTTACGTTTGTATTGTTTACGCACATCGCGCAAAGCATCTAATGCTCCTCTTTTATCGAATTTATTGATGGCTACCAAATCGGCAAAGTCCAACATGTCGATTTTCTCCAACTGAGTAGCTGCACCAAATTCAGGCGTCATTACATAAAGCGAAACATCGCAATGTTCAGTGATTTCAGTATCCGATTGGCCAATGCCCGAAGTTTCTACAATAATTAAATCATAACCTGCTGCTTTACAGATATCGATACTTTCCTGTACATTTTTAGATAAAGCAAGGTTAGCCTGACGGGTAGCTAAAGAGCGCATGTACACCCGTGGATTATTGATCGCGTTCATGCGGATACGGTCGCCAAGCAATGCTCCTCCTGTTTTTCTTTTTGATGGATCTACTGATATGATCGCTAAAGTTTTATCTTTCACTTCTACCAAAAAACGCCGAACAAGCTCATCTACTAAAGACGATTTTCCGGCACCGCCAGTTCCGGTAATCCCTAAAATAGGGGCGGTATTATTTTTGGAGAGTTTTTTTAATTCATCAACAAACTTTTGGGCACCTTCGGGATCATTTTCTGCAACCGTAATAGCCCCAGCAATGGCTTTGATATCTTTTGTCGGAATGGTTTCGAGCTCGTTAGTGATATTGGCTTTGGTAACGAAATCGGTTTGGATCAGCATATCATTGATCATGCCCTGCAACCCCATTTTACGACCATCATCCGGAGAGTAGATTTTAGAAATTCCGTAAGCCTGGAGTTCTTCAATTTCTGAAGGTAAGATTACGCCACCACCACCTGCAAATATTTTAATATGACCCGAACCTCTTTCTTGCAGGAGATCATGCATGTATTTAAAATATTCGATGTGTCCGCCCTGATAAGAAGTCATTGCAATACCCTGAACATCTTCCTGAATGGCACAGTTTACCACTTCATCAACCGACCGGTTGTGGCCAAGATGGATGACTTCAGCACCTGAAGATTGAAGGATACGGCGCATAATGTTGATGGTGGCGTCGTGTCCGTCGAAAAGTGATGCAGCGGTTACAAAACGGATTTTATTTTTAGGCTTATAGATTTCTACTTGTTGCATACTATAGGATTTAAAGGATGGGTATGCTCTGGTAACCAATCCTTGTTTCCAAATATATTTGGTATGCAAATGTACTAAATTAAGCAGCTTAAAGCACGAATACCCTATACCGTTATGGCTTTTGGTTCAGTTACAAATTTTGTCCGAACTGCAGTAAATAACCATTATTGTCGTAAATGGCAAACTCCCTCATTCCGTAGTCAAAATCTTCGAGCGGATAACAGATTTTGCAATGATCTTTTAAACTTTCCCAGAGTGCTGTTACCTCGTTTGTTTTAATGTAAAGTGAACCACTCATGATGGATTTAGGAATATTGCGATGCGCGTTAGGGCTACAGAACATGATTTCTATCTCATCTTTGCGGAGGGTTAACCAACTCAGGTCGTCGAATTTTGATGCACAGGTGAAGTTTAAAATTTCGGTATAGAATTTTAGGGTTTCTTGCATATCATGCGATTCGAGCATGGGGGTAAGTTTGGTCGCTGTGTATGTTGACATGATGTTAAGATAGGAAAAATAGAAATTTTCACAAACTAGCTTATGTAACTCCTCCAAGTCATCGTCCTTTCGAGCGGAGTGCAACGTAGTCGAGAAATCTATCGAGGCAGATCTCTCCGTTACACTGCGTTGCAGTCGAGATGACGATTTCAGTAAAAACAAAAAAAACTATGCTGATGAGCATAGTTTCCTTGAATTATTTGTTTGTAATCTCTGTGATTGGTTCTCCAACATTACCATTTGGCATCTGAATATGGAGCAGCGCAGCCAGCGTTGGTGCAATATCGGTCATGTAATGTGTTTTATTAGAAGCGCCCGATTTGATTCCCCAGCCCATAAAAACCAATGGAATGTGTGAATCGTATGGGTTCCAGTTTCCATGGGTTGTACCTGTACTGCTACCGTTAAACCAGTTTGGTTGTAAAACATAATAGATATCACCACTTCTGCGCGCATTGTATCCGTTGGTAATCATTTTTTTCTGGATTTCCTGAAGTGTACTTTGTGATATTTTAGCGATATCAACAGCATTCTGGAAACCATCTAATCTTTTCAAGAATTCTACTGATGCTGATTTAATTACATCGAAACTCACATCACCTTTGTCGGTTTTATCATGATCGAAAATGATCTGGTTGTTCATCGATCTTAAAACAACATTATTTACTTTAAATTTATCATTTAAGTAAGCATTTAATTTGTCTGCGATATCACGGTCACTCACTACGCCCGAAGGTAATTTGTTTTCCTGCATAAAACCTGGTACATGCGCTGCACCATGATCAGCAGTTAAAAATACCGTGTAATTTCCTTTACCTACTTTTTTATCAAGGTAATTGAAAAACTCTTCGAAATCTTTATCTAAACGTAAATAAGTATCTTCTGCTTCTACTGAATTCGGACCATAGGCATGACCAATATAATCGGTAGATGAGCAGCTTACCGCCAGGAAATCTGTAATATTATCCTGACCTAAATCTTCTGATAGGATGGCTAATTTGGCCAAATCTAATGTAATAGTATTGCCATAAGGGGTGCTTCTGATGGCATCGAAATTTTTATCAACGTTTTGTGTTAATTGGTGAGGAAATGTGCTTGATTTGCCTTCGTAAGCATTCTCATCTTTGGTACTGTTTACATAGGTATTGATGGGGTATAAAGTTTCCCAGTTTTTTGCATAAAACTTGTTAGCTAGTTTCAGTTTATTATAATCGGCAATCCAGGTGGGCACTTCTTTCATATAATAGGTGCTGGTAATCCAGTTTCCGGTACTGCCCTGGTACCAATATGCTGCATTTGCCGCGTGGCCGGCCGGAAGGATCGAACCTCTATCCTTTAATGAAATACCGATTACTTTGCCTTTAAAGTTCGTGGCTAACCTCAACTCGTCGGTAATGGTTGTGGTTAGCATGTTTTTAGGTGACATATTACCTTCTGATGAGGGTGTACTGCCAACCGTTGATACTGTAGAGTCTTCGGTACAATATACACTCTTTTTGGTTTCAGGATCGTACCAATCGTTACCGATAATACCATGAACAGCCGGGACCGAACCCGTGTAAATACAAGTATGGCCACATGCAGTATAAGTTGGGGTATAGGGAATAAAGGTATTTTCCACAGAAAAACCCTCATTGATTAATCTTTTAAATCCACCATTGCTATAGCGGTTATAGTAGCGGTATAAATAATCCCAACGCATTTGGTCGACCACTAAGCCAACCACCAATTTTGGGCGTGCAACCTCCGCTGGAAATGCTTTTGAAGATACTGTAGCAGGTTTTTTAGTTTGAGCTGAGGAAAGTGAGATCGAAAAAATAGAAATGGTAAAAATTAGACGGGATATTTTCTTCATTGTGTTTTAGTTAAATGGCTAAAGTAATCAATTTAGATAAAGCTAATTTGAAGTTTATGTAAAGATTTTATATCGCTTCGGCCACTACAAATGTACTTCCACCTATAAAAATAAGGTCTTTTGCATCGGCTGCCTGAAGGGCAGTTGCTTTTGCTTCGGCAACTGACGTATAACTGTTTCCTTTTAAGTTAAATGCTGCCGCCTGTTCTTTTAAGGCGTTTGAGGCTAAACCGCGTTCTAAATCAGGTTTGCAAAAATAATAAATGGCATTTTTTGGCATCAGAGACAATACTTTTGAAATATCCTTATCGTTTACCATCCCGAAAACAATGTGCAGGTTTTGATATGGAGTTTGTGTAATGTTTTTGATTACCTCCTTAATCCCCGCTTCATTATGGCCGGTATCGCAGATAACTAAGGGATTTTTTGATAAAGTTTGCCAACGGCCTTGCAAACCGGTTTGTTTTTTTACATGGCTTATTCCTTTATAAATACTTTCCTGATCGGTTTTAATTTCGGCTTTCTCATTCAGTACAGCTAGTGTTTCTAAAACGGTTAGGATGTTTTTATGCTGATAAACACCGGTAAGGTCACTTTGAAGATCTTTGTATTCGATTTTACCATCCTGATAAACGGATAAGGAAAGTTTACTGTTTTTTATTTTAAAATCCTGGGCAGTTAACACTTGATCAGCGAAAACAATAGGAGCATTCTCAGCTTTGGCTTTTTTAATGAAAACCGGTCCCGATTCTTCCTGAGTTTCGCCAATAACGACCGGGATATTCTTTTTAATGATCCCTGCCTTTTCACCTGCAATTTCTGCCAGGGTATTGCCCAGCATATTCATATGATCGAGGCTGATGTTGGTGATGACCGAAATTTGTGGTATAATGATATTGGTAGAATCTAATCTTCCGCCCAAACCCACTTCGATTACAGCTATATCTACCTCATTTTTTGCAAAATAATCGAATGCCATGGCAACCGTTACCTCGAAAAAAGAAGGCTCAGTTTTTTCAATGAGTGTTTTTTGTTTTTTTACGAAAGATACAACTTCGGTTTTTCCCATCATCTTTCCGTTAATGCGGATGCGCTCGCGGAAATCTTTTAAATGGGGAGAGGTGTATAGGCCTGTTTTATACCCCTGTGCCTGCAATACTGATGCTAGCATGTGCGATGTAGATCCTTTACCGTTAGTGCCCGCCACATGGATACTTTTAAATTTATCCTGCGGATTATCCAAAGCCTCACAAAGAATAATGGTATTGGTTAAATCTTTTTTAAAAGCGGAGGCGCCGACACGGGTAAACATCGGGAGTTTACTGTATAAAAAATCAAGCGTTTGTTGGTAGTTCATAATATGCGTCAAATATAATGGATTGGCGTTATTATGAAATGAATTGTGAAGATTTCTTCTGAAGTTTTAAAGAAATGTGCGTTGGAAAACTTTGGGAGTCTTTAATTTATTTTGAAGGTCTGTAGGGATACAGACCATGGATGTAGGATTAACTTCAGAAGTCTAGGTGGTGTTCTGTGAAGACATAGGCCATGATGTGGGTCGGTCCTTATTATCCTAAATGATAGTGCATACTTTAATTAATAATCTCATATATTCGTCCATTATTTTAACGGTCTCATATAGTGATTAATAAATTTAGTCTTATCCTTTTTGTATTCTTAGCTTGTTGTTTTAAACTCGCTGCGCAAACTTTTTATGTCAGTTCTCCTGCCAATTTCACGAATGGAAGTTATCTCTATAAAGTTGATATTACAGCGGACGGTATAAAATCTACCAAAATTGCGGATTGCTCTCCTGGTGATCAGTATTTTTCAATTGCGATGAATAAGAATAATTTATTTTGGTTGAAGAACTCTGATATTTACACTGCAGAGGTAAAAGAAAGCAGTATAGAAAATTGCAGGCTCCTATCTTCAAATATGTCATCTTCAAATTCATTAACTCTTGGGGCTGACAATAAGTTATATTATACCTCTAATTACTTGTTCAGCACAGATATTAATACAGGGAAATCAGAGGCTTTAGGTTCACTCAATTACTCTGCAAGTGGAGATGTCTGTTTTTATAAAAAAGATCTTTATATGGCAGCATACCAAGGGATTGTAAAGATTGATATTAAAGAACCTGGAAAAAGTAACCTTTATATTCCGCTTCCCCCAAGTATATCTCTTTTTGGTATTGTTAGTGTTTCAACCGGAGTCAGAAAAAATACGGTTTATGGATTGGCAAATGTGGGTGTTCAAACTAATATTATCGAATTTGACATGGAAAACCAAAAAATGGTTGGCGTGGTAGGAACGCTTCCTTATAATATTCTTGATGCCGCCAGTATGGTTGAAGATGGGAGTATTATTGGAATAGAATTAGATCGGCTAGATATAAATCAAGATTGCGCTGCAGGAAATACAGCAAATGTGGATGTAATAACAGCTCCGCATCTCGAAGATTTTACCTATACCTTAAATGGAGTGACCAATTCAACAGGCAAGTTTATTGGCTTATCCAAAGGCCAATATACACTTTCAATCAGTTCTGCATCTGATTCATATACCACAACTGTTGATGTTCCAGAGGTTAATCTGATAAAACCTATTTATGATTGGCGCATCAAGAATCAGCTTTGTGAAACTCTGGGTGAGATTACTTTTAGCACACCAGAACAGAACAGTAGCTATCAGATCAGGTATGATGGAAAGTTATATCCACTAAATAGTACCATTACTAATTTATCAAGCGGAAAATCCAATCATTTTGAAATCGTAAATAAGTATGGTTGTAAAGTTGATGAACAGGATATTACTGTTGGACGCGATAAATGTAAAATTCAATTTGAAAAGGTTGATGTGGTGCAACAGTGTGATGTTTTTCATCAGGGCGTCATCAGCGTTTTAACAAAACCACACAGCGCAGTTTATACCTATACATTAAATCATTCGACTAACAATTCGACAGGTGTATTTAAGAATTTGACTGCAGGCTCTTACACGGTAGAAATTAGTTCGGAGGAAGATGTGTTTGAAACATCTGTAGTTGTACCAGATTATAAACTGTTGCAACCAAACTTTTCTTTTACCAAGGTTAATCCGGCTTGTGCCAGTAGAGGCACTATTCAATTTAATTCTTTCACTGGCAGTGCTAATTATAAAATCAAACTCAAAAATGATATTTTGCCTTACGATTATAAATTCACTAACCTGGAGGTAGGTAATTATCACTTCATTGTGTTGACTAAAGAGGGATGTCTGATTGATGAGTTTGATGTAGAACTGATTTATGAACCTTGCCCAATTGTAATCAGTAATATTGAAATTTTACAGGAATGTAATGTGTTGGGTAAAGGTTTTATCAAGATTGATTGTCCGCCAATTCCGGAGACCTATACTTTTACCCTTAATAATTCAACCTCAAATCATACCGGTGTATTCAATATGCTTAGCCCTGGTAGTTATACAGTTGAAGTAAAAGCATCGGGCGGCGCTCCTGCAGCATATAGAACTGTTGAAGTTCCAGATTATTCTTTAACAAAGCCTAATACTATTATTAATGCAAAAAATCCTGTTTGTGATTTAACCGGTGAGATCTCGTTTTCGATTGGTAACCATTCGGCTGATTATAACATCAGGTATAATGGTGTCGTTTATCCTGGTAATTACATTTTTTCTGGATTATATGAAGGAAATTATACCTTTTCGATCTTAAAACTGAGTGGCTGTATAGTAGATGAGCTAAATGTTTTCTTAGAAACAGAAGCTTGTAATGATATTTCATTCCCAACGGCATTTAGTCCTAACGCCGACAATGTAAACGATAGCTTTAAAGCAAAAGAAGGAAGCAGGGCTTTTAATTACCAGATGCAGATTTTTGACAGGAGAGGAGTGCTTATATTTTCCTCGAATAAACTCTACGATGCATGGAATGGTGATTATAAAGGGGAGCCCCTTCCTGTTGGGGTTTATTTCTGGATCGCATCATTTACTACACAGGAAAATAAGAAAATAATTAAAAAAGGATCGGTTACGCTAATCCGATAATATTAAATTATTGGCCTGTGAGCCACAGACTATGGAGTAGGAGTGCAGTCAGATGTTACCATCTGGCTTGTGATTAGTTTATGATAGATACATAATTAATTGTTGAAAAATCCAATCCAACTTGTGAACAAATCTTCTGTCAGATACTAATATCTGACAGCACAATAATTTGACAGCATTAAACAAAAAAGGTCTGTGAAGACACAGACCTTGGTTTTTTATAATATTTAAAAATTATTTCACTTTGAAGTTAAACATCACAATTCCGGTTTGTACATCGGGAGCTGATTCCAGTTTATTTAAACTTGCACCTAATACGGCCTGCTCACATTTTCTCCAGAGTGCTAAATCAGATAGGGTAGTGCCTTTTGCACCCGCACGGGCCTGAACCACTTTACCATTTTTATCAACCCGGATTTGAACGGCAATTTTTCCTGCACTTTGCCCGTCATCCTGTATCCTTGGGATATCGATAAATTTTCTGCTGGCCAATGATAGCTGTACATTGCCATTTCCGGAACCACCTTCTCCATAATTAGAAGCTAATGGATCGCCATCTTTATCGCCCTGGTTACCTGGCGTTTTTCCGGTGCCGTCTCCCTGCCCCTGACCAGTATTTTTTTTGCCTTTGTAAAGAGCATTTTGGTTAATTACCGGTTTGGCCGGCTTGTCTTCAGTTACCGGAGTTGGTGCTGCTTTAGTCGGTTTTGTAGGTTTAGTATTTACGGCAATAGCATCTTCAGTATTTTGTGTCTGCACTTCTTTATCGCTACTTTCTGTAGAGGTAGTTGGCGTAACTTTTTCTTCTGGTGTTACTTTTTCTGGAGGTTTACCGTTTGCATTTGGATCAGCCGATGGCTCTTCAATGCTGGTATAATCATCGCCCATACCTTCTGCAGAAGTCCCATAATTAACCACCATACCACCCATACCCACTTCTTCTGGTGGCTGGAAAGAACCAATCACGATAAAAAAACTGATCAATAATAAAAAGCCCATGATGCCGCTTGCAATGGCAATAGCCTTAGGATAATTATTTTCCTCGTTAGGTATGTTTTGTGCTTTGTAGTTCATTATTTCTTAGGCTCAACGGCTACAACAAGTTTTAATTTCAGTTTATTGGCAATATCATTTACCACAAATCCATCCTGATAAGTCACATTGCGTGATACATATAAAAGTATGGTCATATCTGGTGCCAGTTTTTGGTATGATGCCAATGTAGGCTCTAATTCCTCAATGCTAACTGGTTTTTTTTCAACGAAATATTTTAAATTTTCGTCTATAGTAACGGTAACTGCTTTCTTGGCGGTAGATTGCTGCCCGCTTGATGATTGTGGCAACAATAATTTAACCACCGTAGGATTTACTACGGCAGAGGCCAGTAAGAAGAACAGCATCAGGAAGAACATAATATCGTTCAACGCTGAAGTATGTACTTCTACCGATCCTTTTGTTCTTTTGCGTAAATTCATTATTTGCCTGGTTCTTCTAGTAAATCAATAAAATCAATTGCATCTGTTTCCATTTTAAGAATGATTTTTTCGACCATAATATTTAAAATGTGATACAGTACATAGGCGATGATACCGATAATCAATCCGGTTGCTGAGGTAATCATTTTGGTATATAAACCGCCAGAAATAGTGCCGATCTCAATCGCACCTTTTATTGATACCTGGTGGAAAATGGTAATTACCCCTACAATAGTACCTACGAAACCAAGCATCGGTGCAATACCTGCAACTATACCCAATATGCTAATGTTCTTCTCTAATTTAGAAACCTCTAATTTACCAACATTTTCAATTGCACCTTCAATATCTTTAATCGGGCGGCCAATGCGTTTTAAACCTTTTTGCAACATACGCGAAAGGGGGGAGTTATTATTCCTTAAAAGCGACGTGGCGCCTTCTAAATTTCCAGATTGGATATAAGACCTGATCTGGCCCATTAGGTTTGATTCTTCTTTAGTGGCTTTTTTAATGGTTAAATAGCGTTCAACAAAAATAATCAAAGCTAAAAAAGCAAGAAAAGCCAAGGGGATCATTACCCAACCGCCTTTAAAAAGCAGATCGATAAAATGTAGTTCTGGCTGTGGTTGCGTTACTGCTTGGTTAACCGCATTTGCTGTGTCTTGTAATGCTTGTGTGGTGTCCTGAATTAATAAAGTTATCATTATGGTTGTGTGTTGTTAGATTTTTGTTGTACGAAATAGCCTTTTCCTTTTAGTTTTTTCTGTAAAATATCTTTCTGTTCTTTAGCTTCTTTTTCAGTTGTAAAACTCGCTATGCTTACTTTTTTTAAGCGACCAGGTACTTTTGCAATTTCGGCACTTAAACCGATTTTTTCCATTTGCTTAATAAATACAAGTGCTTTTTTTTCTGATTGAAAGGATGCTGCAATAACATAAAACGTAGAAGGACCAGTGTTTGGTACAATTTTATTTTCTTTTGGTGTTTCTACTGTAGGGTTGGTTACAGGTTTTGATGCTGTTTTTTTAACCGTATCGGTTTTTTTCTGAACCTGATTGGCTTTTAAAATGCTATCTGTTTTGGCTATTGAATCTTGTTTTGCTTTTAAGGTATCAACAACAACCTTTGGCGAATCGACAATTACTTGTGCTGGTTTTATCGCTTCAGTAGTTTTGCCTGTAAATAATTCGGGCTTAACCAAAAAGGTTATCGCTGCAATAACAGCCAAAGCTAGAACTGCAATTGTAATCATCAACCAGGTAGACATACCTTGGCGCGCTTCGTTTCCATGTTCAATTGGGTCATGGCCAAAACGGTTTGGATGCTCTGCATGTTGCTCTTTTATAAACGCCGGAGCCTCTATTACAGGTTCTTCGTTTTTAGCCTCGTCTTCTAAATTGATGTATGTTTTTGGTTCATCCGGTTCTGATCTAAGCGAGAAACGGCCTGGGCGTTCGCTTTCTGAGATAACCGTTTCAGGTAATTCTGCTGATTTGGCTTCTGTAGATAATGAAGTATTTTCTATAACCTTTACTTCCTCTTGTGCATCTTCAGATTCTGGTGTCTCTGTAGCAGTTTGTTCAGCAGCAATATTTTCTACCTCCGATTCTGGTGTATGGCCAAAACGGTTAGGATGTTCTTCGTGCTGTGTTACAACCGATTCTGGTATTGCTACTTCTTCAACAGTATTTGCTACTTCTTCTTGTGTTTCAGTAGGTTCTTCTGTATCAATAACATGTTGTTCAGCAGCAACATTTTCTACCTCAGATTCTGGTGTATGGCCAAAACGGTTTGGATGCTCTTCGTGTTGTTCCTTTATAAATTCTGGTGCTTCAACAACCTCTTCCGAATGTTTTAAAGTATTTTTAAGGTCATCTTTAACTTCATCAAGTTCTACATTTTCAATTACCGGTGCCTGGTACGATTTATTTTCAAAAGGTGAAGGTGCACTTGGTGCTTCAGCAATTTCGTCGTACACTTCTTCCTCTTCTTTTGGCGAATCGGATTTTACATCTTCAGTTACAGTTTCTGGTAAAGAGGGCAAACCATAAAATTCAGAACCGTAATTGATGTTCTTTATTGGTTCGAAATCCAGTCCCTGCTCTGTAAAAAATAAGCGGCCGGTATTTTCTAATTCGACCTCATGGTCAAGTTCCAGTTTTTGATTTATATCTTCAACAAACTGCGTGATGTAATAGTTGGCACTTTCATTAGAGATATTCCTTTTAGCTACAATAAAATCTACCAGCGTCTTTTCTTCGATTAAATCGCTAGAAAATTGCAGCGTATATCCGGGAGGTAAAAACGTTTGTTTTTCCTTATCGTATCTTCCCGGGTATTTCTTTTTATAAAAGGTGCCCAAGCCGGTAATACCAACTTCTTTGCGTTGCTGCAAGAGTTCTAAAAGGTATGATAAGATATCCATTCGGGTAAAATTAAGCGTTTAAAATTAAAAATTATATTCTACCTTCAAATAGTGTCTATGGGTGCTATTAAACATCCTATTCCAAAAAGGGGACAAAAACGGGTACAGTTTTGTTATTTTAATCATGAAAAAATCACATTTTTTTAAACTTATAGCTGCATCCGTGCAAAGATAACGGTTACAAAGATAGAAATGGTATGCTAGTAAGCAAATGGCTAAATCGATATAATACCGAATGGTGTGGCATGCAACAAGATGGATATAAAAAAAGTAGGACAGCTTATGCCGTCCTGCAGGTTATATTTATGGCGATTACTGATTGTTAAATTATATCTCTTAAAGTATAGGTTTTATGATTTATATGTTAAGGTGTGTATGTAGTGGTTTTGCCTCCATATAAGTTGCTTGATATGCTTGATAAATAAGTATGCACATCGCTGTTGGGTAAATTATAGTAAAGGTAAATTCCATAACCATTATTAACGGTTTGGGTAGCTAAAGATGCTGCTGTAGATGAACTGGTAGCCTGAATATCTATTGCTGCAGGACCAAGATTTGCTTTGGCCAATCCGGGTATATTTGGAACGGAATAACTTCCATAGATGGCATTCCAGCTATAGTTTACTTTAGATCCTACGGTAACACCGTTATATGATAATCTTGATGCTGCCGGGCCATAGAAGTAAAATGAAATGATTTTGTTCGGCAGTAATGATCTCAAGGCTGTTACGAGGTATACAAATGAACTGGAATTTGGCTGGCTGGTACCGTTATTACCATATTCTGCATATTCATCATCAAAATCAATACCATCAAGCCCGTAAGTATTAACGGCATTTGCCAATTGCTGCGCAAAGGCCTGTGCCGAGGCTTGAGAGGTGAAATTACAAAAGCCTGCACCCTGGTGGTTACCCAAAATGGAAAGCAGCACTTTTATACCCTTATCTTGTAAAGGTTTAATGTAAGTTGTTTTATTATTCAAAACATTGGAAACATTTGTGTTGAAGAACAATTCAGCTTTTTGGGTTGAGTATTGTAATTGATGTTGGCAGCAAAAATAATCGCAATGTCGAACAGCTGTTGCCCTGTAGAAAGTTTGTACTTTCCTACGTTTCGGATATCGGCATTGTTAACTTCTACATAACATACACCTTTTGGACCAGTTACACCGATTGCCGATGGAGATGCGGTTGATCTTTTTTAGCCGGACCAGTTAAGGTTTCATTTTGGGTAATGTCTTTTTTCTTACAGCCGCTAATAGAAACGGTTAAAAAAAATGCAAAGGCTAATGCCGCATTTTTGCATGTTAACGATTTGGTAGTTGTCATAATTTTTATTTTAAATTGGTTAGAAATTGATTGTAATCGCTACAAACAGGTTTTTATTCAGAGAGATATTATATTTTATTGTTGGTCATCCTATAAATCAGGATTAGAAGGATGGATGGGTTTGCTTTTTCAGAGAGATCAACTTGCTCTAGAAGCATAAACAGAGGAATTGAGTTTACAGCAATACGCCGAAAAGGGTATTTTTCTCATAGGTTTTAAAATTTTGGTTAGAATTGGTTTGATATAAAAAAGGTAGGATAACTTTCGTCATCCTACCTGGTATTTGTGTGTTAAAAATTTGCTTTGTTAACGTCCCACCATAATCTGGTGCCGCCGTTGTCTGGTCCCCCAAGCAAGGTTACTGCTTTACGTACCTCATCCTTATTTCCATTGCCGTATTCTGCTGTTGGGTATGGCAATCTGCGAATCTGTAATTGGGTATTGATTGTACCGCCACTATTATTGTTGGCTACTGTAAACAATTTTGGATAACCAGTTCTGCGGAAATCAGCCCAGGCCTCAGCTCCGTCAGGAAAAATAGCCAACCATTTTTGTGTAATAATGCGTTCTAATTTTACCTCGTTAGATGCAGTTCCATCCCATTTAACAGTAATGGTACTTACTGCAGCCGCATTGTTAGCCGGGTTTTTCGGATCTACATAGTCAGTTGGTTTACTTGTTGCATCAGCTAAATAATTGCCAATATTGGCATTCCATTGTTGCATTGATGTAGTGATACCAGTTTCATAATTGGTCTGTGCATCTCCGGCACCTGTCCAGCCGCGCAAAGCTGCTTCAGCTTTTAAAAACCAAACCTCGGCAGCCGTCATTAATATTTGCGGTGCCTTTTGCCCTATAGGTGCTTTTGAGTTATCTGGAGTAGAAGAATTTAAACTCGAATAGGTTTTGTAACCCGCTTTGCCCAAACCATTAAAAGAAGTATTGGCTCCTGATCTGATTCCTACATACTGTCCTGCAAAAAGAGGATCGGTAGCTGGCGTACAGTATATTGATAAGCGGGGATCAGCATAACCCACCATGTACGATTGTAATGCTGCGCCCATGGCGTTATCTCCATCGTAATTTACAGTTACATTCCAAAGGTCGTTATTTCTGTTTCCTGATTGGGCAACCGCTGCGTTATCACCTGGCACAGTCATCAATCCACCTGGTGCAGCCATTGCTTTTTCTGCCTGCAGCTTTGCTGTAGCCGGATCAACTTTAACAATGCGCATGGCCAAACGTAACCTTAATGAATTGGCTAATTTAAGCCATTTTGCAACATCTCCACCATAAACCAGATCGCCGGTATCGTAATAGGCTTTTTTACCCGGATTTGCTGTGATAAAAGCTTGCAGATTATTTGCTGCTGTATCAATCTGTTTAAAAAATTCGTTATAAACAGTTTTCTGGTCATCGTAAGGTTGGGAAATCAATGATTTACCTGCTTGCGTATAGGGAATCGGACCAAATTTATCGGTTACCCTGTCCATTGCAATTACCTGTACCAAAAGAGATATACCCCACGATTCAGGCGCAGTTGTTTTTAAAGGTGATATGGCAATTTTAGAAATTGGTGCCATTACATTGGTATACTGGTCGTTAAAACCGGTTTCATTCCAGCCGTTATTAAGCGAATAGTTCATGTTGTTGATACCACCGCCAAATGGTGTTGGAGGCATCATGTAACCACTAAATGCATCAGAACTTAAATTTTGAGCAATCTGGTAGTTGGAAAATATATTTTGCTGAATAGGCCCGATAGCTGACCGCAATAAAGCTAAACTCTGTTCAGTAGTTGGTAAATTATCGTTTGTGTTAAAACTTTCAAAGTTCTTCTTACAGCCCTGGTTTAAACCTGCAGCGGCTAAAAGTAAAACTAAAGACAAGCCTTTAATTTTATGTTGAGAAAAATGATATATCGATTTCATGTTTGTTCGGATTAAAATAAAACATTAAGGTTAAAACCAAAACTTCTGGTAACTGGTTGGTTAAAAACGTCAATTCCTGATAAACCATTACCGGTAGACATGGTTACCTCTGGATCGTAAGGTGCTTTTTTATAGAAGTAAAACAAGTTTCTACCAATTAGCGAAAGGCGCATGCTTTTAAATGTTCCTTTTAAAGGTAAGTTGTAACCTATTGAAGCTTCGCGCAGGCGCACCACGGTAGCACTATAAACATATTCGCCGGTTACACCATTTCTATCACCTAAGAAAGAATAATAGCTTTGTGGATTAATGGTAGCCGAAACTGCTTTACCGCTGGCATCTACTCCATCAATTTTAACACCACCTTGTGCCCTTGCATCGCCTGATGCTTTTGAGGCACCGGCCTGATCCATTAATGCTTCGGTTAGTGAAAGTACCTTACCGCCAAACTTACCATCTACCAGGAAGCTTAAGCTGAAGTCTTTATAGTTAAAACTGTTATTCCAACCCAATTGAAATTTAGGGTTTGCATTTGCAATCAGGCTATAATCTCCACTTTTAACCGGGAAATAAGGGTTTGCAGCTGTTCCATCACCACTTAATATGATACGGCCATTAGCATCTCTTTGCAAAGTATAGCCATAAATATCGCCATAAGATCCACCGGCTGCAATACGCGAGATATATGCATTATTACCACCACCTGTTAAATCTATCGAATTTAGACCCTGTGAAGTGGCTAAATCAATAATTTTGTTTCTGTTTAGTGATCCGTTTATAGCTGTATTCCAGTTCAGACCATCGCCTTTTAATACGTCAGCTCCTAAAGTAAACTGTATACCCTGATTTTGAACATCGCCAGCATTTAGGTAGCCTGTAGCCACAAGGCCAGAAGGTGCTGGTTTAACCGGAATGTATTGGTTTTTGGTGTTTGTTTTATAATAGGTAAAGCTAAAGTTTAAGCGGTTGGCCAGAAAACGCATGTCTGTTCCAATCTCGAATGATTTTGTTCTTTCTGGTTTTAACTCAGCAAATGCCCGGTTAGTGTTAATGTTAAGTGCACCACCATTACCCAAAGTGTTTTGGATAAAGGTTAAGTAAGGTGGCACTGTATTACCCACTTCGGCGTAAGTACCTCTTATTTTGGCATAAGTAATAGCCTCTGGCAGTTTAGCCATTTGAGATACAATAAATGACAAACCTACCGATGGATAGAAATAGGAAATATTTGGTGTAAATGCAAGGTTCGAAGACCAGTCGTTTCTACCTGTTAAAGTTAAGAACGCCCAATCTTTATATGATAAATTCGCATTTGCAAATATGGCTTGTAATTGGCTGTGGAAAGCATCATTTGCTTTAGTTGTATTTAATATATCCGAAGTATAAGTGCCGGCATTTGCTACAATGGTATTATTCGGTGTAAATAAATCAACCGCACTTAAATCGCCTGCTAAAGATAATCCCGTTGTTTTCTGATCGTTAATGCTACCACCAATTAATCCGTTGATCTTAAAGTCTGATCCTTTTAATGGTACGGTTACATTTAATATCGCATCAGCATATTTTTGGATAAAAGTTTGCGTATTCTGCGATAAGTATCCTTTGCCATTTGAGTTAAAGTTTCCGTTGATACCAGAATAGCGTCTGTTTTCGAAATCATCAGTAGTACGGTCTATATTTCCCCTTACCTGAAGGTTTAGCCAAGGTGTAAATTCATATTTCACATTTCCACTTAATAAAAAGCGGTTTCTGATGGCTGTGTTTGGATTTAGGTTGGTTAAAAACCATGGGTTCTGGTTAATATCTGCGGAGCCACCTAACCAGTTCTGACGGGCAGTACCTACATTGCCTGCAAGCAGATAATTGTCTTTATAAGGTGTGATATCAACTCCTCTTGGAAAAAGATAAAGACCAACCAAAGGGTTGTTATACAATCCAATTGAGGGGCTATTGTTGATGCGTTGGTTAATATAATTCACATTTCCATCAACCGTTAATTTGTTGTTTAGGAACTTGGCGGTTTCGCGCAGGTTAATATTATGCCTGTTTAACTTATTACCTTCCTGTATGCCACTTGCATAAGTATTGGCATAAGAAAAATAAGTTTGGGCAATTTCAGATCCGCCAGAAAAATTGATTGAATTGGTTGCGTTTGTTCCAGTTTGGAAAAACTGATCAAGGTTATCAGTAGTGTTACTGATAGGACCTCCCCAGCTGTCTCTGGTGGTAGTAGATGCAGGGCCATAACTGTTTTGAAATTCGGGTTTGTAAGCTATTTTATCAAAAGTTAAACTCGACGAAAAACCAATCTGTGTTTTACCTGCTTTACCTTGTTTAGTGGTAATTAAAATTACACCATTCTGTGCCTGGCTACCATAAAGTGCTGCGGCAGATGCACCTTCTAGCACAGTTAAACTTTCAATATCATCGGGGTTTAAATTCGATATCCCATCGCCACCGTCCTGGCCGCCACCAAAAATACTGTTCTGTTGCGCATTGGCATTACCGTTATTGCTGATAGGAACTCCATCAATTACATATAAAGGCTGGTTATTGCCGCTTACTGAACGGCTTCCCCTTAAAATTACCTTGGCCGAACCACCAACACCCGAAGAACTAGGACTGATCGTCATGCCGGCAACTTTACCATTTAATGAATTTACCAGGTTGGGGCTTTTCACTTTATTCAGTTCCTCGCCAGATACCTGTTGGGTAGTATATGTTAAAGATTTTTCTGATCTTTTGATCCCCAATGCCGTTACCACTACGGTTTCAAGGTTTTTAGAATCTGGAGTTAACGATACATCAAGGGTGCTTTGTGTGCCAACGGTTACTTCTTTGCTCTGGTAACCGATAAACGAGAACACCAAAATATCACCTGTTTTAGCTCCAATGCTATATTGGCCAGAAGTATTAGTCTGTGTTCCACCTTGTGCACCTTTAATGGTAATGGTAACGCCGGGTACCGGTTTACCGGTTTCATCTTTTACCGTTCCTTTAATTACATCCTGATAAACGGAATGATAAGAAACTGCACGTTTAAAATGATCTGCTGGTGTAGCTGCATACAGACCTGCCGATGCGTAAAGCAATAAGCATGTGAGCTGTAGAGATTTTTTCATATTCATTATGAATAATTTTGAATAAGTATTTGGTTAATTGTTTGCCGCCTTCCGGATTCCGTCCGGACTGTTTTATAGATAAGAGTATTTTGCTTACACAAATTGCCTACAAGCAAGTTGAAATATTTTAAAATATTTTTTCTTGAAGTGATTGCTGCATCTTTTAGATTTCTCCATTTCAAATATTATTGACAGATTACCATAAAAAGTACCATGAGTCAATTCATGTTAGTGTAGTTGAAGACGCTTAAACTAAATCGAAAATATTCTTCATAATAAAGGTGTTTTTTTTGGAAATGAATGTCAGTGCTATATAGGTACTGTTGTCCTGCCATCCGCTTTATCACGATGAAGAATCGTGATGCTCGCTGCTGTCAGGTTTATTGAACAGCGGTTTGTTTTCAAGGCGCAAAACTTTGTACATAAACCCGATCCTATAGCTATCGGATGTAATGAAAAGCCCACAGCGCAGCGAGGACTTGTAATGGAGCGGGAGTGTAGTTGCCAAAAGCTCAGAAACATCCATTTCCCAATCATCAATCAAAATACGGCTGTGGGATTACTCAATAATACGGTTATTTTTTACAATAAATTAGCTCTGGTTTGCGGTGTAATTTGTAATCAAAATCAAATTCTTTCGGTCAGTTTAGCAGCACCTACTGCCCAACAACCCGCAGCACCAACCAATGCTGCATCTTCATTCAGCCTGGATATATGAATAGGTGTATTGATCCCTTGCGACTCGAGGTATTTAATCACATTGGGTAAAAACCGGTTGGAAGCATTGGCGATGTTACCGCCAATTACAATTGCCTCTGCTACATGATCCTGTTGGAAATCTTTAAGGAAAAGACCAAGATTATGGCCAAATTCTGTAAATATTTTCCGCACCGTTTGGTTCTCCTGATAAAGCAAGGTCAGTTCGCGAACATTCAGGATATTTAAATCTGTGAGTTCATAATAACGCTTCAAAAACCAACGGGTAGAGAGGTAATCTTCTGCTATACCATTCAAAAAAGAAGAACACCAGAGGTTGGCATCGGTAATTTTTCCTTCTTTACACACGGCGCTTCCGAGTCCGGTACCCAGGGTAATGCCAACCAGGTTTTGGTAGTCACGGACTTCACCTGCAAATACTTCGCCTGCCAAAAAGCAGGCAGCATCGTTGCTCATTAAAATCTGATCACCGTCTATCTCCAGTTTGCTGGCCAGCATGTCTTTTACATTCAGGCCATAAAAAGCCGCATATTTATCGTTGCCAGCAATATAAGAGATCCCGTTATCGTAATCGAAAGGCCCCGGCATGGCAATGCCTAAACAGCCAATTTGGATATCTACCTTTTTATAAGCTGCTTTAATTACACTGCACCAGGTTTGGATAATCTGTTTTGTTGAGCCATGAGAGTCTACGCGCTCACGTGTAAAGGAATTTTTAAGGATATTGCGCTGCTGCATATCTATTACCGCCGCTGTAATGTGCGAGCCGCCGATATCAATGCCCAGTACATATTTGTTTTTATTCATTGTTTTCTGCTTCAATAGATCTATAATTGGCTTGTACCTTATTGTGGCACCTCAATAAAGAGTCTTTTTTTTGTTAAATTGCCTACAGCAGGAAGATTTTTTTATGAAATATTTTTTATTACCTTACATTTGATTCAATCAAACTAACCAAGTTGAAAGCAGCTAAGCCAGATCTAGTCGTTTTATGGAATAAGATTTGCCTTGAGGATGATATAAAATCTTTTGAGCAACTTTACCGCTTTCTGTACAGCAGGTTAATCAAATTTTCTATTTATTATGTGAATGATAAACAGGTTGCTGAAGATCTTGTAGCCGAGGTATTTGTGAAATGCTGGGAAAACCGGGCGACAAGTACCCATGTGTTAAATCCCGAAAGTTATTTTTTTATTGCAGTAAAAAATCAATCGCTTAAATACCTTAAAAAAAATTCTTCCATTACGTTTATCGATTTACTTGATGAAGAGGATAACATTTCGGTGTCAACTCGTACACCAGAATACATTCTCGAAACTAAAGAACTGCATCAACAACTCGACCATGCCATTGCAAGTTTGGCGCCACAGGCGGCTACTGTTTTCAGGTTAATAAAAGAAAGCGGAATGAAGTATAAAGAAGTGGCAGAACTGTTGAATATCTCGCCCAGAACTGTGCAAACGCAATTATTCAGGGCTATTTCGAAGCTCCGTTTGACATTACAGCCTTTAAATGATAAGAGAACCGATGGAAAAAAACTTGGAAAAATGATCTCCCTGATTATCTTAGCGGGTACTTTATCTTTTTTTATTTTTTGTAGGCAATTTTAACAGAAAAAGGAACATACAATAAAGGCACGGAAAAAAATGACAGATCAAAGATTTACAGAATTGCTTGGAAAACAATTGGCCGGTGAAATTTCGCCGGATGAATCTGTCGAACTTAAATCTGGTTTAGCTGGCAGCGCCTCGCTTAGGATGGAATATGATCGCTTACAATCTTATTTTGATGCTGAAGCGGTTGAGGATGAAAATATTGATCAGGTTTTTGATCGGATCAAAGCTCAAATTACAGTTCCGGGAGAACCGGGCTTAACAGTTATCAAAAATAAACCTTATAGTGTCTGGCTAAAAATTGCGGCGGTTGCAGCCATTGTTATTGTCGGTGCACTGGTATACAACAGAGAAGCGATTTTCTTCACAAAAACAGATCAGCTGGAATTAACACAGGCACTAACCAAAGCCGCAGAGGTGAAAACCATTGTACTAGCCGATGGATCTACCGTAAAAATGAATTCTGGAAGTCGCTTAAAGTATCCGGATCATTTTACTGCCGCTACCAGGGATGTTTACTTATCTGGTGAGGCATTTTTTGATGTTAAAAAAGATCCTCAACACCCTTTTATTGTCCATACCGAACAATTGGCTGTAAAAGTACTGGGTACCGCATTTGATGTTAAAGCCTACCCGAACGATACTTTTACCGAAACCACCTTAATCAGGGGAAAGGTATCTATTTCCCTTAAAAATAATACCAAACAAACTTTTATCTTAAAGCCAAATGATAAATTCACATTGGCTGGTGATAAAGCAAGCATGAGCCAACTCAGCTACTTTAATGGCACTGGGACTGAACGTATTTTGGAAACGGCATGGACAAACCACGAGCTTATTTACAAAAACAATAGTTTTGAGGAAATCGCTAAACTTTTTGAGCGTTGGTATGGTATCAAAGTAGCCTTTAAAGACCCTGAACTTAAAGCCTTGAGATTTACGGGGCATGTTGATAAAGAAACACTCGCAGAAGCTTTAGAGGTGCTAAAACTTATTGATAACTTCAATTATTCGATAAAGGGCAAAAATGTGTATATCTACCGTTAGCACATAATACTTTAGCCATGTATATTTGTTGCCATGAATTTTGTGCAGCGGATTATATTTTTAACTGGATTAATTTTTCCGCTATGTGCCTTTGCACAAACCAAAGTTACCTTAAATTTCAACGGAGCAAATTTTGAGCAGGTTGTGGAAGCTATACAGCAGCAAACTGTTTATCATTTTGCCTACAGCGAATCCAAAATTCCTAAACATCAGGTATCTATAAAGGTAAAAGAAGAGGAAGCCGTAAAAGTAATTGATCAACTTCTGCTTAATAGTGGTTACACTTATTCCTTGCTGCCCAATCATCTCATTGTAATTAGAAAAAATGCCGGAGTGATGGGGACAGATAGTGTCCGTTTTTTAAAAGAGGTAGTAATTACAGCCTTGGGTATCGAAAAAGATAATGATAAAGTAGGTTATGCCCTTACCACTATTAAAGGCTCGTCTATTACCAAAGCAAGAGAAAGTAATCTGATTATGGCACTGCAGGGGAGGGTAGCCGGACTAAATATTACAGGTGTAAACGGTGGCCCTGGGTCTGCTGCGCGTGTGCTCATCAGGGGTGTTTCGAGTATGACTGCCGCCTCTCCATTATTTGTCGTAAATGGTGTACCCATTGATAATAGCATCAGGGGCAGTGCCAACGAGTATGGTGGTGCCGATTATGGCGATGGGATCAGTAATATTAATCCAGACGATATTGAAACCATAACCATATTAAAAGGATCGGCAGCTTCTGCTTTATATGGGGCGAGGGCTGCAAATGGTGTGATCCTGATTAACCTTAAAGGAGGAGGAGAAAATACCAGAGCTAAATTTGAATACAATACCAACCTGGCTTTCGATGTTCCTGTTAACTCAACTGATTTTCAATATTTATACGGGCAAGGGACTCAGAATAAACGTCCTGCCGATTTGTATAACGCCATTTCAACAGGTTTGTTAAGCTGGGGAGAAATGATGGACGGCAAATTAACTCCTCAGGTAGATGGTTCTATGCGGCCTTACGCTGCTGTTAAAAATAACATCCAGACTTTTTACCGTATTGCTCCGGCATTTACAAATACACTTTCACTTGTTGGCGGAAATACAAAGAATAACTATCGTATTTCGGTTTCTAATTTAGATTACAATTCTATTTTAAGCAATGGATCACTAAACCGTAAAACGTTAAATTTTTATGGCACAGTGGCCTTAAGTCCTAAAATATCGCTGAGTTTAACAGGCAATTATATTTACGAATGGAATAAAAACAAGAGTTATTTAAGCGATGGTCCATTAAATCCTAATTATGGAATTTCTACCCTGGCTACCAGCCTGGATCAATCTATTCTGGCACCCGGTTTTGATGCGGAAACAGGTTTCGAAAGTCGCTGGAATGCCGATGAATACAAAACCAATCCATATTTTTTGATGAATAAACAAGCTGATCATGCCAGCCGCAACCGTTACATTTCATCCGCAGTGCTGAAGTATCAACTGGCCAGTTGGGCATCTGTTCAGGGAAGAATTGGTTACGATTCGAGTAAGGATGAACTGGTAAGCATTTTGCCTACCGGAATTGCTTTTTCTATTAACAGACAGGGTGGTATGAATGCCTATGATCAGAATCTTACCTCTGAACTGAATAGTGATATCCTGTTTAGTGCCACCCGGAATCTTAGCGATAAACTCAATCTTGAACTTTCTATGGGCGCAAATTACCGTGAAAGAAGAGGTAATAGCGAAAAGTTAAAAGGCTCACAATTTAAGGTGCCATACTTGTACACTCCCGAAAATCTGATTACCAGTACCAAAACATTAGCTATCTCGAGGATCGTAACAGAATCTGCTTATTACACAGCCGACCTGAGTTATCAGCATTTTCTTAATTTCTCAGTTACGGGCCGGTATGATATCTATTCAACTTTGCCTGCCAATAACCGTGGGATTTTTGTGCCAGGGGTATCGGGCAGTTTTATTTTTTCAGATCTGTTGAAATTAAAAGCTCTGAATTTTGGTAAACTGCGCCTTGATTTTGCCAAAACCAGCGGCGAACCTATCGTTCCTTATACCACACAAATTTATTATACAGTAGATGATCAGGTGAATGGTACTCCTGTTGGCGGCTTTTCCAGCGATTTACCTAACTACAATTTAAAACCCTTCACCTTAAATGAAATAGAAGCAGGTCTCGACCTTAAATTTTTTAACAGCCGGTTGGATATTGATTTTACTTATTTTAATCGCGTTACGCACAACGAAATCATCAATGCAAAACAATCTGTTACCACTGGTTTTACCTCGGCTTACGTTAATCTTGGTGAAACCCGTAATGCAGGAATTGAACTTGCTTTAGGATACACACCAATCCTTACCACAACCAGCAAGTGGCAGATTAATCTTAACCTTACTAAGGTGAAAAATACACTACTCTCCATTGATGGCAATAGCAATTATACGCTGACGGGTACTTATAGGCCATTAAACGCCAATACTGCGTTGGTGGTAGGCAAACCCATTACCCAGATTATGGCTTACGATTATCTGCGCGATTCCAGAGGCAATATTATCATTGGATCCGATGGCATCCCTAAACGGGGTAATTTTATTCCAATGGGTGGTACTATGCCTACTTTGTATGGTGGGATAACCAACAGTTTTAATTACAGGCAGTTTAGTTTTTCTTTTTTGATAGATTACCGCTTTGGCAATAAAATTCTTTCAGCAACAGAATATTATAGCTATGTGCTTGGCTTAAATAAGGCAACTCTGGTGGGTAGAGAAACAGGTATTGTAGCGGATGGGGTATTGGAAAATGGACAAAAAAATACCATTAACGTTCCTGCTTATGCCTATTACCCTGAACTGGCCACCAATATTTCTGCGTTAGCGGTACTCAATGGTAGTTTTATTAAATTCAGACAGGCCACATTGGGCTATACTTTTAACAATAATTTTTTAAAAAGGACACCTTTTAGCAGTATTGGGATTGATTTGGTGGCCCGAAACCTATTTACTTTACTTAAATATAGTAAGAATATCGATCCCGAGTCGCAGTTTTCGCCCACACTGGGTTATGCTGGTATAGAAGGGGCTTCATTGCCTGCAACGCGTACGTTTGGGGTTAATTTTAATTTTAAATTCAAATAACGATGGCGATGAGAAAGTGGTGTGTTTTGGGTATTTTTTTTCTGGCTTTAATGGGCAGCTGTTCTAAAGCAAAGTTAGATCAGATCAATACCGATCCAACCAAACTGACTGAAAGTAATTACGATCCCAATAGCCTGCTTGCCCAGGCGCAGTTAAAATATGCTAATTTGGGGTATTACCAGCTTTTGTACCAAAGTACTATGATGCAATTGCTTGCCTCTACCTATTATTATTACAATAATGGAGATAAATACATCAATGTGGGCAGTTTTACTGATTATCAGGGGCGTATTTTTGACGAAGGATATAAGGATGCTTCATCCATCAGAGAGATGCAGCGACTGGCTAGGTTGAAAGATCCGGTAGCGTATAAAAACCTGATTGCCATTGGCGATATCATGTTCGTGCTGATTTTACAAAGAATTACAGATACCTACGGTGACGTACCTTATACGGAAGCAGTTAAGGCCATGCAGGGCATTAAATACCCTGTTTACGATCGGCAGGAAGATATTTATAACCAAATGCTGAATGATCTTGATGCCGCTACAGCACAACTGGATACCGAAAAACCAGGGCCAACTGCCGATCTTTTTTATAAGGGAGATGTTGCAAAATGGAAGAAGTTTGGCTACTCGTTAATGTTGAGGGTTGCCATGCGCTTAACCAAGGTGGATCCGGACAAAGCCAGGCACTGGACTGAGAAGGTTGCTGATAAAACATTTACAGACATCAATGACAACGCGATCATGTTAACAGATGCCTCCTCATTTAACAGCCAGAATGGGACATCACTTGCTTTGAGAACCTTTTCTGATTACCTGGAAGTACGCTGGAGTAAAACCTTAATCGATCAGTTAAGGAATACTAACGACCCCAGGTTGAGTGTGATCGGTGAAGTACCAAAAGATGGACTGACCAGGAATGCCGATCAAAACCTAAGCGGAAATACTGACGCAGCAGTTCAGTTGGGTATGCCTAATGGGTTTGATCTACAGGGCGGAGCAACTGATATCAGTCATTCGCCAAACTATCCGGGCGGTACAGGCAGCGGAAGTGATTTTGCTCCGCTCGGGAAATACTCCAGACCACGTACCGCAGTGTATCTTAAGTTGGGTGGCCCGATTTTTATCCTGAGTTACGCCGAAACTGAATTTTTATTGGCCGAAGCTAAGGTGAGAGGCTGGAATATTAGTGGTACAGCAAAACAGCATTATATTAACGGATTAACCGGAGCCATACAGTCACTTGCCCAATTAGATCCATCCGCAACGGTTGACGCCAACAAGATTACTGCGTTTGTTAGCCAAAACCCACTTGATGAAAGCAGCACGCAAACTGCATTAGCTTCAATCAATACACAGTATTGGGTGGCCACGGGTACCAATTTTAATTTTATAGAAGCCTGGTTAAATTGGAAAAGAAGCGATTACCCTAAGCTTATTCCCATAAACTACAAAGGTAACGTTACCAATGGCACTATTCCCAGACGGATGATTTACCTATCAACCGAAGTGCTGAACAACCCCCAGAATTATAAAGATGCTGTGGCCAAGATAGCAGGAGGCGATGTGCTTACTGCAAGAGTTTGGTGGGATAAGTAATCAACCGGAAGTTAGTCTAATAAAGCAATAGTTTGGGCTCTTTTAAACAGACTAATCAGGTTTTTAGGATTGGAATAGGATATAGGTTTAAGTAAAAATAATTTTCTTAAAATAGCATCATTGCTGAGAAAGCATTTAGGCAATGTTATTAAGTTGAGCACCACAGTCGTCAGTCTGAGCGTAGTCGAAGACTTCTTAAGATTGATAAACCGCAAATAAATGCCTTTGACTACGCTATAAATGATAGATTTAAAAAATCGCCGTCATTTCGACTGAATCGCAGCGAAATGGAGAAATCTTTTAAAATAGTTCAAAGATTTCTCCACTGCGGTCGAAATGACTATCTGATTATACCTGTTATTCCAATACTTTGTTTTTTAAAAACAGACTTTGGCAATGAAGATTTTACTAAACAGCCCATAAAAAAATGCCTCCCGATTTCGGAAGGCATTTTTTTGTTTCAGTAAGACTTTAGAGGTTTCCCTAACCTAAAATGAATAAGTCAAGCCACCGAAAATATTAAATCCATTAACCTGATAGTACAAATATCTACTGTAGTTTTTATTTAAGATGTTGTTTGCTTTTGCAAAAACAGAGAATTTTTTGTTGATTCTGTAATCTGCACCGAGCCCTAAATCTACATAACCTTTAACCGTTTCAATAAGTTCTATATTGGTATTGGGAATTACGTATTGTGAAGCGGGAACAGGGGCACCAGTGTATACTTTAGCTTTTACGTCATCCTGGATCACCACACCTGCATTAAAGCTTAACTTTTTGTTAAAGGTATACATAAAGTTCGAGCTCACTTTTAAACCTGGTTTAAACCAAGAGTAAGTTTCAGAAGCAGGCTTCCAATCGTCGATGTTTAATTTACCTGTCCATTTTAAAGCATCACTTACCTGAACAGAAATTTCGCCTTCTAAACCCGTTAATTTCGTTTTGCCGAAATCGTATATCACATCAAACTTATTAAAGTCGGTAAAGTTATTTACGAACAAAGGCATATCATCAAACTGTTTTACATAGATACGGGCTTTGTAACCAAAACCTGGTCCGCCAGTACCCTTAATGCCTGCACTAAAACTTAATTTTTCTACCGTGTTTTTTACGAATATATTGTTGTTTAGCCAAGGGTTTTCATCTGTAAAACCTTTTAAGGAGTTTCTGTTTACATCTCCCTTAACCTCGCCAAAAACCTGCAAATAATCAGGAATCAGCGTAAAATCAGCAGTAATTGCCGGGAATATTTTTGAACTGCTGTAGGCGCCAAATTCCTGTACAAAATTAACTCCTGCAGTAATTTTAGCACCTTTAACCTGTAAACGGATATAAGGGTTTAAACGCAACAGGTTATTGCCAACACTGGTTAAAGCATCTTTGCTATTACCAAATTCGGTTGATGCAGCTAAACCAAGGTTTAAAGAATTGATACGTTTGTTTACATAACCGCTTAAGCTCAGGTAATTTTCTTTGGCGCTAAATTTATCGTTCCAGATATAACCATTGGCTTTTAAGGCATAACTAAAAGCATCTTCATCTTCCGTAAAGTTTTTCACCAGTTCACCTTCTAATTCGATGGTAGTTAAAGCCTGTTTATCCGGATTGGTGTTTAGGGTTGGCCTGATATCATCCATACCGTAAAAATAAGTGCCGTTACGCTCAAAATTGATACGGCCACTTACGGTATTTTCATCTAAAATACTGCGACCAAAAACACTTAACTGTTGGTTGCTACTGTTCTGTTTGTTTAATTTTCCTTGCTGACTAAAATGTTTAAAATAACCACCAACCTGTAGTCCTTCATCTTTGCCGGTGTTAAAATAGGCTTCGCCCAAAAGGGTACCCAATGATCCGAATGCACCTTTTACATAATTGTTAACCAATATGCTTTCTTTTTCTTCGGCAAGCGCCTGTGCCTGTAGCTTTTGGATATCGCTATTCAACTCCAGCTTTCTATCTAAAATGCTGTAGTTTAATTTTGCTTTGTAAGTTTTAACGTCGTCCAAATTCGGGCTCCTTCTCAACTTTACCGCTTCGGCCAAAATTGGTTTATATGGGCGCACTACTTCAATCTCTTCGTTTACCACCCCTTTTTCCTCCGTTTTTTTATCCTGTCCCTGAGCAGACATTAATCCAGCAGCTAAAAAAAACAGTGAACTATATATATATTTAATTGATTTCATAATGCTACTTCTTCTGGTTTAGTTTTTCTAGTTTTTCTTTGGCTGTAGGAATGATATCGTCCTTGCCTTCGTAATTATCAATTATACTGAGAAGTGTACTTTTTGCCTGTAAATTGTCTTTTAGTGCCACATAATTATCAGATAAAAGGATAAATGCTTTCGCTACCCAATAATCGTAAGCGGCCATGTTGTTAACAAGATCAAAACAGGTTTTAGATGAAGTTTTGAAATCACCTTTGTTGTATTCTAATAAAGCCAGATTGTATTTTGCTTCGGCAGCAGCAATGGTTTTTGTTTTAGCCACTACATTTTTAAATTCTTTTATGGCTGTGGTAGTATCGCCTTTTAACAAGTAAGCTTTACCAGAGTATAAGCTGGAACTGTTTTTTTCTTCTTCCGAAGCTTTTTCCGATTCTTTGGTCAGCTGTGCATACTTAAGCATGTCATCAGGCATGTTTAAGGCCGTGTAAGCCTTTAATAAATTATTAATGGCAAAACTATAGTGCGATTTGTAATCGGTTGTAGTTTCTAATCTTTTCAGGTAAACAATCGCTTCGTTGTATTTCTTCTGATTTAAAAAGAGTTGAGAGATACTTACCAAAGAACGTTCGGTATAATCGCTCGTCCAGTCGTTTAAGATAAATTCGTAATCAGGAATGGCTTCATCCGGACGGCCTAATTTTACCAGTGATTCTGCCCTGATAAATTTGGCTTCTTTTTCATGGTTCGCCTTAGGGAATTTATCGAAATAAGCATTTACTGCTTGGAATGCGCCATTGGCATCTCCTTTTAGATAGGTGTTATTGGCTGCGGCAAAAACGATGTTATCCTGTTCTGAACCAGAGTAGTTTCCAAGTGGGGTAGTGGCAGCATAGGTAATGAAACCATTCGCGTCGCCACGATCTACATAAATGTTCTTGATCGATTCCATCGCCTGTTTAGCTTCATCGGCAGTTGGATAATCGCGGATTACTTTTTTGAACGATTCTAAAGCGGCATCATCCTGGTCTTGATTGTACTGAACCAAGCCAATGGTAACCAGGGCTTTCGCTACATAGCTGCTGCGTGGGTATTTGGCCACCAATGCAACAAGATCTGATTTAGATTTATCAAAATCGCCTTTGTTGAAATAGGTATAGGCTGTTTCGAAGCCTGCATCATCAGCATAATTTGAATTTGGAAAAGTATTTAACAAGCTTTGCATCGTTGCAATTTTCGCATCATACTGCGTTTCCAATCCCTGGATCATTCCTTTTTGGAAAGTGGCATAATCTTCAGAAGTGGTTTTGCGGCTGATGATTTTGTTGTAATTAGCCATTGCATCACCATAGTTCTTATTTACGAAATACGAATCGGCTAAACGAATGGTCGCATCATCAATGGTTTTTTGATCTTTATCATTACCAGCAAGGAATTTTTCGAAATAAGTAGCTGCTTTACTGTATTTCTCATCTTCGAAAGCAGCATAAGCCAAAGCATAATTCGCAAAATTGTAAACGCCTGTTTTATCGGCATCCGGCATCTTTAAAAATTTCTCGAAAGTGCTAACCGCTTCGCCATACTTACGCAGTTCGTACATTGCCTCTGCTTTCCAGTAAGTATTTAATGCATTGATCTCATTATCTTCGGGGAACGTTTCAGAACGTAAAAACATTGATAATGCATTCGGGAAAGCCCTTTCATTATAAAACTCTAGTCCACGGAAATATGTTACCTTTTGATAGGCTTCTTTGGCCTCAAGGTTTTTATCCGGAATTGGCTCCAGAATATCTACAGCTGCCTGGTAGTTTTTTGTGGTTAATAAAACCTCACCCAATAAAGTTTTCGCCTCGTTTATTTTACGCGATTTTGGGAAAGTTTTTAAGAAACCCTGCGTAGCCTCTAAAGCTTGTTGGTGGAATTCTAATTCGTAACTTAATTTGGCATAGTTTAACCAGGCTTCTTCTTGTATACCTTTATCAAAACTTAAACGCGAAGCCCTGAAAAAAGCACTTTGTGCTTTCTGCTTGTTGCCCAACTGGATAAATGCTTTACCCAGCGTATGCATACCGTTTTGCAGGTAAATGTCATCAGTATTCAGTTTTTCTAAAACGGCAACAGACTCTTTGTATTTTTTATTCTGAAACAATGAATACCCATATTGGTAAATGAAGAGATTGTTCTTGGTTTCGCTTTTATCTTTTGCATAATATTCGGCGAAATACTTTTCCGCATTTTTGAATTCAGATTTTGCAAAGTACGATGCGGCAACCAAACTCAACATTTCTGGTTCGAATTGTTGTTTGGTTTTTTGAATAGAAGCCAAGGCATAGCTAATTACATCATCGTAACGCTCATCAAGATAGTACATCGAAGTGATGTAGTATGGATAACTGGCCTCATAAGTAGGAGAGCCCTTTAACTTTTCGAAGTTGGCCAATGCTGTTTTATACTCTTTGTTTAAGTAGTTGATGTAAGCAAAGTAGTAAGTAGCGCTTTCCTGAAAATCGCCCTCTTCTTTTTTAACTTTTTCGAATAAAGGTTCTGCTTTGTCGTAGTCTTTAAGTTCGAAATACGCGTAACCCTGCTTAAACTGGTATTCGTTTCTTTGCTTACCCGAAAGTGTAGAAGGATCTGTTTTTTCGAACCATTCTAAAGCTTTTTTATAGTTTTTCTGGTTGAAATAAGTTTTTCCAACGTAGAAATAAGCCAGTTTGGTGTTTGGGTTTAACGGATAATCGCGGATAAAGGCCTGAAACAAGCTTTCAGCATCTGCATTGGTTAATTCAAGTGCGCAAACGGCGGCATAAAATTTTGCATTCTCTTTCAGTAAAGATAATTCGGCGTTGCTCTCTGTTTGGGTAGAAGGTTTATAACGTTGCAGCTCAACAAGTTTAAACTGTTGTGCAGCTGCAGTGTATTTTTCTTTGTCTAATAATTCTAAGCCCGTTTGATAGTTTTTGTTGAGGTTCTGCACCGCGCTAACCTGAGCGTAAGTGCTAAAACTTCCAGCTAAAATTAGCGGAATTAGTAAGTATTTTTTCTGCATTGGTTTCAAATATGGTTGGTACTAAATTAGAAATAGTATCAAAGCTTATCAACAGAAGTAATTAACATCTGTTAATAACACAAGTTAACGATAGGATTTTTGGTTTGGTATTCAGGGGTGAACGAATGTGGAAAAGTTAGGTTCATTGGTCATTAGTTCATTCGTCATTGGTACCGCCGCATCCGGTAGAGGTTCATTGGTTGATTTGTCATTGGTTTATTAGTCCCACCATCAGTCATTGCAAGGGGGAGCAAAGAACCTGTCTTGCTGTAGGTAATTTATGTAGAAATCGCGTAGAAGGTTAATTGGTTAGTAGTTTACATCAGTTGACTGTTTGTGTAGAGTTCATTATTTTCATCGTGTAATGATCAATTAAAATGAACAAAGTCCATTAAGCAATGATAAATAGAGAGCATAATACTCTGCAACATGGAGAAATGAACAATTATCAATACCCCATGCTAGTCTATGCACCCTGCACCAATTAACTATTGATTAATGAACGATTGTCAATGCGCCATGCTAAACTATGCATCCTGCACCAATGAACCAATGTAAATGAACTATTGAACTAACCTACCCCTGACTTGCCAACAGATACAGCACAGCCATTCTCACGGCCACTCCGTTTTCTACCTGTTCTAAAATAATAGACTGTTTGCTGTCGGCCACGTCGCTGGTAATCTCAACACCTCTGTTTATTGGGCCGGGATGCATCACGATGATTTCTTTATCAAGATTATCTAAAATCTGTTTGTTTAAGCCGTACATCATGGCATATTCCCTTAAAGATGGGAAGTATTTAATGTCTTGACGCTCTAATTGGATACGCAGCATATTTGCTACGTCGCACCAGTTTAAAGCTTTAATGAGGTTATGCTCGACCTTTACACCCAATTGATGGATATGTTTGGGAATTAAGGTTGTAGGACCGCAAACCATTACCTCCGCACCTAAACGCTGCAGGCAAAGAATGTTTGATATGGCTACACGAGAGTGCAGGATATCGCCCACAATTACTACTTTTTTACCAGCTACATCGCCCAGTTTCTGGCGGATGGAGAAGGCATCAAGTAAAGCTTGAGTTGGGTGTTCATGTGCGCCATCTCCGGCATTTACAATTTGAGCCTTCACATGTTTACTTAAAAACTGACCTGCTCCTGCATACGGATGACGCATTACTACCATATCAACTTTCATTGATAAGATGTTGTTTACGGTATCAATCAGGGTTTCGCCCTTGCTTACCGATGAAGACGAAGCGGCAAAATTGACCACATCGGCCGAAAGCCTTTTTTCAGCAAGTTCGAAAGAAAGTTTGGTACGGGTAGAGTTTTCGAAAAAGATGTTGGCAATTGTAATGTCACGAAGTGAAGGAACCTTTTTGATCGGTCTGTTAATTACTTCCTTGAAATTATCTGCAGTTTCGAAAATCAATTCGATATCATTCCGGTTAATATCTTTAATGCCTAAAAGATGTCGGGTTGATAGTTTTTCTGCTGCCATTTTATTTATTATTTTCGGATATTAAAATCACTTTATCTTCACTTCCTTCACTCGCCCAGGTTACTTTTACCTGTTGCGAGTTTAGGCTATCTACCTGATGCCCAATATAATCAGGTTCTATAGGTAAATGCCTGCTAAACCTCCGGTCTATTAAAACCAAAAGTTCTACTTTCTCTGGTCGGCCATAAGCAAGCAAGGCATCTAGTGCTGCCCTAATGGTTCTGCCGGTCCAAAGTACATCATCAATTAAGATTACTTTTTTGCCTTCGATAATAAAATCGATTGAGTTGCTACTTGCGGTAACCAATCCGTCTTTACGGCGGAAATCATCTCTGAAAAAAGTAATATCCAGGTTTCCTTTTAGAATTTTCTTGTTTTTAAGGATAAGCTGAAGATCCTGATGAATACGATCTGCTAAAAAAATACCCCTTGGCTGGATGCCAATTAAAACGGTATTTGCGAAATCGTCGTGGTTTTCAATTAATTGATGGCAGAGCCTCTTAATTGTAATCTGAATTTTTTGTCCGTCAAGAAGTGTTTTCTTTTGCATGGAAGAAGGATTGGGCAAATATATAAAAATGTTTTAAGGTAAGAAAGTTGAAGCTGGATTGTTTTAGCGTTTCATGGCTAAATTGTTCTCTATCAAAATATAAAAACGTAAAATTATTTTTTGATAGTGGTTTAAAGACTAAAGTACAAATACAGAAGTAGAAGATTTATATTAGGATTATGTTTTTTAAGCTTAATATTCTGAGAAAGCAATGGCTGTTTTTGCATTAAAAAACTTTATTTTTATAATCTATGATCCGGCAACCAGTAATCTTCTTTGATGGCGTTTGTAACCTCTGCAATTCATCTGTGCAGTTTGTTATTGAACACGATAAAAAGGATCAATTTAAATTTACTGCGCTACAAGGTGATTACGCTAAAGAAACGCTGCCAAAATTTAATGCGGATCCGGAAAAGTTGAATACCATTTTATTGCTGGAGGATGGAAAGCTCTATACTAAATCTTCAGCGGCACTAAGGGTGGCCCGAAAACTCAATGGATTAACTCCGTTTCTTTATGCATTTCTAATTATTCCTAAGTTTATACGTGACTGGGTTTACGATATAATTGCCAAAAACCGTTACAAATGGTGGGGAAAGCAGGAAAGTTGTTGGGTGCCCACTCCCGAATTGAAAAGTAAGTTTATTGCTTAGTTTTGTTGACCATTTTTCTTTCTACCCGGCGACCAAAGCCAAAGAGTTAAAATGATTAACGGTATGGTAATGCTTAAAGCAATTACAATCATGATGGCTTTTTGCTTAACCATGTCTGCTTCATTAGAAGTAAATACATAGACCGTTTCTTTAATGGCAAATAAGGTAATGATGGTAGAAAGGACGGCAAATAGTTTACGCATGGTTTAATTTTTAATGCAAAGATTGCATAAATTTTTAAAATAGTGCGTGTGCTTTATTAGAGTTATCTCAAATTCTGTTAAACAAGGTATTAGTAATGAAGTGAAATGAAAAATGCTATGCCACAGAGGGTCGTCATTTCACTGCGTTCCGGTCGAGATGACGATTTCTTATAGAATATATAAACAAAAAAAGCCAGCTGGATTTCTCCGAACTGGCTTCTGTTTAAACCAAATAAACAACAATTATTCCGCCGTTTTAACTGGAGTTAAATCTTTTAATTCTTCTTCGGAGAATAAGCGGTAATGGATCTTAAAGGTTTTTTGAAGTGGGGTTTCTAACGAAAAACCACCTACACCAAATCCATCCAGTACATCTAAAGTAAAGTGTGAGAATTTCCAATACTCGAACAGGTCTCTGTCTACCCAAAACTCGCAACCTTCTATTTCACCTAAACAAACATCGCGCATTCGCAGGTAATAACCTCCTTTTTCGAAACATTGGGGCTGTGTACCCTCGCAGCATCCACCAGCCTGGTAAAACATAAGTTCTCCATGTTTTTCTTTAAGTATCGCAATCAGCTCTTTTGCTTTTTCTGTACTGTCTATTCGCTCGATCATGATAATGTATAGGTGGTTTTATGGTTCTTCGTATTTTGATACTTATGTGGTTGATGGTTGATGGTCAGGTAGTTGATAGCCGTGGTGCTTATTTCATTTATCGCAAGATTTAGTTTTTATGAAACAATAAGCTATGAACTAACAAACCATCAACTATGATCTAACTAAAAGAAACCTAATTTATTTTTATCGTAAGAAATAAGCATGTTTTTGGTCTGGCGGTAGTGGCCTAACATCATTTTATGGTTTTCTCTGCCCACGCCCGATTGCTTGTAGCCACCAAAAGGAGCACCTGCAGGATAAGCATGATATTGATTAACCCAAACACGACCTGCCTGAATGGCTCTCGGTACCTGGTAAAGCTCATGCGCATCGCGCGTCCAAACACCGGCACCTAAGCCATACAAAGTGTCATTCGCAATTTCAATGGCTTCTTCTACTGTTTTAAAGGTGGTAACGGCCAATACCGGACCGAAAATTTCCTCCTGGAAAATCCTCATTTTGTTATGGCCCTTAAAGATGGTTGGTTTGATGTAATAACCGCCACCCAATTCGCCAGGGAGCTCATTTACCTCTCCGCCGGTTAACACTTCTGCCCCTTCTTCTTTACCTAATTTAATGTATTGCGCAATTTTTTCATATTGGATTTTCGAAGCTTGCGCGCCCATCATTACCGTTTTATCTAAAGGACTACCGATTTTTATCGCTTCTGTTCTCTCGATTACTTTGGCAATAAATTTTTCGTAAATATCTTCCTGGATCAATAAACGTGATGGACAGGTACAAATTTCGCCCTGGTTTAATGCAAACATTACCGCGCCTTCTACAGCTTTATCTAAAAAGGCATCATCTTCTGCCATTACCGAACTGAAGAAAATGTTAGGTGATTTTCCACCTAGTTCCAGTGTAACCGGGATGATATTTTCGGTTGCATATTGCATCACCAATCTGCCTGTAGGGGTAGAGCCTGTAAATGCAGCTTTCGAAATTTTAGGATTAGTCACTAAGGCACGTCCAAGTTCAGCGCCAAAACCGTTTACCACATTTATTACTCCGGGAGGCAATAAATCGCCGATTAATTCCATTAAAACCATAATCGAAACTGGTGTGCTTTCTGCTGGTTTTAACACCACACAGTTTCCCGCGGCAAGGGCAGGGGCAAGTTTCCAGATGCCCATTAACAATGGAAAATTCCATGGAATAATTTGCGCCACCACACCAATCGGCTCATGTACGATTAACGAAACAGTATGTTGATCGAGTTCTGAAAGTGAACCTTCTTCGGCACGGATTACTCCTGCGAAGTACCTGAAATGGTCTACGCCTAAGGGTAAATCGGCGGCTAAGGTTTCTCTAACCGCCTTACCATTATCGATGGTTTCAACCGCCGCCAGGTATTCGAGATTATCTTCCATCCGCTGTGCAATCTTGTTCAAAATGATACTTCTTTCGGTAGAAGATGTTTTGCTCCAGGTTTTAAATGCCTCATGTGCGGCATCAACGGCTAATTCTAAATCTTCCTTTGTGGAGTGTGCTGCTTTGGTAAAAACTTTACCATCAATTGGCGATATGTTATCGAAGTAAGCACCTTTTACCGGGGCTACAAATTTCCCTCCAATGTAATTATCGTAATGGGGCTTGAATGATGGTTTTTCAATTAAATTTTCCATAATTATTATTGATTATTAAATTTTAAAAATCATTTTGAGCGGGGTTTGTTATAGGATTTTAATGGGATGGCTCATCGTGATTTTTACTTTTTTAAGATTTGGTTAATACAAACCTAATGGCAAAGCCTATGGAGCAGATAGTACAATCGAATCAATTGATAGCATTATTATTTCAGGCTATGTAACCAAATTGAAACCATAATGAGCTTAACAGTCAGCAAATGGAGATTAGGTCATGTCATGCAGGTAACGGGCATTTATCCATACGATATAACTAGCTTAAATAATTATATTTGAGTTTATTAATATGTCTGACCAAATCTTTTCGGTTTATGCAACATACATTAGATCAGGTAAATCTCAGTGCATCGGAAACCTTGCAAACTTTGGTAGAGAACAGAACCTCTTATACCTTAGAGCGTTGCGAATTAAATGTTTTCGAAACCTATACAGAATCGTATAAAGTTCCGCTTACTTTTAATGATTTTGTGATTACGAGCATGCTGAGGGGCAAAAAGATAATGCATTTATTTGATAAGAAAGGTTTTGATTATTTTCCTGGCCAAACCGTTATTGTTCCGCCTGCCGTTACCATGGAAATTGATTTTCCTGAAGCTTCGAATCTTAATCCCACCCAATGTATCGCCTTAGCTATAGATCAGGAGCAGATCCAAAAAACAATTTCTTATTTGAACGAGTTTTTCCCGAAAGAGGGCAGCAATGAGAAATGGCTGCTAAATTATGATGAATACCATTTTTACAATAATGAAGAGATTGCCTATCTTATCAATAAAGTAATCAGGATTTGCTCAGAGCGGACAAAAGAAAAAGACGTATTGGCCGATTTAACTTTAAAAGAACTGCTGGTGCGCATTATGCAGACTCAAAATCTTAAAACCATCAGCGATGAAGGTTATAACCTCAATCAAAATCCTTTGGCCTTTGTGTTGAACTACATTAAATCGAACCTGAACGAGAAGATCAGCATCAATAGCCTGAGCGATAAGGCCTGTATGAGCAAGGCAACATTTTACAGGTTGTTTAAGCGCGAACTGGGCATCAGCCCAAACGATTTTATCCTGGCAGAAAAAATTAACAAAGCCAAAATCTTACTAACCCAGCCTGGGGCAAAAGTGGCTTCGATAAGCTATGAACTTGGTTTTAACGATGCCAATTATTTTATCAGGGCTTTTAAAAAGATTGTGGGTATTACTCCAGGTACTTATCAGATGCAGGTGGCAAAACAGATCATTCACTAATTTTCTAAATATTTTTTCGAATAGGTAATGCCCATTAAATCGTATCGCTTAAACTGTGTTTTCAAGCGTTTTTGAAAATCAGGGTAATTGCGTTTTTCTTTAGGGCTCCACAAAATTTCGCTCAGGGCATCTAACCTTGGGGAAAGCTGATACTGCACTTTTGCCGGATTTGTGATGTACTCACTCCACAAACAAGCTTGTCCGCCCCAGATGTATTTTGCCTGTTCCGCAGTGAGTTCGGTCGGTACGGGCTCGTAATTGTATACATCAATCAATGGCGAAAATTTATTAGCTGTTAAACTATCTTCCTTTGCAAACTGGGCATGGTTAAAATACATTTTAATTTCGGGCGTCATAATTACCTTATGTTGCTGTCTGGCAGCTTCAATACCACCTTTTTCGCCCTGCCAACTCATTACCACTGCATTTGGTGCTAAACCGCCCTGTAAAATCTCGTTCCAGCCGATAATGGTTTTGCCTTTGCTATTTACAAATTTCTCCATCCTGCGGATAAAATAACTTTGCAGTTCACTTTCGTTTTTCAATCCGTTGACTTTCATGATCTGTTGTGAAACTGCGGATAGTTTCCACCATATTTTCGAAGCTTCATCACCACCAATATGGATGTATGGCGATGGAAATAGGTCCATCACTTCTGTTAAAACATTTTCTAAAAACTTAAATGTGGTATCAGAAGCTTGCAATACATTATTGTATTTGTTCATCATTCCCCAGGTCTGGGCAACTTCATACTTTTTATTGGGTTCGGTACCTAATTCAGGATAAGCAGCCAGTAAAGCCATACTATGCGCAGGCATTTCAATTTCAGGAATAATGGTAATGTAACGCTTGGCCGCGTAATCAATTACATCTTTAATCTCTTCCTGGGTATAATATCCACCATGTTTAACGCCATCGGTTTTAAGCACGGCATCTTTTGGTGTAATTTTTACTTCTGTTGGTAAAACCTGGTATTTAATGTTTTCATTTCCTTTTCCCGGCCATAAACCAATAATGCTTCCGTTACGCCATGCGCCGATTTGAGTCAGTTTTGGATATTTTTTAATCTCGATTCTCCATCCATGATCATCGGTTAAATGCCAATGAAAATAATTCATTTTATGCAGCGCTAAGAAGTCGATGTACTGTTTTACAAAGGCTACATTAAAAAAATGGCGGCTTACATCGAGGTGCATGCCTCGGTAATCGAAACGGGGATAATCTATAATTGAAACCGATTTTATACTTAACTTTTCTGCTTTTGAGGTAGGTAAAAGTTGTATTAATGATTGTATACCATAAAATACCCCCGGTTTTGATGTGCCGATAATAGAAACTCCATCATCTAAAGTGTTTAGAAAATAAGCATCATCAAATTCACTGACACGTGTATTTAAAATTAGGCTAATGAAATTTTTGGTTGGGGTAACATTTGTTATGTTTAGCTTCAGATTATAATACTGTTGAACATAATTAATTAGAAAATTAGCTGAACTCAATAATGATGAATCAACTACAACAATTTGAGTTTTTGAATCTATTGTAAATGATTTTCTATTTTCTTCTATTTTAATATAAGCTGGCTGCGGAATAATATTCACTTCCTGAGCAATAAGTTTGAAGGAAATAATCGTCAGAAACAAAAGGATAATTTTTCTCATGCTGAAAAGACTTGGTTACGCTTTTCAAAAGTAATAATTATAGGCGGTTTAAAGGAAAAGGTTTGGCAGGGCGAATTACTTATGTTACATAAACCCGATAGTAGTGAAATCCTTTTTGTTTGTAGCATCCTTAAATATGTTGTCATGCTGAGGCACGAAGCATCTCTTTCATCGGTTTAAGATGCTTCGTGCCTCAGCATGACAGAAGCTGCAAAAAGATTGAACGAAAAGCGGGACCGGAGTTACCGATAAGCACTTGCTTTCGTTTTCTAATTATGATTTACCATATAAGACATTTAAGAAAATATAAGCTCATGTTGCAAATTTCTTCAATGTTCTTACATTTCTTATATGGTGAATGAAAATGAGATTGCTTTGTCGGCTGAAAAAGCCTTCTCGCAATGACGATTCATCAAAGAAATCCGTATTTCCGTGGCAAAAATAGGTCAAAAAAAATCCCGATAACTTTCGCTATCGGGATTAATATATTCAGTTAAAAAGAATTAGCCTTTTTTAGCTTTGCTTTCTTCGCCTTCTAATTGCGATTTCAATTGAGCCAATACGTCTAAATCTCCTAAAGTAGATTTCTCTACAGAATCTTTAACTTTTTTAACCGCAGTTACAGCAGCTTTAGCTTCTTTTTTCTTAGCATTTCTTTCTTCTGCTACAGCTTCAGCTTTAACCTCTTCCCAGATACGGGCGTGAGATACTACGATACGTTTTGCTTCTTTGTTGAATTCAATGATTTTGAAGTCATTGGTTTCTTCAGCTTTAACTGAAGTACCATCTTCTTTAACCATGTGTTTAGTTGGTACGAAACCTTCTACACCATAAGGTAAAGCAATAACAGCACCTTTATCAGTTACTTTAACAACAGTACCCTGGTGAACCGAATCTAAAGTGAAGATCGTTTCGAAAGTATCCCAAGGGTTTTCTTCTAGTTGTTTGTGACCTAAGCTTAATTTGCGGTTATCAACATCTAATTCTAAAACAACTACGTCTAATACATCACCAACTTTAGTGAATTCGTTAGGGTGGTTTACTTTTTTAGACCATGATAAGTCAGAGATGTGGATTAATCCATCAATACCTTCTTCGATTTCAACAAAAACACCGAAGTTAGTCATGTTTTTAACAGTTGCCTGGTGCTTGCTTCCAACTGGGAATTTAGCAGCAACTTCTTGCCATGGATCGTTAGATAATTGTTTAATACCTAAGCTCATTTTGCGCTCGTCTCTGTCTAAAGTTAAAACTTCAGCTTCGATCTCATCACCAACTTTTAAGAATTCTTGTGGATTTCTTAAGTTTTGTGACCAGCTCATTTCAGAAACGTGGATTAAACCTTCAACACCTGGGATGATTTCCAAGAAAGCACCGTAATCTGCAACAGTTACGATTTTTCCTTTTACTTTAGAACCAACCTGGATGTCAGTACTTAAGTTTTCCCAAGGGTGTGGAGTTAATTGTTTCAAGCCTAAAGCGATACGTTTTTTCTCATCATCGAAATCTAAAACAACCACGTTGATTTTTTCATCTAATGATAACACTTCTTTTGGATGCTCTATGCGGCCCCAAGAAATATCTGTAATGTGAAGTAAACCATCAACACCACCTAAATCGATGAACACACCGAAATCAGTAATGTTTTTAACAGTACCTTCCAATACCTGACCTTTTTCTAATTTAGAAACGATCTCTACTTTTTGGCTTTCTAAATCGTCTTCGATTAACACTTTATGAGAAACAACTACGTTTTTAAACTCATGGTTAATTTTAACAACTTTAAATTCCATTGTTTTACCCACGTATACATCGTAATCGCGGATAGGTTTAATATCAATTTGAGATCCTGGTAAGAAAGCCTCAACGCCCATGATATCAACAATTAAACCACCTTTAGTACGGCTCTTAACGAAACCGTTGATGATTCTATCATTTTCAAGAGCCTCGTTAATTGCTTCCCATGATCTTTGGGTTTTTGCTCTTTTGCGAGATAGGATCAATTGACCGTTAGCATCTTCTGGTGCTTCAACGAATACGTCAACTGAATCGCCGATTTTTAGATCTGGTGTATCACGGAATTCTGAAGTAGAAACTAAACCGTCTGATTTGAAACCTACGTTTAATACTACATCTTTGTTGTTAATTGAAACAACGATACCGCTGATGATTTCACCTTTAGTGATCTGATTGAATGTTCCGGCATACATATCCTCAAACTTTTTACGGTCTGCATCATTGTAATTACCGAAAACTTTTTCATCTGCATCCCAATCGAAATCTTCGGTTGGTGTTGCTAATGATGATTTGATCGATTCGATCGAAACTGAATCAGCTTCTGATTCAATAGTTTCTTTTTCAGTCAGGCGTCCGCCTTCTCCCTGAAGTTCAGCTGTTTTAGCTGCTAATTCTTTTTCTGCTACTTGTTTTTTAGCCATTAATTAATTATCTCCTTTTTCCCCTATTTAGGGACTGCAAAGGTAAAAATATTTTAATTAATAGAAAAGATTTTTTTAATAAATCTTGCTGATTTTTAGCGTTTTATAATTCCCCTCCCATGGAGCGGTGCCTGAAAGGCGGGGTGGTTATTTGAATTTGCCAGATACTCTTTTAGAATATGAAAACATTATATAGTGATTTTAAGGTTAATTATTTGAAAATGAGCGCTCCGTATTTCATCGGGAACAGCAGCCCCGCTATCGCTTATAATCCTCGCTGCGCTCCGGGCTATTCCGCTTTATCGGGTTTATAAACAAAGGACTGTGCACAAATACCTACCAAACGTTCCTACGGAACGAAAGACAAATAACATTGGTTATTTGCTACCTGGCAATCGTCCCGATGGGACGGCATGTAAAGTTTGCCGACCCTTCTTCCACTTGCAAATCGCCCAATTAGGCGTCGTGTAGTTATTTGTTAAGACTAAGTGCCCTGATGGGACGGCATGTAAAGTTTGCCGGCTCGTCTTCCATTTGCAAATCGCCAATTAGGTGGTGTGTGGCTATTTGTTAAGACTAAGCGTCCCGATGGGAAGGCATGTGAAGTTTGCCTGCTCGTCTTCCATTTGCAAATTGCCAATTAGGCGGTGTGTGGCTATTTGTTAAGACTAAGCATCCCGATGGGACGGCATGTAAAGTTTGCCTGCTCGTCTTCCATTTGCAAATCGCCAATTAGGCGGTGTGTGATTATTTGTTAAGACTAAGTGTCCCGATGGGACGGCATGTGAAGTTTGCCGGCTCGTCTTCCATTTGCAAATCGCTCAATTAGGCGGCGTGTGGCTATTTGTTAAGACTAAGCGTCCCGATGGGAAGGCATGTGAAGTTTGCCGGCTCGTCTTCCATTTGCAAATTGCCAATTAGGCGGTGTGTGGCTATTTGTTAAGACTAAGCATCCCGATGGGACGGCGTGTAAAGTTTGCGGGCTCGTCTTCCACTTGCAAATCACCCAATTAGTCGTCGTGTGGTTATTTGTTAAGGCTAAGCGTACCGATAGCGACGGCTTGTAAAGTTTGCCGGCTCGTCTTCTATTTGCAAATCGCCCAATTAGGCGTCGTGTGGTTATTTGTTAAGACTAAACGTCCTGATGGGACAGTATGATGTAAAGTTGCCAGCTCGTCTTCCATTTGCAAATCGCCAATTAGGCGTCGTGTGGTTATTTGTTAAGACTAGTCGTCCCATAGGGACGATTCATTGGTAGAAAAAAAAAGTATTTTTTTTTTCGTTCCGTAGGAACGTTTGATATAATTTTGGAAATTCTATTTTTTCGTAAAAGTCCCTCGGGTAAAACCTTCGCCAATTAATGTTTTATCATCTCTGATCAACAGCATAATCGTGTTCTGCTGATCATAAAGTTTGATCATGTCCCCTTCAATAACATATTTGGAAGTGAAAATAGAATCAGTATAGGCATCGGTAACGGTTACCGAATCTTTCGATTTAAAATTGAAGGTTTTGTATTGTATGTCTTCATTGCTGGCAAAGGTACCTGTTACCGCTTTTGCCTGTATAAAAGTAATGTAGCAGAAGTATCCGATTACTAGAATTACAATTACCGAAAAACCAATCAAAAATTTGTTTCCACTGGCATATTTAATCGAAAAGTATAATATAGTGATGAGTATTAAGGCTACAACTACAAAAAAGATAATGTTTGTGTAATCTGTTTTTACCAGAGGTACTGATGCGGCTACGCTGGTTTTTTCTACTGCAGCTTTTACAGGAGAAACCCTGACTAAAAATTCTTTACTCACCCATCCTTCACCGTTGGTAACTTTAATTTTATAGAAGCTCGTATTCGATGAGTCGATAACAGCGACATTTTCATTTTTAGGCAGGTATCCAACAATTTTGCTTTTAGGGTCGGCTTGCTGCCTAACCCGTAAATCGTCGGCAGTTACGCGATACATGTCGGTGCTTGTTGCCGTTTGCGTGGCAGCACCTGTTTGTGCAGTAGTTGCCTGTGGAGTAGTCGGTTTAGCTGCCGGTGTAATTTTTTCTACAAAATCCTTGCTTACCCAACCTTCTCGGTTTTTAAACTTTACTTTGTAAAACTTGTCATTACTTGCATCTAAAACCGTAATGTTTCCATTTTGGGCAATATTTCCAATCACCTTGCTTTTCGGATTGCTGCTTTCTCTTACGCGCAACTTATCGGCCTTGACCCTATAAGTTTCCTGTGCACTTAAACGGTTAGCAAAAATGGAAAGAGCGATGAGGTGGAAGAAAATTCTAGTCATAAGTATAAGATTCTGCGAAACAGTTTAATCGGTAATTGCAAACACGCTATAAGCAAACACCGTGCTAAGAGTTTCAAAATTAGAAAATACTTTTAATAGCTAAGGATAGGATTTAAAAAAGAGTTCTAAATCCGATGTTATAAAACTACACCAAGTAAATCGCTTTTTTTAATAAAACCAATATATCTGGAGTCCCTTGCATTGTTCCTGTTATCCCCAAGCACGAAAAAACTGTCTTTTGGAACCCAGCACTGGGCCGAAATTATCTGCATTCGATCTGTTCTGCCATTGTTTCTCGATATTTTCATCACGGTATGCCAACATTGCCAGCTGTCTGTTCTGATAAATGCCTGCTTTTTTAGCTTCAGCATCAACAAGTTCAAGATGAACCTCATCGGCCATCGTATATATATTTTCTCCGGCCTTTATTTTGCCCAAACTGATTAGTTTGTCGTATACTTTATTGCTAAAATTATAATTGTGCTTGGTATCGTAATTTCGCAGCATTATTTTGCCGTTTAAATAAGCGTCGCCCTTTTTTATTCGATCTAATCTCCTTCGACAGCACAAAGCCTATAAACCTGAATTCGATTAATACTTTAATCTAAATAATTGTTTTTTAGCGCCTTGGGATAACGAGATCGTCATGCTGAATTTATTTCAGCATCTTTTTAGCGTGAAAGACCCTGAAATAAATTCAGGGTGACGACCGCTTTAGCAGAAAACTTGATTAAAACGCCACAAAATGAGATTTAATAATCGAACTCAGGTTATAAATACAGGGCACTCCATCTACTTTCACGACAATTAAGACTGCTTTTTTTCGCTTCTTTTAAATTTGAAGCCATTACGATCTGATTAACGGCAATATTGGGCGCATTGGCCGATGAAACATTTCTATAGGTATTGAAAATGCCAAAAATCCTGATGCCGATCCAAAAGCATACTAATAGTAAAAAGAAACCTGCACAGATGAAAATTACCTTTTTCATGTTTGGAAAGCGTTAAGTTTGAATCGATAAGATATAACTATTTTTTTTAATTACATAAATGCCGTTTCCACCCCGGTCGCCAATATTTGTTCCATACGAGAGGATAATAAAAGCAACATCCGATTTATTTTCAAATGCTTTTGGGACCTGGTATAAATCCAGGTTAATTTTTGGTTCGGATGAAAATCCAACAGCTTTAAGCGCAATTTCTTTAAATCCGATTAGCTGGCTTTTATGTTTTAAGGTCAGATAAACGTCGCCACCCCAGGTTTGTGGCAAACCAGTGTATGGCGCCCGGCCCTGTAAGTTCTCTTTTTTGAAATATTTTAGAATAACAGGATTTTTCGGGTCTGTCCAATTATAAGGCTGGTTTTCTACATTATTCTGGTTTTTATAACTCAGCAATGGATATTTTCCTGTAATGCTGCTTTTTAAAGCAATAAATCTGTTCCCTTTAATAGGGTAACCCTTAAAATCCAGCTCATTTTCTGAGCCCATATCCTGATAGATCCGATCATCGTTTTTAAAAGTATTCATGGCGAGCCAGCCTTTGGATGTTTTAAAATAAAAAGTTAAAGAATGCCAATCTGCTGATGTTTTATAGGTTACTGCAAGCGCATTTTTGTAATTGGTCTCAAAAATTTCTTCCCAGGCCTTTTCGTCCATTTTAAAATCCTGGTTCAGGAAATCAATAAAAGGCTGTCTGTTTTTATTACCTGATGTGCTCCAATCAATAAAATAATCTTCGCCAAAAACCACACCTTCGTTATGAAAGGTATGAATGGCACTGCTATCATTAACGAGCGAATCGATTGAATTTCCCTTTGCATCGAGTTTGTGGTATACCTCAAAATCCTGGTTTACATGTGCGGTGGTAATAATGAAATTCCCCGTTTCGGTATCGTAATCTATATTTGCCGGATCATAGAAAAGATAATCCACTTCAAAATTTTCTGATTGGGCTCCCTGATTTAAATAGGGATAATGTTTCAGCTGATCAGGAAATGATAAATTAGATAAGGCTATATTAATGAACGTAAACTTAGCCAGATAGATAATGATCAGAATGATGAAAATGGCCAGTGCGATCAAAATATTTTTCTTTCTCATTTAATTTGAGTTAACACTACCAGCTTCCACCTGTACCACCGCCACTACTGCTTCCTCCGCCCCAGCTACTGCTCGATGAAGAGGAAGAACTGCTGCTACTGCCCGACGAAGAAGAAGATGAGTTCGATTCGACCAGCATGGCCAGTGTAATCCACTTTATAAATTCTGTTTTTTTGCAAAAACTGCACTCATTTATCAGTTTTGCCTGGCCTTCATGGCTGTAGGTTGCCGCTTTTGTGGTTATGCGTTTATTTAGTTTGTAAGTTCTAAAGTAACAATCCGGGCATTCAGTATAGCTATTGTAGTTTTCTGCAGGCCATGCCTTAATGATATGTTCTTTATGGTCGGCACTTTCCCAGATATCGTAATCATAAGCTTTTACTATTTCCTCTTTACGTTGGCCCTTTGTTAAAAAAGGTTCACCTTCAATATTGATATCCCTATCTAAACGCAGCATTTCCTGGCCCTTACTATCCAGCACTGCTTTAAATCGGTTAATGTTCTTAACGCTTTTAAATAAATAGATGATGATGTTGATTAAAATAAGAGGAGAAAAAATGATTAGCCAAAAATTCTTTTTATGAAAGCTACTTACCGAATTAAAAAAGTTTTTATCGTCATTGTGTATTTTCCGCAATGCTGAAATGTGGAAAAGGTACCTGCCGAAAAGTACAAGAGCTAAAATAACATACAGAATAATCGGAACATCTTTTGGCCTTATTTTTTTAACTAATTCCAGTCCACCAAAAAAGAAGAATATAAAGCCAGTTACAAAAGTGATCATCATAGCCACCGCACAACCTTTTCCAATCTTTTCATATTGGTTTCCATCTGACTTGGATTTATCTTTTGTAGCATTTTTAGCCTGCCGGTTTAAAATTTTGAATGCAGCCCAAAAGAGCAGGATGATTATCCCGGTAGGTAGTAAGAAATCTTCTAAATCATTACCACTTTCTTGCTGAGTAAACAATTGGTTGAGTTCCGATTTATGTTCAGGGTTTAAAATAATCTCACCAATGGCATTAATGGTATTCGTTATCCCAGTGCTGAAATCATTTTGCCTGAAAGCTGGTAGGAGATTCTGCTCGGCAATATGTTTAAGCTTTACATCAGGTAAAACACCTTCTGCACCTGTACCCGTAATAAACCTGTACTTACGGCGCTCTTTCGAAATAAATAACAACAAACCATTGTTACTGGTTTTTGAACCTATTCCCCATGTATTGAAAAGCTCATAAGCAAAGTCGAAATCCTCTTTATCATGGTCGAAATCGTTAACTACCACCACTGCCACTTGCACATTGGTTTTACTCTCGAAATCGGATATGGTACTATTGAGCTCCGAAACCGCATTGGTACCCAATATTTTATCAGGGTCACTTACATAACCACCCCCATTTTTTTTAGGGTCGGGTATGTCTTTTACTTTGTAAGCAGTTTGCCCAAAAGCGATATTGGCAACTAAAAGAAAGAATAGCAGGGAAAGGGATTTGAAAAAACGGGTGTTGAGCATCATATAAATTTAGGTGTATATTTTACATCACCATTCAACAACTAACTAGCGATATGGTTTACTCTTTTAATATTTTAGCCAGTACTTTATCTAGTTTTGCCTTATTTTTCATGTAGGCTGCTAAATCATAAAGTTTTACCGTTTTAAATTCTATCGGATGGCTTTCGCTTTGTAATGATATATAGCCTGATGTTAATGCTTTACCATCTATTTTAACTTTCGGGTCGAAGTTAGAGACGTTACCTCCACCAATTTGAGGTTTGGTGTATTCTAAAACTACTTCGCCTGCTATAATGTGTTTGATAACAGAATCACCTAAGACTAAAAATTCTGCGGTTACCCATTGGTCGCCTGCATAGGTTTTCGATTTGGAATCTAAACAATGTGGCGTAAACAATTTACCGTTATAATTTATCAATGTTCCAGGTGTACACACATTGCTGGTATGGCGTTCATGTTCTCCATCTCCACCTAAAATCTGTCCTTCGATAGAAATCGGAAAATCCTGGTCTTTTAACATCGTTGCCGGATCCTGGCAATGTAACATGGCACCACTGTTCCGGGTTGCCCAGCCTTCGCCACCTTTAGCCTGTTCGCCTACAAAACGATAGGTTACTTTTAAAAGATAGGCAGAAAAAGGTTTTTTATAGAAGATATGACCATATTGTTGATCAAATTCATTGTATCCGTCATAACTTACTTTCATTACACCGTTTTCTACACGGAATGTGTTGGCATAATTTTCTTTATAGCTGTGTTTTGCAATTTTAATGTTCCAGTCTTTTAAATCTTTCCCGTTAAAGAGGTTGATCCAGCCTTTTTGGGCATTTACGTTTAAAATAAAAAGGGATAGAAATAATACAGTAAGGTAAATTGATTTCAATTTCATAGCAACATTTGGGTTATGTGCTAAAAATATGAATTTTTTTCTGAAGTTAAAGTTTGATAGCTCATGGTTGATAGCCTGGAGCCTATCAGTTTGGAGTTGAGCGTTTGGGGTTTGGAGTCAATTATGCGATTGTAACAATTCCTCTCGGTGTGTCATCCTGAGCGGAATCGAAGGGCTGGAAGTTAGATCGTTCATGGTTAATAGCTTGGTGGCTCATAGCTGGGTGTCAGTTAACCGATTTAAACAATTAACCTTAGAGACACGTCATTTCGACTGGAGCACAGCGGAATGGAGAAATCTATTTAATATAAATCCCTAGTCTTAAGACGATTAATTAAGCCATGCATTTATGTCCATCAACGACTAAACCATGAACAAATGACCAGTGAACAAATGAACTACTGCCTAATGACCCAAAAACGGATTAACTTTCTCCAGCGCAAAATCCAATTGTTCTTCCTGTGTAAGATCGGTATTATCTAAAATAATGGCATCATCAGCCCTAACCAACGGACTTTCCTTACGGGTGGTATCCGCATAATCACGGTGTGCAAGATTTTCGAAAACTTCTTCCAAAGTGGTTTCGTTATTGCCTTTGCTTTCCAGTTCCTTAAACCTGCGTTCGGCCCTGATTTTTGGATCAGCTGTCATAAAGAATTTTACAGGTGCATCAGGAAAAACGGTAGTGCCAATATCCCGGCCATCCATTACGATATTTTTCGATTTGCCCATGCGCTGCTGCTGTTTCACCATTTCATGGCGGACAATTTTATGCGCTGAAACCTCACTTACATTTTCAGAAACAGGCATTAAACGGATTTCATCAGAAACTTCCTCACCATTAAGGGTAATGTGCGATTCGTAATCGCGGGAGTGGAAATTCAGTTCGATGTGCTGTAAAGCATCAACAACTTTAGCATCATCAGCAATATCAATATTATTCCTTAAAAAATATAGGGTTACGGCACGGTACATCGCCCCGCTATCTACATAAATGAAACCTAATTTTTTAGCCAGTGCTTTCGCTAATGTACTTTTTCCGCAAGATGAATAGCCATCTATCGCTATTACCAGGTTTTTCTTCATCGTAGCGCAAAGGTAAAAAATAGAAACAGAATGCTGAATTTTTTTAAGATAGATTATAAACAAGGTATTGCTAAAACATTGATTTGCTGGATGTGTTTAATTAGAAAAATAAATAGAAATTTATGTTACTATCTGAAAAAATGTTGGCGGCGCTGAATAACCAGGTTAAATTGGAAGCCGAATCATCACAAGTTTATCTGGGCATTGCCTCGTGGCTGGAAACACAGCCGGGTTTAGAAGGATATACCGAGTTTTTTTATCGCCAGAGCGATGAAGAACGCCACCACATGCTTAAACTGATTCATTATATTAATGACCGCGACGGACATGCGATAGTAACAGCTTTAGATATGCCCAAAAATTCTTTTGGCCAGGTAATAGAGGTATTTCAGGATTTCCTGGATAATGAACTGTTGGTATCAAAAAGCATTAACGATCTGGTAGAACTTTCGTTAAACGAAAAAGATTACCTGACATTTAAATTTTTGCAATGGTATTTAGATGAACAACTGGAAGAAGAAAAAATGGCAAAAACTATGTTAGAGAAACTTCAGTTAGTTGGAAGTGATAGGGGAGGAATTTACCAGCTGGATAAGGATATTGTAGGTTTACGTAGCAAGGTAAGCGAAACCAAAGAAGGAGAATAAGATTTTATTTGTCTCAATTTCTTACTTTTGCAGCATGTTGCCTACAAGAGAAGAAATTTTACGGTCTGTTACTTTCAAAACTTCCAGAAGTGGGGGCAAAGGTGGACAGAATGTAAATAAAGTTTCGAGTAAGGTAGAATTAATTTTCGACCTGGAAACAGCTTCTTATTTGGATGAAGATGAAAAGTTACGCTTAAAAGAAAAACTTGAAAATCGCTTAGATTCTGAAGGACTGTTACATGTTGTTTCGCAAGAGGATAGGAGCCAGTTACTGAATAAAGAGAAAACAGTTGCCAAGTTGATTGAATTGTTAAAGCGATCTTTACACGTTCAGAAGAAACGGAAAGCAACTAAAATCCCTAAAGCAGTTATTCAAAAAAGATTAAATAATAAGGCCGTAAATGCAGATAAAAAGGAGAGTCGCAAAAGACCATCAATTGATTAAAGTTTACGGCCTGATTTCTATTTTAGTTCCAATATTTACAGCATAAAACAATTCGTCTACTTCGTTATTGGTTAGTGCCATACAGCCATTTGTCCAATCGAAAAATCGTTGAAACTTGCCAATAAAGCCTAATTTATTTCGAATTCCATGTATTTTAATATCGCCGCCAGGTAATTTATTCAGGGTTTTAGCTTTGGCAATATCTTCTTTATTTGGATAAGATACTCCAAGGTTTTTATGGTAGCCGCTATTTGGGTTTTTAGCGTTGATGATATAAAACCCTTCTGGTGTTCTTTCATCACCTTCAAATTCCTTATGGCCAACCGGGCTATCGCCTAAAGAAATTTTGTATGTTTTTATCAACTTGTGTTTCGCGTAAGCCAATAGCTGCCGATCAGATTTTTTTACAATAATGTAATCAATTTCGGTATTTAGTGGAAGTTTTTGTTCGGGATATAAATTGTAAATAGCCGCACCGATTATGAAAAACGAAATGATAAAAAGGATTATTTTTTTCATATGTCGCAAATTCTCAATTAACCTTTTAAATGGGTTATAGTTGGCAATTTTCAGTGAGCAATGAAATATCCAACAATAAAACAATATTAACAATTATCTAACTCTTTCCAAACCTGTAATATAAACTCAAACCACCATAATTCTGTGCCTTGGCTACACTTTTAACCTCTTTCGTTTTAAAAATCACATTAAAATCAGCTGTAAATCGCTTCGAACTATAATTTACACCAAACTGTTGTTCAAAAACGATTGGCTTTACCCCAAATGTTACCGGACTATTGTCATTAAAAAGGCTTCCCTGTATGGTGGCATCATAGGCAACAAAGTTTAGCTGCGGTTTAACGTAAAAGAAAAACTCTGAATTATTTAGGCTTTTTGTTTTTGAATTTCCAATTACCGCATTATGGTAAGCACTATTGAACAATTGATTGATTTTACCTGCCCTAAATAAAACAGAGGCGCCTAGCCCTGAAAAAGTGGTACCTAAATTGGCATAACCCTGAGCACTGATATCCACAATGGGATCTTCAGGTCTAAAAAGTAACTTGCTGTAATTTGCGGCAAAGTTTACGGCCAGTTCATTTTTAATCTGGTAATCCCAGCCTGCAGGAGTATAAAAACCTACAGTTTTATGGAGGAAACGTTGTGCGGTTTGAGCAAGTGAGTTGGGGCCAACAGTTCCCAATTCTACACTTGTTTTTAAAACACTTTCATTTTTATAGAAAACCGAATAAGAACCACCAGCATAAAGGTAACCTGCAAAAGGCCTGTCCTGATCTGCTTTATTCGGTACCTGACCCCAATAGGGCGTATACATTTTTTGCCCGGCAGAAATTTCGTAGGTTTTCTTTTCGATCTTATCGGATAGCTTGTCGGTATTAATGGCCCGGCGGAAGTAGATAAATAATCCGTTGGTATAATATCGATCGTTTAACGTAGCCAGATAAGCATCGTTTTCAGTTTTAAAACCGAATTCATTTTTAAAAGATTGGGCGAAACAGGTTGAAACAACCGAACAAAAAACTATGGTAAATAAAAATGATCTCATAAAAAAGCCCAGGCAATTTACCTGGGCTATAAAAGTATTTATTGTAATTGGATTTTTGATCGTTAATCCAAAAGAATTAGCAATTAGTTTACAATCGGAGCAATTTTAACGCTCAGATCTATAGGTTTTTTTACCTTATTTTTAGTTAATGCCAATTCAATTACTTCGCTCATTTCGGTTACATAGTGAAACGTTAAATCTTTAATGTAACTTTCTTTAATCTCTAAAATATCTTTACGGTTGCTTTTGCAAAGGATAATTTCTTTAATGTTTGCCCTTTTTGCCGCAAGAATTTTTTCCTTAATTCCACCAACAGGAAGTACCTTTCCGCGTAAAGTAATCTCACCAGTCATAGCTAAATGTTGTTTTACCTTACGTTGCGTAAATGCCGAAGTTAAAGCAGTAAGCATCGTTACCCCAGCAGAAGGTCCGTCTTTTGGCGTAGCACCTGCAGGCACGTGGACGTGAACATCCCAATTGTCAAATAAAGTGTAGTCTATGCCAAATTCAGCTGCATGGGCGCGTAGATAAGCCAAAGCAATTACTGCCGATTCTTTCATTACATCACCCAGGTTACCGGTTAAGGTTAATTTTCCTTTCCCAGGACTTAAACTCGATTCAATAAATAAAATATCACCTCCAACACTTGTCCAGGCTAAACCTGTTACTACCCCGGCAACTTCATTGCCCTCGTACAAATCCTTATCGTAAATTGGGGCACCTAATATACGCTCCACATCATCATGGCTTAAATTTGCTTCGTAGGTCTCTTCCATTGCAATTTTAGTAGCCACACCACGTACCAAAGAGCCGATTTTTTTCTCTAAACCACGCACACCCGATTCTCTTGTATAATCTTCGATCACTTTTTCAATCAGGGTAGTCTTAAGGCTAATATCTTTGGTTTGCAAACCATGATTTTCTTTCTGTTTTGGCAACAGGTATTTTTTGGCAATCTCTATTTTTTCTTCAATCGTATATCCGTTCACCTCAATAATTTCCATACGATCTAACAAAGCAGGCTGTATGGTGCTTAAAGAGTTTGCTGTGGCAATGAATAAGATGTTTGATAAATCGTAGTCTACCTCTACATAATGGTCGTAAAAAGCATTGTTCTGCTCAGGGTCTAAAACCTCTAGCAAAGCTGATGATGGATCACCACGGTGATCAGTACCTACTTTATCAATCTCATCCAAAACAAAAACAGGGTTATCTGCTCCGGCTTTTTTAATCGATGAAATAATACGGCCTGGCATGGCACCGATATAAGTTTTACGGTGGCCACGAATCTCTGCTTCATCGCGGATACCGCCTAAAGCCATACGTACATACTTACGGCCTAATGCCTTTGCAATTGATTTTCCTAAAGATGTTTTACCAACTCCCGGAGGGCCAACCAAACATAAAATAGGCGCTTTCATATTACGCTTTAGTTTTAGCACAGCCAGGTATTCGATAATACGCTGCTTTACTTTTTCTAAACCGAAGTGATCTTTATCTAAAATGCGTTGTGCTCTTTTTAGGTCAAAATTATCTTTTGTAAATTCGCTCCAGGGTAAATCTAATAGTAGTTCTAAGTAGTTTAACTGAACCGAATAATCAGGCGCAGCGGGATTCATTCTGCCTAACTTATCTATTTCTTTATCAAAATGATCAGCAACGGCTTGGGTCCATTTTTTCTTTTTAGCCCTTTCCTGTAAAGCATCAAATTCTAAATCGGCAGAATTTCCGCCCAGTTCTTCCTGGATGGTTTTGAGCTGTTGATTTAAGAAATAATCACGTTGCTGTTTATCTAAATCGGTACGCACTTTTGATTGGATCTGATTTCTCAGCTCCAGCATCTGTAATTCGACCATTAAGAGCTCCATTACTTTTTGCGCTCTTTCCTGCAATTTATCCATTTCAAGGATTTTTTGCTTATCGGCCATTTCGGCATTCATATTTGATGAAATGAAATTGATCAAAAATGAATTGCTCTCAATATTTTTTAGTGCAATACTGGCTTCACTTGGAATATTTGGTGAAAGCTGGATGATCTGCGCAGACATCTCGCGTATAGAAGCAATTAATGTTTTAAACTCCTTATCCGCCTTATGCTTTTGTTCTTCGAATTTTTTAACAACGGCTTTGATATAAGGTTCATTCTGTACCTCTTCAATTAAGCTGAAACGTTGTTTACCCTGAATAATTACAGTTGTATTCCCATCAGGCATCTGCAACAACTTAATAATGTTAGCAACAGTACCAACCGTGTTAAGCTGCTCAAAAGTAGGATCTTCAATAGAAACGTCTTTTTGAGAAACAACGCCAATAATCTTATTTCCTTTGTAAGCTTCTTTAATTAACTTAATTGATTTATCTCTTCCAACAGTAATAGGAATAACTACTCCTGGAAATAAAACTGTGTTTCGCAAAGGCAATATGGCCAACGTTTCGGGCGTTTCCTCATTGTTCATTTCCTCTTCGTCTTGTTGAGACATTAAAGGAAAAAACTCTGTATCTTCATTTATGATTGGCATTGCTGTATGGAAATCAAATATATCTTGTTTACTCATTATCACATTTTCCGCTAACGACAAACTGGCAGTTTGATCGCATTCAATTTGTTTAATTTTAGTATTAGCTTAATAAATTCAACTCTTGTGCCAAAATGAAAATAATATTAATCTTATGTTAAAAAGGCAGAAAAATATAAATATTTTCGCCAATATCATATAAAGCGATTTTTAGCGTTTAAGCTAATGTTTAGGGCACCTGGTTTGAATGAAAGAAAATTAAAAACTTTTAAATTATCAGAATAGGATTATATTGCAAAAAATTTCTCCTATAAATTCGGTTAGGCGTTAGATTTATTAACTTATTACTCATACATGAACTATTTTAAAAAGGCGATTTTAGGTTTAATTATTTTTACATCAACGAGTAGTTTTGCGCAAAGCAATTACGAAAGAAGCATGCAGGCTATGATGAAAGGTGATTATAAGACTGCTGCTATACAATTAGAAAAAGCTGATACTAAAACTCCTGATAATGCACATGTGCTCCAGATGCTCGGATATTCTTACTTCCAAAATCGTGAGTACGAGAAGTGTATTGCCACTTACAGCCGCTTATTAACCATCAAACCTACTGAGGTTTCCGCTTATTATTATCGTGGTATCGCAAGGTTGAAAATAGCTAACGATCCCAAAGAATCGTTAAATACCATGCGCGAAAATTTTTATCTGGCATCTCTCAAAGATTTTACAAAAGCCATCGAAATTAATGGTGATGAAGATACACAGATGTTCCAGAACCGTGGCCTGGCTTACAAAGATTATGCAATTTTCAGGTCTTTTAAAGCAAAGAAAAAAGAAGAAAAAGCAGCTTGTGTAGCTTTGTTCAATAACTCTATCGCTGATTTTCAGAAAGTATTAACCTTGCAGCCATTAAGAAAAGATATTATTGATTGGGTAACCTATGATAAGGCGCAGATTGCCAGCCTAAAATAAAATACTTCCCTTTAAAAAAATGGGACTTGAATATTTTCGAGTCCCATTTTTTTTATTTCAGTTTTCCAATAACTGAATACTTTTTTTCCTTTAGCAATTTAATTTTCTGTTGTTTTTTGATTTCGTATAAGCTATCAGGGCAGTAGATTAAAGTATCCTGAGATTGGTATAAGATATTTTTATTATCGATTATGATCTCTATTTTACCTGCTTTCTGGCCTTTCCAGGTTATAGAAATCTTCTTGATAGGGATTTTTTTATTATCGGAAGTGTAAATATCAACTCCATCTTGTTCTTTAGTTTTAAAACTACCTTTCCAGGAGGTTTTATTGATATCGGCATTAACAAAAATGGCAAGTTCCTTTGTCCAATCTGTAATTTTGGCTTTTTTATGTTCCGCTATACCATTTATACTCACCGTTTTATCAACATCGGGATTTAAACGCTGCAGTCGTGAAATTTCTTTTCCGAAATAACCCTTAACATCGAAATAACTTAAACTGGTATTTGCTTCAGCTTCTTTTCGCTGGTTACATGAAAATAAAGCTAAAGCAAATACCGGGATAAAAAGTTTTTTAACCATTATACTAAAACGTTTCCTGTCATTTCTGCCGGAATAGCTACACCTAATATTTTCAGAACAGTAGGGGCAATGTCGCCTAATTTACCATCTGCAATGGTTTTATAGTCTTTATCAATTAGAATACAAGGTACCAGGTTGGTGGTATGTGCAGTATTGGCAGATCCATCCCCATTTACCATAAATTCAGAGTTTCCATGATCAGCTAAAAGGATAAACGAATAACCATTTTCCAAACCTTTGTTTACTACGGTTTCAGCGCATTTATCTGCAGTTTCAACCGCTTTTACTACTGCCTCAAAAACGCCTGTATGTCCAACCATATCTGGATTGGCAAAGTTTAAACAAATAAAATCAGCCCATCCTGTTTCCATTTCTTTGGTAATGGCATCGGTAATTCCTGCTGCGCTCATTTCAGGTTGAAGATCGTAAGTTGCTACTTTCGGTGAAGGAATTAAAATGCGTTTCTCATTGGCAAATTCAGCCTCTCTTCCGCCAGAGAAGAAAAAGGTTACATGAGGATATTTTTCAGTTTCAGCAATACGGATCTGGTTTTTATTATTATTGGCCAATACTTCACCGATGGTCTGGATTAAATCATCTTTGGTGAAAATTACATTTACCTTTTCAAAGCTCTCATCGTAGGTAGTCATGGTAACATAATACAATGGTAGTTTATGCATTTGTTGCTCAGGGAAATCTTTCTGAGTTAATGCTGTTGTAATCTCACGTCCTCTGTCTGTACGGAAATTGAAACAGATTACCACATCATCATTTTGAATGGTCGCTACCGGGGCACCATTGTCTTGTGTTAGTACTATTGGTTTTAAAAACTCATCAGTTACGCCATCGGCATACGATTTTTTGATTGCAGCTAAGGCATCTTGGGTTTTTTCGCCAATGCCATTTACCATTACATCATAAGCTTGTTTAACGCGCTCCCAACGGTTATCGCGGTCCATAGCATAGTAACGGCCAACCATGGTTGCTAGTTTAGCATTGGTGTTTTGGATATGGTTTTCCAGATCAGTAATAAAGCCCAGGCCAGAGTTTGGATCCGTATCACGGCCATCCAAAAAAGCATGAACAAAGGTGTTTGGTACATTTGCTTCATTTGCGGCATCGCATAAAGCTTTTAAATGTTCAATATGTGCATGTACCCCGCCGTTTGAAACCAGGCCGATGAAGTGAACGGCTTTATTATGCTGTTTTGCATAATCGAATGCACTTACCAAAACCGGGTTGTGGTGCAATTCCCTGTCGGTAATCGACTTATTGATTCTTCCAAGCTCCTGGTAAACTACTCTACCTGCGCCTAAGTTCATGTGTCCAACTTCTGAGTTTCCCATTTGCCCGGCTGGTAAGCCTACTGCTTCACCAGATGCTTCAAGCCTGGAATTTGGGTACTTCTGTAATAACGAATCGAAAAAAGGAGTGTTGGCAGCGTAGGCAGCATCAGAATTATCTTGTTTTCCGTAGCCCCAGCCATCAAGGATTATAAGCGCGAGTTTTTTATCGTTTACCATTTTTATTGTAAAATTTATTGATCCAAATCAAAACATTTTCATGTATAACATGTTTAGTATTTTGTTTATATGGCAAATATAACTTTATTGATGCTTATATAAATGAAGAAATCCTTTTTTTGATATGCTAATGGCATAATTTTAGCTATAGGGTTCTGTATAAAATACAGAAATGATCCGGAGCTTATTTTTACTCGTTATTAGTTTGTCGTCATTATATTACCCTACAGCCATCCAGGCAGATATAATTGATGATTTATCCTCGTATTTTAAGGCTGGCAACTCAAAAGAAATTGCTAAAAATTTCGCTTCAACTATCGAACTTATCATTGTTGATGAAGAAGATGTATACTCTAAAGCACAGGGTGAACAGATTTTGAGAGATTTTTTTATTAAACATCCTCCGGTAAAAACAAGTATTTTTCATAAAATTAATACAAATCCAAATTATCGTTTTGGCGTAATTATTTTAAGTACTGCTAAAGAAACCTTCAGGATTTCTATTACCATGAAAAAATTCAATACTAATTTTTCGATTACCGAATTAAGGATTGAGCCTGCTAAGGATTAATTTGCCAGGCAGGATTTACGAAGTTTTGCCGACGCTATACCTGTGTCAACTTCGCATGTCGCTGATGCTGGAGACTTCTGATGTTAACAAATTCACTTTAACCCTTCAGGAAATTGCCTGCTAATAAATAATTCTTATTTTTGCGGCATAAAACCTATATTTTGGATACTCAACTTATACATCAATTCATAAAAAATGCCCTTACCGAAGACGTTGGTGATGGAGATCATACTTCACTTTCAACAATTCCAAACGGAACACAGGGAAGAGCAAAACTGATTATCAAAGAAGATGGTATTTTAGCTGGAATTGAATTGGCCCTTGAGATTTTTAAGGAGGTTGATGCCGGACTGAAAGTTGATATATTGCTACAGGATGGTGTTGCTGTAAAAGTAGGCGATATTGCTTTAACCGTTGCTGGAAGTACACATGCTATTTTAATAGCAGAACGATTGGTATTAAACTGTATGCAGCGTATGAGTGGTATTGCTACCAAAACCCATCGTATTGTTTCACTGTTAAAAACGACTAAAACCAAGATTTTAGATACCCGTAAAACTACTCCCGGTTTGCGTTATTTAGAAAAATGGGCAGTTAGGATTGGTGGTGGTGTAAATCACCGCATTGGTTTATATGATATGATCTTAATCAAGGATAATCATGTAGATTATGCAGGAGGGATTTCAAACGCCATTACCGCTGCGCAAAAATATCTGATCAATCAGAATAAATCACTTCAGATCGAAATTGAGGTTAGGAACTTAGAGGAGTTATCCCAGGTTTTAGCTATTGGTGGTGTAGATCGCATTATGCTTGATAATTTTAGTTTTGAAAACTTAAGGGCTGCCGTTGCATTAATCGACGGGAAATTTATTACAGAAGCTTCCGGAGGAATTACCGAAGAGAATGTTGCAGAATATGCAGCTTGTGGAGTAGATTTTATTTCGATGGGCGCACTTACACATTCTGTGAAAAGCCTGGATATGAGTTTAAAAGCATACTAAAGTGATTTGCTATAAAATTGAAAGCTTATTTTTTGTATCATTGTAGGCTATGGTTACGGTTTATTCTCTCAGCGCGTTATTAATTGCTTACCTTTTTGGATCTATACCAACAGCTGTCTGGCTTGGTCAGGCCTTCTATGGAGTTGATGTAAGAGAATACGGAAGTGGCAATGCTGGTGCAACCAATACTTTTAGGGTACTGGGCAAAAAAGCCGGAATTGCTGTGATGATCATTGATATTGCAAAAGGTTATACTGCGACCAATCTTGCCTATCTTATCGGCATGTCGGTAACCGGACCACAAAATTCAGTTGTTTTTGTTAACTACCAACTCGCCTTGGGTGTAACCGCGGTAATGGGGCACTTATTCCCTGTTTTTGCGGGTTTCAGGGGAGGAAAAGGGGTAGCCACACTTTTTGGAATGATTTTAGCAGTTAACTTCGAAGCATCTATGCTTTGCGTTCTGGTTTTTGTGGTGGTATTGTTGTTAACTAAATATGTTTCATTAAGCTCTATTTGCGCCGGATTTACTTTTCCGCTAAGTGTAGTTTTCTTGTTTCAGGTTTCCATCAAATCTGAAGTGCTTTATGGCATGGTGGTTTGTATTTTAATCTTAGTTACGCACCAAAAAAATCTCGAAAGATTGCTGAAAGGCAAAGAATCTAAAGTGTATTTGTTTAGGAAGAAGACTAATTAATTAACAAAACACATTTCTTTAAAACTTATTTATAGGCTTACTGTTTAATCATCGACTTTACCTATAGGTATTACTAATCATTTAAAATCGCATTTATGAAAAAGTTATTTTTAACAGCAAGTGTTGCTGGGATTTTATTATTTAACTCATGTTCTACCGTTCCTTTAACAGGACGTAGTCGATTTGATTTAGTTAGTAACGATCAGGTTTTGCCAATGGCATTCCAGGCCTACAGTACCTTTTTAACAGAAAATAAATCTACCGTTTTACCCGCTTCAAATGCCCAGGCCTTAAAAGTGAAAACGGTTGGAAGCAGGTTAATTACAGCTGTAAAATCATATATGAACAACAATAACTACGGTAATCTGATTGCTGATTATCAATGGGAAGTTAATGTAGTACAGAACAATGAAAAAAATGCCTGGTGTATGCCAGGAGGGAAGATTGTGGTTTATACTGGTATTTTGCCAGTTACCCAGGATGATGCTGGTTTAGCAACTGTTATGGGGCATGAGATTGCGCATGCCATTGCGGGTCACTCAGCTGAGCGTATGTCGCAGGAAATGGTTGCACAGGGTGTTGGCGCAGCAGCGGGAGTTGCTTTGTCTAAAAACCCTAAAACGCAGTCTATTTTTAATACCCTATATGGCGTTGGTACACCAGTTGCGATGTTAAAATTCAGTCGTAACCAGGAATTAGAGGCCGATCGTTTGGGCTTGATTTTTATGGCCATGGCGGGATATAATCCACAAAATGCGACCAGTTTCTGGAATAGAATGTCGGCTGCATCTGCAGGCGCCCAAAAGCCGGCTGAATTTTTAAGCACCCACCCAAGCGATGCTACACGTATTGCACAGATTCAAAAATATTTACCTGAAGCAAAGCAATATTATAAGAAATAAGGTTGAAGGCTTAAGGTAAAGAGGTAGAAGGTTTTGCATGATGCAGAATTTTCTGCCTTTTTTGTTTTCCGAAAATTGTCATTCTGAGTTTACGAAGAATCTGCAATTCGAAAGTGTAAAACGATTACGAGAGGATACAGCAAGAAATAAAAAGATTCTTCACTGCGTTCAGAATGACATACTCTAACGTCCTGTTTTTAGCGTCTCGCTAAGACTTTTTTATTTGAATAATAATTAGTAATAGTGGTTAAGTCGTAGCGAGCGCTACAACTAAGGTAGAAAAGATTCTTCACTGCGTTCAGAATGACAAACTGGCTAAAGAATGAATGGCAAGTGAACTAATGACAATTGAACTAATGAACCAATTAACCTCCCAATACCTTCAATATCGCACTGGCTTTTAGCAAACACTCCTCATATTCTGAAGCCGCATTACTTTGGTAGGTAATCGCTCCTCCAACCTGGAAAGATAAATACTTGGAATCGGCATTATACAAAATGCTGCGGATAATCACATTAAAATCGAAATCACCGTCAGGACTGATGCAGCCGAAAGAGCCAGAATATATTCCTCTTTTGGTGACTTCGTATTCTTCTATCAATTTCATGGCTTTAACCTTTGGGGCTCCAGTCATAGAACCCATTGGAAACGCATTTTTAATGGCATCGATAAAATGGATCTCTGGATTTAATTCACAACTAATGGTAGAAATCATCTGGTGTACCTGCGGAAAGCTGTAAATGCCGAATAATTCATCAACGGTAACAGAACCCTTAACGGCTGATTTAGTAAGGTCGTGGCGAACCAAATCAACAATCATTACATTTTCTGCCTGTTCTTTAATGTCATTTCTGAGCTGCAGTTTTATGGCTTCATCTTCTGCCAGATCAGAACTTCTTTTAGCCGTGCCTTTAATGGGCTGTGAGGTAAGTTTAGATCCACGTTTGCACAAAAATCTTTCTGGTGTGGCAGATAAAATATATTTACCTTGAACCTTAAAATAACCTGCAAAAGGGGTGGGAGAGACTTGATTTAGCGCCTCAAAAGTTTGAATGGGGTCTATTTCTATATTTTCGGCAAAAAACTCCTGACAAAAATTGACTTCATAAATATCGCCACGAATAATATGATCTCTTAAGGCACCTACTTTTTTGATGTATTGGTCTTTGGATAATCTTTGCGCTATTGTCAGCGCTTTCGATTGATTTTTTATTTGAATCTGCAAGGATTCGATATCAGCTAAAATGGAAGGATGACCAAGTAAAACCTCAGCCTTGCCATTTTTAAAGGTTATAAGGTTTTTTGGAACAAAAAAGTATAAATCGGGAAAATTTAAATGATCTGGATGATTAGATTGAAGGTCTTCGATTTCGTTTTTCAGGTCGTAACTGAAAAATCCGAAAATCCACTGCTGATGTTGAGAATGAAAACTTTTTAGTTGATCAAATGCATTTCCTGATCTACATTTTAGTTCAGCGTGAGCACCGGCCGCGATAATGAAGTCGTAAGCTGAATAAGCATCTTTGTAGTTGTTTGAATCTAAAAAGCAACAAATCTCGAACTGGTTGGCCCAGTGTAATGCTTTTTGTTTGAAATCGGATATGTTTTGCAGGGTTTTCAAGCTGCCGCAAAGGTAAAAATAGAGATGGTAATTGTAAGAAATTAATTTTTATCTTTTGGAGCGGCTTATTGATTTTCTCATAGCACTTTCATTCAGATAAAACGTCATTTCGAGCGGATCCGATAGCTCGGGTGCAACGCAGTCGAGAAATCTGTTTAGATAGATCTCTCCATTTCGCTGCGCTTCAGTCGAGATGACGACAATAGTTCATCATGAGAAATATAATTGCCGTTTTTAAACTCATGCTCTGCGGCTAAAAGCTCATTATTATAGGCTTCAATAGTAATGTTTGAATTTTCTTTTTTACCTTTTATAAATGCTTTAAGCATTTTTACTACAGAAGTTTTTTCGGCATCGTCTAGCTGGGTAAAATAATTTAGCATTTCGCTTTCTAAGATAGTTGCCATAATAAATATTTATACTCAAAAATAACTAAATTGAAGAAGGAAAACAAACTGTTGAAATCAATTTACTATCTCAATTGGCAAAGAGTTGTCAACTTTCTGGCACTTTCCTGCCATTAAAGTTGACAACTCTGAAATGAAAAAAGCAACCCGGTTATGGATTGCTTTTCTTTATGGGCAGTCACAGAATTTATTCTTGGTGACTGAATCAAGTATTTTTAGCGTAATTCTAGCGTTTGTGCTCTATCTGGTCCTACCGAAAGGAATTTAATCGGCACTTCTAATTCTTTCTCTAAGAAAGCAATATAATCGCTCAATTTAGCTGGAATTTCATCTACAGAAGTAATTTTAGTCACATCCGTAGCCCAACCGTCAATTGCTTTCAATACGGGTTTTGGTTCGATTGAAATGATATCGTATGGCATATAATCAATCGTTTCGCCATTATATTCGTAGTGGGTACAAGCATAAATGGTATCGAAAGTATCTAAAACATCTGCTTTCATCATAATTAATTCGGTTACACCGTTTAACATGATAGCATATTTTAATGCAGGAAGATCAATCCAGCCACAACGGCGTGCACGACCTGTAGTTGCACCAAACTCGTGACCTAAAGCACGTAAATTTTCGCCAACTTCGTTATCTAATTCAGTAGGGAAAGGGCCGCCACCAACACGTGTGCAATATGCTTTGAAGATACCATAAACGGCTCCTACTTTATTCGGCGCAATACCTAAACCAGTACAGGCACCTGCAGTTGTAGTGTTACTAGAAGTTACAAAAGGGTATGAACCGAAATCCACGTCCAATAATGTTCCCTGAGCACCTTCTGCTAAAACTGCTTTTCCTTCTTTTAAGAAACCATTCACATAATGTTCGCTATCTACGTGAGGAATGGTTTTTAAGAATTCGATTGCTTCAAAGAATGATGCTTCTTTTTCAGCCAGTTCATATTCAAAACCTTCGTAGTGAGAAAGGATTTCAGTATGTTTTTCTACCAGTTTAGCATAACGCTCTTTGAAATCAGGTAGGGTAGTATCACCAACGCGTAAACCGTTACGGCCAGTTTTGTCCATATAAGTTGGACCGATACCTTTTAAAGTTGATCCAATTTTGTTTTTACCCATGCGTGCTTCGTTAGCAGCATCCAATAACTGGTGGGTTGGTAAAATTAAGTGTGCTTTACGGGCAATCACCAATTTGCCATCGGCAACAGGGTCATGACCAGCTTTTTTTAAATTATCTAACTCTCTTTTTAGGATAATAGGGTCGATTACTACACCATTACCGATCAGGTTCATGGTTTTTTCGTTAAAAATTCCTGAAGGGATTGTATTTAAAACGAATTTTTTGCCATCGAACTCTAAAGTATGTCCGGCATTTGGGCCACCCTGAAAACGGGCAATAAGATCATATTTTGGACTTAGTACATCAACGATTTTTCCCTTTCCTTCATCGCCCCATTGCAGGCCGAGAAGTACATCTACTTGCGTCATTATTTAATAAATTAAGCTGATTTTATTTGTATTTTGATTTAATTTTGTTTGATTTTTTCGACTGTTGCCGCACTTTCGCTAACTTTCCTGGCCATACTGCAGTCAGAGCAGAAACCATATAGATTTAATGAATGGTGTTTAACATCAAATTTTAATAGATCGCCAACCATGGTTTGGATCTGGTGGATACGTGGATCGCAGAATTCGACTACTTTACCACATTCGATACAGATCACGTGATCGTGCTGGCGGTAACCATAAGATTTTTCGAATTGCGCCATGTTTTTACCAAACTGGTGTTTGGTAACTAAATCGCATGAAACCAATAACTCCAATGTGTTATAAACCGTAGCACGACTTACACGGTACTTTTGGTTTTTCATGTGGATATAAAGGGTTTCTACATCAAAGTGGTCGTTTCTTGAATATATTTCTTCCAATATAGCGAAACGCTCTGGTGTTTTACGTAGATTTTTGTTTTCTAAATAAGCCTCAAAAATCTTGCGAACGAGCTCATTTGTTTTTTGTTCAGACATAGTTTTTAAACTCCATTCAAAGGTAGGTAAATAGTTTTGAAAAATGATTACACCGATTAAATGATTACATAGATTTGCTAAATGTTTAGTCTGAAGTCCAGAGTCTTTATCCATCATAAGATGAGACTCAGGACTTTCGACTATGGACTCACTTAGGCATCAAACCTCGTTACTCCGGTTACCCCTCTAACTTTTAATAAATTTTTAATCAGGTTTTCCAGGTGTTCGGTATCGTTTACAAAAATCATAATCGAACCATCAAAAATCCCCTCATTGGTATCAACAGTAATCGAACGCATATTTACTTTAAAATCGGTAGAGATAACCCTGGTGATGTTGTTGATCAAGCCTACATCATCAATGCCAACAATCCGTAAGCCTGTTAAAAAGGTTAATTCCTGTTGTTTGTTCCATTTGGCTTTTACCACACGATACCCATAATTAGCCATTAACTGTGCTGCATTTGGGCAATTGGTGCGATGTATTTTAATGCCTTCGCTCACGGTGATGAATCCAAAAACATCATCTCCAGGAATTGGGTTGCAACAGGCAGCCAAGGTATAATCAATGCGCTGCATATCTTCGCCAATCAGCAAAATATCAGATTCGCCACCTTTAATTTTACTCTTAATCCCATCAACCGAAAGGTTTTCAGGTCGCTCCGGGCTACGGTTTTCGACCTCTTTCTCGCTAGACAGGTATTCTTTTATGTCTTTTAGCTCGATTTTGCCCAAGGCAACATTTACAAAAAGCTCCTGTGTAGAAGGCAACTTAAAGAAATAGCTAAGCTTTTGTATATTATCGGTATTATAAGTGATTTTTAATGACTTTAGCTTTCTTTCTAAGATTTCTTTTCCGTTTTCAGCAATTTTCCGCTTTTCTTCTTTTAGCGATGACTTAATTTTAGATTTGGCTTTGGCGGTAACCACCACGTTTAGCCAATCTTCTTTAGGGGTTTGTTTGCTCGAGGTGATAATCTCTACCTGATCGCCATTTTGTAGTTTATATGAAATCGGAACCAGCTTATGGTTTACTTTAGCTCCGATACAGGTTGCGCCTACATCGGTATGGATCTCGAAAGCAAAATCCAATGCGGTTGCGCCTAAAGGCAATTGGATTAAAGCACCTTTTGGCGTGAAAATAAAAATCTCATCAGAGAAAAGATTCATCTTGAAATCGTCAAGGAAATCTAAAGCATTGGCTTCTGGATTGCTTAACATTTCGCGCACTTTCTGGATCCACTGATCCAGACCGTTATCGTTACTTGATTCTTTATATTTCCAGTGTGCAGCAAAACCCTTCTCTGCAATTTCGTTCATCCGTTGTGTACGGATCTGTACCTCAACCCATTGTCCGCGTGGACCCATTACCGTAGTGTGCAAACTTTCGTAACCATTCCCTTTTGGTGACGAAACCCAATCGCGTAAACGATCAGGATTTGGGCGATATAAATCGGTTACAATTGAATAGGCTTTCCAGCAATCGGCTTTTTCATTTTCCGGGGCCGAGTCCAAAATAATCCGGATCGCAAATAGATCATACACCTCTTCGAAAGGAATATTTTTCTTTTTCATCTTGTTCCAGATGGAGTGGATTGACTTCGGCCTGCCGTAAACATCGGCCACTAATCCTTGCTCATGAACAATCTCATCAATCGGCTCAACGAATTTTTTGATGAAAAGCGCACGTTCTGCTTTTTTCTCATTTAATTTTTTAGCGATGAACTTATAAGTATCAGGATCAAGATATTTCATCGAAAGATCTTCCAATTCTGATTTTATGGCATATAAACCCAACCTATGCGCTAGTGGAGCGTATAAATAAATGGTTTCTGAAGCGATTTTAAGCTGCTTGTGGCGGGGCATAAAATCCATTGTACGCATATTGTGCAAACGATCGGCAAGTTTGATCAGGATTACCCTCACATCATCAGCCAAAGTGAGCAGCATTTTGCGGAAATTCTCAGCCTGTAACGAGCTGTTGGTATCGAAAACGCCAGATATTTTAGTTAAGCCATCGATAATTTTAGCGGTTTTTTTACCAAACTCCCGTTCAATATCTTCTAAAGTGATGTCGGTATCTTCTACCACATCGTGTAGCAAGGCACATACTATAGAGGTTGTTCCTAAGCCAATTTCTTCAGCAGCAATCTGCGCGACAGCGATAGGGTGGTAGATGTAAGGTTCGCCGGATTTTCGGCGCATATCTTTATGGCTTTCCAGCGCCATATCAAAAGCTTTCCTGATTTCTTTTTTATCGCCTTTTTGTAAAGTAGATTTGCTTGCCCGTAGTAATGCCCTATATCTTTTTAGAATCTCTTGCTTTTCCGCCTCTAAATCAATCACTAACTCTGTTTTCATTTGTATTTTTTGCGTAAAAATTTGCGTCTTATTTATGAATAAAACTTATATTAGTTTTGTGAAACAACTAATATATGAAATAACACCTAACTTTGTAAAAGTATAAATTTATGAAATTTAAAGGGCTCTTTTTTCTTTCTATTGTAATGATTTGCAGCATTTCGCTACGAGCCCAGGATCCTGCTGCACCTGTATTTCCAAAAAAGGGTAAAAGCGATACGATTAGAGTAGCCTCAACAAACGATAATGGTGTCATGATTCCCTGGATGCAACTTAATGAGGTTAACATTTACGCAGCCAGAATCTGGAAATCGCCGGCAGAACAGGCTGCCTACAACCGTTTAAGGTATAACGTATTAAAAGTAATGCCTTATGCGCTGTTTGCAAAACGCCGATATGAGCAACTGGAGCAGGATTTGGCCCGGACTCCCGAGAAAAAAGAACAGAAACAACTGGTTAAACAATGTGATAAAGAAATTAAAGACATGTTTAACCGCGAAATAAAGGAATTAACGATTACTCAAGGTCAGATTTTAACAAAACTGATCGACCGTGAAGTGGGCAGAACAACATACGACATAGTAAAGCAAACCAAAGGAGGTTTCGCTGCATTTTCTTATCAGATTGTTGCCCGTGTGGTAGGACATAATTTAAAAAGCACTTACGATCCGAATACAGATAGAGATATAGAGTCTATTATCCGTACGTCAGGATTTTATCAATAACATATAATGCAGGAGCGCATTCCGAATATTTATTCATTTAAGGTTAAGAAAATTAATGGCGAAGAGCAGCCATTATCAGCCTACCGCAACAAAGTTGTTTTAATTGTAAATACCGCATCAGAATGTGGTTTTACGCCACAGTTAAAAGAATTACAGCAACTTAAGGATGAGATTAACAGCCCTGATTTTGAAATTCTGGGCTTTCCCACAAATGATTTTGGAAAACAGGAACCTTTAAATGGATCTGATATCGCATCTTTTTGCGAGATTAACCATGGTGTAAAATTTCCTGTTTTTGAAAAGATTATGGTTCGTGGCGAACATGCTCATCCGCTTTATCAGTTCTTGAGTGATAAAAAGCAAAACGCAAAATTAAGTTCGAAACCCCGTTGGAACTTTCATAAATACCTGCTGAACAAAAATGGTGAACTGGAAGATTATTTCTTGCCCTTCACCAAGCCGTTGAGTTCGAAAATTAAAAAGAAAATTCAGCAACTGCTGAGCCAAAATACCCAATAATTACATCATGAAGTTAGATATTTTAGTGATCGCAGTGCATCCCGATGATGCAGAGCTTTGCTGTTCCGGTACTATTTTAAAACATATTTCCCTTGGTAAAAAAGTTGGAATTGTAGATTTAACCAGAGGCGAACTGGGTACGCGTGGTACAGCAGAAACAAGAGATGAAGAGGCGGCAGACTCTGCAAAAATTTTGGGCTTACATGTGCGCGAAAATTTAGGCATGAGGGACGGGTTTTTTCAGAACGATGAATTTCACCGTTTAGAAGTAATTAAATCCATCAGAAAATACCAACCGGAAATTATTTTAAGCAATGCTTTGGAAGACCGTCACCCTGATCACGGAAGGGCAGGAGACCTGGTTTATGATTCGGTTTTTTTATCAGGTTTACCAAAAATAGAAACGTTGATAGATGGTGTTAAACAAGAGGCCCACCGCCCGAGGTTGTTGTTGCAATACATCCAGGACAGATACTTGAAGCCTGATATTATTGTAGATATTTCTGATCACATGGATAAGAAAATTGAATCGATTAAGGCTTTTAAAACACAGTTTTATAATCCTGATGTAGATGGTTTGCAAACTTATATTTCATCGCCTGAGTTTTTCGAAAGCGTAATTGGCCGTTCAAGAGAATTTGGTAAAAGCATTGGCGCCACTTTTGGCGAAGGCTTTACTTCGCGGAAATTGTTGGGTGTTGATAATTTGTTTGATTTAAGGTAGTTTTTTACCGCATAGAAAAGAAGACTTTCGCTAAGCGCGCAAAGGTGTGAGTTCGTGGCAATTTTAACTAAACGACCATAAAATGACAAATCAACAAAATTTCACATTTATAAAAACTGACAGAAAATTAATCAAATTAAATTTTGACGACATTTTGTTTGTAAAAGGATTGGGAAATTATGTTGAAATATTTGTTAAAAACAATAAAAAATATGTTTACTACAAAACCTTAAAAGACCTTATTGACAAATTACCTGATGAATTTATGAGGGTTCATAATTCAAACATCGTGAATTTGAAAAATGTGGAATGTATAGAAGATAATCATTTAATTATAGGTGAACATAAAATTACAATAGCAAAAAGTTATAAAGATTGTCTATTAATTAGTATTGAAAAATTGCTACTCTAAATAAGAAATTTGACAGATCACATAAAAACCTAAACAAACCAAATAACTTATTTTTTTGGATAAAATTATCTGAGTTGTTTTGTAAAAAAAAAAGATTATGAAACAATTTTTATTTTACTTAACAACTATGATATTTATGACAACCGGGAGTTTAAAAGCACAGAACAACCCATTCGAAAATGATGCAAAAACAATCGATGCATTAATGAAAGCAAGCTATGAGGTTGTTTCAGGCGAAAAAGGAGCAAAAAGACAATGGGAAAGAGATAATTATTTGCACCATCAAAAAGCAGTTTATTCTTATTTTGACAGAAAAAAGCAAAAACAAGTAACTATGACACTGCAAGAATTTCATAAAGAAACTGATGAAATGGTTTTTGGTACAGCTTTTTATGAAAGCGAAGTTAATCGGGAAGTTAGAGTTTTTGGAAATATTGCACACATTTGGAGTACTTATGAAACGAGATTAGAAAAAGACGGAAAAGTTGAAAGAAGAGGAATAAATAGTATTCAGCTAATTTTTGATAATTATCGTTGGTACATTATATCTTGGACATTTTGTGGAGAAACGGACAAAAATATAATTCCGAAAACATTTGACAGAAATTAAAAAACAGGAGTGTTTCCTGAAACTGTGTCGGGGGTTTAAATTAATGCTTCTCAGAACCCTTTCTTTTCCTTAGTGAAGCCTTTACGCGCTTTGCGGTTAAACTTGAAAGTCCAACAAAACCGCCCTTCGTTTGTTATTCTCAAAACAAATAATAATGGCGAATATATTCTCTTCTCTCAAAAACGCATACAATCTTTTTAAACACGTAGATTTCGATAAGTTAGAGGCTTTATCGAAAAAAGTCGATTTACCCAAAATGGTCGAAACCATATCAAGCCTGGATGATAAACAAATCCAGGGGATGATGAAAATGATGGGTGGATCCGGTAAAAAGAAAGAACTGCCACCCATTGAAGGTGATTTTTACCATTTGGGCGACGAAGCGCTCAAAGATGAAGACCGCGAACTTCAGTTAAAAGTACGTGCTTTTTTAGAAAAAGAAGTAAAACCCATAGTTAACCATTACTGGAACAAAGCTGAATTCCCCTTCGAAATTATCCCAAAACTTGCCGAACTCAACATCTGTGGATTAACCTATAAAGGTTATGGTTGTCCGGGGAAATCGAATTTAATGGAAGGTATTTTAGCGATGGAAATGGCCAGGATTGATACTTCAATTTCTACTTTTTTTGGTGTACAGAGCGGCCTGGCCATGGGGTCGATCTATTTATGTGGATCGGAAGAACAAAAACAACAGTGGTTACCGCTGATGCAGCAATTTAAAATTATTGGTGCATTCGGATTAACCGAACCCGAAGTTGGCTCAGCTGCTGCTGGCGGTTTAACCACAACCTGTAAAAAGGTAGCCGGTAAATGGATTTTAAATGGTCAGAAAAAATGGATTGGTAATGCCACCTTTGCAGATATCTTAATTATTTGGGCACGCGATGAGGAAAGCGGAGAAGTAAAAGGCTTTATCGTGAAAAAAGACAATCCAGGTTTTGCTGTAGAGAAGATGCAGGATAAAATGGCATTGCGGATCGTACAAAATGGAATTATCACTTTAACCAATTGCGAGGTAGAAGAAGCAGATCGCTTACAAAATGCGAACTCATTTAAAGATACCGCTAAGGTATTGCAAATGACGAGGGCAGGGGTTGCCTGGCAGGCGGTAGGCTGCGCTCGTGGTGCTTATGAAAATGCTTTGGAATATACCCAGACCCGAAAACAGTTTGGTAAACCCATTGCTTCTTTTCAATTGATCCAAAATCACCTGGTGGAAATGTTATCAAATTTAACAGCGATGCAAACACTTTGTTTCCGTTTGTCACAACTACAGGATCAGGGTTTATTGAAAGATGAGCATGCTTCGCTCGCCAAGGTTTTCTGTTCATTAAGAACGCGTGATGTAGCAAGCAAAGCAAGGGAAGTAATGGGCGGAAACGGTATTTTACTCGAATATAATGTAGCACGTTTTGTGGCCGATGCCGAGGCGATTTATTCGTACGAGGGTACAAAAGAAATTAATACACTGATTGTTGGCCGTGCAATAACCGGATTTTCGGCATTTGTTTAGAGGGGAAACTCACGAAGTTTGAAAGGGTAAGAGCAGTTTGGGAATTTCGTTAGTTTTGAGCTGTGGTAATTAGTTGCTTGTCAGTCTGAGCGTAGTAGAAGAGTCGTTGGGAAAATAAATAATAGATTTTTAGGGTTAAGAAACGAATGTTAGGATTTCATAGGTGCTATGGTCCTGCCATTTGCTGCAATCTTTTTGCGGGTTTTGAAGTGCTGAAGTGAGGAGCCTCTGTTCTGTAGCTTGCAGATGCTTCGTTCCTCAGCATGACATCATGTTCAGGGTAGGAAACAAAAGTCAGTATTTCATAGGTGCTGCAGTCCTGCCATTCGCTGCAATCTTTTTGCGGGTTTTGAAGTGCTGAGGTGAGGAGCCTCTGTTCCGTAGCTTGCAGATGCTTCGTTCCTCAGCATGACATCATGTTAAGGGTGCTGCAAACAAAAAAGGATTTTCGCTGCTGTCAGGTTTATTTAACAAAAGCATATTGATTGGACTGGTAGCGTATATTTATGTGTTCCGTTCTCTGAGGACACATACTGGGGCAAGGGGATTTTTGGCTTTTTTTAGGCTAACTCACGAAGTTTCTGGTGGTAATAGTGTTAGGGAAATTCGTTAGTTTTGAGCTAGGGTAATTAGTTGCTTGTCCGTCTGAGCGTAGTCGAAGACTCGTAGGGAAAATAAATAACAGATTTTTTAGGGTTAAGAAACGAACGTCAGCATTTCATAGGTGCTACAGTCCTGCCATTCGCTGTAGCCCGATAGAAAAATCGGGGCTGCCGCTGCTGTCAGGTTTATTGAACAGCGGTTTTTTTCAAGGCACAAAGCATTGTTTATAAACCCGATTGGAACGGATGCCAATTCCTTAAAATTGGCAGGGGGGAAAGCGGGACTGAAAATGCCAAATGCACAGAACCCTTCATTTCCAAATCATAAGGATTAACGCATTCGGCAAACAGGTCATGGAATTTTACCTATTTGAATGCTGAGTATTTCGTTCTATTAATTAAATCGCTTTTAACACCCAGGTTTCCCGGATTCTCCCAATTTTATTCGCCTGTTCTTTCATTTTTTTTAACAATTCAATATCAATATATTTTAGCGAGGAAAGTTGATGCCAGACTGAAGTTGCTTTAGTGATCAATTTGAAACCTTGTTCAAGAAAAAAGTGTTCAGCCTGTTCAAAGCTCTCAAACTTATTATCTTCTACTTGATGTGCTTCCAGAAACTGAGAAAAATGATCATTGGTTTCACTTTTAGGTGCCGGTCTTTTAACATATACATCGGCAGTGATCCAATAACCACCTCTTTGTTTTAATGATTTATGGATGGTTTTACATAATGATGTCTTTTCTTCATTATTTAGATACACCAATAAACCTTCATTTATAATACTAATCGGGCCAAGAGGCATTTGATTTATAACATTTGAAAAAGCATCTCCATCCAAAGCATTTAAAGCCTCGGTTTTGAGTTTACCCTTTAGTTGTAATTTCTCATCTACAATTAGCCGATCAACCAAATCTTTTTTGATATCGATTACACCTTGTAAATCAGTATCCAAATAATAAATCGTCGGATGCCTTAAAACCAGGTCCAAGCCCCTGAAAGAATAGCCAGAAGAAATTTCTATAATATTTAAAGAGCCTGATGCAAAAAGTAAGCTATCCAGAGATAAATATCTACTTTCAAAATGCACTAACCGTTTTAAAAATACCTCATCAAAATCTTTATGATGTAATTTTTCAAGGGCGTCGTTACCGTAGATTAACTTAACAGCATCGGCAACAAAGGGAATATTTGTTAAACTTTTGGCAAGTAAAAGCGATTTTGCTGACGGACTTATGGAACTATAATCACGGTTCATTTGTAATTAAAAAAACTGCTTTTAAAACGGATACTTGTTAAACGCCACCTGGCTCATTGCACTTTTTTCAAATAAGGCAATACAATTTTTATTAAACTGAGGGTCGAAGTTTACTTCTCCAGGCGCTAATGTGTTTGGAACATTTCCATTTTGCATAAAGAAGTAAACTTTCGTATTCCCGTATTTAGTATGGGGCATTAGGTTACCATAATCTTCCATTTCTTTCCATATCGAATCTTTAACCGTTACGATGTAAATCCGTTGTACCGGGCCAGTGTTATTGGCGTTTCTATATTTGATAATTTCCTTAAAGCCTGCTTTCATATCCCCAATCCCAGGCTGATCAAAAACATCTTTAACCATGAAAAAGATCAATACTAAAATCCCTGCAACGAAGAAATAAACGAACGATTTTCTATTCATGCCTACAATAAAGGCAATATTTTTTCCATAACCGTCAAGCCTTCGTCAATATGCTTTTGCTCAATACAAAGTGCCGGACGAAAGCGTATGGTTTTATCGCCACAGCCCAAAAACATCACATTGTTTTCCAATCCTTTACCAATAAATGCATTACGCATTTCTTTTGTCGGGAAATCAAATGAACACAGCAAACCCCTTCCACGTATATTTGTCATTTGATCAAACTTGTGTGACAGATTTTTCAACTGCTCTTTTAAATACGTGCCTATTTTTGCCGCATTTTCGCATAGCTGATCTTCTTCTACAATCTGTAAAATCTGGGTAGAACGTACCATATCAACCAGATTGCCTCCCCACGTTGAGTTAATACGGCTGGGTACTTTAAATACATTGGTTTCAATTTCGTCTACTTTATTCCCAACAAGGATGCCGCAAACCTGCATTTTTTTACCAAAAGCCAAAATATCAGGTCTGGCTTTTTCGCTGAAATGTTGGTGACACCAGAATTTACCGGTTAAGCCAACACCAGTTTGTACTTCATCATAAATCAAAAAGGCATCATTTTCATCGGCCAAAGTCTTAAGTTGGATCAAAAACTCATCCCGTAGATGATTATCTCCACCTTCAGATTGGATCGGTTCTACAATTATTGCGCAAATATCATCTTTATTATCTGCAAAGGCTTTTTTGATCTGTTGGAGCGAAGCTTCTTCAGTTGCAATGGCATGACTTAAATTATCTCCTGAAAGTGGAAATTTAACTTCCGGAACAGCCACCCTTGGCCAGTCGAATTTGGCAAACCATTTTGTTTTATCGGGTAGGGTATTGGTTAAGCTAAGCGTGTAACCCGTACGGCCATGAAAAGCTCTTTCGAAGTGTAAAACCTTAAAGCCTCTTTCTTCAGTATATCCTTTTGCAAAGTTTTTTTGAACCTTCCAGTCCATGGCTACTTTAATTGCATTTTCTACTGCTAAACCTCCGCCTGCAATAAAAAAAGCGTGTGGCAAATAATCAGGGATGCCAACTTTAGAAAATGTTTCAACAAACTGTGCATACTGTTGTGTGTAAACATCAGAGTTCGATGGATTGGATAAAGCAGCCAGTAAAAGATTTTTTTTAAAGGCTTCATCATTAATCATTTTAGGGTGGTTATAACCCAAAGGAACGGAAGCAAAGCAGGTGAAAAAATCGAGTAAAGTTCTATTGTATTTAGAATCGTAAATATAGGCACCGTGACTCTTTTCCATATCGTAGGTCAGGTCGAAACCATCGGCCAGAATGTGCTTACTTAAAGATTCGTTAACGTGATCTGCAGGTACTGTTAATTGATACATAAACTTGGTTTTGGTATAATCCAAATTTAGTTAAATGTGCCTAAAATCAAAATTTAAGCACTTTTTGTGCCTGTGAAGCAAAAAATAGGTTTAAACTGTTTAAAGTATGATTATGGACAAAATCGGGTTTTGGACTTCACAGGTGTGGAAAACTTTTTGGTAGGAATCTCTTTCAAGCATCTCCATTTCATCTGTCTCCATTAGATTTATTCCTTACTTTTTTGTGAAATTAGTTCTATTATTATGTTTTTTACTACTGTATTCATTGACTATTTTTCAAAAAAAAATAATTTTAAAACGCTATAATCGTTGCGATTCATTTTCCAGTCCAGACTGGCGGCTGTCTTTTGATTTGATCTTAGTGTTTCCAAAGCGATAGGTAAAACTCAATCTGATCTGTCGGCTCTCACCCACATAGGTGGTATGAAGCAGTAAATTATTAAGTTCAGTATCTGTAATAATCTTATTTTTCCTTAATATATCGGAAGCCGCTATTCTAAGCGTTGCTTTTTCATGCATCAAATTCTTTTGCAGGCCAATGTCAACCTGTGAATTACCCCTTATATAAGTATTTAATCCACTTATATTTTTTGAGTTAACCATGCCTATTGCCTCGGCAGTAATGTGACTGGGAAGATTGAAGGTTTGTTGAATATTAATCGTTCCCGCAAAACGGCTCCGGTTATAATTCCCATAATCTATAGTTCCTACTTTATTCTCCAGACGATATCCAATACCGGTCAGACTCATATTCCACCATTTTGCCAACCTGATCTGTTGTGTAACAGTTAGGTTTATATTGTTCTGAAATCCGATATTCCTGGGCACCATATTGATGATACTCCCTTTAATTACTTCCGTAATAGTGCTGCTTATATCGCTTGTATGTGTGTAACTGGCAGCGATGGTCGTCTTTTTGTAACTATATTGGAGCGCTAATGTATTCGCATATTGAGGCTGCAGGAACGGATTACCTTTCCAATAGGAGAGTTCATCTACAGGATATGAAAATGGATTCAGGTTGTTATAAGCCGGGCGGTCAACGCGACGTGCAAAACTTAGGTTGTAGGTGCCTTCTTGCTTAGTTTTATAAGTTATTGCAGCCGTAGGAAAAACGTTCAGGTAGTTTCTAACTACAGAAGTTGCAGATTGACTACTGCCTTCTGTCGGTAGTAAGTTTCCTTCGGAATGTGTATGTTCTAATCTCACGCCAAGATCAAAGCTGAGTGCATCATTTATTGGCGTTTCATATTTAAGGTACCCAGCACTTATTTGTTCCTTGTAGTCAAAAGTATTGGACAGGTTGATATCAATAACATTGACGCTGCCATTTGCATCATACTGGTCAAATACATTTTTTGCATTTACCTCAGAGAACTTAGCGCCTGTTAACATCCGCCCTTTCCCGATTGGAAAGCCATAATCACCCTTAACCGCATATAGCTTAATATTTCGGCTATTGGCCACAAGGAAATTATTTGAGGACTGGAATGTTCCTTCAGCTGAATAAAAAGCATTGGTACTCAAATTTTCTGTAGCGGCATCAAAAATGCCATAGTCGGCATCTATGTCCAGACTTATGCGATTACTACCTTTATACCTATAGTTTAAGTTGGCATTATAACGTCTGGCTCTTTGTGCCGGATAGCTACTCTCACTTTTAAGCGTCTGTAAAAGTGCTCCTGTTAACTGATCAAAAATATTTGTCGTCGGTGTGATCAAGCCGCCACCACTTGAAAAATTACCATTCATCACCATTCCGATTGTTTTGGTGGTATCTATTGCGTAATCTAAACCGACAGTAGATCCGATAGTATGTTTTTTGTCCACATCATGATTGGAGTTTATATATACCTTTCCGTTTGTCGTCCGGTCATAGTCGTAGTCCATCGCAAAATGTCCAAAATTATGATTGTAACTACCGAAGGCATTAAATTTACCCTTTCGAAAATTAAGGTTCAAATTGGTGTTTTGTTTTAAGGTAATACCAAAAGCGACACCATTATTAATAGTACCGTTGAAACCCTCTGCAATTGATTTTTGAAGTACAAGATTGACGATGCCACCAGTTCCGGCAGCGTCATACTCAGCAGAAGGGTTTTTGATGACTTCAATGGCTTTTAAATCGGATGCGGACATTGACTTAAGCAGTTGAGTCAATTCTTCAGCCTGTAAATAGGTCTGTCTGCCATTAATCATCACCAACGCAGCACTGGCTCCATTCAGGGTGATAGTATTGTCCTGGTTTACAACTACTCCTGGTGTTTTTCTTAAAGCTTCCAGGCCATTTAAACCCTGAGCTGTTATGCTTTTTTCAATGTTATAAATCATTTTTCTTCCTTCGATTTTAACAAGCGGCTTACTCATGGAACTCTGAATAACAACTTCTTTTAAACTACGGGCGGTAGTTTTAATCGTTATAACACCTACATCCATGTTGCCTGTTAATTTTAACAGCTCACTCTGGTAAGACAGCGTGCCCAGATAACTAATAAAAATCAGATAAGTACCAGCCTTAACAGTAAAAGAAAAGTTGCCATCCTTATTGCTCAATGTCTGTTTAATTGTTTGACCATCAATACCGCTTTTTAAATACAGAGTTGCACCGTCTACAACCTCATTATTCGAATCTTTAATGATACCTTTTAAGGTATTGTCCTGATTACTTTGCGCAAAAGACTTCGAACAAAAACATGTCAAAATGAAGAATAAATAACAGGTTTTCCTTAGTTTATAGGTTATCATAATAGTTTTTATATTGTTCAATCTGATAAAATTCAAATATTGATTTCTTTTAGTTTCTTCAGTATTTCCCATTGCTGGTTTAGCGTTTCGTTACCAAAAAACAGATGTGAAAGGAAAATAGTCTTTTTTATTCAGAACTAAGATCTGTATGTTATCTAGGATAAGGAGATCGCAGATATTTGAAGTTGGATTCATTCAATAGTTGATTATGGGTGCATTTATGACAGGCCTGTAAGATAAGAACTTATACTAAACCTTCTTTACAAACCATTAGTACATGAAATTAAATAATAGTGTTAATCACCATTTTCCTTATTGTTTTCCTAACCAAAAGTCTGGCGCAAATAATAACAAAGCGATTAGAACTACTTAATTTGTAACTTTCCCCTCAAAAATTAATTAACTGTTATTAGTTCACTGCCCTGTAAAACATGATAAAAAAACTATTGTTCAGCATATTCTTTTCCTTGGGCTTCATCACCTCCTTTGCTTTGTTGCCCGTAAAACGTCAGGATTCCCTCCTTAGTAAGTTAAAGGATTCAATCTTAAGCAACCATTATCCAAAAATTCATAGTTTACTGATTGCCCGGGAAAAAAATTTGTTAATGGAAGCCTATTTTAATGGCTACACCCGCGATTCACTCCACGACTCCCGGTCTTCATTTAAATCGGTCACGAGTTTATTGGTCGGCATCGCAATAGATAAGGGTTTTATAAAAAATGTTGATCAAAAAATCTATGAATTCTTTCCTGAATACCCATGGCTGAAAGAAGATCCGCTCAAAAAATTGCTCACCATCAGAAACCTGCTGGAAATGAAATCCGGGCTGGACTGCGAAGAATTTGATGAAACAAAGGATTGTGAAGATGAAATGAGCCAGACCGATAACTGGGTGAAATATGGACTTGGAATTAAAATGATTCATAAACCCGGGGAAATCTGGTCGTATACTTCGGTCGATCCTATGATTCTCAGCGGTGTTTTGCGAAGAGCCACCCATATGACTGTAATGAAATTTGCAGAAAAGTACCTGTTTAAGCCGCTGAACATAACGCACTACAAATGGAGTACTGATTCATCTGGTAATGGCATGACCGCGGGCTCTTTTTACATCAGGCCGGTTGATATGATTAAATTAGGTCAGCTTGTGAAAGATGATGGGGTTTGGAATGGTAAAATGGTAATTTCAAAGCGTTGGATTCAGCAGTCTACAGACTGTAAAATTGAGATCCCGGATTTTTCTTATATGCAAACGAGTCGAACCAAGTTCGCTTACCCACAGCAGGCTTACTATGGATTTTATTGGTACAGGGAAATGATAAAAACTGACCTTTTTAAAGAAGATGTATTGTTCGCATCTGGTAACGGGGGACAATACATTTTTATTATCAAGCGTTTAAACCTGACAGTAGTTTTTACCCAGGGCAATTATAAAACTTTCAAAGCAAAGCAGGCTTTTGAAATTCTTGCCAAATACATCATCCCTTATTTTATATCTAAAGCGTAACCAATGCAAGCTTTCGTTCCAACAAGTGCTTCCTGTGGTCATTCAGATCAAAAGGTTGAATATCGGAACGCTTTGGATTACACACCGAATCTGATAAAAAATATCAGATCCCACAATCTTCTATTAATTTGTCCGGGATTAAAAGATACCCATATCTACAGCAATTTGAGGACCTACTAGCCCGGCAACGAGTCCTATGATCATCAAAAAACCGCTTAATGTTAAAAGCGGGATAGCGATTAGAAAATAACACACTGGCTGACTTTCGCGAATCTGTATAAAATAATGGTCTTTATCTATGGGTTTAACCGGCAAGGTATCTTTTAGCATTTTTTGTAGGAGATTACCGTCAGGTTGATTGAGGAGAGATAGGGTATACTTGCCGGCAGCTGCTGTAAACTTTTTGAGCTCGGTTCTGCCAGTACCCCATCCATTTTTATGCACGCTGAACCAGGTGGGATTGAGTCTGATTATTGTTCCGCTTTCATCCTTGACTTGTAGCTTGAAGTCACCGATTGGAGTTTTCCGGAATAGCTGTCCTTTTTGCCAGATGGCATAATGCCCCGATTCCGGTAATTCAAAGGTGCCCGATTTATCCTGGAAAGGTATTTCCTTGATGATTTTTCCATTGAAAGTTTTTTTGAGCATCCTGATGACTTTGACCAGCAAAAAGATGCCGATTGGGATCATGCTGAACATAAGAATTCTAAATAGTATAGGTTCCATCTCTTTCAATGAATAATTTTGCTTCTTTTCTGGAAAGATACGGAATTAATGAACTGGTAGTAGATGAGACGGGCAATCAGTAGAGATTTGATATCAAGTTCTCTTTTCAGCCCGAAAATCCCCGGAGTTTTACAGGATATTATAACAGGGATGAGGCTTAGTTTATCAAAGGAAACCTGACCGATGATATACTTACCCTTACCATCATGAGTAACTTTAAATATAAAGTACACGGTTAGATGAAAGTGAGGGCTAATGTTGCAGATAGGATAAATAGTGTACATTTATATTCTTGGCAAGCCACTACAAAAATGCTATGTTATGAATGTAGGCAGAAAGAACCGCCAAAATTTTGCGTTTTTTTAAATTGTATTAAAGTAAAACATATGAAAACCTTTATACTGTCCCTTTTGATAATTTTGTCGTGTTCTTTGGCGGCGATTTCACAGAATCGTGTTCTAACAAAGAAGATAAAAGGAGAAACCATTGCTGGCATCTCAAAGAGTTTAAAAGAAAATTATATTTTTCTTGATACTGCCATTCGGATGGGGGATTTTATCAGCCGGCAATTTAAAATGGGTGTCTACGATACCATCCAGACACCAGGTGTTTTTGCAAATAAATTAACTACAGACCTAATGTCGGTTTATAAAGATGGTCACTTGTCGATTACCTACGATCCTCGGGCAGCTGAATTAGAAGAAAAACCTGATACCGTTGCACAGAGGACAAGGCGTCTTCAATTCAGAAAAGAAGTAAATTTTGGAATGGAAAAAGCTGAAATTATGCCCGGAAATATAGGGTATTTAAAGTTGAAAGGTTTTTTTCCGCCTGACCAGGAGGCTAAGGTAGCAGTTACAGCGGCATTGCAGTTTGTTAGCAATAGTAATGCACTAATAATCGACCTCAGGGATAATCGGGGTGGAGATCCGGCTGCTGTAAGTTTTTTCTGCGGATTCTTCTTCAAAGAAAAAACACATCTAAACGACCTTTATTGCCGTAACGACCGCTCTTATACTCAATTCTGGGCAATACCAGAAACTTCTTTACAGGCGCTTAAGACCATCCCAATCTATATTTTAACTAATAATCAAACCTTTTCAGCTGGAGAGGAATTGGCTTACGATCTTCAAGCCCAGCGCCGGGCGTCAATCGTTGGCGAACGTACCGGAGGCGGTGCGCATCCCGTAGCTCCAGAACCTGTAGGTAACGGATTTACGGCTAATATTCCCAATTCCAGAGCAATAAACCCGATTACGAAAACGAACTGGGAGGGCGTTGGTGTACGTCCTGATAAGGAAGTGATAGGCGATAAAGCTCTTGAAACAGCATTAAAACTGATAAAATAGAAATGACCAAGGTAACTAGATGCTAATTTGTTTCCCCCGGCATACCCAACAGGCAAGTGGTTATCTTTGTCTGATCGGCTGTCCATAAATTTAAGCGACCAACTAATTGTAGAATCAATTTCGAGGCAAGCAACCCGAGCTGGAGCAACCACATGAATATTATAGATTTTGAAAATGATGATAGCTATAGGTCCTCATGGGAATGAAACAGTGCAGCCACCAATCCCTGGTACGAAGTCGATTTTAAGAATGAAAAAGCTATAAATATATTTAAAACTTATCCCTCATCCCAAAAAGCCCCATCAATCCTCCGGTATGAACGGCCAGGATTTTTTCATCCTTACCGATAATTCCTCGTTTCTGTAAATCGAAAATGGCATAAAACATCTTTGCCGTATAAACAGGATCTAGCAGCAGTCCGGTTTTTGAAGTAAAGGTTTTGATAAAGCTGATTAGCTCAGGTGTAGTTTTTGCGTAGCCGCCAAAATGATAATCGGGGTGAAGTATTAGGTGATGCGATAGAGGTGTATATTTCGTTATTTCCTCTTTGATAAAGGAAGCACCTTTTAATACGGGTATGATATGAAGTTTCGTATTTAAACCGTTTTGCTGAATTCCGCTTAACAAACCTGCCGCTGTGGTTCCCGTTCCGGCAGCGCAGAAAATATGATCGTAAGTTTCGGTTAACTCACCGATGATTTCTGCACAGCCTATAGTAGCTTCTGGCGAAGCACCACCTTCATCAATAAAATAGCTTTTTTCATCGTCAGCAAAATGATGTTGAAACAATTTGTGTTTATCCCTATAACTTTCACGGTCGGTAAAAATGAGTTTCATCGCGAATAAACTGCACAGCAATAACATTTCATTCTGTACTTCTTCTCCACGTACAAAAGCTGTAGCGGTTAACCCTGATCTTGATGCAGCAGCAGCAGTTGCTACAAGGTGATTAGAGTAAGCCCCACCAAAGGTAACCAGATGTGTTTTGTGCGCTGCTCTGGCCTTTGCTAAAATATATTTAAGCTTCCGCCATTTGTTGCCGGAAATATAAGGATCAATAAGATCGTCCCGTTTAACAAACAGGTTACTGAAAGGCGCAAATGTTATTTTTTGTACCGGGCTAAATATTTCTTCGAACACGTGTAAAAATAAAAAACACCTGAATATTTCAGGTGTTTTTAAACAAAATTATATTTAATCGTTTGTTATTTACCGATCCCTAACCCAATACCTGCATTAACCATGCTGTATTTTGCCTGGGTATATGAACCATAAAACTTAAAGAAACCAAATTTCAGCTGAAAGCCTAAACTTGCCCGGATGCCGTCAATATCGGTTTGTTTAACCGAAATCGGGTCAACATAAGTTGCCGAAGTTGTGGCACTGGTGGCAAAACGGTAAGTACCCAAAGCCTTTAAATTAGTGTTCGAGGTTTGGTAACCGATGCTGGCTAAAGGGGTGAAAAACAGAATTTTTTTGGAAACAATGGCATCAAAGTTTACACCATTGAATTTAGCATCTATACGTTGATCCGAATTCGTCGAATTATCGATATTCAATGGTAAATTATATTTGTATTGGGTAAATCCTCCTGCGATTGCAATGTCTACAGGAACCAGTTTCTCTGTTGTTGATCCCATAAATAAAGGTAAAAGTTCAACTTTTGCACCAAAACCGATCATGGATAAACTTCCTAAATCGTTACCCAGTTTTATTTTAGGCATTGCCCTTAAAGTAACATCAATGTTTTTTGGTAAACCCAGCGTAGCTTGTATCTGTGCCGAAGGTACTACATGGAAACCCACGCCCTGTGGCAGGTTGAAAAATTTACCTGTAGGGATACCGCTGCTGGTGTACACTTCCATTTTACCACCTTCGCGATCATCTCCAAAAGCAGTAGGGCCTATTGAAGAAGCACCAGCAGCAGGTTTAATATTGCTTAAACCTAATGTATTTACATCATAACTTCTGGCCGATTGCGGAACAAAAGCTCCGGAGGCTGAAACCCTGACATCAAATTTTAAAAAACCTTTTGATTGGGCAGTGTTAGACCATCCATCCGTTAAACCCAGTCCTAAGCCTTTGTATAAAGGATCGAAATAGGCATTAACCAATTTGGTTGCATCGGCTGGCCCGCCCACAAACAAGTCTCCAACATCTTGTTGAGCACTTGCTTTTTCAGCCGTTGCCAATAAAAATAAGGCACATAAAGCCTTTAAAATGTAATATTTCTTCATATAAACGATTTAGGATGATTTCTTTGTCTAAAGATAGAGTTGTTTTCTTTAAAACTGTAATCATTAAAAAATTCTTGAAGTTAAAAGTTTATTTTTGCCCCATGGAAAATGTGGTCGAATTGCAGGAATCAGAAGAGCAGGAATTATATGAACATTTAAAAATTATTGTCGATAAGGGGCAGTCTTTGCTGCGTATCGATAAATTTTTGATGGTGCGCGTGGAAAATGCTTCCCGAAACCGTATTCAGAATGCAATTGATGCAGGGAATGTACTGGTTAACCAGAAACAGATCAAAGCGAGTTACAAGGTTAAACCTCATGATGAAATATCTATCGTTTTACCGCACCCACCGCGCGATACCGAAGTTTATCCTGAAGATTTGCCATTGGATATCATTTACGAGGATAGCGATCTTTTGGTCGTAAATAAGGCTGCCGGGATGGTTGTACACCCAGGTTTTAACAATTATACCGGAACTTTGGTTAATGCTTTGGCATTCCACTTTGAACAACTCCCTCAACTGCCGGGCAATGATGGTCGCCCGGGCCTGGTGCACCGTATTGATAAGGATACCTCGGGTTTATTGCTAATCAGTAAAAATGAAAAGTCGATTACGCACCTTGCACGTCAGTTTTTTGATCACAGCATTACCCGTAAATATATTGCTTTGGTTTGGGGCGATATCGAAAACGATGGAACGGTAACCGGTTACATTGGCAGAAGTGTGAAAGACCGTCGGGTGATGGATATTTACGACGATGAAGAAAAAGGGAAATGGTCTGTAACACACTATAAAGTATTAAAACGTTTGGGTTATGTTACCTTAATCAGCTGTGAGTTAGAAACGGGCCGTACGCACCAGATCAGGGCACACATGCAACACATTGGTCACCCACTTTTTAACGATGCAATGTATGGTGGCGATAAGATTTTAAAAGGTACTACGTTTAATAAGTACAAACAGTTTGTAGATAACTGTTTCGAATTGTTGCCACGTCAGGCTTTACATGCACAAAGTTTGGGTTTTATCCACCCCACCACTAAAGAGTATGTTTATTTTGAATCGCCATTGCCACCCGATTTTAAAGCTGGCCTAACCAAATGGGAAAATTATATCGCTACATCATAAAATATGCTTCAGGAGTACCTTTTATTTAATGATGAGTTTCAACCAGTTGATCTTCCTATTTTAACAGCTTCTAACAGAAGTTTCAAATTTGGAGATGGATTGTTCGAAAGCATGCGGATGATTAATAATAAGCTGCAATTTGCCGATTTACATGCCGATAGATTAACGGCTGGCATGAAGGCGCTTAAAATTGAAGGTCATGCTTTAATGGATGATTATTTTCTGCGCCAAAAAACAGCCGATCTGGCAAAACGCAACAAATGGAACGGTAACGTGCGTTTTCGTCTTTCAGTTTATAGGGGAGGAGCAGGTGTTTATACACCCGAAATAAATAAAGCAGGTTATATTTTAGAAGGTATTCCTTTAAAAACATCTGCATATGAGTTAAACAGTAAAGGTTTGATCATAGATGTTTTTGACGAAATGACCAAGCCGGTTAATAAACTCTCGAATTTTAAAACAGCCAATGCCCTGCTGTATGTTATGGCCGGACTTTTTAAAAGTCAAAACCGCCTGGATGAGGCGATGATTTTGAACCAATATGGCTTTCTTTGCGAAAGCATTAGCGCTAACGTTTTTGTGGTGTACAACAAGCAGATTTATACGCCCTCATTAGCTGAAGGTTGCATAAGTGGTGTAATGCGGACAGCTATTATGCAGTTGTGCAAAATGAACGATATGCCTTTGATTGAGGCACAGATCAACCCCGAAATATTAAAAGAAGCTGAAGAAGTTTTTATCACCAACGCTACACAAGGCATTCAATGGGTAATGGGCTACGGCAGGAAACGTTATTTTAATGAGGTATCTAAGTTTTTGATTGAGAAATTGAACGCTTTGTAATCACTATCCTTAATTTACTTAGGAGCAAATTTCTTTTGCTTCGGCGATGTTACATTTATTTCTATCGGTTTGTGTTTACCTGAACTATATTTTTAGTATTATTGGTCACACACACAAATTTAACCGAAATGAAAAAATTACTCATTCTCGTAATGGCTTGCTATGGCCTGAACGCCCGTTCACAACAGTTGAACGAATCCAGAAACTTTCTGTACTTCTATTCAGATTCTACAGTTTATGCACAAAAGATCAGGTTACGACCCGATTTAACCGGCGGATGGTCGCTTCGAGCCGATTCAAGGCGGATACCGGTGTCGCAGGTCAAATTTTTTAACAATCAGGATGGTTTCTTTGCCAACACCAGAAAATTGAGCCTTTTAGGAGAGGCCTCTTTTGCTGAGCGGATTATTGAAGGTAAACTCAATCTTTATCAGGAAGTAATTTACGATGACGTTCTTATGGAAGGTGAATACTATGGATTTAGAGATTACAGGCGGCAGGCAGTAAACAATCGGATGTTTATTAACAAGGGCTACTCTGATTTAAAAAGGGTAAATTATCGTAATTTAAACGAAGTCATGGCTGATAATCCGAAAAGTTTAGCACTCTTAAGGCGATATAGGAATACTAAGATTACAGGCATTGCCATGTATGTGGCAGCAGGAGCTGCAATTATTGCCAGTGGGGTTTCACTGATGTCAGAAGGTAAACAAGTAGGCACTACATTCGGCGGTATGCCAAAATATGCAGACCGCAGTTATACGGGCAGTTTTGTTTTGTTAGGTTTGGGGGCCGGTTTAAGTCTGGGAGGATTTCTTGTAGGCGAATCTGGTAAGAAGAATATAGAAAGGGCTATCGATAATTATAACCGATAGTAGAAAAATCGTCATCTCGACCGGAGCAACGCGAAGTGGAGAGATCTATCAAAACAGATTTTGCTTCGCAGAGCCTTCGGGTTCTCGACTGCGTTGCACTCCGCTCGAAATGACGGTAAATCCAGGGGGGGACGCAGATTAATTACTGTCATTCATATTGATTTTATAAATAAATTAGTAAAGCAAAACTTGAGGTACTTCGGTTTTGGTCGGGTTTATTTAACCTTAAACAGGAGCACTTTGTGGCCACTTAAACCCGATCAAAGCGGGATGCCAATTTCCTTCAAATTGGCAGAAGCGGGAGCGGGACTGCATTAACCTAAAAGCTACTGACACTGCTTTCCAAAAAAGAATTGCTCCATAATAAATGCTGTCTTCCTACTGATCCGATGGCTCGGATTATTTAAGTGTCTTTTATGCTAATCTTGCGCCAAATACCCTTCAAAAATAGACTAGAAGAGTTGTCAACTTTCTTGCATCATGGCTATTAAAGTTGACAACTCAAATCCTGATTACAACCGCATTCCTCTCAAGAAATCTTCGATCAGCATCCGTTTTTTCCCTTCGTACTGAATATCTAAAAGTTTGATAAAACCATCTTTAGCAGCAAATTTTAAATAGGTTTTACCGTCTGTTAAAAAGCCGCCAGCAACTATACCCGGTTCTTTATCTTCTATTTCGGCCTTAAATACCTTCAGGGTTTTATCGTTTAAAAAAGTAAAAGCAGTAGGATAAGGACTCAGGCCGCGAATTAAATTATAAACCGTATGCACTTCGTTATTCCAGTCGATTTTGCAATCATCTTTGAAAATTTTAGGTGCATGCTTTAATTCACCGCTTTGTGGCTGCGGTTGTTCATTAACCTCACCAGCCTCAATTGCTTTAAGCGTTTTTACCAGCAGGTTGGCACCTATGTACATCAGTTTGTCGTGCAGGTCGCCGGCGGTTTCATCATCGGCAATGGCGGTGCTATCACTGAGGATAATATTACCGGTATCAATTTCATGTGTTAGAAAAAAAGTTGTTACACCACTTTCTTTCTCTCCGTTTATAATGGCGTGGTTTATTGGTGCGGCACCACGGTATTGTGGTAAAAGCGACCCGTGTAAGTTAATGGTTCCCTTTGGAGGCATATTCCATACCACTTCAGGTAACATTCTAAAAGCCACTACCACTTGTAAATCGGCTTGGTAAGACTTTAGTTCGGCAATAAACTCAGGATTTTTTAATTTTTCAGGTTGTAGAACAGGAATTCCTTTTTCTGCGGCGTATTTTTTTACTGCACTTTCATTCAGTTTTTGGCCACGGCCAGCAGGTTTGTCTGGTGCAGTAACCACTGCAACTACATTGAAATTGGCTTGTACTAAGGCATCTAAAGAAGCTACTGCGAAATCGGGCGTACCCATAAAAACTATTTTCATAAAGAAAGTGTTGTGTTTCTAAAAATAACGTGGCTACCCGCGTTAAGGTTTTGCAAAATAACTAAAAATAAACCCATACTTATAGGCAAAAATGGTACAAGGCAAAGATGTTGTTAAAGCAAGTGGATTGGTATACGTAACTGATACTATGCCTGGGATTTACCGGAAAGGGAAACCAGGTAAATTCCATTATGAAGATAAGAATGGTAATAAAATCACTGATGAAAAGCACCTTGACAGAATTAAAGCATTGGTGATTCCTCCGGCCTGGCAAAATGTATGGATCGCAAATAAACCTAACGCCTACTTACAGGTTACCGGTATAGATGCTGCGGGCAGGAAACAATATAAATACCATGCAAAGTGGACAAACCGCCGTTCGGAAGATAAATATTTTCGTTTATTGGAATTTGGAAAAGCATTGCCCAATGCCCGGAAAAATCTGGAAAAAGATCTCCGCAGGAAAGATTTAGACGAACGTAAAGTATTGGCCATTTCGGTAGATGTACTTCAAAAAACGCTAATCCGTGTGGGTAATGAAAGTTATAAGCAGCTGTATGGTTCTTTTGGGTTAACTACACTTCGCGATAAACATGTTAAAATTGAGGGGAGTAAAATTACGATGGATTTTGTTGGGAAAAAAGGTGTCCGACAGAATGTGGTATTAAACGACCGGTCGCTTGCAAAACTGGTTAAAAAATGCAGGGATATTCCAGGGCAGGAGTTATTTCAGTATTATTCAAATGGGAAAGAACATAAAAGCATCGATTCTGGCAAAATAAATACCTATATCAGGGAAATTACCGGTGATGATTTTACGGCTAAAGATTTTAGAACCTGGGGCGGAACATTAGAAGCATTGCGCCAGTTTTCGAAATGCAGCGCTGATGAAAATTTTAACCTAAATTCAAAAAAAACAATCGTTACGGTTTTAGATTGTGTAGCGAAAAAATTAGGCAATACGAGAGCGGTTTGTAAGAGTTCTTACGTGTATCCGCTATTGCTTACCGCTTATGAGAATGATGAACTGGGGAAATACATGAAAAAAATGAACAACAATAAAATAACCGGAAAATTGGGACTAGCACATGATGAGAAAGTTTTATTGTCGTTTTTAAAAGCAAATAGTAAATAGGCAATTTTGATATAAAAAATCGTCATTTCGAGTGTAGTGAAAATACAGTCGGGCAATCTGTTATAGGCAGCTACATTTCGCTGCTGATGAAAATCGATAGAGGTAACGCTACAGTCGAGATGACGATATTTCTGAATTATTCTTTAGGTGCCTTTTTAATCGGATGAACAGGTTGTTCTTCGTTTTCACGCTGTTTAGCCGGATTATTCGTCCGAACAGGCTTAGTGGGTGTACTGTCATTTTCTTTTCTTACTGTTTTGTGGTCAACAGGTTCTCTTCCTTTTGGTACCTCTTCCTGGTAATTGCTTCCAGGTTTATCGCTTTTAATTTTTGGACCGCTCATACTTATAATTATTGAATGATTGATTTTTGGATGATTGAATAGCACAACGCTTATCAATTATAAATAATAACAAACCTCTATCTGTTAAGTTTGAAAATAATTGCAAGAGCAATTCAATCCTGCTCTCATTCAATCATTCAATCATTCTCTCATTCAATAATTAATTATATAGCAAATATTTCTTACGCATAGTTTTGTAGGCACTTAGGCCGGGTTCCCAGCTTGCCCTGATTTCTGCTTCACTTTTTCCATCAATTACCTGTTGCCTGAAATCTGCCACGCCAACCAATCTTTCGATAACCCCCATTTCTTTACTTAATTTGGTATTAAAGAAATCTTCTTTTCTTGGCGATGCCTGATATAGTTCGATTAACCAGCTGATGTTTACCTGTTTCGATTTTACCAGTTTTGAGGTATCGTAAGTTCTTAAATCTAAGCCATAACAAACCTGGTCTTGAAATAGTGGCGTTTCAGACATTCCTTTTATGCTTTTTGGCGTAAAACTGAAATCGAATTTACCTTTTAGGTATGGTGCGCCAACTACAGTAAAAGGAAACATCGTTCCGCGGCCATGATTTAAATAAGTGCCTTCAAATAAACAGGTAGATGGATAAAGTAAAATAGCTTGTTGGGTATTTAAATTTGGAGAGGGTTTAACCGGTAAAGTATACTCCATATCATGATTGTAATTGGCATTTTTGATAATGGTTATTTTGCATTTCACCTTGTTTTTTAACCAGCCTTCGCCGTTTAACATCTGTGCATATTCGCCAACTGTTAAGCCGTGTGCAATAGGAATAGGTTGTACGCCAATACCTGATTTAAATTTTGGATCTAAAATCGGCCCATCAATTAAATAGCCATTTGGATTTGGACGATCTAAAATCAATAATGTTTTATTGTTTGCAGCACAAGCTTCCATAACGTGCTGTAAGGTATTGATATAGGTGTAAAAACGAACCCCAACATCCTGGATATCGAATACCATAATGTCAATATCTGCTAAATCTTCAGCTGTAGGTGTGCTGTGTTTGCCATAAAGTGAAATGGCTTTTATCCCTGTTTTGGAATCAACATCATCATTAACGGTAACCCCTGCACTCGCATTGCCTCTAAAACCATGTTCAGGACCAAATATCTTCTGGATTTTAACACCTCTTTTCAGCAGGCTATCAACCGAAGTCTGCGTACCGATAACCGATGTAGGGTTTACGACCATACCAACACGCTTGCCTTTTAACAGCCGGAGGTATTTTTCAGTCTGCTCTGCACCGGTTTTAATTGCCGTTGGCAGTTTAACGGTCTTGATCATCAGTTTTCTGTTTTCCGGGCTTTTCTTTCCCAAAACTTCCTGTTCAATTGGTTTGGGTTGTCCACAGGCCGATAATGTAATTAAACTGGTTAAAGCAAAGCTGATGTAATTTTTCATTTTAAATATATTCTAATCTTCCGGTATGATAACAAAACAATTTACAGCATATTTTATTTATGCTATTGGTATTTTATTGCTATAACTTCATGACTGATGTTTAAAGTTGGTTATTTATTTTCGAAAATGCCATTTTTAAAAAGGAATTGAGCATTTTTGTTACTTACTAATTGATTAAATTGAATTTCGAATATTTCATAGCAGGGCGGATAGCCATTAAATCTGAGCGCACTTTCTCAAAGCTTATTGTCCGCATTGCAATAACTGGCGTGATGTTGAGTTTGGCTGTTATGATTCTTTCTATAGCCATTATTAAAGGCTTTAAAACTGAAATACAGGATAAAGTAAGGGGCTATTTAGGCGATGTGCAGATTACCCGTTACGATCTGAATAATTCTTTTGAGCATTCTCCTTTCGTAATGGATGGAGAAACCAAAAAAATCCTCAAAAATAATCGGGATATAGAATATTATTATCCTTTTGCTACAAAACCTGCCATCCTTTCGGCCAATAATGAAATTGAAGGCATTAATTTTAAAGGGATAGACAAAAGCTACAAGTGGGATTACATTAAACAGCATATTATAAGCGGAACCATTATCGACTTTTCTGACAGTACGGCTGCCATGCAGGAACTGCTCATTTCGAATTATACGGCTAATCGTTTAAAACTCAAAACAGGTGATGATTTTATCATGTATTTTGTTCAAAACCAGTTACGCCCGCGTAAATTTAAAATTGTTGGTATTTATGATATTGGTGTGGAAGATATTGATAAGGGCTTTGTGCTAGGCAACCTTAATATTATTAAAAGGCTAAATAACTGGAAAGCCAACGAAATTGGTGGCATAGAAATCAGGATTAAGGATTTTAACAGGCTTAAGCCCATTGCCGATAATATTTACGAACAGCTTCCCCGCCATTTACGCTCTTATTCTATTGAAGAAAATTTCCCTAATATTTTTACCTGGTTAGGCCTTCTTGATGTAAACACCAATGTGCTTTTAATCCTGATGCTCATTGTAGGTGTAATTAACATGGTTACTGCACTGTTGATTATGATTTTAGAGAAAACCAATATGATTGGAATGTTAAAATCTTTTGGGGCAAGTAACTGGAGCATTATGAAAATTTTCCTTTACAATGCGGCTTATTTAATCGGTATCGGTTTGTTACTTGGGAATATTCTGGGCTTAGGACTTGGTTTCTTGCAGCAATCCACGCACATTTTTAAACTTAACCAGGCTTCTTACTTTTTAGCTTATGCACCCATAGAATTTCATTTTATTGATGTGCTGCTGCTTAATATCGTTACAATAATGGTGTGTTTAACGGTTTTGATTATTCCTTCATTATTGATCAGCAAGGTTTCTCCGCTTAAGGCAATCAGATTTAAATAAAAAAACTTGGGGCACCGGACAGATCATTTCCCGATGCCCAAGCAAACCTAAACTTAAACTCTTGTCAACTCAACTTTTACAGTTTTTGTACTATTACTTTTCTGAAACTGAGGATATGGTGTGATTTCGATTAATTTGAGTGAATAATTTATGCCGTTAATTTTAATGTTGGCTACACTTCCTACTGTGCCACATTCTCCCTTACATAAAATAATTTCCTGGTCAATGTTATTGGCTGTTAATTTGAAATGTGCTGTTGCACTTCCTCCGCTAATACAATCAGCATTTATTGGGCAACGGTTATCACTAATCGATTTTAACGCTAGTGTAGATGCACCAATTGATTTTGACGTATTGATTTCAAAATCGTAATTTGTTGTTTTTGTTTCAGATTTTTTCTTACATCCAAAAACAAAAATAGATAGGGCGATAAATAAGAATATTAAATTTTTCATTTATATGGGGTTAATTAGTTCTTTTTAAAATGTATTCATAATCTATGGTAGCGTAAGAGGTAGCAGGAGAAAGATCTGTTTTTGCATCGAATCTTTTTCTAAGGGTTAAATTCACTCCACTGCTTCTGATATTATATTCGCCGTTTAAAATCATATTCCAATCAAAATCTGCTGTCCGAATGTCCTCATCGGTAAAATAACCGATCCCATTTTTAAAAGTATACGTTCCCCTGCCTCCCGATGGTTTTAGTTCAGCACTTGTTGTAATATTGAATTTTCCATCTTTTAACGAAATTGAAATCGGTCGGGTTTCAGGAACAGATTTAACGCTGTTGGTAATTACCAATACACCTGTATAGTTGCCATCCAATAAAACGTCTACTGTTGTAGGTTTTTTACAGCTTAAAGATAGGATCATGGCAAAAAGTAAAATACAGATTTGAACTTTCATACCCCTTAAACGGAGTTCCAAATCAAAACGCTACACTTAAATTGAAATCCAGTCTATACTTTGAGTACTATGGATAAATTCAGTCCGCGGTTCGAGGTTTAAATATGGATAAGTGACTTTTGAAAGGTATAAACCAGTAGGATGTGCAGGCAATGATAATTTTGAAGGTTGTAGGGTAATCAGTTCGCTTTCAAATTCGTCAAAACTAATTTCTCCTTTACCTACCATTAACATTTTACCTACAATGATACGAATCATTTTGCCCAAGAAACGGTTACTGGCAATGTGGAATCTTAGTCTGTCGCCCTTTGGGTTTACGAATAAATCGGCCTCCATTACATTGCATATCGTATGTTCGTATTTATCAGGATGGGTACAAAAAGCCCTGTAATCTTTATATTGGGGTAATAAATTTACCACCGCTTTCATTTTATCAAAATCTAAATTGTTTAATTGATAAAAGGAACTTTGGGTGCTTAAAAAAGGATCTTTATAGGTATGGATAAAATAATCATATTTCCGCTGTACAGCATCAAACCGGGCATGCGGTTTACCTTCCATTTTAATAATGTCGAATACGGCGATATTATAGGGTAAAGCTTTATTCAGGATGTAGAGCAGATCGAAATCAATCTCTTTTTCAATATCAGCATGGAAAAAAAACTGACTGGCATGTACATGCGCATCAGTCCGCCCACAGCCGTTAATGGCAATGGGCGATTTTAAAATCTTCGATAGGGTTTGTTCAATTACTTCCTGGACACTTTTAACCCCAGGTTGTTTTTGCCACCCACTAAAGTACTGGCCTTGATAGGCTATGTGAAAGAAATACCTCATTATTCTACTGCAATTTTACGGAAATTTTAGCAGCAGGAATATTAAATGATACTTTTGTGTGGTAAATTTTAATCATGGATTTAATAAACTGTCCTTGTGGAAGTGGAATAAACTTCGGGCACTGTTGCCAGCCTTATCATTTAAAAACGAAAACAGCACCAACTGCAGAGGCCTTAATGCGTTCCAGATATTCGGCATTTGTAGTGGCTGATGCGGATTATCTTTATGAAACCACGCACAGTAGTAAAAGAAAAGGACATTCGAAAAGCGCATACTTAAACAGTGCGAAAAATACCAAATGGCTAAAACTCGAAATCGTTTTTTCAGATTTTGATGTTGTAGAGTTTAAAGCCTATTATCTGAATAAGAAATTCCAGACTGAAATATTGCATGAAAAATCTAACTTCAGGTTAGAAGATGGGAGATGGTATTATGTGGATGGAGAATTTTATGAATAAGGTTGAAATCGCAAAATTCATATAAAATTTGCGATTCCACTTGCAGAATTAATATTAATTCTGCGATTTATTCTTTTCAGCTATAATTTCTTTGCTTCGTTCCAATACACATCCATTTCTGCAAGTGTCATATCGGCCAGGGCTTTTCCGTTTTCTTTTGCTTTGGTTTCGAGGTACTGGAAACGTTTGATAAATTTTTTATTGGTTTTTTCTAATGCATTTTCAGGATTGATGTTGATGAAACGTGCATAATTGATCAAAGAGAAAAGTACATCGCCAAATTCTGATTCTGCTTTTTCCAGATCGATGGCCGTGTTATCCGCAACGTTAAACTCAGTTTTAAATTCCTGCAGCTCTTCCTCAACTTTTTCCCATACCTGGTTTTTATCTTCCCAATCGAAACCTACTCCACGGGCTTTTTCCTGGATACGGGCTGCTTTAACCAAAGCTGGTAACGAAGATGGAACACCGGCCAATACCGATTTATTGCCTTCTTTTAGTTTAATCTGCTCCCAATTGCGTTTTACATCTTCTTCGTTCTGCACTTCAACATCGCCATAAATATGCGGGTGCCGGTTTACCAGTTTATCGCAAACCCCGTTTAAAACATCGGTAATATTAAAATCATTGGTTTCTGAAGCAATTCTGGAATAGAAAACAAGGTGCATCATTACATCACCAAGTTCCTTTTTAATTTCGCCTAAATCGCCCTCTAAAATGGCATCGCTTAATTCATAAGTTTCCTCTATCGTTAAATGGCGCAGGGTTTCCATGGTCTGTTTTTTATCCCATGGGCATTGTGTACGCAATGTATCTAAAACGGTGAGTAAACGTGTAAAGGCATCAGCTGGATTATTGGCGCTTGCTGGAATTGGATTATTAGGCATGTTTTATGGTTGAACTATGTTTATCGAACGCTAAAGTACCAAACCCAGGCGATTAAGAAAAGCTGAAAGGGTATTCTGAACAATAAATATTTTAGTCCCGGCCCTGGTTTGTGCAAATCTTCGTAATTGATGCGGTGTTTGGCCGCGTAAATATTGGCAGGTAAAATAGCAATGTAAAAAATAATCAGGGCTATCCCGGTAAAATATCTGGTGCTTTCAATCGCCAGGCCAATGGCAAATAAGACTTCCAGCACACCTGTTAAAAGTACAATTTCTACTTTTTTAGGAATAAACAGGGGGATCATGGCGGCCATACTGGTTTTAAACTTAAAATGTCCGATAGCGGTGAAAAGTAACATCACGCCCATGGCAATATTGCCTGCAAAAATATTTCCTTTATCAAATGTAGTATGACCACCAAAGGCTAATAGGGCAACATACACGACAAGTAATACAAATAAAGGTTTCATTTATTATAATTTTTAATTTACTTGATCAAATTAAAGGCAATTAAAATTGTAGCAAGAAACAATACCAATAAACCGGATAAAAAGATGAGATCAGCAGCTTTTTCCAGTCGCTGACTTGCCGTTTGTTGCCTCCTCATCGAGATAAAAGATAAGATGCAGCTGGTCATAAAAAACATTACAGCAGCTACAGCAAATTCGTCAATTAAAGAGCCATCGGTAAGTGCTAGTTTTTTTAAAGAAGTAAGTACAATAAAGCAAATACCCAAAAGATTGGCAGAAGTGCTTAAAATATGAGGCGATCTGTTTTCGGCCATTTTAATCTTTTTCTTCTAATTTAATCTTTTTTGTAATCCGATAAACGCGCTTCTTTTTATCAGGCTTATGTTCTTCTCCCATTAAAATTCCCCAGGGTTTTAAGGTATCTACTCTGTCGAATATTATTTTTAACATGGCGAGGTAAGGTATACACAAAAACATTCCTGAAATGCCCCAGATCATCTCACCTACTACAATCCCAATAAAGGCAAATAATGCATTTATTTTTACTTTCGAGCCTACCACTAATGGCATCAGTATATTTCCATCTATAGCATGTATACCAACATAGGCAATTAAAACCAGCAGCACTTTACCTGCACCAGCGGTTGCAAAAGTAATCAGGCAGCTTACTAACAGGGCAAAGAATATTCCCAAATAAGGAACTACATTAAAAATACCAGCTACCAGACCCAAAAGAACTGCATATTTAACACCTAATAAACTCAGAACAGTAATCATCAATACCGTAACAATAAGCATCTGTAAGAATAAACCGATGATGTATTTTTTTATGATGTACTGAATCTGACTTACGATTTCTGTAACTTTTTCTTTGTGTTCTTCACTAAAAACCGAAGTTAAAAAAGTAAATAAAACTCTCCGGTAATTTAAAATAAAGAAAGTGAACAGTAGTGTGAAACCTAAAAATAACAGGGTAGAAGATAGCGTGGATAAGGTAGTGGCTACAATTGCTGCACTAGTAGCCAAAGCTTTCTCTGTGCTATCATTTAAATAATCGAGTTGTTTCTGAGAATTTATACCGAAAGTGTGTGAAATCCATTTTTGAAGTTCGTGATAAGAAACATTCGCTTTCTCTTTAAGTAAAGGCCAATCTGCCCATAAATCGCTTAATTGATTGCCAAAGAAATAAATAATACCGCCAATTACAGCAATCATCAAAATTACTGAAACCAGGGTTGATAAACTCCTTTTGAATTTTAATCTGCGTTCTAAAAAATTGCCAACAGGTAATAATAAGATGGCCATTAAAAAAGAGAAAAGTAAGGGAGCCAACAAAGAATGGCCTAAAATGGCAATGTATGTTAAACTGATTAAACAGAAAAGAACCAGGGCAAGCTTGGGCAGGAACGATAGTTTGTCTTTCATATAATTTTAAATCCTGTTTAATACAAAATGCCCGATTAATTGTTTGATCAATCGGGCATTTAAATATAAGAGATTATTTTTAATAGATACTCGCTTTATCTAAAAGGGAAATGTCTTCTGGTGATAATTTTAAATTTGCGGCCTCAGTGAACGATTTTAACTGGCTTAAATCGGTAACACTTGCAATTGGAGCCGTAATTGATGGGTGATAAATTAACCAGGCGAGGGCTACAGAAGCTGGCTCAACACTATGCTTTTCAGCAACCTGATCCAGCGCATTTAAAATTTTAAAGCCACGTTCGTTCAGGAACTTTTTAATACCGCCACCGCGTTGGCTTTTATTCAAATCGTTTTCACTGCGGTATTTTCCGGTTAAGAAACCACTGGCCAACGAATAATAGGTCACTACACCCAAACCATAATCCAGGCAGATTTTTTCGTGTTCCTGCTCAAAGTTTTCTCTATCATAAAGGTTGTATCCTGGTTGGTAAACTTCGTAACGAGGCAAGCTATGTTCGGTTGAATAAAGTAATGACTCTTTTAAGCGGTCGGCAGAAAAATTTGAAGCCCCGATCCAGCGGACTTTGCCTGCTTTAATTAAAGTTTCGTAGGCGCTCAATGTTTCTTCAACAGGTGTGCTTTCGTCATCAAAATGAGAGAAATAAAGATCGATATAATCGGTTTGCAGTCGCGATAAAGAATGTTCAACTTCATTAATGATATAATCTTTTTTTAGTGATTTACCCAGGCCCATATCTGAGCCTACCTTGGTCGCAATAATAATATCATGGCGTTTGTGCTGTTTTTTAAGCCATTTACCAATAATCGTTTCCGATTCGCCACCATTATTTCCAGGTACCCAGCGCGAGTATACATCGGCCGTATCTATAAAATTGAAACCACTTGCTACAAATTGGTCTAATATTTCAAACGATTTTTTTTCATCAATCGTCCAGCCAAAAACATTTCCTCCAAATGCTATTGGCGCAATATTTAAATCGGTTTTTCCTAAGGTTCTTTTTTCCATGATATGAAAGTTAATGATATTTTAACAAAATCAGGATGATGTGGTTTTTGCAGGAGATGAAATTATGTTAAAATGAGAGGAGAGTGGTCTTTTGGAAAACAATCAATTAACAAATCTTCATCTGATAGCTATCAGATGCGAGGCTGGACAAGCGTGTGGCAAAGCCATTTTTCTCTATAAATTAACATGTGCTCTATTTTGTTGGAAAACAAGGCCTGTAGTGCTTGGGTTAAACCAGTCCCGCCCTTTGCTTAATCCCGATAGATCACCAATAAATAAATAATACTCCAATCGGGATAACGCTGTCGGTCGGGTTTATTTTACCACAGATAGTAGTACTGTTTAAGCCACCTAAACCCGATCGAAGCGAGATGCCGATTTTTCATCGGCAGAAGCGGGAGCGGGACTGCAGAGCGCCATTCGCTTCTGCTAAGCTTTCCAAAAAACTGATTTAACAAATTGTCCTGCTGAGTGTGGACAAACGCTTGTCGAGGCAATCATATACCATAATCACCTAAAAACCTTATGCCTTAAACCTTTAACCTTCCGCCTTAGTTGCCCTAAGCATTTCCCTTTTCCCAGGGGCGCCAGGTAATTTTTCGATGGTAAATCCGCAGGCTTTAACGGCCCTTTTCAGTTTTCCGGTAATGGCGTAGGTAACAAAAGTTCCGCCAGGTTTTAAGAAACTGCAGGCATGTGCAATAATTTCATCGCTCCACATTTCGGGCTGGTGCTGTACAGAAAATGCATCATAATAAATCAGGTCAAATTTTTGGTTACTGCTGTATTCGGCCAATGTTGTGTGCGGGATTTCTAACGAGCAAAGCGAAGTTAATTTCTTGGGTGCTTTTAATGCTTCCGGGTAATTTGAAATAAAATCGGTCCATATTTCTTCAGGAACATATGCTGCATAACCAGTCTGCTCAATGATAGCTGTAGTAAGTGGAAAGGCCTCAATGCTGGTATAGTTAAGTTTAATGCTATTTTCTGTACAATATTCGAAACTTAAAATAAAGTTTAGTCCGGTGCCGAAACCAACTTCCAAAATGGAAACTTCATTTAAATTAGTAGAAGCAAATTTTAATCCGGCATCAATAAACACGTGTTTGCTTTCTTGCAGGGCGCCATGTTTACTATGGTAATGTTCGCCTATGGTTTCGTTATAAAGTGTATTCGAACCATCAGCAGTAGGCGTAATTATATTCATGGGCTAGGATTTTAAGGATTCTTGGATTTCAAGATTATGACGCAAATATAGATAAGATATAGTATTAATATGATTTTTGGATTTGGGGATAAATTAGCCACAGATAGGATAGATAAATTAATCAGCTTTAATCTTCGGACTCCCGACCTCTGACTTTTTCTCTTCCGGCTTTAATCTTTTGTTCTTAGCTTTGGTCTTACCCTAAACCCTAAACCCTAAACCTAACCCTAAATATGGACATCGAATCGTTCAGAGAATATTGTTTGAGTTTACCTGGCACTACAGAAGGTATGAAATGGGAACATCTATGTTTTATGATAGAAGAGAAAATCTATGTAATTATTGCTATTGACGAGGGTAACCGTTTTTCTATCAAATGCAATCCGGATGAATTTGATGAACTTGCTGCCAGAGACGGCATTGCGCAGGCCTATCATATGGCAAAGCGGCAATGGATTCAGATCGAAAATTTGGATGTATTGAACGATAAAGAACTAAAAAGTAGGGTGGCCGATTCGAGGGCGATGGTTTTGGCTAAACTCCCTAAAAAGACACAGGCAAAATACGCTTAAATTTTCAGGGCTAGACCAATTTCTTCAATGCCATGATATAACCGATATGCATCCCCTCATGGAAAGGGATAAAGTTTATCGCATCTTCTATCGAATTTAGTTTCATACCATACCGTTTGTTCCAAGGATCGAACTTTAGAAAAATACCACTCAAATAATCGGTGGTTAAACGATCCATGCTGGTTAAGAGTGTATCAAAAATGGAATCAATCTCTGTCTGCTCAATAAAATTTTCTGGTTTTGTTCCGCTTAAAAATGGCGAAAAATGTTCTTCTATAACCGTTACCGTTAATCCCGATCTTTCATAACAAAGGTTTTGCTGTGCAGCGGTTAAATGGGCAATATTCCAGATCATGTTATTGTTAAAACCCGAAGGGATTTTGTTTAACTGCTCTGTGGTTAAATCTTTTACTAATTCCAGAACAAAAGCCCTGGTATTTTTGATCTGGGTGATGGTAGCAAGTGTATCAGGCATCGAATTGTTTTGTAGACAGCGATTTATTGCTCGTTTTTAGTTTCCTCTTTTTTAGATTCGTCTTTTTTTATGCCTTTGTCTGCATTCAGTTCTTTCGACTTCATAATATTAAAACGGTACATTTCTTCAATCCCAACAAGTTTTCGGGTACATTTATCAATGTCGGTTCCTTCCTCCCATAAATAAGGGCGGAAACTATAGGTTTTGGTACCATCCAAATTGGCAATAAATTGGTTCCAGCTGCTCCAGCGCAATCCTTTATAAAATTTAGAGAGATCACTATCGAAACAAAAAACAAGAAACTCGCCATAACCTGCTCCAAGTGGTTGCCAGGTTAGGCTGTTTGGTTCAAGGTAGTACACGTTTTTAATGTCTTTACCCAAACCGCCGTAATTAATCGCAAAGAAACCACCTACAGCATCATCGGCAATTAAAAGGTAGGGAATATTATCGCCATATTCCTTTATGGTTTTTCCTTTGTTCCATTCCGCAACATTCCGGCTCAATCTTTCGCTGCCCGAACCTAAAATTCTAATCCAGCCATTATCAACCATTATGCCTCCGGTATTATAAATTACCGAACCAAGTGTAGCATAGGTAGTCATTTGCGAGTTGTATAAAACTTCTTTTGCTTTTGCAGAATCAACAGGTAGAATTTCTACCTTGTTTTTTGCAGAGTCGATCCATTTTTTTACCAGTGGCCAGGCCGGATCGGTTTTATTTATCAATGCTTCAAGACTGATTAACTTATTGTCTTGAGCAAAGCTTATGGAAGAGAGTAAGGTTAAACTTAGGATAAGAATTGTTTTGAATGCGCTTCTCATGAAAAGGGGCTTATGTTTTCTCAAAGATAGAATGATAATTAAGAATTACTGGAAGGAGATAAATTAATTTTGATTTGGGATAAATATTGAGGTTGGATTAATTAGTTCGTAGAGACACCAAGGCGGTGCATAATTGTGCAGTCGGATGTTACCATCCGACTGATTTATTGAACATCTAAAAATAATCGATTAATTCGATGAATTGAATTGATAATTTCAGCCAGTGTCAGATGGTAACATCTTACACCACGCTAATAAAACAAAACGCCCCAAATAAATCGGGGCGCTTCTAATATAGGGATGATAAAATAATTCATTTAGCTGTCGAGTGGAAAAAACCTTCCAGCCCTCAACCTCAAAACTACCACATTCTAATTCTGTCTTCTGGTTTTTTATATAATTTATCGCCAGGTTTAACATCAAAAGCATTATACCACGCATCCATATTTACAGGTGCACCAATGGTACGGTATGGGCCTGGAGAATGCGGATCAGTTTTAATTAGCTGAGCAGCACTTTCGGGTAAAATATTACCTCTCCATACTTGTGCCCAGGCCAGGAAAAAACGCTGATCTGGTGTAAAACCATCAATTTTCTCATTGCTTTGACCTTGTTTGGTCATTTTGAATGCAGTATAAGCGGCATTTAAACCTCCTAAATCGCCAATGTTTTCGCCCATGGTTAACTTACCAATTACATGAATGGTATCTAATACGGTATAAGCATCAAACTGCTCGCCTAAAGCCTTTGTTTTTGCGTCAAATTTAGCTTTGTCTTCAGCAGTCCACCAGTTTTTTAAGTTACCGGCAGCATCATATTGACTTCCGCTGTCATCAAAACCATGGCTCATTTCGTGACCAATCACTGCGCCTATACCGCCATAATTAACGGCATCATCGGCATTTGGATCAAAGAAAGGGAACTGTAAAATACCAGCAGGGAAAACAATCTCATTCAGTGTAGGGCTATAGTAAGCATTAACCGTTGGAGGTGTCATACCAAAACGTTTGCGATCAACAGGTTTACCTAACTGATCAATCATTTCTTTATAGCCCCAAACACTTGCATTGCGTAAGTTTTGGAAATAAGTATCCTTATTAATCACTAAACCATCATAGTTTTTCCATTTTTCCGGATAACCCACTTTTGGTGTAAAGGCATGTAATTTAGCTAATGCCTTTTGTTTGGTTTCAGGGCTCATCCACTCTAAACCATTAATTCTGATTTCGAATGCTTTACGCAAGTTTACAATCATCTGGTTCATCCGCTCTTTAGCTTCCGGCTTAAAATATTTGGCCACGTAGAGCTGGCCTAATAATTCGCCGATAGTGCCATCAGTTAAAGATGACATGCGTTGCCAACGTGGTGTTTGTACTTTCTGACCTGTTTGAGCCTGCGTAAAAGCGAAACTTGCCTTCACAAATGGAGAACTTAAACCGGAAGCTGAACCTTTTAAAATGTTCCACTCCAGATAAGTTTGCCAATCGGTAACCGGAACCGATTTCAACATGCCATCAAGGCTCGCCATAAATTTAGGCGAAGAAACCAGAACAGTATCCTGATTTTTGATTTTGAATTTAGGCAAATAGGTTGTCCAGTTAATATCTGGTGTTTTTTGGTTCAGTTCGGCAACGGTAAGCTTGTTATAGGTAGCGTAAGGATCGCGCATTTCTAAACGGCTCATCTGCGCTTCAGCGAATTGCTTTTCAATTTTATAAACGGTTGCTGCTTTTTGTTTTGCTTCTTCCGGTGTACTTCCCGTTAAGGTAAATAAAGTAACCATATAGGTATTGTAAGCATCGCGGATCTTAACACTGCGTGTATCATCTTTCAGGTAATAATCGCGATCAGGAAGTGTTGTGCCTCCCTGACTAATATTCACCATGTATTTGTTTACATTCTTGCGGTCTTGCCCAACACCAAGGCCAAACATTCCTCCACCCAAACCATTGGTTCGCATGTAAACCACCTGATCCAGCACACCCTGAATATTTTTAATTTGCTTAATTTTCGCTAAATCGGCTTTTATTGGGGTATAACCCAATTCTTCAATGGTTGTACTGTCCATAGCAGCCGTATAAAAATCGCCAACTCTACGCTTAACCGAACCTGCAGGAGCAGATTTGTCAGCAGCTGCATCTTCCACTAAAGATTTAACAGCGTTGATGTTGAAATCGCGAAGCTCGTTAAATGAACCCCAACGCGTTTCTTTAGCAGGAACTGGATTGTTTTTTATCCACGTACCACTTGCGTAGGTGTAGAAATCGTCGCCTGGTTTAACGGAAAGATCCATGTTGGCAGGGTCGATAAATTTTTTGGTTTGTGCATTTGCAGAAAATCCGGCAGCGACTATACCTAGCGCTGCAAAATATCTTTTCAAATTTTGGTATTTCATTCGCTTAATAAGTTAATAATGATGCGAAATTTATGAAATACTAATTAATACTGGTGTTATATATTAAGAATATTACTTGTTAAACCAGTAGTATATTTTTGCTAAGCCAAGCCTCCTGATAAGTTCTGATGCTGAAAAAGAAATTTTAATAGATTTCATGATTTTAAATCTTTTATACCACTATTAACATTTTTTAACAAAATTTATTGTGTGCTTGTAAAAATTATTGCTATTAAGAATGATTCGGGATAAAACATTTTATTTTCCATAAATTTGAAAACGGTTATCTAAACCTGCGGGGTTTTATCGTTAACAATAACAATGATGTTTAGCATACTATAAATATAATGAGTCACTCACACGATAAAGAAGATAGCTGTTGCAGCAGTAAAGTACATTCCGAACCAAAACATAGCCATGATCATGATCATACACATGAAGAAGGCGAGGAACATGACCACGACCATGGTGGAGATCCTTCTGCCTTTAAAACGTATTTGCCAGCCATCGTAACATTGGTTATGCTGCTGATTGGAATTGCGTTTGACAACCTGTTTACGGTTCCTGTATTTCAAATTATTCGGCCTTATTGGTATATCGTGGCTTATTTACCTGTGGGCATCCCGGTTTTACGCGAGGTTTGGGAAACTTTTAAAGCCAAAGATTTCTTTACCGAGTTTTCTTTAATGTCTATCGCCACCATCGGTGCTTTTGCCATTGGAGAATATCCTGAGGGCGTAACGGTAATGCTTTTTTACACTATCGGCGAGTTGTTTCAAATGGCTGCAGTAAACCGTGCCAAAAGGAATATTAAAGCATTACTTGATGTTCGTGCAGATGTAGGGCATGTATTCCGCAATGGGAAATACGAAGACGTTAATCCTGAAATGGTAGAAATTGGCGAAACCATACAAGTAAAGGCTGGTGAGAAAATCCCTTTAGACGGAGAATTGATAAGTGATAAAAGCAGTTTTAATACTGCTGCTTTAACGGGCGAGAGCAAACCGCGTACAATTAATAAGGGCGAATCGATTTTGGCAGGGATGCTTAATTTGGATAAAGTAGTCGAAGTTAAAGTGACCAAAGCTTTTGCAGACAGTGCATTATCACGCATTTTGGAAATGGTTCAAAATGCCACTACCCGCAAAGCTAAGACCGAACTTTTTATTCGCAAGTTTGCGAAAATATATACCCCGATTGTTTTCTTTTTAGCCCTCGCGCTGGTTACTATCCCAATTTTGGTTTTAGGAAACGAATATCATTTTCAAACCTGGTTGTATCGTTCGCTGGTTTTCCTGGTTATATCTTGCCCATGTGCGCTGGTCATTTCTATTCCATTGGGTTATTTTGGCGGAATTGGTGCGGCATCGGCAAATGGCATTCTTTTTAAAGGCTCTAATTTCCTTGATCTGATTACCAAACTGAATACGGTTGTAATGGATAAAACCGGAACCTTAACAAAAGGTGTTTTCAATGTTCAAAAAGTAGAAAGCAGTATTGATGAAGCAGAATTTTTGAATTTATTAACGGCTGTTGAAGCCAAATCTACCCATCCAATTGCGAAGGCCATTGTAGAATATACTGGTGAAAAAGAAATTCATCCTGCCGAAAACATCGAGGAAATTGCTGGAATGGGCTTAAAAGGTCTGGTTAATGGTAAAGAGGTTTTAGCAGGTAATGTTAAACTTTTGGAGAAATTTAATATTGATTATGAGCCTAAAATTGCATCGATAGAAGAAAGTATTGTAGTTGTTGCTATCGACCAGAAATATGTTGGTTATGTTCTGATTGCAGATGAAATAAAGGAAGATGCTGCCGAAGCCATTAAAAAGCTCTACGAAAACGGAATAAAACAGGTTGTGATGTTAAGTGGTGATAAGACCTCAATTGTTAAAAAAGTAGCCTTGAGTTTAGGTATTGATACTTATTTTGGCGACTTATTACCTGAAGATAAAGTTGCCCGATTGGAAGCAATTAAAAGCGACAAAAGTAAGGTGGTGGCCTTTGTGGGAGATGGAATTAACGATACACCGGTATTGGCAATCAGCGATATTGGTATTGCCATGGGCGCAATGGGTAGCGATGCTGCGATCGAAACAGCAGACGTAGTGATTCAAACCGATCAGCCTTCTAAAATTGCAACTGCGGTTAAAATAGGTAAGGCAACCAAAAATGTAGTCATCCAGAATATTGTATTGGCATTTGCTGTAAAAGCAATTGTCTTAATTTTAGGGGCAGGAGGTATAGCAACCATGTGGGAAGCGGTTTTTGCCGACGTTGGTGTGGCACTTCTGGCTATTTTAAATGCGGTGAGAATTCAGAAGATGAAGTTTTAGTAAATTTATACTTTTACCATTAAGAAAATTAAAATAGTTAAGTAATTGCCTAAAACTTAATGTCCTTAATTTCTTAATGGTATTAAGATATGTTGAAAAATAGAAAGTCGGAATACTATAAAAATTAGTATATTTGATTATGTCTGAACCCGTTCCATATCCTGTTTTAAACGATGATGAACCTGTAAGGCAGTTCAATGAACTTGACGCATCGTTAACTTATAGTTATTCCAATTATTTAAACTGGCTTTTTCCCGAAAGAGTTGAACTGATTAAAGGTAAAATCTTTAAGATGAGTCCTGCACCTTCAAGCGTTCATCAGGGAGTTATTGGCAACATATTTCTTAAGTTAGGGAGTTTTTTAAAAAAGCAACCTTGCAAAGTTTACCTATCGCCATTTGATGTTCGTTTTCCAAAGGAAAGTCACCATGATAAAGCTATTTTTACCGTTTTACAACCAGATATCTGTGTAATCTGTGATAGAAACAAAATTGATGCCCGTGGTTGTATTGGCGCACCCGATCTGGTTGTGGAGGTTTTATCTCCCGGAAATACCAGAATGGAACTGCTTAATAAGTACCGTGTTTACGAAGAATTTGGTGTTAAAGAATATTGGGTGGTGAGCCAGAGTGATCAAAGCATTTTGATATATACCCTAAACGAGATGGGTAAATTTCAGCCCTCTAAAATATTCACCTTAAGCGAAAAAATTACGTCAACTGTATTGCCAGGTTTTGAACTGGCATTGGATGATGTTTTTGAGGATTTATAAAATCCACAAATATTTTTAGATTACTACTTTTTTTAGTATCTTAGACTATGTCTGAGCCAGTTCCATATCCTGTTTTAAACGATGACGAGCCTGTCAGGCAGTTCAATGAACTTGATGCATCGTTAACTTATAGCTATTCTAACTATTTAAACTGGCTTTTCCCTGAAAGGGTAGAGTTGATTGCAGGCAAAATCTTTAAAATGAGTCCTGCGCCATCAAGGGTGCACCAAGGTGTTTCTATTAATTTGTTAAATCCAATAATTAATTTTTTAAAAGGTAAACCCTGTAAGGTTTATGCAGCGCCTTTTGATGTCCGTTTTCCAAAGGAAAGCAAAGCTGATAAAGATGTATTTACTGTTCTACAACCAGATATCTGCGTAATCTGCGATAAAAGCAAACTTGATGCCCGTGGCTGTATCGGTGCGCCTGATCTGGTAATCGAAATTTTATCGCCGGGAAATACCAAAATGGAGCTGCTAAATAAGTATAAGGTTTATGAAGAGTTTGGTGTTAAAGAATATTGGGTGGTGAGCCAAAGTGATCAAAGCATTTTGATATATACCCTAAATGAAATGGGTAAATTTCAACCTTCTAAAATATTTACCTTGAGTGAAAAAATTACGTCAACCGTATTGCCTGGTTTTGAGCTGGCATTAGATGATGTTTTTGATGACGTAGAGTAATCGTTTAATAAAACTTCATTATGGTTCTTGTTTTGCAAGAACCAATTTTTCTAAACCTGATTGACGTGGTAGCTCCCGACTTCACGTCGGGGCTAAAAACCAAAAGCAGGGCTAAATCAAAATACGCACCTGCTTTCCAAAAACTAACGCGCATATCTTTTCCATACACTCATCTGAAGTTTACCTGCTTTAGTCTTTCAGCTTTCCACTTGCTTGGCTTTGGTCTTTCAGCTTAATTAGCTATTTTTGAATTTTTAATACATTCATGAGCATATCCACCAAGTACAATCCTGCAGAAACAGAAGATAAATGGTATAGCTATTGGCTATCTAAAGAGTTTTTTCATTCAGAACCCGATGAACGCGAACCTTACACCATCGTAATTCCGCCGCCAAACGTCACAGGCGTACTGCACATGGGGCACATGCTCAATAATACCATTCAGGATGTATTGATCCGTAAAGCCCGTATGCAAGGTAAAAATGCATGTTGGGTACCCGGAACTGACCATGCCTCTATTGCAACCGAAGCAAAGGTTGTGGCGATGTTAAAAGAACAGGGAATCAATAAAAAAGATCTCTCTCGTGAGGAATTTCTGAAATATGCCTGGGAGTGGAAAGAGAAATACGGCGGTATTATTTTAGAACAGTTAAAGAAATTAGGTGCAAGCTGCGATTGGGACCGTACCCGCTTTACCATGGAAGAAGATCTTTCTGAAGCGGTTATTGATTCGTTTATTCATTTATATAAAAAAGGGTGGATTTACCGGGGTATCCGTATGGTTAACTGGGATCCGGCTGGTAAAACAGCCGTTTCTGATGAAGAAGTGATCCGTAAAGAAGTAAACCAGAAACTCTATTACATTAAATACCTGATTTCGGGAACCGAAGACCAGTTTTTAACTATAGCGACTACGCGTCCGGAAACGATTATGGCCGATGCGGCGATCTGTATTAACCCGAACGATGAGCGTTTTACGCACCTAAAAGGTAAAAAAGTTTTCGTGCCTCTGGTTAACCACGAAATTCCGGTTATTGAGGATGAATATGTAGATATTGAATTTGGTACAGGCTGTTTAAAAGTTACACCTGCGCACGATTTAAACGATTATGAACTGGGCGTTAAACACAATTTACCGGTTACTGATATCTTAAACGATGATGGAACTTTAAATGAATTAGCCGTTATTTTAGTGGGCGAAGACAGGTTTGTTGCGCGTAAAAAAATTGCCAAAATGCTGGAAGAAGCTGGCCATTTAGAGAAAGTGGAGGATTATAAATCGCAGGTCGGTTTTTCTGAACGTACCGATGCCGCTATCGAACCAAAACTTTCGATGCAATGGTTTGTAAAGATGAAAGAGATGGCGCAGCCAGCTTTGGATGATGTATTGAATGGCGAGGTAAACCTGATCCCAAATAAATTTGAAAATACCTACCGCCACTGGATGGAAAATGTTCGCGATTGGAACATTAGCCGTCAGTTATGGTGGGGGCAAAGAATCCCAGCCTGGTACGACGATAAAGGAAATTGGGTAGTTGCCAAAACCAAAGATGAAGCATTAGAAGAATTCTGGAAGAAAAAACATTTAGATGAAAGCTGCTCAGAAACGGAAAAAGCTGGATTCAAACATCAGTTAGAGCCATTTTTAAGGCAGGATGATGATGTGATGGATACCTGGTTCTCATCATGGTTATGGCCGATTTCAGTTTTCGATGGATTTAAAAATCCTGAAAATAAAGACATCAACTATTATTACCCAACCAATGATCTGGTTACCGCACCTGAAATCTTATTTTTCTGGGTAGCACGTATGATTATGGCCGGACATGAGTTTATGGGCAAAAAACCATTTACCAATGTGTATTTAACGGGTATTGTGCGCGATAAATTAGGACGTAAAATGTCTAAATCGCTGGGTAACTCGCCAGACCCGATTGGATTGATTGAAAAATATGGTGCTGATGCCGTTCGTGTGGGGATGTTAATGTCTTCACCTGCTGGTAACGATTTAATGTTCGATGAAAGCTACTGCGAACAGGGACGTAATTTCGCCAGCAAAATCTGGAATGCTTTCCGTTTGGTAAAAGGATGGGAAGTTGACGAAAATCTGGTTAACCCGAATACTCAGGCCATATCCTGGTTCGAAAACCGCTTTAACGAAGCGTTGGTAGAAATTGAAGCTAACTTCAAACAATACCGTCTATCAGAAGCATTAATGATCACTTACAAACTGGTTTGGGATGATTTCTGTGCCTGGTATTTAGAAATGGTTAAACCTGCTTATCAGCAGCCAATTGATGCGGAGAGTTACAAAGCAACTATTGCGTTCTTCGAAAATATCATCAAGTTATTGCATCCTAATATGCCTTTTATTACTGAAGAGTTATGGCATGATGATCTGTTTGCCGATCGTGGCGAAATGGATTGCTGTATTGTAGCCGAATTTCCGAAAGGCGGAACTTTTGATGAACAATTATTGAAAGATGCCGAGGTAATTAAAACTGTGGTGGCCGAAATTAGAAATGTAAGGAACCAGAAGCAGATTTCGCTTAAAGAAGCGTTGCCGTTAAGCATTAAGGTAAATTCTGATCTTGATTATGAAAAATGGCTAAATATCGTTTTTAAACTGGCCAATGTATCAGAAGCTGAAATAGTAAACGATAAAATTGTTGGCGCAACGGCTTTTATGGCAGGGAAAGATGAATTCTTTATTCCACTAACCGAAAACGTTGATGTAGAAGCAGAACGCGAACGTTTAAATGCCGATTTAGTTTATTTACAGGGCTTTTTAAAGTCGGTTGATGCTAAATTGAGTAACGAACGTTTTGTACAGAATGCAAAACCCGAGATTATTGCCAATGAACGCAATAAAAAAGCTGACGCTGAAGCTAAAATCAAAATTATTGAAGAAAGTTTAGCGGTTTTGGGCTAATAATAATCTCACAGACCTATAAGGTTTTTAAAACCTTATAGGTCTTAAATAATCCCTTTAGAAAAAAATCTAAAGGGATTTGTCTTTTCTACCCAGTTGTCATCTTTTCCACATATTCCTCATCTTCCATTCCACATCTTCCATTTCCTTTCTAAATTGTTACCAAAGCTCACCTTTTTATTAAACTAAAAGTCCTAATTTGGATGCTGTTAAACATCTTATAAATCGTTTAACGCATAAGCTATCTAACCTTATTTAAACCGTTTTATTCTATGGAAAATTCCAGAAGAAAATTTATTAAACAATCAGCAGTATTTGCTGCAGCAACCTATGCAGGTACCATGGGCATGAGCGCCAAAAGTTATGGACGCATCATCGGTGCAAATGATCGGGTACGTGTTGGTGTTGTTGGATTTTCTGATCGCTTTAAAGACACCCTTTTGCCTTGTTTCCTGAACCACAACAAAGAACTCAATTTCGATATCGTTGGTCTTTCTGATTTATGGAACTACCGCAGAGATTTAGGAATTGCCCATTTAAAAGAAAAATTTGGTCATGATATTAAAGCCTGCCGTAACAACGATGAGCTTTATGCTACAAAAGACCTTGATGCCGTAATTATCAGTACCGCCGATTTTCAGCACGCACTTCATACCATCGAGGCGGTAAAAGCCAATTGCGATGCGTATGTAGAAAAGCCTTTTGCCGAAACCATGGACGATGCCAAAGCTGCATTTAAAGCTGTTAAGGCCAGCAAGCAGATTGTGCAAATAGGTTCACAAAGAAGAAGTGGAGAAAATTACATCAATGCGGCAAAATTTATACAGGATGGAAAATTCGGGCCGATCACTGCTGTAGATTTAGTGTGGAATGTAAATCAGCCAGGCAGGTGGCGCCGACCAGATTTAGTAGCTAAATTAAAAGAAGAAGATATTGATTGGAAAAGGTTTTTGTTAAATCGTCCGAACGAGGCTTTTGATCCGAGAAAATATTTAGAATACAGATTATTCTGGCCCTATTCGTCGGGGATGCCCGGTCAATGGATGAGCCACCAGATTGATACCGTGCATTGGTTTACCAATTTAAAACATCCGCGAAGTGTAGTGGCAAACGGCGGTATTTACACCTGGAAAGATGGCCGTAGAAATTGGGATTCGATGGTTGCCGTATTCGATTATGGCCAGCCAGATACTACCGATGGCTTCCAGGTTACTTTTACTTCAAGAATGCAGAACAGTGTAGGTGATGTAGGCGAGGTTTATTACTCGAATGGTGGCGAGCTCAACCTGATTACCAATAAAGTATCGCCAAAAGGTGGTTTAAGGGAAAAAGAAGCTGCAGCCATGGGATTGAAGGCTAATCTTTTGCCTGAATTTGATTTAAGTAAAACCGAAATTAAAGCAGCAACCGGCGCCAATATGGGAGGTGATGGATTAACCTCAGGCCACATGCGCAACTGGATGGAATGTGTGCGCAGCCGTAAAACACCAAACGCACCTGTAGAAGCTGGTTATTCACACTCTATTGCCAATATCATGACCAATGCTGCGGTACGAACAGGTGCAAAAGCAGTTTTCGATGAGGGCAGACAAGAAGTAATCGCAAACGGAAAAGTATTTAAATATTAAAATAAAAATATCGTCATTGCGAGGCACGAAGCAATCTATTTAGCAAAAAAGATTGCTTCTTCATTCTTCCTCGCAATGACGGCAAGAAAAAAACTATCATGTTAAATATCAAAAAATATAGTATTCTAGCCCTTTCCCTGATCAGCCTGTCAGCCGCTGCCCAAAAAGCAAAACCATTATTTGATGGTAAAACACTTACCGGCTGGAAAGCTGTTGCAGGTGCTGCTCCATACAAGGTTGAAGATGATATGATTGTGGGAACAATGACCAAAGGCATACCAAATTCATTTTTAATCACCGAAAAAGAATACGGCGATTTCATTTTGGAACTGGATGTGAAACTTGAGGGTGAAACTACTAATTCTGGCGTGCAAACCCGAAGCCATCTTAAACCAGAGGGAAATAATGGTAAAGGATTGGTTTTTGGAAGGCAGGTAGAAATAGACCCTACACCAAGAGCATGGACAGGTGGAATTTACGATGAAGCCAGAAGATTGTGGTTATATCCTTTAGAACTTAACCCATCGGCAAAATCCTTGTATAAAAAGAATGCGTTTAACCATTATAAAATCGAATGTATCGGTAACGAAACCAAAACCTGGGTAAATGGAACGCCGGTTGCCTATGTGATCGATACTTTAGATCGATCGGGATTTATCGGTTTGCAGGTTCATGGTATTGGCAATAACCTCGATAATGATGGCAAGAAAGTTTATTTCAAAAATATCAAAATTCAAACTGAAGGGCTAAAGGCCAAAGCTTTCCCAAAAGGAATTTACACGGTTAATTTAACGCCTAATACTTTATCTGCTTACGAAAAATCGGAAGGTTATAAACTATTGTTCGATGGTAAAAGCAGTGCAGGTTGGGTTGGTGCTTATAAAACTGCTTTCCCTGCTAAAGGATGGAAAATTGCCGGTGGTGTAATCAGCGTTGAACCATCTGGGGGCGCAGAATCGACCAACGGCGGCGATATTGTAACCAAAGATGAATATGCTGCTTTTGACTTATCTTTCGAGTTTAAGCTAACGCCTGGTGCCAATAGCGGTGTAAAATATTTTGTTACCCTGAGCGAAAAAAATAAAGGTTCGGCCATTGGCCTGGAATACCAGGTTTTAGACGATGAATTACACCCTGACGCAAAATTGGGCAGAGATGGAAACCGCACTTTGGCATCCTTATACGATTTAATGACTGCTAAAAAAGAAGCTCGTTACCTGCGCCCAATCGGCAGCTGGAACAACGGACGTTTGGTAGTTTACCCAAATAACAAAGTAGAGCATTATTTAAATGGGGTTAAAGTGTTAGAATATACACGTGGCTCTGAAGAGTTTAAAAAACTGGTTGCCATTAGTAAATATAAAGACTGGAAAAACTTTGGCGAAGCGCCGAAAGGACATATCCTGCTGCAGGATCATGGAAATAAGGTGGATTTCAGGACCATTAAAATCAAGAATTTATAAGTTTTTGATTTGAAAATGAGTACAAATAGCCTTGAAATTTAACCACAGATTTTATCTGTGTATATCCTTTTTATCTGTGGTTAATGTTTTACCTATAAAGAATAAAATATTATAATACCATTATATCATGCATCGTCGATCTTTTGTTAAAACATCAGCCCTAATAGGTTCCGGTTTATTTTTGGGCAATCAGGGTTTTGCAAATTTAGGAGCTGGTGAAATCATTAATGTGGCCATGATTGGTTGTGGCGATCGCGGTAAAGGAGTTTTGTCGGTAATAAAATCAATGCCTGCCAAATATAATATCAAAGCCTATTGCGACTTGCTCGATTTCAGGCTTAAAGAGGCCGAAAAGTATGTTCCAGCCGATGCAAAAGCCATTAAAGATTACCGCAAGGTTTTGGATGATAAAACAATCAACGCGGTTTTTATTGCCACACCTTTAAGCGAACATTTCAGGATCGCCAAAGATGCGGTGCTTGCCGGTAAACATGTGTATGTAGAAAAAACCATGACTTACAATATTACACAGGCACTTGAACTTAAAAAGCTGGTTAAACAATATTCCAACCAGGTTTTTCAGGTGGGCTATCAGTATCGTTATTCGCCTTTGTATTTTAAGGTGAAGGATATGATCCAAAGTGGTTATTTGGGTAAGGTTAGCCAGATCGATTGTCGTTGGGACCGTAATGGTAACTGGCGCAGGGCGGTTCCGGATCCGGCTTTGGAACGCAAAATTAACTGGCGTATGTACAAGGAATATTCTGGCGGATTAGCAGCTGAACTGTTATCGCACCAGATTGATTTTATCAATTGGGCTTTCGAAACCCAACCTGATGAAATTATGGGTTCGGGAGGCATAGATGTTTTTAAAGATGGCAGAGAAACTTATGATAACATACAAGCCATTTTGCGGTATAATGAAAAAGGCATGATTGGCAACTTTGGGGCCACTTGTGGCAATGCGCACGATGGTTATCTGTTTAAAATAAAGGGTACCAAAGGTTCGGTTTCTTTGCTTACCAATACCGGCTTATTTTATCCTGAAGAAAGTACCAAAAAAGAGTTAGGTATTGTTGATGGGGTAACCGGGGCAACAAAAATAGTGGTGAATAAAGACGGCGGAATCCCGATTCTAGATAAAGCCACCATAGATGGTACAAATTATGCGCTGGATGAATTTTACAAATCGATAACCACCAGGAAAGAACCTGCATCAAACATCAATACCGGAACCCAGGCCGCTATTTGCGTGGCCATGTGTAACGAGGCAATTTATAGCGGTAATAAACAGGTTTGGAAGAAAGAATATAGCGTTTAGATCATATTCTCTTTTGTCATTCTGAACGAAGTGAAGAATCTTTAAGTTTCGGTCGGTGAGACACCAACCGATAGATGAATATAGAGTATAGGAATTATCGTCTAATACAGTCTGCAAAAGATCGTCATTTCGAGCGGAGTGCAACGCAGTCGAGAAATCTGTCAAGATAGATCTCTCCGTTCCGCTGAGCTTCAGTCGAGATGACGAGTTTTATAAAAAAAAGCCTTCCAAAAAAAGGCTTTTCATTTTTCTATATTTGGTGCTCCACCTACCAGAGAGAACTATTATTCTATTTTCATTTTGTGGACGCCGATTAAATTTCGGTTGGTGAGACACCAACCGATAGATTAAAATCGTGGTGAATAAAGACGGAGGAATCCCGATTTTAGATAAAGCCACCATTGATGGTACAAATTATGCGTTGGATGAATTTTACAAATCGATAACCACCAGGAAAGAACCCGCATCAAATATCAATACCGGAACCCAGGCCGCTATTTGCGTGGCCATGTGTAACGAGGCGATTTATAGCGGTAATAAACAGGTTTGGAAGCCGGAATATAGCGTTTAGATCATATTCTCTTTTGTCATTCTGAACGAAGTGAAGAATCTTTAAGTTTCGGTCGGTGAGACACCAACCGATAGATTAATCTTTAATGCTCATGATTTTTTTGGAAAGCAATTGTTGTGGTTGGTTTAAAGTTAGTCCTGCTTTTCATTACAAGTCCTCGCTGCGCTGTGGGCTTTACATTTCAATCAGGTTTAGATTCGGAAGGCTTTTGCTGCTATTGAAGGTTGAATAGCATGATTCAGAAAGAGCGCTATTCCTGCTCTTTGCAACCCCTAATAGCAATGCTGACTGTGCAACCTAAACCCGATCAAAGCGAGATGCCAATTTTTTCAATTGGCAGAAGCGGGAGCGGGACTGAATAAACCTAAATGCTACTGTTCCTGCTTTCCAAAAAAAGCATTACAATACATTGATACCTTTTTAAGATTGCTTCGTGATTCGTAATAACGGTCAATAAAGATCCTTCGTGCCTCAGGATGACAAATACTGCTTATAGTCCCAAATATTCTGGCATTTCTTCTACAAAATTAAAGCTGCCCTTTTCCGTATCCATCCTGGCATAAACATGTTGCAAGCCATTGGTTAGCACAATCCACCTGGCCTGATGTATCGAATTATACCGCGAAGCCTGATCAAAAACTGATTGTGTAATTTTTACCTTTGGTGCCTTACATTCAATTAACATCAGCTTTTCGCCAGCGGTATTGTAAACCAAAATATCGCTTCGTTTTTGTAATTGGTTTAATACCAAACCACCTTCAATCTGGATTAACGTACGTGGAAATTTCTTCTCTAAGATCAGGTTTTGTATAAAATGCTGACGCACCCATTCTTCTGGAGTAAGTACCAGGTGTTTCTTTCTCAGTTCATCAAAAATAAATACCACATCGTCCTTTTGAGTAATTTTAAATGGGTAGGGTGGAAGGTTAAGCGGAGTAGGAGTAAACATTTTCTCAGTTAGCGGTTTTCAGTTGGCAGTTGGCAGTTTGCAATTTTCGGTTTGCAGTTAACAGTTGTTTGTCTCTTAACAATGCAACAATAAAACAATTTATCAATTATTGCAGCTTCAAAGGTAGTTAATTTTGGATTATGAGATGAAGCCACCAGTCTACTGTCTCAAATCTCATATCTAACATCTCACATCTATAATTTATAAACATTTACCCAAATCCTTAAACCTAAATTGTAATTTTACAGGCAATGACTGCTGCCGAAATTATTAAAGATATCAAAGCCCGGAAATTCAAGCCTGTATACTTATTGCATGGTGAAGAATCTTATTACATTGATCAGGTGACTGACTATATTGAAGATAAGCTGCTGAACGATGCCGAAAAAGGTTTCAATCAAACGGTTTTATATGGAAAAGATACCGATATGGCTACGGTTTTGGGTGCTGCAAAACGTTACCCGATGATGTCCGATTATCAGGTGGTGATTGTTAAAGAAGCGCAGGATTTAAAGTGGGGCAAGGAAGACAGTTCAAAAGAAGGCGAATTTGTACTCAATTATTTCGAAAAACCGCTGCCCAGTACCATTTTGGTGCTGGCCTATAAATATGCCAATTTCGATAAACGTAAAAAAATCTATAAAGCCATCAATAAAAGCGGATTGATTTTTCAGTCAGATCCTGTGCGCGATTATAAACTGGTGCCTTGGATCGAAGAATTTATCAAAGAAAAAGGTTACAAGATCGATCAGCAGGCCTCGGCTTTAATGGCCGAATATCTGGGTACCGATCTATCCAAAATTGCCAACGAGATCGAAAAGTTAATGCTCAATGTTTCGAAGGAGGTAACCATTAATACCGATCTGGTTCAGAGAAATATAGGCATCAGTAAAGAATATAACGTTTTCGAATTGCAGAAGGCACTGGCCATCCGCGATGTGCTAAAGTGTAATAAAATTATCAATTACTTCGCCAGCAACCCTAAAGCCAATCCAACAGTAATGGTTCTGGCCAATTTAGGCGGTTATTTCACTAAACTTCTTAAATACCATTATATCCCTAATAAGGCCGATGCTGCATCAGCATTGGGTGTACCGCCATTCTTTATTAAAGATTATGAGGTGGCTGCAAGAAATTATAATACAGGAAAAGTTTTCCAGGTGATCGGTTTACTCCGTGAATATGATTTAAAAAGCAAGGGATTAGATAGTACCGGAAATGTTGATGATGGAGAACTCTTAAAAGAACTGGTTTTCAAGATCGTTCACTAACCACTAAGCGACAGCATATTCTGAAAATAATGCTTTTTAAAATATGTTAAGCGAAAATTACCACATAAAGCTCACAACAAGCTGAGCTCAACATTACAAACCCATCCTAAGATCATCATTTCAATCTTAGCGGAGAAATCTACCTGCGCTAAATCCTTAATTATTGTGGGTTAATCTGATAACAATATAAGATTTTAATGATTAGTCTTCTAGCTGCTGCTCTGTCTCATTAAGTTAAGGGGATAGATCACAAAAAGATGTCACCCTGAGCGTAGTCGAAGGGCATTTTATTTGCAATTATCAATTTCAAGAGTCTTCACTACGCTATCAATGATAGATTTAAAATCGACTGAAGCGCAGCGAAATGGAGAAATCTTTGAACTATGTTATCCTTGCTATAAAGATTGCTTCGTCGGCTGAAAAAGCCTTCTCGCAATGACGATCCCTTGGGGAGATTTATTTCCATTAAATGCCACTGTCATTTATATTGATTTTTATGAAATAAATTAACCCTTAGGCTGACTACCGCGGAGCTTAACTTAATGGCATTGAGCTACTGCTACCGTTTGCATTTAAGTTTAATATTCTGAAAATTAATATTTTGCGTAGTTTATTGATAATTGTTTTAACGGAATTTTTGTAAACTGATATGCTAATGATATATTTGTTATGCAACCGATTGTTTTGTTGCTTCTTAACCAGATGAAAATTATGATCTATAAACGAATGATGTGCTGCCTGGCACTTCTCACCTGCTGTGCAGCCTATTCTATGGCCCAAAATGTTAACCCTTATGTCATCAACGTAGCCAACAAACCCTATTTATTGCGAAGTTTCCTGATGTTTGAAGGAAAAAAACGTACCCATGTGATTTCTGTAGGTACGCCCGAAAAGGTAAACTATGCTTACGATTTAAAACAGGGTGCCTTGCTGGAGGTATGGCGTGGAGATTTTATAGATGCGACCGAAATGTGGAAAGACAGGGGAGAGCCTCAGCTCGCCAAACCTTTAGGTACTGTTTTACCGCTTTCTGCAGCACCTGCCCTTGCAGCACTGGCTGATAAGGATGCTGCATGGCCAGATTCTATCGCTTTTGACGACCTTCAAAATAAGGGTTATGTTTTAGATAAAAGCAAAATGCCTACATTTTTGTACGCGGCTAACGGCGCCAATGTAACCGATAAAATAGCTGTTTTAAATGGTGGCACAGCACTAAGCCGTACCATTAGCATTAGCAACAGCAAGCAGCCACTTTATTGTCGTATTGCAGTAGGGCCAGGCATTGAAGCACACAAAAACAATACTTATACCGTTGGCGATAAAGCTTATACCTTAAAATTGGCTGATGGCACAAAAGCTTTTATCAGAAAAACCCAAAATGGCAAAGAACTACTGGTATTGCTGGCCAATGCTACCGATTCGTTAACCTATTCACTAACCTGGTAATCAAGACATGAAAAAATCAACATACTTATTGTCTCTTTTGTTACTGGGCACTGGTCTGGTAACGGTAAAAGCACAAACACAAACAGAGAAACAGATTTATCCCATCGTAACTGTTCCTATCCCAAAAGAGATAGCACTCGAAGTTGGTGGAATGACCTTTTTACCTAATGATGAGCTGGCTGTAGCTACCCGCAAAGGTGAAGTCTGGATTATTACCAACCCATACATGAAAAATGGGCAACAACCCAAATACCGCTTGTTTGCGCACGGCATGCACGAAGTATTAGGCTTAAATTATATCAAAGGAGATATTTACCTTACCCAGCGCGCTGAGATTACGCGCCTGCGCGATCTGGATGGCGATGGAGAAGCCGATGAATATAGCACCATGTACTCGTGGCCATTATCGGGCAATTACCATGAATATGCGTATGGCCCTATGCTGGATAAAGATGGCAACATGGTGGTAACACTTAACCTGGGCTGGATTGGTTATGGCGCCAGTTTATCTAAATGGCACGGCTGGATGCTTAAATTCACCCCTGATTTTAAGTTAAAGCCTTTTGCAACCGGTTTCCGCTCGCCTGCAGCAATGGCGCTAAATAGCGACGGTGAAATATTTTACGCTGAGAACCAGGGCGACTGGGTAGGCTCGGGCAGCATTACCCATGTAGAGGAGGGCGATTTTGTCGGCAATCCGGCGGGTTTATTATGGTCGGATGAGCCAGGTTCTCCGGTTAAGCTGCACAAGAAAGATATTCCTGATACCGGCGAACCCGAATTCGAAGTTGCCAAAAGGGTGCCGGGACTAAAAACCCCTTCTGTATGGATTCCGCATTCAATTATGGGTAACTCAACATCTGGCATCCTGAATTATTCAGAGAATGGCAATATGGGGCCTTTTAAAGGGCAACTTTTTGTAGGCGACCAATCGCAGAGTAACATCAACAGGGTATTTTTAGAGAAAGTTAAAGGTGTATACCAAGGTGTGGTATTTCCCTTTCGCCGTGGATTTTCTTCGGGCATTCTCAGGATGAACTGGGGCTCGGATGGTAGTATGCTGGTGGGGATGACTTCAAGAGGGTGGTCATCAACGGGCAAGGCCGAATACGGGCTGCAGCGTTTAACCTGGTCTGGTATTATGCCATTTGAGGTACAAACGGTAAAGGCCCAGCCCGATGGTTTCGAGCTTGAGTTTACCATGCCGGTTGATGAAAAAACAGCCCGCGATGCAGGCGCTTATAAACTCTCCACTTTTACCTATAAATACCACCACATTTATGGTAGTCCGGTAATCAATCAATCGGCACGCGGCATCAAAGCCATTGTAGTTTCTCCTGATCATAAACGGGTGCGGTTGGTGTTGGATAGTTTAAAAGAAGGCTACATTCACGAAATTAAAATGGAAGGGTTACGTGCCGAAAATGGCAACATTCCTTTATTGCACGATTATGGATATTATACCATGAACAAGATTCCCGATGGAGAAAAGGTGTTGCTAACTGCCGAAAATAAACCGACAGGCAACGCGCAGGCGGCACACCATATGGAGGGCATGGACCATCACCAAATGGGCAATATGCCAGCAGCTGGTGGCGCAGTTAAAGGTAATACCGATGTTGGGAAACATGTTACCGAACAACCAGAAACCTGGACTAAAGGGCCTGATAAAACTATTGTATTAGGCACCAAGCCAGGGCTGAAGTTTGATATTACCAATATTACCCTTAAGGCTGGTACCAAAGTAAAATTAACCTTTAAGAATGTGGATGATATGTTGCACAATTTTGTGCTTACCACACCTGGATCGGGCAATGCGGTAGGTGAAATGGCATTGAAAATGGGCCTTGATGGCGAAAAGTACTATTTTGTTCCGGCAACACCTAAGGTGCTGGCCTATACAGTATTGTTGCAGCCTGGAAAATCGGATACGATTTATTTCACAGTACCTAAAACACCTGGTACCTATCCTTTTATTTGTACCTATCCAGGCCATTTTATGGTAATGAAAGGCCAGATCAAAGTGATTAAATAATATAACCGCTTAACAGAAGCAATGTCAAAAAGCAGATTGAATGTTGATTTAAACATTTAATCTGCTTTTTTTATGCGTTAATTTTAATGTCGTTGCTTTGTGTAATGCTCCCGATAGAAAGATCGTCATTGCTGTGACGATCCTGCGAGGAGATTTATTTCCATTAAATTCTACTGTCATTTATATTGATTTTATACAATGAATTACCCCGCTATGTCCGTAGTTTAAGCATAGCGTCTTTATGGATGCAAGAATAAAATTAAGTTTATAAACTCAATTAAAACGAATCACAGACTCTTTTCTATTATCAATCCGTAGAGCCCTTCGGAACGCTACGGACAGACACAAACAAATTGCATTTCTGCTGCCCGTGCCAAAAACTACGAAGCTTTTTTTGCCTGCTTCACCATATTTTTTTATATTAGGTTAATCAAAAGCGATGATAACCCAAATCAATCCATCTGATTAAAGATCCCCAAAAAAAATATTCCAAGTCCACCTTTACGCCACATTTACCCCACGTTTATGCCACCTTCCGGCCAGGCTTGCGTAACACCTGCTTGCACACTGCTTAACCCTTGCTTTGGTTAAGTGATACCCCTGGTTGAGATCAGGTAGATCAAAGATTTGACTCGCTTTAGATCGGCAGGTTAACAATAGCTAAATAATAGGTAAAGGGAAAGTTATCTTAAGGTATTGTTGGTGTATCACTGTGTCGGAGCAGCCCGGTTAAAGAACAATAACTGGCTGCCTGGAATTTTATTTATCCCGCGCTGTCCGTAGCGTTAAGCATAGCGACGTCTCTAAGGATACAAGAATAAAATTGAGTTTATAAACTCAATTAAAACAAGTCACAGACTCTTTTCTATTATTAATCCGTAGCGCCCTTCGGAACGCTATGGATAGACACGGAATGGTCTCGAAATATCGTCATTTCGACCGCAGTGGAGAAATCTTTTAACATAGCTCAAAGATTTCTCCATTTCGCTGCGCTTCAGTCGAAATGACGGAGAATTTTTCCCTCAACTTAATAACATTGGATTTCCACCAGGATGTGAATATCACCAGATCAACTATTGTTTCTGACCTGATACCATGATAAACGGTTTGGTGATTTCCTTTCCGTTCTGATCGATTATCGTCTCTGTTAATTTCTTTACTTCAATTTTTGCAAATCCCGATTGTTTGAAAAACGATTTTACTTCATCAATCTCGTAAAATGTAAAATCGAGCTGTGTCCAGGGCAGGCCGGCACCAAAGTTTTTTTCAACAAAGGCAAGGTTCATTTTTCCTTCCGGTTTTAATACGCGGTAGCTTTCAGATAAGTATTTTAAAGGATCAGGCCATAAATAAATGGTGTTGGCTGTGAAACAACAATCAAAGGAATTATCAGGCAAATTGAGCTCATTATCTGTTATTTTAATCAGATCTACCGGATTACCATTAGTTTCAACTATAGAAAAGGCTTCTTTTATTCCAGCTTCAGAAGAATAAGTACCCGTATAACTTAAATTCTCTGCCTTTTGGAACAGGTAAGAGAGGTGTTCGGTATTCGCAGGGCCTATTTCTAATACATTTGCATTCTTTTTTAAGGGTAAATGTTGTAAAAGTTTAAAAATTAGACTGTTTTTGGGTGGGAGAGTGTCAATTTTTTTATCTAGCGTTAATGTATTTTGGTCTTCTTGCTCTTCCATGATAAAGTGATTAACATCTTGCGGTGCATTTCGCAATTGGGGCAAAATTGAAAAATAGCTGCTGTACGCTTTTACATCAAAAGGATTTTCTTTTACATAAAATCGAATTGTGGATAACCCAATAGCATTATTTCGGCTTTTTTTGTGATAATTGCCATTATGGGAATCAATGTTGGGAAGAATTACGGGGCCTGGAAAAACGTAGGGGGCAGCTTTGATGATCTTCCCGTAAGTGGCGGATTGGTTAGAGAAAGAAAGGAGAAACACAGTTTTCCTTTTAGTGATGCAGAATTCGTGCAGATCAACATCCCTGGTATTTACATCGTGTACGGCGACATCCTGTTTAAACAACACCAGATGTATTTCAAGCCTACCTATGATGTGCCGGATATGATTAAGCTGCGTTTTACGCTCTCTGGCAATGGCACCATCTTTAACGAAGTAAATAAGCAACAGTACACCTTTAATGCTAACCAGCAGAATATTATTTACATGCCTGAGCTTGATGGTACAGGCCAATATGATACCGGCCAGAGTTACCGCTTTTTTGAGGTACATTTTGCTAAAGAAAAGTTTTTGCAATTGGCAGAGCACTCTACCAAAGCATTACAGGTTCTGGCAGATCATGTTGATACTGGTTGTTATACACAGCTTGGGGAGCACGACCTCCCTATTTCATGGGCCATGCAGCACTGTATCCGCGATATTCTCGATTGTGATTATCCGGAAGGTTTGAAGCATATGTTTATCGAATCGAAATGTATTGAACTGCTTGTGCTCCAGGCCGAAGCTTTTGAACGGGCCAATAAGCAAAAAGAACCTGCAGCTTTACATTCTGCTTATGATAGGGATTGTATTTATCATGCGAGGGATTACCTCATTGCCAATATCCACCAGCCACCATCGGTTGCAGAACTGGCTAAAGTATGCGGCATCAACGAATTTAAACTTAAACAAGGTTTTAAAGGGTTATTTGACAATAGCATATTCGGTTACCTGAGCGATTACAGGCTGAACCATGCAAAAGAGCTACTGCTTGAAGGCCTCTCCATAAAATCGGTAGCCTTTATGCTCGGTTATTCCTCTGTACAGCACTTCAGCAATGCTTTTAGAAAGAAATTTGGTTTAACTCCGGGTAAGTTGAAGGGGTAAGATGGTAATGCTTTACAGCGTGAATATTCCGCTACCGCTCTATGCCGCGGGGCATCAAACTTTTGAGGCATCAAAAGTATGCAAAAATGCTTTGTCAATCCAGCAATGAGCCTCTTGCACAATCCCATGCGCATCAAAAAAACAGTGGCACTTCGTTTTGTGTTCAATATTTTTTTAAAAATTTAAATCATCGTTATGAACACAAAACCACTGCGTTTCAGGTTTGTTAGTGCCAATTTACCTAAACTGCACCTGTTTTTTTGATTTCCCCGGCTCTTGGGATTGACGGGCGTGCTTCGGTAAGGGCTGTGTTATTTCAAAGCAAGCTAGCATAATGCCTAAACTTTCCTTAAAAGGGAATTGTCCATAAGGTAGGATTTAATATAAGGATTGGGATTGACGGGCGTGCTTCGGTGGGGGCTGTGTTATTTCAAAGCAAGCTAGCATAATGCCTAACTTTCCTTAAAAGAGAATTTTCCACAAGGGAGGATTAATATAAGGATTGGGATTGACGGGTGTGCTTTGGTGAGGGTTGAGTTATTTCAAAGCAAGCTAGCATAATGCCTAAACTTTCCTTAAAAGAGAATTGTCCCACATTGTAGTATTAATATTGCTTCGGTGAGGGCTGTGTTATTTCTAAGCAAGCTGGCATTAGGCTCCAAGCAATTTTTACAATATGTGTTTCATGTAGGCTTAAGGATAGAAAAAATAATTACTAATTTTAGGTGATATCTGATCAAAAATCCCCACATACTATATAAAACATAGTAATCATGACAGCAACATCCATCAAAGAGAAGCCCAGCCAACGCGAAGCACTTTTTATGAAACTCTACAAAGAAGCTTTTCCTTTGGTAGCAAGGCACGTAAGCAGGATGGGCGGATCATTTGAGGAAGCGAAAGATATTTTTCAGGATGCACTGGTAGTGTATTATGAGAAAGTGCAGGTTTCGGGACTAAGGCTGAAGTACCAGGAGAAAGCCTATTTATTTGGAATTGCCAAATACTTATGGATCAAACGATATCAGGAAAACGACAAACATGTTACCCTTGATTCAGTTGCTCTTGTTTTTAATAAAGAGATGGATTTGGCAGATACCGGGTACGAGGAAGTTTCTTCAGGGAAACTGATGCATTTACTGGAGCAGGCCGGACAGAAATGTATGCAGTTGCTCAGTGCTTTTTATTATGAAAAACAGGATATGGAAACATTGGCCGGGCGCTTTGGCTTTTCGGGTGCACGCTCTGCAACCGCCCAGAAATTTAAATGCCTCGAAAAAGTGAAAGAAACCGTTAAAGCTAAATCCTTAAAATATGAAGACATCGTTGAATGAGCTCCGTTTAATAGAGCAATATCTGCTGTCGGACGGTAAGGATGGAGAAAGTTTCCTGTTCGAAGCTAAAATGATCTTACAGCCTGAACTGACGCAACAGGTTTACTGGCAGAACAAGACCTACAAAATAGTGTGTGATTATGGCCGGAAGCAGCTGAAAAATGAAATCAATAACATACACGAAACGCTATTTAATACCGCTGAGCATCAAAGCTTCAGGCAAAAGGTAATGCGTTTTTTCCGCAAATAAACAATCAATTTAATTTATACATCATGCTCCATTATGGGGGCAGGGGCATCGCTATGCCTGAAATTTAAAATCAATACAATGGATATTAACAAAGAATTCCGCCTTTACGCGGTAAAACACCAGGGGTTAAACAGCCTTTATGTAGATCAGTATATGGGCAGAACTGCTGCTTATACCCTGCCTGTTGCCATGACGCCCTACATTACCGAAGAACGCCAGCTGAATGTGGCACAGATGGATGTTTTCTCGCGGCTGATGATGGACAGGATTATTTTTTTAGGGGAAGCCGTTGATGAGCGGAATGCAAATGTAATACAGGCCCAATTGCTTTTTTTGCAGTCGGTTGATACCAAAAGCGACATCCAATTGTATATCAACTCGCCTGGTGGATCGGTTTATGCAGGTTTTGGTATTTATGATACCATGCAGTTTATCGCACCTGATGTGGCCACCATTTGTACGGGCATTGCGCTTTCTATGGGTTCGGTATTGTTGTGTGCTGGTGCTGCCGGTAAACGTTCGGCTTTGCAGCACTCGAGGGTTATGATCCATCAAACCTCGGGCGGGGCAGAAGGAACCGCCATTGATATGGATATCAGGATCAGAGAGGTGTTAAAAGTACAATCGGATCTGTACCATATTCTGGCGAAACATAGCGGACAAAGTTATGAGCGGATCAATGAAATAGCCAGTCGCGATTATTGGATGAGCGCCATCGAAGCAAAGGAATTTGGAATGATAGATGAGGTGTTAACGCGTGGGGAATAGGGTTTAGTTTGATTTAAAAATGAGTTATTAAACATATGTGGCGCAAGTATTAGCGCCTGGGCCAAAAAGCGAAGACCCGACTTGTGCTTAAAAATTCTTAATTAAATCTCTGCTAAGCACAAGCCATCCAGTCCATTAGCGTAGACGCTAAAACTTGCGCTGGTAATGAACATAATTTAACCACAGATAAAAAAGATGCACACAGATATAAAAATCCGTGTTTATCTGTGTGCATCTGTGGCTAAAAACCTTAACTTAATAACATAGGGCTTGCGCTAGTGATGGATTAACCACCCCGCCCTTTGGGCACCCCTCCTAAATTAGGAGGGGAGTTTTCCCTCATAGCTGTATAAGGTAAGTGGCCAATTAAAATTTGAACGGCTATCGTGTAGCTGCTAAACCGACAGTTTCATTATATTTATCTATCGGTTGGTGTCTCACCTACCGAAATTAAGTGATATGACTGCTAGTAACCACCCCGCCCTTTGGGCACCCCTCCTAAATTAGGAGGGGAGTTTTCCCTCATAGCTGTATAGGGTAAATGGCCAATTAAATTTGAACGTTTATTGTGTAGCTGCTAAACCGGCAGTTTCATTATATTATCTATCAGTTGGTGTCTCACCTACCGAAATTTCAATAATATAACCGCTAGTAACCACCCCGCCCTTTGGGGCACCCCTCCTAAATTAGGAGGGGAGTTTTCCCTCATAGCTGTATAGGGTAAATGGCCAATTAAAATTTGAACGGTTATAGTGTAGCTGCTAAACCGATAGTTTCATTACATTCATAACACTCAACAGCATTACACCAGGCATCGCAGTCTGACAACCAATCATAAATCATTTTATATGCGGCAGTAATTTCGGCAGAAAATTTTAAGGTTGCGCCTTCAAAATCATCCTCCTGAAAGATGTAGGCATTTAATCCAACATATAATAGTTCTGAAAGATGCTCCACATCAAATTGGCCAACAGCTTGTAGGTGATAACCCAGGTTTATGGCATAACGCTGAAAGGTTTCTTCATTGGCCAAAAGTTTTGTTTTGGTAAGCAGGCTGATGATATTGTTTACATCATAAAGGGCATTGGCAATAGTAATGGGTTTGTGTTTGCCAGAGCGCGGATCGGGGCCGATAGCTGCGCTAAGCATTTCAGTAAGGAATTGATTCACATCCGATAAACTAACCATATCGAAATAGGCTTCAATCAGTTTTCGGAATTCTGTTACAGCTACCTGATTTGGGAGCTGTGTGTTTGGGTTTTTACAATTGTCGGTTTGCATAACATTGTTAAAAAAGTATACTTAGGGGCTGCAAACCGACAATCAACTCCATACAGAGATCAATTGAAAATGCGTTTCTAAAACGCTCCCCTAAGTAATATTGTTAAAAAAATGATTTGCTTATACCGTCTCTGTTATGTTAGAACTTTATTGATTATCGATTTGCATAAGCAAGATAAATACAATAAATCAATCTACAAAATATTTTTGCTCAGATAACGCATAAATGAAGGTAGTTCAGAATTTGCAGTTAACAGTTCTATCAGCGCAGTTAACAACATTATACTTGCAGTTGGCAGGTTTATACTTGCAGTTGATAGTTCTGAACTTGCAGTTCATAGTTCTATACTTGTAGTTAACAACATTATACTTGCAGTTGGTAGGTTTATACTTGCAGTTCACAGTTCTATCAGCGCAGTTAATAACATTATACTTGCAGTTGATAGGTTTATGTTTGCAGTTAACAGTTCTATCAGCGCAGTTAACAACATTATACTTGCAGTTGGTAGGTTTATGCTTGCAGTTAACAGTTCTATCAGCGCAGTTAACAAGATTATACTTGCAGTTGGTAGGTTTATGTTTGCAGTTGATAGTTCTATCAGCGCAGTTAACAACATTATACTTGCAGTTGATAGGTTTATGTTTGCAGTTAACAGTTCTATCAGCGCAGTTAACAACATTATACTTGCAGTTGGTAGGTTTATGCTTGCAGTTAACAGTTCTATCAGCGCAGTTAACAACATTATGCTTGCAGTTGGTAGGTTTATGCTTGCAGTTGATAGTTCTATCAGCGTAGTTAACAACATTATACTTGCAGTTGGTAGGTTTATGCTTGCAGTTGATAGTTCTATCAGCGTAGTTAACAACATTATACTTGCAGTTGGTAGGTTTATGCTTGCAGTTGATAGTTCTGTACTTGCACTTCAATGCGCTGGCATCAAATGGATTAATATAATGTTGTTATTAAATCATATGACAGGCTATTAATATGGCTTGATAAGGTAAAATACCATTTTTATCATTTTAAATTTTTGGTTTTCTATTAAATTATTAAAAAAGTATTTTATATATTGCGTGATATGACATCAATAAAGAATATATTATTAGATAATGGACCCATGATTTCTAGTGACCTGGCAAAAAAGGTTGCTGCGTCAGAAAATATCAATTTAAACACTGCTAGCCAAAGAGTTTCTAGAGAAATTGGGTTAGAAAGGTTAGAGGGTTTTTTCAAGAGTAACCAGTCATTGGTGTTCTTGCCCCAACAAAAAGAAGAAGGGGAAATCTTAAAATTTCTTGCGAAGCAGATGGAATTGCATGGAAAAAAATACTGGTATGTATTAAATGCAGTCCGATATCATTCAGGTATGATAAATAAATTATTTCTAGAAACCTATGCAAATTATCCAATAGCACCAGTTGTTTCACACCTTCCATTCGAAGAGGTTCTCCAAAAGTTCGTCAAGGAAAATATCTTGATAGTCAATGAAAAAGAATTTTCCTTTGCTCCCCGATTACGATATAAGGGACTAAACCTTTTCTTAAGTAAGACACTCGAGATCATTAAACTGAATGTTCTTGATAATTTCAGGAACCAAGCTAAAAACATTGGTCTTGTATCCTACGATTCTGCAGAACTGTTTGGAGAATATGGAAACTTTAGATGGGCATTCAAAGGCGTTAGTCCACTTGATGCATTAAAAAAAGGTAAGGATTTTGGATTTGTGCTAGGAGATATTTTGTTGGGCAGACCAACATACAAGAAAGATATCGAATTCTTCATCAAAAAACTAGAAATCATTAAGACCTATAAGAATGCTTCTAAGATTATGCCTATACTTTTAGTTGATAACCTAGATCATGAAGGCTTTATGTACTTGAAAGAGAAGGGCATTATCGTCGGTCTTATTAGTGAGCTTTTTGGCGATAATTATGCTAAAACACTTAATGACCTTATCACGGTCTTAACAAATGCTGCAGCCAGTTTGGCAAAAGATCCCAATAAATATTTAGACCTCATAGCTGAATTACGTAAATATAATGATGGACTTCTAAAGAATATAAAAGGAGCACTGTTTGAATATGTTGCTGGGCACTATTATATATTTAAGGGTGCTAATATAGATATGGGCTGGGAGCTTTACGAGAATAACGCAATGCATGAAATGGATATCCGTGCTAATTTTGGAGATAAAATTATCATAGCAGAATGCAAGGCAAGGGTTGCTAAAACTTCAATAAGCGAAATAAATCATTGGGTTCGTATAAAAATCCCAGCTTTTAGAACATGGATAACAAAACAGGATACACATAAAAATAAAGTTATTGAGTTTGAATACTGGTCTTCTTCTGGATACGATTCTGATGCATTAAAAAGAATTGAAGAACTGAAAACAGAATACAAAAAAAACGTGCTCGTATTTCTCGGGCCAAAAGAAATTATGGTTAGGGCTAAGGAGATGAAGAACAAAAAACTTCAAAATGAGCTCAATACTTTTTTCTTTAAATCAAACGTATAAATTTATAAAACACAAACTAACAGTTTTTTTCCTAAATTGAATTAAATAAACCTCTTTTAAATGTCACAAATCCAAAAAATTATACTAAAGAATTTTAAACGGTTTGAAACCTTTTTTGTCACATTTCAGCCTGATCTCAATTTACTAATAGGTGATAATGAAGCTGGAAAAAGTTCAATTTTGACAGCAATTGATATTGTTGCCAGCGGAAGCAAAAATAAAGTGGAGACATTAGGACTTGAAAGTCTATTTAATTCGAGAGTTATAGAAGATTTTTTATCCTCCGGACGGCAATATGAGAAATTACCTCAACTTTTCGTCGAAATATATTTGGTAGACCAAAAAGACCCTGATCTTAATGGAAATAGTAATTCGGTGGGCGTGATTTGTGATGGTTTACGTCTGTGTTGTGAACCAAATGATTTACTGGGCAAGGAAATCAAAGATATCCTTAACCAACCCGACGCCATTTTTCCATTTGAGTACTATACGATAAGCTTTAAGACATTCTCGGGAGAAAACTATACCGGATACAGGAAATTTCTTAAGCAAATTCTTATTGATAACTCGCAAATAAATAACGAATATGCGACTAGAGAGTATGTGAAAGCCATGTATTCGAGCAATACTAAAGATGCGGAAAAGCAAAAACATAAAAATGAGTACAGAAAAGTTAAGGATACATTCAAAGAAAATGTACTTTCTGATCTCAATAATAGAGTAACTGATTACGCTTTTGGTGTAAGGAATACCCATAAAGCAAATCTTGAAACTGATTTGATGTTGACCGAAGGAAATATTAACATTGAAAATAAGGGTAAGGGAAGACAGTGTTTTATTAAAACTGAATTTGCTCTGAACAAAAACAGTAAGAATATAGATGTCATTTTGCTTGAAGAGCCAGAAAATCACCTCAGCCATATTAACATGAAAAAACTGATAGGCAGAATCCGTGAATCTACTGGCAAGCAATTACTTATTACTACCCATAGCAATATGATAAGTACAAGGCTTGACCTTAGAAACTCTATTCTTCTAAACAGTAATAGTTCAACGGCTGTGTTGTTAAAAAATCTACCGGATGACACCGCGCGATTTTTTATGAAAGCTCCAGATAATAATATCATGGAATTTATTTTATCCAAAAAAGTGATTCTTGTGGAGGGTGACGCTGAATATATCCTTATGGAAGCATTTTTTGAACAGGAAGGTAAAAAGCTTGAGGAGTCAGACGTGCATATTATCTCTGTTGGTGGTACCAGCTTTAAGAGATATTTGGATTTAGCGAAACTATTAAAAATAAGAACCGCAGTAATAAGGGACAATGATAAGGATCATCAAAATACCTGTATAGATGCCTATATTGAATATGTGGACAATCACATTAAAGTATTTTATGATAGTAATAATGACAGGTCAACTTTTGAAATCTGCGTTTATGAAGACAATACCCAAATGTGTGAAACATTGTTTTCAGCAGGTAGAAAAACGTTAACTGTTCAGGATTATATGCTCAAAAATAAGGCCGATGTAGCTTTTGAACTTTTGGAGCAGGAGCATGCTGCTGTTCTGGCTCCAAGTTATATCAAGGAGGCAATAAAATGGATAAAAGAGTAGTTTTTGCAGTTGCGGGATCAGGAAAAACGACTTTAATTCTCTCCAAGCTTAACTTGGAAAATAGAGCTTTGATCGTAACATACACTGTTAATAATGTTGAGAACCTACGGAATGGTATAATTAGAAAATTTGGTTATTTCCCTAATAACATAAAGCTGTTGTCCTATTTCAATTTCCTCTATGGTTTTTGTTGCAGACCTTTTTTAGGCTTTCAATATAAAACAAGAGGAATTAATTGGAAATCCAACCCTAATAACTATGCGAAGGATGATGCAAGATATATTGATACCTATAAAAGGCTTTACAGTAACAGGATAGCGAAATTTCTTGAAAAGAAGGAGGTTATAGAAGAGGTTAATAAGAGAATTGCCAAATATTTTAATGATGTATTTTTCGATGAGATACAAGATTTCGCCGGTAATGATTTTAATCTCTTAAAAAGTATAGCTTTAGCAAATGCAAATATTTTATTTGTAGGTGACTTTTATCAACATACTTTCGATACTAGCCGCGATGGTACAGTTAATGCATCATTGCATAATGAATATGGGAATTACAGAAAGTTGTTCCTGAAAATGGGACTTGCTGTAGATATAGATAGTTTAATTAAAAGTCATCGTTGTAGTCCAACCATTTGCAAATTTGTCTCCGAAAAAATTGGCATAGAGATGGAATCTCACAGATCTGATGAGACTTCTGTGGAAATAATAGATAGGTTAACAGAGGCATTAGATATTTATGCCGATGATAAAATAGTTAAGTTATTTTATAATGATCAAAGGAAATATAGTTGCTTATCAAAAAATTGGGGAGAGTGTAAGGGAGAAGATCACTATGAAGATGTCTGTGTGGTAATGAACAAAAAATCATGGGATAGCCTACAAAAGGATAGTTTAGCCACATTACCTGCCTCTACAAGGAATAAGTTTTATGTAGCCTGCTCGAGAGCAAAAAAGAAGCTTTATCTTGTGCCGGAAGAGTTTTATAAAGCTTTTAAAAAAAAATGAAGAGCATGCGCTGGCGCACGCGTGTCGCGTGTGAAATAAATATAAGATGTACCAATATCAAATGCACACGCGGCACGCGTGCGCCAGCGACGGGAAGTGAATGGATTGCTGCTAGGAATGATTAAATGTTGATAAATGAAGCCAAACAGTACAATCGGTTTCGTATTTTTAGCTTTATGGATACCAGTAAAGATTAGGTGAGATTTCCTTATTAAAAGATAAGTATGAATATGAACAAAAGCGCAAAGATGAATTTGAAAGTTCCTTAGGTAATTCGGAATTAGGATAATCGCTTGGAGTTCCAAACCCTTACTCATATTTAAACTCAAAAGGCTGGTGTAGCCGAAACCTTGCCGCTTGCCCATCTCTAGTGCCGAGCATGTTTTTTGGTAGGAGTTTAAGGATCTTGACGATTTCATTTTTCATGGCCTCAGTGCCTGTTCCTTTTACAGTGTATTTAGAAACACTGCCGTCTTTTTCCACTATTGTGGTTACCTCTAGTTTGGTGTAGAGTTTGTTTTTTTTAATCACATCCGAGGTTGCATATTGATTGTTCATGAACTGTGTATATTCCACCTGACTAAGGGGTGATAATGGGAGCTTGTATAGGTGTCCTTCAGAAGACAATTTATCATCGTAGATGGTGGTATCGACCGGGGCATTTACTTTCAGGCTATCCTGGGCTCTGGCTTTTTGGCTGATAATAATCAGAATTAAGAGTGAGAGGGTGAGTAAGATTTGTCTTTTCATATAGATCGCGTTTTGATCAAATATAAACATTCCGGTGATAATTTAAAATGGCGATAAACCGCTTTTTAGGAAAGGCTTGGTTTAGGATGATATTATTCTTTTTTTTAGATAAAAACTAATTAACACTCGTTATGAATTATATGTCGATCGATGTTTTAACTATTCAAATTCTGGTAGTTGTAACGATCATTTATATTAAGCAGATTGGATAATATTGGTAAATCTAATTACCAACGAAATGAGATTTTGAAAGGCATTTATGATGAACTCAAGCGTCAGATGAGAATAAACGCTAAATTCATTCCTTTCTTTGCATAAGCCACTATTTGGAGATCGGAATGGATTTAGAATTCTGTATATACTTCTTAATCCAAATGTTTAACTTTAAATATGAATGAAAGGAAGATTAGACCACAACATATTTGGGATTTATATCATATTTCAGTGAATAACGCTCATGAACTTCTTATTGCGCTTGGGTTTAGTTTCAATCAAAAAGTGGAAAACTTAATTCTTTATCAAACTCATGGTAAAGCTTTTATTTTAACTGAAGAAGGAGGTATCGTAACGAAAGTACAATACAAAATGACAGATAAAGCAATTTATTACGACTGTTTTGAATATGCAAAGGAGACTTTAGGATTTGAAACCATTTTTGAAGAATTTGAGCCTTCAGCAGATATTTTACGTCTTGACGATCAAAAAATGTACGCTGATAGGCATGGTCATTCACGCTAACGGTAGTCATCTGTCGTTTGGAATAACGCTGTTCGCTAAACTTCCACTTCCTACACCTGAAAATAAAGTTGAGGTAATTTTAGGGCCACCACCATTATCTTGATTTTGTTAGACTATTACTCATCACATCTGCGCCATGCTTTGCGAACAATTGCACCCAAATCCTCATTTGATATTTCTTTATTGCAACTAATGCTCTTCCAGTCTAATGAATGAAAGCCCCTTTGTCGACCACTGTCTCCTCCATTTAAGGTTGGTACTAAAATTATTTTCTCATTAGCCTCCCATATCTCTACGAGCAAAGCGTCTTCACATAGCTCATGATATGTTTGAAAGCCATGAGCAGCTAAGAATTTCTGCAAATGCTTGTCTGCCAGTACACGTTCATGCTTCTTAAATAAGAAGTTATAGCGCGTCAAATCAAGATGCAACCTAACTGTTTGGCCTATATCTTTATCATCAGCGTCAGGTTGTAAGGTGGTCACATTGGCAGAAGATTCCCAATCCCATAGTTTTTGCCCAATCTTATGATATGTATCAAAATTAATTTTATTAGGATACAACACGGCTGAGGCGCGTTTCCCTTCAGATTTATTCGGTTTTCTTTCTCCGAGGAGGTCAATTAGTTCTTTAAACATATCTTATCAAATGGTTGTAACTAATATCCTATATTAAACTCAAAAGATAGAATCAAGTAGATCATTTCTTGTTTTAGGTATAGTGCCACATCTAGCGCAAGTCTTGGCGCTCCTGGCCAGAGCATAGGCCTGACTTGTGCTTAAAAATCCGTCAATTAAATCTCTGCTAAGCACAAGCCATTCAGCCCACTAGCGTAAACGCTAAGACTTGCGCTAGTAATGGATGGTGGCAGTAGGTATCTAGCTTTCCATTGTCATATAGTCCAGTTGTCCGTTCTCATCAGTATTTATTACTACCAAATAATTTGTTATATCTTTTCCAATTGAGTAGTCAAAAATGGCGAAGTTATCTTCATTATCAGGATAAAGACCAACTCTAACTAATTTCAATTTTGACAGAAGTTGCTGTTCAGGTTCTGTTATCGTGTCGTCAAAGTTTACAAGTTTTGTAAGTTCTTCTTTATCAAGTTCCTCAAGATGGTGTTCTAAGTAAAATTTTACGGTGTCGCCATCTTCGTCATTATAGTCATTGAGAATATATGTCTTATTCAGCTTGTCAAATTTTTCTAATTTTTCAATGAAATTTTTTACTTTGTCCATTATTAATGTGTCAACCGTCTGGTTTTCAAAGTTAAGGTCTACTTGAATTTCATTTCCATTTAATTCAATATCAACATCATAATATTCTTCTAAATTTTCTGTCGGTAAGTTTCCGAAATATGGTAAAGCGTATTCTGCCATTTTTGTTATTAATTTATATCCACAAGATATTAATTTTCATTGAAAATGATATTCCGAAAAACTAATCAATTTTTAATATTTTGAAAACTCATTCTTTCCAACCTATTTTCTAATCCGTTCTGTTTTGTTAGTTTTGAGCTTTAAATAAAGAATAAGATGAACCATTGGTTAGTAAAATCAGAGCCTTTTAAATACAGTTGGGAAAAATTTAACGAAGATGGCCGTACCTTTTGGGATGGTGTGCGCAATTATCAGGCACGGAATAACCTGAAAGCCATGAAAGAAGGCGATTTGGTGCTTTTTTACCACAGTAATGAAGGTAAAAATGTGGTGGGTATTGCAAAAGTGGTGAGGGAGTTTTACCAGGATCCTACTACTGATGATGCCAACTGGGTAGTGGTTGATTTATCGCCTGTAGAAAGCCTGAAAAACCCGGTTTCGCTGGAGCAGATTAAGGCTGAGCCAAGTTTAGTTGATATATCATTGGTTAGACAAGGGCGTTTATCGGTAATGCCGCTTAAGGCTACTGAATTTGATAAGATTCTGGAAATGGGGGCGTAGTTTGAAGTCCTTAGTCTGTAGTCCAAAGTCCTTAGTCGGAAGTTTGGAGTCTATTGAACGAGGGGGTATAGTTTGGAGTGGATTAACCGGTTTAAACAACTGACGATATAATCTGTCTATATAGATCTCTCCATTTCGCTGCGCTACAGTCGAGATGACGATCAGCACAATGAACCAAATGAACTACTGAACCAATTTATACAATTAACCAAATAACCGCTCTCCAATGAAAATTTTCTTTTTATCGCTCTGTTTCTTTATAGGTAATTTGTTTCTTAGTGAAACCAAAGCGCAGGAATTTATTAATTACCAGGTAAAAGTGGTTTCAGATTCTTTACCTGTTGTAAAAGGTACTTTAGAGAAAATTTCTCCTGAAGGTGTTGCTGTGAATGATGGTTATGGGAATTACATCATGCTTCGTGCTAAAAATATCATCAGCATCCGTTTAATGAAAAAAGGCATCAATACAGGTAAAGGATTTCTGATCGGGACACTTGCTGGCGCGGCAATTGGTTCTTTGGCATTTACAGATAACAATAATGGAACTGGCAACGAACAACTTGCAGCATTTTTGGCCGCTACAACTTTAGGGGCAGCAGTAGGCACAACTTATGGCCTTATAGCAGAACTTAAGGCTAAAAAAATGTTTTTGAAGATCAATAAGGATGAAAAATTGTTTGCCACTGAATATAAAAAATTGGAAATTTACTCAAAAGCTTACTATATTGATAAACCTTAGGCGCTAAGCGTGTGGCGTTTGGAGCAATGTCATTCAGTTAAGGTTTTTAACCACAGATGGACACAGATAAACACGGATTTTTATATCTGTGTCCATCCTTTTTATCTGTGGTTAAATTATTTTCACCTGTGCCAATGGCTTAACTCACAAGGCTATGAACCATAAAACAATGAACCAATAACATGATAAAGTCTATCTATTTTACCCTCATCTTTTTCTTTTCCTTAAGCTTAGCAAAGGCTCAAAGTGTAAAACCTTACATCGCCATTCTGAAAACCCAAAATGAAAAATACAAAGGGATTTTATATAAAGTTGATTCGGTAAATGTGATTCTGAATCATGACGGCGAATTTATTACTGTTCCCATCAACGAAATTAAAACCGCACAGATCCGTACGATTAAGAAAGGTTATAAAGGGATGAGTTTTATTAAAATCGGTGAAGATAGGGCAGAAGAGTATAAAATGAATGCAGCTGGTAAAATGGTTGATAAATGGGGCAAGGAAGAGCCGGGTTTGAGGGAAGACGCGGCAGCCACCGTATTTTCTGTGGTTTTTACCGCAATGGCAAATGCTGTTGCCCTGCCTATCCATGCCATTAATCCGAACCTTGCACGCTTTAATTTTAATAAGATAGATAAAAATAAGTTTAACGAACTCAGTTATTATTCCATTTATTACCGAGCCAATCCAAATGTGCTGGCCGAATTACACCAGCTGAAATCTATTTCTTCTACGGTTAAACCTTAGCGATTAGGGTTGGAAGTTTAGCGTTTGGCGTCGATTAACCGGTTTAACAATTGACCAAGATAATCTGTCTATATAGATCTCTCCATTTCGCTGCGCTACAGTCGAGATGACGATCATTCTATTGGAGTTTGTCAAAGGTAGTATCAGGAGTGCTTCGCAGGTCTTCACTGCGTTCAGGATGAAAAGCAAGTTGAAGTTGTGGTCAAGTGGCAATTAACCATTAACTATCAGCCAATAAACCATTAACCAGTTTATATGATTAACCCAATCAACTAATGACCAGTGAACCAATGAACTACTGAACCACACTATTTCTCTTACTCAACGTAATTCCCAGCGTCATTACAATACTCGAGCCCAATACCACGAGGAATAAAAACGGCGTACCCACTTCCTGTATTTTTAGTGAGGCGGGCAGGTTGAAATAAAGTAAAATACTGATCAGTCCGCGGGGAGCGATGTATAAAATCGGGCCTAAAGTATCCTTTTTAAATATTTTAAGGAAGAGCATCCTGATGAGGTATATCGTGATCAGAATGAAAAAGCCATTGGCCAATACAATCTTGTTGTTCAGTTCGCCGATGTTCATTGTAAAACCGAAGATCACGAAGAAAAAAGTCCGCAAAATAAAGGCACTTTCTGCCGATAACTGGTAAAGCTGCGATAAATCGGCCGTTAAATTCTTGTATAAAAAAATACTCCTGAACCAAACGTTCTGGATGGTATCGGCATTGTTGAGGAATAAACCAGTACTCAGGATCAGCACCAGAGAAGAAAGATGGTAAGATTGACCAATGGCGTAAACCAGGATGAGGATGGCGATGATCAGGAAAAATTTGATGTGGTGTACCAACCTGCCCATAATGTACAACAATACCACACAGGCAATGGCCGATAGCAAAAGGATGAGAAAGGTACTTAAGCCCAGGCCGATAAATGCGGAGGTAGTGACCGAATGGTTGGTAATGGTGAAATTAAAAATGATGATCCCCAGGATATCGGAGAAGGAGGATTCGTAGATTACAAACTCTTTATCTTTATTGTTTAAAGCTGCGGCCGATGGAATGGCAATAGCCGAACTGATTACACTAAAAGGGATGGCATTGGCAATACAGGTATATAAATCGTGGTGCGAAATCTGGTAAATAATGGTGGTAATTACGCTGGTGGTACCGAGTAAAATACTTAAGGCCGAAAAAAAAGCACTTTTAATGACCTTGTTTTTATGCTGATCATATTTCAGTTCGAGCGAGCCCTCAAAAACAATCAAAATTAGCCCTACAGTACCCAATGTTGGCAAAATAGATAGGAAATTGAAGGTTTGTATCTTGAGGTTATCGACCAGTAAACGTAAACCAATACCTAAAAGCAATAGCAATAAAACCGATGGTATTTTGGTTTTACTCGCCACTAAATCAAACAGATAAGAGAATATTACTAATCCGCTTAAAATAATAAGAATGGTGTAAGTTGTCATATTTTTCAGCGTAAGGTAAACCGCTAAAATAAAACAATCATGTTAAGCTGAAAAGAAATTTAACGTAAAAATTATGCTTTAAAGAAAAGTGCCTTGAGTTCGCTGGCGTCATCAGGATGCATTTTGCCACCTAAAACCAAACGTAACTGCCTGCGGCGCAGGGCACCATCAAACAAATCAATTTCTTCCTGCGTTTCTGGGATAAGTTCTGGTACGGGAATGGTTCGTGCACTCTGATCAAGCGCTACAAAGGTATAGTAAGCTTCGTTGCTTTTTTGCCTGGCACCACTCGGAATATTTTCTGCCCACACATCTAAACGCACTTCTACCGAGGTATTAAAAGCCCTCGTTACTTTGGCTTCGATGGTAATTACATCACCTAATTTAATGGGCTGTTTAAAAGAAACATTATCAACTGAAGCAGTAACCACGATACGGTTACAGTGTTTTTGAGCCGAAATTGCTGCTGCAATATCCATCCAGTGAAGCAAACGCCCACCCATCAGGTTATTTAAGGTATTGGTATCATTTGGTAATACCAATTCGTTCATAATGGTAAAACTTTCTCTGGCAAATTTCTTTTTTAAACTCATTAAGGGCAAAAGTAATTAAAATGTGGTTAAGATTGTATTGCAAATAGATTCTGGTGGATTTAGCAGATGTTTTTCGGAGGTGATCTGCGAAATCAGCGGGAAAAGCGTGGGTAATGTTGTTCCCGCAGATTCAATAGATTAGCGCAGATTTATGATTTTGTTTTACTGCGGAGATCAGCGGGAAAAGCGTGGGTAATGTTGTTCCCGCAGATTTAAGAGATTTTCGCAGAGTTATTATTTTGTTTTACTGCGGTAATCAGCGGGAAAGCATGAGTAATATTGTTCCCGCAGATTCAAAAGATTTTCGCAGAGTTATTATTTGGCTTTTCTGCGGGCATCAGCGAGATCAGGGGGGAAGCATGAGTAATATTGTTCCCGCAGATTCAAGAGATTTTCGCAGAGTTATTATTTTGTTTTTCTGCGAGCATTGGCGAGATCACCGGGAAAAGCATGAGTCAGATTGTTCCCGCAGATCAAAGGGATTTTCGCAGATTTAAGTTGTTTTTCTGCGGTGATCTGCGAAATCAGCGGGAAAGAACTTGTGAAGATCTTCAATCCAAAAACAAATTCATCAGCTCTCCTGTTATCCATACAAAAAAATCGAATTAATGCAAAACCAGACCCTGATCCAATTTTTTCATTGGTATTATAACGAAGAACAAAATTTATGGACTAAAGTAGCTGCCGAAGCAAGTCATTTAAAAGAAATTGGCGTAACATCCGTTTGGTTGCCACCAGCCTATAAATCTAACAATGCGGCTTATGATGTTGGTTATGCGGTTTATGATCTGTTCGATTTGGGTGAGTTCGATCAGAAAGGAAGTGTAAGTACCAAACATGGTTCTAAAGATGAATATATCAAAGCAATTGAAGCACTGCACGATAATGGGGTCGGTGTTTTAGCCGATGCGGTTTTTAACCACAAAGCCGGTGGTGATGAACTGGAGAAAATAGCTGTTAGAACTGTTAATCCTGATGATAGAAATGAATTTACCAGCGATGTTTTCGAAATAGAAGCCTGGACGAAGTTTACTTTCCCCGGCCGAAAGGGTAAATATTCTGAATTTATATGGAATCATGAATGTTTTAGTGGGGTAGACTGGGCAGAAGATAGAAAGGAAACAGCTATTTATTCCATCCAGAATTATTTAGGTGAAGGTTTTGAAGAGGTTCCATCTACTGAATTCGGTAATTACGATTACCTGATGTTTAATGATATTGATTACCGCAATAGGGCTGTAATTGAAGAGTTAAAATACTGGGGCGAATGGGTAGTGGAAACGACCAAAGTAGACGGTTTTCGGTTAGATGCGGTTAAACACATCAATCCTGATTTTATTGTAGAGTGGATCGATCACCTGAACCAGAAATTTAACAGGGAATTTTTTATTGTGGCCGAAGATTGGAATGTGGTGGATATTGCGGGGCAATTGAACTATATTGAAATTACCGGCGGGCGGACACAAATATTTGATTCGTTGTTGCATCATAATTTTTTCCTGGCGAGTAAAAACGAGGAATTTGATATGCGGACGATTTTTGATGGAACGCTGGTACAGGTAAAGCCAGATCTGGCGGTAACATTTGTTGATAATCATGATTCGCAGCCTTTGCAGGCGCTGGAATCTTATGTCGATTTCTGGTTCAGGCCTTTAGCTTATGCCATGATTTTGTTGCGTATGCAAGGCATTCCTTGTTTATTCTTTCCTGATCTGTATGGAGGGATTTATGATGATAAAGACAAAGAAGGTGATGAGGTACATGTTGAGCTAGTGGCCATCCCTGCGGTAGAAACCATGAGTAAAATCCGTACAGCCTTAGCCTACGGTGAGCAACGTGATTATTTTGACCATGGCATTTGTGTAGGATGGACCCGTGCCGGTGATGAAGAACATGAAAATAGTGGTTTAGCCGTATTGTTGAGTACAGGAGAAGAAGGATTTAAGGAAATGGAAATAGGCAAACACTTTGCCGGAAAAACCTTTGTTGATGCTTTAGGCTATCGCCAGCAGGAAGTAGTTATTGATGAAAATGGTTGGGCAGAGTTTCATTGTAATGCGGGAAGTGTATCTGTGTGGGTGTTGAAGGTGGGGTAGGAGAAGAGATAATATTGTGGTCTGTGGGGACAAAGACCACGGCGTGGGAAATTGGTAAACACTTTGCCGGAAAAACCTTTGTTGATGCTTTAGGCTATCGCCAGCAGGAAGTAGTTATTGATGAAAATGGCTGGGCAGAGTTTTATTGCAATGCGGGAAGTGTATCTGTGTGGGTGTTGAAAGTGGGGTAGGAGAAGAGATAACATTCTGGTCTGTGGGGACACCAATGCTATTAACTTAAGCTATTTATATGTTTGGTGAGCTCTGTTTTTCCTCTTTTTAAATGTTACCCTAATAAAGCTTCTGTCTGGTTTTATGGGTATTTTAGAAGATGCTATTAGTTTAATAAGAGATTGAATGATATGCTCTGGGTTTAGCGTATTTAGTATTTGGATAATTACTTTTCTAACAAACCTGAAAGCATTTTGCCAATTGTATTTATATTTTAGTTTTCTTTTTTTGTTCTTGTCGATCTCCTGCTGTGCCTGGATGCCTAATAAAGCTACCAGATTCATCATAAATATATGTGCTTCAAACTCCTGGAATATTCCATCAGGTTTTCGACAACCAAACTGCTCTAGTTTCATCTTTGGTTTTAGTTTTTTAAAGCCTTCTTCTACAGGCCATCTTAGGCCATAAAGCACTTTCATATTCTCTGTGCAGATATCATTCATATCAAATAAGGAAGAAACAAGTATTTCTATCTCTCCAGTTTTCAATTGGATTTTTGTAACCCTAACAACGATTTTTTCAGTATTTAACCCATGTTTTAAACAGGATTTTCTTTCATTTGGGCTTGGATCCCACTCTGTTATAAAATCGTTTTCAGTCTGTTGGGTTATCCGTTTTGCAAAACAGGACTGAGCGGTGCTTATGCGAATGCAGAAATTCTGTTTTACTGCGTAAAGGCTTTTGCAGATATGAAAATATCCAAACCCCCGGTCTAAAATAACTATGGATTTACGGCCTGGGAGTTCTTCAATGCATGCATCAAAAAGTGTTTTTTCTGTTTTCTCCATCTTTGATATCCTTTTAGAAAGAATTGCCCCACTAAAAACATCATAAAACATAAAAATCTGTGCTAAACAACTTTTTACACTACCACCTTTTTCTGAATAGATTCCAAAAAAGTCTTTTATCTGCCTGGAAGGTGGTAACCCAACAGTAGAGCCATCACCGGCAATCAATTGATATCCCCTCCAAAGTTGTGAAGGGTTCTGTTTGTGGTAATCTGCCAGTATTTTGTTCAGATCCTTAAAAAAGGAGATGGATATTTTATATCGAGCCTTAGAAAAAGCTGCACCTGTTACCGCTTTTGAGGATAAACTAGGCAAAATTGTAGAAAGATTATACTCTACAGATTCTTTAAAAAGATTTAATACGATAGATACAACAACAGGGAAGCTTAAACTCCGCTTACGGGTAAAAAAGATTGGTTCTTTAAGGTATTGGGAAAAACTGTTTTTATCCTGAATGAAATCAAATGTTTTTTTTAGGAGCCACTTTATGTTGCTCCAATTTTTGATTCGAAGAAATTATACTCATTTACTTTACTTGTTTAATAGTTAAATATCAACATAATAATTTGATTTTCAAATATTTAAAACACTAAGTTAATAACATTGGTGGGGACACAGACCACGGCGTGGAAATTGGTAAACACTTTGCCGGAAAAACCTTTGTTGATGCCTTAGGCTATCGCCAGCAGGAAGTAGTTATTGATGAAAATGGCTGGGCAGAGTTTCATTGCAATGCCGGCAGTGTATCGGTGTGGGTGTTGAAGGTAGGGTAGGAGAAGAGATAACATTGTGGTCTGTGGGGACACAGACCACGGCGTGGGAAATTGGTAAACACTTTGCCGGAAAAACCTTTGTTAATGCCTTAGGCTATCGCCAGCAGGAAATAATTATTGATGAAAATGGCTGGGCAGAGTTTCATTGCAATGCGGGAAGTGTATCGGTGTGGGTGTTGAAAGTGGGGTAGTCGTCAATAAATCGTCATTGCGAGGCACGAAGCAATCTTAATGCACTCGCTAGTAGCGATCGTTGTAAGATTGCTTCGTCGGCTGAAAAAGCCTTCTCGCAATGACGATTTTTTTATTATCTACAAAAAATTATCCTCAGCCCTGTAAGCAGAAATAACAGCCAGTTCGCCTTCTTTTCCACCTTTCGAATTGCCGTGTTCCATACCCATAACGCCTTTGTACCCTTTGGTATGCAGGTGTTTGAATAGGTTTTTATAATTGATTTCCCCGGTTGTCGGTTCTTTTCGCCCTGGATTATCTCCAATCTGGATGTAGGCAATTTCATCCCAGCAACGATCGATGGTTTTAATTAAGTCGCCTTCTGTACGTTGCATGTGGTAAATGTCATAAAGAATTTTACACGAAGGGCTTTTAACCGCTTTACATACTGCGTAGGTTTCATTTGTTTTTTGCAGGAAAAGTTCTGGCGTATCACTCAAGGTTTCCAAGACCATAATCAAGCCGTGGGGTTCGAAAATTTCGGCTCCGGCACGCATGGCATCGATTACATTGGCAAACTGATTGCCATAAGGGAGGTTGCGTTCATAAAACCCAGGCACTACGGTAAGCCATTTGGCATTACAGCGTTTTGCGGCTTCCACCGATTTTTTACAGGTTTCGATAAATTTGTCATTAAATTCTTTTTTGCCAGTGGTTAAGGAGGTTTTCCAGTTATCGCCACCATCTACCACAAAAACGCCCATGCGCATACCCAGTTTCGCCAGTAAATTGCCGATTTTCTCCTGTTCTTCTACAGGGCGGTTTAGGTAACCGTTATCTTCGATGGAACGGAAACCTTTATCGTACATAAACTGGATCTGATCTAAAAAACTCTTGCCAGCATGGTTTTGGAACATGCCCTGGTGCGGTGCATAATCGAGGTTAAAAGTTTTATCGCTTAATGTATCATTTGTTTTTTCGGCAGCAAAGGTATTGGTAAATCCTGCTCCTGTAGTAATCGCACCAGCTGTAAGCAGGCTATTTCTTATAAACTCACTTCTTTTCATCGGTTTAGTTTTAACAGATTAGCGTATAATTAATTTTTTGAATCCTGTAGTTAGCGTATCGGCTACTTTGCCATCTTTTTGATGGTACACAAAATAAGCCTCAAGGTTTTTCCTGCTTTCTACGAAAGCCATGGCATCTTTGAGGTGCATGGCCATTAAGGCATTATCATATCCATCGGCTGTAACGGCATCTTTGGCGTATACCGTTACACTAATCATTTCATTATCTAAAGGATATCCTGTTTTAGGGTCGATCAGATGAGAAATTTTTTTCTTTCCGCTCTGGTGGAATTTCCGGTAATTGCCTGAAGTGGTAATTGCGCCTGAATTTATTGCAGCGATATGTCTGATTACCGGGGTTCCATCCTTATCCGGACCTTCAATGCCAATTTTTATGGTTTCGCCATTGGGTTTAGGTCCTGAAATCCGAATTTCGCCTCCCAGTTCGGCTACATATTGTTTAATTCCTTTTTGTTCGAGATAAGCGGCAATTAAATCGACACTATAACCTTGAGCAATTCCATTTAAATCGATTTGTATACAGGGCTTTAGTTTGCTTAATAAACCATTCTTTAGCTTCAGGTTTTTCATGCCTACACAGGCCAATATCGATTTAATGACTGCCGGATCGGGTTCGTTTTTAGCCTCTTTTGGTCCAAAACCCCAGGCTTGTACCAATGGAGCAACAGTAATATCGAAAATGCCTTTGGTATCCTGGTTGATCTCAAAACTCCTTTTAAGCACGTCGTTCATAAAACGATCGGTTTTAATTTCTTTTTCGGCAGCATTAAATTGATTTATCAATGATCCCTTTTTGTAAAGCGACATCGATAAATCAATTTCGTTCAATAAACTATCTATGCCAGCCTTCGTGGCTAAACTATCAGTAGCATAGTACATTATTGCATAATCGGTTCCCTGTGCAAAACCATCGATTTTATACTGCTGCAATTCTTTTTTAAATGAAAAGGCAAAAATCAGTGGCAAAATGAAAAGCAAAAACCTGTAGCGCATCAATTTAATTTTAGATTACCTTGGTTTGGCCGGGTATGGCAATAGGGTATAGTCCTTTTTCATCAGGCATTAACCTTGGGTTCGCATCCCATGCAAAACGCTCAGGCATTAAACTGATGTTCGAAGCTAAAGCCTCATCCCATTTAATGGTCTGGCCAGAATAGGTAGCATAACGACCGATAATTGACGAGAATGTGCTTGTTGCAGCATAGTCTACATTACTGAATTTATATTCTCCCTTAGAAACCGCATCGAACAGTTCGTCGTGCTCTGTTTGGTATGGATTTGCATTTCCTTTGGTATTGTGGTTATAAAGCTCTTTGCCACTGTAATCTTTCATAATGGCCTGGTTGCTGCCTGAAAGGTAAATTTTGCCTTTGGTGCCTTGAAAAGTTTCATCCACACGGTTACTGATGCCTTCAAAATGCCTGCACTGGCTATTGATTACGGCGCCATCGGCATACGTTAATTCGATAGAGTGGTTATCATAAATCTCTCCATAGTCTTTTCCGGTTCTCCAGGCACGGCTACCTGTTCCCTGTACCGAAACCGGATGTCCATTTTTAATCCAGTTGGCAATATCGATGTTGTGTACATGTTGTTCAACAATATGATCGCCGCATAACCAGTTGAAATAATACCAGTTCCTCATTTGGTATTCCATTTCGGTTTGATTTGCTGTGCGCGGACGTACCCAAACGCCACCGCTGTTCCAATATACCTGGCCTGACATGATATCGCCTATGGCACCGTCGTTAATGCGTTTCATCGACTCGCGATAGTTGGTCTGGTAACGGCGTTGTAAACCTACCACAACATTTAATTTTTTCTTTTTTGCTTCTTCGGCTGCGGCCAATACTTTTCTAATGCCCGGTGCATCTACAGCAACAGGTTTTTCCATGAAAATTTGTTTATTCTGTTTAACCGCTTCTTCGAAATGGATCGGACGGAAGCCCGGAGGTGTGGTTAACAACACTACATCGGCCAATGGAATGGCTTTTAAATAAGCATCAAAACCTACAAACTGGCGTTCTTTTGGAACATCCATTTTTGCTGCAAATTTCGAACTTAAAGATTGGTAGCTGCTGTCTAAACGATCTTGGAAAGCATCGGCCATGGCAACCAGTTTAATATTAAATTTAGTGCTCAAGGCCTGGAAAGCTGCTCCGGTACCACGATCGCCACAGCCTATTAAGGCAATTTTTATGGTATCAGATCCTGATGCATAAGCTCCGGCCAGTGGAATGCTGCTTAACATGGCCCCGCCGGCCAGCATGGCTGTTGCTTTTAGAAAATCGCGACGATCTTGTTGGTTAATTGGTTTTTTCATGTGTTTAATTTTATTTTGGTTAGGGTTGTGTTTTTAAAGGTCTTTTATCGGTTGCTTATTGTAATACGCATCTATATCTGCTTTTGAAGGCGTTTTTACTGGGCGTACCAGGCGCATGCCTACAAAAGGAGCTTCGGGGAACCACCAATTGCTTTTCGGGATCTGTGGATCTAATTGTTTCCATGACGGATCAGAAGCCAGTCTGGCTGTTGAGGTTAAATTATTTGGTGTTTCATCATAAGAGCCACCGCGAACTACATTTGGGTAGAGCTTTTCGGGTGCTGCCACCGGGTTTTCTGCAGTTTTACCTTTGCTTTGACTGTAAAAATCAGCGATATACTGGTCGTATGTCCATTCGCTAACGTTTCCATACATATCAAATAATCCCCATGGATTTGGTTTTTTTTGTCCTACCTGGTGTGTTTTGTTGTCGCTGTTGTCTTTATACCAGGCATAATCGCCTAGTTTAGTCGCATCATCACCAAAAGCATAATTGCTTTCTGTTCCGGCTTTACAGGCGTATTCCCATTCTGCCTCTGTTGGTAACCGATAAAAAACACCTGTACGCATGTAAAGCCATTTGCAAAATTGGATGGCATTATATTGTGTCATGGCTACCGCTGGCTGGTTCGCTTTACCCATACCAAAAGTCATATCGAGGTAGGGTTTTGTGGGCCTGGTAACGGCATCTACTTCAGCAGGAATAGCACTTGTACTGGCTTGTTTTTCGTAATCGCGGTAAAGAAAAGGTTCGAAAATATCCCAGGTTACTTCGTGTTTTCCAATCCAGAAAGCATCAAGTTTTACCTCATGAACAGGTTGCTCATCTGGTTTTCCTGTTTTACTTCCCATTTTAAATTTGCCTGCTGGTATAGCCTGCATATCGAATTTTAATTTTGTTCCATTAATGGATTGTGTGTAGGAATCAGTAGAAGTTTGTGCTGAAATATGTGCACAGGGATAGGCTATTAATGCTGCGGCAATTAATTTTTTAAACATAATTTTTGGTTAGATACACTTAATTCTCTACGTGTTTATCTGGTTAGCTTTCTGAAACACTAAAGTAAAAAACCACATTTAAAACAAAGAAAATTTATGTAACAATAAAGGTAAGGATGGCAATATTAAAAGTCAGGTTGACAAATAAAGCTATCGCCATCCTGAACTTGTTTCAGAATCTAATTGGAGAGAAGATTTTTAAGTTGATCTTAGCTAATCGTGGTCAGCATCTTTCCTGTTAAACCGCCTTGCTATAAAGACCCTGAAACAAGTTCAGGGTGACGACCGTTCATGTAAGGCGCCAAATAACCCAAACTAAAGCACAAATATGAGGTCATTTAAGCTTATATTTCCTTGCATTTTGACACATCATCATTGCAAGCTGACTTACCTTCTGTCTGCAACTTTATTGCTTAGATTGGTATAACCAACAAGGGTATCCCAACGCGCACCCGGGCGGCGGTAATAAACGAAAATCTGGTAACTGTTTTCGGTCTGGAAAAATGCACCCTCGAAAGGTTTGGTTTCCATTAGTTTGGTGTCTTTATTATACCAGGCATACTCATAATCGTATAGGCCCTGTTTAAGTATAACGTTACCATAAAACTGTTTCCTATTGGCATCATAGAGCAGTTTATTTTCATTGCTCATGGTAAAATTGTTAAACCGGCCAACAACATAAGCATCGCCGTTAGGGCTGGGTGCCGGGGCATTTAAAGTAAATAAAACACTCATATACTCTGCTTCTGTTTTATCGTCGCGCCCGTCGGTATTGCGGATAAAAAAGTTTCCGTTCTCGTCGTACTGGTTGGCAAACGCACCTACAGTTCTGGATGCATCCTGGAAAAGTATAACATTTACGGATTGATTATCGCGATAAATATCCTTCACATTATCTGCCTTGTAACGCAAACTCCTCGTATCAAATTTCCTGAATTCGTTGTCTCCCCAAAAATCATTCGTATTGAGGTCATTATAAACCAATTGGTTTGGCCGTACAAAGGCTGGTTTGGTATTAACCTGAATGGTATTCGCATTAAAATTCTGCATCACCACCGCTTTTATATCCTGATAGGGGTTAGGGATGGGGAAAGTATGGTTAATGGTGAAGTTGATTTTTTGTTTGTAGTTCCTGTTTTCTACCTGCATGGAATTGTTTACTTCTGCTGCTACAGCTACCTGACTATCGAGTATGTAGAAGCGCTGCGAAATAACCGGTTTGTTTTTGTCGCCATCTAAATAGACTTTTAATACATAATTGCCACCGATTTTGGGTTGGAGTTGAGTATTGGGTAAGCTGACTTCGTAGTGTGTATATTTTCGTGTGGTGTTAGAAGAATAGCGATAATTGATGATGCGGTCGTCATTAAAACTCCCCAGATAATCGATGCTCGAAATTTTAGAAGTTTCCCATTCTGCGGTACAATGTTCGATGGTGTACCAGTAATTTTGGGTGCCTGCCAGCAGGTCATCAAAAGAAAAAGTAATTGTTTCTGACGAATTGAGCATAATAACAGGTAAACTTTGCTCTTTATTGCTGTTATAGCAAAGTACAGTTTTAATATTTGGAAGATAAATTTTATTCTCGTTGGTAAACGTTTTGTCGTTTTGCGCAAAGGCCAGGGTAGAGATGAAAAATAAAACCGGAATTAATATTTTCTGCATGGCTAAAAGTAAAGTTTTATTGGGAAGTGACAAAATTGGGTTAGCGTTTGGTTGGCAAGGATTAGCCGTGGTGTTAGATATTACTATCAGCATCTTTCCAGCTACTAAAAGGCATTTTTTTCATAAAACATTAATTATGAAAACATTGTTTTTCCGCTCTATGCCGCGGTGGCATGGTACTTTGGAGCGCCAAAGTACCCAAAGCGCTTTGTCAATCCAACAATGGGCCTTTTACACAACCCTACGCGCATCAAAAAAACAGTGGCACTTCGTTTTGTGTTCAATATTCCTTAAAGCTTTAAATTAGCGTCTATGAACACAAAACCACTGCGTTTTAGGTTTGGCAATGCGATTTGTTCTTTCCTGCAACTGTTTTTTTGATTTCTCAGGCCCTTGGGATTGACGGCGTTCTTCGGTAAAACCTGTAATTTATTAAAGCAAGCTAGCAAAACGTATAAAAAATCCAAATCAAAAGATGTTTCTACATGAAAAGACCGTAGTGGAGGGATCTATCTAAGAAGGAAATAATTACGAATTATACAGTGGTTTTTTCTTTTCACAGCAACCTTGAATATGCTGTCATGCTGAGGCACGAAGCATCTGCAACCTATGAAACAGATGCTTCGTGCCTCAGTATGACATAACTTGAAACATTAATCTCCGTGTTTCTGAGCTTCCGTGGCAACAAAAAAAGCCACAGAATTTCTGTGGCCTTAATATGCTTTTCTCGTGGTGTCGGATATTACTATCTGACACTGATCTTAATTTGCATTCAAATTCTATTTTTTGGATTTTCTAAGGATCACTTAACAATCAGATGGTAAGATCTGACTGCACATTAAAACTAACCCTCCAGCTCCATAATCTCAGCAGCCAGTGTTTCCCATTTACTTTGGCTGTTATCTAAATCTTGTTTAGTTGCTAAATAACGTTTGTTGGCTTCTGCTAATTTATCGGCTTTGGCGTAAACATTTTCATCCGCCAGTTCTGCTTCAATGTTTTTAACGTTCTGCTCCAGTTCGGTAATCAGTTTCTCTGTTTTTTGCAGCTCGTCATTCAGCTTTTTCAACTGGTTCGCCGTATTGGGAGTAATTGGTTTTGGTTCTTCTTTTGGTTTTTCTGGCATTTTAACCGGAATAGGTTTCGCAACAGGAATTACCCTTTTGCTATTCCACTCTTCATATTCGGCATAAGTACCAGGGTATTGTTTAATTTTTCCGCCTTCTATAAACCAGATTTTGTTGGCCACATTATCTAAGAAATACCTATCGTGAGATACGGCAATAAAAGTACCTTCAAATTGGTCCAGTGCCTGAATCAGGATATTTACCGATTGGATATCCAGGTGATTGGTCGGCTCATCCAGAATCAGGAAGTTAGAATCTGTTGTTAAAGATTTAGCAAGAGCCACACGCGATTTTTCTCCTCCGGAAAGCACTTTGATCTTTTTGAAAACATCATCACCGGTAAAAAGAAAACAACCTAAAATACTCCGTAATTCGGTATCGCTATGTTTTGGGGCAAATGCCTGTAATTCTTCTAAAATTGAATTTTCTAAATGCAGCGACTCCAATTGGTGCTGTGCAAAGAAAGTGGTGGTAACATTATGCCCTGTTTCGCAGAAACCTTCAAATTTTTCAGTTCCGGCAATCATTCTCAATAAAGTAGATTTACCCTTACCGTTTGCACCAATCAAGGCAATTTTATCGCCTTTTTCAATTACACCTTCAGCATCATCCAAAATGTGCACATTTGGATAGCTCTTGTTGGCATGCTCTATCCGCACCACGTGCCTGCCTGATGGTTTAGAAAATTTGAAAGCAAAATTTACGGTTGGGTTATCATCATCAACATCATCAATACGCTCCATCTTGTCTAAAGCTTTCATCCGCGATTGAGCCATTTTAGCCTTGCTCGCCTTCGCTTTAAAACGCTCAATTAAACGTTCTTCCTGTTTAATTTTGGCCTGTTGATTTTTAAATTCACCCTTTTGGATTTCTCCACGTAAGGCTTTTTCTTCCACATAGAAGCTATAGTTACCTGCATATACAGTTAACTTGCCCTTACGTGATTCGACCGTACGGTTTACAATTTTATCTAAGAAATACCTATCGTGAGATACAATTACAATGGCACCTTCAAAACCCATTAAATAGTTTTCCAGCCATTTAATAGAAGGTAAATCCATGTGGTTGGTAGGCTCATCCAGTAATAAGATATCAGGGGTTTGCAATAATATTTTGGCCAGCATTACCCGCATACGCCACCCTCCGGAGAAGGTATTTAACGGACGTAACTGATCTGCAGTACTAAAACCCAGACCAGCCAGGATTTCGTTAGCTCTATATTCGATGTTATAGCCATCTAAAGCTTCAAACTCCTGCTGTTTATCACTTAATTTAAATAAAACCTCTTCGCTATAATCAGTTTCGATTTTTTTAAGTAGTTCTTCAATTTCATCATGCAACTGGTTTTGGCGCTCAAAAGCTTCCATGGCCACGTGCAAAATGCTATGGTGCGAATCATAAGAAAGTAAATCCTGGTTTAAGTAGCCAATTTTCAGGTCTTTCGACATGGAAACAGTACCTGAACTCGGTGCGTATTCGCCTACAATTATTTTTAAAAGTGTTGATTTTCCTGTTCCATTGGCGCCAATCAAACCGGCTCTATCGCCAGGTTTTATGTGCCAGTTCGCGTCATCGTACAAGGCTCTTGAGCCAATCAGGAAAGTTAAATTATTTATTGAAATCATTTCGGCTGCAAAAGTACGAAATTTAAAGGCTTTTTTCAGGTGGAAAGTCAAATAGGAAAAACTGTCTCCTGAGCGTAGTGACCAAGCGTTATTAGAAATTGTAAAATAAATTTTGATTCTGATAAAACCTTCTTACTTTTGTTCTGTAATAAAAATAGTTACAGAATGAGCAATAGCCGGTTTCCAATCTCCCTACACATTTTAACCTTATTAAATGAGGCGAAAGGTGCTGTTGTGAGTTCAGAGTACCTGGCCGGAAGTATCAATATTAATCCTGTTTTGGTCCGCAAGGAAATTATGAATTTACGCAAACATGGTTTTGTTGAAAGTAAAGAAGGTAAGGGAGGAGGTTCATTTCTGGCTAAAAGCGCCAAAGATATTAATCTGGGTGAAGTGTACCAATCGGTTAGAAGCAGCAATGTGTTGGGGCAACATAAAAATGAACCGAATCCTAAATGTCCGATCGGTAGACAGATCAATCAACATTTAGATTCCCTGTATAGCAATGCAGAGAATGCGCTAATCGCTAATTTATCAAAACAGACATTGGCAGATTTTGCCTCGGCGTTTGAATAATTTTTTTTTGGATATAACTGTAATAAAAAACATTACAATTTTATAATAATAAGTTAATTAAAATTAAATAATATGAAAGTAGCATTAATTGGGGCCTCCGGATTTGTAGGCAAAGCCATTTTGAACGAATTAGTAAGTCGTGGAAATGAAGTGATCGCCATTGCACGCGATACCGCCAAAATTGAAAGTACCGATGATCTTGTGACTAAAACTGCTGTTGATGTTTTAGAAACCGAAAAATTAGCGGCAGCTTTAAAAGGAGCGGATGCGGTGGTAAGTGCTTTTAACGCAGGCTGGACCAATCCAAATTTATATAACGATACAGTAGAGGGCGCAAATGCCATTCAGGCTGCTGTAAAAGCATCGGGCGTTAAACGTTACATTTTTATTGGTGGAGCGGGTACTTTGCAGATTGATGGTCACCAAATCGTAGACGGACCAAACTTCCCTGCCGAATACAAGCCAGGTGCAACAGCAGTAAGAGATTATTTTAATACGCTAAAGCAAGAGAAAGAATTAGATTGGTTGTTTTTTAGTCCGGCTATTGAGATGCACCAGGGTATCACTACTGGCCGTACCGGAAAATACCGTTTGGGTAAAACAAGCCCTGTTTTTAATGAAGAAGGCCGTTCTATTTTATCGGTAGAAGATTTGGCGATAGTTATTGCGGATGAATTGGAAAATAATACACATCACCAGGAGCAGTTTACAGCAGCATACTAGAATGATTGAAAAGGAAAATGGATGAGGAGTTTAATTGGTCATTGGTTCATTAGTTTACTGGTAACTGAGAATTGGTAACTGAAAACTGTCCCATTTTCCTTTTTCCCATTAAGTTCTTATCTTCGTGCCATGTATCGCCTTATTAAACCAATATTCTTCAAATTTGACCCTGAAAATGTACATTATTTTGTAGTGAAGCGGTTAAAGTGGTTTAATGATAAATTTCCACTGGGTAAAACCATTATCCGTAGCAGCTTTGATGTACACATTAAAGGTTTAGAGCGTGAGGTTTTTGGAATAAAATTCCGAAATCCTGTTGGCCTGGCTGCCGGATTTGATAAAAATGGTGAATATGTGGAACCACTTAGTAATATAGGATTCGGATTTATTGAAGTGGGTACGGTAACACCAATGCCTCAGCCAGGAAATGATAAACCCCGTATGTTCCGTTTACCTAACGATGAAGCCTTAATTAACCGGATGGGCTTTAATAATAAGGGAGTGGATGTAATGGCCGAGCGTTTGCGCTTGCTGAAAGATAAACATCCTGATATTGTAGTGGGTGGAAATATCGGTAAAAACAAGGCTACACCAAATGAAGATGCAGTAAGCGACTATATTAAATGTTTCGACCGTCTTTTTGATGTGGTAGACTATTTTGTAGTAAATGTAAGTTCGCCAAATACGCCTGGTTTACGCGAACTGCAGGAAAAAGAGCCCCTGAAAAAAATTCTGAATACCTTACAACAGCGCAACCGTAAAAACGATATTTCACGTCCGATTCTGTTAAAAATTGCGCCTGACTTAACTGATGCGCAATTAGACGATATTATAGAGATTGTAGCAGAAACGAAGATTGCAGGTATTATCGCGACCAATACCACCATCAGCAGGGAAAACCTGGCCACAGAGCAGCAATTAAAAGCTGAAACCGGCGGATTGAGTGGGAAACCAGTTAAAGAACGCTCTACTGAAGTCATTCGTTATCTTTCAGAAAAATCAAACAAAGCTTTCCCGATTATTGGGGTAGGTGGGATCCATTCCGCAGAAGATGCAAAAGAGAAGCTGGATGCCGGAGCATCTTTAATTCAATTGTATACTGGTTTTATATATGAGGGGCCAGGGTTAATTAAATCGATTTGCAAAGCCCTGGTAAAGTAAGGGGGGCAATTTGGATATAGCCTATTGATGCAGGATAATCTCTCTTAATTCCGGATTTTTCTGCGGCTAATGTGCGTTTAGATGCATTAGATATTTCAGATTAGCAATGTGTTATTACTTATTTTATCCACTTTGTTAAGGTTTCTATAAAAATTTTTTGCTGGTCTACAAATGGGTAATGAGAACAATTTTCGATAATCGAAAAGTTTTTTTCACTTACTATCGACTTCATATCGATAAGTTGTTTTACTGAAAATATTTTATCTTCCCCTCCATAAATAGCATACAAACTGACCAGGTTTTTTAATTTTTTTAAAATAGGTTTTGTGTCAATATTATTTCTGCTTTCATTTTCATAAAAAAGTATTGGCGCTTTATCATTTCTGATGTTAACCTTATTGAAATTTCCAAGTTCATAAGCAGTCCAGAGTTTTTTAGATTCTGCTGTTGGATGCGGCATCTTAAAATAGTTGCATTTGCTCGCAATTTCATAACATTGTTTTCTGTATTCGGCCGAATTTTTATCCAGGTTTTCAATTCCTAAGATTTTAGAGACCATCAAGCTGTCATGTTTTTCTTCATATATTTTTTTGGTTGTTCTTAAAATGTGATCGTAGGTTTCCTGTTGAGAAAATAATGCACCTGCAAGAGTTAATGATATTACTTTTTCAGGATGTTGTTCCGCATAGAGTGTACCCACTAAGCCGCCGAAACTATGTGCAATAATATTTACTTTTTTGATTTTATAGAATTTTAAAAGTCCGTTTAAATCGTCAATTGCTTCCTTGAAGGTAAATTTTGCCGCTGTGTCAATTGAACGCCCTTCACCACGACGATCGTATACGATTACATAAAACCCCTTACTTGCCAATACTTGAGCTGTTGTTCCTTCAAAAAGTGTCGAATTTCCTCTTGGTCCTCCGTGAATAAAAATTACTGGAGGGTTGGTGTTTGCACCATAAGCTTTTGAATATAAGGTATTTCTTTGAGCATGTATTTCAAGCGATGCAATAGTGAAAAATAATATTGTGAATAGTTGTTTCATTTTGAAGTAAAGAGAAAGAAGTTATTTTTTATATAAGACACAAGTTTTAAGTCTGTCATTATTAATTAATAGGGGGTGTTCAAATTCACATAGTTTTGTCAGGCCAATTTTTGCCATGATGTATTCTGATTTTTTGTTGCATTTTGGAGCAACTGAATACACGTTTTGAATATTTAAAACATTCAAAGCATAATCAAGGCATTTTCTTGCTCCTTCCGTAGCAAAACCTTTATTCCATTCACTACTTTTTATTCTCCAACCTATATCAATACAAGGTGTAAATTCAGCGTTGTAATTTTGTTCTGATAGCCCGATGAAACCTATAAATTCTTTATTTTCTAATTTTTCTACGGCGAAATAGCAAAATCCTTTTTCTTCAAATTGTTTTAGCATTCTGTTAATAAATTCAATGGTTTGTTCTTTTGATGGCATACCCGGGAAAAACTCCATTACTTCTTTATCAGTATTTATCCCGTGCATCGGGTTAATCAAGTGAGTTCCAGTTTCTGAATCCTAATCGCTCCGATGTGAAAATGTAATTATTTGTGAGGCTCATTTCTTACAATAAACTAGTTATGATGATAAACTGAAATTAAAAAAGAGAAATTATTAAAGGAAAAATCAAGGCATAAAAAAAGCATCCTTTGATCAGAAAGATGCTCCGAGATTAACAATATATTATCTTTTTAATTTTAATCTTTCCTCAAGAGACTTTATCTTTTGGTCCTGGGCTTTCACCCTTTTGTTAAGGTTAATGATATAAAGTGTCATTTCTTCTGTTTTTTGTAATAGTTTTAGCTGAAATTCTTTCATTTCTAATCCATTGGAGATCATATCTTTTTCAGAAGCAATTTCGGGAAGATGCTGTTTAGTCGTAACAAATTTTTCAAGATCATCGAGTTGCATTAATTTGTAATCTTTACTGAAAACAAAATCGCAGCCCTGATTTATACAGACTTTTACTTCTTTTGCGCGAATGGTTCCATCTACATCCAATTTTACAGTTGGGTTAGCAATACCAATGCCTACATTTCCATCGCCGCGTATAATAAAAGGAATAAAATTGCCTGCCCCAATATCCCTAACTTTAAAAAACGAACTTCTCAAGGCGTTTTCGCTGGTGCCAAAAGATTGTATATCAATATTTAGTCCGTTAATTAGCTCTGCAGAGCCAGGAATATTTAAAAACATTTTTGAGCAGTTAATTGCTTTTGCATTAAAATCAACTTCCGTGTTGTTTAGATTTCCTGAATGCCAAATCCTGTTCCAGCCTTTCCAAGAATAACCCCATCTGCCGAAATAAAGTTCGTTCGTTGAAATCGGATTGGTAATACTTACATAATTATTTGCGTCGTAGCCAAAATTCAATCCCTGGTAGAACGTAGTTCCAAGTGTATTATTTGCTGGAGTAACTGATCGCCATTGGCCATTAATAGTTGAGAACGAATTTAGATTAGTTTCTACGTTATCTTTAGAATATTGAGCTTTTGTTGATAACGAGCTGATTAAAATAATAATGAAAACTGATAAGCGTTTTTTAGTGTTCATGTTTTAAAATAGTTTATTTGAATGTGAAAAAATATAAAGCATAAAAAAAAGCATCCTTTGATCAGAAGGATACTTTAAATCTTTAAGAAGAATTTCTAAAAACTATTTAGTCAAAGTAGCTAAAACAGCATTGTTTTTAGCTAATTGATCGCTTTTAGGTTGTGCAGAGCGGCTTCCTAACTCGATGTTAGTTGCTCTCTTTAAAAATGCAACCTCTTGGTGAGCTGTATTTTTATTTCTTCTGTCTTTTCTTTTTAATCTGGTAACTGCCATGGTAATAACCTTTTAATTATTTTATTTGTACAAATGGAGGTCGAGAGCGGATTCGAACCGCTGTAGAAGGTTTTGCAGACCTCTGCCTAGCCACTCGGCCACTCGACCCTTAAATTCAAGGCTGCAAAAATAGCAATTATTAGTTAGCCTGCAAATAATATCTTAATTTAATTTCGAACTCTCACTAACTCAGCGCAAAAGATTGCGGCACTTACGGCTACATTTAAAGATTCTGCCTCCCCAATTTTTGGAATGGTAACCGGTTTATTTATTTTTTTGATCACTTCTGCCGATATTCCCTTTCCTTCATTACCTAAAATCACCAATCCTTCAGCTCCCCATTGCGTTTTGTAAATCGATTCGCCATCTAATAATGCTCCGAAAACAGGAATGGTATTCTTCTCTAACAATGCTGGTAAATCTGCTTCATAAACATTTATCCGTGCCAAAGAGCCCATGGTAGCCTGTACCGTTTTTGGGTTAAATACTTCTACACAGTCGACAGAACAAATTATGTTTTTAAAACCAAACCAATCTGCCGTACGTATAATGGTGCCCATATTACCCGGATCCTGAACACCATCTAAAACTAAAGTAAACTGATTTTTTAGCTCTTTTAGCTCTAATTCTTTGTTTTTGGGGATATGAACAAGCGCTAAAAAGCCTTGTGGCGTTTGCAGCGTACTAATCTTGTCTAATTCGGCGTTCTTTACTTCAAATAAGTTTATATTTGCGGGTAATTTGGGTAACAAATTGTATTGTTCGCTGTTGTAAAATATAGTGTGGATCTGGTAGCTTGATTGGAAAAATTCTTTTATGGATTTTATACCTTCAACAATAAACAAACCATGTTCTTTACGATATTTTTTTTGATGTAACGATTTTATAAAACTAATCTGTGATTTTGAAAGCATACCAAAACTCAATAAATATTAAACTGAAAAGCACTGCAATATTACTATTTATTATTGTTTTAATTCAGGCCTGCTCATCAACTAAATACATTGCCGACTATCAATCGATAGTGAAAAAGGTAACTATAGACAGTGTTGATGCTAAGTTTGAAGAACAGGCTTATAACTATGTTCAGAAAGATATCAGGCCGGCTTCTAAGCTGAGTATTCAGGTGCCATTATATAACCTGTTTAATACTAAAGATGGTCGGTATAAAACCAGTGATATTAAGCCGTTTGGTACGCCTCCAGCCATTTTAGATAGCACGCTGGTCGAAATTTCCAGAACACAGATCCAGAAATTTTTAAAAAGTAAGGGCTATCGCCAGGCCGAAGTTACTTCTGCTATAAAGATTGCAGATAAAAAGGCCGAAATTGTATTCAGCGCAAAACCCGGGCCTGCTTATCTTATTGATAAACTTTCCGATTCAATACCAAATACAAATATTAAAAACCTTTACGAATCGAATAAGGCTAAAATAACCCATTTACACAAGGGAATGCAGTACGATGAAGACTCTTTAACGTACGAAAGGGAACAGATTTACCGCATCATGAAAGAAAATGGGTATTTTTATTTCTTAAGGCCCTATGTTAATTTCGACGTTTATGGTGCAGAGCCTACTTCTAAAACCAATAAAATTGATCTGAACCTGAATGTAGCCAACCCTAACGATGGCGAACATAAGCAGTTCAATATTGGATTTACCCACATGATTATTGCACCTAACCCTGATGGTTTTCCTGATTCTGTGCGTTATAAGCTTAGCAAAGACACGGTTAACGGCATTATATTCACCGATTTTTCCAAACGCTACCGCAGAAACCCAATTGTGAGGTATGATTTTCTGAAGCAAGGCGACCTTTACGATATCAGGAATGAAAACCTCACTTACGATCGATTATATGAACTCAATATCTTTAAAAATGTAAAAATCGATTATTTCAGGAGAGACAGTACCTCAAATAAAGTAAATGCTGTAATCCAGCTTATTCCACAAAAGGTGATGACTAACCGTGTGGAAGGTGAGGTGCCGTTTAATGGAGGTACAGTAGGGTTTACTCTTGGAAATACCTATACCAATAATAACATTTTCAGAGGAGCAGAACGATTTGAACTTCAGGTAAAAGGTGGTTTGCAATCAAGAATTGGCAACGGCGCTAAACCCTTTAGTGATATTTATCAGCGCGATTTTTCAATCAGTGCTAGTATTTCGGTGCCCAGATTGATGATTCCTTTCTACAACCCGGTTTTAGGTGGTAATGGAATGCCACACACCACTTTTGCAAGCAGTTATATTTATGCTTTACAGAAAGATGTATCAGTAAGAAGAATTTTTATCAATTCGATCACTTACGATTGGTTTGAAACCAAATCTAAGTTACACTCTTTTACCCCACTGAATTTCGAATACCGCTTTGGTAATTTAGCCCCTAATGTTGATCCTCAAACCAAATTGAATAACCTGTACTACTCAACATTGTTAGGGCGTAAAGATTTAACCCTGGGGATGAAATATACCTATACCTTAAATGCAAATAAGCTAAATGAATACCGGTCTTTTGTTTATTTAAGGGCAGGGATGGATATTGCGGGTAATCTGTTGCAGGGCATATCCAAATTAAGCGGCAATAAAAATGATCCTGCAAACAACGATCCTGCGAAAATACTGGGCTTGCCATTTAACCAATATATGCGCCCGGAGGTTGACCTCAGGTGGTACAAACACTTGGGTGGGGAGCGGCAGTTTGTGGCCCGTTTAAACGCAGGTGTAGCTTATGCTTATGGAAATTCGTTGTTAACAGGTATTCCATTCGAAAAGCAGTTTTTTGCTGGTGGATCGAGCGGAATAAGGGCCTGGCAGGCAAGAACCATTGGGCCTGGTAACTACGATAGAGGTCTTTTAAGAAGTGATACGCTAAGAAGGGCATTTTTTGGGCTTGATCAGCTTGGAACCATGCGGATTGAGACCAATTTTGAATACCGTTTTACCGTGGCCAAGAAGTTTCTTGGTGCAACATTAAAAGGCGCAGCTTTTGTTGATATTGGTAACGTATGGAACCTACGTAAAGGCGAATCAATTCTCGTTTCAACGCCAACACTTGATGAACAAACCGTATTTAGATTAAGTAAATTTGCACAGCAGCTGGCTGTTGGAACAGGTGTAGGATTGAGATACGATGTGCAATATTTTGTGTTTAGGTTTGATGTGGGCTTAAAACTTAAAGATCCCCAGTTCTCGGGTTCAGATCAATGGGTGATCAGTAAGTTTTTATCCGGAGCGAGAGATTTTAAAGATACTTATAATGCTAAACATGGGCCTGATACCTATCGTTTTATACAATACAATTTTGGTATAGGTATGCCGTTTTAATTAACCAAAAAGACTTAAAGCTTTGGGTTTTGTATCGGGATCTTTAAAAGAGAATTCTTTAAAGGGCTGCCACCTTCTATCTATATGCTTGTAAACAGAAAAGGATGAAACCAGGAATTCCCGTTTAAATTTACGGTCTTTAAATTCAGCAGAAATCTGTTTGAAAACGGGTGGTTTTACATCTCTGAAAGCCAATGTTAAATGTGGATTGAATTTTTCTTTTTTTTCAATCAATTTTAAAGGTTGCAGGACTTTGGTTAGCTGTTTTTCCAAGAGCATTAATCCTTCATTTTGTTCAACATCGAGATAAAAGGTATGTTCAGGAAATGAATTGAAATTTCGGAGTACCTGTGTAAAGGGTTGATGGAAGGAAGCATCTGTTAAAGCTTTGAAAAAACTTTTTTCCGTATGGTAATCCGACAATTTTACCGGAGGGTATAAGGTAATATGTGCCGGACGTTTTAATGATTCGTGCACATTAAATTTGTCTGAAATGTAGGTTCTGATCTCGTTAATGTCTTCTACAATAGAAATGGGAGGGACTAAACACACTAAAAATAGATTTTCCATAAATCAAATTTACTAAAAAAATTAGTAATCAAAAATAATTATAGTGATTGTTGTTGTCTGTCGAGACTAGGGTTTTTGTAAAGCAATTTCAGAAGCTTTTAGCTTACAGCAGTCCCGCTCCCGCTTCTGCCGATGAAAAATCGGCATCCCGCTTCGATCGGGTTTAGGAGGCTTAAAATGTGCTACTATTGGGGGTAAAATAAACCAGTCCGACAGCGTTATCCCGATTTAGGTGATATATTTATTAGTGTTTAAATTATCGGGATTAAGCAAAGGGCGGGACTAGTGGAACCGAAGCGCCACAGGCCTTGCTTTTCTAAAAAATAGAAATTGCATTAGATCTTTTGTGATAAACAATGAAGTTAATCGTTAAAAACGATTTGTTATTTTCACACTCGTTAGAAACGAGCGTGAGCATCAATGAAAGACCTATGTTCAATAACCCGGCCGATAGCGTTATCCCGATTTAGATGATATATTTATTAGTGTTTAAATTATCGGGATTAAGCAAAGGGCGGGACTAGTGGAACCGAAGCACCACAGGCCTTGCTTTCTAAAAATAGAAATTGCATTAAACCTTTCGTGCTAAACAATAAAGTTAATCGTTAAAAACGATTTGTTATTTTCACACTCGTTAGAAACGAGCGTGAGCATCAATGAAAGACTTATGTTCAATAAACCCGACCGACAGTGTTATCCCGATTTAGGTGATATTTTTATTATCGTTTAAATTTATCGGGATTAAGCAAAGGGCGGGACTGGCGGAACCGAAGCACCGCAGGCCTTGCTTTTCTAAAAAATAGAAATTCATTAGATCTTTTGTGATAAACAATGAAGTTAATCGTTAAAAACGATTTGTTATTTTCACACTCGTTAGAAACGAGCGTGAGCATGAAATTCCAATCGAACCAGAAAGATCCTGAAATAAATTACCTTCGGTGAGCTCGCTAAGGCTCGGTTCAGGGATGACGACCGTTTATACAATTTGTTTTCCGTGGTCTGTGTCCTCACAGATCACTATAGCTGAAGGTTCACAGGAATGAAGGACTTATGTTCAATAAACCCGACCGACAGTGTTATCCCGATTTAGGTGATATTTTTATCATCGTTTAAATTTATCGGGATTAAGCAAAGGGCGGGACTGGCGGAACCGAAGCACCGCAGGCTTTGCTTTTCTAAAAATAGAAATTGCATTAAACCTTTCGTGCTAAACAATAAAGTTAATCGTTAAAAACGATTTGTTATTTTCACACTCGTTGGAAACGAGTGTGAGCATGAATTCCAATTGAACCAGAAAGATCCTGAAATAAATTACCTTCGGTGAGCTCGCTAAGGCTCGGTTCAGGGATGACGATCGTTTATGCAATTGTTCTCTCTCACTGCCGTGGTTTGTGTCCTCACAGATCACTTTAGCGGTCAGACGAGGTTCTTCAACCCGTCAAAAATACTTTCGAAGAAGGTAGAAAGGTTTAGTCCGTTACTGTGGTTAAAATATACAAATACCAAAAATACAATCACCACAAATATGATGAGTTTACGGAAGGCGAATGCAATGATAATGAGTGCTATGGGAATGATAAACAGCCACAAACTATTAATGGCGTAAGGACTTAAATCGGTATCTTTTTTATACACGTATACCAGTTTGCTGTGTGTACCGGTATCGTTCTGGTGTTTGATGTAAACGAATGTAGATTTATCTATTGGCAGTGGCAGAACGGCAATACCATCGTTAAATTTTAAAATCTGGGTGAAACCGCTCACGTTGAAGGTGTAGGTTCCGTTTATATTCTCGTTGGGGTTATTCAACGAATCGGCTGCAATAATGGCTAGTTTGTTATTTTTAAGTAGGTTTTCTTTTACCAGAAAATTGTTGATTGCTGCATTTTGGGCAAAGCCGGAAAAGCCGATTAAACACAGGGATAATAAGACTAAGATTCGTTTCATTCGATAGAACGTTTATTGTAAATTAAATAACCGATATGCAATAATACACCATTTCTTTTAACTGCATCATTATATAAATTATAACTTAAGCTTACGGGGCCAAGTGGAGAATGATAAACTAAACCTGCAGTGGCCGCATAGCGTAATTTTGTAATCGCTTTTGCGTAATCTACATCCTGGAAATTGTTCAGCTCAAACTCTTTATGTGGCAAAAATAAGTATCCTTCCAATCTAAAATCGAGATTTTTTTTAACATTATAAATGTTTTTTATTCCACCGGCGGCATAAGTGCTGGCCCTAAACTTATCCAGAAATAGCGAGCGGCTATCTTGCAGCGGGTAAAAGGCCGGAGCGGTTAAAAGTGTTGCGTAATAGTTGCTAAATAAGGGTTGATTTGAAATAACACCTTCAACAATATAACCCAAAGTATATTTTTTAAGGTGAAAAAAATAGTTTTCCTGGCTGAGCTTAATGCTTCCCCAATGGTGCAGCTGGCTACTCCCGGGAATTTTTACAAAACCCGCGGTATTGCGGAAAATATTACCAGGATCGTAATTTTCGCGACCAGTGGTATAATTAAAACTTAAAGAAAAACTCTGTCCGTTTGTGGCATATTGTTTCCGGTTGAGTGAATTTTTTTCGAGGTTTAACGAACCTCTAAATCCATTAAAAACGGTTTCATCCAACACATCTCCAACACCAAAGGTATTGTTGGGACTGTAATGATCACTGTTATTGATAAAGGTAGAGTGAAGGACAATTTTCGTATTGTAATTTAAAGGCATGCCCACCATCAGATCAATCTTCCGGTCTGATTGTTCGATATAAATAGGATGTGGGTTCTCGATAAATATCTGGCTGGTATTATAGAAATTCCAGTGATTGTAGGTTAACTCGCCAGCGAGAAACAAGGGCAACTTAGTTGGGTAATCTACCCGGCCGTTTACCTGCACCGATTCGTAAAAACGACCGGAGTAAAAGCTGGTTCCGAAAGTGTACGATTTTCGGTTGAGGTAATTGTACTGGGCACCCAAAAAAACATTGCTGATTGGCCTTGTGGAGATATTGCCACCTAATTCGAGTTTAAAGCTCTTCTTCGGTTGTGCAACCACCTCAAAGGTATAACTGTCTGTTGCAGCCTGATAAGAAATTTTAGGATATACCGTTTCGAAAGTCTGGTCGGCAACCAGTTTGTAATAGCCCCTTCTGATATCCTTTAGATCAAAAGTGGTTTTGTCACTTTTAAATAGCCTTTCTACATATTTTTTTTGTTGTGCATTAACCCCTGATACAATAACGTTGCTAAATTTTAACTCAGGTTTTCTTGCATTAAATTTTTCTCTTCTTTTTGCCAGTTCTTCATCGCTTACTCTTTTGCTGATTAATGCTTTAATTCTTGGCATATCGGCTATGGTTGCATCATATCCTTTTTTGATCAACTCTTCTACAGGGGCAAAATTTGTTGTGCTATAAGTAGCTAAATCGGGTTGGATGTATACACCATTTTTACCGATCATGGTAGAGTCTGATTTAGATAAAAACATGTAAACCAGAAAGCGGTTCATTAAACGATCGTCGATGTTTTTAGGGTACTCGTTATAAGTTTTAGAAGAAACATTGGCACCAATTACATAATTAGGCTTGAAATCTCTTTCCATTACATCGGCAGGGAAATTATTATAGAGTCCGCCGTCAAAAACATATTTTCCGTCTAGTTTAATTGGCCGGTAGATAATAGGTACTGTCATGGTTGCCCTTACCGCTTCTGCTAAACTTCCCTTGCTTACCGTTATGCTTTTTTGCGAAAGCACATCTGCTACCATACAGCGATAGGGAACAAAAAGATTGTCGAAATTGTCTTTTGATACCGCAGAAGCCTGAGAGAAAAGCTCAAGAAAAGCAAAATTTAATGGAATATCATTAATCAGGTTAGAGCGGAAACTAAAATGAAAACCGGTATCAATAGCCACTTTTGCAGTTAGCATGGAGGCATTGGGTGCATTTTTCTGAAAATAATAAGTATAGTCGCTCGTGTAACGGCCATTTACCCAATTCTGGAAGTCGTTGCTCAACGCAATTTTTTCTATCTCAGCAGGGCTATAACCTGCAGCATACATGGCACCAACAATGCCGCCCATCGATGTGCCGGTAATGTAATCAATAGGGATGTGGTTTTCTTCTAAAGCCTTTAACGTGCCAATGTGCGCCAATCCTTTCGCACCGCCTCCGCTAAACACAAGTCCTACCTTTTGCGCCTGCAATTGGTTACAGCACAGAACGAAGAGGATCAGCAAAAATCTTTTAAAAGTTACCACTCTCTAAAAATAGGGTTTTCTTTTAAAATTAGTTCAACATGAAAATGTTATAAGTTAAAATTGTGGCAAAACTTACCCAAATAAAATATGGGATAAAAATCAGTCCTGCCCATTTGTTTATTTTATAGAACATAACTGCATTGATCACAATGAAAATCAACAGTAAAATAATTTCAGCCAGCGCAAAGCCAACTTCGTGCAGGTAAAAGAAAATGAACGACCAGCCTAAATTTAAAATTAACTGGATAAGGTAAATGGCAACTGTTCGTGGAAAATGAACAATTTTGTCGCGCTTTATCCATACCAGATAGGCTGCAATACCAATAAGTATATACAACATTGTCCAAACAGGGCGAAAAAGCCAATCTGGGGGATTAAAAGAAGGTTTTTTTAATGTTGGATACCAGGTTTTGACAGATTGAAGTGTCGCCCATGCACCTAAAGCACCTATACCCAACGTGATGGCAATATTGATGACAAAAGCTACCGGTTTAAATTTCATGCTATAAATTTGAGTTTAAACAATGGTAAATCCTAAATGTTTTATCACCGGCCAATGCCCGGCACTACTGGCAAGCTTTCAGTGTTGTCATTTCCGATACTTTGCACTGCAAATAAGTAATTGTCTTTACTATTATGGTAAAAAAAATTAGGAGTGAGTGTATTTTTTTCATCTGTCGGTTTCGGAAATGATGCTTTATTTAAAACGAATATATTGAATGATTTCTTGAATACGTGCCGTTTAAATTTAATCTCTTGTAATATTTTGGGCATAAAAAAGCCCTTTGAACAAATCAAAGGGCCTGAATTTAATTTTAATATTACTTTGCTGCAGTTAATGCAGGTTCTTGTATTCGGTTCCAGTTGCCAAAAGCTTTTTTTGCTGAAGCTTTGGCAGTATTTAATTCCACATCACCTGCAATGGTTAAAAACGTTTTTTCCGGAGATATCTGGCTATAAAAACTTTTTACATCAGCTAAAGTTAATGCATTGATCGAATTTTCATTTACCGGTTGATCGTAATCATAATCTTTTGCTTTTAAGCTGGTTATCAATTTAGATTTTGCAATATTGAAAGTTTTTTGATCGATTGTGGCATTCCGGATCAAAGAAGCCATTTCAGTTAAATCTTTTGCAAGATCGGTACTAGCGGTAGCCAGTTTGCCGCTGTTATCTTTAAAACTGATGTTCGCATTTTTGCCCACGTTTTCATTTAATACGGCATTTAGTAATTCAACTACGCCATCTTTTTTATTATCGAAGGCTTTAGCATCTAAGGTGAAGCTGGAATAAGCCTTTGGCGACCTGTTGTTTTCAGAAATAATAATGTTCATGCCATTTTTAAGTTTATAGCCGAGAGGCTCCTTAAAGGTTTGTGCTTCAGTTGTATAAACTGAGAAGATGGCAAAGGCCGAAATTGCAATTGTTTTAATTCTGTTCATTTTATTTTTTATGGATAATAGGATACATTTATTGAATAATGTCTATTTTATATAAGTCTGACTAGTTCCTGGGTATTATTTAAGGTAAATAAAGACAAGAAATCAGTGACGAATGGGCTTATATACGTGAAGAAAATTGGATCGGATTTCTGCAAATGTATATTTATTCATTTTGTTCATCACTTTTAAATATTCCTGATAGCTATATACCGTTTTATTTGTGACTTTAGTCTGGTAATGCCCGCTTATCCTATTTATTACTCATGTGGCAAAGGGAAACTTCTTAGAATTACAGCCAAAGAAATTGACTGGATAATAATATTTGGCGGTCAATAATTTATAAAATACTGAACGTATTGCAAATAATTGCTTATCACCATTGATTTAATGGTTGAGGGCTCACCTAAATTTACACCTGCTATCTATTGAGGATGGTGGATAAGCTATATGAGTATAGTATTTAACTAATTATGTGTTAGATTTTCTGGCGTATGTAACTGATCTGATGCTGATTTTGAACTGATATCTTCTATAAAGTTCTTTATTTCCCTTATCGTTTCTTCTGGTTCGCTAATATGCGGAAAGTGACCAGTGGCTTTCATCACAACCAAAAAATTGTCTGGCGTATTTTTATGAATAAATTCTCCAGCGGATAATGGAGATATGATATCGTTAGTACCTTGCAAGGTAAGACTTGGTACTTCTAGGTCTTTCAATTTGTCTCTGTAATCTGCTTTAAAGGTAGCCATTGCAAATGCCAGGGCAACACTAGGGTTTGTAGCTTCAAAACACTCCTGTAAAAAATCAGATAATTCGGGTCTGGAAGGGCAGTCCATCGCCACTGGTGCCAATTGTTTGCTCCAGGCTACATAATCATATGCTATGTGTTCAAAAATGGTTTCAGTATCTTCAACATTAAATCCACCTATATAATCACCATCATTTAAATATCTTGGCGAAGGGCCAATAAAAACTAGTTTTTTAAATGCTTTTGGCATCTGTAATGCGGCAATCATGCCAATCATACTGCTAACCGAGTGTCCAACAAATATAATGTTCTTCAGATTAAGTGATTCTATGATTTCAATTACATCACAGGCATATCCTTCAAGAGTAGCATATTTCCGTTGCTCGTATTGGCCTAGGTCTGAATCACCCGATCCTACATAATCAAATAGGATTACTTTATAGTCTTTCAGAAAAGCATCTGTAATAAATTTCCAGGAACTTTGCGCACAGCCGAAACCGTGGGCAAATACAATAACCTGGCTACCTTCACCAAGGATTTTCACATTATTTCTAAGCAGTACAGGATGCACAATGTTTGAGTTTAAAATTTATGATCAAATTAAACAATGTAACGGTTTTTTTATAAGAAAATAGAAAATGAACAAAACGAGCTGTTGTAATCTGTGAACAGGCAGTTGACTTCCATTTTAATGTTCTTAATTTATTAAAGTTCAAATGTTTGTTGGTTTTTATTATACGAAGTTTAGGGGCTTAAGGTTTTAGAAATGGGGAATTAAAATATTTATGATAATTTGAACTTCATTGTTAAATTATATATTTCGTTCATAATCATTATCTTGCATGTTTCTGCTAACCAAAAAAACTAATATCCTTGATGAAAAAGTCACTTCCGTTTTTTATTATTATTTGTGTATTCTTTCTAGATGCATCTGCTCAGGTTAATTTAAAGGGTGTTAAACCTAATGGAGCAATTGTTTCCGCCAGACAAAAGGAACTGGTGGTTAGCTGGCCGGTTGGCAATAGTGCCATTGGTAAAATGGTTCTTGATCTGGAAAATGGGAGACCACTGTTCAGCAGTTTGCAGATGGGTAAACCAGGCGCCTTAAAAGAAGTAGCTGCTCATCTCGATCCTGCATTTGTGCTGAGAATAGGTAAACGAACTTTAAGTCCAAACAGTGGAGGCTGGGATGTTTTTTTCGATCGTGTTCCAACCAAGCCATACACCACAAATGTTGTAAAGTTTGCTAAGGGAGCTACCAGTGTTTTTACAAAGGGCGCGCAAACTATAGTGAGAATAAATGGCGTGCAATGCGAAACATTTAGTGGTGCTTTAGAAATAACATGCTATAATGGAAGCCCATTATTTAATGTAGCAGCTGTAGTAACTACTCCAAAAGATTCAACTGCTATTTTGTACGATGCCGGATTGATAAGTAAAAAAGAGACCTGGTCTAATGTCGCCTGGTCTGATGTAAATGGAAATCTTCAGCGGGAAAAAGCATCCAAAGCAGATTCAGCGAAAAATTTGGAAGTAAAATACCGTACTGTTATCGGTGAAAATAAAGGTGGAAGTTTGGCTGTTTTTCCTGCCCCGCATCAATATTTTTATCCCCTGGACGAAGCTTTTAACCTTAAATTTACCTGGAAAGGGAGCAACTACATAAATCTGATTCCCGATTTTGGTATTGGCATCCGTCAGGATCCGTTAGGAGATAAACGTTATGTGCCATGGTTTAATGCACCTCCCAATACCCAACAGCGCCTTAATTTTTTCTGTTTGTTAAGCATAGGGAAAGCAGAAGCCGCTTTGACAGAAGTTAAAAAGTTTACGCATAATGATACTTATGTGCCCTTGGCAGGCTATAAAACAATGGCCAGCCATTTTCACAATGAGTTTATTTCAGATGTAGTGCTGAGTGGAAAAGCGATTCCTGAAAAACCGGAATTTGTTGACGTATTAAAAAAAACAGGTTTAAATATTGTTAAGCTTGCCGAATTTCATGGGCCGGGACATCCAAAAGGACCAGATTCGATCCGTTTAAAAGAATTAGACGCCTTGTTTAAACAAACCAAAAGGTTATCTGATGCTAATTTTTTACTGTTACCGGGAGAAGAAGCCAATAATTTTTATGGTGGACATTGGCTGGCATTTTTTCCTAAACCAATTTATTGGATAATGTCGCGAAAAAGCGATCTGCCTTTCGAAACCAATGATCCAAAGTATGGGAAAGTTTACCGAGTTAGCAGTAAGGCTGAAATGCTGAAATTACTGGAACAGGAGCAAGGCCTGGCGTGGACAGCCCATGCCCGGACTAAGGCCTCAACCGGTTATCCGGATAAATATAAGGAGGAAGACTTTTTTAAATCGGAAACCTTTATGGGGGCAGCCTGGAAGGCGATTCCCGGTGATCTATCCTTACCAACCTTAAGTAAAAGAGTATTAAACTTAATGGACGATATGGCGAATTGGGGGTTGAAAAAACATATCATTTCTGAAGCTGACATCTTTACCATAACCGGGCAAAATGAAATGTATGCACACTTAAATGTGAATTATTTACAGATGAACAAGTTACCAAACTATGCAGATGGCTGGAAGCCCGTTTTAGATGTAATGCGGGAAGGCAATTTTTTTGTTTCTACGGGAGAGGTATTGATTCCAAAGTTTAATATTAATGGAAAAGGCGCAGGGGAAACACTAAAGATTGAAAATAGTGGTAAAGCAAAGATAAATATGCAACTCAGCTGGACATTTCCCTTAAATTTTGTCGAAATTGTATCGGGTGATGGAACAAAGGTTTATCGTAACCGCATTAATTTAAACACTACCCAGGCTTTTGGGACAAAAGATTACAGTTGGGCAATTGATTTAAAAGGCCGTAAGTGGGTAAGGGTAGAGGCCTGGGACATTGCTACCAATGGTGCTTTTACACAAATGGTTTGGTTGGAATAATAGTTTTAATGGCTATAAATGTTTTCGTTTATACGTAAATCTAATTTATCAAGCTTTTATATTTAGTTCCCAGATCAACCGATAGTGTCGGTTTTTTACCTTAATGAGAAGGTGTTTTTTAAATAAAGAGGACAGGGATTTTAAATCATCCGTTCGTAATCGTTTGAAATGGAATTGTTTTTATATCTTCGTAAGATAATCGTCTTTATGACGTTTAATTAGCCAGATTTCAATTTTTATGGGGAAACGATCTGAATGGATAAAACCATGGCGCCAGATCGTGCAGCAAATCCGAACGATATGAGCATTCAAAAGTTTATTAAACCATTTGTTTTTCTTGGTTTAATAGTCAATCTGTCACAGGCGCAGGAAAAAAACAGTTACAAATTCGATTTCGGACCTGGTAAGGTTGTTAAAGGTTATACACAAATTTTACCTGATGATGCTTACAGTAAAGAAAAAGGCTTTGGTTTTGATTTTGATTCGAAAGTTGAAGGCATAAATTATGACGGGAAGAATCGTTTAACTTCAGACCTGGTAAAAAGCAATAAACCATTTTATTTTTCGGTTTCGGTGCCTGAAGGGAATTACAAAATCAAGGTAACACTTGGCGATCCGATGGCGGCAACGTTAACTACGGTAAAAGCCGAATCGAGAAGGTTGATGCTTGAAGATGTAAAAACAAAGGCAGGGCAGTCGATAACGAAAACATTTATTGTAAATGTTAAAGATAAACATATTGCGGGCGGGCAAGTGGTTTCACTAAAGCCGCGGGAACTCACCAAGCTTGATTGGGATGATAAACTGACGTTGGAGTTTGACCATCAAACTGCCTTACAAGCACTCGAAATTACGAAAGTTGAGGATCAGATTACTGTTTTCCTCGCGGGGAATTCTACAGTGGTGAACCAGGATGATGAACCCTGGGCATCGTGGGGGCAAATGATTCCGCGGTTTTTTAAACCGGGGGTTGCCATTGCCAACCATGCTGAATCGGGCTTAACACTGGGTTCGTTTTTGGGGAGCAAACGTTTAGCCAAAATTTTAAGTGTAATGAAGCCTGGCGATTACCTCTTTATCGAATTTGGACATAACGATCAAAAAGATAAAGGACCAGCCGATGGGGCATATAAATCGTATACTGAAAGATTAAAAACATTTATTTCGGAAGTGAAGAAAAAAGGTGGAATTCCGGTGGTGGTTACCTCAACCAGCAGAAGATCTTTTGGTGCAGATGGGAAAATTGTAAATTCCCTTGGCGATTTTCCGGACGCAGCACGGAAGGTCGCTGCCGAAGAGAAAGTGGCTTTGATTGATCTGAATGCTATGACATCAGTTTTGTTTAATGCATTAGGTGAAGAGCGATCAAAAAAAGCCTTTGTCCATTATCCGGCCAACAGTTATCCTGGCCAGGATAAAGCATTGGCCGATAACACGCATTTTAACCCTTATGGTGCTTATGAAATTGCACAGTGTATGATCTTAGGTATTAAAGAACAGAAATTGGGGATTGCAAAATACCTGGTAGATGATTTACCAAAATTCGATCCTGCAAAACCAGATGATCCTGCAAACTGGCACTGGCCGGAGAGCCCTAAAAGTAGTGTGGTTAAGCCAGATGGAAATTAGAACAAAATATTACCTAAAAAGATGAAAAAAATAATAACTGCCGTTTTAATTACCGCTCTATGTGGAACTGTTTTCGGGCAAACTGCATTACAGTCATTTAGTTTAGCAGAAGTCCGTTTGCTTGCTGGCCCCTTTAAACAGGCTCAGGAAACCGATAAAAAATACATGTTATCGCTGGACGCAGACAGGCTTCTGGCGCCATATTTAAGGGAGGCGGGGCTAAAACCAAAAGCAGCATCTTATGGTAACTGGGAAAACACCGGTTTAGATGGGCACATCGGCGGACATTATTTGTCGGCGCTGGCTTTAATGTATGCTTCCACCGGCGATGCCAAGGTGAAGGAGCGGATGGAATATATGATTGCCGAGTTGGATAAATGTCAGCGCCAAAATGGAGATGGATATCTGGCTGGAATCCCGGACGGTAAGGAAATCTGGAAAGAGATTAAAGCCGGAAACATCAAATCATCCAGTTTTTCGTTAAATGGAAAATGGGTACCCCTGTATAATATCCATAAAATTTATGCGGGACTGTACGATGCGTATGCAGTTGCGGGTAATGCCAAAGCAAAGCAGATGCTTATTAAGCTAACTGATTGGTGTGTTGACATGGTCTCCAATTTATCCGATCAGCAGATACAGGAATTATTAAAAAGTGAACATGGCGGATTAAATGAAACTTTCGCCCATGTTTATGCAATAACAGGCAACCAGAAATATCTTCAATTGGCAAAACGATTTTCGGATTTATCCATTTTAAATCCACTATTAAAAAATACAGATGCCCTGAACGGTTTACATGCAAATACGCAGATTCCGAAAGTGATTGGTTTTGAGCAGATTGCTTTACTGGATAAAGATGCTGCCTGGGCAAATGCAGCTGCTTTTTTTTGGAAAACGGTAGTAGAACACAGAACAGTAGCCATCGGTGGAAATAGCGTAAGAGAACATTTTCATCCGGCCAATGACTTTTCTTCAATGACAGAATCGCGCGAAGGGCCCGAAACCTGCAATTCTTACAACATGTTGAAGCTTACTAAACAGTTGTTTTTAGCCGCTCCTTCAAACACTTATCTCGATTATTACGAACGTACACTTTACAATCATATCCTTTCTTCGCAAAGGCCGGAAGGTGGTTTTGTGTATTTTACTCCAATGCGGCCAGGGCATTACCGTACCTATTCCAATCCGCAGGAAAGTTTCTGGTGCTGTGTAGGTTCAGGATTGGAGAACCATGGCAAATATGGAGAACTGATTTATGCACACAATGCGAATGATATATATGTGAATCTTTTTATCCCTTCAACCTTAAATTGGAAAGAAAAAGGTATTCAGCTTGTACAGCAAACACTTTTTCCAGATGCGGAGAACACGACAATCAAACTGCAGTTAAAACACAAACAACGTTTTGCCTTACATTTCCGCCAGCCTGCCTGGGTAGAACATGGGAAAATGGCTGTGCTGGTAAATGGAAAAAAAGTAACCGTTAAAAGCGAAGCAAATGGTTATGCCAGTATCGATCGTATCTGGAGTACAGGCGATGTTGTTAATATTGCTCTGCCGATGCATACCACTACTGAGTTTATGCCCGATGGTTCTGATTGGGTAGCCTTTCTCCGTGGACCGATTGTACTTGCTGCGGCAATGGATACTTTAAAACAGCCAAATTTAACCGCTGATGGCAGCAGGATGGGGCATATTGCTTCGGGTACTTTATTTCCGATCAGCGATGCACCATTGGTTACCGGGGCTAAAAATATGCTGGCAAATGAAATTACGTTGACCGATAAAAAGAGTTTAACTTTTAATGCCCGAAATGCAATCTATCAACCAAAATACAAATCCTTAAAATTAGTTCCTTTTTATACCCTGGCTGAAAAACGGTATGTGGTTTATTTTCCTTACAGCAGCGCTGAGGCATTGCCGGAACGGGCAAAGGCGATTAAGTTGGCAGAAGAAGAAAAGATGAAGATTGAGCAGGAAACCGTCGATCTGATCAATACGGGGGAGCAGCAGCCAGAGTCTGACCACAATTTTAAAGGTGAACAAACCGATAACGGAACGTTTCAGGAAAGGCATTTCAGGAGTGGAAAAGCATGGTTTAGTTATGTACTTAAAAATAAAGACCTATCTGGAAATAAGCTCCGTTTAACATATTTTGGAAAGGAAAAGAACAAAAGTTTCTCTATTCTGATCAATGGTGTCACCGTTGGAAATGTAAAGTTGGATGGGAGCAAGGGTGATGTTTTTTATACTCAGGAATATCAGATTCCAAAAGCGCTGTTAAAAGCAGATGTAGAAGTAAAATTTGTTGCCGGTCAGGGATCGGCTATTGCCAATATATATGAAGTGAGGTTGGTGAGATAGAGGACTGATTTTAGTAATCCTTCATTCTTATTCCGTGGTCTGTGAGACACAGACCACTGGAGTTATTCAAATCGATCGTCATCCTGAACTTGTTTCAGGATCTACGGGTCAGATTTTGAAGTTAATGTATTCAACTAAAACGATACTAAAATAAGTTCATTAAAATATGCAGAGAAATTTATTTTGATTCGAATGCAGATTGTGATTTTTTACCTAATCTTTGGCCTGCTTTTTCTATATCTTTTAAATTTGTTTCGCCACTTGCAAGCTCAAGTAATTCCTTTTGCATGTTCAATTTGGCGACGAATTTCATCAGACGTAACTTTTTTTCTTTTGAGCCGGAAAAGTTAAGTTTAAGGTATTGCTGAATAAACGTTGAAAATGAATCAATTAGTTGTTCTTTTTTAGCAACATATGATTGACTTTTATATTCACCATTTATAAAAAACGAATCAAACATGATTTTCGTTATTTCATGTAATTCTTCATTATCAATCTGATTTGTTTTTTCTACTGCTTGTAATGTTGTCATCTTATACTTCCTCCATCGTTATAACCGTTTGGTTGGGTTCTTCAATAATCTCTAATATATTGAAAGATCTACCAGACTTAAACAAAACTTCCTTTTCATTCGGTGGATTATGTTTACCAAATTTACTGATTTTTTCAATTTCTTTTCCTGTTTTTGAATATATGACAAATTTGGTGTTTTTTCCAAATGCTAAGGCTGTTAACTCCGATTTTGTAGTTGATATAAATGTGTATTCGGTTATAGGGACACCTTCTTTTTCAGCTTTTACATATTTTTCCAGTTCAAAAGCATTTAAATCTGCACATCTGAATACCTGCCCTTCATAGTTATCTATTTTCGTTAATGAATTATTTAGTACAGAAGCAAACTCATTACTTTTCATCCCTTTTGAAGACCTTAGCAATTCATTAACATTTTCATAGCCATCTTCTGTATATTTATAAATAACAGCCTTTTCATATACGGTTAGATTAGGGAACTCTATGTTCCTATCGCTATTCTGTATACAATCAATATCACGCTTTAAGTATTTTTTTGCGTAAAGTTCTGCTTTGGTCAAATTATAAATCGTCTTTTTTATACTAACATACTTAAAATTATAAATAAAATAAAGGTTTTTTTTCCTGTTAAAATGATAAGTGTATTTTCGGTTTTGTAGATATACACCGCTGTGATTATCCAATGCAATCGTCATCCTGAACTTGTTTCAGGATCTATAAGGAAGATTTTGAAGTGAATATATATAGACTATAAAGATGCTGACCTGTAGCGAAGCGGAAAGCTACGCAGTAAAACAAGTTCAGCAGGACGCACGGAGGGGATTTATCAAATTAAGGTTATTAATTAAGGCGTCATTTCGGTTCAAATAGCTATCGGATGAAGTGCAACGAAATGGAGAAATCTTTTTCACAAATTTAAGTGGTCTGTGAGGACACAGACCACGGAAGGGGGAGATTGTGCTTCAGCACTAAAAAGACCTAATAACAACCGTCCAAAAAGCCATATTAATTTTTTCATGAATCAGGACAAGACTTTAAACTTTCTTGTCCTGAATAAATTATTTTAATTCCAGTACAACAACAGATTGAGCAGGTAATTCTACTTTTAATGAATTGCCTGATTTTTTTGCACCCGTAAATTTTGCATTGTGCACTTTGTTCAAATCGTTAAATGTATTTACATCAGTTAGTTTAGCTGAAGTTAAAATCTGTCCTGTAACTGTACTCCATTTCAAGCCATCTAAAACCGTACTCAGTGCAATTTTTTTGTTCGGATCTAAATTAACCAAAGAAATATGAATGGCACCACTGGCATCCTGCGAAGCAGAAACGTTTAAGGCAGGGATTTTTTGATCACCTACAACATAATCAGGGCTGGTAAAGGCAATCGGTAGATATTTGGCATCCTGATGCACTTTGTAAAGATCAAAAACATGATAAGTAGGGGTAAGGATCATTTTGTCTTTTTCAGTTAGGATTAAAGCCTGCAGCACATTTACAGTTTGTGCCAGGTTAGCCATTTTAACACGATCGGAGTGGTTATTAAAGATGTTTAAGGTCGTTCCTGCAATTAAAGCATCGCGTAAACTGTTCTGCTGATACAAGAAACCAGGGTTAGTTCCAGGCTCTACATCTGTCCAGATTCCCCATTCATCAACTACTAAAGCAACTTTCTTTTTAGGATCGTATTTATCCATTATCGCGGAGTGTTTGCTTACCAGTTCTTCCATATGTAAGCAGTTTTTCATGGTCGAAAAGTATTGTGCTTCATCAAATTTAGTAGCCGATCCTTTTTTGCCCCAGTTTCCTGTTGGGATGGTGTAATAGTGTAAAGTTAATCCCCACATTTGGTCGCCAATATTTTTCATACAGGTTTCTGTCCAATTGTAATCACCTGAATTAGCTCCACTGGCAATTCTTTTTAGCGGAGCACCCGGATAGTTGCGTGCATAAGTGGCATACCTGCGGTATAAATCAGAATAGTAAGCAGGGGTCATGTTGCCACCGCAACCCCAGCTTTCGTTACCTACACCCCAGAAAGAAACTTTCCATGGTTTTTCTCTTCCATTTTGGCTGCGGATGGCCGTCATCGGACTTACGCCATCAAAATTCAGATATTCTACCCATTTGGCCATTTCTTCAACAGTTCCGCTGCCTACATTACCTGCAATGTAAGGTTCGCAATCCAGCATCTGGCAAAGATCTAAAAACTCGTGCGTGCCAAAGCTATTGTCTTCTGTTACGCCGCCCCAGTTGGTGTTAACCATTTTCGGACGTTGGTTTCTCGGTCCAATGCCATCTCTCCAATGGTATTCATCAGCAAAACAACCTCCCGGCCAGCGCAGGTTCGGAACTTTTATCTTTTTTAATGCCTCAACGATATCTAATCTTATTCTACCTTTATTAGGGATTGTCGAATTTTCATCCACCCAAAAGCCATCATAAATACAGCGGCCCAAATGTTCCGAAAAATGACCATAAATGTGCTTGCTCACCACTTGATCGCCTGCAGGTTTAATGGTTAACTGGGTTTCATTTTGTGCATGCACTAAAATCGAACTGCAGAATACAGCCGCAGATAAGAGAAGTTTTTTCATCATGATTTCGTTAAATCTATTGGTTAAATGGGATTTTGATCACGTTAAAAGAGTAAGGTTTTAACGCGATGTTTAATTTTTTGCCTTTTAGGTTAATCGTGCTTTTTCTCGGACTTACCGCTTCAGGATTTTCGAAAGAATTAACCTGAGTAAGGTTGCTGTTCGCTATTTCCTCATTAGTGGCCTTCTTTTTTAATTTTATTTTTCCTTCAAGGTCAAAATCAATGTTCTGCGATTGATCGGAGTTGTTGGCGATTTTAATGATCAGTTCTTTTTTGGCCTGATCGGTTACAGCAGAAGCATAAAGGCCATCCTGACCGATAATGTTCTTCTCGTCAAGCGTAATTGCAACTACATCCGTTCCCTTATTGGTAGAAAACTGTTTCTGTACATAATAGTCAGGTGTTCCGTACGATTTCAGGTTATCTACCCAGATCATATCTGGTGCCCACTGCCAGGCGTCAATATTAGCAAAAAGCGGGGCATAAGAGGCCATCTGTACCACATCGGCATTGCGCTCTAAACCTGTCATCAATGAAGCCGAAGCTAATGCACTTTGCCAGTTATTGCGGTTACTTCCAACTATACTATTGTCTGCATGTACTGCATATTCGCCAACAAAAACCTTCGATCCGTTTCTTGGGTAGTTATCATAACGTCCGGCATTTTTTAAAAACCAATCGGCAGAGCGGTAATAATGCTCATCAATAAAATCAGCATTATTGCTTCTTAAAGTAGTATTCAATAAGTTAAAGCGATCTCCTTCGGGATCGGTTCCCGAGCTGTTGATCAGTTTAAAATCGGGATATTTTGCCTTGATGGCTTTAGTGAAAATGGCTAACCTTTCCAGGTATTGTGGCCCCCAGTTTTCGTTGCCAACACCCATCATTTTTAAATTGAAAGGTTTTGGATGACCAAGATCTGCCCTCATTTTTCCCCATTTGGTAGTTGCATCGCCATTGGCAAATTCAATCAGGTCTAAAGCATCTTGTACATAAGGATCAAGTTCGTCAAGTGAAGCTACTTCTGCAGTGTTAAATTGACAAGCCATACCGCAATTTAATATCGGCAAGGCATCTGAGCCTATATCTTCTGCCAGTTGGAAATATTCGAAAAAGCCTAAACCAAAACTCTGGTAATAATCTGGTGCTGAACGATTTGCGAATTCAGTATTCCAGCGGTTAATAATCAGTTGTCTGTTTTCAATCGGGCCAATGGTTTTTTTCCACTGGTAGCGGTTGGCCAGATCTGTGCCTTCTACAATACAGCCGCCTGGGAAACGGACAAAACCGGGTTTCATATCGGCCAGTAACTGCACCATATCTGCCCTTAACCCTTGTGGACGGTTTTTCCAGGTATCACCAGGGAAAAGGCTAATCATGTCCAGATCAATGTTTCCATTTCCTTGAAACAGGATGGAGAATTTAGCTTTTGGATCGGTTTCAGTAGCGGTAAAACTTGCCGATTGTTTTTTCCAGTCGCTACCCGTTTGATCAGGAGTTAAACTTCCTTGTCCAATAATTTTATTGTTCGCATCTTTTAACAACAGCACGAGTTTAACACCTGGAGTTGATTGGCGATACATCAATGAAAAATCGTAGCGTAATCCTTTTTTTACACCGATACCTTTAAATCCTTCATTTACGAGCTCAAAATCGTCGGTTTGTTTTTTTACCTGTAAATATCTGGGATTTGCAGTATTTACCTCTTTGCGGTTTACTACCAATATTTCGCCTTCTTGCTGTTTTTTCCGCTGGATCGTCCAGCCCATTAGCGGTTTTGCAAATTCGAAAGAGCGGTTTTTGATGAGTTCAGCATAAATACCGCCATCGGCGCCAAAGTTAATATCCTCAAAAAAAACACCCCACATGTTCGGTTGCACTTTGGCAATAGAATGGTCTGTTTTAACTTTGATCACTTTTGCAGTTTGTGCCTGCACTTCTGTAGTATAGCCAATTCCAATTGCATACGCTATGCATGCCGAAAACACACTTTTTACAGGGTAATTTAATTTCATACGGTTTAATATTTGGAAGATCCTAAAGGTAAAAGTAAAATATTTAAAATAATAAACGTTAACTAAACATTTATTTTTTTTCTTTTTCAGCTATTTTGTTTTTAAATTCTACAATCTTTGCATTAGCGAAAATGAGATAAGCAAAGAAATATAAATGGAATGTGTAAAAGGCTTCAGTAAAGTAAATTTTGCTTGATGTTTAAAATTTTTTAGCAGAAATCTTTATTATAGCTTATTGTCATTTTCGAAAAGCAGGATACTACAGGATGCGACTTAAAAATATACTATTTACATTGGACATAAATCTTTAATAGCGGTTACCCGGCAGTTGTTAAATTTACTAACCAAATCATGCATTGATGATCCTTCGTTTCTTAGATATTCTGGTATTGATCAAGCTCATTGTAATTACCGATAAAAGAGTAGCTATATTGGCCAATACTGCCTATAAAGCGAATCGATTCTATTTTTTAATTAAGCTTGTACACAAGCCATGATGACCAAAACCATTACAGTTTCCTGCTTCATAATCAGCTTGTTCTTTGCGACTAAGCTTTTCGGCCAGCGCCAAATGGAAAAACTGGGCCGTGGTGTAATTGCCGTACGGCAAAATAACGATTCTGTTTATGTAGGCTGGCGGATGCTGGGTACTGATGCCGATGAAATTGCTTTTAACCTGTACCGCAAAACTGGAAATAACGAAGCCATAAAACTTAACCATAATCCCATTACCAAGAGCACTAATTTTGTTGATGCAGGCGTTAAATTCGATCTTCCGAACAGTTATTTTGTAAAACCGATTTTAAAAGGCACTGAATTAGAAGCCAGTAAACCTTTCAGGTTGCCAGCCAAACCACCTATTCAGCAATATTTAACGATTCCTTTAAAAACACCAGCAGGTTACACGCCTAACGATGCTTCAGTAGGCGATTTAGATGGAGATGGTGAATATGAAATTGTATTGCATCAAACTGGCCGGAGCAGGGATAACTCATCAAACGGTATTACCGATCCGCCGATTTTTCAGGCTTATAAATTAGACGGCACTTTTTTGTGGGAAATTAATTTAGGGAAAAACATCCGCGAAGGAGCACATTATACTCAATTTATGGTGTACGATCTGGATGGCGATGGCATTGCCGAAGTGGTATGTAAAACTGCTGATGGAACAGTAGATGGCAAAGGAAAAGTAATTGGCGATGCGACTAAAGATTGGCGCAACCCGAATGGTAAAATATTGGATGGCCCTGAATTTTTGACTGTATTTAGTGGTAAAACCGGAGAGGCATTAGCCACAACAGATTATATTCCTGCCCGTGGCAATATTGGCGCCTGGGGAGGCAAAGGTGGGAACGGTAAAAATGATAATACGGGTAACCGGGTAGATCGGTTTAATGCCTGCGTGGCCTATTTAGATGGTATTCATCCAAGTGTAGTGATGTGCAGAGGTTATTACGGTAGAACGGTTTTGGTGGCCTGGGACTGGCGTAATGGTAAACTAACTTCCCGATGGGTATTTGATAGTAAAGATGGTAAAAACTCTTTTTCCGGGCAGGGCAATCACAATCTTACAGTTGCAGACGTAGACGGAGATGGAAAGGATGAGATCATTTATGGTTCGATGTGTGTGGATGATAATGGGAAAGGATTATATACCACAGGATTGAGGCACGGTGACGCCATTCATGTTTCAGATCTTGATCCGGAACACCCTGGCTTGGAAGTTTTTGGTGTCCATGAAATAGAAGAAGGTACTAAAGGCCCTGGTGCGGCCGTTTATAATGCGAAAACTGGCGAAATATTGTGGAAAGGATCACCCGACAAGGATGTAGGCCGGGGAGTGGCTGATAATATTGACAATAGCCGTTTCGGTGGGCAAATGTGGTGGTCGGGATCTAACGGATTATATGACATGAAAGGCAATAGAATTGGGAATCAGCCAAGATCAACTAATTTTTTGATTTATTGGGACGGTGATTTATCGAGAGAACTTTTAGACGCAAACCACATTGATAAATACAATGGTGGCAGGCTTTTTACGGCTGATGGAGCTGTTGCTAACAACGGAACCAAATCTACACCAGCATTAAGTGCCGATATTTTTGGCGATTGGCGTGAAGAGCTGATCTTAAGATCTTATGACAACCAAAGTTTACGTATTTATACCACCACAATACCGACAGTACACCGCAATTATACTTTAATGCACGATCCGCAGTACCGTTTAAGTATCGCCTGGCAAAACGATGGCTACAACCAACCGCCGCATACCAGCTTTTATTTCGGCTTCGGAATGAAGAAAGCACCAAAACCCAATATCACACTCATAGAACCCAAAAAATATTAATTGTACCATAATAATCATAAATAAAAATGAAAAAATATAGCTTTATCCTATCAGGAATGATCATCATTATTTTTGCTTTTGCCTTTATCGCTCAACATAAGCCCGCCCTGCATACCATTGGCGATTCTACAGTTCTCAATTGGAACAAAGAAACCTGGGGCTGGGGAACGCCTATTGCTTCCCTTTTCGATACCACCAAGATTCATATAGAAAATAACGCCATACCCGGAAGAAGTACCCGTACCTTTTTGTCGGAAGGCAATTGGGACAAAGTTTTGGAAACATTAAAACCAGGCGATTTCGTTACCATGCAGTTCGGACACAACGACGGAAGCGTACCTGATACTACAAAAGCCGGAAAAAGAGGTGTGTTAAGAGGAACTGGTGAAGAAACCAAAGTATTAACCTGGCCAGATGGAAAGGTAGAAACTGTACATACTTATGGCTGGTATATCCGCAAATTTGTACGCGAAACCAAAGCAAAAGGAGCCACACCAATTGTGCTTTCCATGATCCCAAGGGATGTTTTTAAAGATGGTAAAGTGGTTCGAGCCAATAACGATTTTGGAAAATGGGCCGCCGATGTTGCCAAAGAAGAAAATGCTTATTTCGTTGACCTGAATAAAATTACTGCTGATAAATATGATGCCCTGGGGCCAGATAAAGTAAAAGCGTATTTTCCAGGCGACCATACCCACACCAATTTGGAAGGTGCAAAAGTTAATGCCGCATCTGTTGTAGAAGGAATTAAAGAATTAAAAGGCTGTAATTTGAAAAAATATCTTCTTAAATAAAGGAGAAAGACTAAAGCTAAAAGACCAAAGGCAATATAAATCTGTGTAATCCAACAATCGGTGTAATCATCCCGAAGGTTGTAATCCAATCATCTGTATAATCAACCCTGTAGGGCAATAATCATGAAATCAAACAAATACCTACACCTCATTCTCTTAACTGCTTTTATTATTTTTTCTTCCTGTATCATCTTAAAACAACAGGAAAAACCAACTTTATTCCTCATTGGCGATTCGACCGTTAAAAACGGAAAAGGAAAAGGCGACGGCGCTTTATGGGGCTGGGGAAGTTTTATCGGAGATTTATTCAACAGCGAAAAAATCAATGTTGAAAATGATGCACTTGGCGGTACCAGCAGTCGTACTTTCCAAACCAATGGTTTGTGGGGTGCTGTTTTGGCAAAAGTAAAAAAAGGCGATTTTGTAATGATGCAGTTTGGCCATAACGATAGCAGCCCGCTAGATGACACCGCCCGTGCCCGTGGTACCATAAAAGGTATCGGAATGGAAAGTAAAGAAATTTATAACCCGATTAAGAAAAAGCAAGAAGTGGTTTATGCTTATGGCTGGTACCTGCGCAAATTCATCAGTGATATTAAAGCAAAAGGCGGAACAGCGATTGTTTGCTCACCAATTCCACGCAATCCGGTTAAAGATGATGCTGTAGTTTTAGCCAACGACAGTTATGCCAGCTGGGCAGAAGAAGTTGCAAAAGCCGAAAAAGTCGATTTTATTCCATTGAACCAAATTATTAAAGATAAATATGCTGCATTAAGCGCGGCTGAGGTGAAAACTTTTTTTACCGAGAAAGACCATACGCATACCAATGAGGCAGGAGCGAAGTTAAATGCAGCTGCTGTTGTAGAAGGCCTGAATAAATTAAAATATAATAAATTGAATAGCTACCTGAAATAAGTCATGGGGCAGGATACTACAGGATGCTTTCCTGCAGATATTATCTTATTTTAACGGCCTAACCAAATACCAGCGGTGATAAACCGTTCAATTTTATGCATATACAGGTTAACCGAGTTTTCAAAGTACTGATGAGCATTGCTTTTATATTTTTAAGCATTACGCAAACACATGCCCAAAACATTTCACTTGCTGGTAAATGGCGTTTCAAAATTGATGCTAAAGACGAAGGCATTAAAGGAAAATGGTATTCCGCCATTCTTCCGGAATCTGTTCATCTGCCAGGCTCAATGGCTGAAAATTTAAAGGGCGACGACATTACCTTAAAAACAAAATGGACCGGAAGTATTTACGATAGCTCCTACTTTTTTCATCCCCGCTTAGAAAAATATCGAAAACCTGGTAACCTGAAAATGCCTTTCTGGTTAACCCCCGCCAAACATTATACTGGCGCAGCATGGTACCAGAAAGATGTCTTAATCCCAGCCAATTGGAAGGGTAAAAGAATGGTATTATCTCTGGAATACCCCCATTCAGAAACGAGGGTTTGGATAGACGATATTGAAATTGGAACACAGTATACCTTTGTGGTTGCGCAGAATTTTGAACTCCCGGCAAATTTAAAGGCAGGAAAACATACCATCACTTTATTAATCGACAATCGCATCAAAGCGATCAATGTAGGGCAGGATTCACATAGTTTAACTGACCATACCCAAGGCAACTGGAATGGTGTAGTCGGTAAAATGGAGATAATTGCCAGTTCGCCTGTTTATTTTGAAGATATCCAGGTTTACCCTGATTTAAAGAAGAAGTCAGCGAAGGTTAAAATTCAACTTAAGGCCAGTGCCAATCAATCTTCTGCAGGAAAAATTATACTTTCTGCCAGTAGTTTCAATACCAAAAACGTACTGCAGGTAAAACCCGTAACAGCAACTTATCAGATCACAAACGGCGAAGGTAGCTTAGAAATCAATTTGCCAATGGGCAATAAAATAGCCACCTGGGATGAGTTCGATCCCGCATTGTACCGTTTAACAGCAACTTTACTATCGAAAGATGGCAAAAAAGACGAGAAAAAAGTTCAATTCGGCATGCGCGAGTTTAAAGCTGTAGGCCGAACTTTTGAAATTAATGGTCGTCCGGTTTTTTTACGCGGTACGGTTAACAATTGCGAATTTCCGTTAACCGGTTATCCGTCAATGGATGTTGCCGCCTGGGTACGCATTTTTAAAATTTCGAAGGCTCATGGGTTAAACCACATGCGTTTCCATTCGTTTTGCCCGCCTGAAGCTGCTTTTATCGCTGCAGATCAAATCGGTTTTTACCTTCAGCCAGAGGGGCCAAGCTGGGCCAATCATGGTACTTCTATCGGAGATGGAAAACCGATCGATCAGTTTATTTATGATGAAACCAATCGAATGACTAAAAACTATGGCAATTATGCATCCTTTTGTATGATGGCCTATGGTAACGAACCGCGCGGCAGACAGGTTGAATACCTGACTAAGTTTAATAATTATTGGAAGGCAAAAGATTTGAGAAGATTATACACAGGCGCTTCAGTTGGTGGTAGCTGGCCGGTTATTCCAAACAACGAATATATGGTTCGGGCTGGTGCAAGAGGTTTAGATTGGGGCAGAAAGCCAGAAAGTATTTCTACTTATGCTAAACAGATCGAGCAGTTTACAGTGCCTTTTGTAGCACATGAAATGGGGCAATATTGTGCTTTCCCAAATTTCGATGAAATAAAAAAATACACGGGTGTTTATCGTGCAAAAAACTTCGAGATGTTTCAGGAAGATCTCAAAGACCATGATATGGCCGATCAGGGACACGATTTTTTAATGGCTTCGGGTAAATTACAAGCCCTTTGTTATAAAAATGAAATTGAAAAGGCATTACGCACACCAAATTACAATGGCTACCAGTTATTATCGCTAAATGACTATCCAGGGCAGGGAACCGCACTTGTTGGTGTTTTAGATGCCTTCTGGGATGAGAAAGGTTATTTTACCGCTAAGGAATTTAAGCGCTTTTCTAATAGTACAGTACCACTTTTAAAAGTTTCGAAATTTGTATTTACAAATAACGAAACCTTAGAAGCTGCGGTAGAAGTGGCACATTTTGGGAAAGCACCAATTGAAAATGCAAAACTCTCGTGGACACTCAAAGATGAAAGCGGCGTAAATGTGGCCAAAGGTAATTTCAGTCCTAAAACCTTGGCTGTTACCAATTGTATTGCGATCGGAGAAATTAAATTTCCATTAAGTGGTATCACAAAAGCAACACAACTAAAACTGGAAGTTACCATCGATGGAACTGAATTCGCCAACGATTGGAATTTCTGGGTTTATCCTGCGCAGTTGCCATCGGTTAAAAGCAATGTGTACTATTGCACTAGTTTAGATGATAAAGCCCGGTCCGTTTTAGCAGATGGTGGCAATGTTTTTCTCAATGCAGCTGGCACAGTGGTAAAAGGAAAAGAAGTGGTGCAAACCTTTCTTCCTGTTTTCTGGAATACCTCATGGTTTAAAATGCGTCCGCCACATACTTTGGGTATTGTATGTGATCCAAAACATGAAGCCTTTAACAACTTTCCAACCGATTATCACAGCGATATGCAATGGTGGGAAATCGTAAACAAATCGCAGGTAATGAACCTCGAAGATTTTCCTTCAGGATTCAGGCCGATTATTCAACCTATAGATACCTGGTTTTTGAACCGCCGTTTGGCATTGGTTTTCGAAGCAAAAGTAGGTAAGGGGAAATTAGTGGTTTCAAGTGCTAATCTTTCGCCTGATTTAAAAGATACTCCTGCTGCACAACAGCTTTATTTCAGCTTACAGCAATATATGATGTCTGATCAGTTTAATCCAAAATATGAAGTGGCTTTTAATACCGTGAAAGATATTTTCGAAAGTCCGTCGAAAATTCAGTTCGATACCTTTACAAAAGATAGTCCGGATGAGTTAAAACCAAAACCTAATTCCAATTAATCGATAAGCGAAATATCACCATGAAGAAATTTATACTCAGCTCCGCTCTGATTCTCAGCATATTTACACAGGTGCTTTTTGCACAAAAAATCCCCAATAAAAAGGAGGTTTTAAAAGTATTGAAATTAACGAATGCTTATTTCATGAATAAATGGCCAGATGCGGGGAAGTCGATTATAACCAATAGAGAGCGGCCAAGCAACATCTGGACAAGGGCTGTGTATTACGAAGGATTGATGAATCTTTATAAAATTCATCCAGAAAAAGCATATTACGATTATGCAGTTCAATGGGGCGAAAAACATAACTGGGGTTTAAGAAATGGTATTACTACAAAAAATGCCGACGATCAGGCCTGCGGACAAACCTATATTGATCTTTACCTGATCGATAAACAACCCGAGCGCATTAAAGACATTAAATCCTCGATCGATCTGATAATCAAATCGGGCAAGGTAAACGATTGGACCTGGATTGATGCCATACAAATGGGAATGCCTGTTTTTGCCAAACTCGGTAAATTATACAACGATACCAGCTATTACAATTACATGTACAAAATGTATATGCATGCTAAAAATACCGAGGGTGGTGGCTTGTACAATGCCAAAGATGGCCTTTGGTGGCGCGATAAAGATTTTGTGCCCCCTTACAAAGAACCAAACGGAGAAGATTGTTATTGGTCAAGAGGAAATGGATGGGTTGTGGCTGCACTGGTACGCGTGTTAGAAATTATTCCTGAAAATGAAGCTCACCGCAGTGAATACTTAAAAACCTATCACGAAATGATCAAGGCATTGGTTCCCATTCAGCGTGCCGATGGTTTCTGGAACGTAAGTTTGCATGATGCGACCCATTTTGGTGGTAAAGAAACCTCTGGCACTGCTTTATTTGTATATGGCATGGCCTGGGGTGTAAATCATGGTATTTTAGATAAGGCCACTTATCTGCCGATTATTACCAAAGCCTGGAACGCCATGGCGAGAGATGCTGTTCAAAAAAATGGTTTTATTGGTTTTATGCAGGGAACAGGTAAGGAGCCAAAAGACGGACAGCCGGTAAGTTACACCAGCATGCCTGATTTTGAAGATTATGGTTTGGGTTGTTTCCTATTGGCCGGAACAGAGGTATATAAGCTTAAAAAGTAACTGAGATGAATTTCAGATATTTAGGAAAAACACAGACCATGAATATTTGTCATTCTGAACATAGTGAAGAATCTTTAAGCATAGAACACAGGTTTAGCTAAAAATATCGGACAAGAATGTAGGTGAAGGACTTAATTTAAATGCTTATCGGTTCAGGATTCTTCACTACGTTAAGAATGATAGGACTGGTTACTAAAACTCATTAAAAATAAAATTAAAAACATGAAAATTGCATTCAAAATGAAGCTTAAGCCCGGTTTTAAATCAGAATATAAAAAGCGCCATGATGAGATCTGGCCAGAACTATCCGCTTTGTTAAAGGGAAATGGGATCAGCGATTATTCTATTTTTTTAGATGAAGAAACCAATACACTATTTGCCGTGCAACAACAAAATGGTAGCTCCTCGCAGGATTTAGGCAGTACCCGGATTGTGCAGAAATGGTGGGCCTACATGGCCGATATTATGGAAACCAATGCTGATAATTCTCCAAAGACATTTCCTTTAGAAATGGTTTTCCATTTAGATTAAAAATATGCAATTAAATACATTCTTTTCTGTTCTGCTGATCAATACATTGGTTTTTAGTTTGGCTAAAGCACAAAAGCCTGTGAAAAATATAGGTAGCTGGCCTGTTATCGAAAAGCAGATGAAGCCCTGGACCCGCTGGTGGTGGATGGGAAATGCTGTAGACGAAAAGAATTTAAACCTGGTTTTAAAGAAATACGCAGATGCTGGTCTCGGTGGAATAGAAATTACACCAATTTATGGTGCTAAGGGTTATGAAAAACAATACCTCCGGTTTTTATCGCCAAAGTGGATTGATATATTGCACTATACGGTAAATAAAGCCAATACTTTGGGTTTAGGGGTAGACATGAATACAGGTACAGGCTGGCCGTTTGGCGGGCCGCAGATTAAACCCGAAAATGCCGCCACCAAACTGATTACCCAGCAATATACACTCAACGCGGGAGAGAAGTTAACCGAAACCATTAAAGTTAAAGAAGCGAAACAGGATTTCGCGCAGTTACAGGCTTTAACCGCTTATGGGCCAAATGGTGAGGTGCTCAATCTGCTTTCCAAAGTTCAGGCAGATGGATCTTTAAATTGGTCGCCAACGAGCGGTATTTGGGATATCTATGCTGCTTTTGCAGGTAAAACAAGACAAATGGTTAAACGTGCAGCACCTGGGGGTGAAGGTTTTACTTTGGATCACCTCGATAAAAATGCAGTTGATGTTTACCTGAAAAGATTTTCAGATGCTTTTGAAGGAAAAGCACAAGGTATCCGGTCGTTTTTTAATGATAGTTATGAAGTGTATGGCGCTACCTGGACACCCACTTTCTTTCAGGAATTTAAGAAAAACAGGGGGTACGATCTTGCAGCTCAAATTAAAGAACTAACCGGTAAAGATTCTACAAATGCAGATATTGCCCGTTTAAAATCTGATTACCGGGAAACCATGGATGAGCTTCTGCTCCATAATTTTACGAAAAACTGGACCAATTGGGCACATCAGCTTAAATCGGTTACCAAAAACCAGTCGCATGGTTCGCCGGGCAATCTGCTCGATCTTTATGGGGCCGTTGACATTCCAGAAACCGAAACCTTTGGTTCTAGTTACTTCCCGATTCCAGGGCTTAGGCGTGATGCAGCGGATATCCGCAACGTAGATCCAGATCCGATGATGTTCAAATTTGCTTCTTCTGCCGCGCATACGGGCGGCAAAAAACTGGCGTCTTCCGAAACCTTTACCTGGCTAACAGAGCATTTTAAAACTTCATTCTCACAATGTAAACCAGAAGCAGAGCAATTGTTTTTGGCGGGGATAAACCATATTTTTTATCATGGAACTACCAATTCGCCAGCAAATGTGCCTTGGCCGGGATGGCTGTTTTACGCTTCGGTAGAAATAAATCCAAACAACAGTTTATGGCCACAGGCACAAGGATTGAATAATTATATTGCCCGTTGTCAATCTATTCTTCAATCAGGAAAGCCAGACAACGAACTATTAATCTATTGGCCAATTTATGATGTATGGAACAAGGCTAAGGGTTTAGATATGGCCTTAAAAGTACACGATGTTGATGAATGGTTACACCCAACAGCCTTTTATAAATTATCAAAAGATCTTTCTAAATCTGGCTATTCGTTCGATTTTGCATCCGATCGCTTGTTAAAGCAATCAACGGTTAACCAGGCATTAATCAGTACCGACGCAGATGCTTCGCCATATCAGGTATTAATTGTTCCGCAATGCGAAATGATGAGCCCGGAAACGTTAGAGCAGATGATAAAACTGGCCAGCAACGGAGCAAAAGTGATTTTTCAGGCACTGCCTAAAGATGTTCCGGGTTTACATAACCTGGAAGCCAGAAGAGCACAGCTAAAAGCTGATTTAGCAAAATTTATCTTTACGGATGGGGCAAATGGTATTAAACAGTTTAAAGTTGGAACAGGCGTAATTTTATTGGCTGCGGATGTGCAAAAAGCATTAAATTCGATAAATATTAACAGAGAAACATTAACCGATACCGGACTGCAGTTTATCAGGAGGAAAACAATAAATGGCAAATTCTATTATCTGGTTAACCACACCGCTAAAGACATTGATACCGAACTTTCTTTAAATGAAAGTGGACAGGTTTTAATCATGGATCCGCAAAGCTCGAATGTGGGTTTGGCGGCAATATGTGATAAAAAGGTTCGTGTACAGCTTAAATCGGGTGAGAGTTTGTTTTTAAAAGTTGAGCGTAATGGTACTATCAATACGCCCTGGTTTTATCTAAATAAAGCTACCAGTACTGTTAACCTCAACCAACCGTGGAATTTACATTTTACTGAAGGTGGGCCAGAACTTCCTGCAGATCAGCAGTTAGCTAAACTGGTGAGCTGGACTACTTTAAACGATCCTAAATTACAGGCCTTTTCTGGTACAGGTGTTTATACTTCAAGCTTTACGTTGAGTTCAAAATCGGCCAAAGAATATGTTCTAAACCTGAATCAGGTAGATGAAAGTGCACGTGTATGGATCAATGGACAAGAAGTTGGTGTTTTATGGAGTATTCCTTTTCAGGCCCGTGTGGGTAAATATTTAAAAGCAGGACATAATACCATAAAAATTGAAGTGGTTAATTTGATGGCGAACCGGATCCGTGATATGGATATTAAAAAAATCCAGTGGCGGAATTACCACGAGATCAATTTCGTAAATATTAACTATAAGGATTTTGATGCATCAAACTGGAGTGTAATGCCTTCAGGGTTAATCGGCCAGGTAAGCATTACAGCTTTCAACTAAACATATATTATTAATTCCGGCGTGCGGAATTTTAAAACTTATACAAATAATATGCAATTTATCATCAAAAGACTCCTAATACTCACTTTGTTTACCGTCATTGGTATAAATGCCATGGCACAAGATTATATCATCACAAAATTTGGTGTAGGTAATGATAGCACTAAACTGAATACCAAAGCCATTCAAAGTGTAATCGATAAGGCTTATCAAAAAGGAGGAGGAACGATTGTAATTCCTAAAGGTGTTTATCTTAGCGGAGCACTCTTTTTTAAGCCTAAAACGAAGCTGCTGTTACAGGAAGGTGCTGTGCTTAAGGGTTCTGATGATATAAAAGATTATCCATTCATACCATCGCGGATGGAAGGCAGGAGCCTTAAATATTTTGCCGCATTGGTTAATGCGACAAATGTAGATGGTTTTAGTATTTCAGGATCAGGCACCATTGATGGAAATGGCCTTAAATTCTGGAAAACATTTTGGGCACATCTCGATTCGCTTAAAAAATTAGGAAGAGAATCTACAAACCTGGAAGTGAGTCGTCCGCGGTTAATTTTTATCTGGGGATGCAACAATGTGAATATTAAGGGGGTAAAATTGCGCAATTCTGGATTTTGGACTACACATTTGTATCAGTCCAATAATGTATTAATTGAGGATTGCGATATCCGTTCGCCTTTTAGACCCGTAAAAGCACCAAGCACTGATGGGATAGACATTGATTTTTGTAAAAAAGTAACCATCAGAAATTGTTATATCTCGGTAAATGACGATGCCATTTGTATTAAAGGTGGTAAAGGACCCGATGCACAGAAACTGCCAGAAAACGGGATTGTTGAAGACGTTTTAATTGAAAACTGCACCATCGGCGAAGCACATGCTACTTTAACGATGGGAAGTGAGTGTATCCATGCACGTAATATTACCATGCGCAACTGTAAAGTGGAAAATAATTGTCCCATTTTAAAGATGAAAATGCGTGGAGATACTTTTCAGCTTTACGAAAATATTACGGTAGAAAACATTACCGGGAAATGCGGTGCAATTATCGACTTAAATCCCTGGAAACAGTTTTTCGATTTGGCAGGCAGCACAGCAAGACCATTTGGTACGATTAGGAACATCAAGATAGTCAACATTAAAGTTGAGGCAACAAAATTTGGCGAAATGGATGGGAACCCGGAAGATAAGGTATCTGGTTTTCTTTTTAAAGATTTGGAAGTAACTACGAAAACACCTTTTTTAAAAAACAGGCATCAGGATGTTAAAATTGAAAACGTAATGGTAAATGGAGCGCCATTGATGGTTAAGCCTTAATCAAATTAATATTGTTATCTCTTGTGCTCCTTTCCAAACAAGTGCAAGAGATAGGATTACGATTATATCGTTATATACAATCGTTTTATTCGGTGAGCCACCGACCAGGGATGAGGTTCTCGATCATTTACCAATGACCGATTGCAAAGAACGGTCGTTATTCTCGCGTATGCCTATCGTGTGGACACAATTAATTCTACATTCTTTTATCGCTCTATGCCGCGGGGCATGGTACTTTGGAGCGCCAAAGTACCCAAAGCGCTTTGTCAATCCAGCAATGAGCCTTTTGCACAATCTCATGCGCATCAAAAAAACAGCGACATTTCGTTTTGTGTTCAATATTTTTTAAAATTAAATTATCGGTTACGAACACAAAACCACTGCGTTTCAGGTTTGTTAGTGCTATTTTTACTGTTGTGCACCTGTTTTTTTGATTTCCCCGGCTCTTGGGATTGACAGCGTCCTTGGTTAAAATCCATGCTTTATTAAAGTTGGTTAGCAAAACGCCTATATCCTCGGTCTGTGTCCTCACAGAACGGAAAAAGGGATATTTAGGTGATCTGTGAGGACACAGACCACGGGAACTTTTATTGCTCGCGCTCGTTTCCAAACGAGTGCGTAAATAACATTACGATTATATCGTTATAAACAATCGTTTTGGTCGGTATGCCACCGACCAAGAGAAAAATACTTCTTTATTTCCGTGCTTTCCGTGTTTTCGTGGCAAAAAAAGCAAAAAGCTACCAATCCAATTTCAACAAAGCTACTCCTTGCCGAGCCAAGTCTATTTCATAAGCTCCGCTTGTAGTATCAAATTTCCTGAGTTTACCAATCATTTTAAGTTGCCCTGCTTTTTCTAATGCTGCAATCTGTTTTGCATCTGGGTTTTGTGGTGAACCCATTTTTTTCCATTCTGAGTAAGAATTGCTGTTTTCGGTATCAATGCGATATTCTGTAACCATTACCGTTTTTGCGGGCAATTTATTCAGCAGGATTGAAATAAGATCTTTCGAATCCGTTTTATCCTCATCATGGTAGTTCCACAACAGAACAGCAGCGGTTTTCTCCGCTTTAGTGGCTAAAACACCTATATCAGTTTGCGGTTTTCTGATGCTCGAATCCAAAATAGTATTTAAATTGTACATGCGGTTGCTTATGGCTTCAACACGGTTCCCTTTCATCTGGCCGAACATCCTGAATACATTTAAAACAGGTTTATCAACACCATTAGTCGCTAAATCTCGAAAGCCTGCAAACCAGGGCTGGTTTTCAAATTCGAACGACCAGGTAACAGCGCCCAACAGATTGATTTTATATTTATCCGTTAGTTCGTAAAGTCGGGCAAAAGAGGCTGCGGTATAGCTCGAATACATGGTGCCATTGCGATAAGCATTCTCCGGGTTAGTACTCATGCCGCAGGCTGCACAGCCTTCAGGATCGGATTCGCCGATAATTACAGGGATATTTTTAAGCTGAGGGTATTTACTGATGATCTTATAATTTCCATCAATATTGCGGAGCTGAGTCCTTACATTCATCACTACGGTTCCATTAACCACATTTGGCGAGCCTTTAGCATGAAAAAGAACAGCGTCTAAAGGAGAACCGATTTTCCCCGTTACGTAATTGGTATCGCTTAAGCAGTGTTTGATAAAGGCATCCAGGTACTTCGTTCCGCCGCCCGTTACATTGGCGCCACCAATTTTTGCCGTGGGTAAGGCTCGTTTTAGTCCATCTGCAGCGTAATCGTAAAGTTTAAAGAATTCGGCTTGTGTACCTTTCCAATAAGCGCCATCGGGCTCATTCCACACTTCCCAGTACCAGCTTTCTACCTCAGCCTTGCCATATCGTACGACACAATGTTTTACCCACTCGTAAACCAAATTGCTCCATTTTTTATAATCTTTAGGGGGATATGCCCAGCCGGTTAAAATCTCTTCGTAACGAACACCTGGCTTCCATTTATGCTGATAAGGAAAAGGTTTGGTTGATAGCGCTTCGGGCATAAAGCCAATTTGCGCCAAAGGTTTCATGCCTCTTTTTACGTAGGTATCGAAAATCTGATCAACAATTTCCCAGTTGTAAACCGGATTACCTTTGGAATCTTCTGTATAGGCATTGGTTGATCCCCATTTTAAAGCAGGAGTACCATCGCCAGAGGTTAGCAAGTTATGCGCACGTACATATACCGGAACCGGACTTAATTTAGAAAGTTCGGTCAATAACTTCTGGCCATCTTTCATATAGGTATAATTTGGTTCGTCATAACCAAACCATGCCCAAATGGATTTCATAGGCGCTATATTTTTGTCGAAATTAACCTCAATGTTAGCTTTTGATTGAGCATTTGCCGTATACATAAAAACGGATAAGCAAAAGAAGAGGTAAACGCTTTTTAATGTTTTCATATCTTATTTTTAATGTCAATCTGAGGGGCTAATTTGTCTCCTCGAAGTGTAGTCATTTCGACCGCAGTGGAGAAATCTTTAAATTTCATTTCAATAACTTGGTTAAAAGATCTCTCCATTCCGTTGCACTTCAGTCGAGATTACGACCTTTCTATTAGCATCTGTCAACGGAACGGGTCTGTAAACTTCCAAAGTCTGCCTAAGGCTGCTCATAAACTTCTGCTTCAATAACCTTTCAATTTGGTTTCAGCACGGTTAACATCATCATCAGGTTTTTTACCATTTACCTCTAGGCCAATATATGAGTTTTCTTTTTCTTTTCCTGAGCCCACTAACAGTATGATAACTGTTTTTCATTGATTGCTTTGCAATTAGCTGTAAATAACCTGAATCTGATTGGAGTTGCCTTGGGAAACCAGTGGTGACAAAGTAGTTTAATTAATCTATTATTTATATGATGAAGATAAAAGAATAGGGATTACATTATTTGGTTTTTTGTACATTATGATGTACATTTGATTGTACAAATTTGTAAATATGAAAGCAGTAACCATTTCTTCTCTCAGAACAAATATGAAAGGCTATTTTGATGAGATAAGCGCTACGGAGGATGTTTTAATTGTTCCAAGAAATAATAATGAAGATGATGCTATTGTGGTTATTTCTATTAAAGAATATAATGCGCTTACCGAAACTGCACATTTAATGTCGACAGAAGCAAACCGCAAAAGATTAGAGAAATCTATGGAGAGCTTAAAAAACGGCAGAATGAAGAAATTTTCTTTAGAAGATGAAAAGTCAGTTGAGCTTTAAGTAATGAATATATTATTTACTGAAGAAGCCTGGGAGGATTTTGAATATTGGAGGGATAATGATGACGAAGCGGAAAGAAAAGTTAGGGCACTCCTGAAAGATATAACAAGAACTCCATTTCATGGTTTAGGAAAACCAGAAGCTTTAAAACATAATTTAAAGGGTTTTTGGTCGCGGCGGATTACCGGGGAGCATCGTCTGGTTTATCAAATATCAGGTACTAAAGGAAAGGATCAACAATGTGCCGTTATTCAGTGCCGGTTTCACTACAATAAATAATAATATCAAAACAAAAAAGAGCAATAAACCCGAAAGTAAATTGCTCTTTTCAAAGGCTTAATTTACTTACCAGCCAGGGTTTTGCATGGCCTGTTTTTGTTCAGGTGTTAAAGGTTCTCCACCAATTTTAAGTACATCTAAGAAACTTTGAGGAATAGGACGCAGGTAATGTTTACTTGCAATTGGTTTAGCTTCCAGGTTAAATGCAGCGGTACGTGCTACTAATGTTTTGGTGCGGGCCAGGTCTTCCCATCTCATCAGTTCGCCCATTAATTCCCTGGAGCGTTCATCCAAAATAAAGGCTGTGAATTTATCTGCATTCGAACTTGCGCCAACTTTATCGTAAAAATCTTTGCCTGAGTTAAAAATATCGGCCTCACTATTTAAATGCATCGAAGATAATGTATTGGTTGTTGTTACCGGGATATTGTTTGATTCGAAATACGTGTTTTTGTCCGAATAGGAAACAATTGCAGAAGTTACTGCAGGATTGGTTTTATAAGAAATTCCGCCATCAACATAAGAAGAACGGTCTTCTCCATCTTTATAGGCCGCGCGATCGCGAACACTATTTAAATAAGGGATAGCTTGTGCATACTGTCCCAATCGTCCGTAAGCTTCAGCGGCAATTAAATAGGTTTCGGCAAGGCGGGCAAGAATTCCATCACGCTGTCCGAACTGTGAGGCAACGAGGTTTCTGGAGCCATCCATAAATTTGGATAAAGCCACATATTGGCTCACACCGTAATTGCCATGGGCATTTAAGTAGCTTTGTGGTTGACCAGCAAAATACCTCACAAACATAGATGGTTTGCGGCGGGCAAGGTCTGTTGATAAAGCCGGATCGGCGTTAGGAACTATTGGGGTATACCTGGTATCGCCGGCATCGTTTATAATGTACAAAACAGCCTCTTCACCAACAGCAAATTTTGGTTGCCCTTCTTGTGCCGGAGTAGGGGCACTGCCTTTAACCCATTTGGGGATACTGGCTGCATTATTAGAAACGTAACGTGTTTTAAAACTTTTCCAAAATCTGGAGTCGTTCACGCGGTCAAAAACATCTAAAGCATAATCTGTCGATCTCATCCGCTGAAATTCGCGTCCGCCTGCTATATCGCGTATCATTCCTGGAAGAGTTTGATAAACTGATGGATAATACAGGTGTACCTGGTTACCATACCTTCCCTGGGTTGCAGTATTGTTCGAAAACTGGGCAGCCAGTATAATTTCCCGATTGGTTTCGTTGGCGCCATCTACAGTTGTAAAGTTCCAAAGATCGCTGTAGTTGGTCGCTAAGCTATGCTGGCCGCTGCCAATTACTAAATCTGCATATTTAATCGCATTTTGCAGATCGGCTGTTTTGGTATCGCCATTCCATTCGTTATTCATTTCGCTCGCACGGAACAGATAGGCCTTAGCCAGAAAGTGAGCAGCGGCCCATTTGGTAATTCTTCCTCTTTCTGCCGCTGCTGTTGGAAGCAGGTTATAGGCTTGCGTAAAATCCTGAATTACCTGTTCGTACACTTCTTTGGCAGAATTCCTTGTAAACTCATCTTTAATTGTTTCTAAAGATTCGAGCTGCAAAGGTACCCCTCCATATTGTTTAACCAGTTTAAAATAATCAAAGGCACGCATAAAATAGCCTTCTCCCAGGCGGGTATTTTTGTTGGCACCAGTGTAATAAACCGGTACATTTTTAATCACAATATTGGCCGAATTAATATTGGTGTACATGTTATCAAAAACGGCCTGTACATCCGCATTTAACGAATTTAAGGTTCCGTCATAAGAGTTCCACATTTGCTCGGTTCTATCGCCACCTACCGTAAACTCATCTACCCCGTAATTGGTGCTGGTGTAAGCCCAGGTGTAATTAAAATGGAATTTTAAACTTTGGTACATACCAATAACCAAGCCATCTAATCCTTCTGTTTTTTGAAAATCGGATGTATTGCGTGAGTTGATCACTTCTTCATCCAGGAAACTTTTTTTACAGGAAGTGGGAAGCACCATTAAGCTTCCTAACAAAGCCACTCCTGATATAATATTTACAATCTTTTTCATAATCAATATTTTTTCACTCTGTTAGAAACTTGCGTTAATGCCAAATACAACACCTCTGTTAAAGGTAGATCCACCTAAATCCGGATCTATCCATTTTACCTTAGAATAGATTAAACCAGGGTTAATCATCTGGGCATAAACCCTTAACCTGGATAGTGTTAGTTTTTTAGTGATGTTGTCGGCAAAATTATAACCCAACGATATATTTCTAACCTTGATAAAAGAACCATCCTGGTAGTTCATAGCACTTTTAAACTGATCTCCTGCTGCACTACCGTAATTAGGTGCAGGATAATCGTTGGTAGGGTTTGTTGGTGTCCAGTAATCTAATACACGTTGGGCAAAACGGCCTTGTAAGGATTCGGCGCCCGTTGCGATAAGGAAATTATATCTTGCAATGATAAAAACAGATAAATCGAAACCTTTGTAGTTAAAAGTGTTTGTAATACCTCCGCTCCAGCTTGGTGTATAACGACCCAGTACCTGACGGTCATTATTGGCATCAATTTTATGGTCGCCATTTAAATCCCTGATCCTAATACTTCCAGGTAAAAATGTTTGTCCGTTTGCCTTGAACTTATCTATTTCGATCTTATCTTCCGGTGTATCTTGCCAAATGCCATCTTTAACATAATCGTAAGCTACACTGATCCCGTTTCCGATAAAGAAAAGATCGGCAACCATATCGCCACCGTTCAGTTTCACAATCTCATCTCTGCTGGTCGAAAAATTCAGGGTAGATTCCCAGCTAAAATCTTTTGACCTCACGTTAACTGTATTCAAAGTTAAATCGAGCCCTTTGTTTTTGGTCGAACCAATGTTATCATAAGAGGTAGGATAACCATTGATGATATTGATTTTTTTAAGTAAGATCAGATCGGTGGTTTTAGACTTATAAAGATCTAATGAACCGTTTATTCTTCCTTTTAGCAGGTCGAAATCGAGGCCTAAATTATACTGTTGGGTTTTTTCCCAGCTTAACAATTTGTTAGGAAATGAAATTGGGTTGGCCAGAGAAGCGTCTGATGCTACATAACCTATTTGGGCAGCACTGCCAAAGGTATAGGTAAGGGGTTGCAAAAGACCCAATGTGCTACCAATATCTACTGATGAGTTACCTGTGCTACCCACACCAAGCCTCAATTTTAATTGACTTACCCATTTGATGTTTTTCATGAAATCTTCCTGATCCATACGCCATGCCAGGGCTGCTGATGGGAAAAAATCCCACTTGTTGCCTTCGGCCAATTGTGATGCCCCATCTGAACGTATCGATGCGGTTAACAGGTATTTACTATCAAAACTGTAGTTTACCCTTGCCATATACGACTCGAGGGTAGATTTTCTAAAATCGGTGTCAAATCCATCCAGAGCGGTAATACTTCCCGCTCTTAACCCATACCAAAGCGGAGCAATTAAATTTATTTTACTGCCCGTTAGTGATGAAGATTCATCTTGAAAAAGCGAAGAACTCTGCAACAAGGTTACCCCAAAACTGTGCTTGTTAATGGTTTTGTCGTAATACAATAAATGATCGAGGGTATAGGCAAACTTATTGCTTTGGTTTAACTGCGCATAATTATTAACCGAACCTGGTATACCAGCATCGCGGTTTACCGATTTTGCATCCTGGTACTTCCCATTATAGAAATTAGAAAAATCAGGACCGAAATTGATGCGGTATTTTAATCCTTTTAAAATATTGACTTCAGCAAAAGCTGAACCTAATGTTCTGAAAGTTTTGCGAAGATTAATGTTGTAATCGGCCTCCAGAATTGGATTCTGGATATTGATATCGCCACCTGGCAGGTTAATTCTATTGCCACTTGGATCATAAGGAATAGCCATAGGAAGCATGCCACGCGCTGCGGCATAAATATTACCAGCGCCCGAAGCACTGGCCGCAACGAAACCATAGTTTTGCAGGCTATAGGTTGTGGTGATATTAAGTCCCATTTTAAACCATTTAACGGGATTAATCTCTACACTTAATTTACCGCTATATCTTTCAAAATCCTGCCCAAGTTGGGTACCGGTTTGATTCAGGTAGCCGAATGATCCATACGCTTTCATTTTTTCGGTACCACCACTTACACTTAACACATGATCCTGGGTAATTCCGGTTCTGGTCACTAAATCGCCCCAATCGGTAGTAGGTACCAGGCTGCCATCGTAAACACCATTTGCCCAGCCCTTTTCTATATTTTCGAGTACATAAGGGTCTCCCGAAAAAATTTCTCTGTCCTTAGCCAAAGTAGCTACAGTTGGATATTTCCGGGTATCGGTTGCTGGCAATGCCCTAAATGCATCACGGCGAAACTCGATATATTGTGCCGAATTCATCATTTCCATCCTGTCGTTTAGGGTTTCGATGGTTGCCGTACCCACATAATCCATGGTTAATCTTCCGGTTTTACCTTTTTTGGTGGTTACGAGTACCACTCCATTGGCACCTCTTGAGCCATAAATGGCTGTTGCAGAGGCATCCTTTAAAACATCAATATTTTCAATGTCGTTCGGATTAATGGCATCGATCCCGCCAGCTTGTAATGGAATACCATCTACCACGAATAAGGGTGAATTACTTGCTTTTAGTGACCTAAGGCCACGAATTTTAATATCTCCTACCTGACCAGGGCGCTCATTCGAGGTGATATCTACACCTGCCGCTTTGCCCTGCATGGCTTGTAAGGCATTGGTTACCGGTCTTGATCTGATTTCTTTAGCACCCACGCTTACCACCGCGCCGGTTAAATCACTTTTCTTTACGGTGTTATAGCCAATAACTACAACCTCATCTAAATCATTTGTGGAACTTTTTAACTGGATGCTGATCGATGTTTTTCCATCTACAGGTACTTCTTGTGTGGTATATCCAATGTACGATACCACCAAAACCGGATTGCTCACCGTTGATGGAATTGTAATGGTGAAAGCACCATTGGCATCGGTAGAGGCTACAATAGTCGTACCTTTTACTTTTATACTCACGCCAACCAAGGTTTCACCTTTTTCGTCGACAATTTTTCCTTTAAGCGTAACATCCCTTTTGCTCATAGGATTGTTTGTTGTAAAGGATGAAGGCATTGGTTTAAAATTGTTTGCAACTGCATTTGCAGTATTTGCGACACATAACATGCAAAGTGCAGACATGCTTGTGATCAGGATTTTCTTGTAAGAAGAACCTCTTCGTCGCTTCAGGTTTTCTGGATAAAAATTAAGATCCATAATTTAATTGGTTTTGTAAATATTTGGTTATAGCATGCGGGATGTATTGTGCTATCTGTTATGAGGGTGTATGATTATGAAATTAATCCATTGTTTTCTGGATGCACTACCTGTTGCACGATGAAAAATGAATTAGTTTTTGATGTTTTGGCTGCGTTTAGCTTTTCTTTTTTGCCTCAGGATTAAAAATAGCAATAATGGGATAATTGAATGCAAACGATTGCATAATGTTAGCGTAGTTTTTCTTGCTCATATAGATGGATTTATACTTGGTTTTACGAGATTAGAACTTTTATTCGGCTAATCCGTCCTGTTCCATCCTGTAAACTATACGTATTTGCAAAAGATTAAAGCTGAGGTATGTAAATGAGTAGATTTACCTCTTGGAAAAAAAGGCAAAAAAAAAGGACAGACCATCCGGTACTGTCCTTCCATCATTAACTAAAATAAACGCTTTTAAGTCCTATCTGTTAGTGGAAAGCGTTTAAACCACTTTTTAAGAATTTTTGGTAATTGGCTATTTCATAATCAGCACCTTGTGGTGGTGCCAATAGTGTTTCTGTTTTTGGATCAAGCAGTACATAAAAAGGCTGCGAATTTGACTGGAATTTCCTTGCTTGCAGGTCGCTCCATTTTTTACCAATGGTGCTGAGTTTTTTTCCTTCAGGCGTAACCGTTACATCAGCCGGAGCAAGTGCTGTTTTATCATCTACATATAACTGGATCAAAACATAATCATTACTGATCATTTTATATACGTCTTTATCTGGCCAGACATTGGCTTCCATTTTTCTGCAGTTTACGCAGGCATGGCCGGTAAAATCAATTAGTACAGGTTTATTCAGTTTTTTAGCTGCAGCTAAACCTTCATCATAATCGAAATAGGCATTCAGCTTTAATGGCGCATGAAATTTATCTGCGTATTTATGTGGAGCATCATTTGTTGCGGTCGGTTTTCCTGCTAATAAATTGGCTGTATATAAATCGAAATCCTGTGTTTCCTGTGGTGGAAGAAAGGCTGAAATACTCTTTAATGGCGCCCCCCACATGCCCGGGATCAGGTAAATAGTAAAGGCCAATACTACAGTGGCCAGAAAAAGCCTGGGTACTGAGATAAATGCTAAAGGACTATCATGCGAAAACTTTAGTTTCCCCAGAAGATAAATACCCATCATCCCGAAAATAACAATCCAAAGGCTTAAAAATATTTCGCGGTCAAACCATTCCCAATGGTAGGCCAGATCTACATTGCTTAAGAATTTTAGCGCAAAAGCAAGCTCAAGAAAACCGAGCACAACCTTAACACTGTTTAGCCAACCACCAGATTTTGGTAGTTTGTTCATTGCAGAGGGAAACAAAGCAAATAAGGCAAAAGGAATGGCCAGCGCCAAAGAAAAACCAAACATGCCAATTGCTGGCCCTAACAAAGCCCCCGTTGTGGCTGCCTGTACCAATAAAGTGCCTATAATGGGGCCGGTGCAAGAAAAGGATACTAAAGCCAGCGTTCCGGCCATAAAAAATAATCCTGCAATGCCGCCTTTATCCGAATTGGCATCCATTTTATTTACCCATGAAGAGGGTAGGGTAATTTCAAAAGCCCCCAAAAACGAAGCTGCAAAAACAACAAGCAATAAGAAGAAAAAGAAATTGAATATCCCATTGGTAGATAGACTGTTTAAGGCATCGGCACCAAAAATTATGGTAACCAAAAGTCCAAGTACTACATAAATAAGGATAATAAAAAAACCATACAATGCTGCCCGCCGGAAGGCTTTCCCTTTTTCTGATCCTTTAGTGAAAAAACTTACTGTAAGGGGCAACATAGGGAAGATGCAGGGCATCAACAAGGCTGCTAAACCGCCAACAAAGCCTGCAATAAAAATCCCCCACAAAGTTTTGTGCTCTTCTTTTGATGGCGCAACAGTTTGCTTAACAGTGGCGGGTGCTGCGGCTGCTATTTTGGCAACAGTATCGCTTGCTTTAATCGTGCTATCAGGCGCTTCTGGCTTTATCTCTGTAAAAGTGAGGTCGTCGGTGCCGGAGCTATCCTGTGCATATCCATTTAAGGATATGGCACAAGCAAAAAGCAAACCGAGACATATTTTTTTTAAGGATATCATATTCTTGGTAATGCTATTATTTTACAGGAATACTAAATTCGACCTGCTCTGGCGGTAAACATTGCTTATCATCGCATACCATAAACTCTACATTGCCTTTAATGGTTGCGGTTTTACCTTTTAGCTTCACTTTTTGTTGAAAAACTACCGACTTTTCGAAGTAGCTTACATCCATTTTAAAAGTAGATTCGAACTTGGTTATCGCTTTTGGTTCGATTGTTTTTCCAACCAGGGTATAAGCGCCGGAAGCAGGAAAAGTAAAGGTTGTTTTAACAGGACCTCCATCTTTAACAAATTGTGAATAGAGGTGCCATCCCTGATCTACCGAAGCTTTGATGAAAACAGTAGCTGTATTTGGGCCGGTTTTTTTTGCGGCGTAACTCCAGGTTACGGGTTTTAAAATTTGGCTATATGCACTAAGGCTAATCAGGCATACAGTACAGAACAAAAAGATGATTTTTTTCATGTTGTGGTTTATTGGTTATGTTGATTAATGTAATCTGCTAAAGGCCTGGTAATCCAGAAAATCTACTTCAGGGGTAATGTATCCTGTTTTAACGAGTTCCAACTTCATCAGATCGGTACTTAAATATTTCTTGTTGCTATCAGAAAAGATGGTCACTACACAGCTGTCAGTTCCCATTTTTTGCTGTTGTTTGATAGCACCTATTACATTGGCTCCTGATGATATGCCTACCGCTAAACCAAGTTTCTCAGCAAGTTTCTGTGCCATTAGTATGGCATCGCCATCATTTACCTGTATCACTTCATCCAGTTCGCTCAGTTTAACAATTTCGGGAATGAACTCATCAGAAATGCCCTGGATCCTGTGGCTGCCTACTTTATAACCCGTAGTTAAAGTAGGTGATTCTGCAGGTTCAAGTGGATGTACTTTAATATCGGCATTTTGCTTTCTTAAAAAATTACCTACGCCCATGATGGTTCCTCCAGTACCTACTCCGGCAACAAAAGCATCTGGTGATAGATTTTTCAATTTTAATTGGCCCCAGATTTCTTTTCCTGTGGTATGTTCGTGTGCTTCTGGATTGGCAATATTTTCGAACTGTTTTGGTAAAAAGATATCCGGATTGTTTTCGGCCATCTCTTCTGCAAGTTTAATGCTACCGATAAATCCGCCTTCTTCTTTGCTCACCAGAATAATTTCAGCACCTAAACTTTTAATAATATCCATGCGCTCTTTGCTCAGCCAGTTGGGCATTATGATGGTTACCGGATGACCTAAGGCTTTGCCTATTGCAGCAAATGCAATCCCGGTGTTACCACTCGTAGCCTCAACTATACGGTCTCCGGCTTTGATTTTGCCTTCAGCATAAGCTTTTTTCAAGGTATAAAGCGCCATCCTATCCTTAATACTGCCTGTTAAGTTATAATGCTCACATTTAACATAAATTTTACCTATACTTCCCTGGTAAGTATAAGTAAGCTCCAGCATTGGTGTGTTACCAACCAGAAGCGATAAATGTTCAAATTTTCCTATATTGGAAGCTGTCATTTCATTTGCTGTTAATGTTCTCATGGCTATTTTTTAAATCGTTTATAGAAAGCTTTTCCAATAATTTAATTTCGGTAAAATTCATTATTATTCTTATTTGTGTCAATACAAGTTGTTTTTTACAGAAATTTTCTGTTTTTTTTGACTAATATTGATTTTTATTTCAGTTTAAGCTGAATTTTTTAATGTCCATTATATTTTTTTTCATTCATAGGCGTACATGATACACGGAGATTTAGATCAGGTTGATATAGAAATATTAAAATTGCTGCAGCATGATGCCGCCCTGACCCATAAAGAGATATCGTTAAAGCTGCATAAATCTATAGCAACCATACACGAACGTATAAGGAGATTAAAGGAACAAGGTTACATTAAAAGAATTGTGGCAATTCTCGATCGGAAAAAAATAAACAGAAACCTGATTGCTTTCTCTCATGTATTACTGAAAGAGCATACTGCTAAAACCCTGATCGAATTCGAAACCGAAGTTTCTAAATTTGGGGAAGTAATGGAATGCCTTCAGATGACTGGGGCTCACGATTTTATTCTCCGTATTGCAACTAAAGATATGGATGCCTATCACGAATTTTTACGGAATAAACTGGCTACTTTACCTAATATCACAACCGTTCAGAGCTACTTTGTACTTTCAGAGCCAAAAAGTGAAACCGCTTATCCGCTGTAGAGGAGGTTCATTGGTCATTAGTTAGTTGTCCATTTGTTATTGGTTGGAGGAAATCTGATACCTTAGAGTCAATTGATTAGCTAGTAGAATTTGAGGTTGCGGATGTCCGCGATAAAACGTCATTGCGAGGAGGAACGACGAAGCAATCTTTCATGCTAGCAGTCCTTACTATAAAGATTGCTTCGTCGGCTGAAAAAGACTCCTCGCAATTGACGAATTCTGTTAATTATTAAACCTTTTTAAATTGAAGGCCGTGGCGCCAATAATCATGATGGTTAACAGTGAAACCGAAAGCATGTTAATCCAGATATACGGAATCTCTTGCGGATTATATTTTTCCAGTTTATAATTTTTAATGTCTGTATTATCAACTGATTGATTAAGAAAAATTGCCGGATAAAAATGTAAGCGGATTTGCTCGTGGTATTTTCTAACCGCCTGTTGAAAGCCGAGATGTGTATTGAGATCAGATCCTGCCATTTTATTTACCCCAAGCTGAGTTTGTATGGTAGGGAACAATAAGGCAATCATATTGGTGAAATACTGCCTGCTGGCGAGTTTCTTTTCGATAGCAAACCTGCTTGTTGCTGCCTGGTCATCGCTCATTTGCTGCATGGCATAATACCAATACCAGCTAAAGGTTTTCTTTTCAGGAAAAGGATATTTCTTCAATTGAGGGTAATGTTCAAAAAAAGGTTTCATGGTTACGTCTTTAGCCATATCCCACTTTTCGTGGTAACCTTCGCGTTGGTTGATCACATTTTGCAAAGCTTCAGGTACCGGGTATTTCCACGTTAGAAAAAGATTGAAAGATGCAGGAATTACGATGCAGAGCAGTACCCAGACTGCTATCAGTGCCGATGCATTAAAATTAGAAGATTTACCTAAAGAGATGAAGAAAAATGAAATAGCAAACCAAAAAGTCAGATAAAGTAAAATAAGTATGGTAACCGACAAGAAGGTGAAATCTTGCGGGAGTTCTAAATATAGCATCGCTATAAATAACAGCAACAGCGCAACAGTAAAAACCACCACTAGCCTGACTAAAAATTTTTGCCAGATTACCTCAAATGATTGGTTGGTTTGTGCCTTTAAGAGCGACCAAATGCCACTTTCCTTTTGCTCTGAAAGAAGATTGTAGGTAAAGGCAATAATAACCAGTGGGAATAAAAAGATATAAACGAAACTAAGATCCATATTGCCCAAAAGCAGGCTAACAGGGTTATTAATATCTGTATCATAAAGTTGGCCTTCTAAACCCAGCATAGTTACCGAGATTAAATAAGGATTGATATCGCGCTGCCCATTGGCAAAAGCTGCCCAGTTGTTCGGTGCGTTGGCCAGCGTAAACTTATTATGGAAAAATACCAGGCCAATATCTTTGCCAAAATGATTAATATTATTGACGGTGTTTTTCTTTTGCAGTAATGCTGCCTTTTCAATTACAGCCTTTTGCCTGGAAATGAAGGTTTTGCCGAAATACAGGCCGGCAAAGCCTGTTATCAGGAGTACAACGATCCCAATCCATGAGGAACTGTTTCTAAAAAACAATTTAAATTCAAGGTTATATCTACTTTTTTTCATGTTTATTGCGATATCGTTTTGATCCATTTGGTTGAATATTGAAGCAACATAACCGCAACCAATAACCAGAAGGTTAGGGCGCTTAGTGCTAATAACTCATTCCATAAAACAGCACCTAGTTTTTTGAAATGGTAATTGAAATCGGGTTGTTCAGCCCAGTTTGCCTTGCTGATGGCTAAAGGTTTTTCTTCTTCTCCAGGTGCAATATTGCTGATCTTTTCAATTTGCAGCTTATTCATCTTTTGAGCAAGTTGATAACGATAGGTTTCTGCCTGATGCTGAAAATCGACGAAAGTATTAAAATCGGATGCGGTTAAGGCCATCGAAATATGTTTCAGCAATAAATAAGGGTTTAAGAAACCCGAAATGGTAGTAATGCTGTTCTGTTTTTCGAAAATATGGTTCAGCTCATTTTGGTGCTGACTATAAATTTTTGAGGTAATTTTTTCGCCTTCGGCCATAATATAACCGCCATAGTTAAAAGGGAGTTTTTTTACATCATCCACCGCGTAAGCTTTAAGCAGTGAATCTTTAATGGCCGCATAATGTGGGTCATTGGGATCGTGGCTATCGCCTTGCCGATGAACATCTGCCGCAATGGCGTCGGCAAATTCTATTTTAGAAGGTGAAGGATGGATCTTTACACCAACCGCCTGGGTAATGCGGGGCATAATGACCATGAAAAATATCCAACAGGCCAATAAGGTAATTAAGGCTGATTTAGAACTGCGCGCAAAGGCCGAAACCAAAACGGTAATAGCCGAAATAATGAAAAAATAAATGGCATAAGATAAAACCAGAAGTAACAGGCGTAAGGCTGAATCCATACTAATTTGCCAGTGACTTAAAGATGCCCATAACAAGATGGTGAGCAATATAAGTGGGATAAATATGGAAAGACAAATGCCAATAATACCTATGGTTTTGCCCCAAAGGAGTTGTTTCCAGCTTACATCCTGGCACAACAGGATTTTTAATGTTCCTGATTCGCGTTCTGCCGATATGCTGTTATAACCCAAAAAGAAAATGAGCAAGGGTACCAACAGTTGTAATACCATGGCTACACTAATTTCGCCAAAGCTTAACATGCCGTTCGTAAAACCTGCTTCACTAAAATTGACGGTGTTCTGTTTATGTGCCTCTAAAAAAATCGATACCCCGGCGAAACTTTCAATGCCAAAATCGAAGAAACTGAGTTCGTGTTTTTCCCGAAAGGCGAGGTAACCATAGTGCGCCATCCTATGAGGATGTTTATCTGGTTTGGCTAACCATTGTGTTCTTACCAGCTCCTTATAATGGAGCCTTTGATTATTTTGCGTTTTAAAATTTTGCCAGCCAACATAAGTGGCCAAACAGAGCGATAAACCTAATAAAAGGGTTAAGGCTAAGGTGGCGCTATTGTTAAAGGTGGCTTTAAAAGTTTGTTTCGCAATAGTGCTTATTCTAGCTGACATTATATTCTATAAGTTACGTTAAACATTACATTTCTTGGTGTGCCAGGGAAAAGGCGTAGGTAGTTTTGTGCCCCAACCCAATAGGTTTTATTTAAAATGTTGTTCATGTTTATGGCCAACTGTACTTTAGAACCTGCAGGCGAATAATAAACTGCGGCATCAACAAGGGTATAGGCCGGAAGTGTAAAATCTCTGATGTACAACGGAAGTTTAGTGCCACTATATTGTAAGCCTGCGCCAAAACCAATACCTTTCAGCTGTTGCGTTTCGAAATTATAACGCGTCCATAAGCTGGCACTGTGTTTTGGTGTGTTCTGCACGCGCTGACCGATTAAAGCCGGGTTTAAATCATCCTTAATAATGGCATCTACATAACTATAACCTGCATTAAACTGCCAGTTGGGTCTGATGAAACCTGAAGCTTCAAATTCGAAACCACGGCTGCGTTGTGCGCCACGTTCAATTAAGCGGTTTACATCTAAAGGATCGTTTGCATTCATCAATAGATTTTTCTGGTTAATTTCGAAAACCGAAACATTTACCATCAGGTTTTTATTCAGCCATTCAGATTTCGCACCAATTTCCTTCAAATCACTTTCTAATGGTTTAAAATTGGAACCTGCAGGCGGTGGAACAATTACCAGAGTTGAAGTATTGCCCTGCGGTTGGTAACCTTGTAAGTAAGTTCCATAAAGGTTAATGTTTGTGGTTACCGCATAGGTTATCCCAACTCTTGGCAAGAGTTTATGTTGATAAATTTTCTTCTGGGTTGCCAGTTCATAATTGCTGTAATCTTCGTACCATTCCTGTCTCAGGCCCAGGGTTAAGGCAAGCTTGTCATATTTAATCTGATCCTGCAAATAAACGGCATTAACTAAATTGTAGGCCGGCGGGATTTCAGTTTTGGTAAAAATATAATCGCTTAAATTTTTAATCGTATAACTTGGGTTGGCGAGATTAAAATGCTCTACGTTTGGCACAGGTGCATTTACGCCGTTCACCACTTTAAATAAATAGAGATCTTTTTTTGTGGGATCGTACCTTGCTGCAATGGTTCCGTCTTTTAACCGGTAACCCTGTGCAGAATTTTCACCACCGCCACGCAGTTTCTGGGTATTAATCCGATCGTAGCCGATTACCAGTTTATGGTTTAAGCTAAACGTATTGGCATTTATACTGAAATAGGTACTTAGATTATCGGTACGCCACTTTTGCTGGCGCTGAACTGCCCGCATGGCCGCAAGGGTAGGGGTCGGTTGATTGTTTTCATCAACGCCAAAAGCATTGGTGGTTCGATGTTCCAAAAGATCTTCGTTCCAGTTTTGCTTCATATAAGCCACATTGAAAACAATATCCTGGTTAAAGCGATGAGAAAAATTGGTCATTAGCATTAAATCCTGACTGTTAAAACGGTCGTTGCTGGCGCCCATGTTGAAACTGATCGGTGTACTTTTTAAATCGGTTTGCCCGGCGATGGCGCCAAAAATAGCTTGTCCACGGTCTAATCTCGAATTGCTGTTGTTCATTACAACCTCTACATTTAAACTGGTACGGTCATTTGGGATGTATGAAAATGAAGGAGCAATGATATAACCCTTTCTATATTGCAGGTCTCTGAAACTTTTGCTGTCTTCATAGCCAAGGTTAAGTCGGTAAAGCAGTGTTTTATCCGAATTTAACGGACCAGTAAAATCTAATGCGCCGCGTACTGTACTAAAACTTCCGGCCGAGATGCTGATTTCCTTGCGGTCTTCAGTCAGTGGTTTTTTAGTAACCAGATTAATACTTCCCCCTGGGTCTACGCTCGAAAACGTGGCACTTGCAGGGCCTTTTATTACTTCGATCCGCTCGAGGTTATTGGTTAACGGTTGGTTAAAATAATATTGATGGGTACGCATGCCATTAATAATAGCACCTTCTTCATTCTGGTTAATTCCTCTGATAGAGAATTGATTGTAAAAACTGCTTTGCGATACACCGGTTACATTTTTAACAGCATCAGCCAGTACAGCTGCCTGCCTGTCGGCAATCAGTTCTTTTGAAACCGAAGAAATAGCCTGAGGAATGTCTTTATTCAACGTGGCCGTTTTTGTAGCTGAGAAGGAATAATTGCCGTAATATTTTTTGCCGTTGGTACCTACTACTTCAACAGTTTGTAGTTCTTCATTTGAAGTTTGCAATACAATAGCATCAAGATTTAAATCGCCTGTATGATTGATAGGGTAAATCTGATTAAAGCTGCTATAACCAATGGCGCTAACGGAGACAGCATAATTGGCAGTTTTAGGTAAGATAAGCAAGAAATTTCCTAACGAATCGCTAATTGCATTTAACTGATCTTTGCCATTTTTAAATTTAATCGTGGCTTTATGGACGCCTTGATCCAGGGCATTAATCACCTTTCCGCTTACTTTAATTTGGGCATTGGCTTGCAGGTTAAATAAATTGAGCAAAAAAAGCAAACAAATTGTAACGACACCAGGAAGTGCCTTATATTTTGGGTACATGAAATGGATTTTTTTAGATGGTTTGTAAGTATAATTCCTGAAGGTCGGTTGCGTTAATCTCGCTGGCTTTAAGGGTATGGATCAATTCGCCCTGTTTCATGATGCCGATATGTGAACCTACATTTACCGCGTTAAAAATGTCGTGCGTAGCCATTAAGATGGATTTACCTTCGGCAGCCAATTGTTTAACCAATTGTGTAAACTCTGCTGTTGCTTTTGGATCTAAGCCACTGGTTGGCTCGTCCATTAAAATGATTTTTGCATTTTTAGCCAGGGCAATGGCAATACCTACCTTTTGGCGCATCCCCTTGCTAAAACCAGATAGCTGTTTGTGGTGAGCTGATTCTTGTAGACCACATTGGTTTAAAAAACCGATCAAACTTTTGGTGCCATAATTAAAACCTGCCAGTTTCGAAAAGTAATCAAGATTTTCAATGGCCGACAAGTTACCATAAAGCATCACCACTTCAGGGATATAAGCCAGGTGTTTGCGGCGCTCGCTATCATGTGCGTCCAACTCCCTGCCGTCAATTAAAATTTTACCCGAACTTGGTTCAATAAAACCGAGAAATAAATTAATGGTCGTTGTTTTTCCAGCACCATTTTTGCCTAAGAGGCAAAATACCTCGCCAGGGTTAACTGTTAAATTAAGTTGATTCAAGGCTTGATAAGCCCCGTAATTTTTAGATAATGAAATCGCTTGAAGCATAAAAAATATAAGAGTATAGCGCATGCCGGCACAGCTGCACATTAAACAAAATGAATTTGTCTGATAAATAAAAAAAACTGGTTTTAGTGATTAGGCCAATAAACCTGGCGGCCCTTTATTTGCGTAAGAGAGGATATAAGCAACTGGACGCTTTATCAAATAAGCGCAAGGTTTAACACCTGGTTTATTTAGTGGTAAAAGCAATGCAAAGGGTGCTGGCAGATAGAAAAAGTGCGATTGGTGTTTCAGCACCTCACAGAGTTTGCATTTTAACTTTGCCGAACCAAGTTGTGTATTGTATTTTGAATGAGAATTATGATGTGTTATTTCTTTCGCTCCGTGGTGGTGCAGACTTTCTAACAACATTGCATTAAGAAATACCGCTAATACCAATATCCCCCATATGCGGGTAAAAATTTCGCGTCGATATTTATACGTTGAATGCTTCAATGCAACAAAGTTACATTTAAAAAATTAAAATCAAACCTTTTGTTGGGCTTGGTTTTAAATCTGATGATTATTTGTGGTGTCTGATGTTTCCATCTGACACGGAAAAAATGTTTGATATTAAGGCTAAAGTAGTTATGAAATGTTAGGCTTAATCATTTATTTTAGGAAAGCAATACCTGCGGTGCTTCGGTTACGATAGCCCCACCCTTTGCTTATCTGTGGTGTCTGATGTTTCCATCTGACACGGAAAAAATGTTTGATATTAAGGGCTAAAGTAGTTATAAAATGTTAGGCTTAATCATTTTTTAGGAAAGCAATACCAGTGGTACTTCGGTTACGATAGCCCCGCCCTTTGCTTAATCCCGGTAGATTAACCGGTAAATAAAATAATTCTTAAACCGGGATAACGCTGTCGGTCGGGTTTATTTAACACAGGCATCTCCGTTTCATCGAATCCCTTTATTCTGATCACTTAAGTGGTCTGTGAGGACACCAATGCTATTAACTTAAGCTATTTATATGTTTGGTGAGCTCTGTTTTTCCTCTTTTTAAATGTTACCCTAATAAAGCTTCTGTCTGGTTTTATGGGTATTTTAGAAGATGCTATTAGTTTAATAAGAGATTGAATGATATGCTCTGGGTTTAGCGTATTTAGTATTTGGATAATTACTTTTCTAACAAACCTGAAAGCATTTTGCCAATTGTATTTATATTTTAGTTTTCTTTTTTTGTTCTTGTCGATCTCCTGCTGTGCCTGGATGCCTAATAAAGCTACCAGATTCATCATAAATATATGTGCTTCAAACTCCTGGAATATTCCATCAGGTTTTCGACAACCAAACTGCTCTAGTTTCATCTTTGGTTTTAGTTTTTTAAAGCCTTCTTCTACAGGCCATCTTAGGCCATAAAGCACTTTCATATTCTCTGTGCAGATATCATTCATATCAAATAAGGAAGAAACAAGTATTTCTATCTCTCCAGTTTTCAATTGGATTTTTGTAACCCTAACAACGATTTTTTCAGTATTTAACCCATGTTTTAAACAGGATTTTCTTTCATTTGGGCTTGGATCCCACTCTGTTATAAAATCGTTTTCAGTCTGTTGGGTTATCCGTTTTGCAAAACAGGACTGAGCGGTGCTTATGCGAATGCAGAAATTCTGTTTTACTGCGTAAAGGCTTTTGCAGATATGAAAATATCCAAACCCCCGGTCTAAAATAACTATGGATTTACGGCCTGGGAGTTCTTCAATGCATGCATCAAAAAGTGTTTTTTCTGTTTTCTCCATCTTTGATATCCTTTTAGAAAGAATTGCCCCACTAAAAACATCATAAAACATAAAAATCTGTGCTAAACAACTTTTTACACTACCACCTTTTTCTGAATAGATTCCAAAAAAGTCTTTTATCTGCCTGGAAGGTGGTAACCCAACAGTAGAGCCATCACCGGCAATCAATTGATATCCCCTCCAAAGTTGTGAAGGGTTCTGTTTGTGGTAATCTGCCAGTATTTTGTTCAGATCCTTAAAAAAGGAGATGGATATTTTATATCGAGCCTTAGAAAAAGCTGCACCTGTTACCGCTTTTGAGGATAAACTAGGCAAAATTGTAGAAAGATTATACTCTACAGATTCTTTAAAAAGATTTAATACGATAGATACAACAACAGGGAAGCTTAAACTCCGCTTACGGGTAAAAAAGATTGGTTCTTTAAGGTATTGGGAAAAACTGTTTTTATCCTGAATGAAATCAAATGTTTTTTTTAGGAGCCACTTTATGTTGCTCCAATTTTTGATTCGAAGAAATTATACTCATTTACTTTACTTGTTTAATAGTTAAATATCAACATAATAATTTGATTTTCAAATATTTAAAACACTAAGTTAATAACATTGGTGAGGACACAGACCACGGTGGGGGTAGGGTTAAAATGAAAATGGTTCGTGCAGACACGAACCTTGGCAATGGCATATTTAACCACAGATAAAAAGGATGCACACAGATATAAAAATCCGTGTTTATCTGTGTACATCTGTGGTTAAAAAAACTTATTTATGGTGTCTGATGTTGCCATCTGACACGAAAATAGTTAAAGGATGATAAAAATTAAGGCCTTTAATATATCCATCTAATGCAAGGTTTTAGATAATTTTCTCATTCCTATAAAACTATTGTTTACGTTCTATGCTGAATGCACGGTCTTCTTTATTGAAACCCACTTTAGGATAATAATCAAAAGCAGTAGGAACTGATAAGAGGATTAGCATGCATTGAGGTCCAATTTTTTCGCGTGTTATCGAAATCATTTCCTTGCCTATTCCCGAATTTTTTAAATCTGTAAATACTGCAAGGTCTGACAGATAAGCACACCAGGCCCAATCGGTAAGGGTTCTACAAATACCCACAAGTTTTTCTTCTTGCCATGCAGTAACCAATACATCGGCATTTTTTAGCATCAATGCTATTCTTTCAGGTTCAGTAGGGCGTTTAAGGCCCGCCTTGCTGAATAAAGTAATCACCTCTTCTGCCTTAGGGATAATGTCTAACTTATAGGTAATATTCATATCCTCTAAATTACAAAATATACTTGTAGAGGATAATAAAAACGACATCAGAAACACAGATGCGATATTGATCAGCACTAGTTAATTCTTCAACTTAACCTTAAGTTAACATGGGTGCTCTTTCTTTGTTCGGAATTGCCTGATATAATTGCTTTTAACATGATCAAACCCATTTGTGTTCTTATATTTTTTCTATTCTCTATTTCGAATACATACGCCCGGGGCGACAGATTCGAATCGATTATTGCGCTGAATCAAAAAGATCCGACTGCAGCCCTGGCTCAGTTAAAAAAAATATATGCTAAAGCCATCGACGATAATGATGAACTTTTGGAGGGTAAATGTCTGCAGCAAATGGGCAAGGTTTGTTATACACAGGGGCATTTCAGTCAATCGTTAGAGTTCTTTTTAAAGGCTGATAAAATATTCAACAATGCCAACCAATCGCTTTTATTGGCCGCTAACCTTAATGATGCTGGCGTGCTCTACTATTATATGAAGCAGAAAGATAAGGCCATGAATAGCTATAACAAAGCCATTGGTATTTATAAAAAATCGAATAATTTAACCGGTCAGGCAACCGTTTTGGGCAATATTGGACAGTTATATGAAAAAAGGCAATTGTACGACAGTGCGTTTTACTATCAAAAACTGGCTTTAAAAATAAACGACCAGGTTAACGATAAAAGCGGAGCAGCAAAAATACACGAAAACCTGGGCAGTATATATGAAGACCTGGAGCGTTACGATTCTGCTTATGTGCATTTTAAACAGTCGTTAAATCTCTACCAGGAAGATCATAATAATTTGGGAAGTATTGAGGTAATTAATAATCTCGGCGATATCCTGCGTAAAACCGGCCGTTATAAAGAAAGTATTGTGCAAACCGAAACTGCATTGAAAATGGCCGAAAAGATGGGGAATATTTACCAGTTGAGTTCCTGCTGCAGGGATTTGGGCAAGGCCTACGAACTGTTGAACAACATGGACAGCGCCTACCACTATGTAAAACTTGGTTATAAGCACACCATTGATCTGTATTCGGAAGATGGTGCCCGGCAGGTAGCATTTTTGCAAGTGCTTTACGATATTAATAAAAAATCGGAGGAGATTAATAAACTGAAAAACGACCGGAAGGTGAACAGGATTATTGCTTTTTCTGCCACAATTGTAGTGATATTGTTGGTTGTTTTGGGTTTTGTTATTTTCAGCAGGCAACGATTAAAATTAAGAGATCAACAGATGCTGGCGAGGCAGAAGGCGATAGAACACGATATGACCAGTCTCGAGCTTAAAAATCTTCAGCTCGAAGAACAAAATCTGAAGCAATTGCTGGAGGTTAAAAGCAGGGAACTATCTACCCACACGTTAAATCTGATTAAGCATAACCAATTTTTAGAAAATCTCAGAAGTACCTTACAAGCGATGGTGAAAGAGGATAAACGGGATCAGAAAAAACAGATGAACCAGATTCTCGCCGAGATTAATCAGAGTTTTAACCACGAACGCAACTGGAAGGAATTTACGCTGGCTTTCGAACAGGTGCACCATCAATTTCTCGAAAGCTTAAAAAAATATAGCCACGAGCTTACCTCAGCCGATATGCGCTTAATTGCACTGTTAAAAATGAATCTCGATTCAGCTGATATTGCAACCTTGCTCGGTATATCTACCGATAGCTTAAGGGTATCGAGATATAGGCTAAGGAAAAAGCTGAATCTGGCACAAGGCGATAATTTATCAGCATTTATCCAGGCATTATAACCGTTACATCAGCTGTGATATACGACCTGTTTTTTAGCGGATTTTGCGGCTTAACAATTTGTTAATGTAACGGTAATAATAACATAACGGCGTTTCGGTTTGTATTTAATTGATTGATAATCAATATTTTGTGTTTGTGTGTTGCCTTTTGATATATGCTTGTTGTAACGCTGTTGCCTTTATGTAACCTCAATAATTTCTTTGTGTAAAATGGTGTATACACCTTTGCCCCGTCGATAATAAAAAGACATGACCAAACACAATGAATAAACTATTACAAATTCTGTTTTTACTTCTTTTTTGTGCAGGCACAGCAAATGCCACAAAACTGAAAGGCCACGTTTACGATAAGCAAACTGGAGAAGCCATTGTAGGTGCAACAGTGGTTTTAGAAAACCCAAGGCGCGTAACGAATACCGGATTAGATGGTACCTTCGAATTTAAGGATGTAAAAGCAGGTGCTGCCAAAATTAGTGTAAGCTACATTACTTACAAAACCATTGAGAAGACCTTAGTGGTATTGAAAGAGGATAACGATCACTTAAAGTTCTACATGGAGAGCGATTCGAAAAGCCTTGACGATATCACCATTAAGTCAAATGCCGTGAGTTCTACCGATCAGGGGGCAAGACGTTTAGAAAAAAATGGCCCTCAGCTAATGAATATCGTTTCAGGGAGGGCAATTGAAATTTCACCAGATTTAACGGTAGCCAATGTGATGCAGCGCATTTCTGGTGTGTCTATAGAGCGCAATAGCAATGGCGATGGACAGTACGCCATATTAAGGGGAATGGATAAACGCTATAATTATACTTTGGTAAATGGCGTTAAAATCCCTAGTCCTGATAATAAATACCGGTATGTTCCGCTCGATCTTTTTCCTGCTGATTTGCTCGATCGTTTAGAGGTTTATAAAACCCTTACCCCAAATTTAGAGGGCGATGCGATTGGAGGAGCGATTAATATGGTGATGAAAAATGCACCAGGCCAATTGCAGGTAAATGCCAACGTTTCTACCGGTTATAGCCAATTGTTTTTAGATCGTAAGTTTGCCAGTTACAATGCTTCAGGTATTAATTATAAATCGCCTTATGAACTAAACGGGAAAAGCTATAATGCTACACAGAACGATTTTAGCAAGGGTACACTCGATTATAAGTATAAAAACCCTATGCCTAATTTAATAGGTAGCTTATCTTTAAGTAAACGCTTTTTAGATAATAAACTCGGTGTAGTACTGGCAGGCAGTTATCAAAATACATATCGTGGCAGCAACAGTACTTTTTATAATAATGCTGTTGTAGGTATTGATCCTTACGCCAAAATTACCAGCAAAAGTTATCGCGAGTATTCTGAACAGCAGCAACGAACAGGTTTGCATGGAAAGGTTGATTACGTTTTTAACAAAGACCATCAGATTAGCCTGTATAACGTATATGTTAACCTGAAAAATCAGCAGGTTAGAGATGCCGTAACCACTACCTATAACGGGGTATATAATCCTGCTGCAGGAAACGCAGAATTGGTTTACGATACCCGCAGCCGTTTAACCGAACAACAGATTTACAACAGTACCTTGCATGGCGACCATAAATTTTTTGATGATAAATTTAAAGTACAATGGTCGGCTGTTTATTCTTCAGCCAAAAATGATGTGCCCGAAAATACCAGTATCAGTTTAAACGGCATAGAACAGGATTTTCAAAGCAAACGTACCAGTTTGGTTACTAGTGATCCGGTTACCCGTAGATGGGAGCGTAATACAGATGAGGACTTAGCTGGCTATTTGGATCTGACTTACCAAGTTTTGGCTGGCGAGCATAAATTGGATGTTATGGCCGGAGGTTTATACCGTGATAAACAAAGAAGCAGTTTCTTTAACAATTACAATCTTGCCCCAAGCGCAGCAAATGCATTTGATCTTTACGGTGTAAGTTTTCAGAATTATACTGATTTAAACCTCGTAGTAAGTAATCCTACAGGTGCGGTGTCTAACGCGCTAACTTACGATGCAAGTGAAAAAATAGCTGCTGGATATGGAATGTTTAAATATACTTCAGCTAAATTAGAAGTAATTGGTGGTGCAAGAGTAGAACATACCAATCAGGGTTATAATCTTCTTTTTCCGGCAGGAGAATCTTTTCCAAAAGGAAACCAGATTTATACCGATGTATTACCGAGTTTAACTGCAAAATATTTTTTAACTGAAAAAGCGCAGTTACATGCTTCTTATTACAAAGCACTTAATCGCCCTGGTTTTTATGAAATTGTACCGGGAAGAGTAAAAAACGAAGATTATATAGAACGTGGTAATGTGAACCTGCAACGCGCCTTGGCCGATAACTTCGATTTACGTTACGAACTTTTTCCAGGTGCTTCAGAACAACTGTTAGTTGGTGCTTTTTATAAGCGGATCAAAAACCCAATTGAATATACTTTTCTGGCTGATGCCGTTCGCGGGCAGGACACTTATTATACCCCAGGAAACTTTGGTACTGCCAATAATTATGGCGCAGAGGTAGATTATATCAAATATTTCAGCAAAATAGGCGTGAAGGCCAATTATACCTACACCCATTCGCGCATCAACACCCCTAAAACCACCAGGGTTATCAATAGTACGACTGGAGATACGGAACCGGCCAATGTTAACCAGGAACGCCCGCTTTACGGTCAGTCAGCACATATTGCCAACTTATCACTATTGTTTAAAGACACTAAAAAAGGCTGGGATGTTCAGGTTGCAGGTGCTTACACTGGGCCACGCATCAACACGGTTTCTCAATTCTTAAATAACGATTTGTGGCAGGAAGGATTTGTACAGATGGATGCTTCAGCCGAAAAACGTTTTAAAGGCGGTATTAGTGTTTTTGTAAAGGCCAATAACATCTTAAATACGCCGACAAAATTATTTATAAAAGGTACAAACCCGGCAAATAACGATATCAATGAAAATTTGGTTAAAAATGGGAATACATTAATCAGAAGTGATTATTATGGCCAAAACTATCTAGTTGGGTTCAGGTATAAGTTTAATTAATAGCATTTAAAGATATAAAGACATGAAATCGAATCAGATTTTTAAATTGATGATCCTGGGGCTGCTAGCCTTAGCGGGATGTGAGAAAGCCAATATAGATGTAGATACCAGCGCTGTTGATGGCTCGGCAATTGGGGAGGTTTCTGGAGTTTGGGCAAAAGGCAGTACACAGGTAATTAAAGGTGATATTGTAATCCCGGAAGGGAAAACGTTAACGATTGAAGAAGGGGTGACGGTACTGATGGATACGGTTGCAAAACCAGAAATTATTATAAAGGGCAATTTGTATGCTTTAGGAACCACAGAGAACCCTATCAAATTTACCGTAAATGACTTTTACAAAACACCGTTAACTAAGTTTGGTAAACTCTGGGGCGGTATTTTGGCTGGCCCAACATGCGAGGAACTAGTGCTTGATCATGTAATTCTAGAATACGGCGGTGCTAAAACATCCGATGCTTCTACTTCAGTAAAAATGGGCCTGTATAAGGTTGCGGGCGAAAGTTTGCCAGCGCTTTGGTTTGCCAATGCCAGAGGTAGATTGGTGGTTCAAAATAGTACCATCAGAAATTTTCAGGAAGATTGTACTTATATTGAAGGTGGAAGAATCATTTTTGCCAACAATGTGTTTTATACCACGGGTGTAACAGGAGGAGAAGCTATGAACTTTAAATCGGGCTGTTTGGCAGATATAGCCTATAATTTGGTTTATAGCACCAATACCAATGCCTTAAAATTATCTAACACTGGAGATAAAACGCCGCAAACGTATATTATTGCTTACAACAATACGATGGTGAATACAGGTTGGAGAAGACCAACTGCGAAAGGCGGATCAATCTGGCTGGAAAGTAATGTGCGTGCAGATTTATATAATAATCTTTTCGCCAATACCCGTTTTGGCGTGAAAAGAGATCCAAAAAAGCCTGAAGATAGCCGTTCTGCTTATAGCAATAACTGGTATTATGGTTTCGATCAGGCGACTGTAAATCAGTTTCAGCCAACTGGTGATATTGTGGGTGGTAAAAACGATGTGATTAGCAATGTTGCCGGAGCTAATGATCCTAAATTTGTGAACTATCCTCTAAACACAGCAGTTACCAATGCCGATTTTAATACCGCATGGGATTTTCACCTGCAAGGCAACTCACCGGCTTTGGGTAAAGGCACCACTAACTTTACCCGCCATTACCAGGCCGGAATTACAATGAAAAATGGTATCACTTATAGCTCACCTTCACCATCAACATTTGTTGGTGCATACGGAACTAAGATATAAAATGAAGCACAATATATTAAAAATTGCCGCTTTTGCGGTTCTAAGCCTGACCATTTCTTGTAATGGAGGTACACAAAACGGAAATAGTACAGCCGTAAAACCTTTATATGTATCTGATCCTGTCGATGTTGATACCGATGATCCTGCGATCTGGGTAAACCCTAATGATCCGGCACAGTCATTGGTAATCGGTACCGATAAAGATAGCAGCGGTGGCTTGTATGTTTTCGATCTGAAAGGTAAAATCATCAAATCAAAAACTGTAAAAGGCTTAAAGCGACCTAACAACGTTGATATTGCCTATGGTTTACAGTTAGCTGGGAAAAAGACAGATATTGCGGTTACAACAGAACGTTACACGCATAAACTGCGGATATTTTCTCTTCCCGATATGAAAGCAATCGACAATGGCGGAATTCCGGTTTTTGTAGGTGAAACAGGAGCAGAGTACCGCGATTTGATGGGAATTTCGATGTATACCGATCCAAGCGGAAAAATTTATGCAATTGTTGGTCGTAAAACAGGGCCTAAAAACGGAAGTTATCTTTGGCAATATTTGTTAACTGATGATGGAAAAGGCAATATTAAAGCAGACTTGGTGCGGAAATTCGGCCTTTATAGTGGCAAAAAAGAAATTGAAGCCATTGCCGTTGATAACGAACTGGGTTTTGTTTATTATTGTGATGAGCAGGTAGGGGTACGCAAGTATTATGCAGACCCCGCCAAAGGAAATAAAGAATTGGCACTATTCGGGCAAGGCGATTTTGCTGTCGATAATGAAGGAATAGCTATTTATAAAACTTCAGGAAATAAAGGATATATCCTGGTATCCGATCAGGGCGCCAGGCAGTTAAAAGTGTACGATAGGGTAGCGAAAGCCAATACTGCTCAGCCCCACCCGCTTTTAACCACAGTTAAATATTCGGCTAATCAAACAGATGGTATCGATGTGGTTTCCGTTCCTTTGAATAACGATTTTAAACACGGCTTGCTGGTGGCGATGAGCGATGATAAAACCTTTCATTTTTATAGATGGGAAGATATAGCGGGTAAAAAACTTACTGCTGCACACCCATAACATTAACATTTATTTTGGGTTAATCTCAATTGAAAACCCATTTTGCACAAAAAAGCTGGATCATTTACGATCCAGCTTCTACCTGTTTTATGCTTTTGCATATTCAAGTTATTTACCAGCTTAACCTAACCGGCTTAAATTTAACGTTCAATCATCTCCCGTTGATAATTATAAAATTGTGTTTACCGTTATAAAGATGTGCAGGTATTGCCAGAAAGTGTGGCACCTGCACCAGTAGATGCCGTAACGGTTGATTTTACATTGGCAGCATTGAGTACGGTAAGGCTATATGGTACCGTAAAAGCTGTTACGCCATTACCAACTTTATTTCCGGTGACAGCTGTAAATATGTTATTCTTTTCCTGTACTGCTGTGGCCGTATTATCCATTAAATCGATTGGAATTTTAACATTTTCAAATACATTTGATTCTATTAAAATATTTGACTCAAAACCAGCCTGAACGCAATTTTTACTTACGGTGCTGTTAAAGTAGTTGTTAACAATATGCAATTTCCCAAACCTTACGCGTGGCATTCTGGCAACACAACCCTGTGCCCACCAACAACGTACAAAAGTAATGCGGAAGTGTCCTCTGTCGGCAGTGGCGCTATCGCTTGATCCTATCAGGTCCGAAAAACGGTGATCATCTGATCCTCCGGGACCACCTGCCCGTGGTGTTTTTAAATAGGTAAATTTGCAATAAGACACAGTAATATAATCAGAGATGTTTTTGATATCAAAGTTGCCATCTACTCCATCCCTAAATTCACAGTGGTCTACCCAAACGTTATTGCAGGCATCCAATGTCACGTTATCCCACCCATCTACATCATAAGCACCAGGCCCCTCGAAAATCAGATTTCTGATAATAATGTTGTTGCAGCGTTTTACATAGAGGATGCCCGAATTATCTTTTGTTTGATCTGCTGAAACAATTTTTGCCCCAGATGAACCAAAAATTGTTTTTCCAGTTTGGTCCTGTAAAGAAATTCGCCCACCTGATGGGATGGTAATGGTACCATTAACCTGGATCATTTTGATGCTCGTGTTTTGTATTGCAGATTTTAATGCTGTATAATTTGTAACCACAGTTGCTCCAGCCTCTCCGCCACCAACGGTACCTCCATTCTGTGATGCCCATCCTTTGGCAGAACAAACTGCTTCGGTTGTTGCTGTTAGCGATTTCTGATTAGCGGACAATTCAGTGTTTTCTGGTTCTGTAACCACTTTGGCTGTCTTTTTACAACCGAATAGCAGTAAACACATGGCTATGGCCATGAAATTAAGGTATAAATACTTGTTTCTCATTTTTGATTTTTTTAATCTGGTTAGAATTTTAATGGGGGATTGATTGAACGTTTTTTTTGCTTGGTAGATTAATATTTGGTTAATTGTATTAATTAAATTACAAACAATATCTATCTTAGAAGTCTGTTTTGGTTTAAATATTTATGCAATCGTTCACGGGATCGATTGCGGAAGTATAAAACCCTGGTATTAAGCAATGCACCTGCAAAACACAGGGCTGGTTTTAATAGAATGATGGTAAAGAAAGGAAGATATTAAGGCTCTTTATATATGCTGCCGGGGCTGCGGTTGGAAGATTTTCCTGTAAAATAAAAGAGGCTGTCTCGTAATATAAGAATTGTCATTCTGAGGGATGGTTTATTGTATTAAAATCAATATGAATAACAGTATATTTCTATTGAAGCGGTAGGCAGCGAAGAATCGTCATCCGATACCAATCGGATGCGAGAAGGCTTTTTCAGCCGACGAAGCAATCTTAATGCGCACGCTGTTAGCGATCGTTTTAAGATTGCTTCGTGCCTCGCAATGACGACCTTTCTATTTGTGAATGGTAGAGGTTAGTTTTTTAAAAAATGATGGTGAGGTCGACGATTCATGTGTTTAAACCGCAATATTATTCGACATTTTATACTCAGATGGGCTAACGCCGGTCTGTTTTTTAAAATATTTGCCGAAAAATGAAGAATTGCTAAAACACAATTCTATCGCCACTTCCGAGATATTCATTACGTGGCTGGTTAACAGTAGTTTGGCTTCCCTGATTACCATTTCATCAATAATTTCTCCAGCCGTCCTGTCTGTAACCTGTTTCACCACCTGCGATAAATGCCTCGGCGTAATGCGCAAACAGTTAGCATAATAAATTACACGCTTTTCCTTTTTAAAGTTTTCCGAGACCAGTGATAAAAACCGGTTGGTTAATTCCGTGCGACTGTTATGTACTAATGGTTTAGAATCTTTCTGTTTGTTTTTAAGGAGGAAAATATCATAAAGAAGTTCCAAAAAGCTGTTGTGCACAATATTTTTGATCTGTGGCGTATCTTTTGAAACATTAAGTTTTTTGTGGAGTGCCAGCATATCGTAATAGATAAAGGTGTATTCCTCTTTCGAAAGTGAAAATTTATGTGATTGAACATCTTTCGACATCCGGTATGTTTCGCCACTATTAAAAAATATCCCCTTATTTTTAAGGTAGCTCTTATTAAAATGGATACTGATAAACGAAACGCTGCTATTATCTGCAATTTCATAAACAGATTGTGGCAAAACCAGTAAAATATCCCTGTGGTTGAGTACATAATCTTCAAAATTGATCTTGATATTGAGCTTGCCTTTAGTAATGAGGATTAAGGCATAACTCGAAACGCGGAAAGGCTCCGAACTGCAATAATGTGGATCATTGCTATTGTGGATTTTCGCCATCAGGCCATCATTTAATGAAAGCGCTTCCTCGTGATTTTTTTCTGAAAAAGTTTTATTGAGTAACTCTTGTTGCATAAAATCGTTCAGTATTTTTTAATAATTTCTTAACAGATACGATCATCTTTTACACACCAATTTTAGCCATCTTTTTTCGGATGGATTTTGTCCTTTATCTGTCGGATTTTGTACCCGCAAATGTAATGTTCAAGATCATTTTTGCAAGAATAATTTTTTAAAATGACTAATTTCTGATTGATTTTAATGTTTTTGATTAATAAATTGTTGGTTTGTATTTTGCTAAAAAACAGTTATTTATGTGATTTATAGTGTATTTTAAGCTGTTTTTAAATTTTTTACTATTTTATAATAAAAGTCAGAATGTCAATTAGTCAATTCATCTGAATGTCACAATTTTCCGATCCAACTTTTTGACCAATATATCCTACATTTGAACCTTTTTTTGGCTTCATTTCCGCGTTAAAATTGTGTTATCAAATCGTTTGGTTAATGCGGCTTTAATCTATGGAGTCGATTCGGATTTCAATAGCAATATCGAAGCGCATGCCAGACTTTCAGAACAGGGTTTTAAAAAACTGAAGAATATAAGTGTTCAGCATGCGTAAAAAATTACAAGATAGAATTGCCTCTTTTAAGGATGCAGCGGTAATAAAAGAAAAGGGATTATATCCTTATTTCAGGTCGATAGAATCTGCCCAGGATACCGAGGTGGTGATCAATGGAAAAAAGGTATTGATGTTTGGTTCAAATTCCTATTTGGGACTCACCAATCATCCCAAAATAAAAGAAGCCGCCAAAGCCGCCATCGAAAAATATGGTACAGGTTGTGCTGGTTCGCGGTTTTTAAATGGTTCGCTCGATATTCACCTCGAATTAGAAAACCGTCTTGCCGATTATGTGGGCAAAGAGGCTGCGGTGCTTTTTAGCACTGGTTTTCAGGTAAATTTAGGGGTAATATCTTGTTTATTAGATCGTAACGATTACCTCTTGCTTGATGAGTACGATCATGCTTCTATCATTGATGGCAGTCGTTTGGCCTTTGCCCGTACCATTAAGTATGCACATAATGATATGCAGGATCTGCGCCGCAAATTGAGCCGATTACCTGAAGATGCCGCCAAACTGATTGTTTCTGATGGTATTTTCAGCATGGAAGGCGATTTAGTTAATCTTCCTGAAATGGTAGAAATTGCCAATGAATTTGGTGCCAACATCATGATGGATGATGCGCATAGCCTCGGGGTAATTGGCTTTAATGGATCAGGAACGGCATCGCATTTCAACCTTACAGAGGATGTAGACCTGATTATGGGCACTTTTAGCAAATCGCTGGCCTCATTAGGTGGTTTTATTGCGGGCAGTGCCGAAACCATCGAATATATCAAACACCGGGCAAGGTCGTTGATGTTTAGTGCCAGTATGCCGCCATCAGCCGTGGCAAGTGTGATTGCTGCATTGGATATCGTCGAATCAGAGCCTGAGCGGATTGATAAACTTTGGGCCAATACAGAATATGCGAAGAAACTTTTGCTTGATGCAGGTTTCGATATCGGTCACAGTAATAGTCCGATTATTCCCATTTACATTCGCGATAATACCAAAACCTTTATGATCACCAATATCCTTCAGCAAAATGGGGTATTTGTAAATCCGGTGGTTTCACCAGCAGTACCTTCCGATTCATCTTTAATCCGGTTTTCTTTAATGGCTACACATAGCTTTGAACAGATTCAAACAGCAATAGAAAAATTAAGTGCAGCTTTTAAGGCTGTTAACGTAGAATTAGTAGGAAGCCAGTCATGAGAAAACTGATCAAGGTTTCTGATAAAAAAGCATTGGCGGCATTTGTAGATTTCCCGCATGAACTGTATGCAGATGACGTAAATTACGTTCCTGAACTTTTTATTGCGCAGCGCGATCTGCTTACCCCTGGCAAACATCCTTTTTACGAACACTCCAAAATCCAGCTTTTTCTGCTTTATGATGGAGGCAAGGTAATTGGACGTATTGCAGCAATCAACAATACCAACCACAATAAAGTCTACGAATCTAAAGACGGTTTTTTTGGCTTTTTCGATTGTATCAATGATGCATCGGCAGCTAAACAGCTTTTTGATGCGGCACAGGGATGGTTAAAGGAAAATGGGTTAACCAAAGTTTTAGGACCGGTTAATTTCTCCACTAACGAAGTGTGTGGATTGCTGATTGAGGGTTTTGATGGTCCGCCTGTAGCTATGATGCCATACAATGCCCAATATTACCTCCCACTTTTGGAGCAAATGGGTTTTCAAAAAAATGTTGATTTAAGGGCTTATCGGTATACTGCTGGCACTTACAGCGACCGATCGGTAAAGCTGATGGATAGGATAGAGGACCGTTTAAAACGGAACGATATCATTCTCCGTAAAATTAACATGAAGAAATTCAAAGAAGAATGTAATGCGGTAAGAGACGTATACAACAAAGCATGGGATAAAAACCTTGGTTTTGTACCGATGACGGACAAAGAATTCGATTATACGGCAAAAGACTTAAAAATGATCCTCGATCCTGAATTTTGCATCCTTGCCGAGCAACATGGTAAAATTGTGGGTTTTGCACTGGCCATTCCTGATATCAACCAGATTTTGATCAAAATTAAACGTGGAAGGCTGTTTCCTACAGGGTTGATCAAACTTTTAGCGAATAAAAAGAAAATAGATGGTATCCGCATTTTACTGCTTGGTGTGGTTGATGGTTACCGCAAAATGGGCATCGAAGCCTGTTTATATGGCAGGATTATCAAACATTTCGAAGCTAAAAAAATGAAATATGCGGAGGCGAGCTGGACTTTGGACCATAACGACCTGATCAATAAACCGATTGAAGACATCGGCGGAAAACTGTACCGCAAATACAGGATTTTAGAAAAAGCGATATGAAAAAGCGGGTGTTGATTACCGGGGCGACAGGATTTGTAGGGTACCACCTGATTAAATCTGCTTTGGCCAATGGATTGGAAGTATATGCAAATGTACGTCAAGCAGCGAATGCAGATCACCTGAAAGATTTTGAGATCAATTATGTGGACCTGGATTTCGAATCGATCTACTTACTAAAAGAAAATATCGAAGAGAAAAAATACGATTATATCGTGCATGCCGCTGCAGTAACCAAGGCAAAGAATTTAGGCGATTACAATAAGATCAACGCAATATATACGAGGAATTTAGCTGTAGCTGCTTCGAAATCAACACATGCGATAGAGAAATTTATATTTATCAGTAGTCTGGCGGCTCTGGGTCCGTTAAAGCAGAAAAACGATAAACTGACGGAAAAAAGTGCATCCAATCCGGTAACCCAATATGGCATCAGTAAGGCGCTGGCTGAGACTTATCTGGCGCAAATTTCCAATCTGCCCCTGATCATTTTCAGGCCTACAGCGGTTTATGGCCCACGGGAGAAAGACATTTTCATACTGATCAAAACCATTAAGGCTGGGCTGGAGCTTTACATCGGCAAGGAGGAACAGGAACTCAGTTTTGTATATGCTACCGATCTGGCCGATATCATCATTAAAGCGCTTGCTTCTGCAGTGGCGGGCAAGGCTTACAATATATCAGATGGGGCAGTGTACAACCGCTCATCGCTCGCTCATTATGTAAGTAAGGCTTTAGGTAAAAAAACGGTAAGGGTAAATGTACCTGTGCCGTTGATTAAAGGTTTGGCATGGTCGATGGAACATGTGTATGGCGTATTTAATAAAATACCTGCCCTAAATGTAGATAAAATAAAAGAGCTCACTGCCCTAAACTGGGGCTGCGACATTAAAAATATTCAGAACGATTTTGGTTTTGTTCCCCGGTTCGGATTGGAACAGGGACTAAACGAAACCATCAACTGGTACCGTAAAAACAATTGGTTATAAGATTTTAAATAAAAAACAGAATGAAACAACAAGTAAAAGCAGCTGAAGGTAAGCTGGGAATATTAATGCCAGGACTTGGCGCTGTAGCTACAACCATGATCGCCGGAGTTGCTGCAATTAAAAAAGGCATCTCAAAACCGATCGGTTCGTTAACGCAGATGGGTACCATCCGTTTGGGTAAAAGAACAGAAAAAAAAGAGCCAAAAATTAAAGATTTTGTGCCTTTAGCCAATCTGGAAGATTTAGTTTTCGGTGGCTGGGATGTTTATGAAGATAATGTTTACGAAGCTGCGTTAAACGCCCGTGTACTGGATGCCAACCTTTTGCGCGATGTGCGCGAAGAGTTACAGGCCATTAAACCGATGCGTGCTGCTTTCGACAGAAACTACGTAAAAAACCTGGATGGTAAATATGTAAAAGACATTGATAACCGTTACGAACTGGCTTTAGCGGTAATGGAAGATATTAAAAACTTCAAGGCCGAAAACAACTGCGACCGTATTGTATTGGTTTGGTGTGGTTCTACCGAAATTTATTTTGAAGCATCAGAAGTACACGAATCGCTTGCTGCATTTGAGCAAGGCTTAAAAGACAACGATTTGCGTATTGCGCCAAGTATGATTTACGCCTATGCTGCATTAAAACTGGGCATTCCTTTCGCTAATGGTGCACCAAACTTAACAGTTGATATCCCTGCATTGATCGAACTGGCTAAAGAAACCGATACCCCAATTGCAGGTAAAGATTTTAAAACCGGTCAAACCTTAATGAAAACTATTTTGGCACCAGGTTTAGCTGCACGTTCGTTAGGTGTAAATGGTTGGTTCTCAGATAATATTTTAGGCAACCGTGATGGTTTGGTGTTAGACGATCCGGATAACTTTAAAACTAAAGAAGTATCTAAACTGGGTGTGCTGGAAGATATTTTCAAACCAGAAGTTAACCCGGATTTATATGGCGATATGTACCACAAAATCAGGATCAACTATTATCCGCCTCACGGTGATAACAAAGAAAGCTGGGATAACATCGATATTTTCGGTTGGTTGGGTTACAAAATGCAGATCAAAATCAATTTCCTTTGCCGCGACTCAATTTTAGCCGCACCAATTGTGCTGGATCTTGCTTTGTTTATCGATCTGGCTAAACGCTCAAATATGTCGGGTATTCAGGAGTGGTTATCATTCTACTTAAAATCGCCACAAACGATCCCAGGTGTACCTGCAGAGAACGACATCTTTAAACAGTTGATGAAACTTCAGAATACCTTACGTTACATCATGGGCGAAGAGTTGATTACCCATTTAGGTCAGGATTACGAAGAAGAACTGATAGAAACCGTATAGTGTTTATCCACAAATTTCTTTCAACGGCCCTGGGCATTGGCTACATCGGCAAAGGCGCCGGTACATACGCTGCTATAGCAACCTGTATCTGCTGGCACCTTTGCCAGAGCCCTTATACCAACCCATATTTATGGCCAATACTTTCTACCATGTTCATCGTAATGATCGGGATCATGAGTGCCGACCGGGTAGAAGAGATTTGGGGCAAAGACCATAACAGGGTAGTGATTGATGAAGTAGCCGGAATGTGCATTACCCTGTTATTTGTGCCTTTAAAATGGCAATATACCCTTATTGGGCTTGTTCTTTTTAGGTTTTTTGATATTCTGAAACCCTTTTATATCCGTAAACTGGAAGAATTGCCAGGCGGTTGGGGCGTAATGGCCGATGATATACTGGCCGGGATTTACGCAAATATACTCCTCCAGCTGGTAGTGGTTTTCGATTTTTTTTAGACATGCTTACCTACCTAAAAGCACAGGCATCATCCTTAATGGCTTCTGCAACTGATTTTGGTATCACCATCATTGCAGTAAACCTTTTCGGATTGTGGTATCTGGCAGCAAGCATCATCGGCACCGTTTCGGGTGGTATGGTTAATTTTTATGTTAACCGCAAATGGGTTTTTCAAAGCCGGTCGAAGGAGGTGAAGTGGCAGGTGTTCAGGTATATTTTGGTATGGGCCGGCAATCTGGCCATCGTTACCACCGGGGTGTTTATTTTTACCCATTTTTTTAATCTCAATTACGTACTCGCTAAAGTGCTAAGCTCGGTTTTAACCGGCATCAGCTACAATTATATCATGCAAAGGCAGTTTATTTTTACAAGTTAAATGAAAGCGATTTATTCATTTTTTTTATTCCTGATCCCAAGTTTTATTTTGCAGGTAAATGTTTTTGCCCAAAGAACTGTGGTTTCTGGAACCGTGCGAGATGCCGTAACCAAAGAAACGCTGCCCAATGTTTCCGTTTTCTTTAAAGATACCCAAATTGGTACACAGACCGATGTAAATGGAAGATATACACTCGTTTCGCCTAATCCACAAAGCGAAATCAGTTTCAACTACGTGGGCTACCGAACCGTTTTTAAAAATATTGTGCCTTCTGCTACGCAGGAATTTGACGTGGCCTTAGTACCCGATGCAAGGGCTTTGGATGAAGTGGTTATTGTGGGCGGTAAAAAGGTGAAGTACCGCAATAAAGATAATCCTGCAGTTGAGCTGATCCGCCAGGTAATTGCCCATAAAGATGAAAATCGCATTAAGAGTTATAATACGGCATCTTTCAGGGAGTATGAGAAGATGTTGTTTTCCTTAAGCAATGTTTCGGAGAAGTTTAAGAGCAAAAGAATGTTCAGGAATTACCAGTTTCTATTTCAGGAACAGGATTCTACCTTAATTGGCGGAAAAAACCTGTTACCTGTATATATTCAGGAAAAACTTGCCGATCATTACCTCAGTAAAGAACCTGAAAAGAATAAAACTATTGTTATTGCCGAAAAGCAGGTAAACTTCGATAGCAGGTACATCGATAATAAAGGAATGAAAACTTATTTCGATAGGATGTATCAGGATATCGATATCTATAAAAACAATATTTCGGTGATCAGTAACGAGTTTTTAAGCCCGATTGCAGATGGTGCACCTGCTTTCTATAAGTTTTTTATCACTGATACGCTAAAAAATCAAAAACCAGAGGTTATTGAACTGTCTTTTACTCCCCGCAATACAAATGATATGTTATTCGAGGGGAAAATTTATGTAACCAATGATAGTCATTATGCTGTTACCGGCGCTTCATTTGGCGTAAACAAAAACATTAACCTCAACTTTGTACGTGCACTCAAAGTCGATCTTGATTTTGAAGCCAACGATAAAGGCAAATACAGCTTAAGCAAAAGCAATCTATTGGCCGATTTCGGTATTGGCAAAACCAAAGGAATAGGCTTTACCGGCGAACGTACTGTGACCTTCAAAAATTATCAGTTCGATACGGTGTTACCTGATTCCGTTTTTCAAGGGAAAAGCACTGTTGTGCTGGCCGATGCAGGCAAAAAAGATGATAAATTTTGGGAGAAAAACAGACTGGATACCATTTCAAAAAATCAGTTGAAGATTTATGGCAATATTGATACCCTGCAGAATCTGCCATCTTTTAAACGCACGATGAAAATCGTAACCCTTTTATTTGCAGGTTATCAGAATCTTGGTCCTTACGAAATTGGTCCGGTAAATACGTTTTATAGCTTTAACAATGTAGAGGGTTTAAGACTGCGGTTTGGAGGACGAACAACACCTGAACTTAGCAAACGTTATTATTTCGAAAATTACTTAGCCTACGGCATTAAAGATGAGAAATGGAAGTTTTTTCTTTCCGGAACTTATTCGCTAAACAATAAATCGATCTACGAGTTTCCTCAAAACTACATCAGGGCCAGTTTTCAGCGCGATACCAAAATCCCCGGACAAGAGCTTCAGTTTGTGCAGGAAGATAACTTTTTACTTTCCTTTAAAAGGGGGGTAAATGATATGTTGCTCTATAACGATTTTTATCGCCTGGATTATGTTAAAGAGTTCGAAAACCACTTTTCTTATAACCTGGGCTTTAAAAAATGGAGCCAGACACCAGCTGGCGGATTGAATTATTTAAATTCAAATAATCAATTGGTAAACAGGTTAACCACTAGTGAGGTTTCGCTACAGTTAAGATACGCCCCGAATGAGAAATTTTACCAGGGAAAAATATACCGTGTGCCGATTGCCGACCGCTATCCGGTATTTAATTTACGTTATACCGCTGGTTTAAAAGGTGTTTTGGGTGGCGAATACAATTATCATAACCTATTGGGAAGCATTGATAAACGTTTTTATTTATCACAACTGGGCTATAGTGATGTAACGGTAGAGGGCAGTTATATTGCCGGAAAAGTCCCTTTCCCTTTATTGGATATACACCGGGCCAACCAAACTTATGCTTATCAGCTTAATTCATACAACCTGATGAACTTTCTTGAGTTTGTGAGTGATCATTACGTAAGCATCAATATCGACCATAATTTTAACGGTTTCTTTTTTAACAAAGTGCCTTTGCTTAAACGCTTGAAATTAAGAGAAGTAGTATCATTTAAAGCTTTATATGGTGGTTTGAGGAACGAAAACAATCCAAATTTTCAATCTGGTTTATATCAGCTTCCTGTTTACGAAAATGGTGCACAGCGGACTTATGCATTGGGCAACGACCCCTATATGGAAGGAAGTGTTGGAGTAGGTAATATCTTCAAACTGTTAAGGGTCGATCTGGTAAAACGCTTCAATTACCTCAACCATCCGGAGGTTTCAGAATGGGGAATAAGGGCAAGGGTAAAATTTGATTTTTAAGAAAAAAGCTATGGAAAAGAAATTAAGGGACAGCCTGCAACAGGGCATTTATAAAGTGATTAATCCTTTTGTTCGGGGCTTGATTAAGATTGGCTTAACGCCAAATGCCGTCACCACAATTGGTTTGATCCTGAATATCGGGGTGGCCGTAATTTTCGTGCTGGGTGCTGAAAAATCAAACCGTGGCGATATGTCGTACATCGGTTGGGGAGGTGCATTGGTGCTTTTTGCAGGTTTATTCGATATGCTTGATGGTCAGGTGGCCCGTTTAGGGAACATGAGTTCGAAATTTGGTGCTTTGTACGATTCGGTGCTGGATCGCTATAGCGAAATGATTATGTTTTTAGGGATTTGTTATTACCTGGTGGCACATCATTATTTTTTAAGTTCGCTATTTGCTTTTATTGCGCTCATCGGTTCGATGATGGTGAGTTATACCCGTGCAAGGGCAGAGGGATTAGGTGTGGAGTGTAAAGGTGGTTTAATGCAAAGGCCGGAACGCGTGGTCACCATCGGTGTTTTTGCCATTGCCTGTGGTATCGCCGGGCACTTTATTGGTGGCGATTATAAAATTTATGTGCCGGGCATATCCTTCCATGTTTTTGAAACGATGTCGATTTTTACCTTGCCGATTACCATAATGGCTTTATTGACCAATATCACCGCTGTAAAACGGCTGCAGGAAGCCAAAAAAGGTCTCGAGGCGCAGGAGTTTAATGAAAGAAAAGGAAATAACAGGGCAGCATTAATTGCGGGACTGGTTTTGATGACGAGTTTAGGTGGTCTGCTTTCTTTTAATGCAAATGCCCAGGGAAGCGACCCTTCGCCAATTACTTTTCCAACGCCTAAAGACATCAGCAACCAACTTTTTTACCTACAGCGCGATCCGAATACCAATACCATAATCTGCCAGTTAAATATAGACAAACATGGAGTAGTGAATAAAGATCAACCTGTAAATGTATTCTGGATGCGTTATGGGGATAATGGCGAGAAGAAAGAACTGAGTTATATCCAACGGAAATTTGCCTATGGCATTATCAGCAAAAATCTGGGTAACGGACAGTTCGAACTGCGGTTTACCTCACATAAAAAACTGCCTATGTATCTGAATAAATCGGGCGCAGACAAAAAATACCATGTTTTTGCTACCATTAACAATAAAAAAATGCAGTTGGAGCGAATCTTCCTTCGGATTGAAGGCGGTACATTCTGGTTTCCGAATGTAAAATATGTAGAAATAAAAGGTTTTGATGCTTCAGAGCCTTCAAAGGTGTTAGTTGAAAGGATTAAGGTGTAGCGAAGGGCGTGTTGCGGGTGGCGTTGATTGTCATTCTGAGTGAAACGAAGAATCTTTAAGGTTAGGTTCTGTATTTTACAGGTTAGAGATTCTTCACTACGTTCAGAATGACAAAAATCCGTCATTATAAGAAAGCTTTTTCAGCCGATGAAGCAATCTTAAACTATGGGTTATAGCGATCGTTGTAAGATTGCTTCGTGCCTCGCAATGACGACCCTTTTATTAAAATCTATATCGTTCTGTCATTCTGAGTGAAACGAAGAATCTTTAAGGCTCATTTAGAAAGGCGCTACGTATAAAACTAAGGTGAATTCAGGTGACTAAGGTGGTCATAAAATGAGCTGTTTAACTTGACCACTTGAGCCACCTAAGAACATATAAGGTGTTGAATAAGGCTTTTCGTAAGTCGCAAATGTTAGTTTGAACGGCCTTATTTGTTATGCTAAATGCAAGGAAGAATCTTTAAAGTTAATTTATGGGTTCTGTGTTTTATAGGTTAGAGATTCTTCACTGCGTTCAGAATGACAAGTGGTTTGAGGAAAAGATCCTGAAACAAGTTCAGGATGACGATTGCATACAAACGGAGTCGAAGACCAGTTAAAAAATATTACCAAATGAAAAAGAATTTTGTTTCAAATTCGAAATCATCCATCAGGATGTTTAAAAACGACTTTTTAGAAAGCCTTTCAAAAGTGCAATTTTACGTGCCTTTGGTGGTATATGTACCTGTTATCGGTTTTCTTTTTTGGAAAGCACTGGCAGAAATACAGATGCCGGTTTTAACCTTTGCTGGCTGGTTTTTGTTGGGCTTAGCCATCTGGACTATCACTGAATACATCCTGCACCGCTATGTTTTTCATTTCGAACCAGATGTAGAATGGGGCAAAAAAATCCATTTTATTTTTCATGGAGTACATCACGATTACCCCAATGATGCCAAAAGATTGGTCATGCCGCCTTCAGCCAGTATCCCGATGGCATTGGGTTTTTACTTTCTTTTCGATTGGTTGTTACCAGATACAATAGTTTATCCATTTTTCTCAGGTTTTATGATCGGTTATCTCTTTTACGACATGGTGCATTACGCACTTCATCATGCTAATTTTAAAAGTGGTTTCTGGAAACAGCTAAAGCAACACCACATGCTTCACCACTATTCCGATTCGACCAAAGGTTATGGAGTAAGCTGGACTTTTTGGGACCATATTTTTAAATCTAATTTTGATAAAAAATAATATGCAGCAAGAAGTATTGCTTAAAAATAGTTTTTATAATCTTCGGAATATTTATCTGACAGTTGCTGTATCTGTTGGATATCTGTTGTTATCAGTACTACTGGTCGGCTTTAAAACCGATCAGCTGGTGCTGATTTTTATTTTTAATACTTTGTTCTTTATCTCAAAAGGAACCCGGCAGTTTATCCTCGGCTTTTCAATCTTCATTGTTTACTGGATCCTTTTTGATTACATGAAAGCTTTCCCGAACTATCTTTTTAACCAAGTGCATATTGAAGATTTATATGAGCTGGAAAAAAAAATGTTCGGCATTAACTACCATGGCTTAATACTTACGCCTAACGAGTACTGGAAGATAAACAGTACTGCATTTTTAGATGTATTAACAGGGGTTTTCTATTTGATGTGGGTGCCTGTCCCGCTGGCATTCGCAACTTATCTTTTCTTTAAGAATAAAGAACAATTTGTGCTGTTCTCGCTCACTTTTGTTTGGGTCAACCTGTTGGGTTTTGTGGTATATTATGCTTTCCCGGCAGCACCGCCCTGGTATGTGCAGGAGCATGGCTTTGAGTTTATAGCTAAAACAGCTGGCAATACTGCCGGATTGGCGCGTTTTGACCATTATTTTAACATTACGCTTTTTCATGGGATATATAGCAAAGGTTCTAATGTATTTGCGGCCATGCCATCGTTGCACTCATCTTATCCCGTTATTGTTGTATATTATGGTTTAAAAAACCGTTTGGGAAAAATTAATATTTTCTTTTTTACGGTAATGCTCGGCATCTGGTTTTCGGCCGTTTATACCAGTCATCACTATACGCTTGATGTACTAGCCGGATTAAGCTGCGCTATATTGGGTATTATTTCTTTCAATTATTTAATTCGGAATACCAGGTTGAAACAGCTTATAGCGAAAATGATAAGTGCAATAAGTAATTAAAAAAGCCCAATATCCGATCCTAAACGATCAGCTATTGGGCTTGCAAAAGTTATTAGAATAAATCTAGTTATTTAACATTTATCCATTTGTTGAGCATGTTATCTGGTGCTTCAACTACGAGTTTATAGAAAGAGGATGGGTAGTTTTTAAGATCTGCCAAATAATGTTGCTGATTAACGTCAACCTCGCCCAATAAATGATATTCATCTTTTCCTCCTGTTTTAAACGCGTTGGTGGTTGCCAGCCAAATTTTTACTTTTCCCGTCTTTTCCAGTGCTTTCCAGCTAATGTCTAAATGGTTTTGAACATAATTGGCTTTTAAAGCTGTGATAGATACAGGGCCAATAAACGGCGTTCCATCTGCCTCCTGTTCTGCGTTCCGGGGAAGTTTTAAATTCAGGTGACGTGCAACTGAGGGCATGATATCGACAATACCAAGATCGAAATAATGGGCATAAGTATTCAGGTTTTTATAATTGCTCACCATCCAGGTAGAACGTTGACGCTCAGATTGCCCGCCGTGTGCGCGACCGGTTTGCTCATCTCTTCCGTGGTCGGTGGTAATCACCATTAACCAGTCTTCATTAAATTTAGCCTGACGGTAGCTGATCGCATCGAAGATTTTACCCATTTGTTTGTCGAGCATGCCTACAGCTTTATAAAACTGAGGGCTGTCTCCAAACTGGTGCCCCATATCATCCGTGTATTCCAGGTAAACCCAGTTAAGATCTGGCGCTTTAGTCTGAATCGTTTCAGCAGCCTGCTTAACCACTTCCTCATCAATTAGATGCATATAATCGGCCTTTTTATCGTGCTTAAAGCGTAGTGTATCCAGTTCAAAACCATCTGCAACATAATCCGGTTTAAAATTACCTGTTTCACTTAGTCCATCGCCCAATAGTTTTGTCCTGTTGTCTGTCCAGCTCGAGAATATGCCGGTCGTCTTTTTTGGATATTGGCTTTTAAAAAGTCTAAAGATGTGCTGGTAATTGTAGTTAGGTGCTTTGATTGCATTATCAGGCACATTGTGTTTATTAACCCAGGTGCCTGTTAACAAGCTATTGTAGCCTACGGCAGAGATAGTCGGTGTTTCATTGTAAGTACCCTTATCGCCACCCACATGCATGCGGGAATACGATCCGGCTTGAATAATCCGTTTAAAATTTGGCAGCTCTAAGCGTTCGAGCACATCAGCCGGAATGCCGTCGGCGATAACATACACCACTTTTTTAGTTTTTATTTTCTGCGCCCAGCCATTTACTGAAACCAAAATCAGGAAGAGGAAAAGAATTTTTTTAATCATTTTATGTTTTGTAGAAATTAGGAATTGCGGTTAAATAAACAGCACCGACAAAATTGGCGGTGCTATTATGGTCTGTTTTATGGTTTCAATAACCACATTACCCCATTAATGTCGTCACCTTCGGGATACTGTCTTGCTATTGCCCCACTAACATTTTGCTGATTCAATCGTAATTCAGATTCCGGATACATCCAACGTTTTGGAATGCGTTTGTTATTTAACACACCGGCTCCTGTAGTATCAAAAACAGGAAAACCAGTTCTTCTCTGCTCAAAAAATGGCTGCCAGCCGCTGTTCATGAAAGATGCGATGTATTTTTGGGTAATAATGTTCTCCAGAGGATTTGCATTAGCATTTAACTGCACTGTTGCCTGCGCCAGATAGGCATTGATAGTGGTCTCGTCGATAGTATAAAACTGCATAGATGCCCTGATGCCCTTTTGATAGTACTCATTTGCGCTTCCTGAAATCCATCCCCTTACAACGCCTTCCGCAAGAATAAACTGTTGCTCAGCATAACCCAATGCTATACTTGCTTCATTTGCCGGGCTATTATAATAACGCGGGTTGATTTTAGAAACTTCTCCCGCAAGCGTACGGGCCGTATTCTCATCTTTTGGTGCGCTACCATTTCCCCCGCCGTAAGCCTTAAAATCTGTTGCGGCAAGCGATGCGAATTTTGGTGCTTTATCGGCAAAGCGGAATAAACGGGAATCCTGAAGCGATTTTAACAAATTGATAAAAGTTTCATCCATATAATATGCGGTTTGCATACTGTTACTATTGAAATATGGATAGCGGTTTCCCTGGAGATCGTAAAATTTAAGCTGCGCATTGTCCGCGTTTCCGGTAAACAGTGGATAATCCGTTGGATTGTTTACAATTTCGGCAAAACGTTTCTTGATTTCAAATTTGGAGTCGTTTTCCTTAACCGATAAACTGATTAATACCCTTAAGGAAAGTGAATTGATTGCGCGTTTCCACTGTTGTATATTCCCGCCGAACACAATGTCTCCCTGTAAATTTGCGGTATTTCCGTCAATCATTCCGTTGGCAGATTTAAGCTCATTTAAAATATTTAAGTAAATGTCTTCCTGCTTGTCATATTTTGGCGCAACAATACCTTGTTCGGCTTTTAAAGCCTCACTGTAAGGAATATCGCCGAAAGTCTGGGTTAATTGTAAAAAATTCCAGGCCTTAAAAAACTTCACAAGTGGCAAATACTGAGGTTTGTTTGTGTTTATGGCAGCTTGTTCCATCTTCACGACCTGGCGCAGGGTATCATAAGTAGCATAGCTGCCCCGGTTCCAACCATAGTATTGGTTTAAGGTAATTTCATCTGTATTTATCATTTGACGGGAAGCAAGCGCTACATCAAGATTAGTTGACTGGAAGGCTTTTTGCTCAATGGCATTCAATAATAGATCGGGTGTCGCAGTAGTAGTTTTGTTCGGATCTACCTGGAACTCGCTAAATTTTTTGCAGCCCATTTGTGCAATCGCTGCAAATAATACAATATATAATGTCTTTTTCATATACATTCAGATTAGAATTTAAGGTTAACGTTAAAACCAAATGAACGGGTCGAAGGCGTTTGGAGGTTATCCTTTGCAGGATCAGGATCAATATTTGGCATTTTTGAGAACAATAAAAGATTACGGCCAACTACTGAAAAATCTAAACCTTTAACAAATGATTTGCCCAGCAGCTTGGCTGGCACCTGCCATCCTAATGTTACTTCTCTTAGTTTCAGGAAGGTTTGCGAAAAATAGTTGTAGTTATTGTAGGCAGCATTACTGGTCTCGATCATATAATCGATATAGTTTACGGCTTTGGCATTTGGGGCGAAAACACGGGTATCGCTTGTAATATTACCTTTGGCATCATAGGTAGCTGCTCCGCTGGTAACCACAACACCTTCACCAACAAAAGTTGCTTTCCCTGCATTGGCATCAATGCGGTATTGGTTAACTGTACCCGGATGTGTACCACCCCACCACATTTTCTGGTTGGTTGTAGAGTACATCAATCCGCCAAGTCGTCCATCAACCAGAAACTTTAGTGTGAAGCTCTTATAATTAAAAGTATTTTCGATACCGTAAGTCCAGTCTGGAGCTTCGTTTCCAATAAACCTTGAAAAATTATCATTTAATGGAAAACCGTTGCTTCCGTAAATAATCTGCCCCTGGCTGTTGGTCTGATAAACCGAACCATAGGTCCTGTCTGTCCTATCACCCATGTGCAGATTGCCCAATGTTTCGGCACCCCCATAAATTTCTTTTAAATACCTGCGGTACTTGCTTAAATTTATGGCCATATCCCATTGAAAATCATTGCTTTTTAACAAGGTTCCATTAACCACAAACTCCATTCCCTTACGCTGATAAACGTTCCCGTTAACCAACTGGCTACCATAACCGCTTGTTATAGAGATATCCGGAGAAGCGATATTGTTAAAGTCGCTTGTCTGGTAATAAGTGGCTTCAACACTTAATCTGTTCTTAAAAAACTTGGTATCCAAACCTACCTCCCAACTGTCTGAGGTTTGTGGGGTAAGGTTAGCCTGTTTAAGCAAACGGCCAAAAGTTAGCGCGGGAGTACTGTTCCAGCTCGTTCCTTTATCAAATGCCGGAAGATAACCATAGGTATAAGTATCATCACCAAGTGTACCGCTTGAAACTCTTGACCAGGAACCGCGTGCTTTTAAATAGCTAAACCAGTCTGGCAGTTTAGTTAACTGGGAAACAACGACAGATGAGCCTATTGAAGGGTAGAAGAAGCTGTTATTATTCGTTGGAAGTGTAGAAATGACGTCGTTTCTGCCAGTAGCAGTTAAATAAATTGCATTTAAAAATTCCAGATCTAAAATTGCATAAACGCTGCTTGTTCTTCTTTCTTCAACAGCATTACTGCCCTGAAGAGGATTTGCAGAATTACTAAGGTTATAAAAACCCGGAATGCTTAATCCATCAGTATTTGTAGAACCGTATTTGTTATTTCTATAATAGTTAGAAGCACCAACCTGCGCATGTAGCTTAAACTTATCACTGAAAGTATGGTTGTAGTCTCCAATTAAATCAGTAACCAAATCAATGTAGTTTTGGGTAGCAACGGTAAACTGTCCTCTGGATTTATTACCATAGCCAATATAACTCATTGGTTCCTTATAGGTCCGGTTTAGGCCATAAGCGTTTAGTCCATTTCTAAACTGAACACTAAAAGCCGGACTGATTTTATAATTTAGGTTTAATGAACCATAGGTGTTGTCTTTATCATAACCGCGCAAATATTCATAAGCCTGGAAATATGGGTTATTGTAGTAAGAGACATTATAATTTCGTTGTTGAATGCCCTCTTTGCCCGGCACCCAATAGTCTTTTAAATCCTGCACACTTACATCGGCCCCTGTCCATAAAACTAAATTGTAAAGGTAGTTGGTTGGTCCGTATCCTGTTTCTGGAAAGTTCTTGGTAAACTGGCGGTTGTAGTTCAATCTTGCATCGATTGTAAATGCATCTGAAAGTTTATAATTACCAGAAACATTAAAGGAACTATTGTTTAAATCGGTATTCGGCACAATTCCTTTTTGATAAATATGCGAAGCTGAAGCCCGGAAGGAACCTTTCTCTGAACTTTGGGTAATGCTAATGTTATTACTTGAAATTAGTCCGGTTTGAAAAAAGTCTTCTACATTGTTTTTTCCCCTCGAAAGGAATGGAAGCGGAACTAATTTTCCGGTAACCGGGTCTCTTGGGCTATTAAATTGAGGCGTTTCAAAAAAACCACTTGGCGTAGTGGCATCGGGCTGATCGAGTTTTGGCCCCCAAATCCATCCAGAGCCTTCTGGTCCTCCTCCTGAACCATCAACATAGGTATATTTTCCCTTATAACCTGCACCATACTCTGTTTGTACTTGCGGAATCCTGATAAAACTTGGCTGTATTTGCGTAGAACTATTTACATCAATGCTAAGATTATTCCCCTTGCCACGTTTTGTGGTAATCATAATTGCACCATTTTGTCCGATAGAGCCATATAGTGCAGATGCATTGGCACCTTTTAATACGGTTACCGATTCGACATCATCTGCATTTACACGAAAAAGATCTGCAGATTGGTCTGGTATGCCATCAATAACAATAAGTGGCTTTCTTCCCCTTAATGAAATAGTTGGTTCCTGAAACAAATCAGTAGAATTGTTAATGTTTAGGCCGGCAACCCTTCCGGTAAGCGAACTGATAATGTTTGCCTCTCTTGCCTTCACTAAATTTTCGCCTTGCACCGTTTGCGCCACATAGCCAAGTTTTGACCGTTCTTTTTTAACACCTAAAGCGGTAACTACCACCTCAGATAATGCTTTTGCATCCTCGGTCATTACGATCTGGTACGTATCGGAATGATCAACTTTAATTTCTTTGTTCACATATCCAATGCTACTAAAAACAAGTACATCGCCATCGTCAGCCTTGATTGAAAAATCGCCTTCCTGGTTAGTAACTGTACCTGTATTGGTTCCTTTTATCAATACTGATATTCCGGGAATGCCCATTTTCTTCTCATCAGTAACATGGCCTTTAATAACCCTGGCGTTTTCTGCTGTTTTTTTCTGCTGCGAAGGCTTTAAAATAATCTTATCATTCGATTTGGGGATAGAAAAGGCAGAATTGAAAATAACGATAAGTAAACAGGTTACCCATAAACTCTTCTTCAGGCAAAACAAAGATGGGTAAGTAAATCTTTTTTTCATAAAAGCTAATTCGTTTGTTAAAATTTTAAATGTTTTTTTGGAGTTATTATCGGGAACTTTGTTCAGTTTGGTTTCCATTTGGCCTGTTCTTAAGATAGCCCTTTGTTTACCGCTGGTAGTGTTTCTCCCATCTTTGCATCAGAGACCATTCCTTTAATGGTAATCCCCTGAGCAAATGCGCTAGCGGATAGGATCAGAAGGTTGAACATCCATAGAAGCTTTTTTTTCATTTTACTTAATATTTAGTTGTTTGTTTTGGAATGACAGGTGCTTTTCAACGGTGCTAAATTGAACATATCATATTAAGGTTAAGTTAAGATTCAATTAATATATTAATTGAACGTTCATTCAATCTATTAATAAAATAGATTTGCAGAATCAAGCTATTTTTGAGTAGTTTGCTCAATTAAATTAACTGCATAATGGGACGCAAAAGCCTAAAAGAGACCAGACGACTGGAGATTATTAAAGTATTTTATCAGGTAGCCAAAAAAGAGGGTTATGAAAATACATCTATTGCCAAGATTGCCAAGGTGATGGATATTAACCCAAGCCTTATTATTCATTATTTTGAAACCAAGGAAGGACTCACTTACGAATTGATCGACCACATACTAGACCGATATTTATTGATTTATACCATCAAACATAAAGGACAAGCAAGTCTGGATGACTTACAGAAAACTATAGAAATGTTGTTTTCTAAAAAATGGAACCTGCTTTTTGATGACGGTTTATTTTATACTTTTTATGCTTTGGCATTCAGGGAAAAAAAAATCAAGCTAAAATATAAGTTAATTCTGGATTCGTTGCGCAATAGACTTGCGCTGTTGATCGAACAATGCAATGCACAATGCATTACAAATGTAGATAACCCACAGGTTGCTGCAGATTTTATTTTTGTAATGGTTGATGGGGTTTATTTTTATCTTTCGATGGAAAGTGATAAAAAAGCTTATTCGGAACGTTTAGACTATTATAAGCAAAAAGCCTACGATACCCTTTGCATACCTCCAGTTAAGGTTGTTTCTGCTCCCGTTTACTAAACTGACGGCTTAAAGCGAATAAACCGATAGACATCCAGAGTACATTTGCTGCTGCATTGGGAAGATCTTGGGTATCAAGGGCAGTAACTGCGAGGCATAATCCACCCATAATATTAAGTGCCTGGAAGGAGATTGAATCTGCGCGGATTAATTTCATACTTAATAAAAGGTATCCGAGGGTGCAAAATACCACTCCTGACCACCCAATAATAGACATTGCTAATTTCATATTATTAACTCCAATTATCTTATAAAAATGCTGTTACTTCTTGTATTCTGAACACAAAATCCTATATTTAACTGAAACAAATGTACAATATGGATCCGAACATTGTTACCCTAAATCTTATCAATTATATCGGCGATTACGACTATTATGATTCACTTACAGACATTAACAGCGACAAACATCCAAAATCCTTTACTAAACTGAGCGAGATCAGGGAAAGGAATAAGCGCCACATCACAGAACTTTTTCCTAATGTGAAATTTCGCGATAATGAAAACCAGCTGCTTGCAGTAGGCCGTTTTAAGGATGATGTTAAGGCGAAGGTAGAAACCTTATCTAAAAAGGAAATAGAGGATTATATCGAAACCTTTAAAAAAGATGCTAAAAAAATCGAGAGGCTTTATAAGAAGGTAAGGAAGTAGTTGGTTCATTATTCATTGGTTTGTTAGGAACTGAAAATTGCCTATGTATTCATAGTTAAATTGTTGAAGCTGTAGTTACCATTTAGTCATTGTAATTTGTTGGTTCTTAATCGTTTTGACCATTAAGAAATTAAGGACATTAAGATTTTATTTAAAAATTTACAAGCTAGGGATTTCATTAGAAAAGTTGTCATCTCGACCGGAGCAAAGCGAAAAGGAGAGATCTATTTAATCCTTTTCATTATAAAGATCCTTCATTGCATTCAGGATGACAAATTGATCGATGGGATGCGGCGAGGGGAGAATATAAAGTTTTAATAGCGCTCGCTAATTGCTCATTGAAAAATGATTATTGGTGATTCATTTCCATCATCCCTCTTACATTTTCCATCCTTAAAGATCCTTTATTGCATTCAGGATGACAAACTGATCGATGGGAGTGTGCCGAAAAAGGATGTAATGTTCTAATGGCGCTCGCTAATTGAAAATTGATTATTTGTGATTCATTTCATTATCCATCGTACATTTTCCATCTATAAAGATCCTTCATTGCATTCAGGATGACAAATGATCGATGGGAGTGTGCCGAAAAGTATGTAATGTTTTAGTGGTGCTCGATAACTGATTATTGGTGATTTATTCCATCATTCCCCTTACATTTTCCATCCTTAAAGATCCTTCATTGCATTCAGGATGACAAACTGATCGATGAGAGTGTGCCGAAAAAGGATGTAATGTTTTAGTGGCGCTCGCTAATTGCTCATTGAAAATTGATTTTTGGTCATTCAAACCTTCTATTCGTGCAATACCAAAATAGCCTTCACCGTTTTGTTCATTACCTGATTAACCGTGCTGCTGGTAAATAAGCGGTAAATAATATTGTGATGGTGTTTAACCAGGCAAAGGATATCGGTATGGTTACTTTTAATGAAATCCATAATGCCATTTGGGGCACTGCTGTCCATAATATAGTTAAATTCGATCTCGGTATCTGGTAAAAGATCCCTGATCCTTTTTTCTCCCGTCTGAATATGTACTTCATCCGATTTTTCGGCCACATAAAGCACCTGCATTTTCCTCGTTCCGGATGCTTTTAACAGTTCGCTAAGGGCGGTAATATCTTTTGGAGATAATACAGTTTCGTAATCTGTGGCCAGCGTAATAATCGGGTAGTTGGTAAAACTGCTCTCCAAAGGAACAATTAATGTTGGGATCCGCATTTTGGTAACCGCCATGCTGGCGTTGCTGCCTACAATTCCGCTGATCCCCGTGGCACCTGTAATGCCCATTACCAACAGCTCTACCGGATTGGTTTCGGTGTGTTTGGTAATTACTGTTTTTAAAAAACCAACATCACATATTGTTTGGAGCTTTACATCTTTAAGGTTTTCCCTTTCGCGGATGTTTTCGGCCCATTCTTTTAAAGCAGCTCTTTTATTTCCGTAATAAGATTCAATAAAAATGGCATTGTAGGTACTGTTATTTATACCTTCGGTAGGATGGATGGCGTGAATGGCCACAACTTCCATTTTCAGCGTTTTTGCCATGGCCAGCGCATAGGAGAGGGCATTTCCGGCACTTCTTGAAAAATCCGTTGCTACAAGTATCTGTTTCATTTTTTGGAGAATAATATTTTAAAACTGTTAAATAAACAGGTGAAAAAGCATGAATAACAAAATAGCCAATACAATCGATACCGGCAAGGTAAGTACCCAGGCCAATCCAATATTTTTAAGCGTGTTATTATTCAGGTTTTTTCGTCCGCCAGAGGCCACCATTGCACCGGCTATACCGCTCGATAATACGTGTGTGGTACTTACCGGCAAGCCAAAAGCGGTGCTCAGGCCAATGGTAGAAGCTGCCACAATTTCTGAAGTAGCGCCCTGGGCATAATTTAAATGCTCGTTACCGATTTTTTCGCCAATGGTAACCGCTATGCGTTTCCAGCCGATCATGGTACCCAGTCCGAGTGAAATCGAAATGACAAGAATTACCCAAAGTGGTGCAAATTCTACCAGTTTCGATAACTCGGAAGCATTATCATGAAGGAGTTGATCGTCGGTTGTGTTAATTACCAATGTTTTATCTTCCCTTACTGTTTTTATAGCAGCAATAACGTCTTCAATCTGCTTACGGAAAAGATAAGTGTTTTTCTTGTCGGTTTCGTTTTTGAGGGAAAGGTGGAATTTCGCTTGGTCTATTTTCTTTACAAGAGCAGTAATATCGAGTATTTTACCCTGATTAAGTTTTGCTGTTTTTTGTAACAATTGTTCAGTTTGGTTAAGTTGGAACAATACTTTATCATTGGGGATATGGTGGTTCACGGCAAATTTTGCAGGTAGAAAAGCAATGAGGATAAGCATCAATAAACCCACACCTTTCTGTCCATCGTTGCTGCCGTGGAAAAAGCTCACCAGGGTACAGGTGGTAATCAGTAAACCCCTGATCAATAAGGGCGGACGGTCGTTCTCGCCTGTTGGGATATGAAAAAGGGCATGGTATTTAACCACATGTTTTAAAAAATACATCAGCAACATGGCCAGACCAAAACCGATAATAGGGGATAAAATAAGCGATAAACCGATTTCTTCGGCCTTGCCCCAGTTTACGCCCTGGCCACCGTAGTACCAGGTAAAAGCCAAACCTGCACCAATCATGGCACCGATCATGGTATGCGAACTTGAGCAGGGGATGCCCAGGTACCAGGTGCCGAGATTCCAGGCAATAGAGGCCAGTAAAACGGCCAAAACCATTGCAGCGCCAACACCAACAGGAAGGTCCATTAAAGCATCAAGCGGAACGAGTTTTAAAATACCCATCGCTACCGCTATTCCTCCGGTAAATACACCCATGAAATTCCAAAATCCCGACCAGGGGATGGCTACAACAGGTTTTAACGCTTTGGTATAAATTACAGTAGCTACTGCATTGGCCGTATCATGGAAACCGTTTACAAACTCAAATCCGACTACGGCGAGCAAGCAAACGATAAAAACAATGGCAAGAGGGGTACTTAAATTGGTGTTCCCTAAAAAGGGTATAACAGTACAGAAAGACGGCATAAAATCAGTTTGGATATTGATGTTGCAGATCATGTATCTGCGCTTTCAAATAACTGAATAACTAACTGATTTAAATCGTTTTGAATGTTAAATGATTGTTATCAATAGGTTAAAGTGGGTGGTTGTTTTTTAACTTAATGGCGATAAAATCGCCCATCTCATCAATCCCCGTTACAAACGAGGACGATCGCCGCTCCAAAAGCTAAATTGTAAAATGAAGGTGCATTATTATTAAAATACAGTTGGTGTGTTCAATAAACTGTGTCATAAACGTCAATGGGGAAAAGCCATTGCAGAATGCCCGGTTTTTCCCCATTTTTATAGGGTGATTAAAGATTTTACTGGAAGTATTGAGAAAGGTCTGTTAGTTCGCCCGATAATGAAGTACCTCTTGGTGTTGTGGTAATTAAATTGTTCTTATCCCTGATTACATAAAGCTTTGACTTACCCGCTTCAAAATTAAGTACGCCGAAACGGCCTTCGTTTGCCTTAAATGGAAAGCCCGCAGGAATTAATGGGGTGGTTAAACTAGAATACGGAACATTGTTTGTGCCTTTTTCGTAAATATCGAAACTGTAGATATAATTGGTCCCCGGTAAAGGAGGCAGCTCAATAGTGTTAAAACTTCCGTCTTTTGGTAGGGTAAACCTGATTTCCGGATTAATTTTGGTTGCCACCTTTGTGGTTTGGTTATTCGCATAGAAAACAATATCCACATCAACGTTTTTAAATTGGGTAGCATAGCGTGTCTCAAATTTTGCGCTGATCACCATATTGGAAGGGTTTTTTGGGGGATCGAGTTTTACATTATCTGCTATTTTTATCCCATCAAAAAAGAACTGTATACTTTGCTGGGGTGTTGTAGATTCGATAGTTTTTGTTAATAAAATGTTGGTTTCACCTTTTTTTCTTACCTGGATTTCTCTTGTAGTCCCCTTATCTATCAAAATTGATGATCGGCTATTTACCGCACCGCTTTTAGATAGGATAATATTACCATCCAATAAAAACTCTAGTTCACCTGTTAAAGCATAACCTTTAATTAGTAAAGAAACTGCATTGTCGTAAATTTTGGTCCCATCATAAAAAATATTAACATTTTGATCAAAAGGAGAGGGAGGAACTGCTTTGCTGAACAAAATTTCATTAGTGCCTTTTTTTCTCACCTGCATCTTTGCATCCTGATTTTTTACCGATAGTAAAGTTTTGATGTTTATGTCTCCGGTACCGGCCTTTGTGGTAGCCACAACACTGTCTTTATACAGATATTCAAGATCTACCGTAGTGCTACCGGTAACTGATAATTGAACAATTTTAGGTGGTTCTGGCTGTAATATGCGCTCTTTAGAACAGGAAATGATAGTGGCAATGGTGATTAAAAAGAAAATAGTAAATATTTTTTGTTTCATTTTGGGAAATAATTATGGCTTAACGCCCTGTTTGGTTTTTATAAATAAGAGACCATACCCACATGGGTATAGCCTCTTTAAATCAAGAGAGAAAATTAAAATACAACTTTAGACCATCCAGCTGACCATGAAGGTAAGCTTAAAGTAGATGGTGAGCCTGGAGTGTTATACCAAGGTTGGGTAAAACCAAACGCATCTGCATGGGCTGCATCAACTGCAAATGAATTGCCGCCACCATCGATAAATGCACCAGAAGCTACAGTCACTGAATTAACAAAACCATGAACTAAAGTGCTTGTAATGTTTGATGAACCAGCAGGAGCGTCAGCATCAAATGCGATACCTGTAGGATAACCAGATATAGTTACATTAATCAAATCAACTGAAGATCCTCTACGTTGACGCATACCGTTACGATAGCCTAAACCAGCAATACCTGAAGTGTTTTCAGTTCCAAAAATGTTTACGTTGATTAAGGTTGGATGTGTTTTAGGGATCAAGCTAAAAGTAGGGTCTTCTGCAGATGCATTATTATCAGATTCGATACCGTTAGAATCGCTTGCGCCGCCGCTTGTGCTATGTGTTGCATTTTTGTCGGCAATAGCAATTGCATCAACCAATGTACCGGTAAAACCATTGTCAAAATCAAATTGATCGTCGTCAGATGCTAAGGCAATTAAGTTACTTGGACTAACTGCACCACCGAAAAATTCGAATCCATCATCAAGACCGTAAGAAACCTGTACGTGATCGATAGTAGTACCGTTACCCACACCACCTAAAGTTAAACCGTTAACCTCAACGTTAGGAGACAATAGGTAACCAGCATACTCAATACGCACATATTGGAATGTTCCGCGGTTATCTTCATCATTAGTACCTCCGTAGTGGAATTTACCTACATCTGCCAAACCTTCAATGAATTTATCACCAACGTTGATTTTTGCATTACCTAAAATGATCACACCACCAAAATCGCCTGGTTTACCTGTTGTGCTTGCATCACCATCTAAAAGGTAACGGCTGGTAAATACAATTGGAGCATTAGCTGTACCTACTGCATTGATGGTACCATCTTTTGCGATAACCAATACACCGTTTTGTACACCGGTAGTATTAACTGATGATTTGATGTAAGTGCCTGGCTGGATGGTTAATGTAGCACCATTTCTTACGGTTACTACGCCACTTAATTCGTAAACGTTTCCTGCTGTCCAGGTTACAGAGCTGGTAATGTCTCCGCTAACTGCCACAACTGGCAATGATGATTGTGAATAATCTGCTGCTGAAGTGCTGCGGTTGCCAAATGCAGATGAACCACCTTCATTTTTCTTACAAGCCGTAAAAGAAACGGCAACAATTGATAAAAGACCGATTAAGCTTTTGAAATTTTTCATTTTCGTTTTTTTGTTTTCATAGGATCTGATAGGTTTGATCCATGTTTTTTTGGTTGATTTTTTGGCTATTTAGGGCTAAGGACAGATAATTCCTTCTTTTTTTATAGAAATAAAGGCCTATAGATCACTAAATAGTATGTTTTTTATATCTTAGTATTTCTTATCGATAACTAAGCAGTTCTGTTTGCTGCCCTTGGCTTCTAACAGTATATTTTTAAAATATTTCAGGTTTATCCTGGATTGACCGTTCCTCTAGAAATGATCGGTTTAAACGAAGGGTTTTGGTACAACCTTTCGTTTTTTTTATGGCTATGCAGGAAACTTTGTTCCTCCTCTCTGATTAAATAGTGTAACCTTATTGATATTGTTTTTCATGGTAGCTTTAAAAATTATAGGTAATGGAAGTACTGTAGGTTCGGCCAAATTTTTGCGAAAACATAATCTGGTCTCCATCATCTAAATTGTTTGTAAAACCGGGCTTCAGGCGGAATCTGGTACTGTAATCGGAAGTGCCGGCGATATGATCCGGGTTAGCTTCGTAGCTGGCTGTGTTTTTGAAAATAATAGATGCTTTATTAAGCAGGTTGCCTGCATTTACTTTGACTTCGAATTTGTTTTTGTAAAATTTATAACTTACCTGGGCATCAATCTGTGCACGTGGGTTTTCATACTCAATGTTGTTAAGTTCCGGACTAACAAGTGTGGTTTTACGGCCTGATTTATTGTAAGACATGTTAAATCCAAAATGTTCGTCCAAATATTGCAAACCAGCATTAAGAAGATAGGGTGCTTGTCCGTACATGTTCCTTTTTGCTTTAGAGCTTACCATTATATCATTTCCATCTGGTCCTTTGGTTTTGTAGGTGCCCACAACATCTGCTGTTTGCAGGGTAAGGTTTCCGTAAAGGGTAAGGCGCGATAACAGGGCATAGTTGGAAATAAAGCCGAGATTTTTCCTCAGTTCGAATTCTAAGCCATAGACTTTCGCTTCATCAGAATTTTTGATATAATAAAAACCAATGCCGTTTGATAAACTGTAAGTAACTTCGACGGGATTATCGAACTTTTTATAGAATGCACTTGCCGAAATAATTTCGCCAAGGCCCGGAAACCACTCTGCTTTAAAATCATAATTTTTAATTTGGGTACTGGCTAAACCTTCATTGCCAAACAATCCATCAAACATTGGGTCGTATCTAAAAAACTTACTGTTATCCATTAACTCTGGTCTGATTACTGCATTTGAAAATGCTGCCCTCAGGTTAATCTGTTTGGTAGGACTGTAGGTAAGATTGGCCGATGGCAACCATCGCCATTTATTTTCTGGAGGAAGCGAAAATAGGCTTGTTCCCTTAATATTAAGATCATTGCGTTGCTCGGTATATTTATAATATTCGGCCCTAACACCCCAAACCAACCGTAACTTTTCAGCAAGTCGGTTATCGAGCATCACATAAGCTGCATTGGTAATACTTTTTCCTTTATAGCCATTTAGATAATATGGGCTTATAAAGTAATTGTAGCCATTGTTGCCAATTTTTGCCGGATCAATCATCTGGCCTATTGGGATATTTCTTAAACTATCCGCAATTGTAGCGTTTTGAATCAGCGAAACGATTTCCCAATTTAACGATCCTTGCTTCTGTATGCCAAAATAGCCGGTTTTTAAGGTGTTATTTAAGGGCCCTGTTTTAAAAGGCATGCTCGCATCTCCCCCCCACGAAAAATGGTGCTCATTATTGCTGTAATTATGGCGTGATGTGGGTTTGATATTTCCCTCCCTTTGCCCGCTTGCCTGGTAAAAATACTCGTAATCGTTACCTACCTTTTGTAAGTTCTGGGTAGTAATACCCATATCCTTTTCTTTACGGTCTATTGATGTTCTGGATAGGTTCCATTCTAATTTAACCTTGCCAACCTGATGCTGCCCGTTGAGTTTATTTTGTAAAAGATCTGTATAGGTAGGGTCGTCGGTTTCGATAATGGCATTCGGTTTTAGTCCGTTGGTATAAAAAGTAAAACCCTCATTTGCATCGTAACCAACCGTTCTTAACAGGTCGTTATTGTAAATGTGCGTGTAGGTGTTGCGGAAACTAAACCTGTTTTTATCCAGTTGTAAACCTACATTTAACATGGCTGCTAAAGTGGTGTTAAACATGTATTTGGCACCCGTATTTGGGGTATTAGCATTCCATTCGCTCCTGGTTTGTTGCTCAACAATATTAATGTTCTGGTTGTTGCGGTAGTTTAAAGATGCTGTATAACCAAGTTTTTTGTTATTTGTGCTATCAATACCGATCAATCTGCCCATGGTAAACTGATAGTTTTGCGATGGTGCAGTTTTATACTTATACATCGTAAAATTATCATTCGTAAACTTCTGGCTCTGGGCAATTAATTTTTGTGCATACTGTTCAGATGTAAGGTTATTATTTGGCATCACAGTAGGTTCGGTATGCTGTAAATCGGTCGGAAATTTTCGTCTTCCATCATCAAAACCGAAATAATCATATTTGCCACGTTTGTGGCTTAAAAAATCCTTACCTGTACTTTGGTCGTTGTAAGCAGTACCCGCAGTAAAACTCATGAAATTTTCTGTTGGGATATCTTTGGTGTTAATCTGGATCAATCCACCTCCAAAGCTGCTGTTCATATCTGGGGTAACCGTTTTGCTTACCACTACATTATCAACAAGGCTCGAAGGAATCAGATCAAAAGAAAAATTGCGGGTTTGGGCTTCGGTGCTTGGCAAAGTAATACCATCTAACTGTGCGGTGTTATAACGTTCGCCAATACCACGAACCAGCACCAGTTTATTATCAACTGAGCTCACCCCGCTGATGCGTTTTAAACTTTCGCCGATATTCTTATCCGGTGTTCTCGAAATCTGTTCGGCACTAATCCCGTTACTGATTTCGGAGGCGTTTTTCTGACGGGCCAATAAGCCTTCAACTGATGCTTTTTTATATGTGGCGGTTACTACAACATCCTTAAGCCCCTTTGCATCGGGTTTTAAAGAAATATCCAAAGGCGTGGCTTTGTCGGCCTTTACCGTTACATCACTGATGCGTTGGGTCGCATAAGAAATATAACTGATTTCTACCGTATAGGTACCAGGTTCTACGTTGATGCTATAACTTCCGTCGCTGGCCGTTTGGGTGGCTCTACCTGTTTCGATAATTTTGATGGAAGCACCAGGTAATGTTTCACCTTTTTCGTCGAATATTTTTCCCGATATCCGGCCCGGTTTTACCGGATCGGGTAATTTATAAAGCAATATGGTATTGGTATCGGCAAACCTATATGCTACTCTGGTGCCCGACAATATTTTTTTGAGGATAAGCTCAAGAGCCATGTTTTTTGCTTCAAGGCTTACTTTTCCATTTTTACTGAAAATCGATTTATTGTAGTTGATTGAAAATCCTGCTTTTTCTTCGAGCAACGAAAGTGCATCTGGAATGCTCATTTCGGCTATTTTAATGCTCAAACTGCTTTCTTTTGGTGTCTGTGCAAAGCTGCTTGCCATGCCCTGGTTAAATAAGAAAGTAAACAGTACCATTAAGGCTACCATTGGGCGGTAATCCAAATTGATAAAATATTTTTTTATATAGTCGTAAAACCCTATTTTCATAGGTTCAAGATGTTTTTTAATTCTCACGGGTTAAAAACTTTTGTTTTAGGAGCTGGATTGTTCGAGCAATCCGGCTCCTTGTTCATGTTAAGAGGTTTAATTGTTTTTCGTAGGTATAAATCCGGTTTATTGCGCCTTTTGCAGCGCCATAGCATATCGCTAACTCATCATTGACAGCCCTCCCCCCATACGGTAATTGTTTTGTTCGCAGTATCTATTTTATATTTCATCTTTTTGCCGCTCATCACGCGGATTTCTTCCATTATATTGCCAATGCTTTTGTTGGTAAAGGTTGCATTAAACCTGCACTGGTTTAGTTTATTGGTCTTCAATTCAAAATGCACATTGTAATACCTTTCTAATGACTTAAGCATATTGGGAAGGGCTACATCTTTAAAAGCAAAGCTGTTTTTAATCCAGGCATTTACTTCGGTGATGCGCTCGTTACTAACAGTGTAATCGTGTGCTTTTAAATGGTATAATAATTTCATTCCTGGGGTAAGCAGCGAAAGTTGTTTTAATTTTCCCTTACTGTTCTCCGAAACTTTTACCTTACCGGTACGTACTGCCACACTGAAAGTTCCGTCTTTCGGATAAGCATATATGTTAAAGGAAGTACCCAAAACCCTTGTCTGCATTTGTCCGCTATGTACTATAAAAGGACTGCTGGTATCATGTTTTACTTCAAAAAATGCTTCACCTTCCAACTGGATATTTCTCAGTTTGCCTTTAGCAAAATGTGATGGCCAGGTAAGTTTACTTCCGGCGGCAAGGTATACAACCGAACTATCAGGCAGTATCAACTTCACTTTTTCGCCTTTTTGAGTCGTTTTACTTAAAAAAGCAATAGCTGTTTGTAAAGGTTCTTGTGTTTTTTTGTAGGCATACCAGCCAAATGCTGCAGAAATAACCACCACAACTGCTGCTGCATATTTTAATATAGGGTGTAGCGGTCTGCTTTTTGGTTCCCGCTCTTCAATTTTATTCCAGATCTGGTTAAGGCCTTGCCTGGCTTCAGAAGAGTAGTCGGCTTGATGGTTTTGCTTTTTCCATGCTTTTTCCATTACTGCATGAAATTCGCTGTCGCCATTCGCTGGATTGGCAAGGTAATCCAACAGGATTTTTTCCTCCTCCTGATTGGTTTTGCCTTCCAGGTATTGTTCAAATAATATTTTAATGTAATCTTGTTTCACTTTTTATGCTTGTTCTTTACGCTTTTATGCTGCGCGTTACTGTATATATGCACGAGAGTTGGCATACAGCTATAGGGAAATGAAATTTATTTTAAAAAAGATTTAATCGATGATTAATCACCAATAATCAATTTACAATGACCGATTAGCGCGTGTTTTAGGAGTTAGCCACGGAGGCACGAAAACGCGGAAATTTAACTCGTTTTGTCATCCTGAGCGCAGTCGAAGGATCTTTTAGGATAGAAAATCTAAGATGGATAATGGAAATGAATAATCCAATATGTCATGACTAATTAGCGAGCGCCGCGCATCCCTATCAATCAACTTTTCATCCTATTAATCTTTGTGTAAAATTCCCTCTAGTTTCCGTCATTTCAAGCGGAGTGCAACGCAGTCGAGAAATCTGTTGAGATAGATCTCTCCATTTCGCTGCGCTTTAGTCGAGATGACGATTTTTCTAATTAATATAAATGATAGCAATTAATCTCTGCGTGAAAATTTCCTCTAGTTTCCGTCATTTCGAGCGTAGTGTAACGAAGCCGAGAAATCTGTTAAGATAAATCTCTCCATTTCGCTGCGCTTCAGACGAGATGAAGATTTCTCTAATTAATATAAATGATAGGAATTAATCTCTGCGTGAAAATTCCCTCTAGTTTCCGTCATTTCGAGCGGAGTGCAACGCAGTCGAGAAATCTGTTGAGATGGATCTTTCCATTTCGTTGCGCTTCATTCGATAGCTATTGGATATAAATGACGATCGCGGTTACTAAACGCTCCACGCTGACCGCTTAGCAAAACATCACTACTACCAATGATATAATTGTTTCCGGCGAATAAATCTTAAAGTATTTCCTCATGATGCTTAGTGATTTTTTCAGGTGGTTGTTCACCGTGTTTTTAGAAATCCCCATCAGCTGCGATATTTCTTCATGTGTATGGTGGTCGTTCCGGCTCATGAGATAGATCCGTTTTACCTGAGGAGAAAGGCTTTCGATCGCTTCCTGTGCCAACTGTTTCGATTCTTTTGCATCAAGTTCATCTTCAATCGCATTAAAAGATTGTTCATGTGCTAAACTTTCGCTGCTATAGGCCTTTTCCCTTGCTTTTTTACGGAGTGTGCCCAAAAAATTATTGCGGATGAGGGTATAAAGAAAAGCATCGAAATTTTTTTCGGGGTCTACCTTAGTCCTGTTTTCCCAAAGTCTGACAAAGCTATCTTGTGTCAGTTCTTCGGCTTGTTCACGGCAGCGGGTAAAATGGTAGGCATAACCAAATAGCTTTTGGCGGTACTTGTGGTAAATTTCATTAAAAGCAGCAGAATCGCCAGCTTTCAATGCATTCAGGAGTTTTATATTTTTAAAATCTTCCAACTTTTCCATGAGTAGCGGTTAACGGTGGCAAGTTAGGGCTTGTGTTTAAAGTTAATGTTAAGCTAATGAGAACCTTTTCTATCTCTGCTATCGGTGGGTAATAACCATGCCCTGTTGTGCAGATTGCGCTCTCGAATCCATTAAAATATTTCCGGGTTGGAAAGCTCCCGAAAGCATTGTGTTAAGACTAATGCTCGTTTTGGCTACTTTGCCGCTTATCCTTGCCATTGCTGCTTTTACCAGCGGATCGGCCTGATCGCCAAATGGGAGCAGGGGTAAGGTATTGATTTCATTTACATTTACATCGGGCGGGATACCTGCACTGTAATTACCGGTTCCTTGTGCGTTAAATAGTTTATACACAATCGGGTGCATTTCCCAGTCAACCTGTTTTGGACTCCTTGCATCAAATATCCTGAACGATGCTTCATCTTTGCCCCTCGTCTTTTCACCGATCTGTATAACCTGGATAAAGGGTTTTAAATTGTTGATCATCACTTCTGAAGCCGATGCCGTGGCGGCAGTTGACAAAATATAAACCTTGCTTAAACCCAGGTTTTGTTGAAGAAGAACATTGAAATTTACAGTTCGATCGAAAGTAGCTGCGGTACCAATGGACTCTGTTCTGTTTCCACCGTTTTTATTGCCCTTGTAGGTAATGAATGCTTTATCGAAAGTTACGTTCTGTGCAATCATGGTACATATTGCTGCCGCTTCTGCTACCTGACCACCAGCATTATAACGTAAATCGAGGATCAGGTCGGTAATGCCCTCAGCCCTGAAATTACTGAAAACCGGAATTAATGAACTAGCCAATCCTCCATTAAAATCAAGAAAATAGAGGTAGCCGATTTTTTTTCCATCACTTTCCATCACTTTACTAATTTCTTTTTGATCGAGGATTACACCTTTAGCCAGTTCTACGGTACGTGTATCTGTCCATACGTTGCTGTTCTGCTCTGCCAGCGTTAGCGAAAAGCGGTCGCCACTTAAAATTTCGCCCTGCAGAGCCTGTGAGTTGGAAGTTGTTAATGTTTTTCCGTTGATCTTGCTGATGTAATCTCCACGTTTTAATCCTGCCCGTGATGCAGGAGAATCTTTTAAAACCAGTTTGATAATTCCAATTATTTTAGCACTGTTCTGGTCGCTAACAGTTACATAATCAAAACCAAAGTTCCGGTTGTTCGGTATAATGGTTGTGGCGTCATTTGGGATATTGATATAGGAAAAACGGTCGGAAGCATTGCGGACGGTATTAAAAAAATCTTTGGGTGATAGACCGATATTTGGATCGGAAGGCAATTGCTCATTCCAATAATAATAGCGTTTCAGACTGTCGAGTATCCAGGTATTGATGTTTTCGTTACTTCCAGCGGGATAATCGGGACGTTTTTTATCTTTTTTGCAGGAATGGAGGGAAATGGTCAGAATAATTAGGTAAGAGCAGCAATAAGCCATTCTTTTTAAGTGAGTTGAGCGTTTTTTCATAACCTTTCTGAATTTTAACAGCAAACTTAAAACTACTATTGTTAAGCAGGGATTAAGTTTTAGGCCCCGGTTGATGAGCTTAAATGAAAAAAAAGCTTACTGTTAATTTAAGGTTAGCAGATGAATTAACGTTAATGTAACAATAATTAAATGTTTGCTTTTTATTGTGGTAACTTTGCGTGGTGAATACCCCACTCTACATCTATTACGAATTGCTGATCCGTTTATCTGAAATTGAATCCGAAATCGGTCATTATGTATCCTCCACCGCGAATGAAGAAGCTTGCATATTACGCACTACAAATGGTACTTTAAAAGTTCCGGTTAACTTTTTAAAGTTACAGTTTGAAGATCCTAATCTGATCAATCAAGATGAATTAGCTGTATTAAGTAAAAGTTTTAAACCTGGCTACCCTTAATTTGGTAGGTGGCCTATTAAATCATTTATTAAAAATAAACCCGGGATTCTCTTTTTTTAAAATAGAATTATTCTTGCTATTCATTAATCTTAGTGGAGATTCTGCCAGGTAATGATTGAATATTACCTGGCAGAATCGTTTTATTTTATCGCACCAAAGGCTGCAAAATAAGAGTTTTTATGCAGTATCTCAGTAACGCTAAACCCAACTTTTTGCAGTAATGCCAGCTGATAGTTTAAAGAACGCGGGGTATCTTCATATTCTATATAATCAAATACCTTCTGTTTATATGCTTCACCACCAAGTGTTTCGAGGTAGGCCCCATATTGATCCTGAAAAAGATTATCGATCAATACAGAATCGTGTGCAATAAGGTCTGAAATCCAGATACTGCCGCCGGGTTTTAAGGCGCGGTAAACTTTAGTAAAAACAAGTTCCCAGTCGGCATCAGTACGCAAATGATGAAATGTTGCTGCGGCTAATACAATATCGAAATGATTGTCAGGTAAATTAAGGTTTCGCATATCGTCCTGTATAACGGTTACTGTTCCGGTAGTTTGTGCCGATACCCTATCATTTGCACGTTCCAGCATCGGTAAACTCAAGTCGTTAAGGGTACAGTTCAGGTTTGGGATTTTGCTGAGCATTTTTAACGTGTAATTACCTGCACCACATCCAATATCCAAGAGTTCTTTCGCGTTCGGATTAATATATGTGGCTGCTCCTGTGCAAAGTTCCATGGTAAGTGGTGCGTCGATCGTGGTTTGTTGACCGCTTTCTAAGTTCGAGAAACGCTCTACATCGTTATCAAACCTTGTTTTGATTTCTTCATTAGTTGCTTTATGCGAATAATCTTTGTTCATTGCTTTAATTTTTTTGTAAAGTTAGTGCTGTTTATCATATTTGTAAAATATCAATTTTAGTATATATCAATACCTGTTAAGTATTATCAGTATGGAACTCAGACATCTGTTGTATTTTAAAACTGTTGCAGAAGAACTTCATTTTACCAAAGCAGCAGCCAAACTTTTTATCTCGCAACCGCCCTTAAGCAGGCAGATTAAAGAACTGGAAGAAGAACTTGGTGCACAGCTGTTTGTTCGGAATAATAAGCGGGTGGCATTAACAAACGCCGGCAAATATTTTAAGAGTGAGGTTGATGCCATGTTTAACAAGCTGGAAGAAAGTAAAGAGGTTGTTCGTAAAATTCATAAAGGGGTTAGCGGCGAATTAAGGATTGGTTATATCAGTTCGGTTTACCAATCGCACCTGGCAGAAATTTTAAAATTGATGCATCAGGAATTTCCTTATCTAAAAACGAGTTTGTTTGAAGTACCTACACTCACCCAAATTAAAGCACTGGAACATGGCAGCCTGGATGTTGGGATTTTAAGAGCTCCGGTTTTTTCCGAGAAATTGAAAGTAGAATCTTTGTTTTTTGATCCATTTGTGGTGGTTATTCCTTTAACAGATCAAAAAAATGATGGTCAGCATGAACTTACCGATTTTTTGAAAAAAAGTCCGTTTATATTTTTTAATAAAGATTTTGCACCCCAGTACAACCAAAAACTCATGGAGATTTGCCAGCGGATGGGTTTTAGTCCAGACATTACCCACGAGGCCAACAATGTACACTCCATATTACAATTGGTAGAAGCAGGTCTGGGTGTATCTATTTTGCCATTATCGTTAAAGAAGCAATACGCACATTTGAAAGTATCTTTTGTAGAGTTTGATGCTATTCCTGTTAATACAGAGGTGGTATTGGCTTATAAAGAATCGAGTAAAAGCCCTGCGTTAACCTGGTTTATTAAACACTATACCCAGTTAAAAATGAATTGATTAATTCAATGCTAAGGATATCTGCTTGGCTAAGAAATTCTTTTTATTATGTAAACTTCTGTGTTTCCGGCATAAGTGGCTCTTCATTTTATAATTTCAAAAGAAAGATTAAGAGTCTGTTTAATTTTTTAGAACAATATAATGACCTTTTGTTTTTACAAGAGCGTAGTTGATTGCTTTATTAATGCGGTGAAATGGTCTTCGACTACGCTCAGACTGACGTACGAAATAAATTTTATTTAATTTTAAACAGCCTCTTACTCTATCATCAAAAACGGGGAAAGAGTTGAACTTGCCCTTTAATTTTGGACCAAAGCCATCTATTTGATACAGGATAAGACATAAAGCACAATAATGTTAGTTGTAGATAGCGCCTTCTGCAACATTTTTTGCTGCAATTGAAAGATCTGATCTATTCTGGATTATATCCATAACCTAATTTTGACGCTAATAACCAATTATCCGGATCAGCCTTTATTCAGGTTTCTAGCGAATCTGAGAAATACAAATAAAGGAGTAGGGTGACAGTGAGAAATAAAGCTTAATTACTTACCGATTTTATTGAAATGGGTTTTTGACAATACTAACGTCAAATAAATTCAAAACATCGGTAGTAAAAAAAGACTCCGACAATTCGGGAATTGTTAAAAGATAAATTATAAACTAACCAAAATGAACCATATTATGAACCTGAAAAATAGAAATGGGGGGATATTTTTGTGTCTCCTGATCATTATCGCCTTATTCTCTTCGTACTGTAAGAAGTCGGAGATTGCAGCAGAGCTGGAAGTTTCTTCATTGGATATTAAAGCGCAGGCAGATGGAGAGCGTACAGAAGTAACCATTACCAGCAACGGCGCATGGACGGCAGCTATTAATGATGCGGTATCCTGGATAGAGATAGGTCGCACGACTGGCGAAGCAGGCGCTACACAGTTACAGCTAAAATTTTCCGGTAATGGTACCGGTGCATCACGTTATGGTGTGGTTACGGTTAAATCCGATAATGGCCAGGCCAGGAGAATTAAGATTACGCAAACAGGTAATTTATATCCAACATATAATTTATCGCCAAAAGCACCTGATGCAACCGGTATGAGCAGTACGGCTGTACAACTGGCGGCAAAAATGCATTTGGGAATAAATTTTGGCAATACCATGGAATCACCGGTCGAAGGTGAGTGGCAGAGTAGTAAACTGACCGAATCCTATGTGAAATTTGTAAAGCAAATGGGATTTAATACGGTACGGATTCCTTGTAACTGGAATTGGAGTCATTTAAGTGATCCTGATAAAGCAGAAATTGACCGGGCATGGCTTAACCGGGTGAAAGAAGTAGTTGGATGGTGTGTGGCTAATGATATGTATGTGATGCTGAATACTCATGGGGATAATGGCTGGCTCGAAAATAATGTCAATGCGGCAAAGCAAGAGGATATTAATGCGAGACTAAAAGCACTTTGGGAGCAGATTGCTACAACCATGCGTGATTTTGACGAACATCTTATTTTTGCCGGCACGAATGAACCTGCGGTTGAAAATGCTGAGCAGATGGCCATACTTAATAGTTATCACGAAACATTCATCAAGGCAGTTCGTTCTACAGGAGGCAGGAACAGTTACCGGGTGCTGGTTGTGCAGGGACCCAGCACTGACCCTACTAAAACTTTTACTTTGATGAATACAATGCCAAAAGACGAAATTCCTAATAAGTTGATGGTCGAGGTGCATGACTACACACCTTCTACATTTACGATACTAACGGATGGGGATGCAACTTGGGGCAAAATGGCTTACTACTGGGGGAAAGGGAATCATTCTACTATTGAGCCAGAACGCAACGCTACCTATGGAGAGGAGGATGTGATCGATACTGAATTCAAAAATATTAAACAGAAGTTTGTTGATAAAGGAATCCCTGTGATGCTGGGTGAATATGCAGCCTGGAGAAGGAATGCGATTAACAACCCGAATTATCTTCCTAAGGATTTGGCTATGCACAACAAGTCTGTAAATGACTGGACATATTATCTGACCAAGCAGGCTAAAGCGAATGGTATTGTGCCATTCTATTGGGAGATAGGTTTTATGTTAGACAGAAGTAATAATGTGGTGAAGGACCAAGCTATGTTAGATGCCCTTATTGCAGGGTCAAAGTAAATCGTAATCCAAATTGAGGAGAGGAAAGTGAATGTTATGGTTATACGGCCTGATGAAACCCAGGTTTATTGAGAAAGAGTTTCCTATGATACGATAGTTAATTAATTGAAATTAATCTTTAACGGGTATTCGTTAGATAAAATAAAAAAACATGTTTAGAAAAAAACTGTTGTTAAGTACGGTTTTTGCAATCTCTTTTTTAGGATTTGGAAAAGATGCAGAAGCGCAGGCGAATACAGGTAAACCTAAAATGGTTAAGGAAAACCTGGCAGAAAAATTCGCAAATGTTTCGCCAAAACTTACCTCCAATAATGCCAATCCTTTATTAGATTTTATGTTTACGGCCGACCCAACCGCCGTAGAATACAATGGAAGAATTTATGTGTATGCCACAAATGACCATCAACAGTATGAGCATGTAGGAAAGGATGGGAAAAATTCATACGAGCATATCCGTACACTGGTGATGATGTCTTCCGATGATATGGTTAACTGGACTTATCATGGCCTCATCAATACTGCCGAACTGGCACCATGGAGTCAGAATTCCTGGGCACCTTCCATTACATCCAGAATGGAAGCAGATGGTAAGACACACTTCTATCTGTATTACTCCAATAGTGGTATTGGCACAGCCATGCTTACTTCCACCTCTCCGGTTGGTCCATGGAAAGACCCATTGGGAAAGAACATAATTGACCGTTCTGTCCCTGGTGTGGATGTTGATGCGCCATTCGATCCCGGAGTTGTGATTGATGACCAGGGTACAGGCTGGCTTACTTTTGGAGGCGGATCGCCTAAAACGAAATATATGCCAGATAATGCCAGAATAGTCAAGTTAGGAAAAGATATGATCAGTTTGGCCAGCGATGTTGCTAAAATACCCGCCCCTTATTTTTTTGAGGCAAGCGACCTTAATTTCATCAACGGAACCTGGGTGTATACCTATAATACGAGCTGGGAAGAACGCACAGAATGGCCTTATAGCAATATTGACAAACCAACCAAATGCAACATGTCTTATATGACCAGTAAAACACCTTTAAACCCGGATAGCTGGAAATATCGGGATAATTACTTTAAGAATACTGGCGATGATAATGTAGGGCCTTGGACAAACAATCATACTCACCTGTTTAAGTTTAAAGGCAACTATTATATTGCTTACCATGCCATGTATTTACAGGATTATTTTGGCACCAAAGGTGGTTTTCGTAATGTGGGTATCGAAGAAATGCAGGTGGATGAAAAGAATGTGAATATCCACATGGGTAAAGCAACTTTTAAAGGTACTTCGCAACTTAATCCATTAAATCCATTTGTTCTTCAGCAAGCAGAAACTACTGCAGGCACTTCGGGGCAAGTTCAGTTCGAAGCTGTTGGTAATCCCGGCAATATGGCTGCCAAAGGAAAAGCAGATCAACAATGTCTCATGGTGCGGGGAACCGATTTTAGTAAACAGATTCCTGCCAAATTCGAAGCCAGGGTGAAAGGAAAAGGTAAAATTGATGTTTATGTAAATAATCTTAAAGGTACGCCTCTTGTTTCCCTGATATGTGATGAGCAGGAATGGACTATGCGCTCAAAGAAAATAGACCTTAAAATAGATAAAGGAGTAACGAATATCTATTTTGTGTTTAATGGAGAGGGGTTTTTATTTGACGAATGGAAATTCACTCGTTAATTCCGGTTGCAGGTTTATTAATGCTAATTACAATTAAAATCGGTTAAGAATGAAAAACCCAAATGAGAATATAAAAAATGCGATTTACAGCTTATGCATGATAGCCTTAATGATCACCCTTATAGTACCCTGTTTATATGCACAAAAAGCTACTAATCCCATTATTTATGCAGATGTACCAGATATTTCAATAATACGTGTAGGCAATAACTATTACATGAGCAGTACAACGATGCACATGAGCCCTGGGGTACCCATTATGAAATCGACAGATCTTATCAATTGGAAAATTATCAACTATGCCTATGATACTTTGGGAGATTTGCCGGCGCTAAATTTGACAGACGGTCAAAACGCATACAGCAAGGGTTCCTGGGCAAGTAGTTTGCGCTATCACAAGGGGATATATTATGTAACCACTTTTGCATACACCACAGGTGAGACCTATATTTTTAAAACAAAAGATATAGAAAAGGGAAATTGGGAACGAATTTCTTTTAGGCCAGCATATCATGACAATTCCTTGTTTTTTGATGATGATGGCAGGGTATATTTAATTCATGGGGCTGAAAGACTAAAAATTGTTGAATTAAATGAGGATTTAACAGGAGTTAAACCAGGCGTTGCGGAGCGGGTGCTCATTGAGAACGCCAGCGCACCAACAGGAAAAGAAGTAGGCCTTAGCGCTGAAGGATCTCAATTATTTAAAGTAAAAGGCAAATATTATTTATTTAATATTTGTGCACCACGTGGTGGAATGCGAACTGTACTTATACATAGGGCAGACCATATCAACGGACCCTGGGAAGGAAAAGTTGGCTTACAGGATAGAGGAATTGCTCAAGGTGGACTGATCAATACTCCTGATGGACGTTGGTTCTCTTATCTTTTCCGCGATTTTGCTGCTGTTGGCCGCGTTCCTTATCTCGTTCCCGTCAAGTGGGAAGATGGCTGGCCTGTTTTAGGCATCAATGGCAAAGTGCCCGATACACTCGATCTGCCGGCTGGTAAAGGTTTAATTCCAGGCATTGTGTCTTCTGATGAGTTTACCCGTAAAAAAGGCGAACCTGCTTTGCCGCTTGCTTGGCAATGGAATCATAATCCGGATAATGCGCTGTGGTCTGTAACTGAAAGAAAAGGATTCCTGCGCCTCAAAACAGGAAGAATCGACACTGATTTTCTTCAGGCCAGAAACACACTTACACAACGAACTATTGGCCCAACCAGTTCAGCTTCTGTTGCCCTGGATGTTTCCAATATGAAAGACGGCGATTTTGCCGGATGCTCAGCTTTCCAAAAAGAGTATGGATCAGTAGGCGTTAAAATTGATGCAGGTCAAAAGTCAATAGTAATGATCATTACTGATCATGATAAACCTGTCGAAATAAAGCGAATTCCATTGAATCAAGACCAAATTTACTTCAGAATCGATTGCGATTTTACCGGCAAGAATGATGAAGCTAATAACCTTTACGCGCTTAATGGGAAAGATGAAGCTAATTTCTTTTATAGTCTTGATGGAAAAGTTTGGAAACCAATAGGACCACCTTTGAAGATGAAATATAGCATTCCACATTTCATGGGCTATCGTTTTGCTTTGTTTAATTATGCTACAAAAAATATAGGGGGCACGGCCGACTTTGACTTTTTTCGTATAACAGATTCTATTTCGAAAGAAAAGTAAGGTTTATCCTTGATTTTGGTGTTAAACGTTATTTTCCCTGGCAATTCGGTGATTACTTTGATATAATTGGCAATAGCAGGGCTATGAATCTTTTTGATGAGTAACTCGGTTTAAGAGTGTATCCACTTATTTTGGCGTTATGAGCAAAGTACCTCCAAAATGTTTTCCGCAATCTTTCTAATAAATATGTTTTTATGGCCTTGCCAGTCGCGGAGTTTTGATTTTGCATCATTATACTTCCCCTTGTTAAAAAATTAGTGCCACATCCAGGATTTAGCTGGTGGACTGGAAATTCCAAACAGCCAACCTGCATGAATATCATCCCATGAAAAAGGATCTTATATGTTAACGGTAGTTTTGGATTCATTGTCAAATACACAATGAAGATAATAGGTTGCAGAGCTTCCAAGGCTGTAGTTAACGGGATAATTTTTTAGATAAAGCCTCAAAGAGACCGGATGTTACATCAAAGAAACTCATTTTTATGTGTTGTATTTTTTTATTTAACTATCAGATTTTTAGTGATTTGTGTTTTGTCTTGTCGGATTGATAACCAGAATGCCAGTTCTGGTTGTGTAACAAAAGTACCTTTCTTTGTATCATTTGAGGCATTCGTCACTTTGACTTGAAACTATATTTGAATATTCAAAGCCAATAATTAATGGCAGGCAATCGGGATCATCGGTCAGAGAAGAATAACCTCGTATAAGTCCCGCAGTTCCCCTGTCAGTGTCATTAATTAAGGGCGAAAAACCAAAATAAACCAAATATGAACCAACCAATTTCTATTCGGAAATTACCGGCTTTTTTGCTGGCGGTAATTTTCTTGGTGCTGCTGCACTTAAAAAGCTATGCTCAGGAGAGACAGATTACAGGAAAGATAGTGGGGAGCGATAATCCTGCTCCCTTACGCGGGGCTACCGTACAGGTAAAAACGAAAAAAACGGCAGTTTCGACAAATGAGCAGGGACAGTATTCAATAAGGGCAAATACTGGAGATGTGCTTGTTTTCAAAATGATCGGTTTTCAGCCACAGGAAATCATGATCGGTGATGGCAGTACAATCAATGTTATGCTAAGGATCGAATCTACAAAACTGGATGAAGTGGTTGTTATTGGCTATGGCGATAAGGCCAGGCGTGACCTTACCGGCTCTGTGTCTTCGATTTCAGGATCAGAACTCCTTAAAACACAGCCGACTACTGTTGATCAGGCATTACAGGGAAAAGTTCCGGGCGTTGTAGTACAGCAGATTTCGGGCCAGCCGGGGGGCGGTGTTTCGGTACAGATCCGCGGACTTTCAGGCTTTAGTAATAACCCTCCGTTATATGTGGTTGATGGTCTTCAGATCCTGCCTTCAACAGGAGATAAGGGTACAAACCCGTTAGCAAGTATCAATCCTTCTGAAATTTCTTCAATCGATATTTTGAAGGATGCTTCAGCTACCGCTATTTATGGTGCACAGGCAACCAATGGTGTGGTGATTATCACGACCAAACGGGGCATTTCTGGTCCTCCGGTGGTGAGCTACGATGGATATGCCGGTGCCCAGGCGCTGCCAAAATACTACGAAGTGATGAACCTCAGGGAATACGCAACATTTATGAATGAAAAAGCCGCGATTATCGGTTATGATCTGAGGCCGCAGTTTGCAAATCCGGCGTACCTGGGAGTGGGCACAGACTGGCAAGAAGCGCTTTTCAGGACTGCGCTGATGCAGAACCATAATGTTGCCCTTACCGGTGGTGATGCCAGAACAAAATATTATCTTTCAGGAACCTATTTTTCCCAAGACGGAATTGCGCTGGGATCTGATTTCAGAAGGATCTCGAGCCGGTTAAATCTGGATAACAAAACAACCGATTGGTTGAAAATGGGGGTGAGCCTTCAGCTAGCCAACGTAAAAGAAAACGTTACTACATCTCAGTCAGGTGTAATCAGGCAGGCGTTAAATCAAACGCCGGATGTAAACGTAATCAATCCGGATGGTACCTGGGGTGGCAATGATCCCAATATCTATGGCGCTACCGGAACCAATCCTTTTGCTTTGGCAAAAATCGTAAAAGACCTTAAGAACCGTTACGAATTGTTCGGCAATGCTTATGCAGAGGTGCAGTTTGCCAAAGGACTTACGTTACGTAATGAAATATCAGGAAATTTTTCAACAGCTACAGAAGATCAGTTCGATCCCATTTATACCATGGGTGCTTACTCCAAAACCTCTAATTCGGCAACTTATTTTAGCGGGAAAAATACATTTTATTCCCTTACCAATTACCTCACCTATTCGCATTCTTTTGCCACCAAATATAACCTGAATGCAATGGTTGGGCATGAGTCTAAACTTTGGGACTTTGAAAATGTATCGGCAACCCGGACCAATTTTCCAAGTAATAATGTACAGGCCATAAATGGTGGTGATGCTACCACAGCAACTAATGCCGGCGAAAAAGGACAAACCGCCGGAGAGTCTTATTTCGGCCGTATTGATTTTAAATACAATGATAAGTATAATGTTACGCTTAATGTCCGGAATGATGGGTCATCCAAATTTGCACCCGAAAACAGATGGGTGACTACTTATTCAGGGGCGTTTGCCTGGAGGTTGAAACAGGAAAATCTTCTTAAAGATGTAAAAGCAATTGATGATCTGAAACTAAGAATCGGATATGGTTTGCAGAATAACCAAAACATACGTGATTATGCTTATGGTTCAACTTTAAGAACAGTAGCTACATCATTATCCGGTAATTCACAACTTATTGCTACCAGTGGCAATCCTGATGTAAAATGGGAAACTACAAAAGGATATAATACGGGTTTGGACGTAAGTATGCTGAACAGAAGGGTTGACTTTTCAGTAGATGCATATTATAAAAGAACCGATAACTTATTATTAAGCCTCACCTTACCATTGTATTCAGGTATGGTTGATGCTACAGGCTATGCACCTGGATCCATCCAATCTCCATATATCAATATCGGTTCTGTAAGTAATAAAGGAATTGAATTTTCTGTAACCACCCATAACATTAAATCTAAAAACTTCAACTGGAGAAGTAATCTGACCTTATCACACAATACAAATAAGATCCTCACTTTAAATACGGATGCCGCTGCATTATATGGTTATGCAGGCAGCACAGCAATTACCAAATCAATGGTCGGCCGATCAATAGGTGAATATTATGGTTACGAAACCCTGGGTACCTATAAAAATGCAGAAGATTTTAAAAAGTATCCTGCCTTAACGCAAAAAGGAGGCCTGCCAATACCAATTACTAATGGTTCAGGAGGCGTATGGGTTGGTGATGTGATATTTAAAGACCAAAATAACGATGGTGTGATTGATGAAAGCGACCAGGTTTTTTTAGGTTCACCAATTCCCAAGTTCCAGTTTGGGATAAACAATAGCTTTAATTTTAAAAACTTTGACCTGAACATTTTCATGTCTGGAAATTATGGTAACAAACTTTATAACCAGGTAAGGGTGGATGCAGAAAACCCGAATCAGAATTTTGGATACTTTAGAAACGTAGGAGATTATGCCCGCATCGGGTTAATCAATCCGGCCGGTTCTGCTGCTGATATCAACAACGTATATATTACCAATCCCGAAACCAATATCACCAGAATCAGTCAGGCCAGTGGTAACGACAACCAACGTTTTTCTAGCAAATATATCGAAGATGGTTCTTTTATAAGGTGTAAAAGTATTACACTGGGATATAATTTTAAAGAAAGTCTTTTATCCAAAATCCACCTGAAAAACTTGCGCCTGTATGCCCAGGTAACCAACGTATTTACAATTACGAAATATAAAGGTTACGATCCTGAGATAGGTTCATGGAATCCCTTAGCAGCAGGTGTAGATAACGGATATTATGCGCAGCCGCGTGTGTTTACTATTGGTGCCAACATCTCTATCTTAAACAACTAAGACCAAAAATTATGAAACATATTAAACTATACATACTCACTTTATTTGCCGCCGCTATAATAATAAGCGGCTGTAAAAAAGATTTTCTCGAGAGAGCTCCCTTGTCGCAAATAACAACAGATAATTTTTATAAGAGCTCTTCAGACTTAAGGCTTGCCACAGCTGCCCTTTATGCGCAACCATGGAATGATTGGAACAGTTTTCCTTTGCTCGGTATCGGCGACATTCTAAGCGGCAATTTAATGCAACCTTATAATGCAGACCTTGCTCAGTTGACTTCGTTTGCGATAACCAGCAATAATGGACAGATTAGTACCTCCTGGCGCTGTTTTTATAAAATAATAGCACACTGTAACACCAATATTAAGGCCATCAATACGAAAGTACCGGATAGTGTAGCCCTGAAGAGTAAAAACGGTGCCCTTGGTGAATTGAAGTTTTTGCGTGCTACGGCATATTTTCACCTGGCGCAGTTGTGGGGGGCAGTGCCTATTATTGAGGATAATGATAAATTAATTAAAAATCCTTTGTTGCCGCGTCACCGTCTTAGTGATGTGTATAAATTTATGATTAACGATTTAAGGTTTGCTGCAAGCGCACTGCCTACCCGCGATCAGACAGGAAGGGTAACGACATGGTCTGCCCAGGGCATGCTGGCCAAAGTTTATTTAACCAAAGCCGGAATTAGCGGTACCAGAAATCAGTCTGATCTCGACAGTGCAGCTTTTTTTGCCAAAAATGTGATCAATACAAGCGGTTTAACCCTCTTGCCAAGTTATTACAATCTGTTCAGAACGCAATTTAATGATAATCAGGAGTCACTTTTTGCCTTTCAGTGGGCACCTGGTGTAGGTTATGGAAATGGTAATGCGATCCAAACCCAGTTTGCACCCAGCGGAAGCGTAGTTCCTCCCGGTGGGGGATGGGGCGGTGCCATCGGACCAACTGTTGATCTTGATACCTTATATACCCCTCAGGATTCTATAAGGCGTAAAGCGACTTTTATGCTTACAGGCGATCACTATCCAGAACTGAATGCCGCAGGTGGTGGTTATACCGCAACCTCATGCAGTGTTAAAAAACATATTGTTGGTACAGCTATCGACAATAATGCACCAACGATGGACATCTGGTCTTCTACCGAACATAATGCGGTTTTACGTCTGGCCGATGTTTATCTGGTATACGCAGAGGCTTTACTTGGTACTAATAATTCAACTTCTGATGCCGAAGCATTAAGGGTTTTCAACATGGTAAGGAAAAGGGCTGGTGTTGATCCGGTAACAACAATCACCACGGAAACACTTAGAAATGAAAGAAGAATTGAACTGGCTTTTGAAGGACAATACTGGTTTGACTTGGTTCGCCTGTCCTATTATAATCCTCAGGGGGCGGTTACCTTATTGAAGAATCAGATTCAAAAAAACACAAGGGTTCAGTTTTCTTATGATCCATCTACAGGGATGAAAACCAGAAATACAAATGGTATAGTTATTACAGCACCAACTGTTGCAACTTTTACTTTGCCTATACCGGCCACGGAGATAACGGCTGACCCGAAATTATTGGATCCACCAGTGCCATATTATTAATCCGAACCAGTTTATTATTAATTAAAAAGATATGAAAAATCTGTTAAACAGGGCCTATATCCATTTGTTACTTATTTTAATTGCAATACTATTTTTTGCAGTTCAAGGTTGTAAAAAAGATGCATCCTCATCATCATCAGGTCCGCCGGTTATTACCGGTGTACGTAATTATGTACCCAGTCCGGGCGATTCGCTCTTAACCAGGGTAGGAACCGGAAAATGGGTTGTAATTACAGGGAGTAACCTAAAAGGAGCACTTCAGATTTATTTTAACGGCGTAAAGGGCTCATTTAATGATGCCTGGTTTTCTGATACAAGTGCAATAGTATTAATGCCGGCAGTAATTCCTTTCCCTTTGGTAGAGCCTTCACAGCTTAATACCATACGTTTTGTAACTACAAAGGGCGAAACTACCTTTTCATTTCCGATTGTTGCCCCTGCACCCACGATTTCCGGAATATCAAATGAAAGCGCCAATCCCGGCGATAGCGTTACGATAAAAGGATTAAATTTCTTTTTTATCCAGCGGGTAAGTTATGCTGGGGTAGAAGTAACGGGCTTTAAGGGGGCAAGTGATGGTACCGCTATAAGTATGGCAGTTCCCACAAGTGTTTCAACACCCGGGCCTGTTATTGTAACCACAAAATCGGGTACAGCCACCACCTTTTACAACGTCCATGATTTTACAACAGGTGTATTAAATAACTATGACGGTATAAATTCCTTCAGCTGGGGTTCTGATGTTTCAAATAGCGCCGTAAATTTCCCGGGGAATAATGGTAATTATGGAATATTAAAGGCTACAAATATCCCTGCTGGTAACGGAAACTGGTGGGAAGGCGGACGTTCCATCAATACCAACGCAGTTCAATGGGTTCCAACAGCCAATCTGCAGGATACCCTAAACAAGTATTCACTAAAATTTGAAATAGCGGTTAAGAAGCCATGGACAGATGGTTCCATTCAGATAGTTAAAGACTATACATTTGACTATTCCGCTTTTTATCGCCCCTGGAAAAATGCAAACGGCACTAACGCTTCATTTAAAACAAATGGCTGGCAAACAGTCACTGTTCCATTATCAAACTTTTTAAAGAACGGTTTGCCTGCTCAAAGCTTGACTGAGCTACTTGGTTCAGCCGGAAATGGAGCAATCAATATCACTTTTACCAATGATGGTAAAACCGTGGTCACCGACTTTGAAGCTGCTATTGATAATATCAGAATAGTAAAAACAAGATAAGTATGATCGGTCCGTAATTTTACGGGCCGGTACGCTTTAATTATAGCAATAGGAAAGACTCCTATAATCTTCGGAAGAAAAATAAATAAACTTATGAGCCGCTTCGGAAATGTAAAAATAAAAGGATGCCTGTATACCTTCATATTACTGGCCTTTATCCTGCTTACCGCATATTGTAAAAAGAAAGAAGAAGTTCAACCACAGCTCAACATTTCTACATCGGATGTTGCTTTTCAGCCTGAAGGAGGCATTTCAAATATAACGGTTAACAGTAATGGTAAATGGAGCACTAAAAACCCTGCAGATCTTTGGTTGCAGATCAGCCAGACTGCAGGAAGTGAAGGAAATACCGAATTAAAGTTAACCGCAACGCCTAACCTTACAGGGGTTTCCCGCACTGCGGTAATGGTGGTTAACTCAGATAACGGACAGGCCCGGAGGGTTACGGTATCGCAAACGGGCACACTATATCCTTCCTACAATACATCGCCCAAAATTCCTGACCAAACAGGCATGGGCAGTACCGCAGTACAACTGGCTGCTAAAATGAATTTGGGCATAAACATCGGCAATACAATGGAATCGCCTGGTGGTGAAAGCGGTTGGGGAAATCCCCAGATTACCGAGTCGTATGTGAAATTTGTAAAACAAACAGGTTTTAATGCCATCAGGATTCCTTGTGCATGGGATTGGAAACACCTGAGTGATCGATCAAAGGCTACTATTGACGCTGCATGGCTTAACCGGGTAAAGGAAGTGGTGAAATATTGCGTAGATAATGATATGTACGTGCTGCTCAATATCCATTGGGATAATGGTTGGTTAGATCATAATATCAATAACGTCAAAAAAGACTCTGTTAATGCCAAGCAAAAAGCACTATGGGAACAAATTGCAACAACCATGAGAGATTTTGATGAACACCTGATGTTTGCCAGTGCTAACGAACCTCCGGCTGAAAACGCAGAACAGATGGCGATATTGAACAGTTACCACCAAACATTTATAAATGCCGTTCGCGCTACAGGTGGCAGGAACAGTTACCGGGTACTGGTTGTTCAGGGGCCAGGCACTGATTTCGAAAAAACCAATAATCTGATGAATAGCCTTCCAACAGATCAGGTACCTAACCGCATGATGGTCGAGGTGCATAATTATACCCCATCTCAATTTACAATATTGCTGGATGGTGATGCCAGCTGGGGTAAAATGTTCTATTACTGGGGAACGGGGCACCACTCAGCGACAGACCCAAGCCGAAATGCAAGCTGGGGCGAAGAAAGTGAATTATTAAGATTATATGCATTGATGAAAGCCAAGTTTGTTGACAAAGGAATTCCGGTAATACTGGGCGAATATGCAGCTTTCAGGAGAACAAATCCCAATTATCTACCTGCAGATCAGGTAAAACACAATGAATCTGTAGCGTATTGGATAACTTACTCCACCCAACAGGCCATTAAATATGGTCTTAAGCCTTTCTTTTGGGAACAAGGTTCGGTTTTAGACCGCAGGAACAATAAAGTGCTCGATCAAGGGATCGTAAACGCAATTATCGAGGGAGCGAAGTAAAATGATAAGGTTTATGCCGCTTATTTAAAACTTTGATAAAAAATCCGTGATACCTTATGGATCACGGATTTAGATAAATATTGATTTCTAGCTGATTTAAACCTAAGCGGTCTATAGAAAAATAGGACAACGGCACCAGGCGCGCGTATCACCTCAATATTTTTACAACTTTCAATAATATGAACAAATTTTTATTAACAATTTTCTTAATCCAGTTCACCATTTGTGCAACAGCGCAATATCAGGTAGCTCAGCATCCCAAGACCCCGGGCTTCTATACCAATCCTATTTTTGCAGGAGATTATCCCGACCCTAGTATACTACGCGACGGTGATAATTATTACATGGTTCATTCATCTTTCGAATATTATCCTGGTTTATTGATCTGGCATTCAAAAGATCTGATTAACTGGAAACCGGTAACAAACGCCCTGCATAAAAAAGTGGGCTCGGTGTATGCACCTGATCTGGTGAAGTATAAAAATAAGTTTTATATCTATTTCCCTGCAAACGGTACCAATTATGTGGTCACCGCAGATTCGATCAGTGGTCAATGGAGTGAACCGGTTGATCTGAAAATCGGCAACATCGACCCGGGACATATTACAGATGAGCAGGGTAAAAGATATTTATTCTTCAGCGACGGAGGATTTGTGCCCTTATCTGACGATGGCCTTTCCACCGCCGGAAACCAAAAGAGTTCGTACAAAGGCTGGCCTATTCCTAGAAACTGGTCTATCGAATGTTTTTGTCTGGAAGGCCCTAAATTGATAAAAAGGGGAGGATATTACTATGTTACTGTGGCAGAAGGCGGAACGGCAGGCCCCATAACCGGACACATGGTCGTATCCGCAAGATCTAAATCCTTATCCGGCCCATGGGAAAATTCACCTTATAATCCGATTGTCAGAACAACCGAACAATCTGAAAAATGGAGGTCGAAAGGGCATGCTACTATAATTGATGATGTAAAGGGAAACTGGTGGATGGTCTTCCACGCTTACGAAAAAGATTTTTACAACAAAGGCCGCCAAACGATGCTGTTGCCAATAGAATGGACAAAAGACGGCTGGTACAAAGTTCCGGCTGGCATATCAGACAGTAAACCGATCAGAAAGCCAGATTTGGCCTCTTCTAAAACCAATTTCAACCTGAACGACAATTTTGCGGGTCATAAGTTAAAATCTCAATGGCAGTTTTTTGAAGAGCTGGATACCAACAGGTTTAAATTGGCTAACAACAGCTTGTTAGTAAAATCAAAAGGAAATACGATAGGCAATAGTTCTCCCTTATTATGCATCCCCGAAGACCATTCCTATACCGTTGATGTTGAAGTATTAATTGAAGGAAAAGCAACGGCCGGCTTGGCTCTTTTTTACAACAGCTCTGCGTCTTCAGGGATCCTCGCTAACAATGAAGACATCGTTGCCGATTTGCGTGGTTGGCGAGCTCCGGCTGAAAAGAATGTCGTTAACAACCATGTATTCCTCCGTCTAAAAAATGTAGAAAACACAGTAGACCTGTATTACAGTAAAGATGGTGTGAAATGGAACAAAATTGAAAATTCTTTTGAGGTATCAGGCATGCACCATAATGTACTTAGCGGATTTTTAAGCTTGCGCATTGGTCTTTGTTCTATAGGAGATGGAAAGGTAACTTTTAAGAATTTTAGATATACTCCAATAAAATAGTCCGATTAAAAACCAGCAAACAGGCGATTTACACTTGATGATCATTGATAAAAACTAATATTTTTTATGAAGCAAATATTTGGCTCACCAGTAGGTGGCAGGAAATTATGTTACCAATTCGGGAACAATTTTAATATAGGCAGAACCTATAGCAACCTCAGGTTATATCAACGTATTTTTACTGCGTTGTTTTTACTTCTGGTAAACTGTTCGCTGGCAAATGCGCAAAGTAATGGTAATAATGAACGAAAACAGTTATTTGATTATGATTGGAAATTCTTTTTAGGTGATACGCCGGAAGCTAAAGCAAATGACTTCAATGATTCAGGTTGGCGTAGCCTTGATCTGCCGCACGACTGGAGTATCGAAGGAAAAATAAGTCCTAAAAATACTACTGGTGCAAATGGAGGATATCTTCCGTCAGGAATTGGCTGGTATCGCAAAACCTTTCAGGTGCCCGATCGCCAGAAGGAAAAAAAAACAGTTATTTATTTTGAGGGCGTTTATATGAATTCCGAAGTTTTTATCAACGGAAAATCGCTAGGTGTTTATCCTTATGGTTATTCCTCCTTCAGTTACGATCTTACACCTTATCTGAATTTTGGGAAAGAGAACGTTATTGCCGTGCGTGTCGACAATTCACAACAGCTGAACAGCCGCTGGTACAGTGGTTCTGGAATTTATCGTCATGTTTGGATGATCGCTTCCGATCCTGTTCATGTTGCACACTGGGGTGTTGATATTTCAACTCCTCAGGTATCTTCAAAAAAAGCAATTGTATTGGTGAAAACCAAGGTTAAAAATGAAACAGCATCTGCCCGGAGTATTGTTGTAAAAACTCTTCTATGGGACAAAAATGCTAAAAATGCGGGAGATGGCCAGATGACGGTCGAGCTTCCTGCCAATAGCGAGAAGGAAATAACGCAAACCATACAAGTGTCGAACCCAATGCTTTGGACACCTGAAACACCATATTTATACCAGGCTCATATTCAGGTAGTAAAAGATAAAAAAGTGCTGGACGATACAAAAACGAGTTTTGGTATCCGTTCCCTGAAATTTACTGCCGAAAATGGATTTCAGCTTAATGGGAAAACAGTAAAGATAAACGGCGGTTGCGTACATCATGATAATGGATGCTTAGGTGCTGCTGCTTTTGACCGTGCCGAGGAACGTAAGGTGGAATCGCTTAAAGCCGGTGGTTTCAATGCCGTGAGGACTTCTCACAATCCCCCTTCTGAAGCATTTCTTGATGCTTGCGACAGATTAGGTTTATTGGTAATGGACGAATCTTTCGATTGTTGGAAAATTGGAAAAACCACCAACGATTATGAGAAATATTTCAAGCAATGGTGGCAGCGCGACCTGGATGCAATGGTATTACGTGACCGCAACCATCCTTCGGTTTTTATGTGGAGTATAGGTAACGAAATACCCGAACGGGCAGATCCTGATGCTGTGAAAACTGCCCGGATGCTTTCTGTTGCTGTTAAGAAAATAGATAATACCCGTCCTGTTACCTCCGCAATTGTAGCTAACGGAAAGTGGGAAGTTTTCGATCCGCTGATGGCGGTGCATGATGTTGCCGGCTATAATTACAACCTGCATAGCGCTCCTGACGATCATAAAAGAGTGCCTTCGAGGATCATTGTTCAAACCGAATCTTATCCGAAAGATGCTTTTGCCAATTGGAAATTGGTGCAGGAAAACAATTATGTAATCGGTGATTTCGTTTGGACAGCCATTGATTATTTAGGAGAGTCAGGAATTGGCCGTTATTATTATTCAGGTGAGGTACCTGGTGAGCATTGGGAGAATAATTTTTTTCCATGGCATGGCGCGTATTGCGGCGATATTGACCTGACCGGATGGCGGAAACCCATTTCCCATTACCGGAGCATGCTGTATAACGATAACGAAAAACTCTATATGGCTGTCCGTGAACCAGCCCCCGAACCATTAGAAATCAAAGAAACATTGTGGTCGGTATGGCCAACCTGGGAAAGCTGGACCTGGCCAGGTTTTGAAGGGAAAACTGTTCAGGTTGAAGTGTATTCTAAATATCCGGGAGTGAGGCTTTACCTTAATAACAAACTGTTAGGTGAACAGGCAACTACACGCGAACAACAGTTTAAAGCTACTTTTCAGGTTCCATATACTGCGGGTTTGCTTAAAGCCGTTGGGGTAGAAGATAATAAAGAAACGGGATCAGCGATCCTGAAAAGTGCCGGCGAGGCTGCAAAAATAAAACTAACAGCAGACCGGAAAGAGATTTTGGCGAACGGGCAGGATTTATCGTACATTAAGATTGAGGTAACCGATAAAGAGGGAACAATCCAACCTAATGCAACCAATCGTTTGCATTTCAAGATCGAAGGCCCAGGTGTAATTGCAGGAGTCGATAATGCTGATCTGAAAGATTTTGAACAATATGTGGGCGATACGCGTAAGGTATGGAAAGGTAAAGCTTTAGTTGTGATAAAGAGCAAACATGAAGTTGGAGATATCAAACTTACGGTTACCTCGCCTGGTTTACCGGCAGAAACTTTAACCATCAAAACAGCTCTAAAGATTTAAACCAGACGAACTAAGTTCTTATGTTAAAAAAAACTATACCACTAATCATACTAACAATACTCATTTCGGTATTAAATGTAAAATCGCAGGAAGTTAACCGGTTTTTCCCGGAAAAAGACCTGATTACAACAGGAATATACTATTATCCGGAACATTGGAAAGAAAGCCAATGGGAGCGGGATATCAAGAAGATTTCGGATATGGGTTACGAGTTTGTTCACCTTGCAGAATTTGCCTGGTTTAAAACGGAACCAGAAGAAGGAAAGTTTGATTTTACCTGGCTCGATAACGTGGTGGATTTATGTGCAAAATATAAGCTTAAGGTGATCATGTGTACGCCCTCGGCAACCACACCGGCATGGATGCGGGCGAATTACCCCGAAACCTTTATCATGGACGGGCATTATCTCCGTGCCGAACATGGAACGCGTGGCCTAGCTTCGATAGTTAACCCGAAATACCGGTTGTTTGTCGAAAAAATTGTAAAGGAGATGGCCAGGCGCTACGGACAGAACAAGAATGTGACCGGATGGCAGCTGGATAATGAACCCGACGCCAAACCCGATTATAGCGTGTCTTCGCAGGAGGCTTTCAGGCTATGGCTAAAAAGCAGGTACAAAACCATCGATGCTTTAAATGATGCCTGGGGCACCGCTTTCTGGAGCCAGTGGTATAATAATTTCGACCAGGTGATGATCCATAATACCAATCTGGTGGGCTGGTGGGGTAATAATCCACATGCCTTGCTCGATTTTAAGCGCTATTGTGCAGATGCCCAGGCAGAATTTCTCGATTTCCAGGCCAACACCCTGCGTAACCACATTTCGAAGCATCAATATATTACCACCAACTATACTGCAGTTTCTACAGGTTCTGATCCTTCAAGGACTAAAAAACTCGATTTTGCGGCCTATACCGCTTACCCTAATGGTGGTGGCGATAACATCGGCGAACTAGGATTCAGATTAGGTGACAGTAGGGTCATCCTTTTCGCATCAGCGTATTATAAGCAGGTGGGAGTTATATCAGGCGTGATGGAAATTCAGCCCGGCCCTGTAAACTGGGGAAGCTATAACCCGCTTCTTTTGCCCGGAACAGTGCGCATGTGGTTGTACCATACTTTTGCAGCAGGCGGAAAACTGGCCTGTTCGTACCGGTTCAGGCAGATTTTATACAGTGCCGAACAATACCATTCTGGTGTTATACAAACGGATGGCGTAACACCTTCGCCCGGTGGTGAAGAGTACATCCAGTTTATGAAAGAAATAAAAGAACTGCGCAAACTGTATAGGCCTGGCGCTCAATTGCCCGGAAAACTGGCGGCGCGTTCAACAGCTATCCTCTGGAACCTGGAAAATTACTGGAGCATTGACAGGCAAAAACAGACCAATCAGTGGGACACATGGAACTATCCTGTTAAGTTTCTGGAAATGGCAAAATCTTTGGGGGCACCTGTTGATGTAGTGCCAGAAACTGCTGATCTCTCGAAATATAAGGTGGTTATTGTTCCTGCTTACGAAATGGCAGACTCGGCTTTGGTAAAGAAATGGAATGATTATGTAACCCATGGCGGACATTTGATTATTACCTGCCGTACAGCAACCAAAAACCGCATGGGACATTTCTGGGAGGCTCAACTGGCAGCGCCAATTTCGGGCCTGATCGGCGCGCAGATTACGGCAACCGATATGCTTTCAGCTTATGCGAAAGGGGACATCCTGATGGGTTCAGAACACTACAAATGGAATAAATGGGGTGATCTGTTGCAGCCTGATCAAACTACCGATGTCCTTGCAAGATATGAAAACCAGTTTTATAAAGGAAAGGCTGCTGCTGTTAAACACGAGATTGGCAAAGGATCTGTAACCTACATAGGTGTAGCAACAGACGATTTGAAGCTGGAAAAAGATTTGTTACGCAACACTTACACCAGAGCAGGAGCAACCACTGAAAATTATCCGCCGGGTATTTATGTTTATTGGAGAGACGGGTTTTATATGGCTGTAAATTACTCTTCCAGTGATTATATGATGGATATTCCGAAAAATTCAAAGATTTTAATTGGAGAAAAAACACTAAAGCCTGCAGGAGTGCTGGTCTGGAATGAGTAAACGTCGAACCATCTATCCCTACAGCCCTATAAAACCTTTATAAGTGCCAGCTTGGCATTTCAAGCCATTGTATTTTTTGCCTAAAAGATCTCAGGATTTAACTGTAGATTAGCTATACTAATATCAACCAACCAACTATAAACTTTTAGGGAAGGCTTAATCAATTAAGCAATTCCCGAAAAATAATCGCATAATTAAATATATGTTCCGGTTTTTAGCTTTTATCTGCGCAATCAGCCTATATATTCCCCTTTTTGCACAGGAAAATGTATATCAGTTTTCCAAACTTGATATTTCCAACGGATTATCGGACAATCAGGTGAATGCGATATTTAAAGATAGTAAAGGTTTTATGTGGTTTGGCACAATGGCCGGCCTTAACCGTTATGACGGGTACGAATTCAAGACATTTAAACACAGTGCTAAAGACAGCTCAAGCCTGCCCAGCGGTTATATTACGGATATATTTGAGGGGTCAGAGAAAAAGCTGTGGATTGCCTCTGGTAGTGGTTTCAGTATTTTCAGCCCCTTAACCGAGAAGTTTGAACAGTTTCAGGATAAACACTTTAAAAAATATAAACTTCCCGGTGGATACCTCAAGGCAATAAAAACGAACAGCAAAGGTAAGCTCTATTTCCAGATCGAAAATCAGGGTGTTTTTGGCTATGACCCTAAAACCAATGAAACCATCAGATACGGACATCTGAATGGTAAAGCCAATTCTCTATATGCCGACCAGATAAGCGATTTCATTGATGACGAAAGAGGGGGTTTATGGGTTATCTATACCAATGGTGTACTAGATAAATTTAACTTAAAAGAACATCAGGTAACAAATAGGTACTTCACCATAAACAAACGTTTTGGCAGGCAGGTAAATTCCTTCAATCTCAACCGGGATTCAGATGGCAATATTTTTATTTATAGCAGGGGTAATCCATTTGGATTGTATTACCTCAACGTTTTAACCGGCAATTTCACTTATTTTGATAAAAGGCAGGATCATTCGGGATTAAGTTCAAATAATGTAAGCAGGGTAATTGAGGGCGACGATGGAAATATCTGGATAGGTACCGATCATGGAGGAATCAATATTTTAGACAAGCGTACCCAACGGTTTACCTATATTTTAAGCAAAGAAGATGATTTGAGGGGGTTAAGTGACAATAGTATAGGGGCATTATATAAGGACAATAACGGAATAGTCTGGGCCGGAACCTATAAGAAAGGCATCTGTTATTACCATACAAGCGTTTATAAATTTCCCTTAAATCAGCATCTTACAGGTAAAAATGCGCTAAATGAAGATGTTAATTCATTTGCGGAGGACAGTAAAGGAAATCTTTGGATAGGAACAAACGGGGAAGGCCTTTTGTATTTAAACAGAAGTACAGGTCAAATAAAAAGGTACCGTAATAATCCTGCGAGCAGAAATTCTTTAAGCAGTGACATTGTAATCAGCATTGCGATAGATCATTCAGGTGTTTTATGGATCGGTACCTATCTGGGTGGGCTTGATTCTTTTGACGGACAGAAGTTCACAAATTTTAAGCATACCGCTGATCCCGCCAGTATTTCAGATAACCGGATTTATGCTTTGCTGGAAGACTCTTCCAACAGGCTTTGGGTGGGGACCTTAAACGGGGGGCTGGACCTATTTGACCGGAATACAGGAAAATTTAAGCATTTCAATCCTGCTATTAAAAACACCTTGAATGCCTATGTGGTTACTTGTTTGTACGAAGATAGAAACAAAAACATCTTGATAGGCACTACTGATGGAGTGAGTATTCTGGATGCAAAAACTGCTAAGTTTCGCTATTTGAAAAATAACGTCGGGGATGCCAACTCGCTGATACAGGGTGTTGTTAATTCAATCACAGAAGATAGCAGGGGATGGATCTGGATAGGCACAAGGGAAGGGCTAAGTATATACCATCCGGCAACCGGAAAATTTACTAATTTAAGCGAAGAAGTAGGTTTGCCCGAAAATACGGTGCTTTCACTTACTCAAGATGAGGAACACAATATCTGGTACAGTTCCCTTAAAGGGCTTTATAAAATTGCTGTAATTGCCCAGGGAAAAACCTATAAATTCAGGTATAGTAAATACAATAAATCAGACGGGCTGAAGAATATACAGTTCAATATCAATGCCGTAGGTCGTACAAAATCCGGCGAACTGATTTTTGGGGGACCGAACGGATTCAATATTTTCAGGGCTGGGCAGATCAGAAATATGCAGTTTCCATCTGTGTTGGTTATGACAGATTTGGAAATGTTCTACCACAAAGTAAAGGTTGGCGAAAGGATAAACGGGCATATTATTCTGCCCCAAACCATAACTGAACTGAAGAACTTAACGCTTACCTATAAAGAGAATATTTTTTCTGTGCAGTTTGCATTGCTTAACTATTTCAATCCCCGAAGGGTAATCTACAAGTACAGCCTGGAAGGATTCGATAAACGCTGGCTTCCGGTTCCCTCAGAAACACGAAAAGCAACTTTCACAAATCTCGACCCCGGAGAATACACGCTCCATGTAAAGGCCTTTAATGAAAACGACTCTGCCCTCTTAGCCGAGTCGCAATTAAAAATCACCATTTTGCCGCCGTTCTGGCGTACAACGTGGGCGTATGTTGTGTATGCTTTGGCAGTGGGCAGCCTATTGTTGTTTATCCGGAAAAGAGGGATCAATAAATTAAAACGGGAGTTTGCCCTGGTACAGGAAAGGGCCCAGGCCTGGCAGTTACGCGAGCAAGACCGTAAAGAATCTGACAGACTTAGGGAACTTGATCTGCTAAAAATTAAATTTTTAACTAACCTGAGCCATGAATTCAGGACGCCTATTTCCCTGATCCTGGCTCCGGTAGATAAACTTTTGGCCGAATCCAAAGAGAATGGGCGATACGGTCAACTCGCCATGATCAAAAGAAATGCACGGCGGTTACTGAATCTGGTAAACCAGCTGCTCGATTTCCGTAAAATGGAAGAGCAGGAACTGCGGTTGAATAATAGCGAAGGTGAAATTGTTTCCTTCATTAAAGAGGCAACAGATTCTTTTTATGACCTGGCAGAACGAAAACAGATTAAACTTACCTTTAAAAGCGATATCAAAAATTTACAGGTGGCCTATGATCAGGATAAGGTGGAGCGGATCCTGTTTAATTTACTTTCCAATGCATTTAAATTTACCACCTCAGGAGGAACAGTAAGCGTTGAACTGCAAAAACTGGATGTTCAAACAACAGACGACAGCGTTTGGCTGGAGTTAAAGGTGACCGACTCGGGGATAGGTATTCCGAAAGACAGATTGGAAAAGATTTTTGAGCGCTTTTTTCAGCATGAAAATTCCTCCGCTATCCTTAACCAGGGCTCAGGGATAGGACTTTCCATAACAAAGGAGTTTGTGAAAATGCTTGGCGGAGAAATAAAGGTGGAAAGTGAGCTTGATTTTGGAAGCATCTTTACCGTAACGCTGAATCTGATACCCGTTGACCCGGCAGGGAAAGAAAAAGACAGTTTCCAAAATAATCCTATGCCGGATCCTGAACATGATGGTTCTGATGAGAAGAAAGAATCCATCGACAAACGCTTGCCCATTAAAAAAGCCCCGATTATCCTGCTTGTGGAGGATAACGAGGATTTTAGGTTCTACCTTAAAGATAACCTTGGCCTTTTTTATAACATTATTGAGGCCACAAACGGCAAGGAAGGATGGCAAAGGGCGCTTGCACTGCATCCGGATCTGATTGTTTCAGATATTAGTATGCCGAAAATGAACGGTAAAGAACTTTGTATCAAACTCAAATCAGACGAACGGACAAAGCATATACCGATTATCCTGTTAACCGCGTTAACAGCAGAAGAAGAGCAGATAAAGGGGCTGGAGACCGGCGCGAACGATTACATGACCAAGCCCTTTAATTTCGAAATTTTGCATTCAAAAATTAAAAACCTGCTCACGTTAAATCAAACCTTTAAAAAAACTTATTCCAGACAGGTGAGCATGGCATCTCCGGAAATGGAAATCGAATCTGATGATGTAAAATTCCTTAACACCGCTTTGCTTTACATTGAAGATAACCTCCAGAATTATCAGCTATCTGTAGAAGATCTGAGCAGCCACATGGCGATGAGCAGGGTATCGCTATATAGAAAGTGTTTGCGGGTTACCGGTAAAACCCCTATTGATTTTATCAGGTCTGTTAAGCTTGAGAAGGCCGCAGTTTTACTCGAAAAAAGCAGTGAAACCATTTCTGAAATATGTTATAAGGTCGGTTTTAGCACCCCTAACTATTTTGCAAAAGCATTCAGGGAAAAATACCATTTACTTCCTTCGGAATATCGGGCTGAAAAAAGAAATTTGAGTTAAAAACAGCTATTTACTTTTTCTGTTTAACCAAATTAAATCCTGTGCCTATATACTTGAGCTATTTGCCTGAATTGCTTGTAGTGCAGCTTTTTCTAATGAAAAACGTGGTGCAGAACGTTTCCATGTTAACATTTCTTCTTACTAATTTAACATTACTGCTCTTTGGCAGGCATTGGGCATTGTAGTTTTGCATCATAACACCCACACAAACATATTCTAACCATTTAATATTTTATTCCTTTATGAGACGATTCTCTTTTTTTATTTTTTTGTTGCTTGTCGCAGGTAAACTTCTTGCTGCAGGGACTCTTGAAACGCTCAGTAACGGAATGAGGGTTTGTCCAAAGGGTGGCGCAGCCAAAACTATTGAAATAACTGTAATCAACAGCCGTGTTATTAGGGTACAGGCTTCACCCGAGAGCACTATTCCCCAGGTTGCAAGCCTTTGCGTATTAGCCGGATTAACGCCGACAGTACCTTTCAAAGTAAAAGGAAATGCAGAATTTGCCCAACTCTCTACTCAGGAACTTACGGTAAAGGTTTCCCTTGTTACAGGTAAGGTTACTTTTACTGATAAATTTGGAAAAGTAGTACTACAGGAGGCAAAAAGAAGCTTTAGCCCTATTAATGTCGAAAACGATAAAGGATATACCATGCAACAGGTCTTTTCGGGTACTCCGGGAGAGGCCATCTATGGGCTTGGGCAGCACCAGTCTGACGATTTTAACTATAAACATAAAAGCGAAGACCTTTTCCAGTATAACACAAAAGTTTCTGTGCCATTCATCATGTCTACAAATAACTATGGTGTACTTTGGGATAATTATTCGCAGAGCAAATACGGAGATCCGAGGGATTATAAAGACCTGAACCAGTTTGTTTTATTTGATAAGAAGGGCGAAAAGGGTTTTCTTACGGCCACTTACAGTCAAAAAAATAGCGCGCCCATTATCCGCCAGGAATCGGCGATCGATTATGAAAACCTCACCACTGTGAAGAAATTTCCTGTAGATTTTAATTTTAACAATGGTTCTGTAGTCTGGGAAGGAGAAATTCTTGCCAATCAAACCGATATTTACAAATTTAGCCTTTATTATGCAGGTTACACCAAAGTATGGCTTGATGGAAAATTGGTGGTGCCAGAGCGTTGGAGAACTTCATGGAATCCGAACACCTACAGATTTTCCTTTCCGTTGACAAAAGGGAAACGCACCAAAATACGACTGGAATGGAAACCTGATGGAGGTGTTTCCTACGTTGGCCTTAAAGCACTTTCTTCATCTCCGATAGAAAAAAATGGCAATATATCCTTTTGGTCAGAAATGGGCGATAAGATGGATTATTATTTCGTGGCCGGCAAAAACATGGACGAGGTAATCAGTGGTTACCGCACACTAACCGGCAAGGCGAGCATTATGCCCAAATGGGCAATGGGTTTTTGGCAGAGCCGTGAGCGCTACAAAACCCAGGATGAGCTATTAAATGTGGTAAGTGAATACCGCAAACGTAAGATTCCACTTGATAATATTGTGCTTGATTGGAATTATTGGCCTGAAAATGCCTGGGGGAGCCATCAGTTTGACTTGAAACGGTTTCCTGATGCCAAAGGAATGGTAGATTCAGTGCACAAGGAGAATGCAAATATTATGATATCGGTATGGCCAAAATTCTATGCCACAACAGATCATTTTAAACAATTTAGCCAAAAAGGATGGATGTATATGCAGGCGGTACAGGATAGCGTCCGCGATTGGATCGGTCCAGGGTATGTAGGGTCTTTCTACGATGCCTATAGCCCCGATGCACAAAAACTTTTTTGGAAACAGATGAAAGAAAACCTGTATGTAAAGGGCTTTGATGCCTGGTGGATGGATGCTTCTGAGCCCAACATTCGTGATTGTACCAATATGGACTACCGCAAGAAACTCTGTGGGCCTACTGCTCTTGGTTCTTCTACAAAATATTTTAATGCCTATGCGTTAATGAATGCCAATGCTATTTATAACGGGCAGCGTGAAACGGATAATAACAAGCGGGTGTTTCTGTTAACGCGATCTGGTTTTGCAGGTTTACAAAGGTATTCTACCGCTACCTGGAGTGGCGATATCGCATCAAGGTGGGAAGACCTGAAAGCGCAGATCCCGGCAGGCCTTAACTTTGCAATGTCGGGTATTCCGTTATGGACAATGGATATTGGCGGCTTCTGCGTGGAGAAACGTTATGGAGATAGCCAGCTTGTTTTTGATAAGACAGGCAATGAGAATGCGGACCTGAAAGAATGGCGTGAATTAAATTTACGCTGGTTTCAGTTTGGCGCATTCTGTCCCCTGTTCCGCAGTCACGGCCAGTTTCCTTACCGCGAAATCTACAACCTTGCACCAGAAGGCCATCCGGTTTACAAAAGCCTGGTTTATTACGATCAGCTCCGCTACCGCTTAATGCCTTACATCTATTCGTTGACAGGAATGGCATATCATAAGGATTATACACTGATGAGATCGCTCGCAATGGATTATACGGCCGATAAACAAACTTACGGTGTGAGCGACCAGTTTCTTTTGGGCTCAGCATTGATGGTTTGCCCGGTTTATAGTTACAAAGCACGTAGCCGCGAAGTTTATTTCCCATCAGGGAACAGGTGGTATGATTTCTATACAGGGAAGCAGATTGAAGGCGGACAAAAATTGAATATAGAAGCGCCACTTGAACGTATTCCTCTTTTTGTTCCTGCAGGTACTATTTTACCTGTAGGTGATGTGATGCAATATACTTCAGAAAAGAAAGCTGAAGATATTGAGATCAGGGTTTACAAAGGTAAAAATGGCAAATTCAGTTTATACGAAGATGAGGGAACCAACTATAATTACGAAAAGGGAGCATTTTCAACGATCAATTTTGAATATAACCACGCGAATGGCACACTTACAATAGGCAATCGTGAGGGTAGTTACGAAGGAATGTTAAGCAAGCGGATTTTTCGGATAGTCGCCATTGGTAATACTACTGAACAGGCTAAAGTTGTTCAATACAATGGTGCTAAAACGGTGGTGAAACTCTGATAAGATTTGATCAATAAGCAATAAAAACTGAACCCAAAAGAATATAATTTAATGAAATCGATATTTTTAACTGTAGTAGCAACAGCAGCCTGGTTAATGGTTAATGCGCAACAAAAGCTACCAGTTTACCTTGATGTAAATAAACCTATAGAAGAGCGGGTTGAAAATGCACTTTCAGCAATGACCACCGAAGAAAAAGTGTCACTGTGTTATGCCCAGTCTAAGTTCAGTTCAAAAGGTGTACCCCGGTTAGGAATCCCAGAAGTTTGGACCGACGACGGCCCCCACGGAATCCGTGAGGAAGTTTTATGGGATGAATGGGGTGGGGCGGGCTGGACAAACGATTCTTGTACGGCCTTTCCGGCGCTTACCTGTCTGTCGGCTACATTTAATCCTGAATTATCCATGCTGTATGGTAAATCGATTGGGGAAGAAGCCCGTTACCGCAATAAAACAGTGTTGCTGGGGCCTGGAGTAAATATTTACCGTACACCATTGAACGGGCGTAATTTTGAATATCTGGGTGAAGATCCTTATCTCAGCTCACGTATGGTAGTGCCTTATATCCAGGGTGTTCAATCCGTCGGAGTAGCAGCATGCGTAAAACATTTTGCGCTGAACAATCAGGAAGAATGGCGTGGGCATATCAATGTCGATCTGAGCGATCGCGCATTATATGAAATTTATCTGCCTGCTTTTAAGGCTGCAGTGCAGGAAGCAAAAGTTTGGTCGATTATGGGTGCTTACAATCAGTTTAGAGGCCAGCATTGTTGCCACAATGACCTGCTTTTGAACAAAATCCTAAAAAGCGATTGGAAATTCGATGGCGTGGTGATTAGCGACTGGGGAGGTGTTCATAGTACCGATCAGGCCGTTAACAACGGGCTGGACCTCGAAATGGGCACTTACACCGATGGTTTAACAACGAAGGGAAAGTTTCCCTATTCAGAATACTATCTTGCCAATCCCTTTCTTAAAGGGATTAAAGAGGGGAAGTATGATCTTGAGCTGCTCAACGATAAAGCCCGCCGCATATTACGTTTGATTTTCCGAACCACCATGAGCGCCAACCGGCCATTTGGCCGTTTCGTTTCTCCTGAACACAGTGAGGCTGCGCGTAAAATTGCTCAGGAAGGTATTGTGCTTTTAAAGAATGATAAACAGTTTTTTCCTGTTCCAATTGAAAAATTCAAAAAGATCGCTGTGATCGGTGAAAATGCCGGCCGTAGCTTAGTCATCGGTGGAGGCTCATCATCTCTTAAGGTCGCTTATGAAAAATCGCCATTGGATAGATTGATCGCTAAATATGGGAAAGATCATATTATATACAGTCTTGGTTATGCTTCCGGGCCTGCACTATACGGTCGCGAAGAACCATCCCGGCTAAATGCTGACTCTTTGATCAATGCAGCTGTGGAGGTTGCTAAACATGCTGACGTTGTATTCTTTATCGGAGGGTTGAATAAAAACCACTTTCAGGATTGCGAAGGCGGAGACCGAAAATCTTTAAGTCTGCCTTTTGGGCAGGATAAACTGATTGATGCTTTATTGAAAGTAAATAAAAACACAGCTGTAGTATTGCTTAGTGGTAACGCAGTGTCAATGCCCTGGGTAAACAAAGTGCCTGCTATTATGCAAGGGTGGTATCTTGGCTCAGAAGCCGGGAATGCATTAGCGGATATCATTTCGGGCGAGGTAAATCCCTCTGGTAAGCTGCCATTCTCATTTCCGAAAAAACTGGAAGATAACGCTGCACATTTTTACGGTAAAATTTCCTATCCCGGAGATAGTGTTAACCAATATTACAAAGAAGATATCCTGGTAGGATACCGCTGGTTTGATACTAAAAAAATAACACCTCAATACTCCTTCGGATATGGCCTTTCTTATACCAGCTTTAATTTAAGCGCTCTTTCTGCTGATAAATCTGTTTATAGCAAAGACGATATCATTAGGGTCAGATTTACTGTTAAGAACACAGGAGCACGCTACGGCGCTGAAGTTGCCCAGTTGTATATACACGATTCTGTCTGTAGTGTTCCGCGTCCGGTAAAAGAGCTGAAAGCCTTTGAAAAAGTATTCCTGCAGCCAGGTGAAACGAAAGTTGTTGAAATGGATGTAAAAGTTTCAGATCTCGCCTTCTATGATGAGGTTAAAAAGGATTGGAACATTGAAACTGGAGACTTTATCCTGCAACTGGGTAATTCATCAGGGAACATTTCCCAAAAGCTGAAAATTAGTGTCAAATAGCATTGTTAGGCAATTTAACATCTGCGGTATCAAAAAATATAGATCTGGGAATTTTCTAAAGCCTAGAAATGAAAATATTAGTGCAGAAATATAGATCCTGTTTAAAATTAAATAAAATCCAATTCGTATGTCAGCCTGAGGTGATAATTTATTATTAAAAATCAATATGAATGACAGATTTTTTAGCGGATTATAGGCTGCGAGAATCGTCATTCCCAACTTGATTGGGAACCACAGAGTGCTCATGAATGCCTTTGAAATAAGGGGAAACTTATGAATAATCGTAATGCAAGCGCTTTAAGATTCCCGCCTGCGCAAGATCCGGTAGCTATCGGATGACGACCGTACTGATATATTCTTTCAATAGTAGCGTAGTCGAAGACCATTTCAACGCATTCAGCTTGGCGCCAACGCCGCTCAGATCCTCAAGCCGTCCGGCATAAAAAAACAAACTAAAGCTCTATAGAGAAAGGATATTAAAAATAGACCATATACTGCGCAGAAGCCTTCATAAAGGTATTTTCGGTTACAATATTAATTTTGATTTACAGATCCGTATCTATCTTCATTTTTTTCAAGTCTGGCCATGACCCGAACAATGGTCTGGCGGATGTTCAATTGGTTTTATAACTACGCTTGATCTTTCCACCAGTTCTGCAGCTGGCAAGAATATTGTTTATCAGCCTTTTTCTGGCTGGTTCAATCACTTAACTGCTTCAGGGCACTTATTGCCCTGGTCGAACTGGCAGGACAGCTTCATCATTGCTGATAGGAATTTAAGCCTGATTTCAAACAAATTGCTGGTTTTTCGGTTTCAAATGTTATCCTTGAACTATTGTATGACTGAATTAACGCACAACCACAATCTACATGCCTCAAATGAGGACCGTTTCAGAGCACTGTTGACTGCAACTTCTGATGTTGTTTATAGCTTGAGCCCGGACTGGAGCATCATGTATAAGCTTGACGGCCGGGGCTTTCTTCTTGATGCCAATGAGCCGACCACAGACTGGAAATCTAAAAATGTTTATCCTGAAGACCTCGACAAAATTAATGCTGCAATTGAATCAGCTATTGCCACAAAAAGCATCTTCCAGCTGGAACACCGGGTAAATAAGGCGGATGGTAGTGTTGGATGGACATTTTCCCGTGCGGTACCGATCATTGACAAGGAAGGGGAAATAAGAGAATGGTTCGGGCTTGCCTCTGATATTACAGAGCGAAAACTAACAGAAGAGTCGTTAAAAGCGTCAAAGGAGGTGCTTGAGCAGCAGAAGCGTACCTATGAAACCATTACCTCTGGAACACCAGACCTGATGTATGTATTTGATCTGGATTACCGTTTTACCTATGTGAACCAGGCCCTTCTTGAAATGTGGGGCAAAACTTGGGATGAGGCGGTGGGAAAGGGACTTCTTGATAATGGCTATGAACCCTGGCATGCTGACATGCACGAGCGGGAGATAGACAGAATCAGGAATGATGGGAAACCGATACGAGGTGAAGTTGCCTTTCCTCATGCAACTTTGGGCAGGAGGTTATATGACTATATTCTGAATCCGGTTTTTAATGATGTGGGTGAGGTTATTGCCGTTTCGGGTACAACCAGGGATGTTACTGAGCGTGATCAGTGGGAGCAGAAACTTAAAGCGGGAGCTGAAAAGCTACAGGCGATGAATGAAGAGTTTGCTGCGGTAAATGAAGAACTCAGTGTCGCTAATGAAGAACTTTTAATGGTAAATGAGAGTCTTTCAAAAGCAAATACGGATTTGCTTTCAGCCCAGCGGACCATTGAGGAAGGAAAGCTTGCTTTGCGGCAGGCTATCGAAGCCGCCAACTTTGGCACCTGGTACATCTATTCTCAAACCAGGGAATTCATAACCGATGCCCGTTTTAAAGAGTTGTTCGGATATCTTCCTCATGAGGAACTCTCTATTGAGCAGTCACTAGCGCAGATAACCGATGAATACCGTGACTTTGTATCGGCCAAACTTGAAGAGGCTATTTATAATAATGGCGACTATGATGTGACCTATCCAGTTACAGGACTGCATGACAACAGATTGAGATGGCTCCGCGCAATTGGAAATGTTATGGCAGACCCATCTGGAACATTCTCCGTATTTACAGGGGTAATTATGGATGTTACTGCACAAAAAATGGAAGAAATACGCAAAAATGATTTTATGGGTATGGTTAGCCATGAGCTTAAAACGCCGTTGACCTCACTTTCAGCTTATCTTCAGCTTCTTGAGTTGCATTCAAAAGAGAATCCGGACAAGGTAAGCCAGCGGGCAATAACGCAGTCAATTAAACAGACAAGGCGTATGACCGATATGATCAATGGGTTCCTGGAAATCTCGCGACTTGAATCGGCAGATATAATATTGGAACAAAGCTTTTTTGATATCGCTGATCTGATGGCTGAAGCAGATGAAGAATCACAAATGATGTATACTACCCATAATTTTCTGTTCAACCCTGTAGAAAGCCGGATGATCAAGGCAGACCGCATAAAAGTTGGACAGGTTATCGCAAACCTTATTGGTAATGCGGTCAAATATTCCAAGCCCGGTTCGCTTATCAAGGTGTCATGTTTTTCTGCTGATAAAGAGATCAAGGTGAGTGTCGTCGATCAGGGCATTGGGATAAAAGAGGGGGAATTGCCTAAAATTTTTAAGCGTTTTTACCGGGTAGCAAACAATAACCTTATTGCAGGTTTTGGTATAGGTTTGTATGTTTCCTCAGAGATTGTCAGGTTACATGGCGGAAAAATATGGGCTGAGACTGAAATTGAAAAAGGATCAACATTCAGTTTTACACTACCTTTATATCAGAGGCTTTAGTTCAGATATTCCGTATAGTGCCGTAAAATTTGATGCTACTGTTGTAGAGGGAATGATAAATTTAAAAGCAACAACTTTTCCATCTCGCTTTCCACTTATATTCGGCCAAGTATTTCATTATTTTGATTGACTGCATTTCTGCAGAAATCGGTCAACTGAAGATATTCAGCGTTTTTGGTCAGGTATGGTTTTCACTTGTTCCAGTCGTATCAGCACGCCCAGGTCTAGGACTTCGCAATTGTGGTCAAATGGAATAAACTTCCCCCGGATGAAAGATAAGCTGTATAAAAAAAATGATCCAGGCATTTGATAAATCGATTTATTAGATTAAAAATGATATATTAGTATCCCGAACTACAGACCCTTAATCTTCCGGATAATATGAAAAAAACAGGTTTATCTATCCTATTCCTTTCAGTAATGTTGCAGGTATATTGTGGAAATGTTTACGCCCAGACTGCAAAACTACCCACCAAATGGACTAAAGAGGCGATGGTTGCCCAAAATCCTTTTCCAGATTATCCCCGGCCCCAGATGGTACGTGGAGAATGGAAGTCATTAAACGGTAAATGGGATTATGTCGGCGGAAAAGATAAACTGAATGCACTCAACCCGAAAATGCCGATTGCATTTGCCGGAAAATCTGAACAAATCCTTGTTCCATATTGTCCAGAATCAGTGATCTCGGGCATTGAGCGCAAGCAGGAGGTTAACATGTGGTACCGCAGGCGTTTCGAAATACCCCAAAACTGGAAAGGAAAAAATATCATAATCAATTTTGAGGCTGTTGATCATGATGCGACCATCTTCGTTAACGGAAAAAAGGCAGGATCTCACTCGGGCGGTTATGATGCCTTTTCGCTGGATATTACCCCATTGCTAAAATCTGGAAGTAATGAATTGATTGTTGCCGCTTATGATTCAAATGACGGTAGGATGCCTTCGGGCAAGAACGGACCGCGGGGAGATTATACCTTCAGCTCCGGCATCTGGCAGGGGGTATGGCTTGAACCATTGAGCGCAGTCCACATTAGAAATATCAAGCTATTGCCCGATCTGGAAAACAGCAGGCTAAAGGTAACGGTCGATGCAGGTTCCTCTGTCATATCCGCAGTAGCACTTGATGGCAATAAGGTCGTCTCGCAGGCGCAGGGAACTAACGGAAAGGCTTTTTATCTGCCTATCCAAAATCCAAAGTTATGGTCGCCTGATGAGCCTTTTCTTTATGATCTTAAAATCACGCTCAAGGACCACAACGGTGAAACTGTTGACGAGGTGAAGAGCTATTTCGGTATGCGCGATATCAGGCTGGGAAAGGTGTCGGGTGTCATGCGTCCGTTGCTGAACGGAAAGTTCATCATGCAGGTTGGCCTACTTGACCAGGGCTACTGGCCGGATGGAATTCTGACTGCTCCTACCGAGGAGGCGCTGAAATCTGATATAGAATTTACCAAAAAGGCAGGCTTTAACCTCATCCGTAAACATATGAAAACCGAACCAAAACGTTTTTACTTTTGGGCTGATAAACTGGGTATTCTGCTTTGGCAGGACATGCCGGCAATCTGGTACCAGAATGAGGATACCGCAAAAGTACGCTCCGCTTTTCGCAAAGAACTTAAAGCGGTAATGGATGAACATTACAACTCACCCTCGATTATTGCCTGGGTTCCCTTCAATGAGAACTGGGGTGCTTTCGATGTACCGGCAATAACTGACTGGGTAAAAAAATACGATTCCTCAAGACTGGTAAATGGCAATTCGGGGTTTAACAACAATCCAGGCTACCAGAAAGCGGCTGGTGATCCGGGTAATGGAGACTTTGTAGATACGCATATTTACATAGGCCCCTATGACGCGTCTACACCTGACGATAAAAGGGCCGCATCTTTGGGGGAGTTCGGCGGTGTGGGGCTTTTTGTAAGGGCTCATATGTGGCCTGTAGAAAACAATGCGTATGCCTATGAACCTACAAGTGCTGCGTTGACGGATAGGTATGTACTGCTGATGAGCCAGGTTGAACAGCTGATGAAATACAAAGGTCTTAGTGTAGCCGTTTATACCCAGACAACCGATGTGGAGCATGAGGTTAATGGATTGCTGACCTACGACCGTGCGGTTGAGAAAATGGATGCGAAGAGGGTAAATGAAATAAACAGGGCAGTGATCGCTGAGGGAAAAAAGTTAAATACAGAGGGGCATTAGAATAGCTATCAAAAAAAGTTAATTTAGAACCTGCTTAAAATTAACTAAAATTTATTTCGTATGTCAGTCTGAGCGTAGTCGAAGACAATTTTTTATAGTTAAGAGAAGCAATCGACTTCGCTCAGTGGGATAAACTAGGAGAAGTAATGTAATTGAATAAAATTTAAACAGGCTCTTAGTTTTAAAAAAATATCAATTCAAGTTCGGATATATAATTAAATTAACGCTTAAAACAAGTCGATGACTCAGGTATCTCTTGAGATCCAATCAACTTCATTTAGATAAAATGGAATAATCAAAATTGTTATTCCTGAAATTACAGAATATGAAATAAAAGATATTGAAAAGAGTGTCAATATTCTATCACTATAAAAAATATTACGGCTCCTTGGAAATCGAAATTGTGGTAACATTTTAAGATCCTATACTAGCCCTTGAAGATGCTCAATTCATCAGCGCGATCAGATCTTATTGTTGGTCGTTTTTTAATGACGAGCTATTTCAGAAGAAGGCAATGGCATTTTTCCGAAATATTACTATCTTGTCTTTTTAAGTTAGCGTATATTTGCCAGACGAATGATCAACATTAATCACACCGATGAAAAGTCTTTATTGATTCAATTGAAAAACGGTGATGAGCGGGCATTTGAAATATTATACAATAACTATAAATTTCGGATCGCCGGAAATTTATTTAAACTTCTCAAATCTGACGACCTGGTAAAAGAAGTGCTGCAAGAACTTTTTTTTAAAATATGGGAGGTGCGGACACAGATTGATCCTGAAAAATCTTTTAAATCTTATCTCTTTCGTATAGCAGAGAATCTTGTATATGATTATTTTCGGAAAGTAGCCAAAGACAAACGTTTATTGACTAAAATGGTTGCTTCAAGTTCAGAATTGTATCTTCACGTTGAAGAAGATTTGCTGAGTAAAGAAGATGCCCAAAAATTGCAACATGCCATAAACCTGATGCCGCCTCAACGCAAAATGGTATTTACACTTTGTAAATTAGAGGGTAAATCTTATAAAGAAGTAGAGGAAATTATGGGTATTAATGCCAAAACCATAAGCAGCCACATGCTGCAAGCCAACAGATTTCTAAAAAACCACTTTGGAGGTTCTCCCACACTTATCATTTCGATAGTTTTGGGTGTTTTATTCAAAGGCTTTTGATCCTGATCGTTATTTTTGGAAATTAATTGTTAATTTTTTGTTAACAGACTAAGGATATTTTTGCGCAACTCCGTATTAGCAGTAAAAATTGAGCCTTGAAACCATCCAAACAACTTCAAATACTCTTCAAAAAACATCTGGATAATACCTGTAGTCCTGAAGAAACCCAGCATCTGATGAATTATTTTCAGCTTGATGAAGACCGGGAAGTATTGAAAGAGCTCATCATCGGCGCCTTAGAAATCCAGGGTGAGCACAAAGAAAATGATTTAGCTATTACCGGGGTATTGGAAAAGGTTGACCAGGATTTGTTTATTCAGATCCGGGAATCAGCACATGCTGTACCTGAAGGTAAAAATAAAATACTTAGACTTTGGTTAAAAATCATTGCCGTTGCTGCAGTTTTAGCTGTGGTATACCTAGGTGTTTATTTTTTCAATAACCAACCGGAAAAGGTTGCCGCTGTTCCCATAGTTACTGCACATGATATTAAACCTGGTGGCTATGGTGCTACACTTACCCTGGCAAATGGCAGGAAGGTTAGCTTGGCAAATGCATCCAGGGGTGAAATAGGAAGAGAATCCGGAATAGTCATCACTAAATCAGACGATGGCAAACTGGTGTACCAGGTGAGTGAAAAGGTTTCAGATCCAAATGCTTCTAATACCCTGTCTACCGCCCGTGGGGAAACCTATCAGGTAAGGTTGCCTGACGGATCGCTTGTCTATTTAAATGCCGCTTCCAGCCTCACCTACACCACCTCCCTCATTCAAAACGGAAAGCGGATAGTTACCCTTAGTGGTGAAGGATATTTTGAAGTGGCTAAGGATAAGCAACATCCATTTATTGTAAAGACAGGCCGGCAGGAAGTAGAAGTATTAGGAACTCATTTTAACATCAGCAGCTATGCAGATGATGAAGTGGAAAAAACCACCTTGCTGGAAGGAAGCGTGAAGCTCTCAACATCGGGTAACTACAAATTGCTAAGACCAGGGCAACAAGCAAAGCTATCTGCTGGCAAAATAACGATTAGTGAAACGGATACCGATCTGGCTGTTGCCTGGAAAAATAATGAATTTGTAATCGAAAGTGAAAACATCGAAACAATCATGAAAATGATCAGTCGCTGGTATAATTTGGAGGTTGTTTACCTAGGTGAAAAAACCACCCAGCGTTTCAGTGGTCAAGTTTCGAGGTTTGATAAATTGTCTAAGGTGCTTGAAATCGTGGAATCAACAGGAGAAGCTCATTTCGATTTAAAAGGACGAACCGTATATGTATCAAAATAATAAATAACGAATAATAAACTGAATTTTAACCTTTAAACAAACTACATGATAAAAGAAATACGATAACTAAAGATATCCAAAAAAAAAGGCCCCGTTTAACTGCCGGGACCTGATCATAGTCTGGAATATTCGATTGAAAATCAATTTACAACCACAGTCTTGCTACGGACCAACGCATCAGAGACTGTTTAACCAAACCAACTACTAAATGTATCAAAAATCAAGGAAATTTGGTATACCTAATCGGCTGTACCTCAAATTATTGTTAACCATGCGCCTAACCATTGTAATAATAATAGCGTGCCTTATGCAGGTAAGTGCATCAAGTCTCGCTCAAAAAGTGACTTTAACCAAGTCAAATGCTTCACTTCGATCCGTTTTTAAGGAACTTAACCAACAAACTGGTTATAATTTCTTTTATGTGGACAATCTATTGGAAAATTCAATACCTGTAACCATCAATGTTAAAGATGCTGAATTGCCTGCTGTGCTTAAGCAAATTTTTGCAGCACAAAATCTAGACTTTACCATACGTAACCAAACTGTGGTGATTAAAGCAGGCGTAAAGGCTAGCCAGGAAGTTATTACTGGTTTTGTTGCCGATGCCAAAGAACACAAGCCAATCCCAGGGGTTACAGTGTCAATCAAGGGAACAAAGTCTGCGGTTCAGACGGATAAGAATGGAAAGTTTACCATCAGCATACCACAGGGTGCAACATCTTTGGAGTTCAGATTTATAGGTTATAAGACAGTTGATGTGCCTATCTCCTCTAATTCGAATTATACCATTTATATGCAGGAAAATGAGTTGACGCTAAATGAAACGGTGATCACAGGAATGGTCGACCGGAAGGTAAGCACCTACACCGGAGCAGCCAAAACCATAACCGGAGCTGAGCTTAAGGCCGTGAGTCCGGTAAATGTATTTGCTGGTATTGCTGCTCTTGATCCTTCTTTCAGAATTATTCCCAACAATAAGATTGGGGGTAACATTAATGCGCTACCTGAAATTAGCATGCGTGGACAAAACTCCTACCCAACACTGGGTTCAGAACTTGTTGGAAATCCCAACACGCCATTGTTTATTCTTGATGGATTTCAGGTTTCATTACAAGCCATCACAGATTTGGACATGAATCAAATTGCATCAGTAACGTTATTAAAAGATGCTTCTGCTACTGCAATGTATGGATCTCGTGGGGGTAATGGTGTGATGGTTGTTACAACAATCCTTCCGCCGAGAGGAAAAGTAGAAGTTTCCATAACTAATAACTTAACATTATCATCTCCTGATCTTTCTGTATACCACATGTTGAATGCATCAGAAAAACTGGATTTTGAGCGCCGCGTAGGTTTTTTGAATAGTTATAGCGGGCAATTTATTAATGCGGAAAGATATAAAGCCGTTTTGAGCGGTGTGAATACAGACTGGAAATCTATTCCGGTTCAAACAGGTATCAACAACAGAACCAATTTATCATTACGCGGAGGTGATCAGTCTTTGACCTTCAACCTTACTTTTAGCGGAAACCTTTTACAAGGGGTAATGAAAGAACAGGACCGGAAAAATTATTCAGGAAGTTTTCAGCTGAGTTACAAAACCAATAATTTAACATTCCAGAATAACACGATCGCAACCCAGGTTATTTCCAATGATTCCCCTTATGGGGAATTTAGTCAATATCTGAATTTAAACCCATATTGGAAACCTTATGACGAAAATGGTAATGTAAACAAATACCTCGAAAATATCAACCCGGGCTTTGGTATACCTGGTTCCGTTGTATTAAACCCATTAATGGATATTACATACAATACCATTAACAACAGAAATAAGAACTTTAACTTAAGAAATAACACTACTGTTCGTTACGACTATAGTAAGTCTTTGTGGTTTACTGGTGCACTGGGCATCACCAAAGTGAATGGGACGATAGATAATTTCTATTCCGCTTTAGATAGCCGGTTTGATGGTATAACAGATTTAAGTGCACGGGGTTCCTATTCGAAAGACAACAGTGAGGCCTTTACCATGGACGGAACAGGTGCTGTGAACTACAACAAGAATTTTGGAAAGCATGGCGTTACGGTATATGCAGGATTCAGGCTTGCCAGCACAAGTTTAAATTCATATAATGTATCTACACAGGGTTTCCCTTTTGATCGTTTGGACAACATCCTGTTTGCCGCACAATATTTAAACAGCAGGCCTACCGGAACGGAAAGTACAATTAATAATCTTTCCTATACTGGAAGTGCAAACTACTCTTATGATAACCGGTATTTTACCGATTTTACTTATACCAGAGATGGTTCTTCTGCTTATGGAACGAATAATAAATTTGGTAATTTCTGGTCTGCCGGTTTAGGATGGAACATCAATAATGAACAATTCCTTAAGGATAGCAGAACAGTTAACCTTTTAAGGATTCGTGGTAGCTACGGTTCTACAGGTACATCTGTACAGGACCCTTATGCAGCACAATTCAGGTACAACCTGGGTACATCGACCGGTTATTTCGGCGAGGTAGGTGCTATTCCCGGTGCACTTGGAAACCCGAATTTAAGCTGGCAACAAGTATTAAAGTCTAACATTGGTATTGCATCAGCATTTCTGGACAACCGTTTAACTTTTAATGCAGAATTTTATAACGAAATAACGCAGAATGCGCTAACTACAGTTTCGCTGGCATCTAGTACCGGTTTCCCTTCGTACACTGAAAATTTAGGTAAAATTCAGAACAGGGGATTACAACTCGACCTCGGTTATACTATACTATCTGACCCTCGTAAAGGCTTAAAATGGAATGTTTCTGTGAACGCAGCCACTAATAAATCGGTGTTAAAAGAAGTTTCTGATAAACTCAAAGCCTTCAACGCCGCATTGAATGCGAATAATCCTGATCAAACAGCTGAAAATGCGCAGTTTATTGAAGGTCAATCGACAACGGCAATTTATGCGGTGAGGTCACTGGGCATTGATCCGGTTACCGGCCAGGAAGTTTACCTGAAAGCAGATGGTACCCCAACCTTTGTATGGGACGTTAACGATAAAACCTATGTCGGCGATACCCGCCCCAGATGGACTGGAGCCATTAATTCAAACTTCCTATATGCAGGTTTTGCCTTAAATTTCAGCTTCAATTATAATTATGGTGCTGATTTGTATAACAGTACCTTATTAAACCGGGTAGAGGCGGTGGATGCGAGCAACAATGTGGACCGGAGGGCGTATGACCTGGGCTGGACTGGGCCTGGCAGTGTGAGTCCGTACAGAAGAATTACCGGCTCGCCGACGCCTACAAAGCTGACTTCACGCTTTGTTCAACGCGATAATAACATTCAGCTCAGCTCGATTAATTTGAGTTATCAGTTCAAAACTGCATTTGTAAAAAAGTTAGGCTTGCAGAACTTAAGTGTTAGTGCCACAACCAATAACCTGGCCACCTTTAGCTCCATTGAAATAGAACGTGGTACAGATAATCCTTTTGCCAGAGAATATACATTTGGTTTAAGTGCAAGATTTTAATTCAAAAAACATATTCATATCCCAATGAAAAGAACAACATTAATCATAGGAATTCTGGCAATAGTTGCGATGTTTTCCGGTTGTAAGAAATTTTTGGATGTAACACCCAAAACGAACCTATCTGAAGAACAGCTGTTTACTTCAGAAGTTGGTTTTCAACAGGCTTTATCAGGTGTATATGGCCAGCTTGCTAGTAGCAAACTCTATGGAGATAATCTTTCCATGGGCTTCGTTTCCGCACTTGCTCAAAATTACGCGACACTTGATCAAGCATCGGCAGTTAAGCTGCAACAGACACAAGTATTGAACTATGCTTCAACGGAAGTAGTAAGCTATACCGATTCCATCTGGTCGTCCAGTTATAGTGCAATTGCTGCAGCAAATAAAATAATTGAAAATACAGAAACAAACCGATCTGTGCTATCCAATAATTCGTACGCACTGTTGCGTGGTGAGGCATTAGCCTTAAGAGCATTTTTGCATTTTGATTTATTACGGATGTTTGGGCCGGAATATACTGCGGGTGCCAATTTAAAAGCCATCCCCTACAAAAAAGAAGTTAACCAAAATGCAAATCCACCAGCAACAACTGCGGATGTGGTAAAATTTGCGCTGGCCGACCTTAAGGAAGCGGAAAGTTTACTGTTGCCTGTTGATCCGATTGTGACCAGCGATTTGCGGACCAGGAGGAATAAGCTTAATTACTACGGTGTAAAAGCACTGGAAGCAAGAATCATGTTGTATAGCGGCGACAATGCCGGTGCGGCTGCTGCTGCAACTGTGGTGGTCAATTCGGGGAAATATCCTTTTGTAACCCAGGCACAAGCCGGTGCTGTTAACCAGGGATTGTTGGTACGTGACCGCTTGTATTTTAATGAGCAGGTGTTCATGATCAGGGTTAGGGATATACTGCCCACGGTACAACGTTACTTTAGATTCAGGGGGTCGGCAAGCCAAACGCTTACACGTAGCGCTGCTAATTTTGCTACACTTTATGAAACCAGCAGCGGCGGAGGTACAGACTTTAGGTATGCTTATCGCCTCGAGCAGGATGGAGGAGGAGTCACGTTCCCTTCTAAATTCTGGCAGGCATCTACGTCTACAACCACTATTAGTGACAATTTACTGGATCAGTATGTACCAGGTATCCGTCTTTCGGAAATGTATTATATCCTGGCTGAAACGGCATCAACACCTGCTATTGGCGTGGGCTATTTAAATACAATACGCCTGAACAGAGGAATTGGCGTTTTACCGAATACGATCACTGCTTCGACGCTTAAAGCCGAAATTACCAAAGAGTATCAGAAGGAATTTTATGCAGAGGGGCAGTTGTTCTTTTACTATAAGCGTATTAAAGCCTCCAGAATGCAATTTGGTCCTGCTATGGCACAGAGTCAATATATACTCCCAATTCCACCTTCTGAACTTCAATTTAATCCGAATTATGCTAATTAATCACACTCGTATTATGAAATACCTATTATATGTGACGATAGTCTTATTACTGTTTTCTTGTAAGAAAGAAACGGTAGAAACCTATCAGGGAAAAGATGGCGTTAGCTTTTTTGCTTACACCTATCAACAATTACATACCACAGCGGTTAGAAGTTACTCTTTTGCCTTTCAAAAAACGCTAAAAACAAGGGATACCATGTATATACCCTTGAGGCTTACCGGAAAGCTTTCCGATAAACCACGTACCGTATTGCTAAAAACAGCTGAAGGAACAACTGCAACGGCGGGCGTGGATTTTGAGCTAAAAGAAGTGACCATTCCGCCTGGAGCATCGACATTTAATTATCCTTTGATATTGCTCAATTCTGCCGGAATGGCCAGTAATGTGTACAGGATTGTACTGGAACCAGCAGAAACTAAAGACTTTACTTTAGGCACGCTTGGCCAGACACCTGGTATTAATGAAATTACGGAGGAAAACTTTAGATATCTGAAGATCGATGTATCCAGCATGTATGTTAGACCTGCTTATTGGGATATTCTTGATGAAGATTTTGGTGAATTTAGCGCTGTTAAGTACAAGTTCATGGTTAAGGTATTGGGTATAACAGATTTCTCTTTAGATAGTATCGGTTCTGACGGTCTGCTCAACTTCCCCGTGACGCTGAGAAATGCACTGGCCGATTATGAAGCTGCAAATGGTCCATTGTTAGATGAGAACGGTCAAGAGATATCGTTCCCTTAATTAAAATATTATGCATTTAAAACATTTTTTTAAACTCAGACTGGTTTTTATTGTAATCGTGCTCGCATTTGCTGCCTGCAAAAAAGACAATCAATCGTTTAAATATGATCAAATCAACGATATTAAGATCACGGATGCAACCACCAGTTTCACGGTAGCTCAACGGGATTCGCTGATCATTACACCAACTTTGTCACAAACAATGCCTGCGGGTGATTCATTTACCTACAGTTGGAAAATTGACTCAAATGTGATAGCCACATCTCAAAATTTGCGCATCAAAGTAACCTTAAGTCCTGGTACCTATTTAATGACTTACAGAGTAACAAGTAATAGAAACGGTATTTATACGCAGAAGCGTTATACCGTTACCGTCACTGGAATCTATCCAGATGGCTGGTATATCGTGAATAACAAGGATGGGAAAGGCAAAGTTTCACTCATCCGGACAGATGATGTCTTTTTTGACAACCCTATGGAAGTGGCCAATAATAAAAGCTATCCAGGTAAGGCACTAGCCGTATATAATTTTGGTAAAGGTGGTTTCTTCTATTATTTCAGCGATCAAAATGTGTATCGGTTTAATATGAACGACTGGCTGGAGCTTGGCGATAAAAGTTCTATACTTCCGAATTTGGCTACACCGCTTCCGTTTAAAAGTGCACCTGCTTTTATCTTAGACGCCTCCAAATTTGACCAGTTCATTGTTGCCGATGGCAGCTTATATGCTGGTATTTCAGGCTCGACTTCGGAAAACGTCAAGCCCTTCACCCAACGCATTCCTGGCGACTATGACCTATATCCGGGTGTGTTTCCTAACACTTATGACCTGACCTATTTTTATGATAATGCTAAAATGCGCTTTAAGCGGATGGCTATATTTTCCAGAATCCTGGAAGATGCACCTAAAACAACGGGCTCATTTGACATGGCAAATGTGGGAAGAAAAATGATTGCGTCTGATCGTGGCATATCAACGATATTCGAAGAAGAAATTGAGTGGTATTTCATCATGCAAGATAATAACGGACGCTACCTAATGTCTTTAACGTATGATCAATTTGGCAGTACCCTTGTTGGGGTTAATCAACAAATGGTAAATAGCCCGGAAATTGGTAGTGCAACTAACTTTGCAACCTCCTCCATCTTAAAACAACTTTATTATACTGTTGATAATAGGGTGTATTTATACGATATGCTTGCAAATTCTGCACGACTTATCTACACTTTCCCGGTTGGATATGTAATAAAAGATATCGAAATGCAACGGACGACCAGTAAACGACTGGTGATCGGTGTGAATAATGGTGCAGCGGGTGAAGTTTATTATTTCGACATCAATGCGCAGGGAGAATTTAACAATAGTACCTATGCCAAGAAGTTTACCGGCTTTGGTGAAATTGTACAAATTGCGCCTGCCAGGAAAAATTTGTAAACACAATGAATTTTAGATAATTATTTAATATTATATTACTATGAAAAAGATAGTCTTACTCCTAGCAATCCTGGCTATAGGAGAGTCTGCATTTACTCAGCAGGCAAAACCACCTTATCAGGCAAGTCTCGATTCTATGAAACTCTTTATCGATCTTTCAAAAAAAGAAGACATTCTCAACCGCCTGGTCAAAGCCCATCCGAACGAGAGTTTTGATCAATACAGGGCTATACTCGTAGATAATTTTGTAGTGGCAAAAAATTCTGAGAAGGCTTTATATTATTTCAACCAGATCCAGGAAACTGCAAGAATTATGTATGTTGAAAATGTTACTACCGGTTTAATGGCTTATGATTTGAAAGCAGCTGAAACTTTGGTTAAGCAAGAATTAAACAACTCAACAAACGCAAAGGAAGAGCGGTTGTATTTGCTACAATTATACAGTCAGGTGGCGGATAAACTGGGCGATCATGAGAAAGCTTTCGCTGCTATAAAAGAGTGCTATGAGCAGGCTAACAAAAAAAGTGCAGGATTAACTGCACAGTATTATTATTTGATGAGCAAAAGTGGCAGATATCAGGAAGCACTTCCTGAACTGGAGAAAGCAGTTTTGTCAGGCCTGGCCAATGATGATGTTAAGGCCGAACTAAAAAATGCTTATGTAAGGGTGCACCCAGGTAAAGATGCAAATGCTTACATGGCTACGCTTACCGACCAGTTTGACAACAAATACAAAGCAGAAATAGCAGCCAAAATGCTGTCGGAGAAGGCACCGGAATTTAAAGTTAAAGACATAAACGGCAAGGAAGTATCCTTGTCGGACTTTAAAGGAAAGACGATTGTTCTTGATTTTTGGGCAACCTGGTGCGGGCCTTGTAAGAAGTCGTTACCAGCGATGCAAATGATGGTTAATAAATATAAAAATGACCCGACGGTAAAGTTTTTGTTTATACACACCTGGGAAACGGTTCCAAACCCAAAACCTGATGCTGTAAACTACTTGTTAACCCATAACCTGGATTTGCCTTTGTATATGGATACTAAAGATCCCGTTACAAAAAAGAATCCTGCAGTATCATCATTTGGTGTTTCCGGAATTCCCGCAAAGTTTATTATTGATGGTAATGGTAAAATACGCTTTAAAGAATTGGGATTGCTTTGGCCAAATGAGGTTGCCGTGAGGCAACTTTCAACCATGATAGAGATGTCCAGATAAAATGTAATTATCCCAAGATGGATAAATAATTATTAAAGTAAACCCTTATATGCCGAAATGCATATGAGGGTTTGCTTTGAAAAGACACCAAGATTCCCAATAGCATATTGGCGACATGGAACCATAAATGACCAGTATTTAAGAGGGGCGTCGTTGCGAGGCACGAAGATAACCGAACGATTGAGCTCATGAATGCCTTTAAAAACCTATGCAAAAATGAATAATCTTAATGCTTAGGCTAGTAGCTATCGTTGTAAGATTGCTTCGTCGGCTGAAAAGCCTTCTCGCAATGACGATAACAAGGGAAATTTTATCCCTCAGGGTGACATCATTTTGCGATTTATCCCTTAACTTAATTAGCTTACAGAGAAACTTCGTTGCTAATGCTTTATATCAGGGCATTAGCAAAAAAGGGGATGCAGCCCGATAAGCTACATCCCCTTTTGCTTAATCTTAAGGATTATTTACCTTTTTTCATTTTCTCAAGCGTAACCTGATACTGCGCTTTATTTTCAGCTGCAACCAGGTCCACTGCTTTCTGCTGCATGGCGATTGCCTGATCCTTCTTACCCAGCTTATAAAGCAGGTTGGCATAAGTGTCAAGGTAAGCAGGCTCTTTGCTCTGGGTCTCATCCACGCTGCGTTTACTCCAGCTCAGCGCCTCAGTGATGCAGTTATTGTCTTTACAATTTTCAAAAACCGTCCATGCAAATGAATTCAGCATATCAGCACGTACTTCTGTACCGTATTTTTTCATATAGCTTAATACTGCAGGCTGAAATTTGTCCCATTTTTTTTCGCTCTGAAAAATCTGGATCTTCATCAGGTCTACAGGTTCGCTAATATCTACTGTCGGGTATTTCGCCCGTGCGGAAGCAGCCAGTGAATCTATATTTGCGTTGGGTTTCCTAAGCGCAGGATAGATGTTTTCCTCCAGAATAATAGTGCTTAAGATTTTATTTGATTTTCCCTTTCCCAGAATTGCATCTGTTTTTTCAGGATCTTTTAGCATTAGCTCAAATCCTTTGCTTTTAGTGCTTCTGGTGTATCTGCTGATAAACTCCAGGTTCTCTTTGGTATAGAGGTCTTTTTGTGTATTAATATAAGCATTGGCAAATTTTTCAGAGTTTTCCTCATCATAAGCGGCCTCTGCACTAACGGCCAATTGTTTCAGGGTTTCAGGAGTAGGATTTCCTGACTCGCTTTTTTTTAGCAGTGTATAATACTGGGTTTCCGGGTTGAGGGCCATCTGCGCTCTGGCGATAAATTCATCCGCCTCACCGCCGCCCACAATACGGTGTACAAGCTCTCCCTGGGGAGAGAAGATCAGAAAGGTAGGATAGGCATTTATCTTAAACTCTTTGCTCATCGACTGGGCATCGGCATACCAGCTTTTCACTTCTTCGCTGTCATTTTTGGTCTGGTCAAACTGTACCTTAACATTTACAAAGTTTTTGTTAAAGAATTCACCTACCTTCTCCTGCGGGAAAATGGTACTGGCCATATATTTGCAAGGACCGCACCAGGTAGTAAAGCAGTCGACCAAAAGGAATTTGTTCTCTTTCTTTGCTTTTTCCTTCACCTGCTGCCAGGAAAGCCCGTGTTCAAAATGGGTGCCTTTAACCTGTGCGCTACCAATAAAAGGCAGCAGCAGGAATATTAAAAATAATTTTTTCATATCTGTTTGTTTTCTTTGAGTTAATAAAGATCGTGATTTTAACTAAAAATGATGTATCATCGCTTTAATTAATACTATTTTGCTTCAATTTTTTTAAAACTATTCTAAGAGCCTGTTTAAATTTTTATTCAATTACATTACTTCTCCTAATTTGTCACAAGAGCGAAGTCGATTGCTTCTCTTAAATATAAAATGGTCTTCGACTACGCTCAGACTGACATACGAAATAATTTTATTTAAATTTAAACCTGGCAAGGCCATAAAACGCTATTCAATCTTTAATGCAATTTCATAGTTATTTATTATTTTCGGTACTTAAAGTTACGCTTATAGGATAAAGACGACGCCTCAGCTTATGATTAAGTATTTTACATTTAGTTTTTCGATTGCTTTTATTTCCTGGATAGTTGGCATGATCATAACTGCCTTACTTTCAAGAACAAATTTTTACAGGAATAGGTTAGCATACCTAAATTTCATAAAAAATGAAAAGGTTAACGGATTAATTGGACTAACACCGTTCAAATGCATCATCATGCATAGCTTCTTTAAATATTTCAATCCCAAGTTATCAGTCACTAAAAAGATCCTGGCAAGTGAGCTGGGAGAATATAGATTGGAAATGACAAAGGCTGAACTAAACCATCTTTTTGCTTTTCTATTTATGATGATTTTCATCGCAATTAAAATATTCCAAGGCTTATACTTATTTGCAACAGTGATGTTATTGGTTAACATTTTAATGAACCTATATCCAAGTTTGTTGCAGCAACAGAATAAGAGGCGAATTGATCGGTATCTCCACATACGAAACCAGCGATCACTTCAGCGCCTTGTTGGTCAGGCTGGTTGAAAAAATAGATGCCTCAACAGCCTCTTTTCTTATAACTTCATTGTTTTCGGTTGCCGATTCCGGAAAAAGCTTCTTGTCGACTCTGTCTGAACCCATCAGCTGTAAATTTCAAAATCATTACAAAAAATAACTAATTATTAATCTAAAATTAATGGTTGCTTTAATTCAACTTTATTGTCAGACTAAAACCTAAATTCGTTTATTGCTTTCTCATAATTTTGCTCATCAAACCTATATAGGTTCGGAGCCTTATGTGCTCCACCTTTTCTGGGTTCGTCAAGTTTGATCAAGATATTGTAACGAATCATTTTTCTGTAGAAGTTTCCCCGGTTCAACTTTTGTCCCAGTATGGTTTCATATAATGATTGTAGCTCTGGCATGGTAAAGGCTTTGGGAAGCAGGTTATAGCCGATAGGTTTGTAGCTGATGTGTTCCCTTAATGTACTTAATGCTTTTTGTAAAATCAATGCATGATCCATCACCATATTAGGTAGCTTATCAACCGGGATCCACTCACATTTGTCAGAAAAATTATCTGCAACAGGAGTTACCTGTGTATAATCCACTAGGGCGTAATAGCCGATGGTGATAAAACGTTGCTTATGCCATAGATCATCCGGATAGCTTTCAAAATAGCCTTCAGAGCGGTTAAGATCGCCAAACACACCAAAATTATTCAGAAAGATTTTATCCGCTCCACTGCGCTCGAACAAGATCCGCTTTGCAGCATCATCGATAGATTCATCTTTGTTCACATAACCTCCCGGCAGGATCCAGTTGTCTTCGTTTTTCATTTTCAGCAACAATACTTTTAAGCTGTTATCGTGAAAGCCAAACACCACACTATCAATTGAAATATGGGGCAGGGATTTACGCCACATTTCGGCACTCGCATCTTGTATTTCTTGAATAATCATTGCTGTAAAGTAATGTTTTTTAGACACCGAAATTAATAATTTGTTTTTCTTAATTAAACATCTTAATATTGCTTCATAATGAAGCAATGAGAAGTCGCTTGATTTTTTCTAACCAATTTATCTCGCCTCAAAAATTTTTATGCTTCAAAAAAAATCAATAAAATATCAGATAGTTTAATTATTCGTTAGTTATGAGCACCCCTAAAAGCATTTTACTGTTTTTAATGTCGGCATTTTCCATTCCTGTATTTGCCCAGGATCCTGTAAAAAGAGACTCCATCCCACAAAAGAAAATTGTAGAGAAAAAAGAAGAAGATAACCGAAATGTAATGCTCAATGCAGCAAACAATACCGGACCAAGAGATGTAAATATTGGTCTTCCTTCAACTGTTGGGGGTATTACCATCCAGGAAAACGATTTGCCTGTAGTATATTTTTTCTGGCCCGAACTGCCTAATAGAACATGGCGCCAGAGTGTAAGTCTGGCCAAAACGGGCCTGCTAAAAATAGGGGAATCGGTTATTACCACTGGCGATCTGGGTTTCGCGGTAAACTCTTATACCAAACTGGGAACGCCAAAGTTCGAACTGGTAGGTAATTTATCGGCCAGTCATTATGGTTGGCTTAAAGGCGATGTGAATGTTTCCGGACCATTATCCAATGGCTGGTCTTATGTAGCCGGTATTTATCAGAATTATGATCCAAATTCGTTTGATGTTAGGTTTTCTAACTATTCTGATAAAACCCAGATTTATCGTGCCGGTTTAACCAAACGTTTTAAACAGGATAAAGGTGAGATCAGTTTCCTTTATAAATACGCCAAATCTATCTCTTTAACAAATTATGCGGTTTTCCAGTATAAGGAAAACGGGCAGGTGCAGGAATTGGATAATTTCAGGATCGGTAGGGATTCTTATATTATCAATGATGGAACGGTAAAAGTTAAAGATATTTTAACCGGAGAATTCAGTTATAAAAATTTAGGGAACAACGATGCTGCCTCAACTTCCCAGTCTTTTGATGTGCTGGGAAATTATAAACTGGGTAACGGATGGAAGTTTAATTTTTCTACCCGTTTCAGGTATGCAGAAGCAACAACACTTACAACTATTCCGCTAAGTATTTTCCAAACTGCTTCAGGTGGTGGATTTTCTTATCAATCAACAGGGGAGGACTATGCCGGAAATGTAAATTCGATGTTGGCTTTGAGCTCGCCAAAGGTGCCTACGAAAACGGCCATGTCCAGGTTTGAAATTACAAAAAAAGTAAATAACCATGATTTAAGGATCGGTTTAACCGAATATTTTTATGATGTAAACAAATTTACCTCAAGCCGTTCTTTCTATTACCAAACCGTAGAGGCCAATCCCCGGAAATTGGTTAGAAATACTGCAGGCGGTAGTTCAAATACCGATGCGGATGGTTTTTATAACTATAATGTTGGCGGAGAATACCATAATGGATACGAAAATAAATTATCGGCTTATTTTTCTGATAAATGGCAAATTTCAAATAAACTATCCCTTAACTATGGCCTGAATTTACGCTACCAAAAAGTTAAGGGCGATTACTACTTAACCCCAAGAACCAGTGGTTTTGTGTTTGATCAGCGTCAGAAAACCTATATCGATAATAATTGGTTTCACCTTGGCGGATCTGTTAATGCGGTTTATAAAATTACCGATAAGCTAGGGCTATTGGCTGATTTTACCTATGCAGAAAACAATGGTAGGTTAGAAAGTTATTCTGGAGCTGTTGTACCCAATGTGGATAAAACAAAAAGTCCGTTAGGTGCATTTGGTATTTATTTTAACCATGATAAATTTAGTGTAGTTTCCCAGGCTACCTATCTTACCAGAAACAATTATCAGGCACGGCTAAACCTGGTTAATCCAGGCAATGGAAGCGATTCTCAGGTGGCTACTGTAAATTACGATATCCAGACGGTAGGCTGGACTACCGACATTGTAACCAATCCATTTAAAGGGTTTAACCTGCACTATCTGGTAACTTTACAGAACCCGATCTATAAAAACTATAATTTTAACGCTTTTGGTAACAGTTACTCTTACGATAATAAAAACGTACTGGAGATTTCTAAAATCTTAATGGAGATAGATCCGAGTTACACCTATAAAAACGTAAAGGTTTGGGCAAGTTTCCGCTATTTCAGTAAGCAGTTTGCCAACCTCACCAATGCGCTTTATTTCGCCGCAAGGTGGGAAACCTTTGGAGGCGTAAACTATAAAATTAACAAACACTTTGATTTTGGCGTAACTGCGGTAAACTTCTTAAACCAGACCGGTGCTAAAGGGACAATCAATGGAGCAGAGCTGATTACCGATGCCTCAGCTTATTATAATCAACTTTTAGTAGGCTCGTATATCCGTCCGTTTACTGTTGAGGCCTCACTTAATTTTAGGTTTTAAGATCAGAAAGAGCCACATGTAAATAATAAACAGATGAAAAAAATTACAACAACATTAACCCTGGGAGTTTTAGCCTGTTTTGCGGTAAATGCACAGCAAAAGGATGGTTTTACGCTGGTAGAAAATAACAATGGTGCAACACTCGGTTATTCATCAGCCTCAGGCCTTAAAATTTTAACTATTGGGGGTAAAAAATTTAAGGATTTAAATAAAAACGGTAAGCTGGACAGGTATGAAGACTGGCGTTTATCTGCCGATGAGCGGGCTAAGGATCTGGCCTCAAAAATGTCGGTTGAGCAGATTGCAGGTTTAATGTTATACAGCCGTCATCAGGCCATGCCGGCAGGGATTTCGGGTTATAATGCAGGTACCTATAATGGCAAGGTTTTTCCGGAAAGTAAGGCCAGCGCCTCTGATCTAACCGATCAACAGAAACAGTTTTTTAAGAATGATAACCTTCGTCATGTTTTAATCACCAGTGTGCAAACGCCCGAAGTGGCTGCCATTTGGAACAACAATGCGCAGGCCTTTGTAGAAGGAATCGGTATGGGGATCCCCGCGAACAACAGTACCGATCCACGAAATACCGCTTTAGTTACCAGCGAATTTAATGCAGGTGCCGGAGGCAAAATTTCTTTATGGCCCGATGGTTTGGGCATGGCGGCTACCTTCGATCCAAAAATTGTGCAACAGTTTGGCCAGATTGCCGCAAAAGAATACCGCGCACTAGGCATTGCTACAGCTTTATCTCCTCAGATAGATTTAGGTAGTGAACCCCGTTGGTACCGCATTGCCATGACCTTTGGCGAAAGCCCTTTATTAACTACCGATATGGGCAGGGCTTACATTGATGGTTTTCAAACTTCTTATGGTAAGCATGAAATTAAAGATGGCTGGGGCTACAAAAGTGTAAATGCGATGGTTAAACATTGGCCGAGTGGTGGGGCAGAAGAAGGTGGCAGGGACGGGCATTGGGCTTATGGAAAATTCGCCGTTTATCCAGGCAATAACCTGCAGCAGCATATTGATCCTTTTGTAAATGGTGCATTTAAATTAAATGGAAAAACAGGTAAGGCCTCTGCCGTAATGCCCTATTATACCATCACTTTCGATCAGGATAAAAAGTACAATGAAAACGTAGCCAATGGTTACAGCAAATATATCATAACCGATCTGCTGCGCGATAAATATGGTTATGATGGTGTTGTGTGCACCGATTGGCTGGTTACCGGAGATGAGGGTAAAACGCCAAACCTATTTGCAGGAAAGCCTTGGGGAGCTGAAGCATTAAGTATTGCAGAAAGACATTACAAGGTGTTAATGGCAGGCGTTGACCAGTTTGGTGGTAACAACGATAAAAAACCGGTTCTGGAAGCCTATCAAATGGGCGTTAAAGAATATGGAGAGAAATTTATGCGTGCACGTTTTGAACGATCGGCAGTGCGTTTACTGAAAAACATTTTCCGAGTAGGGCTTTTCGAAAATCCTTATTTAAATGTAGCTGAAACTAAAGCTACTGTAGGTAATGCCGAGTTTATGAAAGCTGGATATGACGCGCAGCTTAAATCAGTAATACTCTTAAAAAACAAGGCAAACATTTTGCCAATTAAAGAAAAGAAAACCGTTTATATCCCTAAAATTTATTCGGCTCCTACCAAAGATTGGTGGGGAGTTTACACACCTGCCAGGTTAGATTATCCTGTAAATTTAGCGTTGGTTAAAAAATATTATAACGTAACCGATAATCCCGATCAGGCTGATTTTGCCCTGGTTTTTGTAACCAGTCCGCAGAGTGCCGAAGGTGGTTACGACATTAACAACAGGAATAACGGCAGCAATGGTTATGTGCCAATTTCATTACAATATGGCACTTACACCGCAGAATATGCAAGGGCAAAAAGTATTGCCGCTGGCGATCAGGTAATCGACCCTACCATTAAAGATCGCAATTACAAAGGCAAAACGGTTACCGCTGCCAATACTATGGATTTAAGGACCATTTTAGATACCAAAGAAATGATGAAAGGGAAACCAGTAATTGTTTCGGTTACGGCATCAAAACCAATGGTCTTTAATGAATTCGAAAAGGTGGTAAATGGTATTGTACTAAATTTTGGTGTATCAACACAGGCTGTTCTGGATATTATTTCTGGCAGCACAGAGCCATCAGGCCTGCTTCCGGTACAGATGCCAGCGGATATGAAAACCGTTGAAGAGCAAAAAGAAGATGTGCCGTTCGATCTGGTTCCGCATCAGGATACCGAAGGCAACCGTTACGATTTTGGCTACGGCTTAAATTGGAAAGGTGTAATTAAAGATGCCAGAACAGCGCAGTATAAAGTTGTGAAACCATGAAAAGTTTAAAGTTCATTTTAATTCAGTTCACTAAAATATAAAATCATGAAAAATAAAATTAGCTTAATAATGCTAGTCGCTTTAAGTATCTCCGTGTCGGTAAAAGCACAAGAAACTGTTAAATTATACAATGGCGTTGCCCCAGGATCAGAAAATTGGAAACAAAAGGAGGCACAAACCTATTCCGAACTGTTTAAAACAGAAGTAGTTTACAACGTTACCTCGCCAACTTTATTGGTTTACAAAGTGCCGCAAGGCGTTCAGAATACCGGTACAGCCATTGTAATTGCGCCTGGGGGAGGTTTTCAGAGTTTATCCATCAACAGAGAGGGAATAGACCTTGCCAAAAGGTTAAGCGAAAAAGGAATTACGGCCTTTGTGCTAAAATACCGTTTGGTAGAAACCATCACTAACGACCCTGCAAAAGAAATGATGGATAAGTTGAAAGATCGTGCCACTTTTGAAAAACAGACTGCACCCGTAATTGAATTGGCTGCAGAGGATGGTAAAAAGGCACTCGAATATGTTTATGAAAATGCATCAAAATTTGGTGTAAAAGCCAGCCAGATCGGGATTATTGGTTTTTCTGCTGGCAGTACGGTTGCCATGCAAACGGTGTTAAACAATAATACAACGTACGTTCCAAATTTTGTAGCCTCTATTTATGGCGGCCCTGCGGCTGATTTGCTGCAAAAACAAATGCCGAAAAAGGTTACCCCAATGTTTGTTTGTGCAGCCAGCGATGATCAGTTAAAGCTTGCACCAAGAAGCATCCAGTTATACAATAAATGGCTTGATGGTGGCTATCCTGTAGAACTCCATATGTACGAAAAAGGTGGCCATGGCTTTGGTATGGGCAAACAAAACCTACCTGTAGATAGCTGGGCCGATCGGTTTGAAGATTGGTTGAAATATCAAAAGTTAATGAATTAATAAATATAGATTATGAAAAAGAACCATGTTAACGGGGTGTTTAAACTTTCGCTGATGGGGGTATTGGTATTTGCCAATATCTCCTGGAAAAATGCTTCCACAAATGGAAAAAACTCAACCTTAACCATAAACGGTTTTACCTTTGAAGATATGAACAGCAACGGTAAACTGGATAAATATGAAGATTACAGGCTTCCGATAAGCGAACGGATTGATGATCTGATCAGCAAAATGACCGATGAAGAAAAAGCATCTATGCTGATGGGTACGGGAATGCCTGGTTTTGACGGACTTACACCAGTTGTTGGAGCCATTGAAGGCCGGGTGCCGGGTGCTGCGGGCGGTACTTACGAAATTAAACGGTTGGGCATCCCCGAAATTATTGTGGCCGATGGCCCAGCCGGCCTGCGTATTAAACCCATCCGTGATAACGATAAAAATACCTATTACTGTACCGCTTTTCCCGTGGGTACTGCATTGGCTTCGACCTGGAATCCAGAATTGATTCAAAGTGTTGGTAAAGCCATGGGTAACGAAGTGAAAGAATATGGTGTTGATGTGCTTTTGGCACCTGCTTTAAATATCCACCGCAACCCGTTAAATGGACGTAACTTTGAATATTATTCCGAAGATCCCTTAATTGCCGGTAAAATTGCAGCAGCGATGGTTAACGGTATCCAATCGAACGGGGTTGGTACTTCGATCAAACATTTTGCGGCAAACAACCAGGAAACCAATCGCCTGTCCATCAATGAGCACATCACTGAAAGGACCATGCGGGAGCTTTATCTGAAAGGTTTTGAGATTACCGTTAAAGAATCAAATCCCTGGACGGTGATGTCATCTTATAATCTGATCAATGGAACCTACACCTCTGCAAGAAAAGATCTTTTAACCGATATCCTCCGTGATGAATGGGGATTTAAAGGTATTGTAATGACCGACTGGTTTGGTGGTTACGCTGGTTTCAATGCTTTAAAAGCAGGAACAAGCAATGTGGTAGCACAGCTAGGGGCTGGTAACGACCTGCTCATGCCGGGGCTTCCTGCGCAAAAAGCAGCCATTTTAGAAAACATGAAAAACGGAAAATTTTCTAAGTCTGTAGTTGATACCAATCTCAAGAGGATTTTAGAATTGGTTTTTAAATCGCCAACCATAGCCAAATACAAATATAGCAACAAGCCTAACCTTAAAGCCAATGCAGAAGTAACCAGAAATGCTGCCGCTGAAGGAATGATTTTGCTTAAAAACAACAATAACTTATTGCCCTATACTGCCAAGGCAAAAGCAATTTCGGCCTTTGGTGTAACTTCTTATGATTTTATTGCCGGTGGTACTGGAAGTGGAGATGTAAACGAGGCATACACCGTTTCCTTGATAGAAGGTTTAGAAAAAGGCGGTTATCAATTAGATGCCGAACTGAAAACATTGTACACTCCATTTGTTGCAAAAGAAAAAGCCGCAGAATTGGAGAGCCGTAAAGAACGAGGTATTTTGGCTTTGCCACAAAGATTACCAGAACTTGAATTAAATAAAGAACTCATTGCTAAAAAAGCAGAAACTACAGAACTGGCCATTATTACGATTGGCAGAAACTCCGGTGAAGGAGGGGATAGAACGGTTGATAACGATTTTAACCTTGCTACAGATGAAGTAACCCTAATTAATAACGTAACCGGGGCTTTCCATGCAAAAGGGAAAAAAGTGGTGGTGATTTTAAATATTGGTGGGGTAATTGAAACTGCTAGCTGGAAAGATAAAGTTGATGCGATTTTATTATCGTGGCAGCCAGGCCAGGAGGGAGGGAATTCTGTTGCAGATATTATCTCAGGAAAAGTAAATCCATCGGGTAAACTAACGATGACTTTCCCCATAAAATATGAAGATACACCATCGGCTAAAAACTGGCCGGGTACACCTATCCCAAATCCGGAAAATGTGACTTATGAAGAGGGGATTTATGTAGGTTATCGCTATTTCAATACATTTAAGGTAAAACCATCGTTTGAATTTGGTTATGGTCTGTCTTATACAAATTTTGAATATGCCGACCTTAAATTGAGTAGCAAAACTTTTAATGGAAAGTTAACCGCATTCATTACGGTAAAAAATACTGGCAAGGTTACCGGTAAAGAAATTGTACAATTGTATCTTTCAGCACCACATCAAAATATTGATAAACCCGTTGAAGAACTTAAAGCCTTTGCTAAAACCAAGCTACTTAAACCTGGCCAGTCAGAAACTTTACAGTTAACCCTGTCTCCGAAAGATTTAGCCTCGTTTATGGAAAGTAAAAGTGCCTGGATTGCTGAAACTGGAACCTACAAAGTGGCTATTGGCTCATCATCTTTAAATATAAAACAAACTGCTGAATTCTCTTTGCCGCAAGAACTGGAAGTGGAAAAAGTACATAAAGCATTTGCATTAATTGCTCCAATTAGCGAGCTGAAAAGTAAATAATCTACAAGCCGCCTCAACAAATTTCAGGGCGGCTTGTATTTTAAATTGTATTTACTCGGCAATCCATTTGGAGACACTTTGCGCTGAAATGGAGGGGGGCACTATTAGTTAAATATATAATGTATGGTAGAAGCTCCATAACCGGGGAAGCATGATAAGCCATGAAGAACTTCCTTTACGCGGATTCTTATTATGCTCTTCTTGCGGAAAAAATCTGACTGATAGCTCATCAAAAGGAAAATACAGAAGCTATTTCTATTATCATGTATTTCGCATGTCGATTTAGGATTAATGCAGTAAAAGCCAATAAGGTCTTTTAAAAAGGATTAGCGAATCTTAAACCAATAAACACCTGGATTGAACGAAGGTGTTGAGTTGATATCCCTGAATGGATACCCGACATTGTTTCTAATAACCATTGATAAAATATTTTAGAATATTGATGCAACCTTCAATCAATTCTTGTCGTCTCTCCTGTATAAACTAATTCGAATACATATTCCCAGCGTCAAACAAGCTTTAAAAAAGATGAAGAAATCCACTTACCTGTTTATTATCGTCCTTTGTTTCCTTAGTAGTTCCTGCACAATGATGGTGAAAGGAATCGCCAAACTCCTGGTTAAAGACTATAATAATTATACTGATACTTATATATCTGATATACAAATTGTAGAAGCAGATGGAAGTAATCACTCATTTGGTAGCTTATACAAGGGGAAAACGGTATATCTATATGTTTGGGGAAATAAGAAACTATCAGTTCAGTAAGAAAAATCATACAGGTTGCTAAAGGAGCGCTTTGCTAAATATCCGGACGTAATTTTTGCCGGTCTTTATGTCGGTTCAGATACCTCATCAACCAATAAATTAGGTGATGATACTTCGTCTGCCAAATTCCATAAGATTTTGAAGATTGGCGATCCGGCACCGTTCATCATCGGGAAAGATGGAGCGATTTTGGCTTATAAAGGCCCCAAGCCAGATGATAAAATTATTGTAGATTATGTTCTTTATGAGGCAATGGGAGGTGAAAACGGAACTAAATCTGCCAAACGTTTTATTAGAGGAGTAAATGGAAATAACCAGTTTAAATCTCTTAAGCTGATTGAATGGTACACCAGCCACTTTGGCAAGGCCCCCGACAATAAACTTAATATGTCCTTGTCTTCCACAAATTAGGAGGCGATCAATTCAGGACTATGATGATTTTAGATAAATGTTTTACTTTTTGAAAAGGATGGCATTGTGGTTTCTAGCTCTAAGGCACGTATGTGCTTGATTTTCTTTAGCTAAAGGCAAAAAACTGTCCGATTAGCAATGATGCTGAAAAATCAACTATCCTAAAGAGAAATCGAACTCCTCGAAATGGCGATTGAACAATACTTTAAGCATTTTTTGAACCAGTTCTAAAAAGGTACAGGTAATTTTAAACTAAAAATCGAACACCAATTATTGGTGCGTTAAGTTGTTGTGAAACAGGTTTTATAGATGTAAAAAAAGGAGATAACAAAAATGTGTTGTCTCCTTAAGTGCTCGTAACGAGACGATTAACGAACTTTTTTGTTGATGAGTTGAAGAGGATATCTAACTTGAAAATTTCGAAATAAGACTTGCGTTCTCCCTCGTTTTTAAAAAGTAAATTCAAAACACATTAGTTTGATCTTTGTAGCAATTTTTGGCGACAAGCTATTTTAGGACAAGACACCGCTTAAACGCGGAACGGGCTGCCATTTTCACCGAAATGCCCACCCCAATCATAATCGACACTCAAAATCTCAAAAAAAAGGCATGATTGACTAAAATCACTAGCTAGATCAACAAGGAGCTGTCCCGGATAGAGATGCTACCTTAGAACCTCTTATTTTGCGCTAATTTGAAAAAATATAGACGAAGGATATATCGAAAAAAGTTTGATCAGAAGATCGAAACGGTTATTTTTCCTGAAATACTCAGTGAAATGATCAAATATCTTTTTGAAGATGGAAGTTACTCTTATAAAAACTTTTGAAATGTAAACGAGTTTAATTCTTGGAAGAAGCTTGAACTTCGGATGATTGCCAAAAGACTTATATATCGCTACAGATCAATGAAAATGTCGTGATTAATTATTAATTTGAGCCAGCTATATTGGCGCACTCACCATGTTGAATTAAAAATTTGGAAAAAAAGTATTTCGAAGAACTTAAAAAGGAGATTCTTGAAAAATCCGGCATAAAGGAAGATATCCCTAATAAATTTAAGATTTTATCCAATGAAATCTATAGGCTCACGAACCGCAAAATAGGTGAAAAAACGTTAACGCGATTTTTTGGAATAGATAGGGGCCGTGGCTTCGCAGCAAATACAGAATTTGCATTATTGGAATATGTGGGAAGAAAAGACTGGAGTTCCTATGAATCTCCACTCGACGTAGCCTTGCCTGCTGCTACAGTGCCTGATCCAACATTTCTTGATCTTGTTTCCCAAAAAGAGAGTAAAGATTTGAATGATAAGGAGTATCTTGAACTGTTTAAGATTGAAGACAGACAGTATATTATCGGTATCTACCAAGGTGGGATTACCGTCTACAAACAGCAGATTAGAGCATTGAACATATTTAATGCTTTAATCAGTTCTAAGCAGATAAGGCTAGATGAAGATGGCTTTACCATCGGAATAGTTGGTGGCGGCGTTGCTGGTCTTACATTTGCTGCTGCTGCCCTCAAGTCTAATCTCGTAGTGAGATTATTTGAAAAGGAGCCACATTACCTTCATATGCAATCAGGCTGCGATACACGCAAAATACATCCCAATATGTATGAGTGGCCGGATACAGGATCATTATTTCCATACGCTAAACTTCCGGTGCTTAGCTGGCAGTATGATACCGCTTCCAACGTATCAAAACAGATTATTAAGAATTTTAAGAAAATAAAAGAGGAGCACTCCATAAATTATGGAGAGTACATGCGCACTAAACCTGTCAAGGTCGAAAAAAATGAAAACAAAAGTCAAAAAAAGATAAAAATTACACTTGAACAGGTTGGAGGTGATAAAAGAACGGTGCCTGTATTTTGTGATCTTTTAATCTATGCTGTTGGGTATGGGATCGAAGGTGGGGTAAATCCAGCATCCCATACGTTTTCCTATTGGCGCAATGATTCAATAGGCCAGTCCAATTTAAGGAACGGAAACAATCATTACATGATATCCGGTCTGGGGGATGGTGGATTGATTGATCTCTTCAGATTAAAGATTTATGATTTTAGTTATGAATATATACTCACTGTATTTAAATCTAATCCAACAGCATTCAAAAATCTGAAAAAAAAGCTATCCGCAGTAAAAAAAGCTGCCCTTGAACATAAAGAAATTCCAGACGGTTTTCTGGTCTATCAGTTTAGCCTAATAGTAAAAAATGACTATGCCTATATTTTGAAGGCTTTAAAAGATGCCGACAGGATAAGGGAGAATATCCACGTGACACTCAATGGCAGCGAACCAACTTTTCTAGCTTCCCTGGATTTTAAAAAAATATCCCTGCTCAATGCTTTTCTGGCATACATCCTAGAAGAAGATCACTTCAAATATGAAGGGGGTAGAATTGTTATGAAAATTGCTGAAAAGAGATATTATTTCAACGACAATCTGCTTGAAAAGGAAAACCTGATCGTTCGCCATGGAACGCTTAAATCAGCTATCATCAACGGGCTGCCTTTTTCCGAACAACAAAAAAACAGATTGAAATTGTTGGAGACAGCACAGATAAAAATATTGCCATACGGCATTGTTCAACCGCGGTGGACTATCGCTGAGATCAATAATCACTTTACATATGCTCAAAGAACCCTGGCTGAAGATGAACAGGGACCGCAGAAACAAAAGCGAGTAGAGTACTTGACGCCACAAACGCTATCAGTATGTACCAGTTTTGTTTCGGTGCTCAATTCCGTACTGGAAAAATTTAAAGCATCCGGACAGGACTATAGGACTTCAATTTATAGGGTAACCGATGTCCAGGGAGATCTTTTCTTTCAGCAGATTACATCTTTCTTTGGAACAAGATCAATGAGCGGGGATGGCAGTGCAAAACGGGTCTATAAATTAGATCGAGGGAATATCGGCTATTCTTTTACTACCGGAAAACCTTTACTGATTGTTAGAAACGATGAAAAGGCCTTTGAAGAAATTGTCGCATTGCTAAATCTTAAAAGTTATTATAACGAAATAAAGGATCCTAAGTCATTTTTAACGATTCCGATAGTGTCAGATTTTTCTTTCGTAGATGCAGAAGGCGTTCATCATACCGGTACCTCAACTAATGCTGTCCTCTATATAGATTCAACAGATGAACACTTTTTTGATGCAGCCGACGTTAAAGAGGCAATATTGTCTGTCGCAAAAGGTTTTGTGAAATCCATTGAGCATATGCTTAAGCACGAGCAGCTTTTCATGGCAGACCTTGAATACCATCCAATAGTTTTAAATGGTGACAAATACAGTGATAAACTTTACAATAATAAATGTTATATTGATCTCGTTAATACAGGTCTTGGATCTGGACTTAAATTTAGTGAATACCATTCGTTTGATATCATGCACAACAGTCCTGAAAGGTTTGTATAATTAAATTTTCGCTATGAGTACTGAAACAATTTCTAAAAGTAAAAATCAAATAAACCCTCAAAAGGGTTGGATTACTATTGAGGATTTGACTTACAAGATTAAGGAAATCCAGGGCCGCAAGAAAATTAAGGATGCAGATGATGCATATTTCGAAATTCTTGAAAATTGGGACAAGGCAAATATTGCCACTGTGAGAGGGTATCAAGCATTAGTTCTTAACGAAGAAGACCGCATTACGCACAGGATTTTCTTTGATACAAAAAAGAAGCTTAGACCTACAGACTTTGATACAGTATTTGATGTATTAAGTCAGGTCCATGCTACAAAAGTAATTGTAGGACAAAATAATCCCCATAAACAAGTCCTTCCCACAAATCAGGAAGAGCTTATTGCCCGGAGGTTCAGGAAATTGGGAGAAGATAAGAATATTGTTGTTAAGGATCAGTTGATTGTATCAAAAGTAGAATTTTTCTCATTTAAGGATAATGGGCTTTAAAAATTTTTGAGTTAATTTTTTTGCTTTTTATCTGCCTATTGGTCAAATCTGATGGGCATCTAAATCCAGTTAGACAGCTGAAATATGTCCATAAATTCTTTTCTTAATAACGCTTTAGCATCATATTTCACGCTCATTTCCACACTTTCCGCTCTGATTGCCGTATAGTGCAGTCATTTTCAATTTCTTGCAATTTTCAACAGCATTGCTCATTGGCAAGATTGTGACCTACATTTCTTAAGGTTCTTATGGCCGCATAGTCGACAATCTCGTCCATTTTTGATTTCTCTCTACCGAGTAGTTTTTTGTAATAGCTTAGGTGGGCTAATCGATTTCCTTTTTGAATTAGAGGTGTGTGGTAACCATTTGATTACTAATTTTTTAAATGAATAATTTAAATGGGTAAATCCGCGTCTTTCAAAGACATTTACTTTATATTTAGGTATTATTAATTAATACCATCTAAGATTATGAATGCTCCCAAAATTATTTTATTGTTCCTAACGGGGCTTTTTCCTGTATGCGCCAGTGCGCAGGACATTTTAAGCGATAAAAAAAGCGAGACATTGGTTTCCTTTCCCACCTCGCTCACTACACCAAGTTTTTCCTCAAAAAACATAGGGGTTTCAGGACCTATATGGAAGATCCGTCAGACCCAGTTCTATGTTACCAAAGCAGATGGGGAAAAAGTTTGTACAATGCTTAAGACCCACATGTTGAGTTATAATGTTAACATTGTGGACAATTCCAAGAATACGTTGATCTTTTCTAAGAAAACCAATGTCAGCCCGCATTTCGAAATCGGGTATAATATTGCAATCGATTACCTTGAAGCTCCCGACCTCAAGAGAGGATTCTATTATACCCTTAGCGTTGCCGGATTTGTAGACTATCAGAACTTCAAGACATATGATCCTTTGTTTGGGGCCCTTCCGCCTTCAAAATATAGAAGGTGGAACCCAGGTGCGAAAGTGGTGACAAATATTTTCAAGGGCAGCCATTATGCCCTTTCCCTTTCCGGAAGCTATCGACACGCCGTGGACGTAGACAAGCTCACCAGTTTTCAGCTGAAAACCCCTGACTTTCTTTCAGATGCAAATGTAGCATCCAACGGAACGACAGACTGCTATCTCGGACCGGTTGAGGCGAAAAGCATAACTCGCCTATCTGCAGCATTGCCCATTTTTGCTATCCACGAGGTGCTTCTCAGAGGCCCTTTTCCCAATATCCAACTGGTACCTACCCCATACTATTTTGTTACCACAAATGACTTCAAAAAAACTTCGCATAACGCGGGAATTGGATTGAGTATTCTTCCGGCAAGGATCTACAAACAAAATAATATCAAATTTTTGAGTGCGCTCAGTCTCAGCTACAATTTGATTTCTAGTGGTGACAAGGCAAACGCGAGATTTTTGTATGTTTCAGGGACTTTCAGTCTCGGTGTTTTCAAAAGAAAGGATGTGACAGACAAACCTGACTAAGCCTGGTTCTTGCTCAGTTATTTCTAAAGACAACATCTTGTAGTAATGATGAGCGGGGTCAGCCATTCCCGAAAAATGTTAATTATGTAGGTTATAGCCACTAGCTAAAGGATCAGCAAAGCTTTGAAATATAGCTTTAAGAATAATATTGCCGAGTTGCATCAAACCGGTTTTAAAGTATTGTGTTGGTTCTCAAAATGGAAAAAATAGAACCATAATTACAATTAGGCAGGTAATTAGTTTTCGGTAGATCATAGTTAAGTGCAGATAAACTTATTTTAGGGAAATGATCTTAATTTGCGTATTTCAGAAGAACTGTACGCGCATTCTGCATTTAAGCTGATACACTCTTTAGCTGCAAAGTCAAATATACACATATTCCGCCCAGCAAGATCAACTTAGTTTATGGGGAAAATCGGAAAAATATTTCCTGTAACAAATGTTTCCCTTCGAATGGTAAATCAGATTTTTTGGTGCAAATTCAGCTAACCGCATAAAGATACCAACGGCAACAGATTACCAAAAAAAATCCCCAGATTTTCATCTGAGGATTAATATTCATTTTTCAATTACATTTTAAACCAGTTCGAGCTCATAAGGATTCGAAATAGTTTTCTGTCCAAAACGCTTCAATAATTCCAGTTCATTGGATTCATTAATGTGTTCTTTTTTCAATATCTCTTTTACAGCAGGCTGCTTTAATCCCGGAATGCGGGTTTGGAAAAACGGCCACAAAGTATCATTATGGTAAATTTTATCGAGGTTTGAAAAACCTGCAATATGGTTATATTCATTCTGATGCTGCTTAAAAGCTTCTGTATATTTAAATTCCCATTCTCCATTCTCACAATGAAGGATCCCAATAACCAACTTATCTACCCGAAGTTCAAACGTAGCGTTTTCTTCTTTTGGTAAATGAACTTCAATCTTTGAATGAGGTTCCTCCGATTTTGAAAAAAGACTTTTAAAATATTTGATCATATTATAACTCCCTTATTCGTTTAAATCTTTCTCTAACAATATACTCTATTAATTTACATCTTTCTTTGATAAAAAAAGGAAAAAATTCAATTTTTAACATTTCAATTATCCGCTCCTCATTATCAAATGAAGACATTTCTTTTATAAGAACGCTGTAATCAGCATTATAGTTTTTAAGATAACTAATTAATCCAAAATGGTCAATGCCGCTGTCATCATCTATACTTATCCTAGGACATGCCTCGTTTATGTAACGCTCAACTTTTTTCCCGTCCCGGCTCATCGACTGAAGGTTATTTACAATCCAGTCATCACTGTTATTCCATAACAAACCTCTTGCAGAGTCGTAAAGTGGAGCAAAACGCGGCACAGTATTTAGCTTTTTCGTATTTGTTATGACTCCCCAATTATAAAAGTGCCTGTCATTATTTCCAACCAAGCCATCATAAATAATCATCCTGACAAGTTCAGACATCAATCCGTGACTCTCCCCCTTAAATTTGGCAGCCATTGCCTGTTCGATAAACTGGAAAGTAAACAGTTCACGGGAAGATTTCTTTTCATTGGCAATTTCCTTCGCAAAGGGTATGTCATCCAGGTATTCACCACAGATCTCCGCACCATGCGTCAGCGTCTCATTATTCTTCAAAAAATACCTACTGAGAAATCTGATCTGACTGTTTATCCGGTATAGCTCAACCTCATTCATGTTAAGTCCTAAAACCTGACCGATCCTATTGATCATAAACTCGATTACAGATTCATGGGGATACCACTTTTCAGCTGTTTTGGCAATGTATGGGATCCAGGTTCTTGGATTATTTCTGTGGATACTGCTATTGGGTAAAAATCTATAAACCCTGATAAACTGTTTTGGGGCATCCCCATCCAGCAAACGATCTTCTACACAATAATCCTTCTCCTTTAAAATCTCAATAGCTCCTTCATTGAGAAAAAGCCCCGAAGAATGCATGGAATTTTCGGTACGGAGTTTTGGACGTGGAGCTTTCACTTAGAATAAAATAGGCAACAAAGATAAGTAATAAAGTTCGCGAATAAATGGATTAGAAGTCAAGAAAAATGTAAAAAATATGCAGTCGATCCCTCCAGCGGAGTATAGCTAAGTATTTAAAGGGAGATGGCCGCTCGTTCAGTTTTCAAAGTGGTGCCGCATTTCACTTCAAACTTCGTTGAAATAAACATGAATACGAACAATTGGTTGAATAGGATAAAAATGCTTATAAAATTCTAAATTTATACTTAATAACGTATCGGTCATGGAAACTACCAAATTTTACTGCAGGGATATATTCAGCTTTTCCAACAAGGAAATAATCAAGCTGGTTGATTTTCTTTTTGACGAAACCAACCTGGACAGGCTGACGGGATACCTGTATGAGGAACGTCCATCGATAACCCGTAAATTTAGTTATCGCAAGATAGAAGTGTGTTCGTCTTACTATGACTGGGCATATATTGTCAAAGTAACCTATCTCCTTGAAGGATTGGATAGGGAGGTCACCACAGGTTTTTTGATATGGACGGAAGGCGGGACTAGTGATGAGGAGATTTACAGCAGGGATGTTTATATTCAATCAGTTGTGGGTTTCTTTAAAACAATGGAAGGGCAGATCTGGGAAAAAGGCGTAGCTGATGATTTTGGGATTGAAGTAGATTTTTCAGTATATCAGGTCTACGCCCGAAAGCTGTACGGTTTTTTGAATTGTACCCTCAAAGTCTTGAGCAATAAGTTAACAAATGATACGTATCAATGGAACACGCAACTCAAAGATATGTTCAAAGAGGGTCTAATGAGAAGTTTTATAGTCGATGAAACTACCATTCCTGAATTAACCTAGCACGTATAAATTATAGCATTTCCGCCAATGTTTGCTGTTGACAGAAGTTAAGAAGCAGTGAGCCAGGGGCAGAACAATGATCAGACTACACGAGAACTTAAAGTTCCTGCCGCCAGGAAACATTCCCAATCATCCAGTTCAAAAACAATATCTAAAGCTCTCCACAAGATCATTAAAGGATGATTTACAAGAAAAACTAAATATCCTTCAAAAGAAACCCTAAAGCACTCAAATCCAATTCGACAGATCAAAGATTAAATCCAGTAGAATCTAAATGGCCAAGCCCATTATTTGACATGGACTTAAAAAATTAACAAGAAATTGCTTAGAGAAGAAATTCTGATCTAAAGATCCGTGCGTACCGTTTGCCCTGAAATATTCAATTGAATGAAGAGATCGGATATGCGCATTTGATTAACAGATGGTTGCGTAAAATAAAAAACGAGACAAACAGCGTAAAAACTGATTTGTCTCGTGAGGTGCTCCCGACGAGATTCGAACTCATATCGATGGTACCGGAAACCATAATTCTATCCATTGAACTACGGGAGCAAGGCTGCAAATATAGGATTTGAAAACTTATTTTTTTTGCATTTTGAATAAAAAAATACACTTATTTTCATTTAGTCTTTATCCCGAAAATCCCCTGTAATATCAGCGTTTTGTATATAAAAGGTACATTTAGTGACGATAAGCTGACACCGATCGGTGCCAGAGTCCTATGGTTGTAGAGGCGTTTACGCGTGCAGGCGAATTATCGATTTTCTAATTAAGCGTTTCGCGCATACCCAGGTTTTTAGTATGCAGTTGAACAGCAATTTGTAGTGCGCTCTACCAATGAGCTATCATTCTTCATTAAATTCCAATTTGCCATCTATCACGGAAAGCAGCGTGTTTTTTTGAGCCAAAGCATTATAGACGGGATATCTGTTACCTTTATCCTTTAATGCCATAATCAATTTATTACTCACCATATGCATTCTCGTCCTGTACTTCGACCTCTTTTCGATGATATCCTGTATGTCGGTTTCAATAACTGATGCATCGATTTCATGGCCAAGGGTATGGATTTTATCAAGTAGTTCAATATAAGTAGTAAAGTATTCCTGAATATTATCGTTTTCCATAACCTATAAACGCGAAAAACTAGATCTTGGTTTGAGATCCGCCTGAAATTAATTGTCCAAAGACCGGCCAGATATTTAAATCCGATATCTGGCCGGTCGTCTGGTTAAGATCTGTAGTCTGTTGTGCTACATCCCGTCCGATCGCATGGCAAAAACTAATTTTACATGTCTGAAGGCATTTGTTTCGCTCCATTCATTGTCATAGTTTAAGCCGTAAGGCCAAAAATGCCCGCCTCCCGTATGTATTGCAGCGCTTTGACCATCAAAAATTTTAATCAGTGCGGTTGTATTGGTGCCTAGGAAGTCGCCTGTAGAGGTATTCGATGTCCATCCACTGCTCAAACCAACCCCATAAGTATGTGCAATTTCGTGCATTGCCGTACGCACATTCTGGTAACTGGTGTTCGCACCGAATCGTATATTTCCATTTGTACTGCCGTCCGCTGTGGGTACACCTGTGTTATATTGTACAGTAAGCGTGCGCGACGGCCAGTTAGCACCTGCATTATACCTCGAACAGGCATCATTCATGGCATTGGTAATGCGCGTCACGACATCGGCAGGTACTCCGGTGCTGTTAAGTACCCAGCTCAATTGGCCGGTTGCGTTAACCGTTAGTAAAGACCATTGCTGGTTTTCTCCGCCCCCATAACTCCATTGATCCACATTAGCACCATCATCGATAGACTGATTGGCGACTTCAATGTCCTTGCCGCTGTTCCTATTTACAATACGATAATAGCCGTTGCCAAGTGACGTAAATAGCCACTGCTGGTTTGTTGCTCCCGAGTAGGTAGATATATTTACATTGTTTCCGTCGGCTGTTCCTGCCTGATCCACCTGTAAACCTTTGGAACTATGTACGCCAATAATCGAATAGTAGCCGCCTGAAAGCAGGGTTAAATTCCATTTTTGATTTGTTCCGCCTGTACCCCCGTACTGGGAAACATTGGCACCATCTGCAGTCTGAAATCCACCAACGTCCAGAACTTTTCCACTTTTGCGGTTCACGATGTAAAAAGTACCATTAGTGACGGATAATGGAGTTTCATTAGGTGGTATTGCACTTAGTTTTCCTTTTATCGAAAGCGGATCTTTAATGGTGTCTGAGTTCGGTAACTCGGCTTTTCTGCAACTGCCTGCAAATAAAAGAATTCCAAGCATAAAGATGCTGAACGGAACTGAGGTAGAAAATTTTGTTTTCATAAAAATTAGGTAAAGGTGAATGAACAGGCATATGCATCTGTTCGTTTGGTTATTTTAAAGAGGGCATATGCAACTCATTTAGTTGAGTCCCTCTTTTTTACTATGAATGCATGCTTTAAAATGATTTTAATTAATTTCAGAATTCAGGGAAGATTGCCGCTGGTATACTGGTAATTGATAATTGGGCGTTTTGTAGCATAATTAGTTTCTCATAATCGGTTAAAAGCTTTGTGATTTCAAAAACTGGTCATGTCAATTTTAATTGCCTGCAACCAGTAATATCCATTTGGCAATTGGGATATCAGGATCTGTCATTTTTATACTTGGTTAAAACAAATTAAGCATAAAAAGGCGCTCGTAGTGAGGGGTAATCTGATAAAGATTAGGGGGCAAACTCTTTTGTTTTGTCTGTTATTGATTTATTTTAAGCTTTTTATAGAAATAAGATTTTTATAAATTTCTTTTTTTAAGTTTATTTTTATCTGGTAAAGAAAAAATAAAAGAAGATGTGGCTTATGTTATTTCTGAACTGTACAGTAGAACAGATATGCTGAAGCTAATGAAAATGGGTTGTATTGAGATATGATGGGAATTTTAGTAGAGTTGAATAGATCAGGACTGTTGGCGTGATAAGCTTGTGGGTTTCTTAATTTTCAATGCCTTTTCATTAAAAAAAAGCTTGCTTTTAATCTACAAATGCTTAATAAAATTAACTTCTTGCCGTTGAGATCTCTTTTATGTTAAAAAATGATTAAATCATTTCCCAAACATTCCTGTATGTTGGCTTTATGCATCCATATTTTTAAATTCGGCTGTTCGGTTCACGGTTTTTAAATGCTTAGGTTGGCTTTTTAGGAAATAAAAATGCACCTTTGCGAACCGTTAATAAAGGTTTAGGCATGTAACAAATTAAATAGCTGTGTATGGAAGAAATGGTTGTGGAAGAAATTCAGGAACTACTTGAAAAAGAGAATGATAAGGCGTTAAAGCAATATCTGGATCAACTGAATATTTCGGATGTTGAAGAACTGATAGATGAACTCCCACAATATGCAGCTAAATTTATAGAAACCTTATCCCTCAACAGGGCAGTAAACGTATTCAGGATCCTGGATTTTCCTACGCAGGAACGTATCATAAAAAAACTTTCCGGCAATAAACTCAATCAGATCATCAAAGATCTGCCACCCGATGATCGTACCGCACTTTTTAGCGAATTAAAAGGTGATGTAGTTAAAAAAATGATCACCCTTTTACCGCCCGAAGAGCGTAAAGAATCACTCGCACTTTTAGGCTACAAAGAAGATAGTATCGGCCGTTTAATGACACCCGATTACATCGCTGTAAAACCTGAATGGTCTATTACCCATGTTTTGGCGCACATCAGGCGTTATGGTAAAAACTCCGAAACCATTGATGTAGTGTATGTAATCAACAAAGATGGGGTATTGTTGGATGATATCAGGATTCGTGAGGTTTTACTGGCCGATCCTGAAGCTATTATTGGAGAATTGACCGACAAACGTTTTATTGCACTTAAGGCAAACGATCCGCAGGAAGATGCAATTAACATATTCAGGATGAACAATCGCGTGGCTTTACCGGTAGTAGATGAGAATAACATTCTTTTGGGTATTGTTACCGTTGATGATATTTTATGGATTGCGAATGAAGAATATACCGAAGATATGCACAAAATCGGGGGTACAGAGGCTTTAGATGAGCCTTATCTCGATATTCCGGTCCTAAAACTGGTAAAAAAACGCGCTGGCTGGCTAATTGTGCTATTTTTAGGCGAAATGTTAACCGCAACAGCCATGCAACATTTCGAAATCGAACTCGAAAAGGCAGTAGTGTTATCGCTTTTTATTCCATTAATTATGAGTAGCGGTGGAAATAGTGGTTCTCAGGCTTCAACATTAATTATCCAGGCCATGGCTTTAGGCGAGGTGACCATTGCCGAATGGTGGAGAGTGATGCGGCGCGAGCTCGTTTCAGGAGCCTTGCTGGGCATCATTTTAGGCACCATTGGTTTTATCCGCATTATAACCTGGCAACAGTTACATCTCTATAATTATGGTCCACATTGGTTTTTAATTGCAGCTACCATCTTTTTTACCCTGGTTGGCATTGTGTTGTGGGGCAGTTTAATTGGTTCAATGATGCCAATTATTTTGAAAAAACTGAAACTCGATCCAGCAACCTCATCAGCGCCGTTTGTAGCTACAATGGTTGATGTGACTGGAATTGTAATTTATTTCAGTGTAGCTGTATTAATTTTAAAAGGCGTTTTATTATAAATCTAAATCATGCAGAAGAAAATTACCACACTTTTTACCGATATCGGGGGCGTTTTATTAACCAATGGTTGGGATAGGCATGCAAGGGGAGAAGCTTCAGTACTTTTTAACCTTGATTCTGTTGATCTCGAAGAACGCCATCACCTTACTTTCGATACTTATGAGGTGGGTAAACTAACGCTTGATGAATATCTGGAACGTATTGTTTTTTTCGAAGAACGGAACTTTACCTACGATGATTTTAAAGAATTCATGTTCAAAAAATCGCTTCCTTATCCCGAAATGATTGAGTTGATCTGCGATTTAAAAAAGAAATACAACCTTAAAGTAGCTGTAATCAGCAACGAGGGCAGAGAGCTAAACCAATACCGCATTAATACCTTTAAACTGAATGAGTTTGTCGATTTTTTCGTTTCATCTAGTTTTGTGCATTTCCGCAAACCCGATGCCGATATTTTTAAGGTAGCCATTGATATTTCGCAGAGCGATGTAGAAACAAGTTTATACATCGATGACCGGATGTTATTTGTACAGGTTGCCGAAGGTTTAGGTTTAAAAGGCATTCATCACAGTAGCTACGAGGATACAAAAGTGCAATTGGCTGCTTATGGGTTAGAGATCTAGAAGAGAAATCGTCATCTCGACTGAAGCGCAGCGAAATGGAGAGATCTATTGAGTTAGATTTCTCGACTGCGTTGCACTCCGCTCGAAATGACGAATTTGCAGATTATCATCGTTGCAACGATGATTCTTCCGTGCTTCAATCTCAAAATAGTTCTTTGTATTTGAAAAGCAATTACAGAAGCTTTTTTAAAGTTTGTTCCCGCTTTCTGTTCAAGGCCTGATGAAGGATCAGGCGCTTTCACTGTCAATCGGGTTTAGATGGCAAAATAATTGTTAAAAAGAAACAGCGCTTCATTATCTGTGTTTATCCGTGTGCATCTGTGGTTAATTCTTGTAACGCTGCTAATTGTGCCTAAGAGCGTAGCGTCTTCCGTGTTTCAGAGTCTCCGTGGCAAAGATCACTTATGATACTTGAAGAATTGATAATTTTCTGTGTCGCCTTGCCATTAAAGTTGGCAACTCTGAATAAAACATTAATCCATTCTGTGTTTATCCGTGTGCATCCGCGGTCAATTCCTGTAATGCTGCTAATCGCGCCTAACAGCGTAGCGTCTTCCGTGTTTCAGAGTCTCCGTGGCAAAGATCACTTATGATACTTGAAGAATTGATAATTTTCTGTGTCGCCTTGCCATTAAAGTTGGCAACTCTGAATAAAACATTAATCCATTCTGTGTTTATCCGTGTGCATCCGCGGTCAATTCCTGTAATGCTGCTAATCGCGCCTAACAGCGTAGCATCTTCCATGTTTTCCGAGTCTCCGTGGCAATATCACTTATGATACTTTAAGAGTCGACAACTTTCTGTACAACTGTGCTATTAAAGTTGTCAACTCTGAATAAAACATTAATCCATCTATGTTTATCCGTGTGCACTGTAGTTAATTCCTGTAACGCTGCTAATATCACCTAACAGTATAGCATCTTTCGTGTTTTCCGAATCTCTGTGGCAAGATCACTTATAATACTTTAAGAGTTGACAACTTTCTGTGCAACTGTGCTATTAAAGTTGTCAACTCTAATTAATAGATTCCGTGTATCGTGACAAAAACATCTCAAAACAAAAAAGCCACTCTTTCGAATGGCTCTATACTATCTTTGTTTTAAAAAGCCCCTTTCAGGGGGTTGGGTAGGGTTAAACATTAAACCTGAAGTGCATGATGTCGCCATCTTCCACAACATAGGTTTTTCCTTCAACACCCAATTTACCCGCATCTTTACAGGCGTTTTCAGAACCTAAGGTTACGAAATCATTGTATTTAATTACCTCGGCACGGATAAATCCTTTTTCGAAATCAGTGTGGATTACACCAGCAGCTTGAGGCGCTGTAAAGCCTTTTGTAATGGTCCAGGCACGAACCTCTTGTACGCCAGCAGTAAAGTAAGTGTAAAGATTTAATAATTTATAAGCCGCGCGGATTAATTTATTTACGCCAGATTCAGTTAAACCTAAATCAGCTAAGAATTCCTGACGCTCTTCGTAGCTATCCAATTCAGCAATTTCCGATTCAATTTTAGCAGAGATCACCAAAACCTCGGCATTTTCATCAGCAACGTTTGTTTTAACCAGATCAACATATTTATTGCCGTTAATTACCGATGCCTCATCAACATTACAAACATACATTACTGGTTTTTGCGTAAGCAGACCTAAATCTTCAATAAAATCGAAATCATCCTGAGCCAATGCCGCAGTACGGATAGATTTGCCAGCTTCTAAATGTGCTTTAACTATCGTTAAAATTTCATAAGTACGTTTAGCATCTTTATCGCCACCTGTTTTAGCCATTTTTTCAACTTTTTGAATACGTTTATCAACGGTATCCAAATCTTTAAGCTGAAGTTCAGTATCAATAATTTCACGATCGCGGATCGGATCAACAGAACCATCCACATGAATTACATTTCCATCATCAAAACAACGTAAAACGTGAATAATTGCATTGGTAGCACGGATATTTCCTAAAAACTGGTTTCCCAGGCCTTCACCTTTCGATGCACCTTTTACCAAACCTGCAATATCTACAATCTCGATTGTATTCGGTTGCACTTTGTTTGGTTTAACCAACTCGGCCAGCTTGGTTAATCTGTCATCAGGTACTGTAATTACGCCAACATTGGGCTCAATAGTACAAAAGGGAAAGTTTGCTGCCTGCGCTTTTGCATTTGATAAACAGTTAAAAAGAGTCGATTTTCCAACATTTGGTAAACCAACTATACCACATTGTAATGCCATTTATATTATTGTCTTTAGTTCTTAAGTTTATGGCTATTGGTTCATAGTCTTATGGTCAATAGCCGTGCATTCATTCTTGAGCATTAGTTTGGTGGCTTTTAGCTGTCATCCATCAAGCCATCACATCTCACATCTCACATCTCACATCTCACATCTCACATCTCACATCTCACATCTCACATCTCACATCTCACATCTCACATCTCAATTTCCGCGCAAAGATAAGCTTTTAAAACCTTTATTTAAACCCTTGCTATTGTATCAAATCTATATTTTATCTAAGTTTAGCCCAAAATAGATAGAGATAAATGGAAGATTTTGAAAATGAAGTACCTCAGGAAGTAAAATTGGTTGTTACCGAAGAAATGCGGAGCTATTTTTACGATATGAGTAAATGGGCAAGGTTTTTATCGGTTGTAGGTTTTGTTGTCTCTGCATTTTTAACCTTAAGTTCATTTGGAATAGGGGCAGCAATAACAGCTAATCCGGCTATGCTCAATCAATTAGGGCCATTGGCCAGTATCGGCGCAACGGGCATTACCATATTTTACCTTTTGCTGGCGCTCCTCTTTTTTTACCCAAGTTTATTGTTGTTACGTTTTTCAGCCAAGGGCAAACAAGGTGTGCTGTTTGGCGATCAGGAAAATTTAAACGATGCCATTGCAAATGCAAAATCACTTTTTAAATTTTGGGGCATACTTACCATTGTGTTACTCGTGAGTTATTTTCTGTTAATTCTCGCTGTAGCCGTAAATAGTGTAGGTATAAAGTAAACAATAAATTATACACAAATAAAAAAAGCCTACTGATTTTGAAAATCTGTAGGCTTTCTATTGAAATTATAATTACTTAAAAAGTAAAATCGTCGCTTGCTTTAGTGCTATGTTCTCCATTTTCAGAGTATTCATAACGTTTTTCAACCACATCCTGGTGAGTTTTGATGTAATCAACCGTTTCGTTTAGTCCTTCTGCAAATTTTTCGAAATCTTCTTTGTATAAAAAGATTTTATGTTTTACAAACACACCGTCTTCTAATCTTTTCTTGCTCTCGGTAACTGTTAAATAATAATCACCCGATCTAGTAGCCTTCACGTCGAAGAAATAAGTTCTCTTACCTGCTCTTACTTTCTTTGAAAAAACTTCTTCTCTTTCCTTGTTGTCGAATTCTCCCATGGTTGGTATTGATGTTGGTTTTTGGTTTCGGTAAATATAAAGCAAATATTTAAAGTTCAAAATACAATTTTAATACAATTTAAATCGTACGCGTTTCCTCCTCCAAAAGTTGGTTATTATAAAGCTCCCTATAACTGCCGTTTAGCTTAAGTAATTCATTGTGTGTGCCTTGTTCGATGATTTTCCCGTCATCAAGTACCAGAATTTTATCTGCATTTTTTATGGTCGAAATCCTATGGGCAATTAAAATACTGGTTTTTCCAGCCATGATTTTACCAAGGTTTTGTAGTATTTCTTCCTCGGTTTTAGTATCAACTGCCGAAAGACAATCATCGAAGACTAAAATTTTAGGCGATTTAATCAGTGCTCTTGCAATAGAAACACGTTGTTTTTGTCCTCCTGAGAGTGTTATTCCCCGTTCACCCAACATGGTTTCGAATTTTTCTTCAAAATCAATAATGTTCGTATAAACCGAAGCGTTTTTAGCCGCATCATGCACTTCTTCATCGGTAACTTGGTCTAAACCAAAGGCTATATTGTTTTTTATGGTGTCAGAAAAAAGGAAAACCTCTTGCGGCACAAAGCCAATTTGGCTTCGGTAATCTTTGAGATTTAGTGCTTTTATATTCTTTCCATCGATGCCTATCCTGCCGTTTTCTACATCATACATCCGCATAATCAGATTTGCCAATGTAGATTTTCCTGACCCTGTTTTGCCGATAATGGCTACAAAATCGCCACTATTGATTTCAAAACTCACATCTTTCAAGGCCTCAATGCCTGTATCCGGATAGATAAAACTCACATTATCGAATTTGATATTACCCTTTAACTCAATTTCTGTAGTTTCTTTAGATTGAATGTCAGATGGGATATCTAAAAACTCATTTATCCTTTGTTGTGAGGCTGCAGCCCGCTGGATTAAAGAAGTAACCCAGCCCAGCATGGTTACCGGGAAAGTTAACTGGTTAATATAAATGATAAATTCGGCAATATTCCCTGCGGTAATGCTGCCATTCATTACCTGGATCCCTCCAATATATATGGTTAAAATCGTACTCAATCCAATTAATAGGAGCATGGTCGGGTAAAACAAAGCTGATACCTTAACCAGGTTCATCGAGTCTTTTTTATAATCATTGCTCTGGATTTCGAACATGTTTCGGGTGTAATCTTCGCGAACATATGATTTAATGATCCTGATCCCCGAAAAACGTTCCTGTACAAAGCTCGAAAGATCTGACAACCGCTCCTGGATCTTGCCGCTTTTTTTAAAAATCAGCGTATTCACATAATAGATAATCACCACCAGGAAGGGAAGGGGCAACAGGCAATAAATGGCCAGTTTGGAATTAACATCAAACATAGACCAGATAATGAGCACCGATAAAACGAAGGTATTAATGGTGTACATAATCGCCGGACCAACATACATCCTTACGCGGTTAACATCTTCTGTTGCCCGGTTCATTAAGTCTCCGGTGTTATTCCGGCGGTAAAAACCAAGGCTCAACTCCTGATAATGTTGGTAGATATCGTTTTTCATATCAAACTCTATATGCCGCGACATTAAAATAATGGTTTGGCGCATAAAAAACAGAAACAGCCCACGCAATAAATAAAGTGCAATAACCAGCAACCCAAAAAATAAAAGGTTACTGCTAAATATGTCGTAAATTATGGCCTGCCGATCGAAACCATGAAAGAGATTAAATATTTGGATGTTTTCGTCAATCAGATCAACTGCATAGCCAATTACCTGAGCTGGCACTACACCAAAAATATTAGAAATCACCACGAAAATGCTTCCGGGTATAATCCACCATTTGTATTTTAGGAAGTATTTGTTTAATCGGCTCAGGTGTTTCATGTTGTACAAACTTAGCTAATTTTGTTATTTCATAATACATATTTATCTATTCGGGCCTAAGCTTTAAAAATTAATGACACTTTCGGATGTCAAAGGGGAGATGTGGGATGGGATATGTAGGGTAACTAAGCTGTTCTCAGGTGGCTTAGGTGGTCAATGATTATTTTGAAAAGCAAGGTTCGGTGTTTTTGGGTTATGTAAGTCCTGCTATCGCTTCAAGTCCTCGCTGCGCTGTGGGCTTTCCGCTTTATCAGGTTTATTTAACATAAGCCGGTGGTTCTTCAGATGAGATGGAGTACGTTTTTCTCCAAAATAATACTTTTTTTAAACTAATAACCTTGTTTATTTAATCCTGTCCAAATTAATTTTTGTTATAGTTTCGTTAAATACATGTAATAATGGTTTTTTATTTTAATTTTGCAGCAGGTTAGCCGAACGTTAATATGCCAGCAAATTCTCCGTCAGATTCATCAATTTTAGATCAATTAAGTGTCTATGGGCATAAAAAATTGGTTTTCTGTAATGATCCAGATACAGGTTTAAAAGCAATTATCGCTATACACGATACCACATTGGGACCTGCATTGGGCGGAACACGCATGTGGAGTTATAGCACGGAAGGCGAAGCATTACAAGATGCGCTGCGATTATCACGCGGAATGACTTACAAGGCAGCGATAACAGGTTTAAACCTGGGCGGCGGAAAAGGCGTAATTATTGGCGATTCCAGGAAAGACAAAACAGAAACTTTAATGCGTAGCTATGGTAGGTTTATTAAAAACCTAAATGGCGAATTTATTACCGCAGAAGAAATGGGGACCAATACACGCGATATGGAATATATCCGTATGGAAACCAATTATGTTACTGGTGTTCCTGAGTCAATCGGTGGGGCAGGTAACCCGGCTCCTTTTACTGCTCAAGGTGTTTATTTAGGTATTAAAGCCAGTGTTAAAGAGGTATTCGGTACAGATATGCTTGCTGGTAGAACCATTGTAGTACAAGGTATCGGAAATGTTGGTGAGCACCTGGTTGCCCTGTTAAGAAAAGAAAATGCCGAAGTTTTGATCAGCGATATTAACCAGGAACAATTAACTTATGTTGCCCGTAAATATAAAGCGAAACCGATCGAGGCCGATAAAATTTTTACCACTGATGCCGATGTTTATGCCCCATGTGCAATGGGTGCTACCGTTAACAACAAAACCATCGAAAAAATGAAATTTGCAATTATTGCAGGTTCAGCAAACAACCAGTTAAAAGATGAGGTTTTAGATAGCGAACTGCTTTTGAAGAAGGGGATTTTATTTGCACCTGATTACCTGATTAATGCTGGCGGATTAATTTCCTGCTATTCGGAGTTAACTGGTTTTGGTAAAAAACGTACCGTACAGCTTACAGAGAATATTTACGATGCTACACGCAGTGTAATTAAATTAAGTAAAACCGAAAACATATCAACAAATATTGCCGCAAACCAGATTGCCGAGAAACGGATTGCAGATGTTAAAAAAATTAAATCGTCATATTAAATCATAATTATTAAAACAGGTTTTAAAAAACCACACTCGTTCTTACATTCATGTTAAACAGAAGGCACTTAAGAATCAAAGCTTTGCAAAATATTTTTGCATGGCACATGGCAGACAAAAAAGACATTAAAGGTGATTTGAAAACTTTAATGCAGAGCATCGATAGCGTGTACGAAATGTACATCTGGATGTTATCTTTAATGGTAGAAGTTACCGAATTTACTGCTAACGACGCCGCAGAGCGCGCAAATAAGTTTATTAAAACTGCAGAGGATATTAATCCTAACATGAAATTGCTACACAATAAGTTTAGCGTTTTAATGCAGCAAAATCCAGAGTATGTTTCTGCAATTAAAAAGTACAAGGTAGATTGGGGTTTCGATCCGGAAATCCGTAAAACCGTTTACAATTCTTTAAAAGCATCAAAAGAATATGCCGATTATCTTGCCGATCCGAACGAAAGTTTAGAGTCATCAAAAGATATCATCAAATACATTTTCCGTAAAATCATCTTGAAAAACCAGGCTATTATTCAGGTTTTCGAAGAGAAGTTTATCAACTGGCAGGTAGATCACGAAGTGATGAAAGGTATGGTTGCCAAAACCCTGAAAAACTTTACATCCGATGATCCTTTCAAAAATAAATTGACCGAAATTAGTGCTGATTGGGTTGAAGACAGCAAATTTGTTCAGGATCTTTTTGTACATACTTTGCAGAACGATGCAAAATATCAGGAAATGATTGCCGATAGAACCAAAAACTGGGAATCAGAACGTATTGCATTAATGGATACAATTTTGATGAAAATGGCCATTTGCGAGCTGCTAAATTTCCCATCTATTCCGGTTAAAGTAACCATTAACGAATATTTAGAGTTGTCAAAAGATTACAGTACACCGAAGAGTAATTCGTTTATTAACGGTATTTTAGACAAAATTTTAGGCGATCTTAAGAAAAATAACACCATTAAAAAGATTGGCCGCGGATTAATCGAAGATTAAAAATGAAAAGAACATTTATTCTGGCTATTGCTGCACTTTCTTTTGTAGCATGCCGTAATGCAAATAATCAAACCAACGAAACTGCTTCAGCTGTTTCAGTTGGCAACGATACATCAAAAACAGCTAAAGTTGCTCCAGCAGATGCACCTGTTATTGTTTTCGAACGCGATATTTTCGATTTCAGTAAAATAACACAAGGTGAAAAAGTTAAGCACGATTTCAAATTTAAAAATACAGGCAAAAGCCCACTCATCGTTTCAAATGCAACGGCAACTTGTGGCTGTACTATTCCGCAGGTACCAGGCGAACCTATTTTACCAGGTAAAGAAGGTGTAATTAGTGTGGTTTTCAATAGCGAAGGCAAAATGGGCATGCAAGATAAGGTCGTAACCATCACTTCAAATGCAAACCCAACGGTAACCACGGTCCATTTAGTGGGAGAGGTGCTTGCTAAAAAATAAATTGGTTCAATTGTTTATGGCATCATCCATAAGGACCAAAATTCATAAAAAATAAAAAAAATAAAAAATGACATCAACAGTAATTTTAGAGGCAGCAGGAGGATTTGATCCAAGACAATTAATCATGTTTGGGGCAATTGCGCTGGTATTCTACTTTTTTATGATCCGTCCTCAGCTTAAAAAAGCCAAAGACCATAAAAAATTAATCAGTGAACTGAAAAAAGGTGATAAAATTGTAACTACAGCAGGTATTCATGGCCGTATAGCCGATATGAATGACACAACTTTTTTAATCGAAGTTGAAGGTGGTGTAAAAATCCGTTTCGATAAATCGGCCGTTTCTTTAGATGCAACAAAAGCGACAGTAACCCCGGCTGCACCTAAAGCTTAATAAAAAATAATAAAAATTGAGCAGTCCCGAAAACTTTCGGGACTGTTTTTGTTTTACTACATTTGATTAAATGCATTTTGGATAGAGTTTTTCCAGCTTACAGTTAATATTAATTTATTATGCCCTTCATCAGGTTAACGAAGATTGAAAAAAGACGTGTATTTAGCTTATTGGCCTGCTTGCTGCTGGCTATAGCTGCATGGCTTTTTATGGCATTAAACAACAAATATATTTATGTAGCAAAGACTGTATTGGTTTTTAAAAATGCACCTACTAAAAGGGCATTTTACCCTTTACAATCAGATACTATAGATTTACAGGTAGAAGGAACAGGCTGGCAGCTCCTGTTTGCCCGTTTAAGGATCAGTCCGCCTTCTGTTTCTGTTAGTCTGAGTCAGCTGAATACCAAAGATTTTGTCGTTTTCTCCGATCAGCTTTTTAATATTAACAGACAGTTAGAAAGTACACAAAAAGTAATTTCTGTTAAGCCCGATACCCTTTATTTCGATTTTACTAAACGTGTAGTTAAAAAAGTTCCGGTAAAACTGATTGATAAACTCAGTTTCGAAAAACAATATGGCATTTCGAGTGAGATTATCCTTAACCCAAAATATGTTAAGGTGGCTGGCCCGCTGGAAGAACTTTCAAAAATAGAATTTTGGCCAACTGATACACTTAAACAGGATAAAATACAGAGCAGCAGTACAACCAGGGTAGCCTTACAGCACAGTATCCACAAAAATGTTAGCATCTACCCATCCTCTGTAGAGGTTAAAGTCCCTGTAGACGAATTTACTGAAAAAACCATCGAGGTACCTTTAAAAATTACCAATAACCGAAGCTATAACAGCATTAAACTTTATCCAAAAAAAGTTAAAGTTACCTTTTTAGTGGCTTTAAGCAATTATGACCAGGTTGATGAAAGTTTTATTACGGCAACTATTGATGTTGATGAATGGCAAAATTTAGGGCATCGCCGCTTTACAGTTAAGATTACCGAATTTCCAGATTATTGTAAGTTGGTAAGCGTAAGCCCTTCCAAAATAGATTTCATTGTAGACAAATAATGTATAAAGTAGGTATAACAGGTGGTATAGGCAGTGGTAAAACAACGGCCTGCAAGGTTTTTGAAGTATTGGGGATTCCGGTATTTTACGCTGATAGTGTTGCAAAGGAAATCATGTGTGAAGATGTTTTATTGGTTGCAGGAATCAAATCTGCTTTCGGAAATGAAAGTTATTTTGAAGATGGAAAACTGAACAATAAACATATTGCAGGCATTGTTTTTAATAACGAAGAAGCGCTGGCAAAATTAAATGCATTAGTTCATCCGGCTGTTTTTAGGGCATTTGATGCCTGGGAAGAAACCATACCTGCAAATACACCATATACACTTAAAGAGGCTGCCTTGCTTTTCGAAAGTGGTTCTTATAAGATGTGCGATACTACTATCCTGGTTACTGCACCCTATGAAATTAAATTGAAAAGGGTAATGCAACGCGACGGTGTTTCTGCAGAACAGGTTAAAGCCCGTATGGACAAACAATTAAGCGACGAAGAAAAATCGAAAATGGCAAATCATTTCATTGTTAATGATGAACAGCAATCCATAATCGGGCAGGTTTTAGCTTTACACCAGGAATTCCTGAAGTCAGCCAGAGAATTTAAGAATACCAGGGCTTAATCAACTTAAATCATACATCCTTAAATTCTATTCACCCTTATAAATGATTTTAGAAGATTTCATTGCCATTACCCCAACGGGATTATATTGTATTTACGGCGATTTTTACCTAGATCCACAACAACCGGTAAATGAAGCGGTGGTTTCGCATGCGCATGGCGATCACGCCATTGGTGGAAGCCAGCATGTTTACTGCACGGCTGCTACTGCAACTTTTATGAAACACCGTTACCGCAAATTTGCCGCGGTTGATTTTTTTACCAAAAGTTATCATGAATCCTTCAAAATAAAAGAAGTTACCATTACTTTTTATTCTGCCGGACATATTTTAGGCTCTGCACAGGTTTTAATGGAATACAAGGGTGTAAAGTATCTTTATACAGGTGATTATAAGATTGAACCGGACAATACCTGTGAGCCTTTTGAATTTGTAGAAGCAGACGTTTTAATTACAGAAAGTACGTTTGCTAATCCGGAAACCAAACATCCATCTCCCATAAACGAAATTAAAAAGCTGAATGAAACCAGTGTGAATATCATGCTTGGTTCTTATGCATTGGGCAAAAGCCAGCGGATAATACAATTGCTCAACGAGCATTGCCCTACAAAGAACGTTATGGTTCACCACAGCATTATGCCCTTTGTTAAAATATATGAGGACTATGGCATAAAAGTAGGGAACTATAAAATGTATGATAGAAAGGTGATGAAAAATAATCAGGAACATCAGGTTTATATTGTGCCGCCGATGGTTTTTCACAGTTACCATAAGGCAATTAATGTAGTACGTGCCTTTGCCTCGGGATGGAAGAACCTGCAGCAACAAAACGGGATTTCACTTTATATTTCTGATCATGCCGATTGGGATGCAATTTTAGAAACCATAGAAAAAGTTAAACCAAAACAAGTATGGACTTTGCATGGTGATGGTAAACAGCTTAAAGATTATTTTAAAAATAAACTCGAAGTTAAAATACTCAATGGTTAAAAAATGATTGAATGATAACGTTAGAGAATGATTGAATGAGGCGATAAAGAAAAATGATTAAAAACATTCCCTCATTTAATATTCAATCATTATAATTCACTCATTCAAGATGCTGTCATTCAATAATTATGTTAAAAGAAGGCGAAGATTTTTACTTTAACGAAGATGGATTGATGGTTTTTACCGAAACCTATCATCTAAAACGCGGTTATTGCTGTAAAAATAAGTGCAAACATTGCCCCTGGGCTTATGGCAAAAAGAAGGAAAAGAAGTGATTTAGTTGGTAGTTGACAGCTTTTAGTTTGCAATTCTCGGCTTTTGTTTACAAACTCATTTATCCTTATTAAAGCGAACGTGATCATAAATATCGATTAAAGCCACATCAAAGCCCATTGAAATTAGGGCTAGGGTATCAGAAATCTCCTTGTGCTCGTTAAGTTTCCAGTTATTTTCATCATCAATATAAAAGGCCTGAACCCAAACCGATTCTGAATCGATCATGATGTATTCTTTTAATGAAGGAATATCTTTATACAGCATAAACTTTTTGCCTCTATCGTAATTTTTGGTTGAAGGGGAAAGGATTTCGATGATTACAGTTGGCAAAATTGAGGTGTCTTCATCAATATCAATATGTTTTATATCGTTACAATAGATAGAGATATCCGGATAAGTGAATAAACTATTCTCGGGAATGTTCATCCGCTTATCACTTCCAAAAATGTGGCATGACTTCCCTTTTAATTTGCCTCCAACTGCTAAAAAAATATTAGAAAACAGCCAATTATGATTATCTCCGGCTCCAGACATCGCAAATATCTCACCTTGGTAATATTCATGTTTAACTGTCGCTTCTTTTTCAATCTCCAGATATTCTTCAACAGTATAACGTCTTTTTTGATAGGCTACTGCTGGTTCATCTACAATATTTTCCATATACTTATTTACCTGAATTATAATTGAACATATAATAAATAAACGATTAAACGTTTAAAACGGATATTATATTAACTGGTTGTTTAATAGTTGTTTGGGCTTGCGCTTTAATAATTAAAACAAATAGGGTTAAGCTTTCCAATTTCAAAAGGTAACATAATAATAGATATCACTTAGCGCTACATTGAACCCCATCGAAACAAAGGTTAATGCCTTAGAAAGCTCTTTCTGTTGATTGAGCACCCAATTCTTTTCTTCATCGATATAATAAGCCTCTACCGAGACCGATTCCGAATCGATCATAATGTATTCTTTTAACGAAGGAATATCTTTATAGAGATTAAACTTCTTGCCTTTATCATAATTTTTGGTTGAAGGTGAAAGGATTTCGATGATTACAGTTGGTTGCAAAATAGTGTCTTCATCTTCATTTAAATGTTTAATTTCGTTGCAATAAATGGAAATATCAGGATAAGTAAATAGCGTATTTTCTGGGACATGCATTCTCATATCGCTGCCAAACGGAATACATTTAGATCCTTTTAGTTTATGGGCAAGAACCCCGAAAACATTTGAAAAGATCAGATTATGGTTAAAGGCTGCACCAGACATGGCAAATATCTCTCCCAGAAAATATTCATGCTTTTCTGTTGATGCTTTTTCCATCTCCAGGTATTCTTCAACAGTGTAATGCCTTTTTTGGTAGGCTATAACAGGTTCATTTACAATCTCATCCATATACGAATTTACAGATGTTTTTTTGAAAAGGTTAAATATATAAACGATTAAACGTTTAACACGGATATTGTGTTAACTGGTTATTTCACAGGTTTTTGAATTTTCGCTTTAACAATTAAAAAATAAAGTTAAGATCTCCGATTTCAAAAGGTAACATAATAGTAAATATCGCTTAAAGCTATATCAAATCCCATCGAAATTAGGGTTAGGGTATCAGAAATCTCCTTGTGCTCGTTAAGTTTCCAGTTATTTTCATCATCAATATAAAAGGCCTGAACCCAAACCGATTCTGAATCGATCATGATGTATTCTTTTAATGAAGGAATATCTTTATACAGCATAAACTTTTTGCCTCTATCGTAATTTTTGGTTGAAGGTGAAAGTATTTCAATAATCGCAGTTGGTAAAATTGAGGTATCTTCATCAACATCGCTATGCGTTAAACCATTGCAATAAATGGAAATATCAGGATAGGTAAATAATGTATTTTCGGGGATATTCATTCGTTTATCACTACCATAAGGCCTGCATGGCTTACCTTTAAGTTTGTGCCTATTTCTGTAAAAACATTGCTGAAAATCTCATTGTGGTTGTCGCCGGCGCCAGACATGGCAAATATCTCACCTTGGTAATATTCATGTTTAACTGTCGCTTCTTTTTCCATCTCCAGGTATTCTTCAATGGTATAATGCCTTTTTTGATAGGCTACAACAGGTTCATTTACAATCTCATCCATACACGAATTTACAGATGTTTTTTTGAAAAGGTTAAATATATAAACGATTAAACGTTTAAAACGGTTAGTGAGTTAATTGTTTGAAATGGTTAATCGGTTAATCGACGAGTTGCTTAGTTGGGAAATTGTCAACTGAAAACTGGCATTACCAACTGCTAAATGAAAACTGCCAACTGAACTAATGTCCGGCAAAGAAACCAATCAATGCTACACCAATACCTAATAAAACAGCAATCATTTTGCGGGTATTGATTTTATGATCGGCACTCGATTCGAATAAGATGGTGGTAGAAATGTGTAAGAAAATACCAATTACAATGCCCATAATTTTATTGAAATAAGCGTCAAGGCCGCCAATAGTGCCGTTACTTAAACCAACACTTACATAAAAACCAAGGGGTGCCATAATCGCAAACACAATCAGGTAAAATACAATGCTGCCTTTCTTATAATGGTTTTGCATTAATATACTCGCCAATGCAAATGCTGCAGGAATATGGTGTAGCGAAATACCAAAAATCAATTCATTATGTTGCTCTTTTGCCAAGGGCATCCCTTCTAAAAAGGCATGTAAACACAAACTGATCATAATCCCGAAAGGGAAAACATGTCCATCATGATGTTTATGGATATGGCCATGTTCTACACCTTCTGAAAATTGCTCTAAGAAGATCTGCAAAAGGAAACCAATCAGTATGAATATACCAATTTCAGTTTTATCAGGCCCGCTGTAGGCATCTGGAATTAAATGTAAAACCGTAATGGCAAATAAATAGGCGCCACTGAAAGATAAAATCAGTTTAAGTAATTTAGATTTATCACTTTTAACCAAAAAGATAGCCGTTCCGCCTAAAAAGGCACAGAAAAAGAGTACGCAGAGTTTCCAGATTTCCATAGGTTAAAAATCAGGTTGTAATTTTTTAAATATTTTCGAACAAATCATGCCAATTGTGATTCCTAACAAGGCGCCGGTTGTTACATCAACAGGGTAATGAACACCAACATATACCTGCGCAAAACTGATAATAAACGCCCAAAGTAGGCCAATAGGTAAAATAGGTTTCCATCTGCTGTAAAAAATGCAGATTAAAAAAACAGCTATAGCAAAATGATTGGTAGCGTGAGCCGATGGGAAACTTAAACCGCTTCCACAGGGTACGCGATGGATAATGTCGTTCGCTAAACTTAAATCATTGCAAGGTCTCACACGTGATACCCAGGGTTTTACAACCCGGGAGGCAATTAAATCACCCATGGCAAAGGTGAACAGCACCATTCCAATGATATAATAACCTTGTTTTTTGTATTGCTTAATACAAAAAACAACAATAAAGAGGTAGAGTGGCGACCAGAAAAAGCGGTTGCGCATTAAAGGCATCAGCCAATCAAAAAAGCTGTTTGAAAGTCCACGGTGGATTTTCAAGAACAATTCTACATCAAATTGCTGTATGCTTTCTATCATGCTTTTTTACAGATTAAAATTAACCGGTCTGAGCTCTTTTCGTCAAAATCAGCTAAGTCATAATTACCAAACGTCTTTTCGATAACCATGCCCGCTTTGCTCAACATCCGTTCAAAATCTTCAAAGCTAAATGCCTGTACCCGCTCTTCGAAATGATACACTTTTTGCTTGTCTTCGAAATTTATCTTTTTAATAATTTTCCCATCTATAACATTTTTGGTGATGTGAAAAGTGATCCCATCCAATGATTTTGTTTCACAGGAATTTAAATTGCGGATAATCTTCTCCGTGTTAAAATAATCCAGCACCAAAATCCCATCGGCGGTTAAACATTTACGAAAAGTTTTAAGCGCATTTACGTGGTCTTTTTCTGTATCAAAATAACCAAAACTGGTAAACAGGTTTAAAGCGATATCAAAATAATTGATGTAAAAAAGCCTCCGCATATCGTGAACAAGGAAGTGTAGTTTGCTGTTTTCGAATTGCTTGGCGTATTTTATGCTTTGTTCTGATAAATCTATCCCCGTAACATCAAAGCCTTTTTTATTCAGGTAAATAGAATGCCGGCCTTTTCCACAGGCAATATCGAGCATTTTAGCATCGGCTTTTGGATGAAGGTAATCCGTGAGTTTGTCAATGAAGAATTCGGCTTCAGCATCATTTCGTTGTTGGTAAAGAATATGATAATATGGCGAATTAAACCAATATTGAAACCACTTGCGCTGCATATAAAAGCCGTTTGTATCTTAAAAAGATGCAAATATAAGGTTTTACAATCGCTAGTAAAGTTTCGAGTGGTGTTTTATGCAACATTATTGCATAGAAATTAATAAGCCAGTGGTTGTGCTTTGCGAAGATTGAGTTGCAGATGTACACTGATGTAATAAATTATTAAGGTTTTAATAAGCCGGTTGATAGGATGCCTGTTTTTATAAAGGAACTCAAAATAGAACATACCTTTGATTTTGATATTGAAACTTATCTCTACTAATTACATGGTGTTTATAGATATAAAAACAATGTAAATTAACTTGCAGAAGCTGGGTAAAATAGCAGCTATCTTGTTTTTTTTCTTATTTTTGAGCCTCATCAAATTATATACAGTGACTTTAATAAAATCGATTTCAGGAATACGGGGAACCATTGGTGGAAGGGCAGGAGACGGCTTAACGCCATTTGATATTGTTAAATTTACGGCTGCCTTCGGTAGTTGGGTGGTACAAAAAACAGGCAATAAAAGAATAGTTTTAGGTCGTGATGCACGTATTTCGGGTGAGATGGTGAATAACCTGGTTATCGGAACACTACAAGGCCTGGGTATTGAGGTAATCGATTTAGGTTTATCTACGACGCCAACGGTAGAGGTTGCGGTGCCAGATGAAAATGCAGGAGGTGGAATTATTTTAACCGCAAGTCATAACCCAAAACAATGGAATGCCTTAAAATTATTAAATGCCAGTGGAGAATTTATTAGCGATGCAGATGGCAAAGAGGTTTTAGATTTAGCCGAAAGTGCTGATTTTGACTTCGCTGAGGTAGATAAACTTGGAAAAGTAATTAAAAACGATACTTATCTTCAAAAGCACATCGATAAAGTTTTAGCCTTGCCATTGATAGATGTTGAGGCGATTAAAAAAGCTGATTTTAAAATAGTAATCGATTGTGTAAATTCAACCGGCGGTATTTTTATTCCTGCTTTATTAAAAGCTTTGGGAGTGAACAAGGTAGTAGAATTATATTGTACACCAGACGGATATTTTCCGCACAATCCTGAACCACTTCCTGAAAACTTAACTGAAATATCGAAAGAAGTTCAGAAACAGAACGCAAATTTAGGTATTGTAGTAGACCCTGATGTTGACCGTTTATGTTTTGTAAACGAAGATGGCAGCATGTTTGGCGAAGAATATACCCTAGTTGCTGTTGCCGATTATGTATTGAAAAATACGCCTGGAAACACGGTTTCTAATCTGTCATCAACTCGTGCTTTACGAGATGTAACTGAAAAAGCGGGTTCAGAATACCATGCATCGGCAGTAGGTGAGGTAAACGTAGTTAACAAAATGAAAGAGACGAATGCCATAATCGGTGGTGAAGGTAATGGTGGAATCATTTATCCAGAATCGCATTATGGTAGAGATGCTTTGGTGGGTATTGCTTTATTTTTAACACATTTGGCCAAGTTTGGTAAATCTATTTCTGTACTTCGGGCCAGCTATCCTCAATACTACATCTCTAAAAATAAGATTACCCTTACGCCAGAAATGGATATCGATAATTTATTGAAACAGGTAGAAGAGAAATATAAAAATCAGCCATATAGTACAATTGATGGTTTGAAGATAGAATTTGATAAAACCTGGGTACATTTGCGCCGCTCCAACACGGAACCGATCATCAGGATTTACAGTGAGGCAGAAAATGAAACCATTGCCGAGAATTTGGCTAACAAAATTATTTCTGACATTAAAGAAATATTACACCTTTAATCTTTTAAGGTTTCAGGATCAAGCATACCTGTTCAAGGTTTAATATAACGATTAAACCTTGGGCATTTAAATCAGAGTTTGCCCTTAACAAGGCATCTTTGCAACAAAAAACTTTTAAATATTCATAGAAATGAAAAGGGTCTATTTAGATAATGCGGCCACAACGCCTTTAGATGCAGCAGTAATCGCAGAAATGACAAATGTGATGGAAAATTACTTTGGTAACCCATCTGCCATTCATGCACTTGGCCGTGAGGTGAGAACACTCGTGGAGAAAGCCCGTAAAACCGTTTCAGGTCTGTTAAATGCATCTCCGTCTGAGATATTTTTTACTTCCGGAGGCACAGAGGCCGATAATACAGCTATCCGTTGCGGAATTTCAGCTTATGGCATTAAACATGCCATCACTTCAAAAATAGAGCACCATGCTGTTGAGCATACCTTAAATACGATGCTTAAAAATGGCGAGATCGATAAATTAAGTTTCGTTAATATTGATGAAAAAGGAAATATCGATTATAACCATTTAGAAGAATTGCTTCAAAATAACGAGCGTACTTTCGTTTCATTAATGCATGCCAATAACGAATTAGGTACACTAACCGATATGATTAAAGTTGGCGATATCTGCGAGAAATACAATGCTATTTACCATGCCGATACCGTTCAGACTATGGGCCATTATCCACACAATGTACGCGAGCTTAAAGCACATTTTATTGTGTGTGCTGCACATAAACTTCACGGACCTAAAGGCGTTGGTTTTTTATACGTAAACAGCAATATTAAAATCCCACCGATGATTTACGGCGGATCACAGGAACGCAACATGCGTGGCGGTACCGAAAATGTATATGGTATTGTGGGTTTAGCTAAAGCCTTAGAAATTGCTTATGCAGAAATGGATCAGCATCAGTCGTACATTCAGGGCCTAAAAGATTATCTAAAAACACAGTTAGTTGCCGAAATCCCAGGTATTGGCTTTAATGGCGAAACCGATGCCGATAAAAGTTTATATACGGTACTAAATGTTTCTTTCCCTGAAATGGACATGGCCGATATGTTATTGTTTAATTTGGATATCAATGGTATCTGCGCTTCAGGCGGTAGTGCATGTTCTTCAGGTTCAAATATAGGCTCGCATGTGCTAAATGGTATCAATGCGGATCCAAATCGCCCTTCAGTACGTTTTTCTTTTAGTAAATATACCACTAAAGAGGATCTGGATTACGTAATCGAAAAAGTTAAAATGGTAGTGAAGCAGAATGCTTTAGTCTAAAATATCATTAACCAAATAGGAGAGTCCCGGTGAAAATCGGGACTTTTTTTGTGGGCAAAAAACAGCTGATTTTTTTGGAAAGCAAAGACAGTATTTCATTGTAATGTTCGTCCTGCTTTACGCTTATACGCCTGCAGGCCTTAAGCACTTGGCCGGTATCCGCTTCAATCAGGTTTAACTCCATTAAGATGGTGCTGCTATTTAAGGTTGTATGATGAAAGAGAAGAATTCATTCTTACAGGTAAATTCTTTGCGCCCTGCAACCCTAAATAGGATTACTGGCCGTGCCACCTAAACCTGATCGGAGCGAACACGGAGCGTAGCGGAGTAAAGTAAAGAGCAGGACTGTATCTACCTAAATGCCACTATGGCTGATTTCCAAAATAAACAATTAATTATTGAAATAATATGCTTACTCATTTAAACTAATAAAATTCTCTTGCAAAGCTCAAAAATTAAGCTTATATTTAATCAAACATAAGGCAATCCACGCCATTTTAATGTAGTTCCAGAACGAAACCTTATCATAAACCCCATGGTATAAGGTTAAGCAAATTTTAAAATAGCTTTTATTAAGTATTAAAATTGTTAACCCTGAAAACCCACCAGGTTTTCAATAACCTATATCGTCATGGAAAAGAACAACAATACTCAAAATCTGGAAAATGCAAAATTGGAAGAAAAATTAAACGCAGAAAGAAAACACATCTACAAGTTTATCTTCAATCCATTTTCTTTCGAATCTTCAAACCATTTTAATAAAATACACAAAAGGAAATTTCATTCTTTCGGATGCATCCATGAAATGGGAAAATTGCCTGGAGCAATGTTGTAAAATCCTAGACTGGTCTTAGCGTCTCGCTAAGACTTTTTTTTGCGTGGAGACAAGATTAATTGAGGGGCCTTAGCGAGACGCCGTTTCCTTGTTTGGTGGCTCACCAAACAATATTTTAATACCGTGTTTGGTGAGCCACCAAACATAGGGATTAGCAAATTAGAATACATCCCTATAATCTGTTAGCATATTGAAATCATCTATTCCTGTTTTATAAAACCTGGCAGAGGACCAATAGTAATCTTCAGTATTTTGAGCCAAACGCCATCGTTCTTGTAATGGATTATAATGAATGTAATTTAGTTTTTGGTCTAAAATATTTATATCAAACATATTGATTGCGAGCGAATCCCTTTGCCATATTCTATATTTACGATCCGATTCAGTTACCTCAAAAAGTCTTAAAAAATTAGGGTTATTGATATTAAGGTCTTTCCTTAGCTCATGTGAAGTATCCTTTAAAAAACTTGAATTCGGTTTTTCTTTGCCGTTTGGTTTTAATATTTTCAAAATTAAATGGATATGGTTTGGCATAATTACAAAGCCATAAACCTCAATAAAATTTTGTTTAACAAGTTTTCTTAAGGAATTTAATACTAATTGCTTATAATTAGGTGGCTCTAATAAGAGCATCCAATCCTTAATTGTGCAAGTCCAAAAGTAAATGTCATTATATTCAAGGAATGATTTTCTTCTATCTTTAAAAATATCAGAATTCATATGATTATGTTTTAAGTAAGATAATCATAAATTTTTACTTCCGATGTTTGGTGACTCACCAAACATCGGAAGTACCAAAACCATTCCAGAAACAACTATTAAAAACAATCTTATTTTTAGCTTGTTCCTATAGTATATCAATTTACAATTACTATGGAAACGAATAAAGAAAAAGGTAAAGTTGTTGAGAACGATTTACTGGATAAAACCGCAGAAGATATTAAAGAAGATAGAACTTTAGATGAAAATAAATCATCAAAAGTAACGACCAATCTGTTTAACAAAGATAAAGACCGTAAGAATAATCCATTAGGCCCTGGGCATGAACCCGGTACTACACCAGGTTCGGCGATATAATTTGTTATTTTAGAATCTAAATCATTAAATTTAAACCACAGCATTTGCTGTGGTTTTTTTTAGCTTAATCGCAAAATGGAGAGAAGAAATTTTATCAAAAATTCAGCACTGGCAGTAGCCTTGCTTTCAATTTATAAAACAGATGTTTTTGCACAGCAGGAGCTGTTGCGTGCTTATAATTTTAAGCCGCTCCGTAATGATGTGGGTATATTTACCGAACAGGGAGGAACCATTGGCTGGTTAAATTCGAGCAATGGTTTTGTAGTGGTAGATGCACAGTTCCCGACTACAGCACCTCATGTAATAGACGAATTAAAAAAACTGGGCGAAAAACCTTTCAAATATCTGATCAACACCCATCATCATGGCGATCATACCGCTGGGAATATTTCTTTTAAAGGATTGGCAGAAAAAGTGGTTGCACACCAAAATTCGCTGGTAAACCAGAAAAGAGGTGCAGAGAAAGCAAATAATTTAGATAAACAGCTTCTGCCTGATACCACTTTTGGGACAAAATGGAGTGCGAAAGTGGGCAAAGAAAATATTAAAGCTTATTATTACGGTTCAGGGCATACCAATGGCGATGCCGTTTACCATTTCGAAAATGCCAATATCGTACATGTTGGTGATCTGGTTTTCAACCGTAAATTTCCATATATTGATAGAGAAAATGGCGCACACATTGGCAACTGGATCACTGCTTTAGATAAGATCCAGAACCAGTTTGATAATGATACCTTATTTATCTGGGGACATAGCCTTGATCCGGAAAAAGTAACCGGAAATAAAGCTGATGTTAAAGCTTATCAAAATTATCTTCAAAACCTCTTAACTTTTGTGGGCGGCGAAATCAAAGCAGGTAAAAGCAAAGAAGATATTTTAAAAACGACTACGATCCCAAATGCACCCGAATGGAAGGGTGAAGGCATTGAAAGAAGTTTAACCGCTGCTTATGATGAGCTGAAAGGGGTGTAAATATTTATTCGTTAACCACCCAGCTCCCCTCCTAAATTAGGAGGGGAGCTGGATATAACCTGGTTAACAATAATTTTCCGAGTTGATTCAAGGAGTTTAACCACCGCTTATGATGAGCTAAAAGGGAGGTAGACAATCATGAGCTTATTAACCACAGATAAAAAGGATGTGCATAGATAATGGTATTATGCTTCCAAAATCTGTGTTTATCTGTGCACATCTGTGGTTAAACCAAGTAATCATTGCTGCAACAACCAACCTCAAAATCTATTTTCAATTTATAAACGTTCTATATTTAAAATAATCCTTTCAACGTCATTGAATTACCATAGGCTTTAGTGTTTAACAACTATATTTGTTACTATTCAAAATCTACAGCCCATGGATGATTTTATAGCAGCCCGTTCCCAAATGGCCTTATCATTAGGCTTTCACATTATTTTTTCCTGTATCGGCATGGTGATGCCATTCTTTATGGCCGTATCCCATTACAAATGGCTTAAAACAAACGATGAGGTGTATAAAAACCTCACAAAAGCCTGGAGTAAAGGGGTGGCCATATTCTTCGCCACCGGTGCGGTATCAGGTACCATGTTATCTTTCGAATTGGGCTTACTTTGGCCAAAATTTATGGATCATGCCGGACCGATATTCGGAATGCCTTTTTCGTTGGAAGGAACAGCTTTTTTTATTGAGGCGATAGCCCTTGGCTTTTTTCTTTATGGCTGGAATAAGTTAAATAAATGGTTCCATTGGTTTACTGGAATGGTAGTAGGAGTGAGTGGTTTGGCCTCCGGAATACTCGTAGTGGCCGCCAATGCCTGGATGAATAGTCCGGCAGGTTTTGATTTTGTAAACGGACAATACCTCAATATCGATCCCATACAAGCCATGTTAAATAAAGCTTGGTTTAGTCAGGCTTTACACATGTGTTTGGCCGCATTTACCGCAACGGGTTTTGCTGTGGTAGGTGTACATGCTTTGATGATCCTAAGGGACAGAAATGCGGTGTTCCATTTAAAAGCTTTTAAAATAGCGGCTGTATTTGCCTGTATTGCTGCTTTATTACAGCCATTAAGTGGCGATATCTCTGCAAAAGACGTAGCCAAACGTCAGCCTGCAAAGCTAGCTGCGATGGAAGCATTGTATAAAACCGAAAAACCTGCCCCGCTTTTGATCGGTGGTATCGTAAACGAGAAGGATAAAACGGTAAAAGGGGCAATCAAAATTCCAGGCGCTTTAAGTTTTCTTGCACATGGCGATTTTCAAGCTGAAGTTAAGGGTTTGGATCAGATTCCGGAAAATGAACATCCACCAGTCGCTATAACCCATTACGCTTTCCAGATCATGGTAGGGATTGGAACTTTACTGCTTTTGGTAGCTTTAACCTATTTCTTTATCCTTTTTAAGAAGAAACCTTTAACCGAAAATCGTTGGCTGTTAAAACTGTTCGTCTTCGCCATTCCGCTTGGTTATCTCGCTTTAGAGGCCGGTTGGGTAGTTACTGAAGTTGGCAGGCAGCCCTGGATTATTTATGGCATTATGCGTACTAAGGATGCCGTTACGCCGATGCCTGGTATTGCTTATTCATTTTACATCTTCTCGGCAATTTATGTGTCGCTAAGCATTATCGTAACGTTTTTGCTTTACCGACAGATTAAAATGGTACCTGTACTTTATAACAAATCTGAAACGAATTAATTAACCACAGATAAAAAGGATGAACACGGATAAAAATTTTGATGTATGTTGCTTAACTTCTTTGAAATCTGTGTTCATCTGTATAAATCTGTGGCAAAAAAATAAATTATGAAAGATGTTGTAATTACATTTTTATGCATGGCCATTCTGCTCTACTTTTTATTGGGCGGGGCCGATTTTGGCGCGGGGATTATAGAACTGTTTACTTCAACAAAAAACAGGAGTAAAACCCGTAAAACCATGTATCAGGCCATTGGTCCTGTTTGGGAGGCCAACCACATGTGGCTGATCATTGCTATTGTGATCCTTTTTGTGGGTTTCCCACATATTTATACCACCATGTCGGTTTACCTTCATATCCCTTTGGCCATTATGCTCATTGGGATTATTGCCCGTGGTACTGCCTTTGTATTCCGCCATTATGATGCCGTGAAAGATGATATGCAGTGGTTATACAACCGGATATTTCGGTATTCGAGTTTTGTAACGGCTTTGTTTCTGGGTATAATTGCCGGAAGCTTAATTTCGGGCCATATCGACACACAGGCGACTGATTTTTATACTGCCTATATATCGGGTTGGTTAAACTGGTTTTCAATTGCAGTAGGCTTCTTTACGGTGGCACTTTGCGGTTTCCTGGCAGCCATCTATCTTATTGGCGAAACAGATGAATATCATGATAAACGCCGTTTTATTAAAAAGGCCGAATTTATGAATGTTGCTGCAGTAGTTTTTGGTGCCATGGTTTTTATTGCAGCCCAAAGAGATAAAATTCCATTAACCGACTGGGTTTTTAAAAGTAATGTTGGTTTATCGGCCATTGTTTTGGCGAGTTTATCGCTGATATTGTTATGGTATCTGCTGATTAAAGGTAAAACCAAGGTTTTACGCATTTTAGCGGGCTTCCAGGTAACGATGATCCTCCTGGCAATTAGTTATGCCCACTTTCCAAACTTTATCCGTTTAAAAAGCGGAGATGCAATTTCGCTATTGGAAACAGCCGGGCCAGAAAAAACTATTTACAGTTTGGGCTTAGCACTTTTATTGGGAAGTGTATTAATTTTGCCTTTTTTAGGGTATTTGTTTTATAAGTTTCAGAAGAAAGAGGAGTAATACCGCTTGTTGTCATGCTGAGGCCGAAGCATCTGTTTCATAGGTCGCAGATGCTTCGTGTCTCAGCATGACAGCATATTCAGGGTTGCTGCAAGAAAAAAGAGCACCTGTTTCCAAATGCTCCTTTAAAATGTATTCAAGTCTTTATTCCGAGAATACCTCGAGGCTTGCCTCGGGGTCAAAGCGGAAAGTTTGAAAACGAAGAGTTTTCAAATACATTTGCATTGTGGATGAACATATTTATAAACGTCACAATAAGACCCTTTTGTTATACCATCTGGTATTTCCTCTGAAATATAGTCGTGGAGCACTAAACAGTTCTTCAGGTGTTTCATTGAAAGATATTTGCGTGGAGATATCCGAGCGTTATGAATTGCAGTTTTTGGAAATAGGTTACGAGCCAGACCATGTTCATTTTTTAGTTCAATCTGTTCCCTCGATGAGTGTTTCGAAACTTGTGACCTTGATAAAAAGCCTCACAGCTCGTGAGCTTTTTAAACGCCATCCGGAAATAAAGCAATTGTTGTGGGGAGGCAATTTTTGGACAAGTGGCTACTATGCAAATACTGTTGGTCAATATGGCAATAAAGACGTGATAAAAAAATATATAGAGAATCAAGGCAAGGAAAATGAGTATCAAAAAGTGCATTTAGAACAACTCCGGCTCTTTTAATACCTCGAGGCTTGCCTCGGGGTTATTTATTTACAACCCACCTTTTCTGTTCGATTTAGTTTGTACCGGCCAGGTAGATGCTTTTCCGGTACGTTCGTTAACCGGTAAATCTTTTGCTTTTTCTGTTGAGGTTTTTTCAGGATCTTCTGATGCCATATAAACCATAATGGCAGCTAAAATCACATTGCTTCTAATTTCATCGAAAACCAACTTATCATAACTGTCGCGATTGGTGTGCCAGGTGTATGTTCCATAATCCCAACTGGTAGAACTGAGCGAATAACCCAACGCTCCCGCAGCTACAAATGACGCGAAATCTGATCCACCTGCGCCCGGTGTTCCTGGGAAACTGGTTTTGATCTGGTTTTTAATAGTATCCGGTACTGCTGCTAACCAACGGGTAATGTAATCTTTTGATTTAGCAAAGCCTTGTCCACCAATGTTAACCACGCGGCCTGTTCCGTTATCCTGGTTAAGCAAGGCCTGGAGGTTGTTCACAATCTCCGGATGATCTTCTACAAAAGCTCTTGAACCATTTAAACCCTGCTCTTCACTTCCCCAATGGCCAACCAGGATGGTACGTTTTGGGTTAGGATAGATTTTCTTCAAAATGCGCATGGCTTCCATCATCAAAATCGTACCTGAACCATTATCTGTAGCGCCGCTTGCGCCATCCCAAGAATCAAAATGAGCCGAAAGCATCACATATTCATTTGGCTTTTGCGTACCTTTAATCTCAGCGATGGTATTAAAAGTAGGTACAGCACCTAATTTCTTCGAATCTGCCTCGATCTTAAGCTTCGGTTTGTCGCCATTTAATGCCAAACGGTAAACTAAACCGTAATCTTCAACTGATAAATCCAAAGTTGGCACTTTTGTGGTGTTTGCACCAAAAATTTTATCTACTCCAAAACCCTGCGACCAATTATTGATTACCACGGCTACTGCACCTGCATTTTCTAAAGCTACAGGAAGTGTTTTAGTGGTTAGACCTGTTTTAGCAATGCTGGCTGTCCATGCTTTTACAGCCTCAGCTTTTTCTTTTTTAAATTTTTCGAAAAGTTCCTTTGTAGCGAATTCTTCCCAGTTTTTTTCTGGTCGGCCAGAAAGTTGGTTCATGGAAATTAAAACAATTTTACCTTTAACATTGGGTAACCATTTTTGAAAAGATGCTGAATCTGTTATTTCTGGAAGAATAATCGCTTCTGCATTAATCGCTTTATCATTGGTTGATGGGCTCCAGGCCAATTGTGTTCCTTCTAAAGTGCGTACACGCGGACTTACCAGATCAATATGCGTAATGCCTCTTTCCCAGCCTGCCCATTCACCCCATTTTTCATTTTTGGCAGAGATGCCCCAATCACTATATTTTTTAATTGCCCAATCGTTGGCCTGTTTCATTTGTGGCGAACCAACCAAACGCGGACCAACAACATCAAGTAATTCGTGCGCAAGTTTTTCTAATTGAGAGTTTTCGTTTACTTCTTTAACAATATTGTCGATTACTTTCCTGTCTTGCGCAAAAACGCTTACAGAAGCGCACAAGAATAGGGCAGAAAATAGTAGCTTTTTATTCATAATTAATTAGGGTTGATTATTTGATACCCTAATTTATGAAATATGGAGTAGGGTTGGGGGATGTTAATGGAAATGTTGCAGGAGTTGGTGTTAATACCCAGTATCTTTTGACCACCTAAGACACTTTAGTTCACCTAAGTAAGGAATAGCCTTTTTCTTTGTGTCTTGGTACCTTTATGGTAAAATACACTCGCTAGAAAAACCCCTCATAAGAACCACTGGCTATGCAAGCTAAACCTGATTGCCGTGGTCCCGATGTAAAATCGGGAGAAGCAAAAAGCAGGACTGAATTAACCGGAGTTATTTAAGCCCTGCTTTTCTTATTATAAGTTTATTTGTTTACTGGGCAACTTGTACTCATGAACAAATGACCAATGAACTATTGAACAACTAATTGTTCATCATTTTGATAAAAGCGCCCAATTTAGCTTTCATGGCTCTTCTGTCAACGATAAAGTCAAGGAAACCATGTTCCAGAACGAATTCGGAGGTTTGGAAACCTTTCGGTAAATCTTTTTTAATGGTTTCTTTAATTACCCTTGGACCGGCAAAACCGATCAAAGCACCTGGTTCGGCAATGTTGATATCGCCAAGCATGGCATACGATGCCGTTACACCGCCCGTAGTCGGATCGGTTAATAAAGAGATGTACGGAACTTTAGCCTGACCTAATAAAGCCAGTTTGGCTGATGTTTTAGCCATTTGCATTAATGAAAATGCAGCTTCCATCATCCGTGCACCACCTGATTTAGAAATCATCAAAAATGGAACTTTATGTTTGATGCTGTAATCAATTGAACGTGCAATTTTTTCGCCCACAACTGAACCCATTGAACCACCGATGAAAGCGAAATCCATACAAGCAATAACAAGATCCTGACCTTCAATTTTACCAACACCTGCCCGGATAGCATCTTTTAAGCCAGTTTTAGCCTGACTTTCTTTAATTCTATCGGTATAAGGTTTGTTATCGTTAAAGTTTAAAGGGTCGCCTGATGTTAAGTTAGGGAACAGCTCTTTAAATTCGTTATTATCAAATAAAACCTCGAAATATTCTTTTGAGCCTACTCTCAGATGGTAATTGCAGTAATGACAAACGTATTTGTTTTCCTGAAGTTCTGCCTGATGTAGCGGTTTCTTACAATTTGGACATTTATTCCACAAACCATCTGGTGCTTCTTTTTTCTCTTCTGTTGTGGTAATGATACCTTTATTCTCTCTTTTAAACCAAGCCATATAATTTTTTGAAGAATTGGATTGCAAAGAAACGAAAAATAAAATAAAGTCGACCCTTATTAGATGTAAAAATAGTCGATGGTTAAGTGGTTGATGCTTAATAGCTAATAGCTGAAGTAATTTGAAAACCTGTATTTGCCCATTGTAAACTTAGAATTGAAAACTGAAGTGTGTCTTTTTTACACTAAGGATAATGTCTTTTTTACACTAAACAGGCTTTATTTTGCTGTTAGGCAAATAATTCTGTTGTTACAAAAGCTTGGAATGTTATTTTTTTTTATAACTTCGGACTTAATAAAATTAACAAGAAATGAGTTTAAAAGGCTACAAAGGCGTAATTTACGGAGATGCCGTTCAAGAATTGTTTGAGCAGGCTAAAAAACATCAGTTTGCTTTACCAGCAGTAAACGTAACCGGTACCAATACGGTTAATGCGGTATTGGAAACTGCTAAGGCAGTAAATTCGCCTGTTATGATTCAATTGTCTAACGGAGGTGCACAGTTTTATGCTGGTAAATCATTAGATAATGAGAAATTGCAAGCATGTATTTTAGGAGCTGTATCGGCTGCTAAACATGTACATTTATTGGCAGAGCATTATGGTGTTGCCGTGGTTTTACATACCGACCACGCCGCTAAAAAATTATTGCCTTGGATTGATGGACTTTTAGACCACGGTGAAAAATTCTTCGCTGAAACCGGAAAACCTTTGTTTTCATCACACATGTTGGATTTATCGGAAGAATCTATCGAAGAAAACATGGAAATTTCTGCTAAATACTTAGCACGCATGGCTAAAATGAACATGACTATCGAAATCGAACTTGGTGTAACAGGTGGTGAAGAAGATGGTGTTGATAATAGCGATGTAGACAGCTCTAAATTATATACTCAGCCTAGTGAAGTGGCTTATGCTTACGAAGAATTAAGCAAAGTTTCTCCTCGTTTTACTGTTGCTGCTGCTTTTGGTAACGTACACGGTGTTTATAAACCAGGTAACGTAAAATTGCAACCGGTAATTTTGAAGAACTCTCAGGATTTCATCAAAGAAAAATTCAGCTTAACTGCAGAGAAACCTATCAATTTCGTATTCCACGGTGGTTCTGGTTCTACTCAGGAAGAAATCAGAGAAGCAATTTCTTATGGCGCAATTAAAATGAATATCGATACTGATATGCAATGGGCATTTTGGGAAGGTATTTTAGAATATTACAAAAAGAATGAAGCTTATCTTCAAGCCCAGATCGGTAACCCTGATGGCGATGATAAACCAAATAAAAAATACTATGATCCACGCGTATGGTTACGTAAAGGTGAAGAAACTTTTGTAAAGCGTTTAACTACTGCTTTCGAAGATCTGAACTGCATCAATGTTAACGATAAGCTGTAAGATTTGATCGGTTTTTGAAGATTGGATTTCCATTCAACCATTCAAAAAATCAATCATTCGATAATTAAACAAAAGCGCCATGGGTTTAAAAACTTATGGCGCTTTTGTTTGTTTTATGGTTATATTTAAGCAAACAAATTGTGATGGCAAAATCTAAAAACGATACTAAAAAAAATAATTTTTTTGAGAAATTCGCTAACGCGGCAACCAAGTTTACCGGTAGTTCTGTTGCATTTATTGCGGCAACTGCTATAGTAATTATTTGGGCAGTAACCGGCCCTCTGTTTAATTATTCTGAAACCTGGCAGTTGGTGATTAATACAGGTACAACGATTATTACTTTTTTGATGGTTTTTTTGATCCAGAAAGCACAGAATAAAGATGGTAAAGCGATCCAGTTAAAATTAAATGAATTGATTGCTGCACAGCAGGGGGCAAGTAACCGGATGGTTGATATTGAAGATCTGAGTGAAAAAGAACTGGATCAGTTACATAAATTTTACGTTGCGATTGCCACACTTGCCAAAAAAGAGGCCGATATTCATTGTTCACATTCGATAGATGTAGCGAAAGAGTTAAATGAATCGAAATTAAAAACGAATAAACACTTTAAACACCACGATAATGAGTCTGCACGTTCAAAAAGTTAACCATCCCGAAGATTTAGATAAAGTATTTGCTATACGTAAAATTGTATTTGTAGACGAACAGAATTGTCCGCCGGAGCTGGAGTGGGAGCATGAAGATGAGTCTATTCATTTTCTGGCTACAAATAATGGACAACCTTGCGGTGCCTGTAGATGGCGTAAAACCGACCTTGGGTATAAGCTTGAACGTTTTGCAGTTTTAAAAGATTTTAGAGGGCAGGGAGTTGGCCGGGCACTAATTGCTGAAGCATTATCTGATCTGCCAGAAGATGCACATTATATTTACCTGAATGCGCAATTAGATGCTATGAGTTTGTATGCTAAGTTTGGTTTTGTAGCTGAGGGGGAGCAATTTGAGGAAGCTGGGATTCAGCATTTTAAAATGGTGAAGAAGGTTTAAGGAATAGTTAGCCTAGAGACACCGGTTCCTAATATCGTCATTTCGACTGAAGCGCAGCGAAATGGAGAAATCTTTTGATATAGATTTCTCGACTGCGTTTCACTCCGCTCGAAATGACGACCTCGGGAGTTAAAAGGAACCTACCAAAATATCTTTCCCGATAACGCCATAGCCTCATTCCATTTATCAATATTTAAATTGAGGTTTTCTCCTTTTGCATTCAAATAGCCAATAACATCTTCCGTAGCAATGTTTCCGGTTAAGTCATCAGCAGCCATTGGACAGCCACCAAAGCCCTTTAAAGCTGAATCTATACGCTTTACACCCGAATGATAAGCAGCTTGGATCTTTGCGAGCCGCTCGGCAGGAGTGGAGTGCAAATGGATTCCAATTTCTGTATTGTTAAACCTTGAAATCAATTTAGGTAATATACTTTCTATTTTTTCCGGAGTGGAAACACCTACGGTATCAGCCAGCGATAAAATCTCTACTCCTTTATTCACGAGAACATCAGCCCATTTTTCTACAATTTCATAATTCCATTCATCACCATAAGGATTTCCAAAACCCATAGACAAATAAACAACCGCTTTTTTGTTATTTTTAGCACAAAGGGAGAGCATTTCTTCGACCGTATTTAATGATTGTGATATGCTCGAATTGGTATTACGATGCTGGAACGTCTCAGAAATCGAAAAAGGGAAACCAAGGTAATCAATCGTTTTATGCTTTACCGCGTCCTCTACGCCCCTTAAATTGGCTACAATGGCCAAAAGCTTTGTAGCGGTGTTGCTTAAATCCAATTGTGCTAAAACATCGACTGTATCTGCCATTTGTGGAATGGCTTTAGGCGACACAAAACTTCCAAAATCAAGGGTATCAAAACCCACCTGAAGCAAAAGATTTAAATATTCGGCTTTAAGCGCAGTGGGAACAAAATCGTGTAATCCCTGCATGGCATCGCGCGGACACTCTACTAATTTGAAATTGTTTTGGCTCATGTTTTTGGCTAGTGGAATTTTTAGCAAAATAAGGAAAGAATTTGAAATTTATAGTTGATGGTTCATGGTTAGGTTCGTTGATAGCCAGGGTGCATGATGGATTTATAGCCTGCTTGCTAATATTTCGGTTGAAAGTTGATGGTTCCGACTATAACAATTAACCATTTTGGCCATGAACCATCAACTATAAACTATAAACCATTAGCGTGTGGCTATATGCACTTAGGCTATTAACCAACATACTATCAACTATGAACCATTAGACGCTGGAAATTAACCAATCAACCAATGACAAATGAACTAATGTACCTCACTCTTCACTTCTTCCCTATAATCCACACTTCTATCTTTTGCAAAGGTCCTGATAATTAAACGTGTTCCTCTGTCGTAACTAAAATAACTCCAAACCCAGTTTACGAAAACAATGATTTTATTCCTGAAGCCCACTAAGGTCATTAAGTGAACAAACATCCAGGTAAACCATGCGAAAACACCCTGGAAACGGATTTTGCCGATATCAACAACAGCTTTATTTCTACCTACTGTAGCCATTGAGCCTTTATCGAAATATTTAAATTTCTCCAAAGGTTTGTTTTCTTTGATATTGATCAGGTTTTTAGCGAGGTGATGACCTTGCTGAATGGCTGCCGGAGCTACTCCCGGGTGACCGTTTGGTGTCTCTTCGTCAATAATAGCAGCTACATCGCCTATGGCATAAATGTTATGGTACCCTACTATTAAATTTTGGGGATCTGTTTTTAATCTGCCGCCTCTCACCACTTCGGCTTTATCTAAACCAGCTAAAACCTCACCCTTAACGCCAGCACTCCAGATTACGGTTGAACTTAAAATTGGTGCTTTATCCTGCAAGGTGAGTGTATGCCCGTCGTAACCCAGTACCCTGGTTTCATTCATAATCTGAACGCCCATATCGGTAAGGAAATCTTTGGCTTTTTTTTGTGCCTGTGGCGACATTACGCCCAATAATTCAGGTGAATTTTCGATCAGGTAGATGTTCACCCTGCTCAAATCCATTTCCGGATAATCGTTAGGAATTACATGTCTTTTAAGCTCTGCAATGGCACCGGAGGTTTCAACGCCTGTCGGACCACCGCCAACTACAACAAAGTTTAATAGGGCACTTTTTTTATCTGCATCTTTTTCGATCAGCGATTTTTCGAAATTCTGTAAAATCAAACTTCTTAAATCTAATGCTTCAGGAATTGATTTCATCGGCATTGAATTGGCTTCAATTTCTTTATTGCCGAAAAAATTACTGGTAGAACCTGTGGCGATAACCAGATAATCATAATTGATTCTGCCTATGTCAGTTTGTAAACAGTTTTCGGCAGCATTAACTTCCGTAACTTTGGTCACGCGAAAAATCAGATTTTTTTGTCCTTTAAAAATCTTCCGTAAAGGAAAAGCAATCGAATCTGCTTCCAGACCTCCTGTAGCTACCTGATAAAGCAACGGTTGAAAAGTATGATAGTTATGTTTATCAAGCATAACCACCTGAAAAGGTTTATTTTTTAAACGTTTAGCTAACTCAATCCCACCAAATCCGCCACCAACAATCACTACTCTGGGGTATTCGCTTTTTGGAAGTTGTAAATCCATTCTTTATCGGTTTATCTGTAGCAATGTAACAAAAAAATGGCCAAAAGGTTTAAAAGATGAGGTTTTGACAGTTATTCTAGCTTAAAAAAGAAGATATAACGCTGGTATGACGAAGCGGGATTTTATAGGTTTATAGTACTAACTCAGGTTAAATAAACCTGATAGGAATGGAAATCCTTTTTAATTTGCAGTAGCCCTGAACATTTTGTCATGCTGAGGAACGAAGCATCTGCAAACGATGGAACAGATGCTTCGTTCCTCAGCATGACAATGCCTATTAAAAAGATTGGAATGTATAGCAGGACTATTGGAACCGAAGAGCCACAGGCATTGCTTTTCTAAAACCAAAAAATATAGCAAACCACTTTTTGTTCTTTTCGTGGTAAAAAAGCAGGGCATAAAAAAAGCGCTCCGATAAATCGAAGCGCTTATATATTTTAAGATCTTAGTCTCTTATTTTTTCTCAGCTGAGCTACCCAAATCAATTACGATAGGAGTAGAGATACATAATGATGAGTATGTACCAATGATACGGCCGATCAATAATGCGAAGATAAACCCACGGATGCTATCGCCACCGAAAATGAAGATTACCAATAACACGAAGAATACGGTTAATGAGGTTAAAATCGTACGACTTAATGTACTGTTCAACGCGAAGTTGATTAAGTTGTTACGTGCTTCGCCATGTAAATCTTCTTTACCTGATTCTTTTAATTTCTCACGGATACGGTCAAATACAACAACTGTCTCTGTCATGGTGTAACCCATTACAGTTAAAATTGCTGCGATGAAATCCTGACCAATTTCTAGTGAGAACGGCATAATACCATCTAAAATAGTGTAGAAAGATAATACCATTAACACATCATGGAACAATGCGATTACCGCACCTAAACCATACTGCCATTTTTTGAATCGTACTACGATGTAGATAAACATGAATAAACATGAAATCAATACCGCATAGAAAGCACCGTTTACGATATCACTTGCAATAATTGGCGTTACCTTTTGTGAGCTTACGATTTCATATTTGGATCCGGCTAAACCTTTGTTTAACGCATCTTCTACAACTTTATCAGTTTTAATGTCCTGATCTTCGATGTGGAAAGTAGTAGTGATTTTTACCTGACTATCTTCGCCTGCAGTTTTAACCTCTGGCGTTTCGTTACCGAAAACCGGGTTTAACTTAGCTTTTAAATCTTCAGTGTTAACTGCTTTATCGAAGTGAACCAAATAAGTTCTACCCCCTTTAAAATCTACACCTAAGTTTAAACCGCCATTTTTGAAGTACATACCAATACCAGCAATAATAATGATGGTAGAGATAATGTAATAGATTTTACGACGGCCAACAAAGTTGAAGGCTAAGTTTTTAAATGCGTTACGGGTTAAGCTATTATCGAAACTTACATCGATTTTGCGGCTTAATAACGATTCGAAAACTACTCTCGAAATGGCTACAGCTGCAAATAATGATGAAAGGATACCAATACATAAAGTAGTTGCAAAACCTTGAACTGGACCGCTACCGAAAACGTAAAGGATAGCTCCTAAAATGAATAAGGTAACGTTTGAATCGATAATCGACGGCATTGCATGTTTAAAACCTTCCTTAATTGCCGTAGCGGTGTTCTTGCCATGCGCAAGCTCTTCACGTACGCGCTCAAAGATAAGGATGTTTGCATCTACCGATAAACCAATGGTTAATACGATACCGGCAATACCAGGTAAGGTTAATACTGCACCAAGTGATACCAGGATACCAATGATGAAGAATAAGTTAATTAACAACGCAAAGTTTGCAACCCAACCTGCACGGTGATAATACAACGCCATGAAGATTAAGATTACGATAAAGGCAATTACGAAAGAGATTAAACCATCGTGAATAGCTTGTGCACCTAAAGTTGGACCAACTACATAGCTACCTGCAATACGCGCAGGTGCAGGTAATTTACCAGCTTTTAAGATGTTTGATAAATCTTTAGTATCGGCCTGCGTAAAGTTACCAGTAATTTGAGAAACACCACCAGCAATCTCGTTCTGTACGGTAGGAGCAGAATAAACCTGATTATCCAATACAATGGCGATAGATTTTTTGTTGTTTGGATCAGCAGCAGCTTCAGCAGTAATTTTTTTCCATTTAGCAGAACCTTCGCTGGTCATGTACATGGTTACTTCTGGTTTACCTTTTTGGTCAAAATCTGCACGCGAATCGCTGATTGCCTCTCCACCTAAATCTGGTTTACCATCAGCGCTAACCGCTTTGATTGCATATAATTCGAAAATTCTTGAACCTTCCCTGGGTTTAACACTCCACATAAATTTCATCGTAGATGGAATAGATGCAGCAACTTCAGGAAGTTTTAAGTAAGCATTAACTTTTGCAGTATCTTTTTGTAACGACATACCAACAACTGCACCAGGCATTAATTGTTGTTGTCCGTTTTCGCCCTGGTAAATCGGTAGGTTAAGAACAGCATACAATGGGTTAGATTTCATCAATTCGGCTTTAACTGCACTCGAATCTTTTTTACCTAAGCCAGCAAGTTTGCCACCTTTAGCTGTAGTGTCTTTAGCAGCAGCTTTTTCCAAGCCAGCTAATTTACCCCCAGCAGCCGGAGCAGCCGTTGTATCTTTAGCAGCTGGTGCATCAGTTTTTAATGTTGCCGCTAAAATTTTATTAATGTTTTCTAATAATGGCGCAACTTCCTGTACCTGGTAAACCTGCCAGAATTGTAATTCGGCAGAACCCTGTAAAAGTTTAGCAATACGCTCTTTATCCTGTACACCTGGCATTTCGATTAAGATACGGTTGCTACCTTCTTGTTTTTGCATATTCGGACTAACTACTCCGAAACCATCAATACGTGAACGTAAAACTGTAAATGAACGATCGATAGCGCTGGTAGCTTCTTTTTCTAAGAAAGATTCAACATCGCTATTGCTTGCGCTAGGTTTTAACTGAGATGCGTTATCCTGATTAGAAAAATAATCTGCAAGTTTTACTCCCGGGCTTAATTTTTCGAATTCATCAACAAAAATTTTGATGTAATCTTTACCACCGGCATTTAATTGAATCTGTGCATTCTGAACTGCTTTGTTGAAGTTTGCATCAGCAGGGTTACCCGCTAATGATTTTACCAACTCCGCCAACGATATTTCCATCGTTACGTTCATTCCGCCTTTTAAATCCAGACCCAAATTAATCTCTTTCGCTTTTACCTCCTGGTAAGTAAATCCAACTAATGGATAAACTTTTACGGTACTCATCGAATCTAAGTAAGCCTTTTCTTTGGCTAAATCACCCTTCGCAGCGTTTTTTGCGTCTTTTTCTACCTTGGATGCTACCAAAGTAAAAGAAAGTGCGTACGCACAAACGATAGCCAATACTATCGCTATAAACTTAATAAAACCTTTTCCTTGCATTGTTTGTTTAAAATAATTTGTCTTTCGCTGTTTTTTAACAAGTCGGCAAATCTAATTAAATTTTTAAATTATAGAACCCCTTAATTGATAATTTATTAACATTAATTTTTATGGGGCAATAATCATTGGAGATTCACCAGGCAGAATTCATTTTAGGGTATTGAATTAATATTGAAATTGATCGGAAAGCAATTGCAGCAGCTTTTAGGCTTGGTTCCATCCCGCTACTGTTTTAATCTTTTTTCTGCTGTCATGCTGGGGCACGAAGCATCTTTCCATACGAGGGTTCTTAGAAACAAAGACACATGATCGATCTTTTATGAAAAGCAACACCTGGGTTTCTTCGGTTCTGATAGTCCCGCTGTCCGTTTTATTTCGCTGCGCTTCATGCTCACTGCCATCGGGTTTAGCCGGCAGGGGTAGAGGTTCTATTCGCATAGGATAACCTGTAAATAAGATGCTTTGCGCTCCTTGCGCAAGTTCTTCGCGTTCTTCGGTTAAATTGAGTTAAACCCTTTCTAAAACCTCAAAAGTATAATCGTATTTATTCTTTTCGTCTGCTTTGTGTGTTTCGCTGCTAATCACTTTCCATTCTTTCCGGTCTATTTCAGGGAAAAAAGTGTCCGCGTCAAAATTATGATGAATAGTGGTTAAATAAAGCGTCTGCGTTTTAGGTAATGCCTGTCTGTAAATCTCCGCTCCGCCAACAATGAATACTGGTTTTTCTTCTGTTTTGGTGATTGCTAAAGCTTCATCCAAACTATTCACCACTTCAACACCTTCAATTTTTAATTCAGTATCTCTGGTAATCACAATATTCCTGCGGTTCGGTAAGGGCCTGCCTACGGAATCGAACGTTTTACGGCCCATTACAACCGTATGGCCAGAAGTAGTTTGCTTAAAAAACTTTAAATCGGCAGGCATGTGCCATAAAAGCTGGTTGTTTTTGCCTATTGCGAAGTTTTCGCCTACGGCTACGGCTATTGAAAGCGAAGGGCTTTCTGGTTCATTAGTCATTAGTCATTTGTTTATTAGTGTCTGCAAAGTGCATTAGGCATAATTTCTAAGTATGATCCCAGCATGCGTCGACAGGTTAAAACTTGTTTAAATTTTTTCCAATATATTTTATGTAAGCATTCAGCTTTAAATGGATTGTTTGCAATTCGGTATAAAGTTCTGAATAACAATCTTCAGATATCAAATTTCTGTTTTTTGATTTCCGAAGAAATGATTTTACTTCTAGAATCGAACCGCGGCTATAATAACAAAAGTTTTTGTTCTCTTTGAAATGATACCTCCCATATCCTTCTGCAATATTTGCACTAATAGAATCTGCTGCTCTGCACAATTGTTTGCCGATGGTATCTTTAGCGAAATATTCCCATCCCATAACAATACCCCAGATTTTATCTGAAATTACCTCAGACAAATTATATACTTCTAAATCCTCTAATTTATAATTCATGATTTCTCTTGATTAAGTAAATTAAAGGGATGATTTTTTAAAATAGGGCATTCAATCTGCATCCAAACAAATGAACCAATGGCTAATGGCAAGTGAACAAATGTTACACCGCCACTATACCTTTAATATGCGGATGCGCTTCGTAATTTTCTAATGTAAAATCTTCAAATTTAAAATCAAAAATGCTTTTTATTTCTGGATTGATTTTCATGGTTGGAAGTGGTTTCGGTTCGCGACTTAATTGAAGATTGGCCTGTTCGATATGGTTATTGTATAAATGGGCATCGCCAAGGGTGTGGATAAAATCTCCGGCTTCAAGACCGCAAACCTGTGCCACCATCATAGTGAGTAGTGCATAAGAGGCAATATTAAAAGGCACACCCAGGAAAATATCGGCACTGCGCTGGTACAGCTGACAGCTTAATTTCCCATCGGCAACATAAAACTGAAAGAAGGCATGACAAGGAGGTAAGGCCATATTTTCGATTTCAGCAACATTCCATGCAGAAACAATAATTCTGCGCGAATCGGGATTGTTTTTGATCGTGTTAATCATATTGGTAATCTGATCAATATGCTGTCCGTCTGGTGTTGGCCAGCTTCTCCATTGCGAACCATAAACCGGTCCGAGGTTGCCGTTTTCATCTGCCCATTCGTCCCAGATACGTACCCCATTATCTTTCAGGTATTTAATGTTTGTATCGCCGGTTAAAAACCAGATCAGCTCGTGAATAATAGATTTTAAGTGTAGCTTTTTTGTTGTAACCATTGGAAAACCTTCCTGAAGGTTAAAACGCATCTGGTAACCAAAAACACTTATAGTCCCAGTGCCTGTACGGTCGTGCTTTTGAGCGCCAAGATCAAGCACATGCTGCATTAAATCTAAATATTGTTTCATACTGTTCTGATAATTTACAAATATCTAAAATTTATCAGGTGTTGTAAATCATTTTATTGTTTAATTGTTAACATCGGTTGGGTGTAATTCCGTTGTGTAGTCCCGACGTGAAGCCGGGGCCTACATAAAATTTGTATGTTTGCAACATGAGACGGTTGCTGGTTTCGGCACCATGGACTCAGGACTTAAGACTCACGACTAAGAACTAAAATGCTATCTTTTCCCAACGCAAAAATAAACTTAGGTTTAAATATCACCGAAAAACGTGCTGATGGTTACCACAACCTTGAAACCGTTTTTTACCCGATCAATATTAAAGATTCGGTCGAGATTACCGATGCAGAGGTAACTTCTTGCAAAATTCATGGTATTGAGATTCCCGGCGATCCTAACGATAACCTCTGTTTTAAAGCATACCAATTGGTAAAAAAAGATTTTGATATCCCCGCACAGCAGATCAATTTGCTGAAAAATATTCCTGTGGGAGCAGGCTTGGGCGGTGGATCAGCAGATTGTGCTTTCCTGATCAAATTGTTGAATGATAAATTCAGTCTGGAAATGTCTGTTGATAAAATGGAAGGTTACGCCCGTCAGTTAGGCGCAGACTGTGCCTTCTTTATCGAAAACAGACCTGTTTATGCCTTTAATAAAGGAGACGAATTTGAAAAGTGCGAAGTAGATTTGTCAGCCTGGTTTAAAGTTTTGGTAAAACCGACCGTGCATGTGAGTACGGCCGATGCTTATGCGCATGTAAAACCGCAAAAGCCTTTGCAATCTTTAAAAGAAATTATACATTTGTCACCAACAACATGGAAAAATAAGGTTATCAACGATTTCGAAATATCCGTTTTCGCCAAGTATCCCCAAATTCATCAAATAAAAACCAGTTTATACGATGCAGGCGCAACATTCGCTTTAATGAGTGGTAGCGGTTCGTCGGTTTTTGCAATTTTCGACCATCCGGTTAAATTGCCTGAGCTGGAAAAAAATAACTTAGTATTTTATGGTATTTAAGCTGAGCGCATGGCGCATGGTGTTCGAATAGCAAAATGTTAGGGTATTAAATAATAAATTTAAATTAAGGTAGAAGCTTGGAAGATAGAAGGTTTAAGGCGTTTGAAATGTCTCATATCTAATATCTCAAATCTGACATCTCGATACGATTAATATGAACATAAATCTGATCCGCAAGAGCGGTAAATTTAATTTTGAAGCAGAAAACGAGGGCGGTTTTACTGTAGAGTTGGATGCAAAAGCTGCCATTGGGGGCGAGGGAAAAGGTTTCAGACCGATGGAAATGTTACTGATTGGATTAGGCGGCTGCAGCGGTATTGATATGGTAAATGTATTAACCAAGCAAAAGGAACCACTTGACGATATTAAAATCGCTATAAATGCTACCAGAAAAGAGGAAGAAATGCCACCAATTTTTGATGTAATCGATATTCACTTCGATTTATTTGGCGATTTAAGCACTCAAAAGGTAGAACGTGCTCTACAAATGACCTTCGATAAATATTGCTCGGTATCGAATATTTTGGGCCGTTCAGCAACTATTAATTTTACTTACAAAATAAACAAGGTGTAGGGTTTAAGATTGAGGAGGAAATTCTCTTATCTCAAATCTTATGTCTCCAATCTCATGTCTCCATACTCATATCTAATATACAATGAAATCCGAAAATTTTGAAACCATAGCTATACGCACGCAAACCGAACGCAGTTTACACAAAGAGCATTCATCACCAATTTACCTCACTTCGAGTTATAAGTTTGAAGATGCAGAAGAAATGCGTGCTTTGTTTGCGAATGAAAAGGAGGGAAATGTATACAGTCGTTATTCAAATCCAAATACATCCGAGTTCATCGAGAAAATGTGCCTTTTAGAAGGTGCCGAAGATGGTTTTGCTACTGCAACAGGTATGGCCGCGATTTTTACCACATTTGGTGCATTTTTGAAAAATGGCGACCACCTGGTTTCGAGCCGTTCGGTTTTTGGTTCTACGCACCAATTATTAACCAATGTTTTTTCTAACTGGGGTGTAACTTTCGATTATGCCGATTTAGATAAACCGCAGGATTGGGAGGCTTTGATTAAGCCGAACACTAAAATGATTTTTGTAGAAACCCCATCTAATCCTGGTATTGATATTATCGATCTTGAATTTTTGGGCAATTTGGCTAAAAAACATAATATATTACTTGTTGTAGATAATTGCTTTGCTACACCATATCTGCAACAGCCGATTAAATATGGTGCGCATATTTCAATCCACTCAGCTACTAAATATATTGATGGACAAGGGCGTGTTTTGGGTGGTGTAATTTTAGGAACCAAAGATTTAATTGCAGATGTAATTGGTTTTGCCCGTCACAGCGGACCAGCTTTGTCGCCTTTTAACGCATGGATTTTATCTAAGAGTTTGGAAACCTTGGCTATCCGTATGGATCGTCATTGCGAAAATGCTTTAAAGGTTGCCGAATATTTAGAAAAACACCCGAAAATTAAACTGGTAAAGTATCCTTTTTTACCATCGCACCCTCAATACAATATTGCCAAAAAGCAAATGAAACAGGGTGGTGGTATTGTAACCATTGTCGTTGATGGTGGTATAGATGCGGCACGTAAATTTATGGATGGTCTGCAAATGTTCTCTATTTCCGCAAATTTGGCTGATACCCGTTCTATTGCAACGCACCCGGCTACGAGTACACACAGCAAACTTACCGAAGAGCAACGTAATGAAGTTGGGATTGAACAAGGTTCAATTCGTTTATCAATAGGTTTGGAGCATATCAACGATATTTTAGCGGATATTGAGCAAGCTTTAGCTTAAAGTTTTTTTGACGGAAAAAATCATAAATATTTTTTTAATGGTTTGTTTATCAGTAGGATGTTTGATTTGAAATAATTTTATGAAAAACTTTTTTCTTCTATTATTGACTACAGTTTTATTTTCTTGCAATCAAAGAGATAAAAATGCTTCAGCCCTTAAGGAAAAGGCAGGGTTGAATCTGGAAAAAATTGATTTCAAAGAAAAACCACTTGAATTATTAAAATTCAAAATAGACTCAAATGTAAATAATGATCCGGATTACCTTAAAAAAGGCTATTCAATGCCTTTCGACTATCCGGTTGCTTATAAGTTAGATGCCTGGAATGGCAAAGATTCCTTTTACGGTAAAGCGTATTATAGTAAGGTTATTGATAGTATTGCCTATTATCAGAACATATACTTTAACAGGGTTGCTTTTTTAGCGCATAATAATAAAACTGTAGCGATTTTAGCCGATGCAGAACTTAAATCTGATACGGTTTACAACGAGTTTGTTAAGCAGTTAGAGAAACAATTTGGCACGCCAGCTTTTAGGCCACAAACTACTGAAGACGTTTTTTACGAGTGGTCTGCCAAAGATAGACGTATACAAATCGATTATTCTAAAGGAGTTTCAATGGAAGCGATGTCTGGCAAGAAAACGGAGGTTAAGCAAACATTTAACATGCAAATGCTTATTTTTAGTAGGGCTGAGGGGGCAAAAATTGATAGCATTCAGCAGAAAAATTATGCTAAAACAAAGGAATATAAAGTGATGCAGGGCGATTTCAAATTGTACAAAAATGATCCTCAAAAGAATATCGTTTTAATGGATAGCATCCTTAATGAAAAATTTAAGTAATCATTCTTTTTAATTTCATTGGTACTTTACCGATGATAGGGATTGGCGAATTGAAGATCAAACATGAATGACGTTTCTTTCATTCTTTCCGAACTAGAATCAATCAGCGAGCCTGAATATTTAAAAAAGATGGACCATTTTGGAATCGATATTTCAAAAGCTTTTGGTATCCGAGTGCCCAATATTCGCAAGTTGGGCAAACAGATCGGTAAAAATCAGGAGCTGTCTTTACTCCTTTGGGGAACCGGATTTCACGAAGCCCGTCTTTTAGCCACATTCATCGGCGATTATAAACAAGTAACAGAAATGCAAATAAACGCCTGGGTGAAAGATTTCAGTTCATGGGATATATGTGGTCAGACTTGCGGGAATCTTTTCGTTAAAACGCCTTATTTTAGGTCAAAGGTTATTGAATTTGCAGCGGCTGAAGCGGAATTTGTAAAACGTACCGGTTTTGTGTTAATGGCCGAAGCAGCCGTACACCTCAAAAAAGAACCGAACGAAACATTTTTAAGTTTTCTTCCAATTATTGAAAGGGAGGCTTATGATAACCGGAATTTTGTTGAAAAAGCCATTAACTGGGCGCTAAGGCAGATTGGCAAACGTAATGCATTTCTGCATGGGCAGGCCATCCAAACTGCACACAATATTCTGGCACAGAACAATAAAAAAACAAATTGGGTAGCTTTAGATGCGCTGAGGGAATTAAACAGCAATGCTGTGTTGGCGAAAGTTAATCCTTAGTCTTATCAAACGCCAATCGCTCCCCGCCCTCCGCTCCCCGCCCTCACTTCTTACCCTACATCAATGCACAGCAAGCAGTACTGTATTAACTTTGTATCATAAACAAGAAAGGAAATTTATGTCACAGTTTATTTTGCACAAAGAAAACACCCGCGGTCATGCTAATCATGGTTGGTTAGATGCACACCATTCATTCAGTTTTGCTAATTACTACAATCCGGAAAGAATGCACTTCGGAGTTTTAAGGGTTTTAAATGATGACAGTATTGATGGTGGAATGGGCTTTGGCGCTCACCCACACGATAACATGGAAATTATTACCATTCCATTGGCCGGTGCAATTGCACACAAAGATAGTATGGGTAATTCAGCCACAATTAAAAATGGAGAAATCCAGGTAATGAGTGCCGGAACAGGTGTGAGCCATAGCGAATTTAATGCAAATGCAGATGAACAATTAAATTTATTACAGATCTGGTTGTTTCCAAACCAGAAAAACGTTACACCACGTTACGATCAGCAAACATTGGATGTTGCGGCGAGGCACAATAACTTCCAGCAGATTTTATCGCCAAACGCGGATGATGCTGGTGTATGGATTCACCAGGATGCCTGGTTCTCATTAGGTAAATTCGATGCCGGATTTGAAACTGAATACAAAATCAAAAAAGAAGGGAATGGTGTGTATGCTTTCATCATCAATGGAGAAGTAACCATAAACGGACAGGTACTAAGCAAAAGAGATGGTTTAGGTGTTTGGGATACCGATAGCATCAGTTTTAAAGCCAATACTGCAGATGCAGAGGTTTTATTGATGGATGTTCCGATGGAATTAAACTAAAATAATTTAACCAAACCTCGCAGGTTTTAAAACCTGCGAGGTTTATCTATGTAAGAACTATGCAAACTACCATACTTTATATCGGAAGAGATACTGAAATTACGACGGTAATGAACCGCTTGTTAAATGCCAGGCCAGAGTGGAAAGGTATCTGTGTATGCACGGATGATGAAGCTATCGAGATTTGCCAAACACATGAAATAGATTTGGTGCTGCTGGGAAATGGCATTGATGCAATATGTGAAAAAGCATTGAGAGCAAGACTCACCGGGCTTAAACCAGACCTAAAAATTATCCAGCACTATGGCGGGGGAAGTGGGTTGTTGTATGGGGAGATCATGACCGCGTTAAATTAGTAAAACTAATATTTATACGCTTTGCTATTTGAACTTAAATAGCGGCAGTTGCCACAACCTCTCCTAAACGGGATTGCAGCGATATCCTTTTAAAATTAGCACCTGCTTCCGTTTCACTGTCATGCTGAGGTACGAAGCATCTGCAACCGATGAAACAGATGCTTCGTGCCTCAGCATGACAATTGCATTTTAAAAGATTTAGCGAAAAGCCCGACTGTCAATTAATAGCGCTACAAGACTTGCTTTTCAAAACACTTTAGGCTAATCTCATTAAAACTAGTTTTACGCAGGAAAAATAAATCTTGATGGTCTGTGAGACACAGACCATGGGAATTTTTGGGCTCTAACTAATGTAATCTCTGTCCTCGTCGCTTAAGGTATTTTTCTTTTCTATTGTAGGTTGATTTCTTTCGATCTCATCATCGTAACTGCTTACTGTTTTCCGCGGACGACCCACTACAAAGCCGATAATAAAACCAATAATGATGCAAACACCGATAACCAAAAGTTTAGATACCGGAACTGTGGTAACCAGAAAATTGAAATCTACAGCTTCAGTATTTACCATCAAGAATATGGTCAGCAATGCGGTTAAAATAATAATGGAGATTGTTTTTGCGCTCATGGTTTTAGAAGCTATAATTAAATGAAAACTCTAATATCGGATTTTGATTGTAAATCTGGTTAACAAAAACCAATCTCGCTCCTAAATCTACAACAGGTTGATAGCGTAAAATGTTTACGCTCGTGTTCAATTCTACCCCATAAGTTTTCGGATCGTTAAATGTGGTGCCCTTACCAATGTTCTCGTAATGGCAAAATAATCCCGCTCTAAAATTCCTTATGTAAGCCAGCGGACCCAATTCCCAATCGGGAAAGGCAAATGGAAAGCGGTAGTTGAAAAGTAAGCTGTTCTGCAGTTTGCTTTTTGCTAAAATGTTGTTGTATCCATACACGGTTGTAATCTCTGTTGCATACTGGTTTACCCCGCTTGCTTTCTGGTAATTGAAACTCGCCAGGAAGGAATGGTTTTTAGCAAGCCCCGGGAAATATAGAAAACTTTCGAGCGCTAAAATTTCTCCACCTAAATTTTTATCGAAAGGTTGGTGATCATAAGTTACCCTGAATACCTGTGCCCACTTGGGTGCAATATCTCTTTCGGTAGTGCGCACACTGTGATTGAAAGTAAAGTTGTATTCCATCGGAAATTTAAGTTCCCGTATAAAACCGGTTGGCATGTTTTCTGGCATGTACCTTTGCGTGAAACTGGTCGCCGTATTTAGTGTAAAAGCATAGTTCTCATTGCGCATATTGAACGATAGCGGAACCGATGCATTAAGCTTGATATAGTTCTCTCTCCAATCGCCTTGTTGTATCGCATTTTTAGCTCTGTAGAACGTTCTTTTCGGACGGTTGCGGTATAATACACTAAACACCGGATAGAGCGCTTTATAGCTAATGTCAGCTGTGTATTCGAAACGTTTTAAATCGCGGTGGTATTTTGCACCCGAATAAATGTCCATAGTGTTAAGCAGGTTGTTCGATTGCAGTTCTAAACCAAAAACGTATTCGTTGTCAATTACCGGAATAATGCTGTGGATGCTGAAAAGATTTAAAGCTTGGTGGTAACGTTTAGATTGGTAAGTGCTATCCGGTATTTTGTCGAAAACATTTCCAATATTTTCCTGCTTTTCTGCTGCGGCCGAAAAATCTATAAAGTTATTTTCGCCTACAGGTTTTTCTGTAATGCTGGTTTCGGCAATTTCGTAACCATTGATTTTGTAATCGTTAAAAATGATTTTTCCATCACTGGTTTCGGTAGGGTTAAAGGCGCCAAATTTAGACGCGCTTAATGCTGTAATTTTTTTCGAAGCAGGATCAATTCCGTAAATATTATCGATGCCATTGAAGTGCGCATTGAAAACAATTTTATCGTTAATAAAAACCGGACGGCTGAGCTGTTGCCGGCTGTTAGAAATCAATTGCGATTTTTTCTCTCCATCCATCAGCCACAAGCTTTTTCCTTTTTCCGTTACGCTGATATAAGCAATCTTATTTCCGGTTTTATCGAAAGCTGGCGTTTGCAGGATTGCGTTTTCAGGATTTGGATAGGTCTTTAAAATTTTTCCCGAGATAGCATCCAATTCAACTAGGTTGAACTGATTGTTCAGCTCTACTTTTGAAGCGATGATTTTCTTCGCATCGTTAGAAAGGCTAGGGGAGAAGAACCGGCTTTTGCTGCTTAATTTATTGAGTTTTTTGGTTTTCAAATTATACGAACAGATTACACTATAACTGCGCTGTTTGTATCGCGGATCGTAACGAATTTCATCCCAAACCAGCAAGTCATTTTTTAAGCTGAACCAGGGCTGTTCCTGATAGCCAATTCCAAATAATTTTTGCTCCGATTTATCCTCGTTAATAATCACGAAATATCGTGCATCTGTCTTACTTTCTTTGAGTGCTAAAATCTGGTTTTTATTGATTCTAACCGGTAAGAAATAATTCGTGGCCAGCGATGTTTTTTTATTTAAACTTTCATAGTTTTCTAAAGCTGTTTTTTCTTCCTGTATTTTCCATTTTTCGGCAAGCTTATTTTGGGTAGCTAGAAAATATTGTCGCGTATTTTCTCCTGTATATTTTTTTAAGCTTTTCGAAAAGGGATAAAGCCTCACTGGTCTTTTTCTGATGTCGCCAAGTAAACTGTCGGAAATGAACTGGCCGTATTTTTCTTTCATGTCTGCTACCATCAAATATCCGGTTTGGTAGTAGCCTGGTGTCACATTTTTGTTCGAACCAAAATAGGCTTTGCTGTAGCTGAATTTTTTGCCTTCCAAAATTGAAGCCCGGTAAGGCATGATCCAATTGGGCTGGCGGCCCCTGCCTGAAAAGGTCAGCGCCGTTTCATTAACCACCGCATCCCCTTCGAAAAACCAGATAGGTATGCCTGCACCAAAGTAGGCAAAGTAAACTAGCTCCGGAAAGGGGTGAGCCTGTGTTCCTGTCAATTTGTCAAACTGTGCAATGTGTCTGAGCTCATGTACAGCGAGGTTGTTTAGCCAATCCTGACTGTCGAAAAATTGAGGGGGCGTTGCATAAAATTCAGACTTCTTCGGACCCAGCTGAACAAAGCCATTTGCAACCGTTCCTCGGTTCTGGAGAAGGAGTGGAATAGTAGTTTTTTGTTGCCTCAAACCCAAGCCAATCTTGGTGTAGATATAGGGTAGGGTGTTGGCCATTCTTTGTGCTTCTTTCTCCAGTTCTTCAGGATAGATGATTTTAAAGCCTCCTGATGAAATGTAGTTCCATTTTACACTAAGTGGGTTTTGTGCTGTGCTGAAAATTTGCCCAAAAACTGATGCTGAAATAAAACTTAAAGTAATTGCGCTTAAATGCTTGATAATTAGTTTTTTGTTTGCTCTTTTTAAATTCATCTAAAATCTTTGCTAAAATATTTAGTTTTTTAAATTTTAAAGGTATTCTTAAACGTAAATTTTTAATTTATATTTATTGTCATAAGATACTGATTTGTAAATATTAATGAAATTTATGTAAATTCATTAAATACTGATTTTGTTGTGTTTTTTAACCTGATTTTACTTTAGATTTAACCGCTTCATCACGTTTTTTATCAATACTAATTTATTGATTTAATTTACACTTATTAATCGATTTTCCTTGAAAATTTTTGCGGCTTTTTAAATTTTAGTATGAATTTTAGAATGAGGTTTCTGTCCTGAAAATTGAGCCTGAGTCTTGTGGATTTCAGAATCCTTCCTGATGATTTATAGGAGTTAAGAATTGTCTGGTTTATTTGCTTATGTGGAGAATAACCATTACCGTAAAATTGATTTATTCCCAGCCAGGGATTAGATTTTTAGAGCCGTAAGACTCTAAGAATTTATAACGCTTAATGTATAAATTGATGCCGGTTTAAAATTCGGTTTTATAGGGTGATAAATATTTTTATGACAAAATGTCTTTAATTTTTGTCGCTTAATTCATACTGGTTTTTTCGTCATCAGGCCTGGATTTAACTTTCACAACTTGCTATTCCATATCCAGGTGGTTCTGGATGTTGTAATTTAACATTTAAAAACTCAGTTTATTATGGCTTCAACAAGGGTTTTAACACTAAAAATCTTGTCTGAATTTTACTTTAGGCACCCTGATTTGTATATCTTTTTAATGTTTTTAGGCTTTAAAACTCAGGTTTTTTGACTGGATAATGCGATTTCCTTGCGATATTCTAAGGTAGATTGGTTGTGGACATCTTTTTTTGAAAAAATTATTTTTAAGTTAAAAACTGCTTCCTTTATTACTTAAGGGCACTTTTTGATTGGTTTTATTATTGCTTTTTTAGGTTGGCGAATTAGTTAAATTTTGACGATTTTTCAGCTATTTATGCTAAACCTGAGTACATCATGAGGTCTGTTTTTCGGTATTTTTTCTAAATGTTATATTTTTAAAAGCTCAGTTTTTCAGTCGAAAAAGAGTAGTTTTCTATGATGCTGATCAGCTGATTAAAGACCTCAATATTCGAGTATTTGCTTTAACTAGTAGTATTTAATTTGCGGGATTCAATAATGTTAATACCTCTTTGTTGGGAATGAAAATTTAGGTTTTTGGTTGGTTTTTAACTAGATTTTATATTGGTATAGCTAATGATTTTTGAAGCAGTTTTTATGGGATTTCAATCTTAATTAATTATGCTTTTTAAATGCTTTTTGTGTTATATTTATTCTGCTTTTTTTTAGGTATTTATGAGCTCTTTTACAACTCTTTTTCTGGGCTGTTTTTAATCTTAAACACGTGTTTTTTTTGATGTGATTTTTGTTTGAATATCTGTTGTTTTTGCTAGGCTATTATTGGTCGGTATTGTTGAGGTTTTATGATGCTTATCTGCTGGTTTGATATTGTTTTTGGGTTTTAAATTCTGCTGTCTTACGTGCGTTGGCATTTTAATTTTTTATGTACAAGTATGATGCTGCATAATCATTTGTATGAGGGTACTTATTTAGCTTTAGTACGTACCTCTGTATTCTGTTAGTTGCCTCTAGTTTATTAACAAAAAATCCAATCTGAATTGATAGATTCGTGTGAAAATATCTAATTTATTTTGACCTTTATTTGGTGGTCTTAGCTTTACTTAAAGCGTTTAATGTTGATAATTTAGTGCATAGGAAATAAAGTAAAGTGGCATTTGGGATTGCGTGATATTGTCATTTCAAATGGGATGTAACGAAGTTGGTAAGCTATCAAAATGAATCTATTTCAAGATAATTTATGCGTAAAAATTAGTCTATAAAAAATTAATTAGAGTTATCGTCATTTCGAGCGGAGTGCAACGAAGTCGAGAAATCTGCTAAATAGATCTCTACATTTCGCTGCGCTTCAGTCGAGAAGGACGACTCGTTTTGATGGTAGCTGTAAATGCTGTGGAGTACAGATTAGTTGAGTTTCTGAATGCTTGATGTAGCGAAATCTGCCTAAATAGATTTCTCCACTTCGCGTTGCTTCGGTCGAGATGATGGTAGCTGTAAATGCTGTGGAGTACAGATTAGTTGAGTTTCTGAATGCTTGATGTAGCGAAATCTGCCTAAATAGATTTCTCCACTTCGCGTTGCTTCGGTCGAGATGACGACCGGTTTTGATGAAAGGTGTATGTTGTATTACTGTGTAATTTACCAATAGGATTCTATAGCTTGTTCTTCCTCTTTTTGTAGATCGGATATAAGAATATCGAGCCTAGAATAATCGTTGCACCAATGTAAAACCCGCCTGTCATCTGTTCTTTATTCTGAAAGAAAATGAAGGCCAAAACAATTCCGTAAACAGGTTCAAGATTGGTAATTAAGGCTACCCTGAAAGCCGATAATGTCCGCATTACAGCAACACCCGCAACATAGGCAACAGATGTACAAAGTGTCCCAAGAAGAATAAGATAGAACCAGTTTTTGGTGCTTAAATTGAATGCTGTGTGCAGTAGTGTTCCATCGTATAAACGGTAAAGTGTAATCCAGAAAAGCGCACCCACCAGTTCATAAAAACTGATAATGGAAGGCTCGCTTTTTTGTACTAATGTCGAGTTTATGGTTGAAAAAAGACTGGATGCCACTGCTGCTAACAAACCAAAAATAATTCCTAAGGTATACTGGCCTTCAAATTTAAAGATCATATATATCCCGAGAATAATTAATAAACCAATCAGAATATCGCCCATTTGAATGGGCTGTTTTTTGATCAGTGGCTCTAAAATTGCGGTAAATAAAGTAAAGGATGACAGGCATACCAAGGTTACTGAAACCGTGGAAACTTTAATGGCATGAAAGAAAAATATCCAGTGAATGGCTACAATTCCGCCGGTTAGAAAGAATTGAATAAACTGCTTTTTGGTTATTTTAATATTCTTTTTGGTGATTAAAAACCAGGCAAAAAGTGTAGCTGCTGCAATCAATACCCGGTACCAAACCATGGGTACTGCATCAATAGAAATTAATTTTCCGAGCACGCCTGTAAAGCCCCAGACAAATACAGTAAGATGAAGAATGAGTAAATTCTTTTTAGTGGCTTCCATTGCTATTTTGGTGCTTTTCTTAACAGGTAAAAACCTAATAAGCCAAAGAATAATGTAGGCATAATCACAGCTGCAAAAGGAGGTAATCCACCTTTAGTCGAAAACATCTGTGTGAACTGATTAAATACGATATAAGCAAAGCTAATGAAGATTCCGATACCTAATGATACACCGACCCCTCCACGTACTTTACGCGACGATAGTGCCACGCCAATCAGCGTTAATACGAATGCTGAAAGCGGGTGAAGGTAACGTTTGTATTTTTCAAACTGGAGGTCGTTCATTATGCCTGTTCCACGGATCTTTTCTTTCCTGATCTTATCGGAAAGTTCCTTTGTGGTTAAATTTTGTACCACATTGTCATATGCTGAAAAATCATCCGGACGCATATCCAGAATGGTATCCTTAAGCTTTCCGTTACCATAAATCATGGTTTCTTTCAGGCCGTCAATCTTCCTGATAGAGTAGTTGCTCAACTGCCATTTTCGTTTAAGCGAATCCCATTTTATATTTTCTGCAACAATCTTTTTGGTCAGTACATCTCCGCTAAAATTATCCAGAGAAAACCGGTATCCTGAATTGGTTTTATTGTCGAAATTATCAATATAAATATAGGTTTTGTCATCCAGTTTCATGTGGATGTTTGATTTTGTGGAAGGATCATTACGTTTTACATATGTATTCTCGAAGCTGTTTTTTAAAGTATTGGTATAAGGAAGGATATATAGATTTGAAAGTAAGTTGGCTGAGAAAATAATTGTAGCCGACACCAGGTAAGGAAATAAAAAGCGGTTAAAACTCACCCCACCACTCAAAATTGGTACAATTTCAGTCTGATCGGCCATTTTTGCGGTAAAGAAAATCACTGCAATAAAATTGATCAGGGGGGAAAGCATATTCACATAAAAAGGAATAGAGCCTGCGTAATATTTGGAAAGGATTCCCCAAAAACTCAAGCCGCTTTTCATAAAATCATCCATCTTTTCCGACAGGTCGAACACTACAATAATGATCACAAAAATGGCCAGGGTATAAATAAATGTACCCAGGTATTTCCCGATAATATACTGATCGATGATTTTTATCCTTCCTTTTAACAGACTCATTTTATAGCTTATTGCCTAATACTTTAACCATTTTGTTTTTCCATTCGTAAAATTCACCAGCAATGATCTTTTCCCTGGCCTGTTTTACCAGCCAAAGATAGAAATGCAGATTATGCAAGGTAGCAATTTGAGCGCCAAGCATCTCCTTGCTATGTACTAAATGTCTTAAATATGCTTTACTGGTTACTAAATCAGCATGAAGATCGCTCTCGGCATCCAGTGGAGAGAAATCATTCTCCCATTTTTTGTTCCTGATGTTGATGATTCCGTTTCTGGTAAAAAGCATGCCATTTCTAGCGTTTCTGGTTGGCATTACACAATCGAACATATCAATACCCAACGCAATATTCTCTAAAATATTAATAGGTGTGCCCACACCCATTAAATAACGTGGTTTTTCTTCTGGTAATATATTGCATACCACTTCTGTCATGGCATACATCTCTTCAGCAGGTTCGCCAACAGATAAACCACCAATGGCATTGCCTTCACGGTTCATGCTGGCAATGAATTCTGCAGATTTAATACGTAAATCTTTATACACCGAACCCTGTACAATGGGGAATAACGTTTGGTCAAAACCATATTTAGGTTCTGTTGTATCAAAACGTTCGCAACAGCGTTTTAACCAACGATGGGTCATTTTAATCGATTGCGCCGCATAAGTATAGTCGCATGGATAAGGCGTACACTCATCAAAGGCCATAATAATATCTGCACCAATGGTGCGCTGAATATCCATCGCATATTCAGGAGTAAAAAGGTGTTTTGATCCATCAATGTGAGAGTGAAAAGTAACACCTTCTTCCTTAATTTTACGAACTTTACTCAAAGAATACACCTGGTAGCCGCCACTATCTGTTAAAATAGGACGATCCCAGCCAATAAATTTATGTAATCCGCCAGCTTTTTCAAGAATGTCTAATCCTGGTCTTAAATATAAATGGTACGTATTGCCAAGAATGATTTTAGCATCAATATCGTCTTTCAGTTCGCGCTGATGAACGGCTTTTACCGTTCCGGCAGTGCCCACAGGCATAAAAATAGGGGTTTGTATTTCGCCATGAGCAGTTGTTACTGTTCCGGCTCTGGCTTTAGATAGTGGATCGTTAGCCTGTAAACTAAATTTCATCTGTTTCTATTTATTTTTCTCCCATTATTAAGTGGAGTTTACCGCCATCAATTCCGTTTTATTAAACGAATTGCTATTTTGATGGCAGGCGGTTTATATGTGTTTTTTCTCGTCGAAAATCTGCCAAAAATAGCAAAAATTGAGGGCATATTTTTGTTTAATTTTTTATCCACATAAAAGTGATTTACAGATTAAAAATGAGAAATTTGCGCCTGTTTATTTTAACACCGTGATATTAACCCTGATTGAAATTATTCTGCTCTCGATATTGGCTTTTTGCCTTTTTGTGCAGCTTTACTATGTACTTTTTGTTCATTTAAAATTGGCTAATGTAAGTATCGAAGAGGTTCCCTCGTCGGCTCAAAAACCGCTAAGTGTAATTGTTTGTGCCAGAAATGAAATTGTGAATTTAGAGCGGTATCTGCCTGTATTATTAAGTCAAAACTATCCGGAGTTCGAAATTGTGGTGGTTAATGATCGCTCCTGGGACGGTACAGAAGAGTTTTTAGAACAATTAGAGAAGAAACACCGTAACCTGAAAGTAGTTAAGATTTTAGATAACGATAAATTTATAGCAGGCAAAAAATTTGCGGTAACCATGGGAATAAAGGCCGCTAAATATGATTGGTTAGTTTTTACTGATGCAGATTGCACTCCAGCTTCCGAAAATTGGTTAATGGATATGCAGCAGCCTGCTGACGAAAATACGGAAATCGTTTTGGGCTATTCTCCTTATATGAAGAAAAGAAGTCTTTTAAATGCACTGATCAGGTTTGAAACCTTTTTTACTGCAGTAAATTACTTGTCTTTCGCCTTAAAAGGCATGCCTTATATGGGCGTTGGACGCAATATGGCTTATAAAAAATCGCTTTTTTTTAAAAATAAAGGCTTTGCAGCACACATGCATATCCCATCCGGAGATGATGATTTGTTTGTAAATGCACACGCCAATAAATACAATACCGAAATCCGTTTACACCGCGATAGTCATGTTTGGAGTGAACCTAATAATACCTGGCAAGGCTATCTGAGACAAAAAAAACGTCATTTTGGTGCGGGAAAGTTCTATAAATCAAAACATAAGTTTATTTTAAGCCTGCAGATTGTTTTCCAGTTTTTATTCTATGCTTTCTTTGTCGCATGTATGTTTTTTAGTCGCGAGGCGCAATACATCGCTTTAGGAATCCTCGGATTAAGCATCATCATCAGGTGTTTTATTTATCCAAAATTGCTGAAACGCTTAAACTATAGCGATTTGCGTTGGTGGTTCCCGATTTTAGATATACTTTTGTTTCTGTTTTTAACCCTGAACGGATTTTTAGCCTTATTTGGCAAGAAAAAAGTAAACTGGAAATAATTCAATAATCCTTTAGTAATTACAATATGCTTGATGTAAAGCCCGATATCGTTTTAAAATATTTCCCTGATTTAAGCGAAAAACAGATTGCCCAATTTTCGCAACTGTTCGAATTATATAGCTTTTGGAATTCGCAAATCAATGTAATTTCGAGAAAAGATATTGAAGAATTATATGAGCGCCACGTATTGCACTCGTTGGGAATAGCTAAAGTATGCAATTTTAAAGCTGGCGAATCAGTTTTAGATGTAGGTACTGGTGGTGGTTTTCCGGGCATCCCATTGGCGATTTTGTTTCCTGAAACGCAATTCTATCTGGTAGATTCTATTGGAAAAAAGATTAAAGTGGTTAAAGAAGTAGCATCGGCATTAGGCTTGGAGAATTTAAAGGCCGATCATTTAAGAGCTGAGCAGATTAAAGAGAAATTTAACTTTGTCGTATCTAGGGCGGTTACACGCTTAGGCGAATTTTATCCATGGATACAGGGTAAATTTAAAAAAGACTCCTTAAATGCCATTCCGAATGGGATTTTATATTTAAAAGGGGGCGATTTAGCTGAAGAAATCAAAGAATCAAAACTGAAAGCAGAATTATACCCGCTTTCAGCTTATTTTGAGGAAGATTTTTTTGAGACTAAATATGTGGTTTATGTGCCGCAGTAATTAATCGATATCTATGTAGCTATTCTTTAATTAAGTTTTTGATTTATAGTTATTTAATAATTTATTCCGAGAATACCTCGAGGCTTGCCTCGGGGTCAAAGCGGAAAGTTTGAAAACGAAGAGTTTTCAAATACATTTGCATTGTGGATGAACATATTTATAAACGTCACAATAAGACCCTTTTGTTATACCATCTGGTATTTCCTCTGAAATATAGTCGTGGAGCACTAAACAGTTCTTCAGGTGTTTCATTGAAAGATATTTGCGTGGAGATATCCGAGCGTTATGAATTGCAGTTTTTGGAAATAGGTTACGAGCCAGACCATGTTCATTTTTTAGTTCAATCTGTTCCCTCGATGAGTGTTTCGAAACTTGTGACCTTGATAAAAAGCCTCACAGCTCGTGAGCTTTTTAAACGCCATCCGGAAATAAAGCAATTGTTGTGGGGAGGCAATTTTTGGACAAGTGGCTACTATGCAAATACTGTTGGTCAATATGGCAATAAAGACGTGATAAAAAAATATATAGAGAATCAAGGCAAGGAAAATGAGTATCAAAAAGTGCATTTAGAACAACTCCGGCTCTTTTAATACCTCGAGGCTTGCCTCGGGGTTATTTATTTTGTCCTAATCAGGAATTTAATTCCGGATTTGTCTACTTTATTTTTATATTTAACTATGATTCATAGAGTTGGTAAAAATAAATTAAAACAATTGGCCTCTAAGTTTAGAGTTGTTGCAGTTGTTGGTCCACGGCAGAGTGGTAAAACAACGATCTGCAAGACAACTTTTCCTCGTAAACCCTATGTGTCACTTGAAAATCCTGATATTGCTGAATTTGCAACAGCTGATCCAAAGGGTTTTTTAAAGCAATTTAAAAATGGAGCCATTTTAGATGAAGTGCAAAAATTACCTCATTTGTTTTCTTATATCCAGCAAATCGTAGATGAAAATAATAAAGCTGGTTTTTTTATTTTAAGTGGAAGCAATAACTTTTTAATGCAGGAAAGCATATCCCAGACCTTAGCTGGTAGGGTAGCTTATTTACATTTATTGCCCTGCAGTTTGAAAGAATTAAAGACGGCAAAATTATTATCGGATTATCAAAGTCATATATTTTCTGGGGCTTATCCAGAGCCTTTATATAAAAATATCGATACTGTAGATTGGTATCCCAATTATATCAATACTTACGTAGAAAGAGATGTTCGCCAATTGAAAAACATTACAGATTTGGCATTGTTCATGAAATTTTTACGCTTATGTGCGGGTAGAACGGGGCAAATTTTAAATATGCAATCGCTTGGTAACGATTGTGGTATCGATGCCAAAACGGTGCATGCATGGTTATATATCTTGCAATCAAGTTATATCATCTATTTGCTGAGACCATTTTATAATAACTACAATAAACGGATTATAAAAGCCCCAAAACTTTATTTTTACGATACTGGCGTTGCCTGTAGTTTATTAGGACTCCAAAATGTTGAGCAACTTGCATTTCATCCCAGTATTGGTGCTCTGTTCGAAAATATGATGATTATAGACCTGCTTAAACAACGTTTAAATGATGGTTTACAGGATAATCTTTATTATTGGCGTGATAAAACAGGAAATGAATTGGACGTACTACTTGATACAGCCACAGCAGTTACAGCAGTAGAAATTAAAGCTGGGGCAACAATGAATTCCGATTATCAAAAAGGCTTGTTATATTTTAAGGATCTGGCAGATGATAAGAAGAAATTAAAAACCATTATTTGTTATACCGGATCGGTTATCCAAAACCGTAGTAATGGTATTGAAGTAAGGCCTTGGGAAAAAATCATATAATATAAAAACTGAAAGCAGAGTTATACCCGCTTTCAGCTTATTTTGAGGGAGATTTTTTGAAACGAAATTCGTGGTTTACCGTGCCATAGTAGTTATCCTGTACTTAAAATATTACCTTTTACTATTTACCACCAATTTTTTTAGTTTTTGGTTCAACTGGCGGTGGCGGTGGTACTGGTAAGTTCTTTTTATCTTTTTTTACAATAGGTGGAGCGAAACGAATCTGATCAACTTTTGGAGCACCAGACTTTTTTGATTTTAAAAAGCCTGGTTCAACTGGCGGTGGTGGTGGTAATCTTCTGGCTTCTTTTTTATGATCTCCAGCAATAGAACTTCATTAATCGTTATTTCTTTAACTCTTTTATCGTAGCAACTATTTTTTTAGTTTGGTTAATTTAAGTTACTACTATAAAATATTTTATTGTTAATTAATTGATATTCAGTTGGATGTTTTTATGCTTTAAATTTTTAAAGCATAAAAAAACCTGCCGGATAGGGCAGGTTTAGATCTATATAAATCAATTCATTAAAATTTTTCCAACTTTCTTGGGTTGTCCATCATGATCATTTTATCCTTTAACAATTGTTGTAAGCCAGTTTGTGTGTCGATACTTTTTACCACATCCAGTACAGCACTTGCAGCATTACTGAAAAATGGTTTGGTGATGGTAGAATATTCATCTGTAGCTTTATGGTAATCTTTGTGATCTTCCACGCCAAAATATAAGAATGGAATATTTTTAGCATTAAATGCGCCTTGATCACTCTGGTTGGTCCAGTCGTCATGACCTTGTTTAGGATCGTCGTGGCCGAAAAGTAATTTGATATTGGTTTTAGTCGTATCTACATATTTCTTTAAATCAGGATATTTGAAAGTCCCACATACATAGAGTTCACCTTTATCACTATGGCTGATCATATCCATGTTTAAATCAATAGCGATAGTATTAACAGGCACTGGTGGGTTACCAACAAATGCTTTTGCACCCTGTAAGCCCATTTCTTCCGCATCGAAAGCCGCGAAAATGATCGTATTATTCGGCTTGTTCTTAGCGAAATAGGCTGCAATTTTTAATAGGCCTGCAGTTCCTGATGCATTGTCATCAGCACCATTATAAACTTCATCTTTAATTACCCCTAAATGGTCGTAATGTGCCGAAACAACAATTACATTGTTTCCTTTGCCAGGAATGTAGCCGATTAGATTTGTCCCATTCACTTTTGCGCCAGATCTTCCATTAAAGGTAAATTCCTGTGCATAGTTTACATGCTGTGGGTAGGATTTTAAACCCAGTTTCTGAAACCTTTCTATAATATATGTCCTGGCCATTTCAGCGCCCTTTGTACCGGTTTTTCTGCCTTGATAAGCATCTGATGATAATACTTCTACATCTTTTAATAATTGGGTATCTAATTTGCCTGAATCGGTAGCCCCCGTTTGATTTTTTACTGATGAGCAGCAACTTAGCATCATCGCTAAGGGAATGATATATAGGATTTTCATGATTATAATGAATTATTGCCAAAGTAATTTTAAAATATTTGGATAAAGCTTGAATTTTTCATCAGCAGATAATAAAGTAGCATCTTGTTGTATAGCTGAAGAAATTAATAGCCGATCGAATGGATCTCTGTGTTCATTCAACAATGGAATGCTATAATAATTGAAAATTGCAGAATTTTCTATGACTAAAAAACTGAAGCCATCTAATAGCGCTTGATTATGAATATCTTCAACAGATACACTGAAGTTAGGAAGTTTGCCGAGGGACTGTTTTATTGAGATTTCAAACAAACTAATTTGACTGAAATAAACAACGTTTTCTGTATTTTGAAGAATATCTAATATCTTTTTAGGGATCTTTGGATTATTTTCCTGAAACCATATTAAACAATGGGTATCTAAAAGATAATGATTAGATGCCATTACATATATTCCTTAAAATCATCTAAAGGTTCGTTAAAATCATCAGGGATTGATATTTTACCTTTAAACGCACCAGGAATCCTTTTAGCAAGAAGTGGCTTATCTTCTGTTAAAAAAGTAACTATAACTTCCGTTTTGGTCTGTACAGGCGCTTTTTCTTTCAGCGTTATTTTTCCTTTTTCATAATATCCTTTAACTGTAGCTAACATATCTTTTATTGTTATTAACAAATATACATTTTTCGTTACGCTATTCAAACGCTGTTTGCTTTGCTGTATTGCGTTTCTAAACCTGATGGGAACGGAATACTTTTTATTTGCGGCAGCCTTGAAAACGTTGTCATGCTGAGGTACGAAGCATCTTTCTCATAGGTTGAAGATGCTTCGTACCTCAGCATGACAAAAAATATCAAATGACGGAAACAATAGATTTGTTTGCTTTAGACTTATTAAGTTTTTAAACCTTATAGGTCTGTAAGTGCTTACGCCGCCACTTCTCTTAAATCTACGGCTACCACCCTCGAAACGCCCTGCTCTACCATCGTTACTCCGTAAATGATATCGGTACTGGCAATGGTACGTTTGTTATGTGATACGATGATAAACTGCGATTGATCGGAGAATTTGCGGATAATATTATTGAATTTATCAATGTTGGTATCATCCAATGGGGCATCAACCTCGTCGAAAATACAGAAAGGCGCAGGTTTCAACAGGTAAAGTGAAAACAATAGGGCGGTAGCCGTTAATGTTTTTTCTCCACCAGATAACTGGTTGATCGATAAAGGTCTTTTCCCTTTTGGGCGGGCAATAATATCAATATCGGCCTCTAAAGGATTGTTGATATCTGATAAAATCAGGTCGCAGCTATCTTCTTCGTTAAATAAAGAGCGGAAAACCACGATAAAATGTTCGCGGGCCTGAGTAAAAGCCTGCATAAACTTATCTTTAGCCGTATCATCAATTTCTTTTATGGTTTGTAAAAGATCGGCTTTGGCGGCGTTGAGATCTTTTTTCTGGTTCTGGATAAAGGTGTAACGCTCTTCCATTTCTTTAAAAGCCTCCATGGCCATGGAGTTGATGGCTCCAAATTCATCCAACTGACGCTTCATTTTTTCTACTTTCTGGCGCAGTTCGAACTCGCTTTCCAGCACTTCAATTTCAGTTTCGGTTTCTAAAAGATCATTGATGTCGATATTAAACTCGACAGCTAAACGTTCTTTTAATGCATTCAGATCTATTTTTAAAGCATTCTTTTTATCCTTGATTTCGGTTAATAAGAAATCAGTTTCTTCGCGGTTTTTGCGGATGTTCGTCAGGTCGTTTTCTACCTCGTTAATGCTTCCTTTGCTTGAAAAATATGCCTGCTCGGCTTCAGCAAGGCCTTTTTCCATCTCTTCACGTTGTTGATACATCTCCAGAAGCGTATCATCGTTCAGATCGGTATGTTGTAACGTTGCCGTAATTTGGATTAGGGTTTCCTGTAATTCTTTGTCGTTTTGGGCAATGCGCTTATTTAAAGCTTCTTCCTGTACAAAACGGTAATCTAAATCTTTTTCTAAACCCGATAACTTATTTTGTTGTTGATGGAAACGGATATTATCCTGGTTGTACTTACCCGCACTTTCATTTACCTGATCGGCAATTTCCTGATAGTTCAGTTGTTGCTCTTGCAGGTTAACGTGTGCTTCCTGTTGATTTTTTTGCAGTTGAACCAATGCGGGTAACTTCTCCGACAAGGCTTTTTCTATCGATACGATCTTTTGCGCGATATCCGTTTTGCGGTTTTCGCTGGTGGTGATAAACTCCTGATATTGATCGCGGCGCGTCTGCACAGAAATGTGTTCGTTGTTTAAACGGTTCATTTCCTGCTGTAAAGCGTTAATCTGGTTAATTTTAGAAGCCTCTTTCAGGTTAAATATGTTGTCTGTTTCGGCTTTTATAGCTGCATTATACTGATTAATCAGTGATTCTGAAGCTTTAATTTCTTTGGCCAGATTTTCTAAATTCTTCGCACGACCAATCCTTTTACCTTCAAACAGTCCTACAGATCCACCTGCCAAAGTGAATCTCGTTTGGGCATATTTTCCATTTTTGGCCAAAATGGTTAAACTCTCGGTTGGTGTGGCTTTAAACAAATTTTCTTGCTCAGCTATTGCGATGTATACATTTTGTAAAAGCAGGTTACAGAGGTGCTGGTATTTTTTGTCGACTTCTATCACCGATAAAGCCGAAACCAATCCTTCGTGAGTACCAATAACCGGGTTTTTATCGGGAACATTTTCTAAAATAAAGAAATTCGCCCTTCCACGGCTGGCATCGGTTAAAAGGTTAATGGCCTGAACGGCATCTGCATACTGGTCAACAACATAGTGGTTCATTACCGGTTCGAGGTAATTTTCTATCGCGATGCGGTAATCTTCATTACAGAATAAAATATCAGATAGGAGCAGGGCACTTTTAGCAAAGGCATTGTTTTTTTTTAAAAAGCGAATCGATTCCGGGAAACCTTCCAAACTATCAACCAGCGATTTGGTCAGGTTATATTCGTTCTGTTTGGCATCTTTTTTACGGTTTTCAGCCGTAAGTTTTTCCTTGTTAGAACTCAGGTTGATTTCGGAAGCAGCCAGTTTTTCTTTTAAAAGTTCTTCGGCTTCTGTTAAGTTTTTAATATTGGCCTGCTTTTCCCTTACCTGGATATCAAGTTCGGCTAATGCATGATCGAAAGCCTTTAACTCTAATGTTTTGGTTTCGGTATCATCAACATTCCGGTTGGTTTCCTGTACCAGGGCATCTTTCTGGATATTCAGGATATCAATTTCTTTTTGCGATTGGTATACCTGGTTTTGCAGGTCGTTAACAGATTTGATCAGGTTGTCAGTCCTGTTTTTCTCGGTCTGTTGTTGCTCGCGTAAAGTATCAAGCGTAGATTTTAGCTGCTTTAAATCAGATTCCAGTCGGTTAAAAACCTCGGTTTCTGTTAAAACTTCTTCATTTAAACGTTTAATGTTGTATTTAATGTGGTTAACCTGGTTTTTATCTTTTTCCAGCTCGCCGGATAAGCGTGTTTCTTTTTCCTGTAAAAAGCGCATCTGCTCGTTTTTTACTTTTTTCTCACTTTCGTAAGCGCGGATTTTAGAAACAAACTCGTTTGTAGCCTTTTGTTGTACAGAAAGGTTCTTTTCCTGATTAATACTGCCTAGTTTAAGTTTTTGCAGTTCGGCTTCACCGGTATCTATTTTGGTACTGAGTTCTGCACGCTTCACCTGCTGACTTTGCTCCTGTGTTTCTAAAGCATTTAAGTCGGTACGGAAGAAGGCAATGCGATGTGTAGCCAACTGAATACTCAGTTCGCGGTATTGCTCTTTTAACTTATAATAACGCTCAGCTTTGCGCGCCTGATTTTCTAAGGTTTTAAGGTTTTTTTCGATCTCGAAAAGTAAATCTTCAACGCGCTCTAAATCGGCTTCTGTGTCTTTTAATTTGCTGAAAGTCTGTTTTTTGCGTAATTTGTATTTCGAGATTCCTGATGCTTCTTCAAATAAGGAACGACGGCTATGCTCTTTATTGGTGATAATTTCATCAACCATTTTAAGCTCGATAATGGAATAACTATCAGAGCCGATTCCGGTATCCAGAAAAAGGTCGGTGATGTCTTTTAACCTGCATTGAACATCATTTAAACGATATTCACTGTCGCCATTTCTGTAGAGTTTACGGGTTACGGTAACCTGTGAATAAGCGGTAGGAAGGATATTTTTTGTATTATCAAAACTTAATGAAACCTCTGCAAGTTGCGCCTGTTTACGGTTTTTTGTTCCATTGAAAATGATGTTCTCCATCTTTTCCGAACGTAATGCTTTAGTGCTTTGTTCGCCTAAAACCCAGCGCATGGCATCAATTACATTAGATTTTCCACAACCATTCGGACCAACGATAGCGGTAACACCCTCATTAAAATTGATGGTCACTTTATCGCCAAAGCTCTTAAAACCTTTAATTTCTAACCTGGTAAGTTGCATGGTTTGTAATCGGGAGAACCCAATCCAATATTAAGGATAATTTCGTGGTTTTTCAACTTTTTAACCATCGTGTTTTTAACCGCAAAGAGCGCGGAGAGAAAAGCGCAGAGAGTACTGACTTGGACATAATTTTCATTAGCGCTGGTCATGCTGAACTTGATTCAGCATCTATTAAAGATCCTGAAACAAGTTCAGGATGACGAATCTCCTTTGATTTTCATACCTCTGCGTTTCTGTAGCTAAATGGAAATCTGCGTTTTACTTCACAATCATCAGTTTTGCAAATTTAAGCAGCAACTGTTTATTGCCTAAACCCTGAAAAAACACTGTTGCCTTAACATCTGGTAAGGTTCCTTCTAAGCTGATAATTTTTCCAAAACCGAATTTTTCGTGTTCCACTTCCATACCGCCCTGAAATTCATGCGGTTGTGATGGGGTAAAACCTGGTGTTGGTACGTGCGCTTTTGCCAGTAGCGATGTTGTTTTCGGACGGACAGGTGGTGCAGAAGTAGTTGCACCAGCCGCTGGTTTGGGTTTGCTAATGAAGTCGCGTGGTTGTGAAGTCCATGATTTGCGGTCATCATCAAAATTGCCATCAAAACTGGTTGATTTGGCAGGTTTAACATCCAACTCTAAAAACTTCGGACTAATTTCGTTAATGAAACGACTTGGTTCGCAGTTGGTTAATGTACCCCAACGGTAACGTGACGTAGCATAGGTTATGGTTAGTTTTATCTCGGCACGGGTAATGGCTACATAAAACAAACGGCGCTCCTCTTCTAAATCAGTGCGGTTGGTTAACGACATTTGTGATGGAAACAGATTTTCTTCCAATCCAACAATAAACACGTTTTTAAACTCCAATCCTTTGGCTGAGTGGATCGTCATTAAAGAAACGGTATCCTTATTTTTATCACCATCTTTATCATCATTGGTTAAAAGGGCAACATCCTGCATAAAAATATCAAGGCCTTTTTCTTCAATATCTTCGCGCTCCGCAAATTCTTTAATACCGTTTAGTAACTCCTGGATATTTTCGTATCTCGCACGCCCTTCCACACTATCATCAGTGTATAATTCTTTTAAAATACCTGCATGTTGGGCAATAAACAAAGCTGTATCATAGGCATCAAGTTTTTTTGCCTCTGCCTGGAAGCTTTGCACCATCATGGAAAAATCGTTCAGTTGATTGGCTAAACGCCCATCAACATATTCGTGTGCATTAGAAATTACATCCCACATGGTTTTTCCATGCTGATCTGCAGCAACAATAATTTTATCGATAGAAGTGTCGCCAATACCACGTTTAGGGTAATTGATTACACGTTTTATAGCCTCTTCATCCTTCGGATTAAAAGTTAAACGGAAATAAGCAATTAAATCTTTAATCTCTTTGCGTTGGTAAAAAGACTGACCGCCATAGATCCGGTAAGGAATATTCAGTTTACGTAAACCTTCCTCCATAGCCCTGCTTTGTGCATTGGTACGGTATAAAATGGCGAAATCGCTGTGTTGATATCCTTTTGTACTGCGCTCCTGAATAATGGCTTCGGCAACCAATTTACCTTCTTCGTTATCGGTAAATGCACGCGAAACTTTAATTCTATCTCCTTCTGCATTTTCAGAAAATACATTCTTTTCGAGCTGATTTTTGTTGTTGGCAATAATACTGCTCGCTGCATCAACAATATTTTGGGTAGAGCGATAATTCTGTTCTAATTTATAAACCTTTAAATCAGGGTAATCGCGTTCGAAATTTAAAATATTCTGGATGTTTGCACCACGGAACGCATAAATACTCTGTGCATCATCACCCACTACACAAATGTTTTGATATGCAGCAGCCAGTTTTTTCACAATAGTGTACTGCGAAAAGTTGGTATCTTGGTACTCATCCACCATCAGGTATCTGAATTTCTGCTGGTATTTATTTAAAACATCCGGGTGTTCTTTTAATAAAATATTGGTTTTGAACAACAGATCATCAAAATCCATTGCGCCGGCCCTGAAACAACGTTTGGCATAGGTTTCGTAAATCTGGCCAATTAATGGGCGTTTATTCTGGATATCTTCAGCCTGTATTTGATCGTTAGCCTGGTATTCGCCCCATGAAATTAAATTATTTTTAGCTGATGAAATTCTATTGAAAACAAAGTTCGCAGCATATAATTTATCATCCAGCTGCATTTCTTTCAAAATAGCGCGGATTACACTTTTGCTATCATCCGTATCGTAAATGGTAAAGTTGCTTGGATAACCGATTTTCTCGGCCTCTACCCGTAGAATTTTCGCAAAAACAGAGTGAAAAGTACCCATCCAGATGTTCTTTGCCTCTGCACCAACCACTTTACTGATACGCTCACGCATATCTTTACTCGCTTTGTTGGTAAAGGTTAAAACCAGAATATTAAATGGATCGGTACCGGTTTGAATAAGGTGGGCTACACGAAAGGTAATTACCCTGGTTTTGCCCGAACCTGCACCTGCAACAATCATTACTGGTCCTTTTGTGTTCTCTACTGCTGCTCTCTGTTGTGGGTTTAATCCTGCTAAATAATCCAAATCGGCTCCTGTTTTTTTGAGGTTCAAAAATAACAATTCCTGTCGCTTTTTGCCAAAGTTGTTAGTAATTAGTTTCAAACTTAATCGGTCGCCCTAACCGTTCGTCATTCCGAACTCGTTTTATTAGCTGTTCTTATTTTTTTAGGTCTAAAGCTACTTCGTGGCCAGGATCTGGCAGTATTGGCTTATATGTCCTTATCTATCTTATATGGTAAAATGAACCTTGTTTTTATTTGGGGCTAATATAGCTATGGTAAATCTGCCCTTTTGGTTTTTAGAAAAGCCAAACCTGTATTTCATTGCGTTATGTTGCCCTTTGCTTTGCTCATACGCCTGCAGGCCTTACGCACCAGGCCGGTATCCGCTTCGCCAAGGTTTATATAAATTGGGTTTGTACTACTATTGAGGGTTTAAAACTAACACCTTTATTTTATCGCCCGTCATTCTGAACTCGTTTTATTAGCTGTTCTTATTGTTTTTTAGGTCTAATAGCTACTTCGTGGTCAGAATCTATCCGGTATTGGCTTATATGGCCCTTATCTATCTTATATGGTAAAATGCCCTTGTTTTTATTTGGGGCTAATATAGCTATGGTAAATCTGCCCTTTTGTTTTTTAGAAAAGCCAAACCTGTATTTCATTGGGTTGTGTAGCCCTTTGCTTTGCTCATACGCCTGCAGGCCTTATGCACTGGGCCGGTATCCGCTTCGCCAAGGTTTATGTAAATTGGGTTTGTGCTACTATTGTGGGTTTAAAACCCAAAGTCACATTTTTTCGATTAAATGCATTATGCTGTCAGAATTGCACCCTGTTTATTTGGGTATAGAATTTGATAAGCCTTGTTTATGGAAGAGAAAAAGATAAATAAGAATATTGAGCTTACTGATATCCCGGATGGGGATAACAAGGATATTTATGCCAATTTAAAAGAGAAATTGGAAAGCGTTGAAAAGTTTCCGGGTGTTTACAATTTTAAATTTATCATTACAGGCGGTTTAGATAAAATACAGGATTTACGTGCCATTTTACCCAATGATGAGTTTATTGAGCAACCCTCAAAAACCGGTAAATATGTTTCGATTACGGTAAAAAAGGCCATGCAGAATGCTGATGAGGTAATTGCTGTTTATAAGCAGGCAGGAAACATCAAGGGGATTATGATACTGTAGACTATCCCGCACATTTGAAATGAATTTCTTTTGGTTTTTAGAAAAGCTAGATCAGTATTTCATTTTTGAGGTTGCGTTGTGCACCTACGTTGTTCATAAACCTGATGGTAGCGGCAGCCCCGAAGCATGAGGGCTACAGCAAACAGCAGGACTGTAATATCCGATGAAAAACCATCCTTTCATTTCCAATCAATAAAAGATATTATATCGCCTAATGATCAACTACACATAAAGCCATCATGCTAAACTTGTTTCATGATCTACCCTGTATTGGCTTATATGTACCTTATGTGTCTTAAATGGTAAAATGAGCCAAAGTTTTACTCAAACCCTTACTTAGTCTATAATAAAGGTTAAACAGAACCATTTTTAACGGCCCAATCTACCATCGAATCTAATACCTGAAACAGATCCTGCCCGGATTTGGTGAGGCTGTAGGTAACTACGGGCGGAATAACGGCTTGTGCATCCCGATGAACGAGGTCATCATTTTGCAACTGCTTTAAGTGTTGTATCAGCATTTTCTCCGTAATCTCGGGTATAGCACGTTTTAACTCGCTGTAACGTTTTGGCCCGCTCATTAAATGAAAAATAATAATCGGTTTCCAATAACCACCAATTTTTTCCATTACAAAAGTAACAGGGCAGCTTGTTAGCGCTATACCTTTGTTAAAATTACGGGTCGAACTTTCTTTAACAGCTGTCATAGTTACATACTTTGGGGTAAGTACTTGTATAAAAGTAAGCACAAATATAGCTTTGTATTCAATATTTAAAAACAAAAAATCATGAAAATAACATTAACAGGTTCAATAGGAAATATTACAAAGCCGCTAGCCGAAATATTGGTAGCCAAAGGCCATGAAGTGAAAGTGATTAGCAGTAACGCTGATAGAGCGGAAGAAATTAAATCGCTTGGCGCAATACCCTTAATTGGTAATGTGAGCGATACTAAATTTTTAACAAATGCATTTACCGGGGCTGACGCCATTTACACGATGGTTCCATCAGATTTTGCTGCACCAAAATTCAGGGAATATATTAAAGGTATCGGCGAAAATTATGCTGCTGCCATAAAAGATTCGGGGGTTAAAAAAGTAGTGAATTTAAGTAGTGTAGGTGCAGATCTACCTGATGGAACCGGCCCAATTGCCGGATTACATGATGTAGAAAATATTTTTGAAACATTAAATGGGGTAGATGTAAAACATTTGCGTGCCGGTTATTTCTATATTAACTTTTTAGCTAACATCGATATGGTTAAACATGCCAACATATTGGGATCTAATTTCGGTGCTGATGCCAAACTTGTTTTGGTGCATCCCCGTAACATTGCAGCGGCAGCCGCCGAAGTATTGGAAAGCGATTTTACAGGTAAAACCATACAATATGTAGCCAGTGATGATGAAAGTACTCCCGCTGATGTTGCAAAAGCATTGGGCAATGCCGTGGGTAAGCCAGAATTGCCATGGATTGAATTTAGCGATGAAGACGCATTTAACGGAATGGTAGGCGCAGGTTTGCCTGAAGAAATAGCCAAAAACTATGTAGAAATGGGCGATGCGATTAGAAGCAAGAAACTTTTTGTAGATTATTATAAAAACAGACCTGTTTTAGGTAGTATTAAACTTGAAGATTTTGCCAGAGATTTTGCTGCAGCATATCATAGCTAATTAAAAGATAACAGTTGTTCGGTTTAGCGGCCGGACAACTGTTTGGCTACATCCAATTCTCATTTTTATGTTCTACCTGGTACAACCAATAATTTACGAGCTGCTTAATTTCGGTATAATTGCCATATTTGAAGTGAATCTGACCTGCAGCGGTATGTAAAGTAAGGTGGCCAACATCCACTCCTTTGTGCCAGGGGTATTGAAAAGCAGTAATCGCCTGAATCTTATTTGGCATTACAATTTCATCAGAAATATCCCAAATTCCGCTGGTTTTGATGATGAAATCCTGACTTACTGAAATCCGGTGCCGGCGGTAGCTGATATAAATCATGAGCACACCTGCAACGAAGTATGCCATTGCAATACCAATAAAAGGTTTCACCTCCGGGATATTAAAAGCCAGGATCAAAAAGATTGCAACGGGTAAAATCAGTTTGAAGAAAATCGGCAGGTTTAAAAAACGCCAGTCTGGAGCAAAGGTTTTTCCCTTTAGTGGTGCCTTAGCCAATATCATTTTTAACAGTTCATCACGCTCAATAGGGTTACAGCCTGGGATTTCCAAGGTATTTCCCTGCATTTCATGTCCTTTTTTACTTTGCCCAAAATGAGCCTGCCTTAAACTCATATTCAGCATATTCATCTTCCTCTGAAAATAATTCTGGCTGTATTTTGTAATCTGTACTTTATTTGGACTGATCAAAGTATTTTTCTTGGCAATGAGCCCTGAAGAGAGCAGTAGGGCATCTTTATGCTGACTGATCTGGAGTTCGAAATATTTGTAGAAGGTTCTAACCAGATTAATAATCAGCAATACAATTAACAGGCATGCAATTAAAATGAAAACCGTAACAATGGTCAGCATTCCGGTTACCGTATTCTGAATTTCATCTCTGTTGATTTTAAAAGCATCCAGCAATTGTCGGCCTTCATAAATAACAGTATAAAAAAAAGCGGCAAGCAAAGCTAAACTTTGTCCGTAATTAGAAGTTAAACCAACTTTAAATAGGGTAAAGCCACTGATCCTTAAAAATGGTGTTTCTTCAGTCAGATCATTTTCATGTATCGCTTCCGGTTGCAACCCATCCACAGCCTTTCTGTTCAGTAGATGCGCTTGAAGGTTGTAAGCAGCAGTTTCATCGATGGCTTTTATACTTACTTCTTCGCCATGTGCACCCGCAGTGTCGATTTTTAAACCATAAACACCAATAATTTTCTGCAGAATATTCTGGTTAATGTTAACCTGCTGTATTTTATCGAGTTGAATAATGACCTGGTCGCGATTGAAGATGCCTTTATTTACTACAAACTCCTGCTTTTCTTTATCTAAAAAGAAGGTGAATTTTAAATACCATAAATAAGCAAATATAAAACTGATTACGATTATTGCAGAAATGGCTAATATCAGATAGGTAAAAGAAGTGCCCGGCATCTTTACGAAAGCAATAACGAATAAGAAAAAACTCGCCTTGCCAATCTTGAGCATGGTATGCGCACCCATTATAATGATGCCAAAGGCCGATTCGCGTTGTGGTTTGCTAAAATCGTTGTCCATTATACTTCTGTTTCAGTCGTTGGGTTTTCGAGCAGGTCTAATTTTTTCAAAAGTAAGTCCCTAATGCTTTTTGCTTCCCCAATTGCTATACCCGAAATGTGGATATGCCCGCTTTGGCCGCCAGCAGTAAATAACTGCAGGGATCCTAATTTAAATATCCGCGAAAAAATCCCTTCATTTAATTCAATATGCTGGATCCTGTTTAAAGGAACAATCGTGGTAGACTCTGCAATAATTCCACTCTTATAAATTACATCGTGCGTACGTACTGCGTAACCACGTTTTTTAAAACTTAAACGGAAAAGCAGAAAAAAAATAACGGCCAGGATGAAATAAAGAGGGACAATCCAAACTACATTCGGTCTTATTTCATCAACAAACAATAAAAGCGAACCAGCACCAATTCCCAGTAGCACAAAAAAAATCACCAGGTTGATACAGATAATTTTCCAATAACTGGAATGAGGTTGTTTTAGTGAAATTTTTTCATACTTCGGAAGATGCTTAAGATCGATTGTTTCGTTTGTGAAAGGTGTATCGGAGGACATAATTAAAATGTTAACACGTATTAATCAAATATCTGACTAATATTTAATGCTTTTGTTACCTCGCTACAATAAACTTTTTTGCAGAGTTATATTGACCGGAATCGGAAGAAATTTTGAAGAAATAAATGCCAGGAACAAAAGCAGAAGTATTGATTTCTAAAGTGTGTTTTCCTACATTAAGGTATTCGTTCACTACTGTCTTAACCAATCGACCCATTAAATCGTAAATCTGCACATTAATTTTATCCGTTTCAGGCAAAACGATATCAATAAATGTTTGCATGGCAGCAGGATTCGGGTAATTCTGAGTCACGGTAAACTTCAGGAGTTTTTCGAAAATTGCTTTATTAATAGCATCGAAAATAACATAACTTACCAATCTGTAACCGCGTGCATTTGGATGGAATGCATCCTGGTAAAGAGAAAAATCGCGTCTCATGGCCGAGTTTACATCAGCCAGGTATATTTTATACTCTGTTGCTAATTTTCTGTATGCAGCATTCAGGTTCCTGATATTGGTATTTACAGCAATATAACTTTTATTGTTTCTGTCATCAACAAACTGGAGCGTACACAAAATCGGGATTAATTTCTGTTTAAGACTCGCCGTAATTAAAACCCGCATATTGGCAACGGTTTCGGCCACATTTCCCTTGCCTGCAGCTATGGCAAGAGCATCATTAATCCCCATATCAATCACGATAAAACCTGTTCTATTGGCTATTGCTTTATCAATCCGGAGTAACCCTTGAAAAGTAGTCTGGCCACCAATACCATGGTTGGTAATATCAACTGTCTTATTCGTATAACAATTTGTAAAATTGTTCTGGAGCATGGTTTGAAAACCAAGGCCTTTTACGCCCTCTATTGTACTCGCTCCAAAGGTTACAATATTTATACTGTCTTTCGAATAATATTGGGCTGCTTCCGGGCAACTAACGCGATTTGGGGAAGGTGTTCCCTGAGCAAAAGAAGAAATGCGGACAACGAAAAGCAGCAGCAGAGATAGAAATACTTTTGCGCTAAACTTCATTGTTAAAATTCTTTCGTACAGGATTTAAGGATATTTTTTAATTGCGCAATTTACAAAAAAAGTAAACATAAAAAGTACTGTACTATTCTTTTTTACAAACATTAAACTATTTTTTGTAGCTCTTAAAAGACGGTTTTTACATTTTAAGATAACGTAAAGATTTTGGGCTCAAAATAATTAAATGCAGAAATCATGTATAAGCAAAGTTTTATGCTTGACAAGGTGATAATTTAATCGATTACTGTGCCTTTTATCCGGTAAAGCCTATATTTGTCCAAATTCATTTTGTTATGCAAGAGATTAAAAATTATGTAGAAACGCACAAACAACGTTTTTTAGATGAGTTGTTTGAGTTATTGCGTTTTCCATCGGTTAGTGCTGATCCGAAATACAAAGGCGATGTTTTAAAAACTGCCGATTATGTTGCGCAGAAATTAAAGGATGCAGGTGCAGATCAGGTAGAAATTTGCCCAACTGCAGGATATCCGATTGTTTATGGCGAAAAAATTATAGATGCTTCTTTACCAACTGTTTTAATATACGGTCACTACGATGTTCAGCCTGCTGATCCATTAGAACTTTGGCATACCCCACCTTTCGAGCCAACAGTGCGCGATGGCAAAATTTACGCCCGTGGTGCCTGCGATGATAAAGGACAGTTTTACATGCACGTAAAAGCTTTCGAACTGATGATGCAAACCAATACTTTGGCTTGTAACGTTAAATTCATGATTGAAGGTGAAGAGGAGGTAGGGTCTGCCAATCTTGGTATTTTTGTAAACGCAAATACGGAGCGTTTAAAAGCCGACGTAGTTTTAATTTCTGATACTTCGATGATCAGTATGGAACATCCGTCAATCGAAACTGGCTTACGTGGTTTAGCTTATATGGAAGTTGAAGTAGTTGGTCCGAACCGCGATTTACACTCAGGAGTTTATGGTGGGGCAGTGGCCAATCCGGCGACTATTCTTTGTAAAATGATTGCTTCATTACATGACGAAAATAACCACATCACTATCCCTGCTTTTTACGATAAAGTGCTTGAATTAACAGACGAGGAGAAAAAAGCCTTAAATTCTGCACCTTATGATGAAGCAGAATACAAAAAGGATTTAGATATAGAAGAAGTTTGGGGGGAGAAAGGTTATTCGACCCTGGAGCGTACAGGTACCCGCCCAACGTTAGAAGTAAACGGAATTTGGAGTGGTTATATTGGCGAGGGTGCAAAAACTGTTTTACCTAGTAAAGCCAATGCAAAAATTTCTATGCGTTTGGTTCCACATCAAAGTTCAGAAGAAATTGCCGAGATTTTTACCAAACATTTCGAAAGTATAGCACCTAAAAATGTAAAGGTTAAAGTTACACCTCACCACGGTGGCGAACCAGTAGTAACCCCAACGGATAGTATTGCATACCAGGCAGCCGAAAAAGCGATTGAAGATAGTTTTGGTAAAAAAGCTATTCCAACACGCGGTGGTGGCAGTATTCCTATCGTGGCCTTGTTTGAAGATGTACTGGGCATTAAATCGGTGCTTTTTGGCTTCGGTTTAGATAGCGATGCGCTGCACTCTCCAAATGAGAAATATGATATTTACAATTATTATAAAGGAATAGAAACTTTGCCGTTATTTCATAAATATTTCGCTGAATTGAGTAAATAGGTAATCTTATTAGTCAGTCTGAGCGGAGTCGAAGACCAATCCCTGCCTAATTTATTAAGCAGGGATTTTTTTTGCTGTTTTTTGAAAATGAACGTTATGTTTTTCATAGCTCCTGTAGTCCCGCCATCGCTTATAGTCCTCATTCGCTGTGCTCCATTCCGGGCTATTTAGCTCTGTCGGGTTTATTTAACTGTGGTTCGTTCTTCGGAGCAAAGCCTGTTCCTGCATTCGCTATAAACTTTAAATAGTATTACCAGCCCTGCCACCTAAACCTGACTGTAGTGTAAAACCCGCAGGCCGAAGCATGAGGACGAGGATTTGAAACAAAGGGCAGGGCTGCTTTAACCCAACTACTTCAAGTTTTGCTTTCCAAAACATCATTAGGTTAATTGTCAGTCTGAACTGGAGGCGAAGACCCGCCTGTTTTATGAGCAGGGATTTCTTTGCCATTTTGAAAATGAGCGGTCTGTTTTCATAGCTCCTGTAGTCTCGCCATCCGCTTCAATTTTTTTACACTACTGTCATGCTGAGGAACGAAGCATCTTTTTCATCGCTGGCAGATGCTTCGTGCCTCAGCATGACAGCTCAGTTTGGCGGTGGTGCAACAAATGTATTTTCGCTATTGTCGGGTTTATTTAACTGCGGTTCGTTCTTCGAAGCAAAGCCTGTTCCTGCATTCGTTATAAACTTTAAATATTATTACCAGTCGTGCCACCTAAACCTGACCGTAGTGAAAAACCCGCAGGCCGAAGCATGAGGCCGAGGATTTGAAACGAAAGGCAGGGCTGCTTTAACCTAACTACTATAAGTTTTGCTTTCCAAAACATCATTAATTTAATTGTCAGTCTGAGCGGAGTCGAAGACCTTTCTTGAGCGTTAAACTGAACTGTTAACCTGAGTTCGATTAATGTTTAAAAATTAATGTACTTTATTAGGACGAATTGCCTCGCTGTTTCGTCATGCTGAATTTATTTCAGCATCTTTCCTGTTAAACGGCCTTGCTATAAAGACCCTGAAACAAGTTCAGGGTGACGACCGTTCATGCAAGGCGCCAAAATAACCCAAATTAAAGCACATTATTAATCGAACTCAGGTTGTTAATTTTTTTACCACAGATTTTTTTCTAAATTGCTGCCATGAAATATCTATTCTCATCTCTTTTACTTTTATCCGGGTTCGCTTCTTTTGCTCAGGATACTAAAACGATTAATCAGTCTGGAAATCCAATTTTTCAAGGTTGGTATGCAGATCCTGACGCTGCTATTTTCAATAATAAATACTGGGTTTATCCAACCTATTCGGCAAAATATAAGGAACAGGTATTTTTGGATGCCTTTTCGTCTGACGATTTGGTGAAATGGAAAAAACACCCGCATATTTTAGATACTGCTGCTGTAAAATGGGCCAACAAAGCCATGTGGGCGCCAGCCATTGTTCAAAAAGACAAGAAATACTATTTGTTTTTCGGCGCCAACGATATCCAGAGCGATAATGAAGTAGGTGGGATCGGCGTGGCCGTTGCCGATAAGCCGGAAGGCCCGTATAAAGACCACCTCGGAAAACCTTTGGTAGATAAATTTCATAACGGAGCGCAACCGATCGATCAGTTTGTGTTTAAAGATAAAGATGGCCAGTATTATTTAATTTATGGGGGTTGGAAACATTGTAATATTGCTAAATTAAATAAAGATTTTACTGGCTTTTTACCTTTTGAAGATGGTACAACTTTTAAAGAAATAACCCCCGATAATTATGTAGAAGGCCCATATATGTTCATCAGAAATGGTAAATATTATTTTATGTGGAGCGAGGGTGGCTGGACTGGCCCGGACTATTCAGTAGCTTATGCCGTTGGCGATTCACCTTTCGGTCCGTTTAAAAGGGTAGGTAAAATATTAAAGCAGGATGCTGCAATTGCAACGGGTGCAGGCCATCATTCAGTAATTATTAACGAGAAAAAAGGAGCCTATTATATTGTATATCACCGCAGGCCTTTAATCGAAACCGATGGCAATCATCGTGTTACCTGTATTGATGAAATGAAATTTGATGCAGCAGGTATGATTTTACCCGTAAAAATTACCAACGAAGGTGTTAAAGCACAGAAAGTAAAATAAACACTGTTCAGCTGGAGATTTTATTCAATTTCCAGCTGAGCTTCAGTTTTTTGTAAAATAGTTTTTGCCTGCCTTTTATCAAGTGTATTAAACCCCCAGGCACATAATAAAAGCATACAGGCCAGTCCAAACCAGAGCGAGTTGTAACCAAAATTTTTGGCAATGAAGAAGCCAAACAAGGGGCCGATAACCTGGGCGCATGACCAACTTAAAGTATAGCCGGCCGCATATAGCCCTCTGTTATGTTCATTACTTCTGCTAATTACAATTGTATTAATGAATGGTAGTGAAAACATTTCTCCACCGGTGAATATGATAATGACAACAACGGCTGCAACCAGATGATAGCTAACTGGAGCACTTAGCAAGATATATGATATCGAAAATAATACAGCACCAATGATAATGAAAAACATCGGCGATCTTTTGGCTTCTATTTTATTAATCATAATCATCTCAAACAAGGCGATAACTGACCCGTTAATGCCGATAATGATGCCAATAGCAAATTCATTGATGTGCCATTGCTCTTTAAAAAATACCGGTACAACCCTGAACATCAGGAATGCGCAGGTGATAAAAACAGTGGTAAGCAAAATAAATTTCACGTAAAAAACATCTTTCCAGGGTTTCATGATAACCATGTTGATGGCATTTTCTTTTGCCTTCTGGATAAAACCTTTCACCTGTGGCAAAAACAATAAAATTAAAATGCCAACAATAATACTTACCCCACCTTCAACAATAAAAAGAAGCCGGTAATTAAATGATGCTATAATCCCCGCTAAGCTAATCCCAACCGACCAGCCGATGTTTACCGCGAGTCTGTTGAGCGAATAGGAGCGGGTAATGGTTCCTTCCTTTGCATAATGGGCCACCGCTGTAAAATTTGCAGGGCGGAATGCTTCTGAAAAAAAGCTGATGACAACTGCCAAAACGCAAAGTGTAGAGAAATGGGTAATGGTTGAGAAAAAGATGAAAAACAGTCCGCCGATAATTGATGATAAAATTTGTACCGGCCTGAAACCGATCATATCGGTCAGTTTTCCTCCTGTTGCAGAACCCAGAATTGAACCTACGCCAAATAAGGTAATGATTAATCCGGCGTCCATTTCCGAGCGATGTAAACTTTGGGTAACGTATAAGCCCATAAAAGGAACAGCCATGCTTCCACATCTGTTAAACATCATTACAATGCTCAATAGCCAGGTTTCCTTGCTTAATCCGCTGAATGATGTTTTATAAGTGTTGAAAATAAGTTTGAACATGGTCTATTTAGATGCCGTAAAAATATCAAAAGCGAGGTATTATTTAATCATTTTAATTCAATATCTGCATTTTTAGATTTCATTGGCATTGATGAGTTCGTAAACCCGGTTCTTTGAACGATCGATATGTATAACAACCAATCGCCTCTTCACTGCCAGCGAAGAGGTGTTGTGATTTGTTTGAATACTTCCGAACTACTGATATTACAGCAACAAAGGAATTTAATGAGTTCTACTAGATCGCGTTGTGATTTACTTTCATTATTCATGGATTATTTATTTTTCATCGGCATTGATTAGCTCGTAAACCCGGTTCTTTCAACTCTGAAACTCTGAAGGGCATGCTGGTTCGTCATCTCCCTGTAGCGGAGAGATCTTTGAACTTTTTAATACAATCGTCATTCCCGCGCATGCGGGAATCTTAACGCTTTCGCTCAGTCTTGCCTTATTGTTTTCTGTCATCCTGAGGTACGAAGGATCTTTTGATTTAAAGATTCTTCACTGCGTTTAGAATGACAATTAAAGGTTTTTCCCTCCGCTCAGTCTTGCCTCGGCTCACCACCGAAGGGCTCTTACTTTTGGCTTGGCCCAAAAGTAACAAAAACCCAAGGCTTGCATCGTTTTTTATCTGATAATGTTGTTTTTATCGGTATAAAAGATTGCTGCGCAATTCCTTGTAAAAAGCTACGAAAATCTTGATTGCGGCAGCATCGAGGCTTTACCCTTACTTATCCCACCGCTCCCGCTTTGACCCTGCCTTGGGTTGTGGCGTTAGGAGGGGAACTGCAAAGATTTCCGTGCTTTTTCCGGCGGAACTGCCAGGCCGGATAGTAGGGAGCAGAGGAATATTACGCGTAATTTCTATTTCGATCAATCCGTCATTGCGATGAGGCTTTTCAGCCGAGGAAGCAATCTTACTACTACGGGTAATCTGCGATTTATACTAAAATCACTATGTTGTTCTGTCATCCTGAGGTACGAAGGATCTCTAAGTGTTTAGCACTTGTTTGTGTTTACTCACTACCTAAGAAGTTTGCCCTTCGCGCAGTCTTGCCTCGGTTAGCCACCGAAGGGCTTTTACTTTTGGCTTGATCCAAAAGTAACAAAAGATCAAGGCTTAGATCTGATGTCGGATAAATTCGTCAAAGCTTTTTTTGGTCGTCAGCACAAGCCCCCGATGAAGGATCGGGGAGGGCGTGCTGTCTCTGGGCTGTGGTAGGTTGAAAGGAGGTGCAAAAGCTTTAACGTTTTCTCCTTCCATCATATCCTAAGGCCGGATAGTAGGGAGCAGAAAGCATGGAGCAGAGACAGGCATCCGTAAATTGATCACTCTGAAACTATGAGGGGAGAACGCTGGGTCGTCATCTCGACCGTAGTGGAGAGATCTTTGGACTTTCTAATACGGTCGCCATTACCGCGCAGGCGGGAAACTTAAGCCATGATTGGCTAATATTCCGGTGTTTTGTAAGCTAATCTCCATACCTTCTTTATACCCTAACACCGACACAGCTATATACCAAAGTAACCCTTAGCGATGTTGTGCTTTACCTTTTATTTACCTCATGTTAACCCGCCAACCGAAAGCGATGCAAACCTTTGATAATGCCGACCTTCACCGTAGCTCCATTTCAACCGAAGCAAAGCCGAAGTTATAGTTAAGTTGGTGTACAGTTGGGCATAAGCAAGCCTGGCCGGAAGGTGGCTTAAACGTGGGGTAAATGTGGCGTGAAGGTGGGGTTTGGAATATTTTTTTTGGGATTTTTAAATCAGATTGATTAAATTGAGTGATCATCCCTTTTGTTTCACCTAATATACTAAAATTATGGCTATCCAGAATGGAATTATTAAAATTAACGGGCAACTGGGCGATCTTGTTTTTTACAAACGTGGAAATACGGATGTTGTCAGACAAAAAGCTGCCCACAAACAGCAAACCGAAGCAAGCAAAAAAAGCAGTCGAGATTTTGGCACAGCCAGCAGAAATGCCGCTTATATCCGGAAAGCATTTGCCCCGCTGGTGAAACTTTATGCCTATGGAGATCTCCTGAATCGACTGAACAAACGTTTTATCGAAATCTTTAAAACCATCCCAGCCGAACATGCAGGAAATAAAAAATTGATTGATGGTGACATCACTTTGCTTAAGGGTTTCGAATTTAACAGCAGCAAAGCCCTGGGACAGTTATGGCTTCGCGAAACGGTTTTGTGCATAGAACCCGATGGATTAGTAAAACTTATTCTGCCTAAGTGCGAACTCAAAACGCTCCTGAAACCGCATCCTAAGGCTACCGAAGCACGATTGCAGGTGATGGGCTTTCATTTCGAACTGGATGATAATGGCGGCTACGAAATTATGGAAGTAAATGACCTGGTGATACCTTTAAACAACAGCCCTTTCCCGAAAACAGCCTTAACCTTAAATCTGGATCACCAGGGCGATAAAGCTTTGATTTTCGCCATGGGCATTTCATTTTTTACGGGTGCTGCCCGCTTTGCCGACCGGCGTTATTATGCATGTAAAATTATTCACGCCCTGCATGTAAAGGATGGTGTAATCGTCGATTTTGTGGGTCAACCTAAAGTGGAAAAGGAGGTAGTGGCGCAAGGGGATAAGTTAAGCTGGGTGGTAGAGGAAGAATGAGTTGGAGGTCGAAATCATGTATTTAAGCCATTCTTTTTATGTTTACGGTTAACCGTATAAAATTGTGTATCGCATTAAATAGGTTTGGTTCAGTTAAAATTTAAAACCAAATCTTATGGCCAATTACAGATTAAATTTGAATCGACAACCCAAAATCGCGCTGATGTCCGTGCCGCGTTGTGATTTGTTTGAATGCTGCCGAACTACTGATATTTACAACAACGGGCAAATGTTTCGATTTACATTCAATCTAGTTGTGATTTGCTTTCATTCTTTGAACTACTGATATTTACAACAACCGGTGTCGCTGATCAACTTATCGGATATCGGTTGTGATTTGCTTTCATTCTTTGAACTACTGTTTTTTACAACAAACCCCTAGCCTAGCAGAATCAATTAACAACAGTTGTGATTTGCTTTCATTCTTTGAACTACTGATATTTACAACAACAGTGTTCTTTATGTACTTGTTGCATTTGTAGTTGTGATTTGCTTTCATTCTTTGAACTACTGATATTTACAACAACTGCTATAATGACAGGCACTTCCGTGAACCCGTTGTGATTTGCTTTCATTCTTTGAACTACTGATATTTACAACAACTGTCGCTCCTACAGGGCTCGGCGTTCCGCAGTTGTGATTTGCTTTCATTCTTTGAACTACTGATATTTACAACAACCTGAACGTCTTTAAGCCCCCGTGTTGTTCTGTTGTGATTTGCTTTCATTCTTTGAACTACTGATATTTACAACAACCAGCCGGTTCTGAATGTATAATAATGGGTTGTTGTGATTTGCTTTCATTCTTTGAACTACTGATATTTACAACAACTCTAAACCAGGAATGGTTATCCGGTGTTCCGTTGTGATTTGCTTTCATTCTTTGAACTACTGATATTTACAACAACATGCCTATAACCTTAAATCAACACAGATCAGTTGTGATTTGCTTTCATTCTTTGAACTACTGATATTTACAACAACAGTTAATTTTTTGCGTTTTTTAATTTCTGAGTTGTGATTTGCTTTCATTCTTTGAACTACTGATATTTACAACAACTTTTCATAGCTAAAATTAGTCTGTACTATAGTTGTGATTTGCTTTCATTCTTTGAACTACTGATATTTACAACAACGCAAGCTTTGGCAGCATTTCATTCGCGGTGTTGTGATTTGCTTTCATTCTTTGAACTACTGATATTTACAACAACGTGTTTTTGTATGTTATTCTCGGTGTAATGGTTGTGATTTGCTTTCATTCTTTGAACTACTGATATTTACAACAACTTTGATATCAATTTGGTGTTGGTATCCGGGTTGTGATTTGCTTTCATTCTTTGAACTACTGATATTTACAACAACAGAAAGCTTTTGTTGTGCCGTCTGCTGATAGTTGTGATTTGCTTTCATTCTTTGAACTACTGATATTTACAACAACGGGCGGAGCAAAAACAGATTATAGGATATGGTTGTGATTTGCTTTCATTCTTTGAACTACTGATATTTACAACAACCAGCAGGAAGTAAAAGAAAAGTATTATATGGTTGTGATTTGCTTTCATTCTTTGAACTACTGATATTTACAACAACATTGTTGAGGCTATCCGCTAATTTAGCGAAGTTGTGATTTGCTTTCATTCTTTGAACTACTGATATTTACAACAACTTTCGGCGTTTTCTCTATTTGCTCCGTTATGTTGTGATTTGCTTTCATTCTTTGAACTACTGATATTTACAACAACAATTTTTTGAAAATATCCTTTTGGGTGTTGTTGTGATTTGCTTTCATTCTTTGAACTACTGATATTTACAACAACTTGATCTATTTTTTTATTGGCCGCCTTTAAGTTGTGATTTGCTTTCATTCTTTGAACTACTGATATTTACAACAACATTGGAAGAGGATGGGCAACTTGTTACGTTGTTGTGATTTGCTTTCATTCTTTGAACTACTGATATTTACAACAACTGTAGTAAATACTGGTTATTGAACTCCATTGTTGTGATTTGCTTTCATTCTTTGAACTACTGATATTTACAACAACTTTATCATTGCCAAAAACGAGGCTGGTTATGTTGTGATTTGCTTTCATTCTTTGAACTACTGATATTTACAACAACTGACCCGCAGTCGTGTAAATGATTGTACCAGTTGTGATTTGCTTTCATTCTTTGAACTACTGATATTTACAACAACGCACAATTGATCATCGCAGACATTCCCTACGTTGTGATTTGCTTTCATTCTTTGAACTACTGATATTTACAACAACTTTTAATCGTACTATATCGGTCTGAATAGTGTTGTGATTTGCTTTCATTCTTTGAACTACTGATATTTACAACAACATGGTAATTTTGTTCATGCGCTTAAATCCAGTTGTGATTTGCTTTCATTCTTTGAACTACTGATATTTACAACAACCTATATTTATACTCGCTATCTTGGTTATTTGTTGTGATTTGCTTTCATTCTTTGAACTACTGATATTTACAACAACGGGCGATTCCCCATTTAACGACGATTTCATGTTGTGATTTGCTTTCATTCTTTGAACTACTGATATTTACAACAACCTCACCGATAATATGCCAACCTAACGTTATGTTGTGATTTGCTTTCATTCTTTGAACTACTGATATTTACAACAACATGGTAATTTTGTTCATGCGCTTAAATCCAGTTGTGATTTGCTTTCATTCTTTGAACTACTGATATTTACAACAACTTCATTGCATCTAAGCTTTCTATTGCGAAGTTGTGATTTGCTTTCATTCTTTGAACTACTGATATTTACAACAACTTCTTCAGGATACAACCTTAACAAGTTTAAGTTGTGATTTGCTTTCATTCTTTGAACTACTGATATTTACAACAACATACCTTAGTTCAATTAACTATCCATCAGTAGGTTAGTTCAAAAATTAGAATTAAAAAAATCCGGTTGCAAAAGCTTCCGGATTTTTATTCTAAACAGTTTTTTTGATCGTATTTGTTATTTTTCAGAAACAATTACTCCGCAGGCACCCACAGACGTAAGGGCAAGCGGACTAAGAGCGGGCGAATTAAAACAATTCCAATTGCTGTGGTGTATCAGGAAGTTCTTTTTCTTTTTTACCGTAAAATAATTCCATCATACCGAATTGTTTATCGGTAACGGTCATAATGCCGATGTGTCCTTTCTCAGGTAATAGTCTTTTCACCCGGTTAATGTGGACGTCTGCATTTTCGCGACTGCTGCAATGCCTTAAGTAGATAGAAAACTGAAACATCGCAAAGCCATCACGTAAAATTTCCTTACGAAATTTAGCAGCAATGCTGCGTTCTTTCTTCGTTTCTGTAGGTAAATCGAAAAAAACTAATATCCACAAAATCCGGTATTCATTTAAACGCATCTATTAAAATGGCAATTCATCCTGGTTTGCATCATTACCCGGTTCCGAAATTTCATTTGCTTTAATTGCAGGCGAATCGTACTCTACATCAAATTTCGACAGCCTCCTTGCATCAAAATTTCTCATGATGGGATAGTTGATTCTTCGAATCGTGCCCTCGTAACATTTTGCCAGGGAAGAAGTAGTGCTTTGTAAGCCAACCATTAGCGGGCTTTTGTTTCTTTCAAACTGTACATCTACAGTGGCAATGCCCAATAACTGCGTTTTAATTGAAGTACCCAATTCTAAAAAATTCTCACCACGGTCTATAATTCCCAATACAATTTCGTCTACATAAGGCCGGTAAGGTTCCATGATGTCATCGGCCAGGCAATAGGCATTATATTTATTCCGATGGTGAATACCAAGGGTAGGGAGCAGGCCCGAACAAACGAGGCCGCGTGCCACTATGGCCCTTAAAATGGCATAACCATAGTTCAGTAAATTATTAGGCGGGTCGCCCTCCCGGCCCCTGAAGAAATCTATTTTTTTGGGAAATACATTTTTCCAGTAGTACGCTGCGGCCCTGCCTTCATAATTATCCGGGTCGCCGGAACGAACTGATTTTGCCCAGTGTACCATATTATCACAAGGTATATTCCGGTTAAATAATACCGCAGCCTGGTTTAAAATTTTAGCCTGGACAGTTTGCTGCCAGAGTTGCTTTTTTAAAGGTTGCGAAGCATCAATCTGGTGCCGGAAACGCTCGCTTTGTGTATTATGCCCGTCAATAGGCAACATCATACCCGTAGGGTGCCGGCTCTGGTTGCAGGTGATGATGGCTGCATTATTTTCCAGTAATGCCGCTATGCAGCCATGCGTAATGGTAATTTGTTGATGATCTAATATGACAATGCCTACATCTTCAATCGGAATGGCTTTTTTAGATTCTTTTTCGCCTAATGATTTTAAATGAGGTAAATCAATGGAAAGCTGATTTTGATGCAAACTCAGGTAGGCGGGATTAGAGAAGTGGAGCGTTCTTTTGATCATTGTATAGCTTGGATCCAATAAGGTTTAATTTTCCTGCCTAGTTTATCAATATCTACTTTAATGCAACGTTTCCACATATTTGTGTCACCGTACTTAATTTGTTCTTCTAATTTTTCTGTATTTAAAATATTTTCAGCCTCATCCCCATTTACTCTAATAGAATCTGATTTGTATAGATGTTGGAAAACAATTTCATTTCTGCTTGGAGTCATTTCCTTTACAACAAATAGCTTCGGAATGATTTCACTCCTGTCTTTCCAATTAATTTCAGCAATTTGCTCGTCTGTCAACACTTCATCTGGGATATAAACTATATCATTTTTTGAAAGTGTAAATAACAATTTATAATCTTCTTTTTTTATTAATTTCTTATAATCAATCTTATCTGGTTTATCTAATGTTACGATTTTTACCGCATCAAAAAACTTCAAAAACTCTAATTCTCGTTTAGCATCTTTTCTGTTTGATTCTTCCGGAACAAAAACATAAGTCATAAAAACATCTCTTGAATATACATATCGACCATCATTCAATTCGTACAAGTCTTGGAAGAAACTTTTCTGCCTTGCTTTCTTAACAATAGTTGATTTTTCTGATAAGAAAATCGGATTAGAGATATATCTTTCTTTTAATTCGTCAAGTGAGAATTCTTTAAGTTTATTTTTAATTGCAATTGTTGTTTCAGGTTTTGCGTATTCAATATTTTCTAAATCAGAATGTCGCAAATCTTTAATTTCAATCCAATAAAATTTCCCGTCTTTTTGTTTTATTCTTACTTCATAAATGGCGTTATTGTAAAGAGGAATTTCTCTTACTTCACGGATTTTGGTGTTTTCTTCTTCTTTAAAATGTAATTTGAGGGCTTTAATTTCAGCAATTTTTTTATTGATGTAATTCAAACGATGCTGACCAATTCTTCTCAATCTCGGATTAGAAATATCCTTTATTTCCTTTTCACTATTCAAATCCATTGATAATCCCATTGGCCTTACAGATGCATTTTTCTCTGTAAAAGTTGATAACCAAGTCATTTTCTCTCCGGATTTTTCGTGGAAAAATAGCTTTTCATCTTCAATCCTTTTCAAAACTTTTTTAGAGAAATCTTTTACGGTTTGCACATTCAATTTTTCTGCTACATATTCTCCGAATAATAGAATTAAAACATTCTGATACTTCTCTTTTAATACCGTTTCCCTGATGATTTCATTAAAAGATTTGAAACGAACCAATGTTTGATTTTGGTTATCCATTTTCTTTTTAAACAAAAGAGGAATCAGTTTTACAATATCAATTTTCTCATTTTCAAAATATTTCTTCTTGGTGTAATTGGTTTGTAAATGCAATTCTCCTCTTACCGAAGCGACTTTGCCCGAATTAATTTCTTTATTATTTCGATGTTTGGATGGACTAATTAAAACGTTTGAGTTTTTGTGTGAAATCAATACGTTTTGCAAAGCTTGTCTCACTTGGGGAATGAATTTATTTTCATCCCAGGGAAACTTGAATTTACTACTGCTGTTTCCTATACAAACATCTGTTTTTATGCCTTTGTATTTTGCTTTTTTGCTATCATCATTTTCAATATCCGCACTATTGATTGCGTTCAAATTATTGATGTATTGAATGTGGTTTTGCTTTGTACAGGCAATGATAATGGCATCTAAAGCGTGATGGCGATGGTCAATTCGTTTTGACATTCCTGCAAATTTTTCTACATCTTCATACTGATTTGTTTTGGTATTAAAATGTTTAGTAGTGTATTTTAAATTTAATCTATCTTTTGCTTCGCCATTATTAAATTTAACAAAACGTTCCTCAACCAATTCTTTCCAAATATCATTCATCTTCCACTTCTCTCTCAGTATATCTGTAACAGCCCCAGAAGTTACCCAAACCTTGTCCGAGCCAACCAATTCACCTAACTTTTCTTTCAGTTTTTTATTGATGTATTGTGTTTCTTTTAAAGTTCTTTCGATTGGGTCTTCAGGTATTTCTTTACGCAAAAGATTATTTCTTTTTCCACTTTTTGGGAACATCTCTTTCACGTGATTTTCCCATTGAGAAGCCGTAACAAGCGATATTTCTTTCTTGCCTACTTGTACAGTTCCTGCAGGATTTCTTTTGCTTACAATAAATTCATAAGCCGTTTTACTTCCTTTTGCTTGATTTACTTCTCTCCAAGTAATTACTTTATTGGCATAAGCATTGGAATAATATCTTTCTCGTGGAATAATATGCTCTATTTCCACCACTTTTCCTCTTGCAAAAACATCTGTCAATGGAATAGGTTGATTGGTGTACGGACATTTAAAATTCTGCTCCAACCACAAAAGATATTTAGTAACCTCGGCATTACTTGGTTCTGTAAGTTTATATTCTTTTTCTTTATTCTTAAATTCTACAGGTTTTTGGTATTTAACTACATCTTCAATTATTTTAATTTTATCCAAATTACTTCCAGAAATCTCCGTATCCAAATGAGAAACATCCCTGTGATCTTCTAGCATTGCTTGCTTTATTTCTCGCAACATTTTTTTTGCCCATTCGTTTTTAGCTGCGCCATTGCTCATTCCTTCCCACATTTGCTGGCGTTCATCTGCACTAGCTCTTAATTCCCGGCTCAACTCAATTCTTACTTCATCAAAATCATATTTTTCTTTTAGTAGATTAACAATAGAAATGGTTTCATTCACTATTTTTTCAACTACCGGATTGTTCATCGAATGATTTTTCACTCGCTCCATTATTTTTTTTTCAGACTTCGCTTTCGATGAATGTGAACCATAAACAATTGCAGCAGATTCCCAATAATTGAGGTATTTGAACTCATTCTCGGTAGCAAATTTGGATAAACGAATTCTCGCTTTTCTGTCGGTTACAAAATCCTTTAATCCACTGAGTTTTTCATCTGCATCAATACCAGTTTCTGAACTATTTAAAGAAATTAATTCATCAACTTTTAATTTTGTTTTATTAGAATAATTCTTTCCATCACTCATCAACGGAAGCAAATTTCTGATTGCTTTTGCAGATAAATTTGCCATTCCAGAATCGTCAAACTGCACTTTTGAAAGCATTAAACAAACATTTTCATCAAAGTCAAAATGTTTTTTTATAATTAATGAAACATTGGCAATATCACTGTTTGTTATATCATAAATAATCTCCCAAAGCAATTGAAGATTAGTTACATTTTTATTTTGGTCGTGAAGCATTTCAAACCATTCTGTAGATTTTTCTTTCAGAATATTTTGAAGTTCGGCTTTTGTCGTATTTCCTTTTAACTTAATATCATCATAAGTTCCATCTCTTTTTCTTTTTCTAAAATTGACTGAAAAGAACTCGTCAACAACTTCTCCGGTCTCTAAATCTAACCCTTGCTTTTTAGAAATTTTTGCTTTCCTTTTCTCTTCAATTTCATCGTAAGTATCTAAACCTAATTCTTCTTTTACAAAAGTTCGCCAACTCAGTGTTTTACTTCCTTGTAATTTCTTGAATAAAAGTTCTTTTACTACTTCAATCGTTTTACCAGTACGCTTTTCTAATAGTTCAGCATTTTCAAATAGATTTATTTTATCATCCGCTGTGTTCCAAATTAATCTTACATTATTGATTTGTTGCCAAACTTTAAAATCCTGAAATATCGGATGGCTTCTTGGGACAACAGTTCTTCCGATATGTTCTTCTCTTAATTCTTTAGTTCCTGTTCCTTTAATGGCAAATTCCCTTTTTACTTTTATTTTTTCAAACTCACATCTGCCTTTACTTTTAGCTTGTTGCCAAGGACGTTGAAAGAAAATAATCTTATCTTTTATGAGCGTTTGTAATTTTTCTTTATTTCCAGACTTATTAATTACATCATTTAATACAGTATTATAATCTTTGAAAACATCTTTTACCAAATTGCTTACATCAATTTTTTCAAAAAAATCTTTGTGATATTCATATTGCAAAGTCCAAATAGCATCAAATTCTTTTTCATACCATTCTCGGTTTACCACATTATTTCTAATCCTCGAAAGATTGGACAACTCATATAAATTCTTGTAAAAATAAGAGCCTATTGTTCCTTGGGATTTACACCAATCTGATAAATCTTTATGTAAAGTTTGGTATTTATAATTCCAGTCAGTTGCGTCAGGTTTGGTCGGGGTAATTTTATAATATTCCTCCACTACAACTTTTCCTTTTTTGTTTTGCTTAAACTCAGGTGCTTTTATTGTGATAAATTTCCCAACTTCAAAATCGATTTCTTTTTTAAAGATGTAACCTTCCACGTCATAAAGAAAAGTTTTTTCATCATTTTCAACGATCACATAAGGTTCAACAAATCGCAATTTTGCTTTAAATTGATAATACTTTACATCTTCAGTACTACCTTTATCAAATACAGCAATTCTATTTTTCCAATCCAGTTCTACTACTTCCGTCAAATAATAATCAAACTTTGTTTCTTCATCTTTTGCAAAACGGTCACTACTATAACCTCTCAATTGGTTTAAATGAAGTAAAACTCTAGCTAATTCAGACAATGAAATTTTTTCTCTCGCTGCTCTTTCTCTCAATCCGTAAAGTGCTTTACCAATATCATTATCTTTCCCTCTTTTACCTTTTTTATTGGTGAAATAAGTTTCATCAGGCGTTAAACCCAACAAGGAAAGCATTTTGTAAAGTTTATTACGTCTTAACTTATAGCGGTTGCGCATTCTTCTCACACCACGAAATTTTCTTCTATTTGCGGTAGGGGTAAGTGTACTTCCTTTTGGGTCGTTCAATTTTAAACCTCTATCAAATCTATCTGTGTCTTGATTAATAATTCGAACACCAATTGCATCCTCATAAATTCCAATTCGATCATTATTAATATCCGAAACCGCTAACTTATCAGAAATAGAATTTTTATTTTTTTCGTCACTTATCTCAATGATGGAATACCCAACGCTAGTGGTGCCAATATCAAGCCCAAGAATTTTTTTCATCGCAATTGTTTATAAAGAGTTTTTTAAAGCTAGTGAAAAAATAAATCAAGAAATTACGGTTTCCCATAAACATTGTATAAAAATTAAATACTATCTTTGATAAGAAGCAAATCACAATAAATTTTTAATGTTGTGAAAACATTCAAGGCGGGGCAACTCGCCTTTTTTATTTTCATACATTTTCCTCAACTTAGCGGCATTAATAACCCATGCCTCCAGATAAAAGAACCCCAATAAACAAAAGTCCGGTCGCCAGAAAACCTGCAGTTAGGAAACCTGGAACCAGAAAACCCGCAACAGGCAGAAAAAAGAAAGCTGTGCTTTCCGTTCAGCTTAAACTGGTTATTGCAGGTTTATTATTGATTTTGCTCTCTCCATTTTATTATGGCTATGTATTAAGAAGTTTTGTGGCTACCTGGCGTTGGGTTAAAGATTGGGGGCAAGACCCCAATTACAGAACTTACGAAAGTTTTAACATCAAAATCCCTAAAAAATATACGGTTCACGGAATTGATGTTTCTTACTATCAGGGTAAAATAAACTGGCAAAAGGTAAAGGAAATGAAGGAAGATGAGGTGAGCATCCGTTTTGCCTTTATCAAAGCCACAGAAGGGTTAATGCTGGTTGATCCGTATTTTCAACGCAATTGGCGTGAAGCACCAAAAGCAGGAATTATTTGTGGTGCCTACCACTTTTTCAGACCAAAAAAGGACGGTAAAACACAGGCTAAATTTTTCTTACAGGTGGTAAATATTGAGAAGGGTGATTTGCCGCCAGTTGTGGATATTGAATCTTTAGATGGTGTTTCACCGCTAAAAATGAGAGCAGAACTTTCTGATTTTCTCAATTATGTAGAAATGAAAACCAAGGTAAGACCAATTGTTTATACCGGGCTTAAATTTTACGAAGATTATTTAGCCGATCATTTTGATGATTATCCTTTGTGGATTGCGCATTATTATCAACCAAAGTTGAGAATGGATAAAAGCCGCTGGAAATTTTGGCAGCATTCTGATAAAGCTAAAATTAATGGTATCGGTCACGTAGTCGATTTTAATGCTTTTAATGGTGATAGTTTGGCGTTGGATAGGTTATTGGTTCATTAGTTATTGGTTCATTATTTATTAATAACAAGCCTGATTTTTTTTTCGCTCTATGCCGCGGGGCATCAAACTTTTGACGCATCAAAAGTATGCAAAACCGGAGCGATCGCGCAGCTCATTTATACCATTGACACCACTAAGAACTATAAATAAATGCTTCGTCAATCCAGCAATGGGCCTTTTGCACATAGCCGATGCACATCAAAAAAACAGCGGCACTTTGTTTTGCGTCGGGCTGTGGTAAGTGAGCGTTAGCAGGTACCTCGCGACACAAAACTCACTGCGTTTGAGGTTTGGTAGTGCTAGTTGTTCTGGTCTGCACCTGTTTTTTTGATTTCGCTGGCCCTAGGGATTGACCGGCGTACTTCGGTAAAACCTGGGTATTTTTAGAGCAAGCTAGCATAATGCCTAAAAACAAATGCCGGAGATATGTACACACGCTGGGAGCTTTAGGATAAGCGATCTGTTTAAGAGGTTCAGTACGTCGTTAATAAATAATGAATAGATATTGATTTCGGAGTTTAATTTTTTTAATCGGTTAATCGACTCCAAACTCCAAACGCCCAACTCCAAACTATTATGCTAAACCGTCCAGCTTTCACATTTCTCTAAGAAAAACTCATCTGCTTCGGCGCCGATACCGATTTCTTCGGGAACATCAAGAAAATAACCGTTATAAGTTAAGCCACCAACCACTGGATCAACTAAATGCCCCAATAGCGCCGTATCTAAGTCAAAAAACTCAACATTAGGGCTGGCCAAGGCAAAATGCAGGTTGGCACTTAAAGCAATCCTGGTTTCGAGCATGCTCCCAATCATACATTTCACACCATGTTTTAAGGCTTCTTCATGGATTTTTTGCGCTTCTAAAATTCCCCCGGATTTTGAAAATTTAATGTTTAAATAGGTTGTAGACTGGCTGTTAATCAGTTTTCGGGCATCGTGGTGGTTGTAACAGCTTTCATCGGCCATTAATTTAATTGGCGAATTTACATTCAGTTCAGGTAATTTATCATCATACCAGGTGCGCATGGGTTGTTCGCAAAATTCAATATTGTATTTTTCCAATTCGCCCAATGCAAATAAGGCGTCATCAAAACTCCAGCCCTGATTGGCATCCAGTCGTAAGGTTAAATCTTCACCTACCGCTTCGCGGATGTGTTTTACCCTTTCTATATCATCATGAACTTTTTTACCCAGCTTAATTTTTAAGATACGGCAACCCTGGCTTTTATATTTCAAAGCTGTAGTGGCCATTCCCTCTGGTGTATCAATACCAATGGTCATATCGGTTTCTATGGTTCGTTTAGTTCCGCCAAGAAATTGATATAGTGGCAGGTTCGCATTTTTAGCCGCAATATCAAATAAAGCCATATCGAAAGCACTTTTAATGGTATTGTTGTGATCTGCATAACCCAATAAATCGTTCATCCGCTCCGGAATTTCTAAAGGATCTTTACCTTTTAAAATCGCGGCAAAATCTTTGGCCATGGCAACGCAGGTTTCCTGTGTTTCACCAACAATCATCGGGAAAGCAGAACATTCTCCAATGCCGTGGATACCTGTATCCGTATAAATCCTGATCAACACATTCTGTGCAAAATGCATGGTTCCCGTGGCAATTACAAAAGGTTCCATCGGTATGCTGAAGCGGTATATTTCGGTGTGGGTAATTTTCATTTTTTTAGGGTTGAAGGTAAAAGGTGTTAGCTTTGTTAATCAAGGGTAGTACAGTTTGTCCGGTTCAATTCTTGACGCTTTGCGTCAATTTTTCGATTAAATAACTCGTTTTGCAACTAATTCCATTCATCAGATAGATTTCCAACTAAAGTATAAAAACAAAAACTAAATAGAAACAGGTTTGTAGAATATTAATAGATTTACGCCTCGAAATTAAAATTCCATTTTCCTTTTACATAACCCGTCATGTCTGAAACCAATAACTTAATATACGCTTCATCACCATATTTATTACAGCATGCCCACAATCCTGTTAATTGGTATGAATGGGGGGCAGAAGCATTAGAAAAGGCAAAATCGGAGAATAAACTGATATTGGTGAGCATTGGTTACTCGGCCTGCCATTGGTGCCATGTAATGGAGCGCGAAAGTTTCGAAAACCATGAAGTAGCCGAAGTGATGAACCGGCATTTTGTATGCATTAAAGTCGATAGGGAAGAACGTCCGGATATTGATCAGATTTATATGTATGCCATTCAGCTTATGACAGGTAGTGGCGGCTGGCCTTTAAACTGTATCTGTTTGCCAGATCAGCGTCCGATTTATGGTGGCACTTATTTCCGAAAAAACGATTGGATCAATATTCTGGAAAATGTTGCTGCACTTTGGGCAAACGAACCTGATAAAGCTATTCAATATGCGGAGCGCCTAACTTCAGGCATTAAAGACAGCGAAAAAATAATCCCAGCGCTTGAAACAGAAGAATACACTAATGATCACCTGACCGAAATTATCGATCCCTGGAAACGCCATTTCGATATTGGTTATGGAGGTTATAACCGTGCACCGAAATTTCCTTTACCTAATAATTGGGTCTTTTTATTGCGATATGGCTTTTTAAAAGATGATGAATCGGTTTTTACAGCTGTTTGTCATACCCTTGAAGAAATGAGCAGGGGAGGTATTTACGATCAGATTGGAGGAGGTTTCGCCCGTTATTCAGTTGATGATAAATGGCATGTGCCGCATTTTGAGAAGATGCTTTACGATAATGCACAATTGATTAGTTTGTATGCAGAAGCTTACCAGTGTACCAGGTTCAATTCTTTTAAACAGACGGTGGTAGAAACGGTAAATTGGGTTTCTGATGAAATGACCTCTTCGGATGGATTGTTTTATTCGGCATTAGATGCGGATAGCGAGGGGATAGAGGGCAAGTTCTATGTTTGGGATAAAGCAGAATTCGATCAGGTTTTGGGAGAAGATGCCCAACTGATCGGCGCTTATTACAACATTACCGAAGATGGTAATTGGGAAGAAGAACAAACCAATATCCTGCGCAAAACCATCAGCGATGACGATTTACTTGCAAAATTTGATATTACGGCGGAGGTACTTTATGATAAAGTAAACGCGGCTAAAACAAAATTAATGGCTGTGCGGAGCAAAAGGATCAGGCCAGGTTTAGATGATAAATGTTTAACTGCCTGGAACGGTATGATGATTAAAGCACTGGCCGATGCGGCTCAGGTTTTAAGTCACAATCAATATTATGAAAAGGCCTCTGCTGCAGCTAATTTTATCTTAAATAACCTAAAATCGGAAAAAGGAGGTTTATACCGGAACTATAAAAACGGAAAAGCATCTATTACAGGTTTTTTAGATGATTACGCGTTTTTTATCGAAGCTTTAATTGCATTATACGAAGCTGATTTTGATGAAAAATGGTTAGAAGAGGCAAAATCATTGACCGATTATGTGATTGCTAATTTTACGGATATAGATTCGCCCATGTTTTTTTATACCTCTGCCGAAAGTGAAGATTTAATTGCCCGCAAACATGAAGTGATGGATAATGTAATCTCGGCTTCGAACTCCGTAATGGCGCAAAACTTAAAAAAACTGGGTTTGCTTTTTGATCTTGAAAAATATAATGAAAAAGCTTCTGAAATGCTTGCTGCGGTTCATCCGAAGATTAAAAGTTATGGCTCTGCCTATTCAAATTGGGCCATTCAATTACTGAATGAAATTTATGGCATAAATGAAATTGCCATTACCGGTTTAGAAACGGATGTTGTTAAATTAGAATTAAGCGGGCATTATATTCCGAACAAAATTACATTGGGTGGAACAAAAAGTAACTTACCGCTGTTAAAAGGTAAGCAAAGCAATGAAACAAAAGTTTATATTTGCCGAAATAAAGTATGCCAGTTGCCGGTTAACACTGTTGAGGACGCATTAGAGTATTTACAATAAATTAATTTAAATGAATATTTCACCAAACTCTGTAGTAGCGTTAACTTACGAATTGCATACTACTAACGAAGAAGGACAACAAGTTTTTGTAGAAAAAGCTGATGAAGAAAATCCTTTAGTATTTTTATATGGCGTTGGCATGATGTTGCCTAAATTTGAAGAACACTTAACCGGTTTAAAAACTGGTGATGAATATGGCTTCGAACTATCTGCTGCAGATGGTTACGGTGATATCGATCCGGGAGCTTTCGCCGATCTTCCAAAAACAATGTTTACCGAAGCTGGTGGCGAATTGCCAAACGTTGGTGATGTGATTCCATTGCAAGATAACAATGGTAACCAGTTTAGAGCTGGTGTTACCGCTGTTCACGACGAAACCATTTCAGTAGATTTAAATCACCCAATGGCTGGTAAAAATTTAGTGTTTAGCGGTGTAATTTTAAATGTACGCGAAGCTACACAAGATGAGTTGGCTCATGGTCATGCTCACGGAGCTGATGGTCATTCAGGTCACTAGTTAATATAAACGATTTTAAAGAAGTCAAGTTTTAAATAGCAAAGTGGCTATTTAAACTTGACTTCTTTCGTTTAAATAGCATTGTTCTAATCCTGAAATACCTCTTCTAAGATAAGTTTAAAGCCCGGTATAATCGTTGTGGTTACCTCTTCGCCCTCAGTAAGCAGTTTGGTAGGCTGAAACTTGCCATTATCATCAAGAATGTACCTGAAAAATGTTTTATCCGAAGGGCTAACGATCCAGTATTCTTTAACGCCCGCTTCTTCGTAAACTTCATATTTATTGATCAGCTCTTTTTTGTTGTTGCCTGGGGATAAAATTTCGACAAGGATATCTGGTGCGCCAATGCAGCCGCGCTTATCAAGCTTAGTCTGATCGCAAACGACTACAATATCGGGTTGCACTACGGTAAAAACTTCTTTATCATTTACACTTTTCTTGGCTAAACGTACATCAAAAGGAGCAGAATAGACACGACATGGTTTTCCTTTGAGTATATTGTATATAGGGACAAAAATGTTGGCTGAAATTCCCTGGTGAATTCGAGAAGGAGCAGGACTCATTTTGAATAAGTGTCCTTTAATAATTTCTAAGCGTTCCTCAAATTCGAAGCGCATATAATCTGCATAACTGTAAGTAGCAGAAAAATCGACCTCGTTAAGCGTCTTGAACGGAGGTAGTTCATCTTCAGTAGGATATGGCTTCATTTTTTTTATTTTAATCCTGAAATACCTCTTCTAAGATAAGTTTTAAGCCTGGTATAATCGTTGTGGTAACCTCTTCGCCCTCAGTAAGCAGCTTTGTGGGCTGAAACTTGCCCTTATCATCAAGGATATACCTGAAAAATGTTTTATCCGAAGAACTCACAATCCAGTATTCTTTAACGCCTGCCTCTTCGTATACTTCATATTTATTGATCAGCTCTTTTTTATTATTCCCTGGGGATAAAATTTCGACAACGATATCCGGCGCGCCAATGCAGCCACGCTTATCCAGTTTAGTCGGATCGCAAACGACTACAATATCGGGTTGCACAACGGTAAAAACTTCTTTATCATTTACACTTTTCTTGGCTAAACGCACATCAAAAGGGGCAGAATACACTTCGCATTGATGGCCATTTAATGCATTATAGATAGGGCTAAAGATTCTTCCTGATATTTTTTGGTGGATCCTGGAAGGCGCAGGGCTCATTTCAAAAATGTAGCCTTTAATAATCTCTAAGCGCTCTTCAAATTCAAAGCGCATATAATCTGCATAACTGTAAATAGCAGAAAAATCTACCTCATTAAGGGTTTTAATTGGAGGTAGCTCATCTTCGGTAGGGTATGGCTTGATATTTTTCATATGAGGCATTTAACCAAATATACTAAATATCTTAGTTTTTTAAAAATCAATTTTCAACCGCAATCCACCATTGGTAAGGTTAAGGTTTTCTTTAGAGAAAGTTTTCATGGGCAACCTTAAAAAAGGCTCGATAGCAATGTTATTCTTTTTGGATATTTTTTGCTTGTAGCCCAAAGAAAAATTGTAGAATCCGATATATTTATCAGGATCTAAATTAGCTTCGGGTTGAGGCTCAACAGTTTTTTCTTTCACAATTAATGTCTTCGAATCAGCATAACCATTTACTGCCGGAGAAGAGAAACTCTGAACCTGGTTTATAATATAGCTGTTTTGCTGCGAATTATTTAAAACAGCAAGTGCAGAAACCCCAATATTGGTATAAAGTTTATCACTGATATTGTATTTTAATTCTAATGGAACATTAATTCCACGCACTTTGGCATCAACTGATGCCAGGTTTTTGCCTGATAAGGTTTGTGGTGCAGAAGCATCTAAAGACTCTGTTGTACTAATAGAGGCATATGATATGCCAGAACTTATTGATAATTTGTTGGCGATGGCATATGACAAAGAAAATCCATAATTCATGGTTACTTTATTGTCATTACCCATAGCAGGGGCAACGTATACATCAGGCTGCCATTTAGAGTTCCCGCTCGCTTTATCGGCTGGTTTTTGTTGGTTTGCATAACTATCCTGAGCAAGCAACTTTTCGAAACTTGTTTGCCCAATGTACTGCGATTTCTTCTTTTCTGCTGAAATATCGAACTGTTTGGATTTCAGGTTGGAAAGATTAACACCTGCAAGTTTACTATCCAAAAGATTATTATTTACAGGAGTTAATTCTTCTACTGTATTAATAAGAGGATAACTACTCTCTTGCGATAATAATGGTTTTAGGTTTTCCGTAATTTTTGTTGCACGATTGGCAGCTAGCTTATTTAAAGCATTAGTGTCGTTATTTAATGATGTAGGATTGGTTTTAGTTTCAATAATCGCATTTGTATTCCCACTGGCCGCAGGATTTTGCTGGGCTTTAGGTTTACTTGTCGCTAGCTCTTTTTTCTGATCTATATTGTTTTGTGCCAAAAATATGCCTCCGAAGATTAAAATTAAGGCAGCAGCAGCCCACAAAGGCCAGTAAGCAATGCCTCGTCTCTTGTTTTTTTTCTCCGAAAAGCGCTCCCATGCACCATTAGAATAAGCTTCCTCATGGTTTTGGAGTTGCGCAGTAATATGCTCAATTAATTCCTTATCCATTTTTTTCGTATGAATTAACCATGGTATTTAGGTAAAGGGTACGTAACTTATTTTTAGAACGTGTGAGGTAAACACGACTGGAACTTTCAGGAATGTTTAACATCTTCGAAATTTCATCGTGGGCAAAACCCTCAATTTCATATAAGTTAAATACCAGTCTCTGCGTATCTGGTAAATGATTTAGTAAATTCAAAATATCATTAACGTGTAGTTCCGAAGCAATCGAAACCTGGGTAGCCGGATGTTCGCTTTCTGCTAAATCATCAACATAGAACTGAACTTTAGCACTCCTGATCTTGTCTATCGCCGTCCTCGAAGCAATTTGAGCAATCCAGCCTTTAAACGATCTTTGTAATTCTTCCGGATTCTTTGGTGCTTTGAAGCCACCAACATGTTTGAAAATCTTGATAAAGCTATCATTTACAAGCTCTTCACTATCCGAAGTATTCTTGGTATACCTTAAAATTATGCCCATTAAATAGCCATAAAATGATTTATACATCATTTCTTTACAGCTATTGTCGTTTTTTACACAGCCTTTTAAAATTTCCTCAAAACTGAGTATTTTTTTTATCACCCCCGTAAAGGACTATTTATTAAAGGTTTATCATGATTAATTATTGCAAATTTAAGAAAAATAACACCACCCAGTTTTTGGGCAGTGTCAATTTTCGTTTTCACAGGTAGAGTGAATATTTTATTTGTTTGTCATCACTGATAAGCCAACTCCGGTACTATCGGTTTTGCTTGATAAGCCTTTAGCCCAGATGGTATAAATTTTACCTTTTTCTATTTTAACCGCTGGCAAGCTGGCTTTAACTGTTCCACCTTGTTTTAATTCAAAAGTGTAGCTGTCATTTGGTGCAATATTGCTAAAAGTAGTGAACTCTTTAAATGCTTTTGCCGTAAATAATGGTGCATCTGTACCTGCAATGCCCAAATCAAATGGTGCAGAACCCGGACTTAAGTTTACAAAACGAACTTTAGCCTTATCAGTTTCAGGAGCTTTTAAATCATCCTCAAGGATCAGAAGCTTTGTAGATTTTAAGGTATCTACTACGAAAACCGAATAAAATGATCCCGATTTTAAGGTAGCGTTAGCAGTGGTTAAATATTTTAAAGTATCCTTTTTTGCAACACCTACCAATCTTATTCCCGGATAAGCAGCATAATAGCCAAGATCTTTAGTATAAGTAAAGCTGTTTATTTTTTGGTTATCCAATATAAAATCAAGCGCAGCCGTTCCTGGTGATGCATGAATAAAGCCAATACCGGCAGCTTCTATCGGATCATTGTTAAAATCCTTTTTGCAGGCAGTTATGGTTAAAGTTATAGCAAGGAGAGAGAGTATAATTTTTGTCGTAGTGCTAAAATTTTTCAAATCCGTTTTCATTTTAATGTTTTAAATCAATCTTTGAACAAAATTGGTTAATGGCCATTAACGCTTTTTTCTTGTAAAACGATTAACGGAATGAAAACGCTACACCTGTGCTGATTTTTTTTACAAAAGAAAAGCCGCATGGTGTTCATGCGGCTTTAAACAATGTTTTAAGCGTAAAATTAAGCGTACATTTCTTCTCTTAATTTTGCAACATCGCTGCTGTTGATGTATTCATCATAAGTCATCAACTTATCAATAGTACCTTTTGGCGTAATTTCGATAATGCGGTTAGCAACTGTTTCTGTTAACTGGTGATCTCGTGAGGTAAATAATATGGCACCCTTAAAATCTTTCATGCCGTTATTCAGTGCCTCAATAGATTCAAGGTCCAGGTGATTGGTTGGCTCATCAAACATTAATAAGTTAGCCTGTTGTAACATCATTCTAGAGAACATACAACGCATTTTCTCACCTCCTGAAAGCACTTTTACGTTTTTAAGCACTTCTTCGCCTGAGAATAACATTCGGCCTAAAAAGCTGCGTACAAATTGTTCATCGGCATCGGTACCAGAATACTCACGTAACCAATCTACCAGGTTTTCATCTTTACCAGCAAAATATTCAGAGTTATCATTCGGGATATCTGCGGTACTAATGGTAACCCCCCATTTAAATTCGCCTCTATGGTCTGTGTCTCTGCCCGTTAAAACATCATAAAATGCTGCGGTAGCTAAACTGTTTTGAGATATAACTGCAATTTTATCTCCTTTATTTACCATAAAGGTTACTTTGTCGAATAAAATGCCATCATTTCCACTTTTGCCTAAAGCATCAACCTGTAAAATCTGGTCTCCAGCCTCGCGACCGGTATTATTGAATATAATGGCTGGATATTTTCTGCTCGATGCTTTAATTTCGGTGATATCTATTTTATCTAAAGCTTTTTTACGGGAAGTAGCCTGTTTTGATTTAGAAGCATTTGCACTGAACCTGCGGATAAATTCCTGCAGCTCCTTCACCTTATCTTCCATTTTCTTATTCTGATCGCTGCGTTGTTTTAAGGCCAGCTGACTAGATTCGTACCAGAAAGTATAGTTACCGGTGTAAATGCTCATTTTGGCAAAATCGATATCTACGATATGCGTACAAACCGCATCTAAAAAGTGCCTGTCGTGAGATACAACCAAAACGATGTTCTGATAATCGGCCAGGAAGTTTTCCAGCCAGGCAATGGTTTCGATATCCAAATCGTTGGTAGGCTCATCCAGTAATAAAATATCCGGATTGCCAAACAGGGCCTGGGCCAATAACACACGTACTTTTTGTGTGTTATCCAGTTCCTTTAACAATTTGTAGTGATTATCTTCGGTTATGCCCAAGTTGCTCAACATCGTTGCCGCGTTGCTTTCCATGTTCCAGCCATCCATTTCTGCAAAAAGATTTTCAAGCTCTCCGGCGCGTTCGCCATCCTTCTCAGAGAAATCTTCTTTCATATAAATGGCATCTTTCTCTTTCATGATGGCATAAAGTTCTTTATGGCCAATCATTACGGTTTCTAATACCGAAAACTCATCAAATTCGTAATGGTTTTGCTTTAAAACGGCCATTCTTTCGCCTGGAGTAAAAGCCACGCTACCAGAGGTTTGATTCACTTCTCCTGATAAAATTTTAAGAAAAGTAGATTTACCTGCGCCATTAGCCCCAATTACACCATAGCAGTTGCCCTGGGTAAATTTGAGGTTAACATCTTCAAATAATGTGCGTTTGCCGTACCGTAATGATAAATTAGAAACTGAAATCATGCTATAATTGAAATAAGCCGCAAAGATAGGGAAAAAGGTTGAGGGTAGGAAAGTGTTTAATGGTTTGATTGTTTTATTGTTGAAAGGTTTGGCGGTTGGAAAGTTCAAAAGTTGGAAGGTGATTGAATGTTTAAGTTTGAAAAGTTTTAAGGATTTGGAAATGGAGGGGCTGGTTCATTGTGGCAGATGCAGTCCCGTTATCCGCTTTACTCCGTTGCACTCCGTGTTCGCTACTACCGGGTTTATTTTACAAAGGGGAGAAGCTTTTGGCTAATGGAAATAAATCTTTTATTACGGAACATTAGTATATTGATTTTAGTAAACTGTTTCAAAGTGGGGGTACGTCATTCTCGCGCATGCGGGAATCTTAATGCACGTAACATATTGTATTAAGATTCCCAATCAAGTTGGGAATGACGACCTATCTTAAGGTAATTTGCAGCAAAAAATAGAATTTATTAAATGACTTTGATCTGTTTATCTCCAGCAAAAGGCTTATTTTAGCCCTATGCAAAACGATCTCTTGCTCGAAACCATAAAAACCACCCTTCAGAAAAGCAAAGTAGAAAAATTAGCGGCCATCGCTTCAGAAGACACCTTTTCGGTAAAAGATCTGATCGATTTAAGTTTTTATCATGACGAACAGATCGGTTTCAGGGCTGCGTGGATTTTAGAAAATGTATTTACTAAGCATCAGCAAAGGTTTTTACCCTATGCCCTTTATTTTTTGGAGAAATTTCCTCAACAAAATAATTTATCGGCATTGAGGCATTATGTTAAAATACTGGCCTTTATGACCAGGAAAAATGCTTCTATGGAAATCAAGAAAATCCTTGCCGGTTATGATACCGATCATCTGGTAGAGGTCGTTTTTGCATGGTTAATTGACGAAAAGATTCCGGTAGCTGTTAAATCACATTGTTTAAACATTTTGGCCAATCTAAATACCAAGCATAATTGGATTAAGGAAGAGTTGTTACAAACCATGGATTTTCTGGTAGCTAAAGAAAGCATAGGCTTCTTTTCGAAAGTAAAACAGATCAGGAAGCAGTTATCAGTTCGCAGTTGACAGATATCAATTTGCAGTTAATTGTTTTAAGCTTCAGTTAACGTAAAGTCAAATCTTTGGAATTTTAACCTTAAACCTTTCTACCTTCAGCCTTCCACCTCATATATCCTTCCAGCTTCTATCTTATTTTCAGTTAACATAGCGTCAAATATTTTAATTGATTTCAAATTGTTTTTCTCTTTCAGCTTTAGTCTTTGAGCTTTTAGCTATTTTTACCAAATGAGTACAACATACGATATCGTTTCAAAAGTTATAAAAGAACGTCGCAGTATTTTTCCTGCCAGCTATATCAAAAAAGAAATTCCGGTTGAGGTAATTAACCAGATTTTAGAAACGGCCAATTATGCACCGACACATAAATTAACGCAGCCATGGCGTTTTGTGGTCATCAGAAAAGCTGGATTGGCAAAACTTGGTGAGGAACTTGGTAAACTATATAAAGAGTTGGTTTCCCCTCAACAATTTCTTCAGAAAAAGTACGACAGCTTTGGTGAGAAAACTAGTCAGGCTGATTGTATTATTGCCATTAACATGCAGGTTAGTGGTAAAATACCTGAGTGGGAAGAGTTGGCTGCGGTTTCCTGCGCGGTTCAGAACATGGCTTTAACTGCAGAAAGTTTGCAGGTTGGGGCATACTGGAGTTCTCCTCCATTGATTGATAATTTAGGCGATTTCTTAGGTTTGGATGAAAATGAAAAGTGCATCGGCTTATTTTACATGGGTTATCATAACGAAAAACCCTGGGCGCCGAACCGGACTTCTATGGAAGAGAAAGTAAGGTGGATAGAGGGGTAGTTTTGAGTTGGGAGACAGGAGTTTAGAGTCTTAAGTCCATAGTCTTAAGTCAAAAGCCTTCATCATCTCCAGCTCGGTAGAAACGATCCATCTAAATTCTCATTATTTAATGTTATGCTAAATCCTCTTGATCATTATTTCGAACAAAAAGATGAACCTGTAAAAAGCTGCCTGCAATATTTAAGGTCACTTTTAATGGGGTATGAAGATATTACTGAACATTGGAAATACGGAATGCCATTTTATTACCACAAAGGGAAAATGTTCTGTTATCTTTGGACACACAAAAAACTCCATCAGCCTTACATTGGTTTGGTTGACGGATATAAAATTGAAAACGAAGATCTATTGCAAGAGAAAAGGGCCAGAATGAAAATTTTATTGATCAATCACCTCGAAGATATTCCCAAAAAGAAAATAGAATCCGTTTTAAAACAGGCCTTTGACCTTCGCAAATAGCTACATCATCCATCAACCATTATCCATCTTCCATTATCATATATGTCTGCATTAAAATCTAAACTTTATCAGCTTTGCTTAACTTTTATCCAAAACAGGATAGAAAACATTGAATATTCGCTACAACAAGCCAGGCAAGCTTCTAATGACGATACGAAAAGTAGTGCAGGTGATAAATATGAAACCACACGCGAAATGATGCAGCAAGAAATGGATCGCAATAGTAAATTACTGTACGAAGCAGGGCAACAAAAAATTGCTTTACAGCAGATTGAAAATGTAGAATCAGATCGATTGGTTAAAAACGGAAGTTTGGTGCTCACTACCGAAGGTAATTTTTATATCAGCATTAGTGCAGGCGAATTAAATACCGATGGACAAAAATTCTTTGCGGTATCTCAGGCTTCGCCGATAGGGAGGTTTTTGATTGGAAAAGCTATCAATGAAAGCTTTAAGTTTAATGGCAAAGATTATATTGTAAAAGAAATACTGTAAAGTTTTTAGTTAACAGTTCAACATTGCAGTATTAGGCTATTCTATATTTATCGCTGGCGCGGAAAATCTGCGTTTAAATTTGTGTCATCTGCGGGAAACCTTTTTTCATATTTATTCCCGCTGATTTAAGGTGATTATCGCAGAAGCAAATTTCGGGTTGTACTTTACAATTTACAGTTAACTGATTAACCAGTATCTAAATATCAACTGTAAACTGATCACAGCCAATTGGTAACTATTTAATTCCCATTCGCTGCACAAAAACCGGCACCAGATAAGCCTTTATATCTGCATAAGGTACAAAAACCACAATCTGTCCCTGGGCATAACTGGCTACTTCGTATGGGTTATACATAAAAGCGATGCCGTTCGCATTGAAATAAAAGTTATTATTTGGCTTTATAAAGTCATCAAAAAGCACAGTGCTTAAAGCATCTTTGGCTTTAATATTATATTCTTTGCGAAGATTGCGTTCTAAAATACCCTGTAAAGTATTCGAATCGATTTGAACAATGTCGTTCAGCACCATTTGTTTTTTGTTCTTCACGTCCAAACAATACATTACACTGCTATAATTACCATGTGCCCCGCCGGTATAAGCATCGGCCAGGAAATCGATTACCACATAACCATTATCATTATAATTAACCGATTGCTGACTGTTATTGGTGTAGTTCATCCAGGCCTCATAATCATCACCTTTGCTATTTTTTGATTGTTCGGCAACCTGCAATTTATAATCTTTAAAATAGTCTGCAGCAATGTTTTTAAAACCAATTGACCGTTCAACTTGTGACTTTATCCCTAATATCTTTTTAAGTTCAGTATTTAACCAATTGCCATATTCATCTGAATTTTTACTTTCCAGGTATTCAAAGCTGATCTGCGCAGCTGGCGATTTGGCCTGGTTGGCAAAAGCTTTAACCGAATCTTCGTATATGCCTGCATTGAACTGATAACTTCCTTCAGGATATTTTTCTTTTAGGGCAATCGGGTATTTTTTTGTTTCATCGCCACTTTCCCATGTGCCGTCAAAACCATTTCTATTCCATTTTAATTTTAAATGTGGTGATTTTGAATCCTGCGTAAAGTATGATTCATAAAAACTATACTCGGTAAGTACCATACTATCTTTTCCGATTAGCGTATCGGTTGAGAGGTTAAGCCATGAGCCATCGTAATAATAAGAACCGCTTACATCATCATCAACTTTTTGCAAATGCATGACTACCTTTTTGCCTGCAATGGTGCCTTCTAACCGCTTATAGAAACTCTCGGTAAGCCCGGCTTTTACATTAACCGTACTATCTGTAGTTTCGCTGGTATTGGTTCCGTTTTTAGGACTATTACAGGCTGATATTATCGCTAATCCAAAAAGGCAAAAAAGAAAAGAATACTTCATAAGGCAGACAAATTAACTAATTTGGAAGATTGTAACATTGGGATGTTTTATCATCCGATTGCGCCAACCTTCCAGATTTAAACCTCTTTACTAAGATTTTGTTTTGTTAAAACTCTTGTTTATGCTGTAATATAAGTTTTTTGCTGTGTATCTTCCCGGATCGATTATTCTTCTGATGGTATAAAGCGGGAAATTTTCATCTCTTGAAGTAGACAGAATAAATGAAGCTTTAAAGCCATGTTCTTTTAACTTATATAAGGTTGATGATTTGAAAACTCCGTAAGGAAAAGCAAAATATTCTATTTTTTTTCCAGTAATCTGCTCCAGTTTTTTTGTGGGTTCATCAATTTGAGTCGTCCAGTCGGCATCGGTAAATTGTGCAAAGTTTTTATGGTCGTAGGTATGGCTAGCGATGGTATTTCCTTCGTTAGCTAATTGTTTAATCTGCTCTTTAGTCATGTAACTAATGCGGCCTTTTTTGCCGATGGAAACCGTCATGATAAAATAAACACCTTTAAAACCGTACTTTTTCAATGCGGTGTTCCCAATGGTGAATTGGTCTTCATCCGTATCATCAAAGGTGATCATAATAGGCTTTTCAGGTAATTTAGCACCGTAAACCAGGTAATTGTACAACTGGTCTGGTAAAATAGAGTGGTAGCCGCTATCAGCAAGCATTTTCATGTGCAGCTTAAATTTATCAGGGGCAATAATATCGTCATGTGCTCTTTTACTATCACTGGCAATATTGTTCCTGATCTGGTGGTAACACAAAACGGGTACTTCTCTGCGAGCCAGGATGGTTTTGTTATCGGCAGGTTTGGTATTTACCGAATCTATTTTGATTTCTTCAGTAGCAACTTTCGTATCAGTTTTTACTTTTTTAGCATTAGATGACTGGCAAGAGGCTAAAAATAATGTAGCAGCAGCACCTACGAGCAGAAAATTCCTCATATTCGTTTAATAACGTTGTACGCTTAATTAAAAGCTATTTTTAATGCTGTTGCTCAATGTTTTTGGCGACCAATAACCACTGGCTATAATTCTACGGATGGTGAACAATGGGTCTTTTTCATCACGTTTGGTTGATAGTTGATAAGCCATTCTAAAACCACGTTTTTTAAGCTCAGGGATGCCTTCTGCATTCCATAAGCCAAAAGGATAGGCAAATTCGGTCATTTTTTTACCAGTAATTTCTTCCAGTTTTTTGGTTGGTTTATCTAATTGCTCTTCCCAATCCTTACCGGTATATTTTTTAAAGTTTTTATGGTCGTACGTATGGCTGCCGATAACATTTCCTTCGTCTGAAAGTTGTTTAATCTGCTCTTTAGTCATATAATCCACAAATTTGCCTTTTCTACCTATCGAAACGGTCATGATAAAATAAACCGCTTTATAGCCCAGTTTTTCTAAAGTTGGGCGTACAATGGTAAACTGATCCATATCGGTATCATCAAAAGTTAACATAATCGGTTTGCTCGGTAGGGCAGCACCGGTGTTTAAGTACGCATAAAGCTGATCTGGTAAGATAGTGTGGTAACCGCTATCGGCCAGCATTTTCATCTGGTCTTTAAAGTTCTGGATTTCCACAATATAGTCTTTACCTACTTTACCATCAGTTGGTTTCCAGTTTCTTACCTGGTGGTAACACAAAATTGGCACTTGTTTTCTGGCTAAAATGGTTTTAGCATCAGCAACTTTAATTTTCGAAACATCAACTGGTGTTCCGGTACTTGCTTCAGTTTTGGTACTTTGTGCAGCAGAATCTTTATTGGCAGAATTTTCTGTTTGAGATTTAGATTGGCAGCTGGCAAATAAGATTGCTCCGGCTGTTATTAAGGTTAAAAAGCTGTATTTCATTATTAGGATATATAACTACAAAACTATAAAATCCATCAATTATTTATCTATCAAAATAAATTGTGTTAATAATTAATTTCAGTTGCAGGAAATTATATTAACTATCGCATTTATTACACGTTAGAACCTGCTTAATATCCTTTAATTAAATAATTTAGCGGCTCAAACAAAATTTTGATGAATAAACTTTACAAACTCATGCTAGGCGCGCAGTTTTTATCTTTAAGTGTAGCCGCACAAAATAAAACCTTTACCATAACCGAAAATATTCAGCCACAGCCTAAAGCAAATTATCAGCTTGCATCGCGTTTTTCGCCAAACAAGTTGAAGAAGATGGTTTATTCTACCGCTGTAGATCCGCATTGGCTAAAATTGAGCAACCGATTCTGGTACACTTTCGAAAGTCCAAAAGGGAAATTCTGGTACCTGGTAGATCCTGCATCAAAAAGTAAAAAACTAATGTTTGATAATGCTAAGCTGGCAGCAGATATTACCCTGATTGTTCGTGATCCATTCGATGCAGAACATTTACCGCTCGAAAACTTAAAATTTGCTGCCGACGAAAAAAGTATTTCTTTCGAAATCAAAAGCACGGTTGATGAGCTAAAACAAGATAGAAAAGATAAAAAAGCTGCAGATTCTATGCAGAAAAAAATATTTTCTTTCAAATACGAATTGGCCAGTGCAAAATTAACTGAGGTACCAAATTTCAGTAAACCAAAGCCTAAACCATCATGGGGATCTGTAGCACCCGATTCTTCGGCCATTATCTTCTCCCGTAATTACAACCTGTTTTGGATGGATAAAGACAACTACAAAAAAGCGGTTAAAAATGAAGATGACAGCACCATTGTAGAGCACCAACTCACTAAAGATGGCATTAAATTCTATTCGTACGGAAGTGATGGCGATGGCGAGAACAATGTGGAGAACGAAAAAAACAATAAAAAACGTCGCGGCGCTTATGTGCTTTGGTCGCCGAATTCGAAATATTTTGTGTTAGACAGAACCGATTCGCGCAAGGTTAAAGATCTTTGGGTAATTAATAGTGTTACGCCTGGTCGGCCAACTTTAGAAACTTATAAATACCAGATGCCCGGAGAAGCCGAAGCTCCTCAGGATGAAATTTTACTGTTCGATTTTGCTGCAAAATCTTATAAAAAAATGAGTGTTGCTGCATTTAAAGATCAAAGTGTTTCCGTATGGAGCAAACCTTCATTAAATAAAGACCGTGATAACGAGTTCCGCCCATCTATTTGGTTAGGTAACGATAGCAGGTTTTATTTTTCGCGTACCAGCCGCGATTTAAAACGGATTGATATTGGTACTGTTGATATTGCCACAGGTAAGGTTACTCCATTAATCGATGAACGCTTTAATACTTATGTTGAAGTTAACCGTCCGGGTTTAGTTAACGATGGTAAAGAGTTGATTCATTGGAGTGAGCGCGATGGCTGGGCACATTTTTATCTTTTTGATGGAAACGGGAAGCTGAAAAACCAAATTACCAAAGGTGCTTTCCATTGTGAGAGCATCGTAAATATCGACGAGAAAAAACGCATTCTTTATTTTACCGCTAATGGCAGGGAAGGCAAAGAAGATCCTTATTATTTACATTTATACAGTATTAATTTCGATGGCTCGAACATGAAATTGTTAAATGCCGGCGATTTTGACCATCTGGCAAATATGAATGATAACAATACCTTCTTTGTTGATAATTATTCGAGGGTAAACACTGCACCAAAAGCGACGCTTTACGATGGAACAGGCAAAAAAGTAATGGATCTTGAAACTACAGATCTTTCATTGCTGGTGGCAGCGGGTTACAAATTTCCTGAGCCTTTCAAAGTAAAAGCAGATGATGGAATAACTGATTTGTACGGTGTGATGTATAAACCTTTTGATTTCGATCCCAATAAAAAGTATCCGATTATCGAGTATGTTTACCCAGGGCCACAAACCGAGGCTGTAAACAAAGCTTTCAGCAAAAGCATGGACCGAACAGAACGTTTAGCTCAATTTGGCTACATCGTAATTACCGTAGGCAATAGAGGCGGAAACCCTTCGCGTTCTAAATGGTACCATACTTATGGTTACGGCAATCTGCGGGATTATGGTTTAGCTGACAAAAAAACTGCTATTGAGCAATTGGCCGCCAAATATTCATACATAGACGAGTCTAAGGTGGGTATTACCGGTCACTCTGGTGGTGGTTTTATGTCTACAGCAGCCATGTTGGTTTATCCGGATTTCTTTAAAGCTGCGGTTTCAAATGCAGGAAACCATGATAATAGCATTTACAACCGTTGGTGGAGCGAAAAACACCATGGCGTAAAAGAAACAATCTCTTTAAAGGGCGATACCTCATTTAAATATAGCATTGATAAAAATCCTGATCTGGCCAAAAACCTAAAAGGTCATTTGTTATTGATGCACGGTGATGTAGATAACAATGTGCATCCGGCGAACTCAATCCGTGTAGCCAATGCGCTAATGAAAGCGGGTAAACGTTTCGATTTCCTGATTATTCCAGGTCAGCGCCATGGTTTTGGAGATATGACAGAGTATGCTTTCTGGAAACTGGCCGATCATTTTAACAAATATTTAATCGGCGATTTTTCTGAACCAAGTGATGTTGACCTGGTAGAAATAGACAGAGATATTGAGCAGAACGGAAAATAATTTCATTTAACCACAGATAGACACTGATACACACAGATTCAACCCGTGTTTATCAGTGTCTATCTGTGGTTAAATATTTTTACTTCAAGCCATCTGTTTTTTGGAAACAATTTTCCCTTGCCATGGTTGTGTCCTCAAAAACTATTTTTTATAACGATAAGTCATCATTGCGAAGCTAATTTAATCGCTGCGTCACCCTGAATTTATTTCAGGGTCTTTTTAATATGGGTCGTCTTATAAGACTAACCTTCATTAGTCGTGGCAATTTACCCGGTTAGTGTTTGTTTTACTGTTAGATAGTTTTTTGGAAAGCAGGGCCAGGTAGTTCTTCGGTTATTTCAGCCCTGCTATTGCCTATAGTCCCGATTTGAATTTTCTTAAATACTATATTCTCTTAAATCGGGAGCTATTTGGCGCTATCAGGTTTAATTATTTTAGGGTTGTGTTTCAAATCTAAACCTTTCGATTGCAAAGTTTTCCCTTTTCGCCATGGTTTGTGTCCTCACAAACCATTTTTTAGACGATCTACGGGCGAAACAATTAAAGGACATGACTGTTGTTTTATTATGAATTATAAAAGCACAATTTTGGCAGCATTTCTCTTGGTTGGAGGGATTACCAGTAGCAGCGCTCAAGATATAAATCAAAAAGATGTTCCATCTGTTATTAAATCGGCATTTAATAAAGCTTATCCGAAAGCAACGGATGTAGACTGGGAAAAGAAAGGCGCAAATTATGAAGTCGATTTTAATATAGGAAGCGTTGATCATAAGGCTACTTACTCCGTTTCAGGCAAATCACTTTCTTTTGAAAAGGATATCCCAAATGGCAAATTACCAGCAGTAATTGCTAAAAATATTAAAGCAAAATATCCAAAAGGCAGGATTGATGATGTTGACTGGATTAATACTGCCGGAAAAATAACCTACAAAATCGATATTGAAGGTACTCCCGATGTAAATGTTTGGTACGACGCCAGTGGGAAGTTTATCAAAGAGGTAGCTGATTAAATTTTAACATGATTGTGATGGCTTGTTTCCCCACAAACCATTTTGTTGTTATTTAACCACAGATAAAAAGGATGCACACAGATCAATCCGTGTTGATCTGTGTGCATCTATGGTTAATAGTAACTTGTTTCATAAGAGTCAAACAAAAAAGCCCCGAAATTTTCGGGGCTTCTGATCTGTTAAGGTAATCCGTTAATGGCTTTTATTTGTAAAGGTAATTTACAGCAATTACATCATTTGCATTGAAAGTGCGGTTGCCACCGTTAGAACAGGCTAACATGAATGAAGCTGCATCAGGATTAGAAGGTGTTCCTGGTATTCTCACCGCGCCAACATTCGATGCGCCTTCATTGCCTGCACCACTTGCACCACAGCTAAAAGCACGGTTCATATAATCTGTATGACGGAAACCAATGCAATGGCCAACTTCATGCTGGATTACTGAAGCCAGGTACAGCAAATTAGGGTTGGAGCCATATGCAGCTGAATTGGTGTTCATTCTGATCTGGTTAAAAGGCTGACCTGATGAGGTAGGGAAACCAGCAGAACCTAAGGTAATAAAACCACCGCTCGGCCCTTCGTTAAAACCTACTACATTAATGTTTCCTGTTGTTCCGGCGCTAGCCCTTTGGAAAGTGATACGTAAACCCAACGAGTTGTATCTCGAAATCATGGTGTTTACAGCATCGCTATATACCTGAGGTAAATTGGTTACCGATACTGTAATTACACGTGGCAACGATTTAACAAGGTTTGTGGTTCGGTACTGTTCAGTTTCGGCAATATTTAAATTTGCATCAGTAGAAGGTTCGGCTAAATTGTCGTCAGTTAAAAGAATATCGCCTTCCACCAAGTAACCTTCGTCTATCTTACGGATATTGTCGGTACTGAAGCCTAAGGATTTGATCTGTGATAACTTGTCTGCTGAAATTTCAGTCTTGCTTTCTACTGCATTTTCCGTATTATTACTCTTACAAGAGTATAGGTTCGTGAGAAGAAGGCATGCTGCTGCAATCGATAAAAAATTAGTTGTTTTCATCTTAGTTAGAATTAAATTAGTTTAGGTTGAATTAGTTAGTTAATAATGTTTGCGGATTACCTTATAAATCCTAATTTAGGGAAGATAAATCATGTAAACAAAAATTTATAATAAAATAATATTTGAAAGTCATTAATGTATATTTAGTTTTAGTCTTTTGTCTGTCTGTTCTTAGTTTAAAGGCACAGGTACAACCTGGCGGAATAGAGAAAAAAAATGAAAAATATATTTCAAAAACTGGAAATTCTGTAAAATTGGGCGCTGATCAGCCTGTTCTGGTCAGATTCAACCATACTTTAACAGCAGCCGAAATTCAGTTATTGAAACCCCAAAAAAGTCTTTCAGGCGACTATTTTATCGTCGAAAAATCGAATATTTCTAACTTTTCAAACCATATAATTTACCAGGAACAAGCCAACGGACTTTGGAAGGTTAGTGATAGATTGATGAAGGTGCTGAGTAAAAGCAATAAAAGGAACGATTCTATCTTGGTCCGACTAGCCTTCAAAAATATAAATGCGCTGCCAAAGGCTATTGCGAGTTTAAATATAAAATCAACCGATACTGTAAATCACATTTGTACTATTTACCTATCATCAAGCGATTTAATGTTGTTGTTGGAGCTTAACGATATCTTATATGCCGACATTTTACCTGTTGCCAAAGAGGAGGAGGTTATAAATGGACTCGACCTGACTTTAAATCAAATTTCTAATGCCAGAAATCTTTTCCCGGGCATTGATGGTGCAGGTATAAATGTTTCTTTTAAAGAAGGGATGTACGATGCTACCGATCTTGATTTATTGGGCAAAACGGTAACCGGAGCTACCATTGGTAAAACGCCTACCACTCATGCTACCATTATGGCAACTTTAGCTTTAGGAAACGGCAATTCCTTTATCAGGGGTTTAGGCGCAGCACCAAAGGCCAAACTTGCCTATTCTGATTTTACTAATCTGATGCCCGACCTGATTACCGATTTAAATAAACTTCAGGTTAGCGTTCAAAATCATTCTTATGGTACCGATATTGATAACGATTACGGAATAGAGACTGCAGCATACGATAAACAAATCTTCGAAACCGATACTTTGATCCATGTTTTTTCTGCGGGAAATAAAGGAACAAGCACACCTTCAGTAGGGTTTTATCAGGGGATGACTGCCCGTGCCAATTTAACGGGTAATTTTAAGCAGGCGAAAAATCTATTGGTGATAGGAGGGATCAACAGAGAAAATATTTCTGAAAATCTAAGCAGCAAGGGGCCTGCATACGATGGTCGTGTAAAACCTGAACTTGTTGCTCTAGGCGAAGATGGGACATCAGGCGCTGCAGCAATTACAAGCGGGTCTATTACTTTGCTCGAACAATTTTATCACCAGAAATATAAAAAAGCACCTTCTGCATCACTCATCAGGGCAACAGTGATTAATTCTGCCGATGATTTAGGCACACCTCAGGTTGATTTTGTGTACGGCTATGGAAAACTCAATGTAGCTCAATCGTTAAAAACTTTAGATGAAAACAGGGCATCATTATACGAAGTGGCCAAAAATCAGGATTTGCTTATTCCCTTAACTATTCCGGCGAATGTAGCCGAAGTGAAACTGACTATTGCCTGGAACGATCCTCCTGCTGTTGTAAATGCAGCACAAAGTTTGGTTAATGGATTAGATTTAAGTCTCGAAACCCCTACAGGGAGCCAAATCCTGCCTTGGGTATTAAGCAGTTTTCCTCATTTAGATTCCCTCTCAAAACCGGCAGTGCGTAAGGCAGATATTATCAATAATGTTCAGCAAATTACCCTTGATAATCCATCCACCGGTGCTTATAGTATTCATGTCAAAGGCAATAGGATCGAACAAGGTAATAACCAGTCCTTCGCACTGGCTTATCGTTACACATTCAAAAACACTTTTTCCTTTATTAGTCCTGGAAAAAATGAATACTTTTTTGCCAATGAAGATAACTACATCCGTTGGGAGAATACCTATACAAGCCAAACGGGAAACTTGTTGGTGAGTTATGATCGAGGTACTACATGGAAATCAATTGCTTCGGGCGTCGATTTAAGTACAGGCTTTTACCATTGGAATCCACCAGATTTGTTTGTTAAAGCAATGATAAAAATGGAAGTGGAAGGAAATGTAATATTGAGCCAGCCGTTTGTTATTTCCAGTCCGAGGATATTGAGCGTTGGCTATTTTTGTAAAGATGGTTTGGTGCTTAACTGGAATCCACAACCAGGTGCAAAAGACTACACTTTGTACAATATCGTAGATAATATCCTTTCTCCGGTGTTAACCCTTCCTGATACCCTGGTTAAGCTTGATGCAAGCAAGATTACTAGCAAATATTTTGCTGTGGCGGCGAACGGTACAGATTTTACGGGGCTGAAAAGTTATACGATCGATTATACACAGCAGGGAATTGCCTGTTATGTGAGAAATTTATTTGCATCAGTGGCCGATGATCAGCGGATAAGAATTGACCTGAGCATAGGCACTACTTTGGATTTAAAGAACATCATCTGGGAAAAACTGACAGGTCCAAATACTTTTAGTGTTTTAGCGCAGACGAAACCCATTTCAAATCAGCTTAATTATACCACTTTTGATGATAAACCGAAAGCCGGAATCCAGTTTTATCGTGTTACTTTCGAAACAGCTAACGGTCAGGTACAAAGCGACCTGGTATCGGTGGTTATCCTGAAGGAGGATGAATTTTCTTTTTTTCCTAATCCTGTAGCTGATTATTTAACCATTCTGAGCGGATCATTTGAAGATTATAGCCTGTCTATTTTTAACATATTAGGGCAGAAAGTTTTCGAAGAGAAAGCCACAAGTTCGAATAAATTTGCACTCAATGCTTTATCAACAGGGGTTTATGTAGGGGTGATTAATAAAAATGGGCAACAGTTAAAGAAATTTAAGCTGATTAAGAAATAACTCTAACTATACACGTTTGCGTAAATCTTTGTGTTTAGCGGAGGCATATGTTTTTTCCCGCAGATTTAAGATAATAAACGCTGAAATTTAGAATTAAGGATGCTTAAAGCTTAGTCTGCGTAAATCTGCTAGATCAGCGGGAGACCCGCAAATTTGGGGTTATAAGTACAGAAACTCCTAATTTCTTCGTATTTTTCAGCAAATGTGATTAATCATTCAGAAAACAACCTTTAAAATGAAAAAACTCCTGATATTTTCTAGCTGTGCACTTCTGTTCTTTGGTTCATGCAAGCAAAGCGCAAAAAGCACTGATGGTAATGCCGATTCTTTAGCCATAAAAGCCATTAATGATTCGAGTTTAACCCAATATTTATCTGTTATTGCTGCTGATAGTTTGGAGGGAAGAAAACCCTTTACCAATGGAGAAACCAAAACCATTAATTACCTCAAAACTCAGTTCGAAAAACTAGGTCTGCAGGCAGGCAATGGAGATAGTTTCTTTCAGGAGGTGCCGATGGTAGAGATTAAATCTGTGCCTGAAGATAAAATGGTATTGAAAGGAAAAACTGCTTCGCTAACATTAAGTTATTTAACTGATTTTGTTGCTGGTACCCGCCGTGTGCAAGATGAAGTGAGCATGAGTAATTCGCAACTTGTTTTTGCAGGCTATGGCATCGTAGCTCCGGAATATGGCTGGAACGATTATGCGAACCTTGATGTAAAAGGAAAAACGGTGGTGGTGTTGATTAATGATCCTGGTTTTGCAGATTCTACTTTGTTTAAAGGTAAAAATATGACTTACTACGGCAGATGGACCTATAAATTTGAAGAAGCTGCCCGTCAGGGAGCCACAGGGATCATCATCGTACACGATACAGAGCCAGCGGCTTATCCGTGGACAGTTGTTCGAAGTGGTTGGTCGAAATCTAAACTTACCCTGCAAAGTAAAGATAATGGAATGAGCAGGGCTGTGGTAGAAGGCTGGATTACCTTAGATAAGGCTAAACAGCTATTTGCATTGGATGGGAAATCATTCGATCAATTGGCATTAAGTGCCCGGAAAAGAGGTTTTAAGGCTGTTGATTTAAATATTACGACCTCACTAAAAGTTAAAAATACCATCAAGAAATCGGTTACTTATAATGTTCTGGCTAAAATACCAGGCGATAAACGTAAAGATGAAGCTATTATTTATTCGGCACACTGGGATCATCTGGGTGTAGGAGAGAAAGTAAAAGGAGATTCTATTTATAATGGAGCGGTTGATAATGCAACAGGTGTAGCAGCTTTATTCGAAATTGCTTCGGCGTTTAAAAAGTTGCCTAAAGTACCTGGGCGTACCATTTTGTTTATTTCTTATACAGCAGAAGAGCAAGGTCTTTTAGGGTCTGAGTATTATGCCAAACATCCTGTTTTTCCATTGGATAAAACTGTTGCCAACATTAATATGGATATGATGGGCATAGCGGGTAAAACGAAAGATATTGTCGTGTACGGCTTTGGTCAGTCAGAATTGGAAGATTATGCTGCTGAAGCCGCTAAAAAACAAGAGCGGGTAATCGTGCCAGATCCTGTTCCATCATCTGGTTTGTACTACCGTTCCGATCATTTTAATTTGGCAAAGGTTGGTGTACCTTCATTATTTACAGGTTCGGGTGTAGATAACATCAAAAACGGCAGAACATGGGGATTAAAGCAGGTGGCCGATTTTACCAAATTCCGTTACCATTCGCCACAGGATAATTTTGATGCCAAAACCTGGGATTTATCAGGTATTGTAGCAGATGTTCGAATGCTTTTCGATATGGGATATCGCATCAGTAATGAAGCTTCGTATCCCAAATGGAAGGAAGGATCGGAATTTAAAACGATCAGAGAAAAGAAGTAAACAAAAAGCGTCCCGGTGGTAAACCGGGACGCTCTTCGAAAAAAAAGTCATTTATTAAATTTCCCTTAAGGGAGAATTAATTAAAAGTAGAACTGTACACCTAATCTTGGTGAAAAAGTATCAGCGTTTAAGCCAAAAGTATTGGTTTTAACTTTAGCACCAGTTCCTTCAGCTTTAACAGTGTAATTGTCGTAGCTTAAACCTTTAACTGAAAATTCGATACCGATTTTCTTAGTTGGGAAGAAAGCAAAACCTGGAGCAAGTTCTACACCGATTTTAGTAGTAGTACCTAATTTAACAGCGTTATCGCCGTTAGCATCAGTTGCTTTTAACTCGCCAAATGCCAATGGTACTGATAATTGTCCGAAGAATTTAAATTGATCAGATAAACCAACATAGTAACGGCCAAATGGAGCAACTTTAAAAGTACCTTCTTGGGTTTTGCTGCTTACTTTTTTATCGTATGCGTAACCAACACCCGTACCGATTGCAAAATTATTGCTGATAAAATAACCAACACTTGGTAATACGCTAAAGTTGAAATCTGCTTTTGGAGCGCCGTCAACTTTTGTAGAGTTTACACCTACATTACCACCTAACATAAAATTTCCTTTTTCAGTTTGTGCTTGTGCACCATAAACTAAACCTGCTACTGCTACTAAAGATAATAATAATTTTTTCATCTTTTCTATTATTTATTTGTGATTAAAATATAGCCAGTTTTACTTTTTTAATTTCTGACTATATTTGAATAAAAGTCAATACCTGTGCCATAAAACTCTGTCTGCGTCATCAAAAAATCAGTTTTTGACCAACTGCCTAATTGATAAACAGATGTAAATTTAATGTTAATTCAATATTATTTTCGCGTGACGAAAAATCAATCGATTGATTAATTTTTTAGGTATGACAAATTGACAATCTGACTTTTTTTGTATAAATGTCAGATTTTAGGGTAGCAGAAATGGCAGGTTTTTTGGACAACCTTAGCACTATTTTGGCTAAACCTTACAAGCAGAAATTAAATTTTCTATTTTCTTTTGGATAATAGAGATTGTTTTTTCGTCGTTTAAATTTCCATCCGCATCGAATTTATTTTGCGCCTGGGCAACTAAAACTTCTGGCTGTAAAACCGGATTCATATTCAGGAATGTAAAAACAGGCAAAAATGCCATTTGCATTCTAACGGTTCCCCACATACCTTGGGTAGCACCCATTACCGCAACAGGTTTATGCATCAAAGGCGAATCTTTTCCGCGGCTGGCCCAATCAATGGCATTTTTCAAACCACCTGGAATAGAATAATTATATTCTGGAGAAACAATGATAAAAGCATCGGCAGCAGCTAAAGCATCTCTGAATTTCTCCACGCTTGCCGGTCTTTCTTCAACTTCTGGCAAATCATGGTCGGCATTATAAACGGGGATGTCATCATAAGCCACAATTTCAAATTCTATACCATCGGGGATCAATCCGCCTGCCACTTTAAGTAACATCGCATTGTAAGATCCTTTTCTTAAGCTTCCGCATAAACCAACAATTTTTCTGTTCTTTTCCATAGCTATTAAACCAGAACATTATCAAAATGTTTGGTTTTTGCAAGGACAATCGGTGTAGTTTAAAAATTTATAATCACTATTTTTGGCATGTAAGCTATTCGTTATGACTGAAAATACATCTACCACTTCCATTATTGAAAAAACCGTTTTTCCGATTCTTTTTGCTTTAAGTTTTTCGCATTTATTAAATGATACCATACAATCATTAATTCCTGCAATTTACCCGATCATCAAAACCAGTTATCGTTTAAGTTTTTCGCAGATCGGGCTAATTACTTTAACTTTTCAGTTAGCCGCATCGCTATTACAGCCTTTTGTAGGTTTATATACGGATAAAAAGCCTCAACCGTATTCTCTTGCAATAGGGATGGGATTTACCCTGATCGGTTTAGTTTCACTTTCCCAATCAACTCATTTTTATACCATATTAATTTCAGTTTGTTTTATTGGGATAGGTTCTTCTATATTCCATCCGGAAGCCTCAAGGATGGCGCACGCTGCATCAGGAGGAAAGAGGGGATTGGCACAATCTGTTTTCCAGTTGGGAGGTAATGCCGGTAGTTCTTTAGGTCCACTATTGGCGGCCTGGATTATTGTACCATACGGGCAGTTCAGCGTGATCTGGTTTTCGGTAATTGCACTTTTAGCTATTGTTATTCTAACCTATGTTGGCAATTGGTACAAAGGATTTATGCTTTCGAGAAGTAAAAAGATCAATATTCAAACTGTTGTTAACCAATTTTCGAGGGGGAAGGTGATTTTTTCGGTATGCATTTTACTCTTGTTAATTTTCTCGAAATATTTCTATATGGCGAGTTTAACCAATTATTTCACCTTTTATCTCATCGATAAATTTCATGTCTCAGTACAAACCTCACAGATTTATCTATTTGTATTCTTATTCTCGGTAGCTGCCGGAACATTATTGGGTGGGCCAATAGGTGATAAAATAGGACGGAAATACGTAATCTGGGCATCCATATTGGGTACCGCTCCATTTGCATTGCTGCTTCCACATGCCAGTTTGTTTTGGGTAGGAATACTTATTGTCCCTATTGGAATGATTTTGGCATCAGCTTTCTCTGCAATCCTGGTTTATGCACAAGAATTAATTCCCGGAAAGGTAGGTTTAGTTGCCGGTTTGTTTTTTGGCTTTGCCTTTGGTATGGGAGGTATCGGATCGGCCTTGTTGGGTAAATTAGCAGATTCTACCAGTATCGAATATGTATTTAATATTTGTGCGTTTCTGCCTTTAATCGGTTTATTAACCGGATTTTTGCCGAATATTGAAACGAAGAAGAAATAAAAAAGCCCATCCATTTTTAAGGGGACGGGCCAAAGCTTTGATAGTTGAAGAGTTTAAAATAGGATATAGATCTTAAAGCCCAGGTTATTGATAAAACCCTGGCTATTTAAATTGAATGAAGTATATTCGCTTTTGTAAAAAGAGTTATTGGCGCTAACCTCATTTTGTTCTGTTTTGCTGTAGGCAATATCTGCCGATAACAAACTTGTTTCTAATGCAAATCTTTTAGAAACAAACCAGGTGATACCTCCATATGCGCCTACAGCGTATTGATCGGAAGTATAATTGGTTACTTGTGGGGAAGTGTTAGTAGATTCGCTGTTATTTTTACTGTGTGTATAGCTGGCTCTCCCACCTGCATAAGCAAATAAGGTTTTTACAAGAGGGAAATAGTGCTGATAACTTAGGTTACCACCATAGCTTTTTTGCTCTTGGTTATTCATATTGTCGTTCCCATAAGTATTTTTATTTAGTCCATAAGTCAAATCCAACCCAATTTTATTGTTGTCTTTAAAAAAATAGCCATACCCTAATGTGAATGAGTTGTTTTTTACTTTGTTTTCGTAGTTGTTTCCTGAGACTTTGTTGGTAGTTGAATTAACGCCAAAGCTTAAAGCGTTTGTGCCTTTTGTTTGCGCGAAACCGCATAGGGAGATACCCACAGCCATAGCTGTAACTAATAATTGTTTTTTCATTTCATTTGTGTTTTTTGTGTATTCAATAATAAAATAAAAAAATGAAATTAACTGTTTTTTTAGTTTGTTTTTATTTAAACTATTGATTATCAATGACAAAAAAAAACACCAATCTGATTTCTTAGATTGGTGTTAGATATTAAGAATAAATGGAATTGTATTTTACTTCGAATTTGCATTCAGTATAAAATAATACAGTTCAGTAGGAGAAAAATTGAAATCGCTACCTATTTCGCCTGTAATTGATTTGAGCTTTCCATTTTCTTCTGGAAAAATGCTTCTGTAATATTCGATCTGGGCATTGCCTATTGATTTGATCTTCCCGTTTTCTTCAGCGAAAATACTTCTGTAATATTCGACGGTAACATTACCAATTGATTTGATTTTTCCATCTTCCTCAGGGAAAATGCTTCTGTAATATTCGATAGGCATATCTCCGATTGATTTGACTTTTCCATTTTCTTCAGGAAAGATGCTTCTGGAATATTCAATTTTTTTATCACCTATAGATTTAATTTTACCATTTTCCTCTGGAAAAATACTTTTGTAATATTCAAATTTCTTATCTCCAATGGATTTAATCTTTCCATTTTCTTCGGGGAAAATGCTTTTGTAGTATTCAAAATTGGTATTACCAATTGATTTGATCTTTCCGTTTTCTTCAGGGAAAATGCTTTTATAATATTTTAATTCTGTGTTTGCTGTAGTTTGTGCTTTTACACAAAATGCATAAGTTAAAAGTAGGGTTAAGCTTAAAACCTTTAAGTTTAGCCGTCTAAATATATTTTTCATTTTATTAAATGTTAAAAGTGATAATTGAAAGTAAATGTTGGTGTGAAATTCTGCAGGGCAAGCCTTAGGTTATTGGTTTTATCATAGTTGTAAAGCGATTCTTCAGCATAGTAATTTTGATGGAAGAAAGCTACAACGGGCAATGAAAACTCCAATGCAGCATGTTTTGATAGAAAATAACTAAAGCCAGGACTTATACTTGCGCCCCATCCCTTTATTTTAGCATCTGTTCGGATCAGGTAACCTTCATCATCAATGCGGTTAAAAGTGTTTACCTGTAGGAGTAGGTTTGCCTGCATGAAAAACTTAAAACGATCTTTAATGTCGATGTATTTGCGTACGAAAGGAGAAAAACCAAAGCTAAATTCCTTTACTCCAAGCTGTTCTTCGTAATATCCGTATTCTTCATTCCATGCGAGATAATTTTCACTCCTGAGTTTTGAAAGATTTAACGGGATTTCCAAGCCTATGGCAAGATTATTGGCTAAAAAATATCCTCCCCTTGGCGTTAAGGTAAAAGTGTTTAAGCTGGGTGATGAGCTGTTTTGTTTGGAAGTTCCAAAGCTAAGGCTTCCGCCAACAAAGCCTTTTCCTTTTTCAGTTTGGGCATAGCTGCGCCAACTGACGGCGCATAACAGCGCCATGATGATTAATTTAGGTTTCATTTAATTTGTGTTTTTGTGTGTAATCAATAATAATCATTATTGAGACAAAATGCAAGAAAATGAACTATCATGTTAGTTACTTTTAATTTTTAAAGTGATTTTAGTAGCTTCAAGATAAATAAGATTCTTGGTGCTGTTTTTGCATAGCCTAAAACTGAATTGAGGCTTGAAAGTTGAAGATTAGAAGTCTTGAGTGAGAAGAAAAAATCGTTGTATCTTCCTGGGCAATAGAATCATATATTAAGCGATAAATTTGAGGCTTGAAAGTTTAATGTCCGGTAATGTTGTTGTTAATAAAATTGGAATAGATAATGAAGTATTTTCATCACATAAAAACCATATCCTTTTTTTTTCTTTTATCAACGCTGATAGGGTGTGGTGGCACAGTGAACGAATTTATTTTTCTGGACCACATGACCTTTACAAATTTATATGATAAAAATGCGGTTAAGATTTCATATTATATATTGATCGACAACCCAGAAGCTAACAATGAAAAGCTAAAAACTGCGATTATTCAATATATAAGAGGTAGGTTGCGTAACGATAAATCCTTGAAAACGAAGGATCTTGCATCACTCAACTTTGTATTTTATAAAAAAACAGGCAACACCTCGTATTTCATTAAAAACGAAGAATCTCCTGGTGGATTATCGAATGAAGAAATAGCTCATTATAAAGAAGATTATATAGCTAATTATTACGTGACCAAATGTACCGGAGGTTTTATAGAAAAGCTGTATCTATATGATTTGCCAGAGGACACCGTTGTTCGTAATTGTAAATAATTTTGGGTGTTAGCGCTTAGCAATTTGTAAAGTGAGATAAGAGATGGAGCGCGTTTTAATTAAAGTATTTATTGAATAAGGGCGTATGAAAAAAGCAATTTTAATTGGTGCAATAGCTGGTATTCTTTTCTCCATTTGGGATACGTTGTTAAGTTATTCAGATAGTGCGCCAATAGATGTTGAACCAGGTCTTGAGATCATTTCATGGTCAGTGGTTGTAAAAACTATGATTTATATGCTTATTGGTGGCGTGGCAGGAGGGCTGATCATGTTTATGATTAAATGTTTTAACCGGAGTTTGGGAAACTGAAATTCTTTAACCCAAAGCCATTACAGCCTTGTGTAATCTAATATAATAAAATTAAACCCCTTACGATCATTTTCTTTCACCAGTTTAATCCTAAATAGGTCACGCATCATTAACTCTTGACCAAATTAGTTGTTCATTTTATCTTTCTTCATAAGGGTGAGGGTCAACTTGGTTATTTCGATTGCAGATGTTTTAATTTTAACATAACAACTAGTTAATATCTGATGGCTAGGCTCACTACTATCTAGTGTTTGGTTTTATTTTGTTTCCGCCATTCCGCCATACTCAAAGGTTGATTGTCTTTTCCACATGAACCATTGTATTCACATTCTTCAACAAGGTATTCATCATAGTCTGCATTGTCCCACCACAGACTGAACTTTGGAAGGTTAAAGTAATTGTTCTTTTCCAAGAGTTTAACGTCTTCCTGATCCAAAAAGAACCTTAGTCTGCCCATTATTCGCGATCCGTCCTTGTAGGCCGGATCGTACTTATATTGTTCACCGAAATAGGCAAGATTAGCCATTAGTTTCAAGTTCTCAGCTTTTGATAAATTTTTACCGTCTTTATTAGCGCCCAAGTATTCTAGATATTCTTTTATATCATTCAATATAAACCTATTTTCTGATCTATCATCGGGGATATATAAATTTTGCAGCAGCTTGAATGTGTTGGCGTGTAACCTGGCCTTTTCATCACATTCTCTGATCCAGAAAAGTTTGCCATAATCTAAAGGGTCTTTTTTATTAAATCTCGTCCTTTGTACCACCCATCTTAGTAGTTCATTGTCTTCGGTAAAACCAAAGGTCTTAACTAATCCCTCCATAAAGTACTGGTCGTTAGCAATCAGCCAATTGTATTGCGACTTATCTGCGTTGAATAAATACATATTTCTGGCCGTCAAAATCTGTAAATTTCTTTTACGCCGCTCGCTCAAATTTGAAATATCTTTCCACAAATATTTTTTAACCTCATTGCCACTCCCATTCTTGAATGTTTTCGAGGTACTATTCTCTATATGAGCGGTAGCCAAGTATGATTTTTGATAATCAATAATGCTGGGGATCGGATAAAGTTCGGTGATGAAATTCAGTTCGTTGACAACAAAAATCCCATTGTTTTCTGCATCATTAGGGATGTAAATAGGAGATTTGCTACATTTATCAATAAAATTCGCATACACAAAATGGCGGTTAGGGCTACTATCGGTTTTTCTATTAAAAATCTCTTGTATCCTAGTATTAAACTCCTGGTTATTTGGCGCTTTATAGCCATTTTTAATGAGAAAATGCCACAATATTGGAACAGTTACTTCGAGATCGCGTTCAGTATAAGTATATGGATTGTCAAATGATGGTTTTCCATATTCCAATTGTTTTTTTAATACTGCCTCAAGTTCTTGATGAACTTGTATGCTTTTATTACATCTTTTTACCTCAGTGGTTTTTGTATTTTCGCCCACCTTTTTTTCTTGGCATGAGATCGGACCAAAAGAGATTAAAATCAAACTTATTAAAATTCTATGTTTCATTCTGATCATTTATTTCGGTTATCCAGGTCATGTAATTGAAAGTTATTCTCTCTTATTGTTATGGCATTACTGTCCTTTAAGAAAATCCAAAACCAATTTGTTAAAGCCTTTTGACTGTTCAAAAGAAAGGTAATGCGTTTTGTTTAGAAAAAATCAAGTCTTTAATCTCTGATCATTGCTGCAATTGATTTGGTATGATCAAAATTGTAAGTTAGTTATCTCTTTCTGAATTTTCTTTTTTAGCTTTTCTTAGGCCTCTTTTTTATACGAAAAATTTCCTGATACATAAAAACAGTCGATTCTATTTCGATCTACTCCGGTGCTAAACTTGTAAGTAACCGGTGCTAAAACGGCCAACTGGAAGTCTTTCTGCTCATCTTGGGTACATGCCGCAAGTAATATCAATAAAATGATAACTTCTTCATATTTGACTATTCTTTCTCAGATTTCCTTTTAAATGTTGTCTAGTTTCGGTAGCATGATTTCAATAGGTTTTTAAGAAGGTTTTTAACTGAGTAGCCAGATGTTTGTTTTTCAGGATATACTTCAATCTTCCAGATTTATCGAGTTCGTTACTAATATTGTCAAAAATGAAAGGAACAACTTCTTTGCCATTTTTATCCAGGAGTCCATAGTAATAACTACTGCCATCGGGTGTACGAATTCCGGCGATAAAATAGTCGCTGATTTCAAAAAATGGATCGATGAATTCATATTTGAATGGTGTTAAAAGGTTTAGGGTATGATCCGCTAAGGCTTTCTTCTTTTTATCATTTTCAACAATAAAAAGCAAGGGATACTTTATATCGGATGATATAAATTCATTAATGGTCCGGATTGTTTTGATTCCTTGATCAGGAAGCCGCTTAAAGTTCAGGTCATATACTTCATCTACATCATTATTTTTATGGCCTATTACGAATTTATCATATTTATCAACGCTGTAATACTCAAAAGGTAGGACAACTTTGTTCCTGTTGAATACCACTCCAACTGCAGATTTATCTCCGGTTGTTTTCTCAAAAACATCATACCCAGGCTTTAATGTTTGCATATAACTTTGGAACTGCGGTATGGGCACCATCTTTTTATTTGCCCCATCTAACCAATGTAGTTTGTTATCAACAATAAAATAATCGTTGCCAACCTGTTTAAGTTCCTTAAACTGTGCTGCTATAATTTTATCGCCCTCTTTATTAGAAATCCCATATTTTAGCCCCTTTCCGTTTTCGTAAGTATTATAAATGATATTGGGATTGTTTAGGTCAAAGAACTTCATACCCGAACGATGGTTATTGAACTTTACGATGCTGTTTTGCTGAAGCAGATCGAACTTCGTGGCAACAATCACATCAATCGTTTGAATATTATCTGGAAATTCTACAATGACGAATTGATTTTCGGCTGCAATTACTTCTTTCCCTTTATCCGCTACTTCATTATAAAAAGGGATGTCGCCAAGTTCTTTGATCCGTTCCTTGGTTAAGCTGGAAACGTAAGACTGAAATTTCACCATCAGATCCTTAGCTGTTAACTGCTTCTGGGTGATTTTGCTAAGCGCTTGCTTGGCTTCGTTTTCGTTATCAGTTTTAAGTATGGCTAAAAAAGTATCACGCAGTTCTTTCAAATGATTTGTTATATCTTTCCTGATCGAGAGTATTGGTATGGAACTTAGTGCAATAGTGTTCATTCTTAAATTCTGGCCGTTATAAGCTTGATAACCAATAATGTCCTTGTAGATCGAAATGGGTATTTCAAGCCTGGCTACATTATCTTTGATCTTTTCTATATTAATGAACTGATTTTTATATAGTACTTGTTTCGCTGATTTTCCAATAATGAATTTCTCAAAATCCAAAGGAAGCCTTAACTTAATTTCGGTCTCAATACTGTCAATCCGTTTCAGCCCGATCTGATTTTTTGCCAGTTTATTACCCTTAAAGAAATAGTTTTTTTCAACGATTTCTATGTCCTGTTCAAAGGGCTTAAATAAACTATCCCTTTCCTCAATAATTGAGTTATTATCGGTCAAACTGTATCTGCTTTCAAAGTCAAACCTCCTTGGTCTATACAAAACATTCTTGTCTTCTTTGTAGTTTTTATTAAAGTTTTGATTAAAATATAACTGCTTACAATAGATCTTGAAGATTTCGACCAGCTTCGAAGTATTGTTGGTTAGTGAAAACAGTGGTGCAGATTTTTGCACTGCACTTTTTTCACCCGACGAAAAATGTGAGGTCAGCTGAATGCTGAAACTAGCGGTCTTAATTAATTTGTTTAAAACTGCGGTGTCTCTTTCTAACTGTTGTTTGAGATCACCTAGCTTCATGGCTTGCAGATGTGCTACATACTCTCTTACCGGCTTTGATTTTTCAGGGTTTTGGCCACCGCATGAACTCAGGAATAAACCTATGACAAATACAGTGAGCGTTAATTTATATTTCATATTTGCTTTTACGGCAAGCTTCAAAAATCCTGCCAACGCAGCCTCCAAAAAAGAAATAAGTAGATTTAAAAAGGCTTCTGGCAATGATAAAAAGATAAGTTTTGATCGTTACCTTGTGTACGTAAGTTTAGTATTTCCAGGCTTTTATGAGGGAGAAAGGAAAACTGAATATCATCATCCTTATTCTGTGCATGAATGGCAGAAAGGTGATTTTTGCACATTTCGCTGGTAGGTTGAAATGCAAAAAACAAAAGTAAAGATTGATAAAACATAGCTGAGAAGCAAGGTAGTATCATACGGGTGCATTTTAAACCTTATAGCTAGCTTCTATGGTTGTTTTCCGTTTATCAGCGGTTTACTGTTGATCAATTAAAAAATCCGCAGAAAATTAACCTGCGGATTTAATTTCACACCCCAACTTAATGTGGTAAATAAGTAACGAATTCTTGTGGGATCCAGGTTTTATAGTGATGCATTTCTGCTTTTGCTTTTTCGCTAACCGGTATTTTCCATATTTCGAAAAACGACGATAAATTAGCATTGGTAGTTTTGCAGATGGTTGTATACCAGAGATCTATCCGTTGTTGGTTACTCAGCGGATGGTCGTAGTATTTTCTAGGATCCATTTCGCGGTATATTTTATTGGCTTTGATAATAGACTCCCATCCAAAATGTTCAATAATTTGGATGTACATGCATAAAGCGGTAAAGGGGCTCTTTCCCCATTTTTCAAAAGTAGGTTGGTTTTGAAGATAATTATGGATTTTCTCCTTTACTTTATCTCTGCTTGCAATTCCATCGTGATTATATAAGCCCTTTTTTAATACTTTATCATATACATATATTGTATAAAGGTTAGTGGTTACTTCACTAACTTCATCCATATCAAGACCCCAAAACTGATGGCGATGGCCTAACTCGTGGAAATGGCCCCAGCTTCCTTTTTCTTTTAGTATTTTTTCGTTTAGCATCCATTCGCAACTTTCATCATCAGGGGACACAATTTTATCCCAAACCGTAAACATATAACCATAAGCAACCTGATTATCAATGATTATTCTTTCGGGATGTGTTCTGGTTTGACTAATAATGGCTAAATCGGCGTCTGCATCCATTATTTGATCCCATAATTTTAGTAACGACTCAGGATTTTCTAAGTTTTTAATTCGGTAGGAAGGAACGGTAAGAATAATGTTATTGGTAGCAAGTTCTGCCCATGGTGCAGGGTTATTTTTGATCGTTTCCCATTCGGCAAGGGTATTCTTTCCTAACTTGTAATAAGGTGCTTTAACCACACCACTTGCGGTAATATTAATAGATTTAAGTGTGGAACTATCCGAAATCTTGATGTATAACAATCCGCCATAAGGCGAAAAAACCGTTGTGGTATCTTTATCAAGTTCGAATGATCTGGTTAAATCAAAACCGGCCCTTACCAGATTATCCATGTGTTTTAAATCGTCGTTATGGATCCCGATCTGAGCTTTTAAATATTGGTTCCTGTATTTAGGATCGACCACAATACTGACTTTCTCACCTGCTGGTACGTAAACTCCGGTACTATGCAGCCTGAAATAATCCGGATAGGGATCAGCTAACCCCTGTGAGCCAACTCTTACATCTATATCGATTTGCTCAACATTCCGTTTTGCGTTTTGAGGCACTCTGCCTGGAAAAACCTTACTTTCTGGATAAACAAAATCTGTTGCTTTATCTACATTATGGCTTTTGTCAAATAGATATTTTGAAAATTTATAACCTGCTTTTTTTGCTGGTGTGGAAATATCAAGTGGATTTTTGAGCGTTGGAACAGCTAATGTATCACTAATCACTAAAATGGATTTTAACTTTTTAATAATTTGACTGGTATCAGCATTGTTTGAAAAGGTAAGTTCAAGATTTGGCTCTATTCCATAAGCATATTCTGTAGGATCAATGGATGTAAAAGCAGGGTTTGCCAACTGTTTAAAGATAGCTTTCACACTAAGATAAAAAGGAACATCTTTTAAATTCAAGGTATCGTTAATGTGATTTGCCTGAATTAAAGTATAAGCATTAAATATCCCTGCCTTGCTGAGTAAACTGTTTATTTTAACCAGGTCGTTGAGGTAGGATTTAGTGTGGTCTCGATGTTTAAAAATACCTGGATAGGGGGAGCCATAAATGAGTTGACCGCCATCCCGTATATATTTTTCGATTTTTTGTTGTGCAGTTGTATCCTTAACATCTTGTGTTAAAAAATATAAACTGGTATTGGGCTGAAATTTGGCGTTTTCAGCAATATAGACTCTCGCTTTATTGGCTTTTAAGAAACTAATTAAGGCAGGATCCGCAGATTTGGTTACAGCTACTTTAAGTTTTTTAGGGTGAGTGCCTGCATTTTCGAGTATATTTTTTAATAGTTTTTGAACATTTTGATCGCTCAATAATTTGCTTTCAAAATATTCTGATGAGCCGATGGCAAAAATCTTTCCTTTACCTAAGGTACTGGTCATGATTATTGTACTTGAAACTTCTACCTGTGGGGCAAGCCTGTGTGTTGCTACAATATCAGGTTCTTCATTCGTGGTATAAAATGTCGAAACAAATTTGCCTGTATCGGGCATGGGTAAAGACTTGACGTCTTTTAAAAGTGATGATTTTTGAAAATTTTGTGCGAAGGCATAACTGGTGAGGAATATCAGATTTAAGAGTAGATAGGTTTTTAGATTCATTTTCAAGAGCTTGTATATTACAATTTTAAGCATCTAAAATTGCTATAACAATATAGCTTATGTTAAAAAAAGCTAAAATATGCCAATTGTTTTCCCTAAGTCCTTAAAGTTTAAAACAAAAAATCCCGCCCCAATTTTATTGAGACGGGATTTGATCGGAATGTATTAATCAACGTTTTGGTTCAGGAACACAAAATTATGATCGAACATATCTAACTTAATTTTGCTGTCTTTATCTATCTTACCCGCTAATATCTCTTTCGACAACTCATTTAAGATTCTTTTTTGAATGACCCTTTTTAACGGTCTGGCTCCAAACTGCGGATCGTAACCCAACTGTGCCAGCCAATCTAAAGCTTCATCACTGGCGTCCATCTCTATACCCATTTCGGCCAATGTTTGCTGTACCTGTTTAAACTGTAAGCTTACAATATTTCTGATTTCGCTGCGGTTTAACGGGGTAAACATAATCAGCTCATCAATCCTGTTCAAAAACTCCGGACGAATAGTCTGTTTTAATACCTCAAACAATTCGTTTTTGGTTTTGGCAATTACCTCATCGCGGTTTTCGTCGCTTAAGTTTTTGAAGTTATCCTGAATTAAATGTGCACCAATGTTAGAGGTCATGATGATGATGGTATTTTTAAAATTCACCGTCCTTCCTTTATTATCGGTTAAACGGCCGTCATCCAATACCTGTAACAGGATATTAAATACATCGGGGTGTGCTTTTTCGATCTCATCAAGCAATACCACCGAGTAAGGTTTACGCCGAACGGCCTCGGTTAACTGTCCGCCTTCATCGTAACCAACATAGCCTGGAGGCGCTCCGATTAAACGTGACACGGCATGGCGCTCCTGGTATTCACTCATATCAATACGGGTGAGTGCATTTTCATCGTTGAATAAAAATTCGGCAAGGGCTTTTGCAAGTTCCGTTTTACCAACACCGGTAGTACCTAAAAAAATGAAAGAGCCTATTGGTTTGCGTTTATCCTGCAAACCCGCACGTGAACGGCGGATGGCATCAGAAATGGCTTCAATTGCTTCATCCTGACCAGCTACGCGCTGGTGTAACTCTTCTTCTAAGTGAAGCAACTTTTCGCGCTCACTGGCAATCAGTTTCGTAACCGGAATACCTGTCCAGCGGCCAACCACACCTGCAATATCATCAGCCGTAACTTCTTCTTTCAGCATGCGGCTATCGCTTTGCTGGCTTTCTAAATCGGCTTTAAGTTTTTCAACTTTATCCTGGGCCTCTTTAATTTTTCCATAACGGATTTCGGCCACTTTGCCATAATCACCGGCACGTTCTGCCTGTTCAGCTTCTAATTTGTAATGCTCAATTTGCTCCAGTTCGTTATTTACCGCATCTACCAGGTCTTTTTCACCTTGCCATTTGGCTTTAAATTCATCGCGCTCTGCTGATAGATTGGCAATTTCTTCTGAAAGTTCTTTAACCTTCCTATCGTCTTTTTCGCGTTTAATCGCTTCGCGTTCAATTTCTAAACGCATAATTTCACGGTCTAAAGCATCCACATGTTCTGGTACGCTGTCCATCTCCATGCGCAATTTAGATGCAGCCTCATCCATTAAATCGATGGCCTTATCTGGCAAGAAACGATCAGAGATATACCGCTGACTCATTTCTACAGCCGCAATAATGGCTTCATCTTTAATCCTTACTTTATGGTGGGTTTCGTAACGTTCTTTTAAGCCGCGAAGGATAGAAATGGCATCCTGGGTATCAGGTTCTTCCACCATCACCTTTTGAAAACGGCGCTCCAATGCTTTATCTTTTTCTAAATATTTCTGGTATTCATCTAAAGTTGTGGCACCAATGGCACGCAGCTCTCCACGGGCAAGAGCAGGTTTCAAAATATTCGCTGCATCCATTGCACCCTCACCGCCACCAGCACCCACTAAGGTGTGGATCTCATCAATAAACAGTACGATTTCACCGTCGCTTTGCGTAACTTCTTTAACTACAGCTTTTAAACGTTCTTCAAACTCGCCTTTATATTTTGCACCAGCAATAAGCGAACCCATATCAAGCGAATACACCACTTTGCTTTTTAAGTTTTCAGGCACATCACCTTTAATAATCCTGAAGGCAATTCCTTCGGCAATGGCAGTTTTACCCACACCAGGTTCACCGATTAAAATCGGGTTGTTTTTGGTTCTGCGTGATAAAATCTGGATTACCCGACGGATTTCTTCATCGCGGCCAATTACCGGATCCAATTTTCCGCTTTCGGCATACTCGTTTAAATTCCTTGCATATTTACTTAAGGCCTGATAAGTAGCTTCGGCATTTTGATCGGTTACCCGGTTATCACCACGTAATTCTACAATGGCTTTTTTAAGGTCTTTTTCGTTAACGCCTTGCTCTTTTAATAATTTTGATGTGCTATCGCTAACGGCTAAAATGCCTAATAATAAATGTTCTACAGATACAAATTCGTCTTTAAACTCTTTTAAAAATGTTTGCGCTTTCTGTAAAACGCTATTTGCATTAGATGACAGATAGACATTACTTCCACTCACTTTCGGGAATTTAGCAATCTCTGCATCCAAGTTTTGATTTAGTGAATTAAGGTTAACGTTCAGTTTCTTTAAAACATAAGAAACTACGTTTTCATCAACAGTAAGCAGACCTTTAAGCAGGTGTGCCGTTTCAATAGCCTGTTGCTGATTGCCCTGGGCTATTTCAGAAGCCTGTTGAATTGCTTCCTGGGCTTTTATTGTAAAATTGTTGAAGTTCATAGCTCTTTTAAGTCAAAACAAATGCCACAACAATTTTGATTTTACAATCGGAAATTTTGTCGGTAAGTTTTTGCTTTAAGTGACTAAATTACTGATTTTTAATGGTTTGTGCTGAAAATTTGTCTGATTTTATATTGTTGATTTGAAGATATATGATAGTTAACATAGCTCCGCAAAATAAACCAGCAAAATGCGCAACATGATTTACACTTCCTTTCAAAAATCCATTAACTGTAGTCATTATTGTAATAGCCGCTATATTAATGATTATAAATTTACGTAGTTCAATAGCTATTTTTCTGTTGGTTAGCATGCCTGAAAAAACGCCTAAAAGCCCAAATATAGCACCTGATGCCCCTACAGTTAGGGTGTAATCCGTTAAATAAAAACTTATCAAATTTGCAAAAAAGCCTGTGAGCATATAGATAATCGCAAACTTTACATGCCCTATCGCCGGTTCTAGAATTGAACCTATATAAAATAGCATAATCATGTTCATTAAGATGTGAGGGAAATTACTATGTAAAAAGATAGCGGTTAGGAGTCTCCACCATTCTCCACTTATAATTGCAGGTTTAAAGTACGCGCCGGCAGCAATTAGTGTTTCCTGATCAAAATTTTTAAAGAAAAAGCCCGAAGAGGTTAGCATAACGACATAAATTAATATGTTGATATCCAATATTATTGTAGTGACAAAAAATAGCCTGGAAGGAATAAATATCTTTAAAAAGCTTTTAAAACTATCTATCTTATAGAGATTTAATATTGGAATAGGAATATTCGCATCTAAAATTTTATTTGCCATTTTCTTCAGTTCTTTTTCACTTATCAGTTGCTTTGTATATTCGTAATGTGATAGGAATTTATTCAGATATACTTTATTCCTGGAATTTTCGGCAATTATCAGATCATCAATGCACGTTAATGTCACCTCGTTATTTTTTATTACTATCGTAAATACGCTATAAGATGAATGGTACTCAGAATGATTTATGGAAGCAGTAAGACGTTGTTCATTGTAGACAGAAACTTCCCAGCCCAGATCTTCAATCGTTAGATTTGCTAAAGCAATAAAATGTGCAGGTGAGTTTTCTACGAGTTTAAATTTAATTGTGGCCATAATTATCTCACAAGATATTCAATAATTACAATTCTTAGCGCCTGTTTAAATTTTTATAACAAATATAAATGACCTTTTGGTGTCGCACTGAGGAGTAATTAATTGTTTAAAATCAATATGAGTGACGTACAATTGATTTCTTTTGCCATACACCACGGTCTTGCCTCGGCTCGCCGCCGCCGAAGGGCTCTTTCTTTTTGGCATCAAAAAGACCAGCGAAGCTAGCTTGAATGCCATTAAAAATATAAACACACATGAAAAAACAAAAACTGCCGGCTGAAAATTTTTCTTTCGAAGCTAGTAGGTTGGCTTGGACAATGCAGCCCGAAAAATTTGTTAGGCCGGATTTAAGCAGAACGGGGATATCGTACTATGGCCTAGCTGGGTGGAAATACTAAAGTGATTAAAGTGTTGATTAATAATGATTTGTAAAATAACGTCAATGGTAGCGTAGTCGAAGTGTTTTATTAACGTGATGAAATGGTCTTCGACTACGCTCAGACTGATATACGAAATAAATTTTATTTAATTTTTAAACAGTCTCTTAGTTAAAGATTTTAATGTTGATGCAATGATTTTATTCTTGCACTAAACCAGGTTAATGCTTGGCTTTGTTCTCAATGACATATTTACCAGCCGCTAAATCTATTTTTCCAATGTTGTTTATCTTACCATTTACATAAATATCCATGCCACGCGTAAGCGGTATGTTAATGGTTGCAGTAGAGTTGGCCGGAATGGTGATATCATATCTAATTCCATCCTTCGTTCTTTTCCAGGCGCTTATAATCTTTCCATAAGGACCAATATGACTGGCTTCGAAATTATCCAGGCCTTCCATGATATGTGGATCTAAAATGATATGTTTAAAACCAGGCTGTTTTTCATCAGGTTTGATACCACCCGGTGATTTATATAACCAGGCACCGATTTCGCCAAACATAATGTGGTTCATAGAAATGTCTGATTTTGCATCTATAGGCCAATTCTCGTATAGAGTGGTGGCTCCATTTTCCATCCACCAGCCCCAGCTTGGATAGGTTTTTTGTGCCGCAACTTTATAGGCAATATCGCTGTAACCATTTTCGCTCAGTGCATTTAAAATAGCTTTGGTACCCAATAATCCCACATCTAGGTGGAAACCATCAGCTTCTACTCGCTTGGCTAAATTTTCGGCAACCAAAGCAACAGATTCTTCCGGAACAATTTTCCAATATAACGGAACACTCATTTCTGTTTGGATACCAGTGTTGTAAATCCCTTTTCCTTTATTCAGGTACTTTGCATTAAAAGCATCCTTTATTTTTTTTGCAAGTAATGTATATCTAAGGTAATCATCATTTTTACCTAGAATTTTGGCGGCTTTAGCCAAAATCACTACATCGGCATAATAATAACAGGTGGAAGTAAGTTCTACAGGAGATTTAGATTTTACCGGTATCCAATCGCCCAAACCCCAGGTGGTTAAACCTGTTGGGTAGGTTTCATCAATATGGTTGACGTATTTTCTGATATTTTCGTAACAATCGGCAAGTAGTTTTTTGTCACCATAAAACAGGTAAACATTCCATGGAATAATGGCAATTGTACTGGTCCAGTCTGGTCCATTACCCCATTCATAACCCCAGCCATCTGTAGGGATTATGGATGGTAGTACACCATTTGGTTGTTGTTCATCCCTGTGATCGGCGAGCCATTTTTCGTAAATGGTAATGCCATCAAAGCCGTAAAGCCCAGTTTCTATCGCAATCTGGGCATCGCCCGTCCATCCATTTTTTTCTCTCTGCGGACAGTCTGTGGGGTAGCCAAAGAGATTAGATAAGTAAGAATTATTGGTGGCATAGTAGATTTTATTAATGATCGGCTCTGAAGATTTAACATCACCAACAACCGGTACATCACTGTGCATAAAATAACCTGTGAGATTTTCTTTTTTCAATTCAATGGGAGCAGAGCTGCTTACTTCTACATATTGAAAACCCTTATAGTTAAAATGCGGCATAAAACTTTGTGCACCTTTTCCGTTTAAAATCAGGATATCTGTTTGGAAAGGATCAGTATTATCAGTCGGACGGTAATGCGCATCAATATTGGAAATATCTACATGTCCGTTGGCATATAAACGTTCCCCATGTTTTAATTTTATAACAGTTCCTAACGGTCCGCTTACTGTTATTTTACTTACGCCCGAAATATTCCTCCCCAGATCGAACAGATAAGTGGTATCATTAAACTTTCTTAGACTTTTGCTGGCTATTTCTTCAACATTGCGGATAGGGTGCATGGCCTGTGCAACAACGTTTTTAGATGGTGCTGAACGATAGATCACATTTTTCCAATCTGTATCATCAAAATCGGCGGTGTTCCATCCTGGTTTTTCTAAACGCGCGTCGTAATGCTCGGCGGTATAAATACTATTAAAAATAATCGGACTTAAAGTTGTTTTCCATTCTTTACCCGATTTAATGATTTCCGTTGTGCCATCTTCGTAAGTAATACGTACATCAAGACAAAAAGCTGGCCTGTTGCGCCAGGGGGCGCGGTCGAAATCCCATACTGCAGTTGACTGATGATTGTACCATCCATTGCCCAGCAGTACGCCAATCGCATTTTTGCCTAAAGTAATGGCATTCGTTACATCGTAGGTAACATATAATGTACGCCTATCAAAACGGGTATACATGGGGTCCATACGGTGATTGCCTATTTTTTTGCCGTTTATAGAAAGCTCGTATAAGCCAGCAGCAGCAATGTAAGCTCTGGCTGACTTGATTTTTTTAATTGTGGTAAAGGTGTTCCGGAAATAGGGTGCGGGCTTAAGTTTTATATTTTCGTTATCCGAAATCCACGCGCCACGCCAGTTTTCCATTTTCATCATGCCCGTTTCAAAACTGGCGATATATACTTTGTTTGATTTTCTTTGACTTGCATCCGCAATATCAATCCTCCAATAATATTTAGTAAAAGGTTTTAGTATCTGGCCCGAATAAATAACCAGATTATCATCTGATTTAACCCAGCCTGTGTTCCATAATTTTGCACTGGCATTAACAAGCGAAGTTGAATCGGTATCCAATAAAATCCGGTAGGCTGTTTGTTTAGCTCCCTGGCTGGCATCGTTCATTTGCCAGGTAAAACGCGGATTTGGATTATCTAAGCCTATCGGGTTAACCAGATATTCGGTTTTTAAAGCGGTAAGCGATTGAGCAAATGTTTTGGAAAAAGGGGTAAGGGCAAAAAATAAAGCAGTTACCTGGAGAAATCTGAGGTTCATAGTTTAAAGGTTATTCAAAAACTAAGGTATTAAAATAATGTGCTGATAGGAGAACGCAATGGAATTTTTACGCATAAAAAAAGACGAGGTTCAACTCGTCTCATTTATCTGTGTAAACACGTAAAACTGTGGTAATCAAATACTATCCTAAGATTTCTTTCAATTTTTCCGTTTGGTGATCGGCCAGTTTTTGTAGTGGACCAGATGCCAGCATTTTCATCATCATGTTTAAATCAGCTGAAATAATGTGTTTTGCTGTCGTTGTTCCGTTTCCGTTATCCACTACTGTCCATTTTAACTCTACATCAAAAGGTGCTTTTTCACTCGGAATTGCTGTTATTTCCTGGTTTTCGATCCGGCTCGAAATTTTGATGGCCAATTTTGCCATATTCTGGATAGTAAACCGTGCATCATCTTCAGTAGATTCCCAGTTGTAAATGTTTTCCGGCATCAATTGCTGATGATTGTTCATATTGGATAGAAAAGTATAAACCTCAGCAACTGGTTTATTAACTTCTACTGTGCTTTCGATAACAGTCATTATATATTTGTATAGATTTTGTTTTTTGCTCCAAACTTAGGACTCTGAACTCAAAACTCGGCCTTGTCCCCATTCTGAAGGATTTAAACGCCATTTGCTTAATAATTCCATATCACTCTTGGCAATAATGCTGTGTTCTGCAGCATAATCGATTAAAGCGCCATAGCTTGATAAGGTGAGGTAACGACATTTTGCTGCTGCGAAATTTTCATCTGCTTTTTCGAAGCCGTAAGTGAAAATTGCTGCTAAACCAGCAACCGATAAACCTGCAGCTCTCAGTGCTTCAACAGCCTGTAAACTACTTTTTCCGGTTGAAATTAAATCTTCGATAACCACCACACGTTGACCTTCTACCACTTCTCCTTCAATTAAACTTCCGGTGCCATGTTCTTTAGCTTTTGCTCTCACATAGATAAATGGTAAACCCAGTTCTTGAGCCACTAAAACACCTTGAGGAATTCCAGCTGTTGCAACACCTGCAATAACATCTACCGAACCAAATTCTTCTTGTATGGCCTGTGCAAGTTTCTGACGGATGTAAGTTCTAACCTGAGGATGGGAAAGGGTAATTCTGTTGTCGCAATAAATCGGCGATTTCCAACCAGATGCCCAGGTAAATGGATTATTTGGTTGTAATTTGATTGCTTTTATCTGTAATAAAAATTCCGCTACCTTTAATTCAATATCACTTTTATTATACATGGCTCAAAATTACAGATTTATTTGTGTTTGTCATAACGTTTATTAAGTCCCTTTGTTTTGCATCCGGGAAAGAAAAATGTAGAAATCTGGATTTGATTCCGACATTTCAATACTTCAAATATCTGAAATTTTGATGGATGCTAAAAGCGATTTTTCGCCACTTCCTGTAAATCAGTACGATAAAGAATAGCTGGGTTTTAAAATAGACTATAAATAAGTGATTAGTTTAAAGCTGTGTGGCGTGTAACAATTGATAAAGTTGGCCGTCCTAATTTATATATCCTAATTTATGATAGTTTTAAAATCCGATTATTTCTCCTCGCACGAGCGCCTTACCCTTTTTATCAACGAAAACCACATTAAACGCGAAGATATCTTAGCAATTACGCAGGCTCCAAGTTTCTTTACCATCTTTTTTTATGCTGATGATGCTGTTGAAGAAATTACGCACGGAATGTTCTCCTAATAAAAATCCTAAGCGTTTACCGAAAATACTGATATCCCTTTAACCCCGAATTCGTTTACTTCAGGCCCATTGTAGTCGGTAACTAAAATATTTACTAGCGATAAATCATTAAATTTTAAATACGATGTTTTCCCTATTTTGCTGGCATCACAGAGCATGTAAACGCAATCGCTTTGCGATGCCATAGCCAAAGTATTCGAAGCTTCGTGCTCACTACCTGCATACAATCCTTCAGCAGTAATTCCATCTACACCTAAAAAGGCTTTAGAAGCATGGTATCTGGCAATATGTTCCTGTGCCATAGTTCCATGAACGGCTTGTCTTGCTGCATCAACCTCACCTCCAATAAGATTTACGGTTACTGCGCTGTGCTGCAACTCATTTACTACCGGTAGCGAATTGGTAATTACCTTTATCTTTTTGTTTTTGATAAACTGGCATAACCTAAAGGCCGTGCTTCCGCAATCGATAAATATAACATCGCCATCAATAATGTCTGCTGCAGCCTTTTTGCAGATCGCATCTTTGGCTTTTAAATTTACTGCCGCTTTATTCGCAAATGAAACCGGCTTAATCACTTCACTTATTTTCATAGCACCACCATGTGTACGGTAGAGGAGTCCGTTGGCAGCCATAGTGGTCAGGTCTCTTCTTACGGTAACTTCAGAAACACCAATTTTAGTGCTTAACTGCCGGATCTCAACTTCGCCAAACGCTTCTAAAAGTTCAAGAATTTTGTGCGCTCTTTTTTGAAATGTCATATATAATGATTTAATTCGATCAAATTTAATCATAATCAGTCAAAAATAATCATTATGAAAAATATAAATATCCTAAATACCCAAATATTATCCGATAATTGGTACACACTCAAAAAAGTAACTTTTGAGATGAGTGGGATGGATGGTGCTAAATCTGTTTTAGAACGTGAAACTTATGATAGGGGTAATGGCGCCACAATCTTATTGTATAATAAAGAAGCCAAAACGGTTGTACTTACCCGTCAGTTTAGGATGCCCACATTTATTAATGGTAATGAGACCGGTTACCTGATTGAGTGCTGTGCCGGATTGTTGGACCAGGATAATGCAGAAGATTGCATCAGAAGAGAAACGGAAGAAGAAACCGGATTTAGAATTAGTCAGGTAGAAAAAGTTTTCGAAGCTTATATGTCGCCAGGCTCGGTTACCGAGCTCTTATACTTTTTTGTGGCAGCATATTCAGATGATATGAAAATGCATGATGGAGGTGGGCTGAAAGAAGAAAATGAAGACATAGAAGTTTTAGAAATGCCCTTCGAAAAAGCATTGGAAATGATTACATCCGGTGAAATAAAAGATGGAAAAACCATCATGCTTTTGCAGCATGCGCAGTTAAAAGGACTATTCTTATAGTTCATTGTTTGAATTTTGCAATGAATTATTTGAATTGCGTAATTGTTCGTAACAAAGCATGCTTTACCTTTGTTATGGTACTAATTAATTTTAAATTTTTATGATAGCAACAAAAGGATATGCGGCACAAAATGCCGAAACTGATCTTGCACCCTGGAATTTTGAGCGCCGGGAAGTAGGGCCTCATGATGTTCAGTTCGAAATACTTTTCTGCGGGGTTTGTCACTCAGATCTGCACCAGATTAAAAACGATTGGTTCCCGGGAATATTCCCAATGGTTCCTGGTCACGAAATTGTAGGCAGGGTGGTAAAGGTTGGAGATCACGTGAAGAAATTTAAGGTAGGTGATCTTGCCGGAACAGGATGTATGGTAGATTCCTGTCAGGTTTGCGAAAACTGTAAGCAGGATTTAGAACAATATTGTTTAGAAGGAAATACCCAAACATACAATGGTTTAGAAAGAGATGGTAAAACACCAACTTATGGTGGATATTCGGATACGATTGTAGTAAGAGAAGAATTTGTACTTCATGTATCAGACAAATTAAACCTTGCTGCGGTAGCCCCACTTTTATGTGCAGGTATTACCACTTATTCTCCATTAAAACACTGGAAAGTAGGAAAAGGCCATAAACTGGCCGTACTTGGTTTAGGTGGTCTGGGCCACATGGCAGTGAAATTCGGTGTAGCTTTTGGCGCTGAGGTAACTGTATTAAGTACGTCGCCAAAGAAAGAAGAAGATGCTAAAAAATTAGGTGCCCACCATTTTGTGGTAACTACTGATCCTGCGCAGGTTAAGGCAGCAAAGGGTACATTCGATTTTATATTAGATACCGTATCTGCAGAACATGATTTTAACATGTACCTGTCTTTACTAAGAACAAACGGTGTACACATTTGTGTAGGCGTTCCACCTAAACCAGCAGAAATTGCAGCTTTCAGCTTATTGGGTGGCAGAAAAAGTCTGGCAGGATCAGGTATTGGCGGTATTGCTGAAACTCAGGAAATGTTAGATTTCTGTGCGGAGAACAACATCGTATCGGATATTGAAATGATTGATATGAAAGATATTCAAACTGCCTACGATAGAATGCAAAAAGGTGATGTACGCTATCGTTTCGTAATTGATATGGCTACGTTGTAGACTAAATATCAGATAATACTTAATAATAGGGGTTAGAGACTGGAAATAAAGGTCTTTAATCCCTATTTGTTTATCCAGATAAATCAGTCAGTTCCTAGGCAGTGTAATTTTGTTTTACAAACGCTGATATAGAGCTGTTATGATCAGATTCTACTTTGGAAATCTGTTTTTTGTTGGTTAAAAGCAAATTTTGAAGCGTACTTAATGAATCTTGAAGATAAGAGATAGACAACGTGCGTGAAATCCTGCTTCTGATCTTTTCTGCGAGAAACAATTCAACCAGGATCAGTGTGATCAAAAAGATATAATGCGTGAAGATCAGGTTATTGGTATTTTTGCTCAAAGGCGGCAATCCTAATGATACAAAGACAATATCTATTATTAATGGAATGCCGATAATGGCAACAATTGATATGGCACTTGCTTTCAGCGTAATGCTTTTTTCAGCCTGTTTTATCTGTTCATTTAAAGCCGAAAGCTTGCTGTTAAGTGGCGTATTTCTATTATTTTGTTGCTGCTCTAGCTTTTGAAGGTCTTTTCCATGTGCGATATCGATTTTTCTAATTTGCTCCATGATCGATGATTCGGCATTATTAAGCTTTTCCTGATCTTCAACGATAGATTCTTGCTCCGCTATAATTTTATCCATTACCATCAAATCGTCGGGGATACCATGACGTAACTTTTGCTCTGCTGCAACAATACGGTTATCCAATTGTTTAAACTGCCTTTTAAGTTCAGTAATTTCTTTATTATAATGTTCTTTTTTTGAGGCGTAACTGTTTTCCAGACTTTGCAGTTCAGCTGCGTACTCGAAACTAGCCAACAGCTGCTCATTACCGGCAAAACGCTGATAAAGCCCTGTTAATGTGATAAAGAGTTCTCCCGTTGATTTTTCTGGGTTAGAAAGATCGTTTCGGTATGCTTCCAGATCTGTTTCGGATAATGAGGGTATAGGCATGGCAGATTAAAACGTTAAAATTATGAAAAAATATTATCGTTAAGGGAATTATTCACCCTTGTTTTCTAACTGAATGTTCGAATATATGTTACCTAACCATTTTTTTTACATTCTAGTGTGTATGGTCTTAGCTGTTTAGGATTATTGTTGAAATAAATATTTAATTTTTTTTACTCTTTAATAAATTATTCTATATTTGCAGCAAGCAAGGGGTGAGAGCCTTGCATCAATCTTTGATTGAGAGCGTTAATTTAGATAAGGTTACAACATTAATTGTTGTAACCTTTTTTTATATCCTATAAATAACCCAACAATTTTTCTACTTTTAGCGCATTGCAAAATATATTAGGTTTCGCAAAAAAGAAATCTTAAAAAAGCAGCTTAGTTAGTTTAAAGTGTGTTAAAAATATATGCCAAGAAATTATAGAATTTACATCAACGATAACACTTTGTTTATCTCCGATTTTTTGCCTGAGCAAAAAGAAAAAATTCAACAACTGGAATTTCAGGATTTTAATCTCGAAACATTCTACAAAAAACTAAAAAATGGTTCCAGAAAGAGTTATATTTTTTTAACGAAAAATCCTCAGGAAACCTTTAAAAAGTTAAAGAAAGATTGTACTATTATAAAGGCTGCCGGTGGTTTGGTAGAGAGTGCAAACGGTAATTTTTTGTTTATTTTTAGAAATAAAAAATGGGATCTGCCAAAAGGAAAGCTTGAAGAAGGCGAAAAAATGAAGGAAGCGGCTGTTCGTGAGGTAGAAGAGGAATGTGGAATCAGGGTTTTTAAACGTGAAGAAAAGCTTTGTAAAACCTATCATGTTTATCCGATGGGCAATAAAATGGTGATCAAGAAAACCAACTGGTACAAAATGAAGGTTAAAGGTGAACCAAAATTGATTCCTCAAAAAGAAGAAGGCATTGATGAAGCAGTTTGGCTGGATAAAAACCATATTTCGCCGGTAGTTAAAAATACATTTCCATCTATTATGGATGTGTTGAGGTTCGGAGGAATATTGTAGCTGGGATCAGAAATTTTAACCACAGATCGTTTTTTGCCGTGGTGTCAGATATTACTATCTGACACAGATTAAAATAAAAAATCGGCGGTTAATATAGCTAGCTGTCAGATGGTAACACCTGACAGCACCAAAGCCATCTAAATTTTAGCCACAGATAAATGGGATGAATGCATATCTGGAATCGATGTTTATCTGTGGTAAAGACTCTTTCTTTTGGTGCCGGATATTTCTGTCTGACTGTACAAAATCCCAATGAGTATGTCACGTTGAGCTTGTCGAAACGCCCTTCAAGACATTTAACTAAGTCCTTCGACAGGCTCAGGATGACAATTTATATTTATAATAGACTCGCATATTATTCATAATAGTACGCATCTGTGGTTAACAAAAGCTATAGAAAGTCAAGTGCCTCTTTGGGTACAAATGGGCTCACATCACCGTGGTTTCTCAAAATATCGCGGACAATGGTAGAGCTGATGGCAGAATATTCGGGTTTGCTTAAAAGCAGGATGGTTTCTACTTCAGGCATCATGGTCTGATTGATTTGCGCAATAGCTCTTTCATATTCAAAATCAGCAGCTGAACGGATCCCGCGTACCATATAAGTAGCACCTATTTTTCTGCAGAAATCTACGGTTAAGCCTTCGTAAGTTTGGATTTCGATGTTTTGATAGCCTTTAAAAACAGTCTGTAAAATCAGAAGGCGCTGTTCGGCACTTAAAAAATTCTGTTTAGAACTGTTAAGTCCGATACCCACTACAATTTTATCGAAAAGTGGGGTAGCACGTTGTAATATGTTTACGTGCGCAATAGTGATCGGATCAAATGAGCCTGGAAATAGCGCTATCTTCATGATTCAAATATAGATTATTCTAGTTAAAACAGGAATAGTTTGTGGTCGAGCGTTTGGCGTATAGCGTGGATCAATCTAATGAACAGACGAGTCAATCACCAATGAACAATTTAACTAAATTCGAAAAAACTAAAAGAAGAATTTCCATATTTCCTTGTTTCGGTATAACCCGGCTGACTGTTTAGTTTCATATTACTTTGGTGCTCTACAACGAGTAAGCCATCGGGTTTAAGCAATTGTTGCTCTTTAACCATCACCGGAATCTGCGGAATGTTTGGCATATTGTAGGGCGGATCCGCAAAAATGAGATCGTAAGCGCCGGTCATTTGTTTTAATAACTTGAAAACATCGCCTTTACGGACATCAACCTGATCGAACTGGTATTGCTTAGCTGTATTTTTCACCCAGTTTACACAGCCGTAATTCATGTCTACTGCTAAAATACTTTCCGCTCCGCGCGAGGCAAATTCGAAGGTTAAATTTCCGGTGCCGCAAAATAAATCCAATACGGTGCAGGTTTCGAAATCATATTTGTTATTCAGGATATTAAAGAGTGCTTCTTTGGCCATATCCGTTGTTGGGCGTACCGGTAAATTTGCAGGGGGCTGCAAACGGATGCCCTTTAATTTGCCACCAATTATTCGCATAAATCTAAAGCAAGCAGGCCGCTGAAATAGTGTTTAGGCATATCGGCCAATAACTCGCTATTTTGTTTTCCGGCAGGGAAGAAGAAATAAAGTTGATTGAAATATTTTAACAAACAGTTGTAATGTTCGTCGTCTTCGTTAATAATGCCCTGAATATAAACAGGAATGGCATCATTTAAGTCCAGTTGTTCGATCATCAGCAACAAGAAGTAATTAAACTCTTCAGCAGTTTCTGATTCATAATGGTTCTGAAAAACAACCTTTTTATCTTTGGTATACAATACGTTGAATGATACTGCAGTAAAATCGATCAGTAAAGATTCGTCGGCTAAATGGCTAAATAAAGCTACAAGCGGTTCTGATTGTGGAAATAAATCGGTTTTCTGTGGTAAATTTGCTTTTACTTCATCATTTAAACAAAAAATAGTGTTAAAACCAAGTTCTTTGTTATGTTTGGTATAAACTTTAGCATCCGAACCGAGGTATTGGGCATAAACAGCTAAATTTTCATCATCAAACCACTCATCAGGAATAAAAATGAAATTGGAGGTATGCATTGCTGCTTTAACCGCTCCGTAACTTAAAGAAAGGTAGTGATCTGTTTCAAAAGCCAATTTGAGGTCTTTCTCAACATCTTCACAGCCCTGTTTATCAAAAATTAGGTTAATCTCCTCAGTATCCTTATTTACTACGGCATAAGAAAAGCTGTCATTCGTTATTTTTAACAATAAATGGCAGTTTGCAGATGCATTTGTGTTAAAGTTTGGGTCGACCAATAAGAGACTATTGTTACTCATTGAAACAAAAATAGAGTTTTTTAAGGATTAACGGTAAGATGAGGTTAAATTTTTGATTTTACCACAGAATTATTGGCTGATAAGCTTAAAAGGAAGTTTGCTTCTTTGTTTTTTTACCACAGATAAAAAGGATAAACACAGATCATTTGTGTAAATTCTTAATTTAAGAAGTGAACTGATATATCATTAGCCACGAAAACACGGAGTTCACGGAAATAATTCCTAATTATTTTGCATTCTAATTTTCCAATGAATCTTTTTACCACCTAAGACACCTTAGTGAATTTATATTCGCCCAAAAATATACAATTAACTTTGTGCTCTTTGCGCCTTTGTGGATAATCCCTTTCTCTGTGTGATTTGCGGTTAAAATTAAATCGAAAAGATCTGTGAAGATCTGTGGTGAAAATGTCTGTGGTTTTTTTACCAAAATCAAACCTTTCGGCTATTCAAAAATCGAAATATTCGGCTTAAATTCGGAACATGAGTTACAAGCCTACCTATAAAGCGGCAAACACGATTGCAGCAACGATAGAACAACATTTTGTTAAACTGCATAAAAATGCAATTGCACAGGGTGAGATAGATTTGGCTACTCAACCAGATCAAAAAATAATTGAAGCGATAATTGATGTTGCTTTTTGGAGCAGTCTGCGTAAGGAGGAGGGGCATTCGCCACGGATTTCGATTGCTTTTTTACCACCGGAGCAAACCTCGAAACCATTACGGTTTGCGAAAAAACTTGCGTTAAATGCAAATACCTTAACCAAAATAGCACCTGGGATTGAACGTTCAGGGATTCACTTAGGGGTATGGGAAGAGGATGGTGAACTTTATATCTGGGGTACAACCCTTAATATTCCGAACTTTTGTTTTGTAGTTGATGTTTCTGAACCTGGTTTAATTGTGATTAAACACCGCCGGATTTATGGCATTGGTAAATTTACCAATGTTGCTGTGTTAAAAGGGGAGCAGATCCGTATTGTTGACGATAGAAGCTGTACAAATAGAGATTGTCCTCCTATTTTGCAGGCATTACTAGATCTGACTGTTTTGGCCAGCTGGAATGATCCGATTAATATTTTGATCCAGTTTTCGGTTTCTATGCGTGCGCATGGCAGGGGTGGGGCCTTATTAATTGTACCAAAAGGAGATACAAAATGGGAAGAATCTATTATTCACCCGATACAGTATTTGGTAGAACCTCCATTCTGTGGTCTGTCTAACCTGGCGAAACAGAACGGAAATCAGAGTGAAATTTTCTCGCAGGGCGCTGTTCGCCGTGAGGTTGAGCATTTGGCGGGTTTAACCGCGGTTGATGGTGCAACGATCATCAACGAAGAATTTGACCTGATTGCATTTGGTGCCAAAATCGGTCGCGCAAAGGGGAAACCTACGGTAGAGCAGATTGCTTTTTCAGAGCCGATTGTTGGTGGAGAAGACAAAATTCTTTATCCCGGACAACTTGGTGGTACCCGCCATTTTTCTGTGGCCCAGTTTGTAAACGACCAGCCTCAGTCTATTGGTTTGGTAGCCTCTCAAGATGGCCATTTTACCATTTTCAGCTATAGTAAAAAACAAAATATGGTGATGGCACATCGCATTGAAACACTACTTCTATAATTTAAATTGCTTAATTGTTACATTGTTTTATTGTTGAGGTAAGGAGCACTTAGAAAAGAGCATTACCTTTGCCACCTAAACCGTATTGCAGCGGCATCCCCCGATTTTTTCATCGGGGATATAGCGGAAAGACGGAAACCGGAACAAATTAGCATAGCAACTGCTTTTCAAAAACAATTTATCAATAAAACCATTTAACAATACATGTTAACCGATAAAAGCCAGCTTATTGCCTCAGCATACGAACATACACCTACCAAAGAACAATTGCTTTTTTGCGAGCGGATGTCGGTGTTTTTGCAACAGGATGACGAGTACCGCTGTTTTGTACTAAAAGGTTATGCCGGTACGGGTAAAACTACTTCCGTAGCAGCTTTGGTAAAGGTTTTGAAACAATTTAACCTGCGCAGTGAGTTGCTGGCACCAACAGGAAGGGCAGCGAAAGTTATGAGCCAGTATTCGTACCGGAAAGCTTTAACCATACATAAACGGATTTACCGGAAGCGTTCTGCCGCATCGCCCGAAATGCAGTTTCAACTGGCACCTAATCTTTCGGAAAATACGCTGTTTATCATTGATGAGGCCTCGATGATTGCCGATGAATTTAATGAAACAGGCTCTTCCATATTAAGAGATTTGCTGGAGTTTGTATACAATACCAAAAACTGCTTTTTACTTTTTGTGGGCGATACGGCGCAATTACCTCCGGTTGGAAGTTTAGATAGTCCGGCGTTGAACGAACAGTACCTAAAAGATAAATTTGCCTTGACGGTTTCGTCTGTAGAACTCAAAGAAGTGGTTAGGCAGGGGAAAAAATCGGGTATTTTGGCCAATGCTACGATGCTGCGGAACCAGATTGCCAAAAATCCTGAAAATCCGATGCCTAAGTTCCTGACTAAAAACTACACTGATATTTACAACATGGCCGGGGCACGTTTGGTAGAAGGACTGGAGTATGCTTACCGAAAATTCGGGATGGAGAATACCCTGGTGGTTTGCCGTTCCAATAAATCGGCCAATGTGTATAACCAGCAGATCAGAGCAAGGTTGCTGTACCGCGAGGAAGAGTTAACGGGCGGAGATCAGATTATGGTGGTACGCAATAATTATTTCTGGCTGCCTGAGAACGAGGATACTGCTTTTATTGCCAATGGAGATATGGCGAAAGTAATTCGTGTGAGGGGAGAAGAAGAACGTTATGGATTCCGTTTTGCTGATGCTACATTGGAGTTTATGGATTTCCCTGCTGCAGGGCAGATTAGCTGTAAAGTAATGCTGGATACACTCAATTTAGAAAGTGCGAATCTTCCATACGAACAAAATAAGAAGCTTTTTGATGGGCTTAATGAAGATTATGAGCATATTGCCAATAAACGGCAACGGATGCTGGCCATCAAAGCCGATCCTTTTTATAACGCCCTGCAAATTAAGTTTGCTTATGCAGTTACCTGTCATAAAGCGCAGGGTGGACAGTGGGATGCTGTTTTTGCGGACCAGGGTTATCTTACAGAAGAAATGATCGATCTGGATTTTCTACGATGGCTGTATACCGCTGTAACGCGAGCAAAAAAAGAGTTATATTTAGTCAATTTTGCTCCCCAGCTTTTCGCGAAGACAGCGCAGGAGGATTACTTTTAGAGAAGATGATTACACAGATTGGAAGATTACACAGATTTATGAATAGATAACCACGAAGACATTAAGACACAATTTTTTTTGTTCTCGTGTTTTACAACTTAAATAAGTTAGCCATAAAGTTATTTCTTTGTGTTTTCGTGCCTTTGTGGTGCATAAGCAAAATGAGATAATCATTATGATCGAACATACTAACCAATTATATGATGAAATTTGCCTTTAGTCTTAAAAATAAGTTAAAAATAGCTTTCCTGCTTTTTTGCATCATGTGCTGCACTTTGCTGATCCGTTTTTTTGAAGATAAAAGTGTAGAGAAGATTAACGAATCTTTTATTTCAATGTACAATGATCGTCTGGTACCGGCAACAGACTTATATTTTATTGCTGAAAATCTGCATTATAAAAATGAGATTCTTCAGGAAGTATTATTGGGCAATGGTGCTGTTCATCCCTCAACTGGTATGGTGAAAATGAATAAACACAACCGTAAAATAGATTCGGTAATTAATAAATACGAACTTACTTTATTGGTAAAGCAGGAGAAAAGTTATTTAAACGACCTTAAAAAGGCAATAACTGTTCAGCAAGGATTGGAGGCTAAAATTTTGAACATGGCTGGCACAGAGGGTAAGGCAATTTACGAGTCGATGGGTAGGAATGCAGCAAAACATACTTTAGCTAAACTTTCTGCGCTCATTAAAATACAATCTAAAGTTGGAAATGAGCTGATTAAAGGATCAGAAATCTTTGTTTCAGGAACCAAGGTTTACTCTACTTTACAGGTTATTTTGGCGATAGTAATCGGAATTATGATCGTGGCTATTGTTTCGGCTTCTAATGCGGTGAAAATTCAGAGCGAGAAATTTAATTTGAATTAGATTTACCACAAAGGCACGAAGACACAAAGCAACTCTTTTTATTTCAACTGGAGCGCGTAGGTCCTTCGACTCCGCTACCATTGACAGGACACCAATAGAAAGGTCGTCATCTCGACTGTAGCGCAGCGAAATGGAGAGATCTATTTAGTTAGATTTCTCGACTGCGTTGCACTCCGCTCGAAATGACGGTAACTCAAGGAATTTTTACGCGTAGATTAATACTGTCATTTATATTGATTTTTATGAAATAAATTAACGCTCAGGATGACAAAGCGAGTAAAGGAACTGATTGGAGATCTATCCAGTGTTAATTTGTGTTTCCGTGACTAGTAACAAGTTTCGTCATCTCCTTTTTATCAAATGACCTCAACGCAACGAAGTGGAGAGATCTACCTCGAGACAGATTTCTCGGCTTCGTTGCACTACGCTCGAAAGGACGATTTATGTAGGGTTGATTTTATTACTATTCAGCGTCTTCGTCTGTTAGTAACCTGATCGAATCGTCAGAAAGTACGATTAAACGTTCTTTATACAATGAGCCAATGATTTTTTTGAAAGCACTTTTACTGATCTGAAAACGGTGATAAATATCTTCAGGAGAACTTTTATCGCCCAGTTCAATTACACCACCACTCTTTTTTAGCTCCCTTAACATCATCTCTTTGGAATCAAGGATATGTCCGTAACCGCTTGGTTGTAAGGTTAAATCGATCTTGCCTTCTACTCGGATTTTCTTGATCCAGCCTTTACGCATTTCGCCTGGTTGGATATTATCGAAAACTTCATTGTTGTAAAGCAAACCGATATAAGTATTGTTGATAATGGCGTTGAAGCCAAGATCGGTTTCTTCGGTAATCAATAAGCTTACTTCATCGCCCTCTTCAAAATCGAAGCCGTCTTCCTCAACAAAATCATATAGTTTTGAAGAAGCTAACAAGCGGTCGTTGCTTTCGTCTAAATACAGGTAAACCACATATTTATAGCCTTTTTGCATTGGCCTTTTTTGCTCGCGATCCGGAACATATACATCTTTATCAATACCAAGGTCCATAAAAACGCCATCATCACCATCGGAAACCACTTTTAAAAAGGCAAAATCGCCTACTTCTGCATAAGCTTTCTGGGTAGTTCCGGTTAAGCGGCCATCTTTCTGTACAAATACAAAAACATTAATGTTATCGCCAATTTCTACACCATTCGGAACGTATTGGTAAGGCAGGATGACTAGTTTATCGCCGTCAGTTAAGTTTAATCCAGCTTCTGTTTTGCTTAAAATCCTTAACTCGTTGTATTTTCCTATTTCAATCATTTTATTGGGGTTTAACCATTTTCTTCAATGGCTTTTACTGCAAAGGTAGCAATGTTTAGTTGCAAATTGGTTTTAAATGACTGGAGATAATTTTAGTTTTAGTAAATCATCTTTTATAAGCCGTTGGACTCCGCCCAGGGTGACAAACCTTGGAAGATTTTCGCTGCTACCCGCGTTTATCTGTTGAGGGTCGTCATTGCGAGGCACGAAGCAATCTTAAAGCGTACGCAGGTAGCGATCGTTGTAAGATTGCTTCGTCTGCTGAAAAAGCCTTCTCGCAATGACGATCCTTCGTGGCCCACGCGCTATGGAATGTAGCTACTTCAAATAGGAATGAAAAAAAATATATATTTTAGCAGCTTATCTAACATTAAATCTACAATATGAACAAGCAGATCCCTCCATTTTTTTTAAGCGACGAATATTTTATTGATGAGAAAGTAAACTTTTTAAAGTTTGCGAACGAGTATAAAGTTTATAACGATCAGGGCACTCAGATCGGGATTATTAAACAGCGTATTTCTGGCTGGCACAAGGTTCTAACCTTATTGGTTGATAAGCGAATGATGCCTTTTAAATTAGAAATTACTGATATAAACGATCAGTTACAGGCAACCATTACCAGAGGCTGGACATTCTGGATGTCGAAAATTCTTGTTACCGATCCGCTTGGTGTTGAAGTGGGGATTATTAAACAAAAATTTAAATTATTTAAACCAACTTTTACCATTTCGAGCCCAACTTCGGGAGAGGAGATTGCAAAAATATCTGGCGATTGGAAAGCCTGGAATTTTACCATCACCAATAATGCGGGTGCCGAAATGGGCAAAATAAGCAAAAAATGGGCTGGTGCGTTGAAAGAGGTTTTTACAACAGCCGATAAATACAATGTTTCTATCGATCCCAGTTATGCAGAAAGCAATCAAAAAGTCGCGATTGTGGCCACTGCCATCACCATCGATATGGTTTTGAAGGAGAGTAAATAAATGGGTTAATTGTTTAAACGGTTAACGGTTGAATGAGAGAATGATTGAATGATAAAATAAGTGGATGATTGAATGTAAGAAAGGAATGATTTAATAAAAATCCCCAAACAATCACTCACTCAAAATTCAATCATTCTCCAATTAATTATTTTGTCATTTAATCATTTCTTTGGGCTAAATTTGGGATCTACAATTTAAGGTATCTTCTCATTGATATGGAAAAAACCAAAGAAGCCAAAAAGCCAAGTATTTTCAGTTTACTTGGAAACTACAGGGGCTTAATTTTTATGTTAATCCTGTTTGCGCTGCTCAGTAACGGTATCAACTTACTTTTACCAAAGATTATTGCCAGTGGTATCGATTCTTATACGAACAAAACTTTTAATCTTCAATCCATACTGCTTCAGTTTTCGCTGGCCATTGTTCTGGTTTTCATTTTTACTTATTTGCAGAGTATTGTGCAAACCTATGCTTCTGAACGTGTGGCAAGAGATTTAAGAACCAGGCTATCTGATCAGATTTCGAGACAAAGCCATGCCTACATTATTCAGGCTAATCCCTCAAAACTGTTAACCAACCTTACTGCCGATGCCGATTCGATTAAAATGTTTGTTTCGCAGGCTATCGTATCTATCTGCTCATCTATATTTTTAATTGTTGGCGCAAGCATCCTGCTCTTAATGATTAACTGGAAACTGGCACTTTGTGTAATTGCGATTGTACCAATTATTGGCGGCGCGTTTTTTTATGTATTAAGCAAGGTAAAAGTGCTTTTCAAAAAGAGCAGGGAAGTGATCGATTGGTTAAACAAAGTAATCAGCGAAAGTATTTTAGGTTCGGCTCTGATACGGGTAATCAATTCTCAAACTTTAGAATACCATAAATTTTTAGATGCAAATGCCAAAGCGAGAGATTTAGGGATATCCATCCTGCGAATGTTTGCAGCCTTAATTCCGGTTATTGTTTTTACAGCCAATTTATCTGGTTTGTGCATTTTAGTGCTGGGTGGTCATTTTGTAATTACCAATTCGATGACCCTGGGAGAGTTTACTGCTTTTAGCAGTTACCTCACACTCATTATATTTCCCATTTTGGTAATCGGTTTTATGAGCAATGTTATTGCACAGGCTACAGCATCTTATCAAAGAATAGAAAGTGTGCTCAATGCGGCAGAGATCAATCATCCGGGTACATTAACTTCACAGTTAAAGGGCGATGTGGAAGTGAAAGATATAAACATGAATTTTGGCCAGAAACCAATTTTAAAATCAGTTTCATTTTCTGCCAAAGCGGGTTCTAAAACGGCCATTATTGGGCCTACAGCTGCGGGAAAAACGCAATTGCTTTATATTTTAACAGGTTTGATTGATGCTGATTCGGGAGTGGTATTGTTTGATGGAGAAGAGATTAAACAATACAAGCAAGAGAATTTTCACCAACAGGTTGGTTTTGTATTTCAGGATAGCATCATGTTTAACATGAGCATTCGGGAAAATATTGCCTTTAGCGATACTGTTACAGACGAATCGTTGGCGAAGGCCATTGCTACTGCTGAACTTAAGGATTTTGTAGATGCTTTGCCCGACCAGTTAAATACGATTGTTTCGGAACGGGGGAACAGTCTTTCGGGTGGACAAAAACAGCGGATTATGTTAGCAAGGGCCTTGGCTGTAAATCCGAAGATTTTATTACTGGATGATTTTACTGCCCGTGTTGATACCAATACCGAGAAAAGAATTTTGGCGAATATCCAGCAGAATTATCCGGGTTTAACTTTACTTTCTATTACCCAAAAAATAGCTTCTGTTGAACATTACGACAAAGTGATCTTGCTGATGCAGGGCGAAATCATTGCAGAAGGAACCCATCAGGAATTGTTGAAAAGCAGTCCTGAGTATGTTCAGATTTACAATTCACAACAGAGCACCAGTAATTATGAACTACAATCTTAACCAGCTTAGTGCCAGGCAGGAAAAGCAATCGACTTATAAAGCGCTGAAAAGCCTGCTTAAACTCATTTCAGCCGAACGTAAAAACCTGTGGTTGGCACTGATTGCCATTTTGGTGAATTCGGGTTTATTGCTTTTGGGGCCATTACTGGTTGGCCATACGGTTGATACTTATATTCGCACCAAACAATTTCATGGTGTACTTGTTTTTGGCGGCATCTTGCTGGTAATGTACATGATGGCCATGGTTACTGGTTACATCCAAACCAGGTTAATGGGCGGAATAGGCCAGCGGATGTTATACACTTTACGCAATTCCATTTTTAATAAATTACAGGAATTACCCGTTTCGTTTTTTAACCAGAACAAAGCGGGTGATCTGATTTCTAGGGTGAATAATGATACAGATAAACTGAACCAGTTTTTTTCGCAATCGCTAATGCAGTTTATCGGTAGTATCGTAACCATGATTGGTGCCGGTATTTTCCTGCTTTCGATTAACCCTGAACTTGGCGCGGCAACACTTTCGCCAGCGGTGGTAATCGTTCTTTTTACAGTGGCTTTATCGCCCTGGGTAAAAGGAAAAAATGCTAAAAATTTAAAAAGTGTTGGCGGAATGAGCGCTGAAATACAGGAAAGCCTGAACAACTTTAAAGTAATTATCGCCTTTAACCGCAGGGATTATTTTAGGAAACGTTTTAACGAAGCCAATACCGAAAACTATAAAACAGCGATTGGTGCTGGTTTAGCCAATAATATTTTTGTCCCTATTTACGGGCTATTATCAAGTATTGCGCAATTAATTACCTTACTATTTGGTATTTATTTAATTTCTAAGGGCAATTTTACCCTGGGTTTATTGGTGAGTTATATTTCTTACACCACCAATTTTTATAATCCGCTGAGGCAGCTGGCGGCTCTTTGGACCAGTTTCCAGGTCGCTATGGCTGGTTGGGACAGGATATCGCAAATCCTGTCGTTAGAGAGCGACTTACAACAGGTTAAAACCGACGAAAATATTACTTCTGATGCTTTGCTTGAGTTTAAAAATGTTCATTTTTCTTATGATGATAGCAAAGAAATCCTGCATAATATCAATTTAAGATTCGAAAAGGGTAAAACTTATGCTTTAATTGGACCAACCGGAGGTGGAAAAACAACAACTGCTTCATTAATTTCACGTTTATATGATGCTACAAAAGGTACCATTTTATTAAATGGTAAGGATATCAGGTCATTTTCTGCAGAAGAACGAACACGAAAAATCGGTTTTATATTGCAAGAGCCATTTTTATTTACGGGAACTGTAAAAGAGAACATTTTGTATGGTAATAGTCAATATAAAGAGGTGAGTGATGAAAAGCTGGAGAAAATAATTGAAAATGCCAACCTGAATGCACTTTTAGCCATATTTGATGAAGGGTTAAATACGCAGATTACTTCAGGATCAGACAGTATCAGTTTGGGCCAGAAACAGCTGATTGCTTTTATGCGTGCGGTACTAAGAAATCCTGAATTATTGATTCTTGATGAAGCTACAGCAAATATCGATACGATAACCGAACAACTTTTGAGCAGTATTTTAAATAAACTTTCGAAAGAAACAACATTGGTAATTATAGCCCACCGTTTAAATACGATCGAAAATGCTGATGAAATTTATTTCGTAAATGAAGGGGAGGTGCAAAAGGCCGGAACGCTGAACGATGCATTAAATATGTTACTAAAAGGCAAGCGGGTAAGTTAATATCTTTACTGTATAAACCTATCAGGTTTTTGAAACCTGATAGGTTTTTTTTTAAAAAATACAAATGAAAAATTACTTCTTATCTCTGGCCTTTTCGGGCTTAAGCTTAGCTTCTTTTGCACAAAGTGCAGAACAAAATATTTTTGTCCAGGATAGTTTAAAATTGATTTCTGCGCAGTTTAAGTTTACCGAGGGTGCTTCGGTTGATAAACAAGGAAACGTTTTTTTTACCGATCAGCCCAATGATAAGATTTGGAAATATGATATTGAGGGCAAACTGAGCCTATACATGGATAAATCAGGTAGGGCAAATGGAACTTATTTTGATAAGAAAGGGAACTTAATTGTATGTGCCGACGAAAATAACCAGATCTGGTCTATCGATAAAAACAAGAAAATAAAAGTGCTCTTCAGTGATTATAAAGGCAAAAAAGTAAATGGTCCAAACGATATCTGGTTGGATGCTAAAGGCGGGATATATTTTACCGACCCTTATTACCAACGTGATTACTGGACAAGAAAATCACCCGAAATTCAGGGTCAAAAGGTGTATTATCTGCCGAAAGGAAAAAAAGAAGCAATGATTGTCGCTGATGATGTAATTAAGCCAAACGGTATTGTGGGTACGCCAGATGGTAAATTCTTGTACATTGCCGATATGGGGAATAATAAGACCTACCGTTATGCCATTGGCGTAGATGCCAGATTATCTGACAGGCAGCTGATCGTTAACCAGCATTCTGACGGGATGACTTTAGATAACAAAGGAAATATCTATTTAACCGGAAAAGGAGTGGATATTTACAAACCTACAGGTGAAAAAATAGGACATATTGATGTACCTGAAGAGTGGTGTGGTAACATTTGTTTCGGAGGAAAAGATAAAAACCTGCTATTTATTACGGCCTCAAAATCGTTGTATGTTATTCCAACTAGTGTAAGAGGAGTGGAGTAATATTTCATTAAGACCGTTTAATTAGTATAAAGCCCAAATAATACAGATGAACCGAGCTGAAAAAAAATCTGTTCAGTTTATTCAACCCTTAAAAATATAAATCGCATTAATTAGTTTTGAGATTCCTACTTATAGGGATAGACGACTATGAAAAAGCCCTCTCAGGATTGAAGGGCTTTTTTACTTTTTACAATCCATACAATTGTCATTCTGAACGTAGTGAAGAATCTTTATTACGCCTTTACATAGTCCGTAATAATAAATCGCCATTTAGTAACCCTTGTTATAGAACCTTCGATTTTGTTACCATTGACAGACCTTTCGGAGAGATTTATTTCCATTAAATTCTACTGTCCATTCATATTGATTTTATAAAACAAATTATCCTTCGGAGGCACAGATCATTAAGACTGATCATTTTCATTCCTAAATTGTATAGGTCCTGTTACAATTAATCTAATTCGGAATAATTTTTTAAATTAGCATATATCAAAAAAACCTGATAAGCTTATGGAAAATCTAAAAGAAGAAACCAAAATCAAAGCTTTCCTCACCAGGATAAAAACAGAGTGGCCAGGAGTGGTAGAACGCTTTGAGTTTAAAACAGGTAGTGTAATTTATGTTCATTTAAAGGAGGGTATATCAAGCATGGATTTTCTCGGTAAACTTTCCAGACAGGTAGAACGTTTTGTAGATTTCAGCATGCCTATTATCTTGTATCATATTGAAAGCGATGGCATGAATTTAAGGTCGCATCCGATAAATTGGTACTCTTCCATTACGCAGAGAAAATCTTTTTAATACGTGCAAACCTGTTCGGTTAATACCTTAAACTGTAAAATGGTAGCCATAATCTTTACCGTTGTAAATCTTTTTGTGCATAATTAACAATTTTGTTGGTCAGTAATTTTGGTTTTTGGGTTTTAATCCTATTTTTGGTTTTTAATTTAAAAACATCCAGTATAATGAAAAACGGAACAGTAAAATTTTTTAACTCAGAAAAAGGCTTTGGCTTTATCAAAGAAGAAAGCGGATCTGAGATTTTTGTGCATGCATCAGGCCTGATTGACGAAATCAGAGAAAATGATACAGTTGAGTATGAAGTTCAAGAAGGCAAAAAAGGACTTAATGCAGTGAAAGTAAGAGTTGTTTAATTCTTTCCCCAAAAGATTTTGAGCAGGATTTATTCCTGCTTTTTTTTGCTCCAAAATTCGGTATTCACCTATTTAATCGAATGATTTATTTATTGCACAAAATGTTTTTAAAAAAAAAATCTTACTCATTTCTAGTCGATTACATTTTTAAAGTATTTTAACCATATTTTACATAGTTGTTTTGTAGATTGGATTTTTATTTTTGCTATTGTCGATCTATCCGGCCCGAACCAAACAAATTAAATTTTTTGCAACTCTCAATTTTTTCAATTCAGGAACCTGTTACCAGCAACAAACCTCTTGATCGAGGCACTTTTATGGCCGCAGCACAATTTGTAACGGCACTAAACTTTGCTGACGAATTTGAACTTCTAAGTTTATCGGTTATGAACACTCAGCCTGGCAATGCCAAAAAAGGCGGGCTGGTATTTGTACGCAATGGCAAACTTAAAATGCATCCGGAAATTTATGATCATTTAGCGCTGATATCGATCTCTTCTATCTGTGCAGGAAGTATTTATTTCCATGGCCGTGATAAAATTGCGTCAGAAATTGTAAACCTTCCTTACAGTGATGGCCTTTTAAACCTAGAGGGTGGAGAAGAGGATTATATGGCTTTTAAACGTTTATGCAGCCCTATATCGCGATTTTTTTTGTTGCAGGCTAAAAAAGTGCAATGGTCTGCAATCCTCACTACCTTTCGGTTTTTTATGATTGAAGGCATTTGGGATGTGGTTTATTTTGTTGCCCAAGAGCTTCACCAGGCTGATGCCGATGTACTTGCCTGCGCACAATTATTAGAAAATATGCAAAACGAAAAATGGTATCCAGATTTTTATCTGTCGCTTCAGAATTTCCGAGCCTCACGTTATCCTTTAAGTAAAGCTGGCTTAGCATCGGAGTTGCCGGAGATGTTTTAATTATTTTAGATAATTTTCTAATAAAGCACTTATCTCTTCTCCAAGAGCTCTATTGCCCATATTATTGAGTTTTTGTTGAGAAGAATTGTGTTTTTCAATATAGGTAGCCTCAGTTTTATTAAATTTAAGATAACCCTGTTCAAAATAACGTTCTTCAATTTCGGTAGAAGAATCCATCGATCTGAACCATAATTTAATTAATGATCCTGTAATTTTATCAAAGTAAAGCCAGTGGTAAGTCGCCTCTGCATCTGCATTATCTGGCAGGCCAAGACGCTGAATTTCCAGGATTGTAGTATCAGAATTTTGGAAAAAGTATAAAATCTTATATTTAGACGACATGCGGCAAAAATAGAACTTAATTTTTTATCACAAAAAAGATTTTGCTGTTTAAATTTAATATTGTTGGTTTAAACGAATTGGTCTTTCCCGCGCAAGGTCTATCGTGTGGACACATCTTTTTTACGAATGGTTTGGGCATCATGCTAGCTGGCTCGTTGGTCAGGATCTATGATCTTGACCTTTGACCTCCGGATTTGTAATCCGGTATATAGGTCCAAAGCATTGTTGCAAGAATTTGAAATCCTGTTCAGCTTAAAGATTCTTCACTGCGTTCAGAATGACAGATCAGTAGAGGATTGCAAATCCAGATTAACTCTGCTCGTTGGTCAGGATCTGTGATCTTGACCATTGATTTCCGGATTTATAATCAGTGTATAGTAAGCATTCCTACAAGAATTTGAAATCCTGTTCAGCTTAAAGATTCTTCACTGCGTTCAGAATGACCTATCGGTAGAGGATTACAAATCCCCACTAAAAATAGGTATAAATATTAGTGTTTCTCGCCTTTAATCACCTTAAATAAATGCAAAACCTGTGGGAATAGGGCATCCATGCTTTCTTCTACGCCACTTCTTGAACCTGGGAAGGTAAGTACCAGTGTTTCTCCTATAAAGCCTGCCACACCACGCGAAAGCATGGCATAAGGCATGCGCTCCTGGCCGTAACGTCGGGCAGTTTCCATGATCCCTTCGATATTCCTGTCGATTAAAGGTGCAATGGCTTCTGGTGTTACATCACGTGGCGAAAGTCCGGTACCGCCGGTAAAAATGAGCAATTGAAAACCCGCTTTATTTAATTCGATAGCCTTATTTCTAATCGCATCCATTTCATCCGGGACGATTTCATATTTCTCTGCATTGATATCCCATTGAGTGAGTCTCGAAATAATGGCTTTGCCAGAGCTATCCTGCGCTTTATTTTCGAAAACAGAATCCGAACAAACTACAACTGCAGCTTTTATTTCAGGGAATCTGGCATTTTTAAGGTCAGATTTTCCTCCCGATTTTTTTAAAAGCCTGATGTTCTCTATTTCCACACCTTTATCAATCGGTTTTAACATATCGTACATGGTTAATGCCGTAACCGAAGCCCCATGCATGGCTTCAACTTCAACACCTGTTTTGTAAATAGTATGTACTTCTACCGTAATAATAATGGTTAAACCCACAATTTCGTAGGTAATGGCAGTATATTCAATCGGCAGAGGGTGACAATCAGGAATTACATCACTCGTTTTTTTTACGCCGAATAAGCCGGCTGCACGGGCGAATTCAAATACATCGCCTTTGGGGATTTTGCGCTGTTCAATGGCATCGATGGTTTCCTGCTTCGATACTTTTACTGTAGCGGTTGCAATAGCAATCCTTAAAGTGTTGGATTTTTTTGTGATGTTTACCATGTTAAATATTTTCTTTCCACTGATGGGTTTCGTCTTCGAATATTTCTTTTCCCCAGATCGGTAATTCTGCTTTTAACCGGTCTACCACTTCACTACAGGCGGCCATTGCCGGTTTACGGTGTGCCGACGAAGTGAAAACAAAAAGGCAGATTTCGCCCGTTTTAACAGTACCCAGACTATGATAAATATGCATGCAATGGAGTGGATATTTTTCGAAGATTTCCTCCCTGATCTGATGCATTTTTTCGAGGGCAAGGTCCTCGTATGCGGTATAGGCTATTGCGGTAACACATTTACCTTCAATTTCATCTTTTCTAACCTGGCCCATAAAAATACTATGGCCACCAATAGCTGTTTTGCTGTTGTGTTTAGCAATGCTATCGGCTATAAAAGCAGGTTCGATTGGGCCATCTATAAATATGTTCTTTATCTTTTTTTCGCTCATGTCAGGGTTTGAGAAAATGATCTCTCCATTTTACAATACCACCTTTTAAACTGTATATTTTTTTTGCATCTCCATATTTTTCCTGCATGGCCTCTGCTGCAGCTACACTTCTAATGCCATGCTGGCAGATTAAAACCACATGCTTTTGATAAAATTCTTTGCTCATAAAAGCGCCAAACTCCGACATTGGTACCTGCGTAAAGATCTGTTTATCCAGTATCGGTACTTCGTGTCTTTCGCGTACATCGATTAAAATTGTCGATTCCTGTTGCTGAAGTTTAACCAGTTCGCTGGCATCAATTTCTATATATCCCTGTGGTCCTTCACTGGTGTCCTGATAATCCATATTTAAAAATTCATCAACTGTTTTAGGCAGGGTATAACCGCCTCCGTGACTGATGTTGATGGTATATTGTTCTTGTGTAAGTAAGTTGTAACTTAAAATTTTATTGGTGAGCGACTGCCCGATTTTGGCAATCAATTTAATGGTTTCTGCGGCTGCCATGGTACCCAATATGCCTGGTAATACACCTAAAACGCCATTTTCGGCACAATTGGCTACTTCTCCTTTATCGGGTGGAACGGGGAAAAGATCACGGTAATTGGTGCTGGGCGTTAAATGATCGGGGGTGTTAAATATGGCCAATTGTCCCTCAAAACCCGAAACCGCCGCAAATATAAGTGGTTTGTTCAATAACGCACAGGCATCATTAATCAGGTATCTGGATTCGAAATTGTCTGTACCATCTAGTATGTAATCGTATCTGGATAGAATATCAAGGATATTATTTTTCTGTAAACGGATGGGGTGACGGATGATCCCGATCTGAGTATTCATTTCCTGCAGGCGTTTTGCCGCAATTTCTACTTTCAACTTTCCGATATCAGCCGTCGTAAAAAGAATCTGTCTATGTAAATTAGATAATGAAATGGTATCATCATCAACAATACCAATATGGCCAATGCCGGCAGCAGCCAGGTATTGCAACGCAGGACAGCCTAAGCCACCGGCGCCAATAACAAGAATTTTTGCCCTTAAAAGCTTTTGCTGTGCTTCCTCCCCAAATCCTTTAAGGATAATCTGCCTGTTATATCGCTCTGCACTCATATTGCTTAACCACCAGAAAAAGGTGGCATTATGGCTATTGTAGCCTGGTTTGTAATTTCGGTATTCTGTTGAACAATATTTTTGTTTAGGGCAAGTTTGTATTTTGTGCCTTTCAAGGCTGGAAACCGATCTTCGAGGTATTGTTTCAAGGTATCGGTATCAGCAATGCCATCAATTTCAATTTTTTGATGATTGATGAATTCGGTAATTTGTCCAAAACTGATGATTTCAATTTCCATGCTGCTAATTTACCTGTAAGATGCTGATTTTACTTAATCCTTTTACAAATCTTCTTCCCGTAGCAAAATCACTGGGTGTAATAACGGCTATATTTCCTTTTTCAGCCTTGGTTGGCTCGGTATCATAACTACTTAGAACCATGAGTTGGTTTCCAATTGGCGAATTAAAAATTTCATTCCACGAGTAGACCACTTTATAGTTATCAGTTGCAGTAAAAACGAGATAATATTCGCTCAGTGTTTTTGGTGAAGCAGCATCTATTTCTACTTTGGCCAAAATATCTTTCAAAAGTACACCTTTAATGTTTTTTATACTGCTTTTTCGCTGCATCAAGTGGTTAAAAATCGTCATACTATCCAGATTAACGGATTTATAAGTACTTAAATTGTCTAAAGTAACTGTTAATGGAGCTTTAATCTTTCCTTCGATTGTAAATTGCTTGCTCTCTTGTGCATTTACAGCAAAACTTAAAAATAATAAGCCGATGATCAGGAATTTCATATTATGCATGTGTAAAGAGTAATTTATAGGCGGCCAGTGCCAATACACAGGCCAGGACATTTTTTAAAACAGTTTGCGGGAATTTTAGCGCACCAAAATAAGCCCCGCAAAGGCCACCAACGAAAGCCACGCCAACATAAGTGAGCATGTGGCTATTAAATTCGAAGCCTTTAATGAGTTGACCACCTAAGCCAGCAACCGAATTAACAAAGATGAATGCTGCGCTAATGGCTGCGGTTTGTTTTTGATCTGTCCATTTTAAAAGCAATAGGATAGGAGAAAGGATAATCCCACCCCCGATACCGATCATGCCCGAAAGTAAGCCTATAATACCGCCAATGGCAAGCGATAGTGGGATATTTGATGGTTTGAAATCTTTTGAATCGGTATTTTTAAAGAAGAAAAAACGGATGACCGGGATGAGTAAAAGCAATCCTAAAATCCTTTTATAAATGGAACTTTCGATCATCATCATACCACCTACAAAAGAGAGCGGGATAGAGGCAAGTGCAAAAGGCCAAAAGGTTTTCCACTTAAAATGCCCCCCGCAGTAAAACTGGATAAAGGAAGTGGAGGAAACAAACAGATTTAATAATAATGCTGTTGGCTTCATAATGGCTGGCGAGATGGCAAAAATAGCCATGAGTGCAAGATAGCCACTTGCCCCGCCATGCCCAACCGAAGCATATAAAAAAGCAACAATAAAAAGTAAACAGTAAAAGAGGATGAAGCTTTCTTGCATGGTTTAGCTAGGTAAAATCATTACAGTTAGAATGTCGCCTTGTTTAAAGTTTTCTTTTCTTTCATCGAGGCAGATCAGGCAATTGGCCTGTGCAAAGGAACTTAACCGGTAAGATTCTTGTGAGCTGAGTGGAGTAACTTTTCCATTTTCATATTTGCCTTTAAGGAAATGTGTTAGCCCCTCAGCTTTTGAATAGCCATGTGTAAGCTCGGCCTGAACCTCAATTACACTATTACTTTTATGAGATAATGCTTTAACAGCTGGTAACACATAATTATAGTAACAACTCAATACAGAGGAAGGGTTACCCGGAAGTCCGAATATTAATTTTTGATCTTTTGTGCCAAAAAATAAAGGTTTACCCGGTTTCTGTTTCACCTTATGGAAAACCTGTCTGATGCCACAATGTGAGGCTGCTTCAATTACGAAATCATAATCACCTACACTTACACCTCCCGTTAGCAGGATAACATCACTGTTTTCTACTGCAGTTTGTAATACTTTTTTTAGGATCTCGAGATCATCGTCGGCTTCGTAAACAGCAATTTGTTCAATGCCTTCATATTTTAAAGCAGCAGATAGAGAATAGGAATTCGATTCGTACACCTGTCCAAATTCGAGGGCTTTTCCCGGTTGCTGTAATTCTTTCCCCGTTACAATAACCGAAATCTTTGGCATGGGGTAAACACTAACTTCGTTAACACCAATCCCGGCCAGAAAGCCAATAGCAGCAGGACTAAGCAGATTTCCATGTTCCATCGCCAATGCGCCAACCGTAATTTCTGAACCTTTATCCCGTACGTTTAAGCCAATTTTTAAATTGGGATCTTGCAAAGTGATTTTCCCATCTGTACGTGTGATTTTTTCCTGCATCACCACAGTATCGGCACCTTTAGGTAGCGGAGCTCCTGTAAATATTCTACTGGTTTCGCCGTTTTGTATGGCAATCTTATTTGCCGTTCCTGCGGCCATTTCGCCGATTAAGATGAGTTCTTTTTCGTGATCTGAGAACTTAATGGCATAGCCATCCATGGATGACTGGCTGAATGCAGGAATATCATATTTTGCATAAATATCGGCTGCAAGAATGTGTCCGGATGCTTTTACCAAGTCAATTAAAATGGGATTTAATGCTATTATGTGTTGAGAAATGAGGTGTTTTGCTTCTTTAACGCTGATCATGAAAATTTTATCCTCCAATGGTAATCATACTTCTGTTTTGAATGGTCGTGGCATCAATTTTTTCAAAATCGCTTACCAATTGCCCACCCAATGCTTTCTTTTTGCTCCATATCGCCGATTGAATGAGTGGAAGCACGTCTTCATTTTTCCGCAATGCGGTAAGCAGATCGGTTTCACTATCCGAAAAAAGGCAGTTTTTGAGTTTGCCATCTGCAGTTAAGCGCATGCGGTTACAAGTATCGCAAAAAGGATTGGTCATGGTGCTGATAATGGCAAACGAACCTTCATGACCAGGAATCATGAAACTTTTAGCCGTATCGTGTGGTTCTCCTTTAACAGATAGTATTGTGAAATCTTTTTCGACCACCGATAGGATTTCATCTAAAGAAAACATCTTATTGCTCGTCCATTTGTTACCACTAAAAGGCATGAATTCAATAAACCTGATCTGAATGGGATTGTGTTTGGTCCAACTGATGAAATCGCAGATCTCATCGTCGTTAAGCCCTTTCATCACCACCATATTTATTTTCACTTTTATTTTATGCTGCAAAAGCAATTCGATATTACTTCGTACCTGATGGAAAACATCCCTTCGGGTGATCATAAAGAATTTTTCTGGCTGAAGGGTATCTAAGCTGATGTTGATGGTTTTAATACCTGCTTCTTTTAACACCGGGAGCATTTCAGCAATACGCGTTCCGTTTGTGGTAATGACGAGCTCGACCGGAAGTTTGCCCAGTGCAGCAATAATTTGTGCTGCATCTTTTCTCACCAAAGGCTCTCCACCGGTAAGCCTGATCTTTTTTACGCCATTGGCCACAAAAATTTTTGCCAGTTTAATAATTTCATCAGTCTGCATGAGCCGGGAGGCAGGAGTAAAGTCGTATTCTTCTTCTGGCATGCAATAAAAGCAGCGAAAGTTGCAGTTATCGGTAAGCGATATCCGCAGGTAATCGTGTATTCTTCCAAAAGAATCTGCTATCATTGCTGGTTAATTAAATTATTTTAATTTGTTTCTGTATAAATATCAACCCTCTGTATTCGAAAACTACTGTTTCCGTATCCTGTGGATACTTTTCCTTCGTTACCTTTATGATACCAGTAATTTCTTTCACTAGGGATTAATGCAATAGATGATGCAATTTAAGTATAATCTATTTAAAAATGGCCACACGAAAGTGGTAAGATATGCTTTAATGCAGCAGTTCCTAGTTATTTGTGCAGTCAGATGTTGCCACTAACTGATAAAGTTATTATCTCTGGGAACGAGATTAAGTATCAGATAATAATATCTGACACCACAAGAATATGGTATCCATAATAATTACAGGAAATTTCAATGTTAGGCTTAAAAAGGCTCTGAATGAAAGATTTCAAGATTAATACAGCGCAAACCAATACTGTTAAAGAGTTCGGTAATTTCTTTTGTCCAATCTCTTGGCGAATCTACCCTAAGAATTTTATCAGAATCCCATAAATCAATATTCCATTTAATTTCTTTGAACTGGCTGTTCAGCAATGGGCTGATTACGTTTAACTCGTTATCCGAGGATACATTTGTTTTGAAAACGGCTATCATATAGAAAAGTTTTTAGGTTTGTTGGAACTGTAGACGTACAACTTTAGAAATTACTTTAAGTAGGAGTGATTTTTTTAATTTTTTTATTTAGCTCAATTAACTAAACAAGCATTTCTAAAAACATTAAATAATTTGTAAGGATCTTTCATCTCGTACGACTAACAGTTTAAACATTATATTTATATTAAGATATTACCAAACATGCAAAACGAAACGGACAAAGGCCTTACAGCCAAAAGTCTTTACTCAGATCCGATTAGCTGGGTAGAAAAATATGCCGATTATCTCTATGGTTTTGCAATGTCTAGATTAAGAGATGAAGATGTGGCCAAAGATTTGGTGCAAGATACCTTTTTGGCAGGATTGCAAAGACTAGATGGTTTTGAGGGGAATAGTAAAGAGAAAACCTGGTTAACAGCCATCCTTAAAAATAAGATTGCGGATTTTTACCGAAAACGATCTGCCAACAGTTTTAATGTAACGGTCTCGGGAGACGAATTGCAGAGTTTTTTTGATGCGAAATCAGGGCATTGGACAGAAAAAGATTATCCAAGGGCATTTGGTTTGGAAACAGACAATCCTTTGATGATGAAAGAAATAGGCAGTATATTAAATGAATGTTTAGCTAAACTCCCCGGATTATGGTTTTCTGTATTCTCAATGAAACATATGGACGATCTTGCATCAGAACTGATCTGTACCGAACTTAAACTTACTGCGGCTAATTTCTGGGTAATTATGCACCGCACAAAACTTAACCTGAGGGCATGCCTTCAAAAAAACTGGAACTGATATGACAAGCGCGCTAAAAAATATAATCTATAACTGTAAACAGGCTACTTTTCTGATCGAAAAAAGAATCGCCGGAAAAATTACGGCTGCCGAAAAACTACAATTGCATGTACATTTGAGAGGTTGTTCGGTATGCAAAATTTATCAGCAGCAGAGTATATTGATTAATAAGGTGTTTGTAGGCTTTGAAAACAGCGATTTTAAACTTGGTCAAACCTTTAAAAAAGCATTACAAGATAAGATTGAAAAAGAAATCAATAAAAATTAATTTTCGCTGTAAGGTTAATGCTGCTGGTTCGACTAAGAGGAAAAACATAAATACAAAATGAAAAGAATTATCTTATTTACAGCGTTAGCTGTTGTATTATCGCTGCAAACAAAAGCACAAAAGGGTTTAAGAGAAGGTGATAAAGCACCTATGTTTAGTGGAATGGATCAGAACGGTAAAACTGTGAGTTTGAAAAGTGCACTTAAAGCGCATCGTTCTGTGGTACTTTTTTTTTATCGTGGTCAATGGTGTCCTTATTGTAACAAACACATTCAAGAGCTTCAGGATTCTTTAAGCTTGTTAAGTGGGAAAGATGCTTATGTGATCGGTGTTACACCTGAAACGAAAGAAAATATTGATAAAACCATCAAAAAAACCAGCGCAGGCTTTTCTATTCTCCAGGATAAAGATGATGCGATTATGAAAGCCTATAACGTTAACTTCGTGATGGACGATGCTACCTTTACGAAATACAAGGGCTATGGGATAAATTTAGAGGATAATAATGGTAATACGCGCCATACTTTACCCGTTCCTGCAACCTATATTATAGATCGTTCTGGTAAAATTAAATATGTTCATTTCGATCCCAACTATCAAAAAAGAGCTTCGGTAAAACTTTTGCTTTCGAAACTTTAGGTAGCGTATAGTACCATTGACTGATTCCAAAAAAAGGCCGTCATTGCGAGGAGGAACGACGAAGCAATCTATCATGCTAGTAATCCTTGCTATAAAGATTGCTTCGTCGGCTGAAAAAGCCTTCTCGCAATGACGATCCTTCAGGGAGATTTTTCATTAAATTCTACCGTCACTCATATTGGTTTTTATCCAATAAATTATCCCTCATGGTGACATCTTTTTGCAATTTATCCATTAACTTAATGACATTGAGCGTTACCCCTACAGGCTGAGGCATGAGGCCGAAGCCTAAGAAAGTAACACGGTAACCAATCTGCTTAACTGCACAGATATTGCGATCCAAAAAATGGCTATTTGTTTGTTTAATTAGTTGAACGACATGGTTTTAATGAATGTATAATAATCTCATCAAGTTACCTCCGTTCCCCAATCTGCTGCCGCCACATAGAATAATACAAGCCTTTCTTTTCGAGAAGTTCTAAATGGCTGCCCGTTTCAGATACCTTTCCTTTTTCGAGCACATAGATTTTATCGGCATGCATAATGGTCGATAGTCTGTGGGCAATGAGGATGGTCATTTGTTCTCTTCTATCAGAGATTTCGCGAATGGTTGCCGATATTTCTTCTTCGGTAAGCGAATCTAGTGCCGAGGTAGCCTCATCAAAGATCAACAACCTTGGTTTTCTCAATAAGGCCCTTGCGATAGAGATCCGCTGTTTTTCGCCCCCGGATAATTTCATCCCATTTTCACCCAATACGGTATCAATTCCCTGTGCAGCTTTAGCAATAAGTGCTGTAGCTGAGGCCTTTCGTAATGCTTCCATAATCTCTTCTTCGCTGGCTGTAGGATTAACAAAACGCATGTTTTCCCTAATTGAACCTGCATAAAGCTGGGTATCCTGTGTAACGAAACCGATCTGTCTCCTTAATGGATTGTAACGTATGCGTTTGGAACTGGTTTCGTTGAAGAGTATTTCACCATCAACTGGAAGGTAGAGTCCTACTAATAATTTAACAAGGGTAGATTTACCAGAACCCGAAGGGCCTACAAATGCCACAGTCTCACCATTTTGGATTTCGAAGGAAATATCATCAATAGCATTGTAACCAGCAGTTTTATGTCTGAAAACTACATTTTTGAATTCGAGCCTGTTAGGTGCATCAAGCTCTACGGCATTGTCCGGACGGGTTTCTATCGGTTTTTGCATCAGGTTGTCGAATGTTTTAAGCGAGGCATCTGCTTCCCGGTACAGAATGATCATGTTGCCCAGGTCCTGAAGCGGCGTAAAGATTGCCGTGGAAATAAATTGCATTGCAATCAGCTCTCCTGTACTCAATATTTTTCTGAAAATCAGCCATAACAGGATAAAAAGCACCGATTGCTTTAACAAGTTGAGCAGATTGCCCTGTAAAAAAGAGAGCGTGCTCACTTTCCGGGCTTTTAGCATTTCGAGATCAAAAATTTTCAGGGTCTGTACATTCAACCTTCTGATCTCGGCAAAGGTTAAGCCCAAGCTTTTTACCAATTCGATGTTGCGCAGGCTTTCGGTAATTACGCCGGCTTGTTTATCAGCCTGTCGGTTAATAGACCTTTGGATAGCTTTTATTTTTTTAGAGAGCAGGCCGGTTAGAGAGCCCAGTACCAATACCCCAATAAAAAATACAGGTACCAAAAGCCAGTTCTTGTTCAGGCTGTACCACAATAAGAAACCAATTCCCACTAGCGATGAAAAAAGGATATTGATAAATGCATTGATAAAACGTTCTGCATCTGTTTTTACTTTTTGAAGCACCGACAACGTTGTTCCGCTGCGGCTTTCTTCAAATTCCTGAAACGAGAGGCGGAGCGTTTGTTTGAGGCCATCATTAAAAATATTCATGCCAAAACGAGCCACAGCCTTCCTGGTCGTAAATTCCTGTATGGAGCGGCAAAGCCTGGCCACCAGTGCAATGGCTAGCGCAATGAGCAGCCAGTAGAAAACTTCACTAATAAGTTGGTGTTCGCTTAAATGATGTTTGTTGGTAGAATAATCGTCTATAATCTTTCCAAAAATAATGGGATCGAGCAGGCTTAAAAGCTGTGCTGCAGCGGCTAGTAACAGCGATAGTATAATGAGATTCCGGTGCGGTCTCAGGTATTTTAAAAGTATTTTCATCTTTTGCAGGAATACAGATAGGGTTGGGCAATTAATAAACGTTAATGGCTTACAATAGTTTCAATAAGATCGGCTTTAGGATACTGTTTTCTCTCCAGAATAAATTAAATTTGTAAGAATACCCAACAGATGCTTTTCCATTTTAAAGATAAATTTCCTCAGTTAAACCCTTATTGGGATAAATATCTGGAATTTCAGGAGCGCATGGAGGTTCCGGCGAAAACCATTTTATTGGAAGAGGGTAAAATATCCCATCATTATTTTTATGTAGAAAAAGGTTGTGTACGTGCCGCATTAAATAAACAGGGAGATGATAAAACTGTTCAGTTTTTCTTTGAAAAAGAAGGCTTAACTTCTTTGGAAAGTTTTCTGAAAAATACACCCAGTCTGTTCACCATCGAAACGATCGAGCCTTCGGTTATTTATTTGCTGCATAAAACAAAAATAAAAGCTTTAATGACTGAACTGCATGAAGTGCCAGGATTTGCGGATATTATCTTAAATATTCTGGCCGGGAGGCAGATGCATTATATGAATGAATTTGTATCCTTCATCAGAGATACGCCCGAAGAACGTTATCAAAAGCTCTTACAGGAAAGGCCTCATATTGTACAGCGCGTTCCTCAACACTATATTGCCTCTTATCTGGGGGTAACACGTGTACACTTAAGCCGCATAAAAAGCGCGCTGCTTAAAAAAGGCAATCGGTAACATATGTTATCGTTCGGCACTGTAGCAGAATCTAACTTTGTATCAACAAAATACAAAAAAGATGAAAGCAGCAGTAATGTATAAAGGGGAATTACCCCAATATGTAGATTTTGAAGAACCAGTAGCCCAAAACGATCAGGAAATATTGGTGCGCGTAAAGGCCGTTGCCATTAAACATTTCGATAGAGGCAAAGCATCAGGTACGCATTATTCCAGCGATGCACCAAAAGCAACAGGCCGTGTAATCGGTGGAGATGGCGTATGCCTGCTCGAAGATGGCACACGGGTTTATGGGATGGGCGTAAGTGGAATGCTGGCAGAAAAAGCAACTATAGAAAAGCGCACGATGGTGAAATTGCCTGAAGGCTTAAGTGACGCAACGGCCGCTGCATTGGCCAATGCCGTTATTGGCTCGGCCATGGCCTTAAGGTTTAAAGCGGCTATCCAACATGGAGATGTGGTGTTGATTAATGGCGCTACTGGTTTTACAGGAATGGTAGCCGTGCAGATTGCGAAACATTATGGCGCTGCAAAAGTAATTGCAACAGGCAGGAATGTACAGTCGCTTCAAAATTTATTAAAACTTGGTGCAGACGAAATCATCGGGATTACCCCTGATAATTCAGTATTTTTATCTCAGGTGAAACAGCGCCATCAAGAAAAACCAATAGACGTGATTATTGATTACCTCTGGGGCTGTACCGCTGAACTGTTGTTATCCAGTTTAATGGGGCAGGGGGCATTTACTAATAAGGTGAGGTTTGTTTCCGTAGGTAGTATGGCCGGCGATCTGATCCAGCTGTCGGCTGCTAACTTAAGAAGTGTAGATCTGCAGCTCACAGGCTCTGGCCTGGGCAGCTGGAGCAAAGAACAGGTTGGACTGTTATTTACTGAAATATTGCCTCAAATGTTTCAGCTAGCAGCAGATGGTAAATTGAAGGTGGAAACTATCGAGGTTAAGCTAACAGATATTTCTGGCCTTTGGAACCTTGAGGTTGCAGACGGTAAACGTTTAGTGGTAATGATATAGGAACAAAATAGTTATGAACGATCTTGGATTTTTAAGATGATGATAAGTCTAGAAGGGTCGTCATTGCTGACAACTTTTCTTTGGATCTCTCCATTTGACTGCGATTCAGGAAATGACAATACTTCCAGTTTAAGCTTCTCATCTTACTTCCCTGTAAAATCATCCATTAATTTCATGGTAATCAAGGCATCTTCGCCACTACATGGATTTTGTCCTTTGCCTAAAAAGTAATCGACTACTCTTTCGATCATAGGTTGTTGAACATGCTGTAAAGGCTCAAATACATATTCTTCAGTTGATTGATCGGTTGTAACCGTAATTTTATTGCCAAACATGGGAAAATTGATGTGACCTTTTGAGCCATATATTACGCAATTATCAGCTTGATCCTGTGGGGCTACAGAAAAACACCAGGTACCGCTGAAAACAATGCCATTTTCGAAAAGGATATTTCCTGCAACCAAATCATCAACTTCTGTATTTTCCTGTTGTCTGGCGGCAATACCCATGGCGTTTTTTACAGCACCGAAATAATAAGTCATCAAGTCTAATTGATGCGGAGCCAGATCATGAAATAAACCACCACCAGAAATAGCTGGATTGATCCGCCAATTGTCTGCTGTTTTGGCAATTAGTGCAGGGTTGGGTGACTGGAGCATTTTTAGCCGGACTAAACGAACATCGCCAATGGTATGTGCAGCCAATAGTTCTTTAACTTTTAAGAACATGGGTTGGGCACGGCGATAATGGGCCACGCAGAGTTTAACCTTTAATTTGTTGGCTGCATCAGTCATGCGCTGAGCAGCATTGGCATCTAAAGTCATGGGTTTTTCTACATATACCGGCTTGCTGGCTTTTAAGGCTTCAATGGTATAAGCTTCGTGCTGTAGAGGTGGAGTAGCAATGTAAATGGCATTAACCTCCGGATCGTTGATCAGTTGAGTGGCATTATCATACCATTTAGGGACCTGATGCCGTTTGGCATAATCGGCAGCTTTAGCACCGTCGCGACGCATTACGGCAACAAGTTTGGAGTTGTTCACCTTATTAAAAGCTGGCCCACTTTTTACTTCAGTCACATCGCCACAGCCAATAATGCCCCATCTGATTTCTTGCATTGTATAATCGATTTGAAAAGATGAATTTAGAAAATATTGTCTGGAAAATTGCTCAATTGATAGAAAGCTTTGTAAAAAAGAAAAGGGATTCACTTTGGGAGTGATCCCTAATCAACTAACCAAACAAACTATTCCGGAAACCACGCCGGAATCAATTTATAAACGAAAGAACCGGGAGATTGTTTTAATGGATGTGTTTATTTGTTGTTTTTTTTAGAAAAAAGAAAATAAGACCATTTATCCGAAATTAGTCTCGCTTTTTTTAGCTTTGTATTATGCAAAATCTTTCCAAGAAGCTTCAGATTGATCTTATAGAACTTAAGGCAAAATATGCTTTTATTATGGATGAACTGGAAGTAACATTTGCAGATGCTTACCTTTCTAAATTACAAGCTAAACAACGCCTGGCCGAGCAGATGATGATAGAAATGGAAAGGATCCTGAGCGGTGAGTCTTGAGAACATGAAAACTAATTAGTCAAGATAAAGAGATAATTTTTGATATAACTTTAAGGTAAAGAAGCACTATATCATTAATCTGGAACTGTCATACATGCGTGCCCCAATTTCAATCGTAATTTGCCCGAATTGAAAAAATAATGGAAACCATACGATTTAGGCTACCTCTTTTTTAAAGCAGGAGGTATGCTAAAGGTTGGTTTTTTGTCGGCATCTTTAAAATCTACTTCCATAAAATAGTGTTTTTGTTTAATGATGTAATTATCTATAAACCATAAAATATCAGGCAGATTTTCAACCATTGGTGAACCAGCTATTTCGTGCCCCATATTTTGCACATACTGAAAGTAATACGGATATCCGTTTTTTTTGAAAGTGCGTGCAAGATATTTGGAACCAAAAAATCCCCTGTTCAGTAACCTCACTTTGTTATAGGGTACAAGGTTATCGGCTGTACCATGGAAAAGCATGGTAGGTGCTGGTGGTATGGCATATTTTGGCGCGCCATGATAACTTAATATTGCCCCGGCAAAAGAAATTACGCCCTTGTATTGAAAATGCTGTGGTAATTTAGCCGATAATGCGGTGGCATTCCGCTTGTTATAGTCGGCATGTAGCGCGGTAATAGCGCCTGCGCTTGATCCTGATAAGATAATCATAGCCGTATCGATACCAAGTTCTTTCGCATTTTTGATCAGATAGGCTGTTGCATCGAAAACATCAGTCGTAGCGGTATCAATAGCTGCTTTTAAATTTGAAGTATTAAATGGACTTGGAAATTTCTTTCCCTTTAGACCAAGTCGATAGTCAACTGAAACTACCTTATAGTGATGTGCTAATAAAGTGTTAAAATATGGATCAAATAATTTGCTATCTCTGTGGCCCATTACAAAGCCACCGCCAAATATAAAAAGCACTGTGGGTTTAGTTTCTGTTATTTTACCACTATAATAAATATCTAACTTTAGTGTACCTGAATCTGTTTGCGAAAATATTTTAGTATCTACGTGATATTTTTTATCCTTGAGTATAATCTGCCCCATTGAGGATAGAGAACAGAATAAAAGCGTTAGGAACAGTATGCTTAGCGGATATACTTTATTATTGGGCATCATCTATTTTTTAAGGAAGGTTAGCTGTCAGCAATTGGATCGGCTTTTTTAAGCTAATTTATTGCTTTTTTAACTCAAGTGCAATTATATCACAGTATTCTACCAAAAATTTAACTTCGATTTAAACATTAATCTAATCGTTTATATATAATTTCGATTGTACTAATTTTTTATAACCATTTAATCTAAATATTAAAATGTTTTTACAAATAACACCGTTTCTAAAAATGGGTGCAATAATAGGTGGTGTACAATTTCTAAATTGAGATTTGATAAAGTTTATACTGTTTTCATCGTAAAGGTTAGAAGGTACAATATAATATGCATTGTCGCCAGTAATTAATTTTTGTTTGGTTTGATTCGACCAATAATACTGGTGAAGATCGAATATTTCTCCTATGCCATAGGTATGCAAACCAGTTTTAGCGCAAACATAAAAATCTAAATGAGCTGCAGGGAACCACTTTGTAATCGCAATGGTATGAACTGGTTTATTCTTTATTGATGATTTATCTAAGCGGTAAATAGAATCAATTATTCTTGCTGTTTCTTTCCAGCCGTATAAATCTAAAGTAGGATCGCCAGCGCCCAAATTCATGGAGCCTTTTTGTGGCGAAAACGTGCCCTTGTAAAAGTTAATTGTGATGAGACCAGCACTTACCACGAACAAGAAGAACAGCATACTTGCACCAATAATTGCTTTTACTTTTGAAAGGCTAAAAGATTCCAGTTTTAATGCAGAAAGAAATATTAAACAGCTATATGCCGGGCCAGACCAATGGGGCAGTGTATCTCTAAAAATCGAAAGAATAATCAGCGTTGCAATAAGTGGGAGTGCACAATATAATAGCAGTCGTATTTCGCCTTTAAGATGATGATCTTTGGTTTTGATCAAACTAAAAACTGCAATCCACGCCAGAAAAAAAATAATTGGATTGTTGTAAAATATTTGCCCGCTAATTTCTCTGACAAAAGCCAGTGGATTTATACCAGCGTGGAACAGGTTAACCCGATTACTGTGATAGGTGTAGGTAATGAAATGATGTTGGATGTTCCAGATGATAAAAGGAGATACAATAATCAAACTAATTAAGGCAGAAACATACATGCCTTTTTGCACCATCAATTTCCTATTGCTAAACAGGGCGAATAGTACAACGGCTACCCATAAGTAGATGCCATGAATCTTACACATCATACAAAGACCTGTTGCCACACCGAACCAGCACCATAGACTTAATGTGGGTAAACCCAGCTGAATAGATCTGGCGATTTTAAGTAACAAAAAGATGCTCCAAAGCCAGAAAACCATTTGAGGGCTATCTGGCAAAATAAATGTCCCAGCGATAATACTGCAATAAAAAGACGAAGAATAAAGTAAAACGGCAAGCCAACCTACTCGGGCATTAAGGAGTAATTTGCCTGTTTTATAAACGATTATTGTACCAATTGTTGATGATATTATTGCGCCGAACCGAACAGCTAATTCGTTGTGAATGTATAAATTTATTGTGGTTGCTCTTATTAACCATGCCACAAAAGGGGGATGATCAAAATAGTTCCATTGCAGATTTAAAGCGTATGTCCAGTAATATACCTCATCGTTTCCGAGCGCTATTGTTGAGGCAATGATCAGTTTGATCACAGTCATTGCCATTATAAAAAGCCAAAGTTTAACCGGAATTTCTTTCACTTAAATGGGGTTGGCCTGACTGGCGATTTTAAGCTGTTTATACCTTTTGCTTAGCTTGGCCGATCTGAAAAGTTTAAGATCGTATACCTGATGATAACTAACTATTGCACAGATTATACCGGCTATAGCTCCAAAAATTACATCAATCAGAAAATGTTGTGCCAGGTATATACGTGAATAGCCGATTAAAAAGGCGAAAAATAAACAATAAGAGGAGATTTTATTTTTTTTGAAAACCAATACCAATACTGTGGCCAAGGCAAAAGCAGATGCAGTATGGCCAGAGGGAAAAGAATTATGATTATGCATACTTATTCCTTCAACAAAATGAGTATAATGAAATAAAGTCTGCTCAAAATAATATTTAGGCCTTGGCATGTGGAATATCCTTTTTGCGATTTGAATAAGCAGTCCTGAATAAATATAAGCAAGAGCCACGGTCATTGCTTTTTTCTTTTTTCGAATTGCAAGTAGGACAGTTGCGGCCATAATGCTGATTAAACCATCTCCAAGATTAGTGATATACTTAAAAAAAATATCTAGCCATGCTGAATGAAACCGGTTAAAAATGAGGAATCCATCTGTTTTAGAAAAACTAAAATTAAAAATGAGTGCCAACAGCAGTATTGATATTGTTGTAAAGAAATAGTAATTGAGTTTGGTCAATCTTTTTATCGTACGCATGTCCAGTTTTAATACAAAACTATTAGCTGAATATCATCTGAAAGTTAAGTGAACGTCATGTTTGTGTCATGTCATCTGATTAAAGAATTTATTACCGATCTGTGTGTCGATTGGAATAGCATCAATATCGGGGGCAAAGGGATGATTGTATTGAAAAAACCTTAGTTAACATTTCTTAATAAGTTAATATGAAACTACTGATAAGTTAAAATGCTTTGTGTTGCTTTGCTGCTATAGAACTAAAGTTAATTATGCAAAACAATCAGATAAAGGTAAGTCCAGATTTACAGCAGTTTATTGATAAGTTTGAACCTAGCAAATTTAAACTAATGTCGGGTGGGATCGAAATCAGGGGAATAAACGATATACATAGAAATGTTGTCCAAGCCAGAGAAATTATAGAAAGATTAAAACTTCGCTTAATCGTTTCTCATAATGCCGAGATGCTTAGTTATCGTGGTTTTGAAGTAAATAATCTCTAGACTACAAAAAAGTGGAGCGTATGAAAGGAGAATTTCGGTTATTGATGAATACTTAATACCTGTTTCATATACTTATTGCATCAAAAGAAAGAAAAATATACAATAATCTATATGAAATTATTGCGTATCTGCGAGGTTGATTGTGATTAACACTTCAAAATACTTGCCTTTCTTGCCAGCGGAGAGCTCTGCCTTTTCTGCATAGGTATGAAGCAACCTTTGCCGGATGTTTTCAAAACCTGTATGAAAACCAGTATCATTAAGACCCGTGTTAAGCAGGTTACTTGTTTGAATGCTAAACAGTCCTTGCTGCAGTTTTACTATAATTTTTCCCGGATCTTCAGGTTGGCTGAGGTTACCGTGTTTAACCATGTTTTCGGTTAAACTAAGTAAAAGTAGTGGAATTACCTCTGTCGATTCGGTTTTCTGATCATAATTAAAATCTATAAATAAGTCAGGCTGCTTTATTCTACTAAGCAGAAGAAGGTTTTCGACTTGACGGATCTCTGCTTCCAGTGGCATAATTTCAGGACCATGCTCGCATTCTAATGCATAACGCATCAGCTTTGAAAGATATCGCACCGCTTCTGCAGCCCGGGGCTCACTCTTATGCGTACTGTTATATATATAGGTTAAGGTATTGAACAAGAAATGCGGGTTAATTTGAGCTTTGAGGTAGGCATTTTTAGCATTAGCCAGTTCAAGCGTTATTTGCTTTTGCTTTAACACTTCTTCAATTGCTTCTTTTTCCAGCTCTACCGTTCGCTGTTTCTGATGGATATAACTTTTGATAAAATAATACGCTGTTGAGAATAGTAGAAAATAGATGCCTCGCCATACTGTTACAAACATATATTTCCAGTCTGTAATTGTCAATTTACCAACAGAGAAAGTTGCTGTTTTTGAAAGAGAACGGTCTGCAAGGTATGCGAAAACAGTGTGCAAAAATACTTCAAGTACTGTTAATAGAATTATGCTTAAATAAACAGGTTTTTGTGGTTTCAAACCTTTTCCTAAAACCAATTCGGTATGAATGTAGAAGAGTGTTATATTGATAATATAGTGAATGCCATAGTCTAATACTGGAGCATTTATTTTAAGGATCAATGAGACCAGTACATATTCATAAATAATGAAGGTAGCCCATGAAATAATATGCCAGCGATAATTTTTCAGCAAGTTTTTCATTTTGTTTTTAAGTTAAAATTTGGTTTCACAACAGTCAACAATTGCTTTGCGTAATGTAGTCTTTTAGGGGTTTTGATGGGGGTAATTTTCGTTTATGAAAAGAATTACAGACTTAAAATCGACCCGGAAAACTGCGTTTGTTTTCCGTTCACAAAAAGCAGCTAGTATGCGCTTTCAAAAGAGTGATCCAACAAATAGTACAATCACAGCGATTACAACATTTACGACTCAATCAAATTTGCAAATGTCAATCCCTTAAACGTTTTGAGACAAGGGTTTGGTTTTCAATGTAATCCATGAAGGCCTCTTTGTATTGTGGGGTCATAAGTACTTCGTACTTTCCAAGGTCGATTTTGTGCCCATTGATTTCCTTTACAAAGAGGGTATTAATCATGTAAGATTTGTGAACGCGGTAGAAGTGCTCATTGTCCTGGAGTTTTTCCTCCATCTCCTTTATTGTCATGTATACTGAATAATCATTTGTTGGTGTATAAATGTGTACATGGTTATTTGAGCCTTGGAGATAGATGATATCTTTTTTGAGTACTTTGGTAAGTTTGCCGCGTTCGCCATTTGTGCGTAAGAAAAATGCTTCTTCATTTTCTTGTACAAGACGCTGCGTATCATAACATTCTGAAAGTACCTCATTAACTACTTCTGCAAAATCTCCCATGTTGAAAGGTTTTAACAGGTAATGTTTTGCCCTAACTTTAAAAGCATCCAGTGCAAATTCTGGATAGGATGTAGTAAAAATAATGTTATGTGCTTTATGCTTGAGGTTATCAGCAAGTCGCAGGCCAGACATTGCTGGCATATCAATATCCAAAAAGATTAGCTGTTTATTGCTTTCTGTACTGATTTCACTTAGGGCTTCTATTGGTTTAGTGAAAATCCGGTGGACTTTTAGCCTTGGCATTTCCGCAATATAGTCTTGCAAAATATTAATTGCGGTAGGATCATCATCAATGATGATGCAGGATATAGAATTTTTCATTAAGATAGATTTGATTAGGTAAAGGCAATTTAATAAATTATTCTTAAATGGAGTGGTGGACGGATCAAGAATTTGATCACTAACTAATTTTAGAGGTGAGTTTTAACCATCGAATATAAATAGATGGCTGTTCATTGCTCTTTTTACAACCAAACCGTCTCTGGAACTCTTCTGAAAAAATGGTGTTTGGGTCGGTGCAAACGATAAGAGATTGCATTATTTACAATCTAACCAATTGTTCGGTGTAAAAAAAACACCAGTAATCTATATGGTCGCTATGGTCTTGGAGTTAGCTTTTTTCAGGCATAACTTGGCATAACCTCTTTATTTTTACATAGAATAATGAGCTTCTTTGTAAAGATACCCAATTTTGCAAGTAATAAATATGCCATTATTTAACTTTTAAAATATAGCCGAGGCCATATACGTTTTCTATGCTAACCTGCTCTGAGGCCTTAAAGAGCCGTCTTAGCCTGGAAATGAAAACTTCAAGACTTTTTCCATTAAAGTAATCATCGTTTCCCCATAAAGCCATTAGAATATCTTTCTTTTTAACTACCTGATTAATATTGCCAGCCAAATGGTCTAATACTTCCGATTCTCTAACTGTTAAGGAAACTTCTTTGCTATCGGGCATCCGCAAAAACAGCTGATCCTTTTGGTACCTGATGTCGCCTATGTTGATAAATCCTGAACCGGATGCGACCGGTACATTTGGAGCGCTGGAAAACTTATTGATGATATTTCCTATTCTAAGTACCAGTTCCTCAATTTCGAATGGCTTTGAAATATAATCTATTGCACCAATTTTGAGGCCACGAAGACGGTCCTGTTTTTCGTTATGTGCCGTTAGAAAGAAAAAAGGTTGGTTGGAGTTGATTTTTACCATCTCTGAGGCGAGGTCAAAGCCATTCATATCTGGAAGTTGTACATCCACAATAACCAATTTGTTATCAAGCTGGTTTGCGCTATAATGCGCCAACGCTTCTGAAGCAGTTTGGAACCACAGGACACTAAATCCCCTCAATTTCAGGTATTCTGAAATTACATTGCCCAAGTCTATTTCATCTTCAATTATTACGATATCATAACTCATAAATTATTTGATTAATGATTTGTACTAATTATGGTCTGCTCCTTAGGGATCTGCACCAGAAATTCGGTGCCTTTTCCCAGTTCTGTTCTCACGCTGATTGCCCAGCCATGAATATCAATACATTGTTTAACGTAATATAAGCCAAGCCCCAGACCCGAAACCGTATGATCTTTGCCCGCACGGAAGAACTTATCGAATATTTTTTCTTTCATTGCGTCTTCAATTCCTTTCCCATTATCTTTAATGTGAAGTGTATAACCATCTTTATTAGCAGTGATAAAAAGTACAGTCATTTTTATATCGCTATGATTGTGCTTAAAGGAGTTGTCGAGAATATTCTGTAACATGGTGGTAAACACGAAAGGATCCATCATAATCAGTATTTCCGAGCCATGAGGATCAAAAGTAAGACTGTCTGGAGCCTGGATTTTTATTTTATAGTCGTTAACCAAAGTAAGAATTGCATAGTTAAGGTCTGTTTCTTCCAGGTGGATGTTGTTGTTGATGTCCGAAATTTCCAGCATCTGGTTAATGTGGGAGTGAAGTCGCCTGGCCTGTCTTTCTACAATATTTACGAGTGCACTTACGCGTGTCCTGTCATTGAGCACCTCATCTTCATGCAGGCTTTTGCTTGCCACTAAAATAGTAGTAATTGGGGTGTTAAATTCATGTTTAATGCTGTTCAGGAAATCAGATTTAATATCTGTTTCCTTTTTCTGCCGCATCCAGCTGATATAGGTGTAGTAATTAATTCCTACGATAATAATGATACAAAGTGCAACTAATAAAAATGTTGGCAACATTTGATAGGCTACTTTTAAGGTACGGCCCGGAGGATCGACAAAAAGATTAAAGGTAACTCTGTAATCATACACCAGTTTGCCACTAACAGAAAGGTTAGTTACCCTGTTCTGAACGTTAGGATCGGTTAATGTACCATCAATGATGACTCCAAATGGTGTTTTTTGTGATGCTGTGAACAATGTATCGGTACTGGTGTCAAATATGGGGATGTTGCCGATATTGGTATCGAAGTTAATTTCTATTGATTGGAAAGTGAGCAGATACTGCAGATTGGAATCTAACCCATTCCTTTTAACGATCGAGCGGAAAACACTGTCCATCGTGCTTTCTTTTTGCAGGTCGTTTAACAGTGTATTGCTAACGCTTTGCGAGCGTTTAACAAATTCTTTTTTGTTGCTTAAATATGCTTGTTTGAGTGCGGGCATATTTCTGGAGAGGATCGAATCGATGATTTTTCCACCGCCTTTAAAAACTTTATCTTCGGAAATACTGCGCCCATATTCGTCGTTAATCAGCGTTTTTTCCTTTAAACTATAATCCCTGTCCCTCAGAACGTAAGAATTATAGGTTAATCTGAGCTGTACCAGAAGCAAAATCAGAAAACTGACCAACACTACTGACTTATATATACGATCTTTCATTTTATCCTTTAAAAATAGCCGTATTATTTCATAAATACCATAACGTTAAGCTTTTGTTAGGTTTCTGTTACGCTTTCGTTCGACAAATTCTTTCAATGTCGGGTGTAGCTTTGAATAATGAAAAGCAGATCAATGTTAATCAATTGGGATTAATAAGTGTCAGTAATTCAGTAGTGCTTTCAAACAAATAATACCAATCACCTAACAAAAAAAAGAGAAATGACCTTTAAAAGGATTTTATCATTACTGCTTATCGTTTCGGGAACGATATCTGTTTACCCGGCAATGGCCCAGCAAAAATCGGCGAATAAGCCACTGCCCGAACTTCAACAGGATTTTGTTGACCTTGGGCTGGGCATGTTTATCCATTATGGGATGCCAACTTTTATGGATCAGGACTGGTCTGATCCTGATGCCGACCTTTCATTGTTCCAATCACCAAAATTAGATGCAGACCAATGGGCAAAAGCCGCAAAATCTGCTAATATGACCTATGGTTGCCTTACTACTAAACACCATAGTGGTTTCCCGATCTGGAATACCAAAACCACAGCGTATAACGTAATGAATACGCCGCTAAAACGCGATGTGGTTAAGGAATATGCAGATGCTTTCCGTAAAAACGGATTAAAGGTAATGTTATATTATTCTATTTTAGATACCCACCATGGCATCCGCCCAAACCAGATTACACCAGCCAACGTTAAGATGATCAAAGATCAGATTACCGAATTGCTCACCAATTATGGCGAGATTACCGCGCTGATTATTGATGGATGGGACGCCCCGTGGTCGAGGATTTCTTATGATCAGGTACCTTTTGAAGATATCTATTACCTGATTAAATCATTACAGCCAAACTGTTTGGTAATGGATTTAAATGCCGCAAAATATCCTACACAGGCGCTATTTTATACCGATATCAAATCTTACGAACAGGGTGCAGGGCAGTTTATTTCTAAAGAAAGCAATAAGCTTCCGGCACTTGCTTGCCTGCCCTTGCAGGCCAACTGGTTCTGGAAAACCTCTTTTCCTACCACACCAGTAAAGAATGTACCTGAACTGGTAAACAAATTCATCATTCCTTACAACGGTGCCTATTGCAATTTTATTCTCAATGTGGCGCCGGGAAAAAATGGTCTGATCGATGATAACGCTTTAGCAGCACTTAAGGAAATGGGACAGATTTATAAAAAAACTGCAGATCTTCCACGTATTCCGGCATACGCTGCGCCAATTATTTCGAGCAACATTGCCAAGCATGTAAAAAGTAATAGCAGCTGGAGTGATGATATGAACATTATGGATTTTGCCAATGATGATGATTTCGGTTCAAGCTGGTCATCCAATCACACCGTAAAATCGCCATGGTATGAACTGAATTTTGAAAAGGCTGTTCCCTGTAACATGGTGGTACTTACAGCGGGTAATAACAGAAAAGCTACCTACAGTTTACAGTACTATGCAAATGGTAAGTGGAATGATTTAGCTACAAAAAATGAGGGCGAGAAAAAGGTGAGTATTTTTAGGTTCGAGCGCATCTGGTGCGAAAAAATAAAGGTAAACATTACCAATTTCGACAGCTCGCCTGCTATTGCTGAGCTAGGCGTATTTAACGAAAGAAAATAAGATTTGTTAGCTGGGTCATTTTTGGCCCGGCTAATTTATTAATTGTGCTTGTTTGGCAGATACCGATGGAAATTGACTACTCCAGGTAATACCGACAAACATTTTTTGAAATAATCTAAACATAAAAACCAACCAAACTTTATGAACCAAAATTTTACTATTAAGGTAAGGCATCTGCCTTATCTGGGAAACCTCTGGGTGCTGTTTGCAGTATTTAGCGCCTGTTTATTGCTTTTCGGCAGTCCCACTTATGCACAACAGGGTGCAACAATTAAAATTACCGGTACCGTTAAAGATTCGCTTGGCCTGGGAATTCCAGGTGTAAGCCTTCAGGTTAAAGGCCAGAGCGGGATGGGCACCATTACCGATGGCGATGGTAGATTCTCGATGAACGCCACAGTCAAATCTACAATTGTCGTATCATCAGTGGGTTTCAGACAGATCACTTTTATAGCCGATCAGCTAAAGTTAAAGGTAGACCTGGTACTGCATTCGGATGACAACAATCTTTCGGATGTAGTGGTTACCGCCTTTGGAAAGAAGGAGCGAAGAGAAGCCATGGTGGGATCTGTTACCAGTATTACACCTGCCAAGCTAAAGATCCCGTCCAGCAATTTAACCAATGCCTTGGCCGGGCAAATTGCCGGGGTAGTGGCCTACCAGCGGAGCGGCCAGCCCGGATTGGATAATTCTACCTTTTTTATCCGTGGGGTAACTACCTTCGGTTACAAGCAAGATCCATTGATCCTGGTAGATAACGTAGAGCTTACGCCAACGGACCTGGCACGGTTGCAAGTTGATGATATTGCGAGCTTCTCCATCTTAAAAGATGCAAGTGCCACGGCTTTGTATGGTGCCAGGGGAGCCAACGGTGTAATTTTGGTGACCACCAAAGAAGGTGTTGAAGGTAATGCGAAAGTAAATGTACGTTTCGAAAACTCCATTTCGCAGGCTACGCAAAACCTCAAAATTGCTGATCCCATCACTTTTATGAAGATGTACAATGAAGCCATTACTACACGGAACCCACTAGGTGTACCAAGGTTTAGCCAGAACGATATTTACAACCGTGAGCAGACTTTAAGTGGTGCGCCAGGGAGCAATAAGTATGTTTACCCTGCTGTTAATTGGATTGATGAATTGTTTAAAACCAGCACCAATAACCAGCGACTGAACGGGAGTGTGAGCGGTGGCGGAAAAGTTGCAAGATATTATATTGGTACTTCTTATAACCGCGATAACGGAATATTAAAGGTAAGCCCTGTAAATAACTTCAACAATAACGTTAAACTCGAAAATTACCAGCTCCGTTCTAATGTCAACATCAATGTTACACCTACCACAGAAGTGGTGCTTAGGTTGTCGGGAACTTTTGATGAATACAATGGGCCGATTACTGATGACGGTTCTTTTTCTTCCGACCTTTATAAAAAAGCACTTCATACCAGCCCGGTATTGTTTCCGGCATTTTATCCTGCAGATCCATCATTAGGTATTGATACGCATATTCTTTTTGGCAATAGCTCAACAGAGGGAACCGGAAATACAGTTGGTTTTTCTAATCCTTATGCAGATATGATGAAGGGCTATAAATCTTTCTCGAGGTCAAGAATGTCGGCGCAGCTCGAGCTGAACCAGGATCTTAATTTCCTGACCAAAGGCCTGTCTTTTAAAGGAATGTTTAACACCAATCGGTATTCTTATTTCGACCTGACCAGAAAATATTCACCGTTTTTTTACAATGTAGCATCCTATGATAGGATCAGTAATCAATATAGCCTCAACTGGATCAATAATCAGCCGGGCCAGGCCTCAGAGTACCTGAGTTTTGAGCCAGGGTTTAAGGATATCAATACATTTGTGTACATGCAAGCGGTTTTGGATTACTCAAGGCAGCTCGGCAGTAAACACAACATCAGCGGTACATTGATTGCCACAAGGCAACAGCGTTTATACGCCAATGCAATAGATCCGGCAACCAATCTATCCAGCCTTCAGTATTCGCTTCCTTACCGCAATGTTGGCCTATCGGGCAGGTTGGGTTATGGGTACGATAGCCGTTATTTTGCCGAATTTAACTTTGGCTACAACGGATCAGAGCGTTTTGCTGAAAAGAACAGGTTTGGTTTCTTTCCAACTATCGGCGGTTCATGGGTAATTTCCAATGAAGCTTTCTGGGATGGAGGGTTAAAACAAGCTGTGAGTAAGCTTAAACTACGCGCAAGCTATGGCCTTGTAGGTAACGATGCTATTGGTGCACAGCGTTTCTTCTATCTTTCTAACGTAAACCTGGATGGCGGTAACCCTGCTTATTTTGGTCAGGCAAACGGTGTGGTCAGACCAGGGGTAAGCATTACCAATTATGCAAACGATGCAGTGACATGGGAAACCTCCAGACAAACGAATATTGGATTGGAAATTAGTCTTTTCAAAAGCCTGAATATCATTGCAGAAGTTTACAAACAGCACCGTTACAATATTTTAATGGAGCGGGCTTCAATTCCTTCTACCATGGGATTAGAATCTGGCGTAAGTGCCAACCTGGGTACTGCTGATTCGAGAGGGATAGATTTTTCTGCTGATTATAGTAAAACTTTTAGGGGTGGATTTTGGATGTCGGGTAGGATGAACTTTACTTTTTCGCAGAATAAATACGGACAATATGAGCAGCCAGCCTATAAAGAGCCATGGAGGATACTTTCCGGTCAGAAAATTGGCGTAAGATGGGGTTATATCGCAGAGCGTCTTTTTGTCGATGACCAGGAAGCCGCCGCTTCGCCTACGCAGCTTTTTGGCGCTGGGGCTTCGGCACCTAAGGGGGGAGATATCAAATATACCGATGTAAACAACGATGGAAAGATTACCGAAGCCGATCAGGTATTTATCGGCCTTCCTTCCACACCTGAAATTGTTTATGGTGCAGGGCTGTCAATGGGATTCAAGAAGATCGACCTTTCGCTTTTCTTTCAAGGTGTAGGCCGCACGAGTTTCTTTATTGATCCGTCTCAGGTTAGTCCATTCCTATCCAACAGGCAGGTGCTTCAGCCCTTTGCCGATAGCCACTGGACAGAAGAAAATCAGGATTTATATGCCAAATATCCACGTTTGGGAACTACCTCTTCCGAGATCAGTAATAACCTCCAAACCAGTTCGTGGTGGATGCGGGATGGTGCTTTTATCAGGCTTAAGTCTGTAGAAATCGGCTATACTTTCCCTGATAAATTATCAAAAAAAGCATTTCTGTCTAATTGCAGGATCTATTTCAATGCTTTAAATCCGCTCACCTGGAGCAGGTTCAAAGACTGGGATCCGGAACTGGCCTCAAATGGCTTCAGCTATCCGATCCAGAAGGTATATAATATCGGAATCAACGTAAACCTATAAGCACGCTTGTAATGAAATTCAACACAAAACTTCTCATACTCATTGCAGTGATTTCGGGAATGACCCTTTCCTGCAAGAAATACCTGGATGTAACGCCAGATAATGTGGCCACAATCGATTATGCTTTCAGAAACAGAAATGAGGCCGAAAACTACCTTTTTACCTGTTATTCGACCCTGCAGAACATGGGGCCATCCAATAGCGATGCTGCTTTTACTACTTCCGGAGAGATTTATTTTCCCAACACCTTAACAGAGGCAACATTTGGGAGCAGGGATGCGGAGCAGGGTTTTCACCTGATCAGGGGCGTACAGTCCACTGATAATCCCTCACTGAATTATTGGGACGGGGAACAGCTTGGCCAGCCTATTTTTAAAGCAATCAGGAGATGTAATATCTTTCTGGAGAATATCGACCGGCCGAAGGATCTGGCTCAATTTGAACGCAACCGCTGGATTGCAGAGGTAAAGTTTTTAAAGGCCTATTATCACTTTTATCTGTTAAGGATGTATGGTCCCATTCCTTTGATTAAACAGAACCTGCCTATAGATGCCGGCACAGATGAAGTAAGAATAAAACGTGCGCCCATTGATGAAGCATTTGCTTATATCGTATCGTTATTGGATGAGGCAACACCAGATCTTCCACGTACCATACAGGATCCAGCCAGGAGTTTAGGCCGAATTACACAGAATATTGCCCTTTCGGTTAAAGCTGAGGTGCTTACTACACAGGCGAGCCCTTTTTTTAACGGTAATCCTGATTATACTGGTTTTAAGGATAAAGATGGTTTAAATCTATTCCCTGCAGCTTTTAGTGCAGAAAAATGGAACAAAGCCATGCTGGCCTGCCAGGCTGCAGTAAAATCATGCGAAGAAAGCAACCTTTCCCTTTACCATTTTACCTCTCCGGGCAATCTTCCAACTATACCGGCACCATTAAAAACCGTAATGGACCTCAGGCAAAGCATTACTGAAAACTGGGAGAAAAATCCTGAGGTAATTTGGGCGCTGAATCCTGAATTTGGACTACAATCGATGGCTATGCCAAGGCTCACCAATGCCATGGTACAGAATATGGGCGGCACACCGGGAAATTTTGCTGTGCCCATCGGGATGGCTGAACTGTTTTATTCGAAAAACGGTGTGCCAATGGCTGAAGATACCGGTTACGATTACAGAGGCCGTTATACCGTTGCTGCGGTAGGTACGGAAAATAAATACTATTTAAAAAGCGGTTACCAGACCATAAAAATGCACATGGATCGGGAGCCTCGCTTTTATGCCGATTTATCTTTTGATGGAAGCTGTTTTTTTGGTAACGGGCAAACTGATCCAGAAAATATGCTCTATGTGCAGGCCCGTGGCGGAACTTCGCTGGCTGGCCCCAAAGACAATATCAGGGTTAACGTATCGGGCTACTGGCCAAGCAAACTGGTAAATTACCAATCCGTTTTCGGTACTGAAGTTACCCAGGCAAGTTTTAGAATGCCGCTAATCAGGCTCGCCGGACTTTATCTGCTGTATGCAGAAACGCTTAACGAGGTAAATGGCCCAACGGCAGATGTTTATACGTATATCGATAAAGTGCGCACACGTGCAGGTTTAAAAGGTGTTAAAGAGTCCTGGTCTTCTTATTCAACTAACCCTGGTAAAGCTTCAAGTAAAGATGGCCTCCGGTCGATCATCCAGCAGGAACGGCGCATTGAACTTTGTTTTGAAGGCAGAATAGGGTGGGACTTAAGGCGCTGGAAAGTGATGCAGGATGTACTCAGTAAACCACTTCAGGGCTGGAATATCCAGGATACCACACCTGAAGGTTATTACCGTCAGCGTAATCTCGTAATACCTGTATTTGGCCTGAAAGACTATTTGTGGCCACTTAAATACAACGACCTGATCGTTAACCCAAACCTGGTTCAAAATCCTTATTGGTAATTAAATAGAAGACGATGAAAATTAGATCAAAAATATATAACAGACCTTTCGCATTGCAATTTATTGCCATGTTACTTGTGGCCTGCTCGTTTTACTCCTGTAAAGAAAGCGAAGGTTTTAATGAGGTAGTATCTACAGATATGACAAAACCCGGAGCACTTACCGGAGTAAAAGTAGAAAACCTGGCTGGAGCTGCAGTAATTTCTTATGTGCTGCCCAATTCCGAAAATCTGCTGTATGTACAGGCAGAATACCGGATCAATTCGCGGACTGTAAGGCAGAGTAAATCTTCTTATTATAGCGACACGATCAAGGTAGAAGGCTTCGAAAAAAGCGGCGATTACGATGTTACGCTTTATGCAGTATCGCGTGCAAATGTGAAAAGTGATCCCGTACAGATACGTGTTCACCCTGCAACCCCATCTTACCTGTCCGTTTATCCAACAGTTCATCTTCAGGCCGATTTTGGCGGAGTAAATGTAATCGCCAGTAATCCGACTAAGAAACCTATCGGGGTGATTGTGATTTCCAATGATAAAACGACAGGGAAAATGCTTCCTGTAGAACAGTTTTACACCGAAGCAGAAAACATCAATTTTAGTGTAAGGGGATTTGATACCCTAAAAAGGGATTTTGGCGTATACGTAACCGATAGATGGGGAAATATATCCGACACTTTATATAAATCAATCAGTCCCATATTTGAGATTATGGTGCCAAAAGCGCAGTTCAGCGAATATCGGCTACCATCAGATTCTCCACTGGGTGCAACAGGTCTTGGATGGAATACTTCGAGGTTATGGGATAACAATACTTCCGATCCTGGATGGCATACAGAGGCCGGTTATAGCAAGCCTCTTCAGCTCTGCACATTTGATATGGGGGTACTTGCAAAGCTCAGTCGCTATAAATTGTGGGAAAGAGGAGAAGCCTATGGTAACGATTATTCTTATAATCATGGTAATCCTAAGGCCTGGACATTATGGGGATCAGCCAAAACTGCACCCGCAGATATCGAATTACCGGTAAGTTCGGCAAAAGGAACTGTTGTAGGCGATTGGATTAACCTGGGGAATTTTACCTGTCCGCCGCCTCCATCTGGTAACGCACCCGGACAAACCACACCTGTGGATCTTGCCGCTGTAAAAGCCGGCTTTGAATTTAACATTGCACTTGATATTCCCAAAGTGAGGTTTATCAGGCTGGCCGTTAATTCAACCTGGGGAAATGCAGATTTTGCCCACGTGATGGAATTATCTTTTTGGGGAAATACCAATTAAAAATTAAAGCAGATGACAACTAAACATATCAACAGCATTTTAATGGTTTTTATGGCCATTGTGGTTCTTTGTGGCTGTAGCAAGGATGCGCTAGATTACAGAAAATACCTTGACGGAAAAGAACGCATATATCCAGGCTTTGCCGGCAAGGTTGGTGCCGCACCAGGAAATTACAGGGTAAAGCTCAACTGGAAGGCAAGTCCCGATCCGAGTGTAACCCATTATCGGATATTCTGGAACAATTCGGCAGATTCATTGGAAATGAAAGCGCCAGACCGTAGCGTCACTGATGTATCAGTAATTATTCCCAAACTGGTAGAATATAATTATTCCTTTACCATTTACTCTTACGATAAGGCTGGCAATAAATCAGTACCGGTACAAATCAGCAACGTAAAAATTTATGGCGATAGCTACAAATCGAGCCTTACCAACAGGTTCTTAGTTTCAACAAATCCTTATCAGCTGGATGATACCGGCATTACACTCAATTTTGAAAAACCAGATACTATTAATATTACAACCGAAATACGCTATACCTATAAAGATGGTACCATTCGTAAAAGCGCATTAAGTCCTGATGAAAATTCAATCAGGCTTGCTGATTATAAAACCGGAACAAAGATTTATTTCAGGTCGGCCTATGTGCCGGTAAAATCGGCTATTGATACCTTTTATACAGCAGATTACGATTCTTTGAGTAATATTATGGTACCAGTTGATAAATCACTGTTCCGTCCGCTAAAGCTAGCGAATGATGTAGGTACTTATTCAGGTGAAACCTCTTTATCTAAACTCTGGAATGGCAACAAGGCTCCAACAGGATATCCGGACATTTTCCATAGCGATGATAAGTCACCGCTTCCACATCACTTCACTTTTGATATGGGGAAAGCGATAGCTAATCTTGCTCAATTCGAAATCATCGGGCGCGACTGTTGTAATAATCCCACCAAATTTGAGATCTGGGGAATCGCAGACCTTACCGGAGCAGAAACGCAGTCACCAGGCAATTCAGCAGGTTGGACAGCTGAATCAAAAGGAAGAGGATGGACGCTGCTTAAAACAGTGGAACGTTCGGATGATGGATCGGCACCATTTAAAGTTACCTTACCTGATGGCCTGCCAGCAATGCGATACATTCGGATCCGGGTAATTGAAGTGGCCAGTGGCGATGCCTATTACAGCAATATTAGTGAAATATCGTTTTGGAATAAGTAGGGATCTCTTCTGTATAATGGAGGAATAATACAATTATGAATAATAAAGCAATCATTTATTTACTAGTCCCGGTATTTTTATTGGGACTGGTTTCAAAATCCGAAGCTCAGGCTCAAGATCAGTTTAACAAATCGATAATCACCCCTGATTCTGTATGGAAAGAGCACTGGTTTGAACATCAGGAAGAACTGAAACTAATAGAAAGTAATGTATATGTGGCTGTTTTTTATGATAAAAATATGCCGACCAATATTAAATGGCCTATCGCCGTAATGGCAAATTGCTGGGCCTATGTTAAACACAACTATGGCGATTTCGGACCGGATCCAAAACTGTATGTGATCTTACATCGCGCGATGGGTAAGGATTATGGAGGAGGACACCCATCACCTTTTTTTGATGCAAGCCACGATTACCGGAACGTGATCGATTGTGGTTTAGCGCAATGGAATAATCCTACCGGCGAGCAAATTGGCATGCCCATACACGAGATGGGACATATCGTAACCAGTGCCAGTCACGGCACAAAAGGCTCGCCTTCTGATGTACTTTGGGGCGACAGTAAGTTTATGGAGATTTTCAATTATGATGTGCTCAAAAACATAGGTATGACCAATGAGGCCAATAAAGTATTTACACAAATGCAGACTCAGTACGACGACTTTCCGAGACAGGGAACGCAGTGGTTCAAAAACTGGTTTTTCCCTATTTACAGTAAGTATGGTGAAGGAAAAGTACTCAACAGGTATTTTGAACTCTTGGCATTAAACTTTCCCAAAAACAAAAGCGGGCGGTACAAAAGAGATCTGAATTTTGGAGAATTTATTCATTTCTGGAGTGGTGCATCTGGAGTAAACCTGCAAGATGTTGCAGAAAAAGCTTTTGGTTGGCCGATCGAATATGATCTTCAGTTTAAACAGGCCCAGAAGGATTTTCCGAAATTAAACTATGAGACTAAAGGTAGCAGCAGATAAGGTGCATGTTGTCATTTAAAATATTCCTTCTGAGGCATTGTTAAGTCAGGACTTAAACAAAACCCAGGTGGATAAGATATCCGGTGAGGACCGGTCATAATTCAGTTGTAATAAGATTTGATCTTTTTATATGCTGATTTTAGTTTGGTGAAAACATAGGTTGCGGTGGATACCCAACCTATGTTTTAGTTTAGGGCAATTTGTTACTGAAGATAAAGTGTGAGCTATCATTATTGCTTCATTGGCTGAAAAAAGCCTTCTCGGAATGACGGTTTTTTCTTGCCTAATCTGCCGTTTCGCTAAGTCAAGAGAAAGTACGAGGTTAAACGTTATTCAGTCATCTTTCCCACGTAGGCCGGCATCTTGAATAACCTGTAAAGGTACAACGATTCCCATCCAACCGCATGGTTATCTGGTTGGGAACGACTGAGGTACTTTCAACGCTAAATAAAGCATTTAGCGCACAGTTCAGGAGAGTGAGAAATGTAAATTTCTTCTTATTCAGATTAGCTAAAATTTATGTCTGGAATTAATCCCCAACTTTTACGATTGATCCGAATTTCCCACTTGATCCCCCTTTTGATTTGATTACTAAAGAATTGAGCGGAAATAAAAAAGGGAAGTCTAATCATTTAGATCGGACTTCCCTTCGTGTACGGCCAAAAGTACGAATTTCGGAACATTTTACAAGTGATTTGCAATTATTAATCAATGTGATATTAAAAAAAAACTGATAGACAGGGCAAAAAAATTTTTATCACATCGTTTTTTACACCTCATAAGATGTCCTTGCAAAATTGGCCCTATATTCAATTAGACTAAGTCCTGTAATTTTTAAAAGTGTTTCTAAACGCTCTCATATCTGTATAACCTACCTCGTAGATAATTTCAGTAACATTTTTTCTTGCGGCCTCAAAAAAAGTTTTAGCTGCTTCGATCCGAACTCTTTGTAGATACTCTGTGACGGTATTATTAGTAGCATCTTTAAACCTTCTTTCAAAAGTTCTACGGCTTGAATTAATTAAAGCCGCTAAATTGTTCGTTAATATTCCATTACTATAATTTTTTCAATGTGATGTTGTGCTTTTTGAATATCATCATCACCGTGATTTCGCTGGCCTTTGAATATGGCGAATTGAGATTGACTATCTCGGCCAATATCTAATGCAAAGTATTTTGAAACCATAATAGCTATTTCCCGGTGAGGATACGCATTGCCCGGCAATTTACCTCAATTAATTTTTTTTGGCCGCGTCAGCAGATATTTGTACTTTGTTGCGGATTTACATCTTTTCATCAACCTGTAAATCACTTTATAAACACTTCACTACTATAAAAAACATGCTACTACCAGAATTGAACGGACTGCTGATCCGGATATTCAACAGCAATAGTAACGGCCAGGAGATTTACTTTGTAGACGAGGGCAAGGCTCGCCAAATCATGCCCGGCGATAAGTTTGACGCCATGTTCAACCAGAATGCACGGGTGTTTGATTTTACGTTCGAGCATAAAGACACTATCGATATTGGAACCACTATGGTTGGCTCAATCTTTTTTCAATATGACAAAAATTACTATATGTGGGATGAAAACAAAAATCGCCATATCGTTGATCCGGCGACCATGTACCGCTGCAACTTCAACGGCAGCGCAAAGAGGAGTCCCACCAACCCCCTGGACTTCCCGGACATGTTGGGGAGACCCATCCAATGGATACCCAAGCATAATGGGAACCGGGTGAAAACGCCGAATGATCCCGCTATATATCTTATCGACAGGGGGCAGAAACGTCATATACTTGACCCCAATACCTATACCAGCCTCTTTGGGAGCAATGACCAAGTACAGTTTGTTCAGAACCTCGATGATATTCCAAACGGTCCGGAGCTCAGTAACAAAACAACTGGGCTCGTGAGAGCAAATGACCAGCCTGGCGGAGCCCATGTTTATCTGCTTGACCACGGCTACAAACGGCTGATCAGTGGAAATCATGCCATGGAAGCGATTGGTTACGGTTTCGGGGGAGGCCACGTGACCAATATGTCATGGTTCACGCTCTTTGAATACCCGAACGGCAGACCGATCGTGTGGCCTCCGGAGAATCAGGCCTAAACCATCAGCTAAAATGAGGCGATCAGTGTCTTTCACCTAAAAGGACTGAGGTACCAGTAATCATTTCCTCTAATTTTTTTCGGTTCTTGACCGAGGGTGGTAAGGTAATCCACCATGTCCATTTTGTTGGCCTCCGCGCAGGATAGCCTCTTTCTCACTTGTTCCATATCACTTTATCTTTTTGAAAGTGACACAAAACTAAAGTTGATAAAGGGCATGGCAATGACCTGAATAAATTCTAAAGTTGTTGGAACACAAATGCTTTAAGAGAAAATACCCATAATATGGTATTGCGAATCTCTTTTATACGTTCTATCTTTCGTCGAAATAAACCGACAAATTGAAAATGAAACAGCTCTTAACAATTTTGCTCCTAATATTTGTGAGCATGTCCCTTTACGGACAATCTACCCAATTTCGTTACAGGGTCAGAGTATCTAAAAACCACATTGTTCTCCAAACTAAAAAGGGAGGGATAACCGAGAAGGTACCCATTAAAAAGGGTGATATTTTTCTTGCCTAATCTTTGCGTCTCACTAAGTCAAGAGAAGTTCTTCTTATTTAGATTATCGAAAATATATGCTTAAAGCCCCCAACTTTTACGCTTGATCCGTCTTTACTTGATTGCTAAAGAATTGAGCGGAAATAAAAAAGGGAAGTCTGATCATTTAGATCGGACTTCCCGTCGTGTACTCGGGGCGGGAATCGAACCCGCACGCCTTTGAAAGCACAGGATTTTAAGTCCTGCGTGTCTACCAGTTCCACCACCCGAGCATTAGCCGCTGCCGATCTCCATCGGCTTGGTTAACTTTAAAATAAATGCCTTCTGGTAGGAAGGCATTTTGGAGCGAAAGACGAGATTCGAACTCGCGACCCCGACCTTGGCAAGGTCGTGCTCTACCAACTGAGCTACTTTCGCATTTACAAAACTGATGTTGTTGTTTCGTTTTGGTGATGCAAATATAGGTAGATTTATATTTCTGTCAAGAGATTTCTTGTTAAAAATTTAATATTTAATTTAAATTGCTGGCTTTCAGTACCAGTAAAATTAAATCAGTTTCAAAACCTTTTGCCTGAAGGTAGCTCATCAGCTTATTTTTCCGTTTGAACGCATCATTTTCACCCAGACTTTCTGCTTTTTTAACCGCTAATTTTTCTATCGTTTGCAAATAATCATCTTCATCGATACTGTAAATTGCTTTTTGTAAAATTTTATCAGGAACGCCTTTTAATTTTAAGCCCTGTTTAATTTTAACCCGGCCCCAATGTTTGATGTTGAATTTGCCCGATGCATAACTTTTGGCAAACCTTTCTTCATTCAAAAAATTGTTGATGATCAGGTCTGTAATAATTTCTTCCAGTTCATCTCCCCGCATTCCCCATTCTACCAATTTGTACCGTACCTCTTTTTGTGAACGTTCCTGGTAAACGCAAAAACTTTCGGCTTTCGCCAAAGCTTGCTTTTTATCTAATAATACTGCTTCTTGTTTACCGCTTTTCATAATTAATTACTGAAATTCGTAAAAATAAAAGCGATTACCGTATTTTTCTTAATATAATAGCATGCAAAATCCAATATATACCGTTGCCAGAATAGCCGAAATTTTAAATGCCGCTCCCAAATTATTTGATAGCGAGGCGATTATTCGTTACCTGATAATTGATAGCCGTTCCGTTTTAGTGCCGGAAAATTCTATGTTTTTTGCGCTTTCCTCACATCGCGATGGACATGAATTTATTAAAGATGCCTATGCAAAAGAAATCAGAAATTTTGTAATTACCGAAGCGAAATACATTCACGAATATCCAGACTGCAATTTTTTATTGGTACATGATGCCTTGGAAGCGCTACAACAATTAAGCGCTTATCATCGGAATCAATTTGATTTAAAAACAATAGGTATTACGGGGAGCAACGGCAAAACTATTGTTAAAGAATGGTTATATCAGCTTTTGGCAACCGACTTTAATATTGTTAAAAGTCCGAAAAGTTATAATTCGCAAATAGGAGTGCCGCTTTCAGTATGGCAGATTGAGGCTGATGATACCTTAGGCATTTTTGAAGCTGGTATTTCAGCGGTTAATGAGATGCAGCATTTGGCCGGAATTATTCTTCCTGAAATCGGAATCTTAACCAATATCGGCGAAGCACATGCGGAAGGATTCGGTTCTAAAAAAGAAAAACTCACGGAGAAACTGAAACTCTTTGCAACGTCTGAACTATTTATTTACTCGCCAGAATATGTAACCGAAGTAAGTGCAAAAGATTTGCCCGGTAAGAAAAAGTTTAGCTGGAGCAGCAAGCAGCTTGCTGACCTGCAGATTACTACTGTTGAACCCATTGAAGGGAATTGCTATTTAAGGGCCATTTATCAGCATACCGAAATAGAGTGTATGCTGCCTTTTAAAGATAAAGCCTCGATAGAAAATGGCATGATCTGCTGGGCAACTTTATTGGCTTTGGATTACACACCTGAACAGGCCGATCAGCGCTTGGAAAAGCTGAGCCATGTAAGCATGCGTCTTGAACTAAAGAACGGGATAAATCAGTGCTCCATTATTGATGATTCTTACAGTGCTGATATTTCTTCATTGGCTATAGCGCTGGATTTTTTAAATCAACAGAACCAACACCCTAAGAAAACCGTTATCCTTTCCGAATTATTCGAAACCGGGAGAGATGATCTTGATTTATATACCGAAATAGCCGGATTGCTCTCACAGAAAAAGGTAAATAGGTTAATTGGTATCGGAACACATATTTCGCGTTATGCCGATCTTTTTAATTTCGAAACTCAGTTTTTTGAGGATACCAATGCTTTTGTAGAGGCTTTTCCGGGTTTGCAGTTTAACCACGAAACCATATTGGTAAAAGGAGCCAGGCGGTTTGAATTTGGACGCATCAGTAAACTGCTCACCCAAAAGATACATGACACTGTTTTAGAAATCGACCTGAATGCCATGGTAGGCAACCTACAATTTTACCGTTCCAAAATTAAGCCTGGCGTTAAAATAATGGCGATGGTGAAGGCCTTTTCGTATGGAAGCGGAAGTTTCGAAATCGCAAATTTATTGCAGTTCCATAAGGTAGATTATCTGGCTGTAGCCTATGCCGATGAAGGTATTGCTTTGAGGAAAGCCGGAATTACGCTGCCCATTATGGTGATGAGCCCTGAAGAATCTGCTTTTGAAGCCATCATTAAACATAAACTCGAACCTGAAATTTATAGTGTAGAGATTCTGAACAGCTTTTTAAATGCACTATCGGATTATGATTTCGATTATCCGATCCATATTAAGATAGATAGCGGCATGCACCGCTTAGGTTTCGATCAAGCTGAAATGGATGCCTTATCTGATCTGCTAAAGGATTCGGCCAGGGTAAAGGTTCAAAGTATTTTCTCCCATTTGGTGGCAAGTGATGCTGCAGAACACGATAGATTTACACAACAACAGATCGAAAGGTTTAAAATCATCGCTAATCAGTTGTTAAATGTTTTAAGTTATAAACCGCTGCTTCATATATCCAATACTTCTGGCATTTCACGCTGGCCCGAAGCGCAGATGGATATGGTTCGTTTGGGGATTGGTTTATATGGTTTCGATTCTGCTTTGGCCAATAACCGTGGTTTACAGACGGTAATGGTGCTTAAAACTACTGTTACGCAGGTGAAGACTTTAGCTCCCGGAGAAACTGTAGGATACAGCAGGAAAGGGGTGATGCCAAACGGTGGAAAAATAGCAACGGTGAAAATTGGCTACGCAGACGGATACACCAGGTATTTTGGCAATGGGGTTGGTAAAATGCTCATCAATGGACATCTGGTGCCTACAATTGGCTCGATCTGTATGGATATGACGATGTTAGATGTTTCGGGGATTGATGTGAAACCTGGCGATGAAGCTATTGTTTTTAATAAAGAACAAACCATTATGCAGTTGGCCAAAGATATCGGTACCATTCCGTATGAAATTCTGACGAATATCTCGCAAAGAGTAAAAAGGGTTTATTTTTATGAGTAAGAGCTATGCTAAATTGTTTAATTGATATATTGTTGGCTGTACAGCGTTAACAATTGAGCAATTAAACAATTCTAACCATATTTTTCCTAATTTTGCACCATGAATAAAGTCGGGAAAGCTATTTTAAACTATTTGATTAAAGGTTTATTAATTGTTGTACCCATTGCCGTGAGTATTTTTATTGTGGTTTGGGCGGTTACAACTGTTGATAGCTGGTTAAATGTAAACAATATTTTAGGCGTAAATCCCAATACAGGCGAAAGCCGGAATATCCCTGGTTTAGGTTTGCTGACGGTTTTAGCCCTTATTTTGCTGGCCGGTATTTTTGTAACCAATTTGGTAACCGAACCTATGTATAACTGGTTCCAGCGGATGATGCAACGGTTACCTTTGCTTAATTTTATTTATTCATCCATAAAAGATTTAACAGAGGCTTTTGTTGGCGATGAGAAAAAATTTAACCACCCGGTGCTGGTGGAAGTAGAGGGAGGCTTAAAAAAGATCGGCTTTTTAACGCAGAACGATCTGCATAAACTCGATCTGCCTGATGAAGTAGCAGTCTATTTTCCACTTTCTTATTCTTTTGCAGGTCAGCTTTGTATTGTAAGAAGAGATAAGGTGACGGATTTGCAGATGACAGCCGCTGATGCCATGAAACTGGTGGTAAGTGGTGGTGTAAGCGGACTTTAACCATTTCCATATGATTACGATATATCATAATAACAGGTGCACCAAAAGCCGTTGTGCTTTGGTAGAGCTCTAATCTAGTCGTAGCGTCTCGCTACGTGATGAAATAGTGCTTTAAAGGCGATATTAATATTTCTATTGCCCTAGTGAGATGCTAAAACCACATCGTTTCGTCGTTATATCTGATGACTGCCCGCGCACAATAGCCCTGATGGAAATGGAAATCCCTTTTGGGTACCGGTAATTGTTGGTATAGAATAATTCCCAAAAGGATTGGAATGTACAGCAGGACCGGAACCGCCCTATTGATTACGGATATTAGCGCTTCAAAAAGAAACGACTTTAGCCCTAGTGTCCCGATACGAGACTGAATAATTCTATAAAGTTGAGATTAATACTTTTTATTGTCTTAGCGAGACGCTAAGACCAGATTGGGTCTGAGGGGGTAAGCGAGAGGGGAGGGCTTAGGAAGTTTTTCCTGAGGTACGTCAAGGCTTTCTCATAAATATAGAATTGTCATCCCTGAGCTTGTCGAAGGACCTATTCAAATATTTTACAAGGCGTTTCGACAGGCTCAACGTGACAAATTCAATTACAATTTATGATACAGCTTCCTTTATTGCAGGATAGATGCTGACCACTAATCTAGTCTTAGCCTCTCTTTACGAGATTGAATAATTCTATAAAGTTGAGATTAATAATTTTTATTGTCTTAGCGAGACGCTAAGACCAGATTAGGATCGTTTTGTAATTATATCTGATAACTGCCCGCGCACAATAGCCCTGATGGAAATGGAAATCCCTTTTGGGTACCGGTAATTGTTAGTATAGAATAATTCCCAAAAGGATTGGAATGTACAGCAGGACCGGAACCGCCCTATTGATTACGGGTATTAGCGCTTCAAAAAGAAACGACTTTAGTCTTAGTGTCTCGCTACGAGACTGAATAATTCTATAAAGGTGAGATTAATATTTTTTAGTGTCTTAGCGAGACGCTAACAATGCTATTAAGTTAAGGGTTTTGGGATTTTCAGATAGTTTTTTTGTATATTTATATACAATCAAAAAAGATACATGAGTTTAATTTCCAGCAATATTTCCAAGGAGAAACATATCGTTTCTCCTAAAAAAAACATGTGATTTTATTCAAAAAAATCCGACCCCTGAGAAGTATATTACCAAAGCAAAGTTTTTCATCAGAAAGCGCTCACTTACCTTTCCTATCGTAGTTACCTCAATTTTGAATCTATTCAAGGAATCTGTTGAATACAATATTTCAACTCTATTGCCCAAATTCAAAGTCAAAACAGTTACTGGGGCAGCTTTCTCACTGGCTCGTTATAAGGTCGAAATTTCATTTTTTAAGGATCTGAACAGCATACTTGTGGATTTTCATCAACGACACTATGTTAGACGTTGGAAAGGCTTTCAGTTGATCGCCGGCGATGGCTCAACGGTCTCGCTGCCTGCATCACCGGGTATAAAAAAACACTTTGGCGTTTATTCTGAAAATGAAAATGGTGCCAAAAGTTGTCTTGCCCAATTGTTTATGCTTTTTGACATCAACACAAAGACAGTATTGGCGAGTCGGATAAGCGAGATGAAGAACTCAGAGAGAACTCTTTTCAAGGATTGCCTAAACAACCTGGCGGTCGATAAGGCTATTTTTATCTTAGACAGGGGATTTGGTTACTTCAATATATTCAAGAGGCTTATCGAACAGAAAAGTGACTTTTGTATCAGGGTTAGCTCATCGAATTCTACCTTTGCCAAACAGGTAATGAATAATCCATCTGAGGATTTTATTACGGAGTGGCAACCAAGTTTAAGGGAAAAAAGGACCTGTGCCGAGCATGGGCAAGATTGCGAACCCATAAAAGTAAGAGTTTCGAAAATCAAACTAACAACAGGTGAGATCGAACTATTGATATCCTCACTTGAGCCTAAGAATATCAGCTTAGCAGATATTAACCAGCTTTATACTTTCAGGTGGGGGATTGAAGAGGGTTTTAAAAAGCTCAAGCCCAAAATGAAACTCGAGCAGTTTGGTAGCCGTAAGCCAGAAGGCATACACCAGGAATTTGAGGCCCATATTTTCATGATGAATCTCGTTGCTTTACTGGGGATTACCGCACAGGACACGATTGAAAAAAACACGGATAAAAGAAGATACGATTATATCTTCAACTGGCAAAATGCATTCAGATTTGTTAGGAACAGCCTAATTGAGTTAGTCATGGGATCAAAACTGAAAACAATAATTAAACGGCTAATAGAGCAAATTTCTAAAACTGTAGTTGCGGTAAAGCCAACAAGAAGCTTTCCCAGAATTAAAGTTCGGCAAAATAAAAGCAGGTTGCACCAGACATATAAATAGCTTAACTTAATAGCATTGGAGACGCTAAGACTAGATTGTTCAGATTGTCGCTTACAGATTCTTCGCTACGCTCAGAATGACAACTAAAAAATACTTTTAAAAGTAAGCACGCAGAATATAAAAATAATCAGGCCGAAAATCAGTCTCGAATAATATTCCCTTATAAAAAGGCCACATAGTACCAGCATATCATCATCAACATTGGTATGGATCAATCCACTTCCTGCTGAAGCATTAAAAAGAATCTGTTTGTCTTTATGGTTATTTAAAGACCAACGGCTTAACAAGCTGTTTTGATAACTCCAATCGAAAGTTTCGCCAGAGGCAAATACAATCCTGGCTTTAAAACCCAGCCAGTCGTAAGTAATTACGGCCAAAACCGTATTCTGGTTGTCTAGGATTTTAGTTTCCGGTTTAGAAAACCCTTCACTTTTTAGCAGGTAAATACCTGCCTGAGTAGTGGCTATTGCCGTATTTTTCCACGAACCAAAATTGATGGAAAATTTTAAATAGCCATTGTTTATTACCTGATAATTACTATCAAATAAACCTTTTCTCCAACTTAATACCTGTTCCATCTCACAAAAAGGTTAAATTATAATTAATGATGACGAAGTGTCGATGTGGTAATAACCGGAACGATGCAGGCAATCATGAGGGCTGTCCGTTTGTTGTAAACCTGTTTAATAAATAAACCGGTTATTATTAATAATTTATTATCTGTATTGGAAGATATTGTGCCACTGTTGCTACTCGAAGTGTAAATAATATGCTCATCCTTATAGTTGCTTACCGTCCATTGCGATTTCCAGATACCGGTTGATTTCCATTCGTACTGTTCGCCAGTGTTTAAACTAATCACAGCCATCGATTTCCAGCTATCGTAATTAATGATTGCAATAACCTCAAGCGTTTTTCTATCAATTACTTTAGTCCTCGATTTCCAAAAACCGTCATTAGCGAATTGATAGTTTTTATCTTCAAACATGCTTTCTGCATCGCTTCTCCAGCTGCTAAAAGAAATCATACCTTTTTGAACACCATCTGCAAAAAGCTGAAAGTTTCCGTTAAGCCAATTACTTTTCCAATTGATAAATTTCGACATTTTAATTGCGTTTTATTTTAGATGGCAGTTGGTTAAAGTTGTTACATAAAAAAAGTGCTTATTGTTTGTAAGCACTTTTTCAGTTAATACTAGTTTTCAATTGGCAGTTAACTGTTTTTAGTTAACCAGTGCCAACAACTAATCGGTTGTCGTCTGGAACAGACTAATGAACCAATGGCAAATGAACCATTGAACCTTTCTAAAAATTCGGTTTAAGTACATATTTATCGTAGAAACGGAAAATATGCTCTGCAGCTTCTTCTGCGGTATCTACCAACCTGAAAAGGTTTAAATCTTCTTCGTGGATGTTATGTTCTTTTTGAAGCATCGTACCTTTAATCCAGTCAATTAATCCACCCCAATAATCAACACCAACCAATACGATTGGGAAACGTGCAATTTTGCCGGTCTGGATAAGGGTTAAGGCTTCAAATAGCTCATCCATGGTACCAAAACCACCTGGTAAAACCACAAAACCCTGACTGTATTTCATGAACATCACCTTACGTACAAAGAAATAATCAAATTCCAGTAATTTATTATGATCAATGTATTTATTGTGGAACTGCTCAAAAGGCAACTCAATGTTTAAACCTACCGATTTTCCGCCGTTCGTGTGGGCGCCTTTGTTACCGGCTTCCATAATGCCCGGGCCACCGCCTGTAATAACACCGTAACCGCGATCGGTTAATAATTTACCACATTGTTCTGCCAATTGATAATATCTATGCGTTTGAGCGGTACGCGCTGAACCGTAAATGGTAACACATGGGCCAATTTTAGCCAGTTTTTCAAAGCCGTCTACAAATTCGGCCATGATTTTAAAAATTTGCCAGGAATCGGTTACTTTAATTTCCTGCCAGTCTTTGTTTTCGAAAGCGCTTCTAATTTTTTCTTCACTCGTCATATACTGTTATTCTAATATTAAAATTTGGTTTGCGCATCAGTTTTTTTGCTGATGAACAACAAGCCTATAAACGTGATTAAACCGTTAATCAAAATCAGTTCAACACTAAAAACGTAACCGCCCAATAATCTGGTCGAATTCGTTGCAAGCAAGTAACATAAAAAAGGTGATAATAAGCAAACTATCGGCACTAATTTATCATGAAGTCCGCGTTTTTTTACAAATAATCCAAAACTATATAAGCCTAAAAGCGGTCCGTAGGTGTAGGAGGCAATGGTGAAAATTAAACTCACCACGGATGAACTGTTAAATGCATTGATGACGAGAATCACTAAAAACATCAAAATTGAAAAGGCGATGTGTACGGTATGGCGTTTTTTTACCGCGTCTTTTGCATTTACATTTTCTGCTTTATCCATGCCTAAAAAGTCGACACAAAACGAGGTGGTTAAAGCCGTTAAAGCCGAATCTGTAGTGGCGAAGGTGGCTGCGGTTAAACCCAGCATAAAGATAATGGCCGGTATAGCGCCCAGGTTGTTCAACGCAATTTCGGGAAATAGTAAATCTGTTCGGGGTTTTCCGGTAATATGATCCAATGGTATATCGATGCCGTTTTTTGCCGCGAAAATGTATAACAAGGCGCCCACGCTTAAAAAGAAAACATTCAGAATCACAAATACACCCGTAAAAGTGAACATGTTTTTTTGTGCCTCTTTTATGGTGCCCATGCTCAGGTTTTTCTGCATCAGATCCTGGTCTAAGCCCGTCATGGCAATGGTCACAAAAATACCGCCGATAAACTGTTTACTGAAATAGAACTTATTGGTCAGGAAATCATCTAAAAAGAATATCTTGGAATAACTACTGTTTTTTACCGTCTCAAATGCCTGCGGAATATTGAAATTTAAACTGTTGCAGATAAAATAAATAGTTAAGAAAACGGATAAAACGAGGAAAAACGTTTGTAAAGTATCGGTAATAATAATTGTTTTTAATCCACCTTTAAAAGTGTACGACCATATCAATGCCAGTGAAATCAATACCGTTAACCAGAAGGGGATCCCATAATTATCGAAGATAAAACGTTGTAAAACAATCACTACCAAATACAATCTTGTCGCGGAACCCAATGTACGGCTCAATAAAAAGATCGATGCTGCGGTTTTGTAGCTATAATGGCCTAATCTCTTTTCAATATAGCTATAAATCGAGGTTAAGTTCATCCGGTAGTAAAGCGGAAGCAGAACTGTAGCGATGATGATAAAGCCAACCGCATTGCCGAGCACAAACTGGAAATATTGAAACTGGTTTCCGCTGGGTGCGCCAACTTCACCAGGTACGGATATAAAGGTAACACCAGAAAGGGCAGTGCCGATCATTCCAAAGGCAACCAGGTACCATTTAGAGTTCCGGTTGGCAACAAAGAAGGTCGAATTATCGGATGAGTTTTTTGAGGTTACAAAGGAAATAATGATCAGCAATAAAAAGTAACCGATCAGGAAACACAATAGAATGGTTGGAGACATAGTTTCGTATTAAGCTGATAAATGTAAAGAAAACTATCAAATCAAGCAATATTGTTGTTAGTCGGAAGTCCGTGTTAGGGAGTCCGAAGTCGGAAGTCCGAAGTTAAAACGTCCAATAACCAATATGCAATTATCAGACACCTAAAATCAAATATACAAATGATTAATAAACGCTAATCAGTTTTCAGTTGGTAATTTGCAGTTACTATTGGCCATGAACTATCAATCAATATCCAATTTTCAGTTGGCAATTTGCAGTTACTATTGGCTATGAACTATCAACCATTAAACTATTGACCAATGAACCAATATCCAGTTTTTAGTTGGCAATTTGCAGTTACCATTGAACCAATGACTATTGAACTATTGAACTAACAAACCTTTTTACCTATTTTTGCACCATGAATTTTTCATCCAAGCTGCTCGAAGATGCGGTAAACGAATTCTCGAAACTTCCGGGTGTAGGTCAAAAAACGGCTTTACGTTTGGTTTTACATCTTTTAAACAAAGAGCAGGAGGAGGTAAACCAGTTTGGCAATACATTTATCAAGTTAAAACAGCAGATTAAACATTGTACTACCTGTCATAATATTTCTGATTATACCGTATGCGAAATCTGTACTTCGATAAAACGCGATAAAGAAACCATTTGTGTGGTAGAAGATACCCGCGATGTAATGGCGATTGAAAATACAGGGCAATATTTTGGGGTTTACCATGTTTTGGGTGGATTAATTTCCCCAATGGATGGGGTGGGTCCGTCTGATCTGTTTATTGATGGCTTGGTGGCCAGAATGGCATTAGGAGGCATTAAAGAAGTAATTTTAGCGCTCAGTCCGAATATGGAAGGCGATACCACCTTGTTCTATCTCTATAAAAGACTAAAAGAGTTCAATGTTCCGGTAACCACCATTGCTCGTGGAATTGCATTTGGCGGCGAACTCGAATACACAGATGAAATTACACTAGGCCGATCGATTATTACCCGCGTCCCTTACGAAACCGCGATGATGAAATAGGATTAAGATTTACAGGATTTTAGGATTACAGGAATAAAGCATTCAACATTCAAAAAGAAAATCATTTTTTAATGAAAGATAAAGTTATCATCATCACCGGGGCATCAAGCGGAATCGGGAAAGCCTGCGCCGAAGAATTTGCAAAACGTGGTGCCAATCTGGTTTTAGCTGCCCGCCAATATGTAACCCTTTGCGAAATCACTGCAGAACTGGAGAAAAAATATAGCATCAGGGCGGTGGCGGTTCAGGCCGATGTAAGTAAAGAAGCCGACTGCGAACTGATTATTAAACAAGCTTTAGTATCCTTTCAAAAGATTGATATCCTGGTGAACAATGCCGGTTTATCGATGCGTGCCCTATTTAACGATCTGGATTTATCGGTACTTAAAAACCTGATGGATGTAAACTTTTGGGGAACGGTTTACTGTACCAAATATGCTTTGCCAGAGATTTTAAAAACCAAAGGAACAGTGGTTGGCGTTTCATCAATTGCCGGCTATCGTGGCTTGCCAGGCCGTACGGGTTATTCTGCATCTAAATTTGCGATGAACGGATTTATGGAATCTTTGCGTACCGAATTATTGAAGACAGGTGTAAACGTAATGGTGGCTTGCCCTGGTTTTACGGCTTCTAACATCCGCGTAACTGCTCTATCAAAAGATGGCGCTGCTCATGGCGAAACCAGCATGGATGAAGGTAAAATGATGACATCAGAAGAGGTAGCGGGCATTATTGCCGATGGCATTGAACAACGCAAACGTACATTAATCATGACGGGACAAGGGAAATTAGCGGTATGGATGAACAAACTTTTCCCTGCATTTGTAGATAAAAAGGTCTTTGATTTGTTTGCGAAAGAGAAGAATCCGCTGATTAAGGCTTAAGGTAGAGTGTTTAAGGTTTAAGAAGTAAGGTAAATAGAATAGCGTATTGCGGTTAGGGTTTGGCGTTTCGGTGGCACATTTATGTTGGCGGTTTAAGCTAGATTAATTGTCAGTCTGAACGGAGTCTAAGACCCAGTACAATTGTTTAGCGCCTAACCTTATATATTTTAGATAGAACAGAACCTGAAATAAATCCGATATTGGATCAAGGTGACGAATCATGGGTAGAAGGGTTGGTGGTTATAGATAAAGGGTTTAAACTGTAAGGCTTATAGGTTAGCGCCATTAAATTACAAACGCCGAGGTTATACGAAAAGCTTAAAGCAAACAATATTCCCGTTGAAATAAAGGAGATTAAAGGCAAAAGCTATGTACCTATGATCAGTCAGATGATTTTTGGCGGGAATCAATTGTATCAGGATATCTTGGATTTTATACAAAAGACATCTTCGTAAGAGTTGTCAACTTTCTTGCCTCTTGCTATTAAAGTTGACAACTCTGAATCAGTTTTTGGTTCCTCTCTTCTGGAGGGATGCCTGTAAGGTGGGATGGTCTATTTATTGCACTTACCCAAACCCACATAAACCCGATAGCAGCGGAAATCCTTTTTGCTTGCAGCAACCCTCAATTTCATGTCATGCTGAGGTACAAAGCATCTGCCGCCTATGGAACAGATCCTTCGTGCCTCAAGATGACAGCACCACAAAAAGATTGTAGTGGATGGCGGGACTATCGCAACCGATTAGCACCGAAGCCTGCTTTCCAAAAAAACTTTTAAAGCAAGAAATGCTTACACCGTCCTAGTAACCTTATCCAGTTTACTATAATCCATCACCATTTTGCCTTCGTCATTATGGTAATACATTTTCTCAAACCGGGCATCCATTTCTATTTCTTCATCCTGATAACTCGTTCTGGTATGGATCGTCTGCGAAAAGGTGTCGTCAAAAGCTTTAAGAATTACAAAAACCTCTACTTCTGCCAGTTGCAACTCCGTTAGCGATTTTTCGAAAAACGGACTATCTTCGGTAATGGGGTGTACCAGCGTCCAGTTTAACGATAGGATACCAATTTTACTGCGCTCTAAGGGCAAAGGATAAAACTTTCTAACATGTTTGCCATCAACGGTTTCATTATACGACATCACCATCTGCACTTCTACTTCGATAAGCTGATTACGACGCAGGTTAACCAAACGGCACATCAAGCCATGGCCTTTCTCATAAGGAGCAATCACCATTTTTTTACTGAAACTCACTTTAGAAGTAGGTCGGCTAAAACGGCCGTACAATAAACCTGTAGCCAGTGCAAAAGCCAATAAACCCAGCATGCTTTCGAAAGCGGCTAGCACACTAGTAACAAAACCCTGTGGCGAAATGTGGCCATAACCCACCGTAGAAATGGTTTGTGCAGAAAAGAAAAAGGCATCAAAAAACTGATCGCGCAGGGTTACACCTTTGGCGCCATCTAAATTTTCAATCCCAACAACATTATATAAAACTGCAAAAATGGTATTTACCACGAGGTAGGCAAGAAGAATCACAAAGAAAAACCGTGTCCAGCTCATGGTTACCAAACGGGTGTAGGTATCATCAAATTTGAACCAGGGCAATCCGGTACGCTCGATATTTGCTGAACCATCGGGGTTAAGCATGCGTTGGTTTTTGGTTACGGGATTGGATCCGAAACCTAAATCATCATTAAACTGTACTTTTCTTTTAAAGAAAGCCATATATTTTTAGAAAGATTTTGGAATATTAAAAAACAATGTCAATATTTGCTTTATACAAACATGATAATTAAAAACTTAAATAACAATTGGTGGTGGCATAACGAAATTCGTTAGGCAAATTCTATTGTTATATATTTTAAAATATTTTAAACACAACGAAGAGGATTGCCCAAAAAGCAATCCTTTTTTTATGCAGTTTTTTTTTAACCATCGCCACGGTTCGTGGAGACACGAACCGGAATAAACATAATGGTTTGTGGAGACACAAACCATGGCGCAAAATAAAGAGATAAATGAAAATGAACCACAGATGTACACAGATACACACAGATTTTTATCCGTGTTCATCCTTTTCATCTGTGGTTAAATAACATTGCAATAAACCATCGCCACGGTTCGTGTCTTCACGAACCGGAATAAATATAAATTGGTTTGTGGAGACACAAACCATGGCGCAAAATAAAGAGATAAATGAAAATGAACCACAGATGTACACAGATACACACAGATTTTTATCCTTGTTCATCCTTTTCATCTGTGGTTAAATAACATTGCAATAAACCATCGCCACGGTTCGTGTCTTCACGAACCGGAATAAATATAAATTGGTTTGTGGAGACACAAACCATGGCGCAAAATAAAGAGATAAATGAAAATGAACCACAGATGTACACAGATACACACAGATTTTTATCCTTGTTCATCCTTTTCATCTGTGGTTAAATAACATTGCAATAAACCATCGCCACGGTTCGTGTCTTCACGAACCGGAATAAATATAAATTGGTTTGTGGAGACACAAACCATGGCGCAAAATAAAGAGATAAATGAAAATGAACCACAGATGTACACAGATACACACAGATTTTTATCCTTGTTCATCCTTTTCATCTGTGGTTAAATAACATTGCAATAAACCATCGCCACGGTTCGTGTCTTCACGAACCGGAATAAATATAAATTGGTTTGTGGAGACACAAATCATGGCGCAAAAAATGAATTTTTGAATGATCGTCATGCTGATCCGATAGCTATCGGATTTAGTTCAGCATCTACGTGAAAGATTCTGAAACAAGTTCAGAATGACGATAAGAGGTATACAAAACATGAAAAAAATATTAAACCATTTATTCGAGAACAAGAGTTTTAGCAGGGAAGAAGCTAAGAATATTCTAATCTCCATTTCGGAAGGAGCTTTTAATTCTTCGCAAATTGCCGCTTTTATTACCGCATATGCCATGCGCAACATCACGGTGCAGGAGTTACAGGGCTTCCGTGATGCCATGTTGGATATGTGTGTTAAAGTAAACTTATCGGGTTATGACCTGATTGATCTTTGTGGTACCGGTGGCGATGGTAAAGACACTTTTAATATCTCTACCTTATCCTCATTTGTTGTGGCGGGTGCTGGTCATCCGGTGGCCAAACATGGTAATTATGGCGTTTCGTCGGGCTGCGGCTCTTCTAACGTAATGGAATATTTAGGTTATACTTTTACCAATGATGAAGACACTTTAAAACGCAATCTCGATAAAGCAGGGATCTGTTTCCTGCATGCGCCATTGTTTAATCCTGCGATGAAAATTGTAGCACCAATCCGCAAGGAACTGGGGGTGAAAACATTTTTTAATATGCTCGGCCCGATGGTTAACCCCGGACAGCCGAAATACCAGATGGTAGGGGTATTTAGCTTGGAACTGGCGCGTTTATATGCTTATTTATACCAGGATACCGATAAAAATTACACCATTGTACATGCATTAGAAGGCTATGATGAAGTTTCGTTAACCTGCGATGTGAAAACCTTTTCGAACAAGGGCGAGCAGATTTTAACGCTTCAGGATATGGGCTTCGGCAGGGTTGATGTAAACGCGATTAAAGGTGGCGATACCGTGGAATCATCAGCCAAAATATTTATGGATGTGTTAAACGGCGAAGCCACTGATGTGCAGAACAATGTGGTACTGTGTAATTCGGCACTAGCGATTAAAACGATCAAACCTGAACTGTCTTTTGCCGACTGCTTTTATGAAGCCGAAGAATCTTTAACAAGCAAAAAAGCGTTAAACAGTTTCAAAAACCTATTGGCATGTTAAAGTTAAAAGTTTGTGGAACGCGTTTGGCCGCCAATATTGCTGCGGTGGCAGAATTGCAACCAGATTATCTGGGTTTTATTTTTTATGAGAAATCGCCAAGGTTGATCAGTGATGTTTCTGCTGAATTGATTAAATACATTCCCTCAGAAATTAAGACTGTTGGTGTTTTCGTCAATGAAGATCTTGAAAAAGTAAAAGATAAGGTAAACACATTGAAGCTAAAAGCTGTTCAGTTACACGGCAGTGAATCGCCTGAATACTGTGCAGCATTAAAATCGACTTTCCCTACTTTGGAAGTAATCAAAGCTTTTGGAATAGATGAAGATTTTGATTTTTCTGATCTGGAACCTTATTTAGCTGTGGTAGATTATTTTCTGTTCGATACCAAAACCAAAACACATGGTGGATCGGGAAAAACGTTCAATTGGTCTGTTTTAGACCGATATACTTACACAAAACCTTACTTTTTAAGTGGTGGAGTTGATTTAGAACATGCCCCGGCCATAAAAAAAATAAGCGATGAACGTTTATATGCTTTGGATATCAATAGCAGGTTCGAAATTGAACCGGGCCTGAAAGATGCGGAGAAGATTAAAGAATTTATAAAAGAAATGAACACAAAATAGTGTCATCCTGAGCCTGTCGAAGGAATTTAGTATAGCATTTCGACAAGCTCAATGTGACAGATTAGTTGATAGATATTATGAAATACAAAGTAAACGAAAAAGGATATTATGGAGATTTTGGAGGTGCGTACATCCCCGAAATGCTTTATCCAAACGTAGAAGAATTGCGTCAAAACTATTTAAAGATTATTGATGATGCCGATTTTCAAAAGGAATTTCATCAGTTATTAAAAGATTACGTTGGCCGTCCTTCGCCATTATACCTTGCTAAAAGGTATTCGGAAAGATTTGGTGCCAATATTTTCTTGAAAAGGGAAGATTTAAACCATACCGGTGCCCATAAGATCAACAACACCATCGGACAGATTTTATTGGCTGAAAAACTGGGTAAAAAAAGGATTATCGCTGAAACAGGCGCTGGTCAGCACGGCGTGGCCACGGCAACAGTATGTGCTTTGCGTAACCTCGAGTGTGTGATTTACATGGGGGAGGTCGACATTGAGCGCCAGGCGCCGAATGTTGCTCGTATGAAAATGTTGGGTGCAAAGGTTGTTCCCGCAAGCTCTGGAAGTAAAACTTTAAAAGATGCGACTAATGAGGCGATGCGCGACTGGATCAATAACCCGGTTGATACACATTACATCATCGGTTCGGTAGTAGGTCCGCACCCTTACCCTGATATGGTGGCGATTTTTCAATCGATCATTTCTGAAGAAACCAAAAAACAATTATTAGAGCAGACGGGAAGCGACCAGCCTGATTATGTTTTGGCCTGTGTAGGTGGTGGAAGTAATGCCATGGGTATGTTCTACCACTTTATGGACGATGAAAATGTTAAACTCATCGCTGTTGAAGCAGCCGGAAAAGGGGTCTCAAGCGGATTTTCTGCCGCAACCACTTATTTAGGTAAAGAGGGTGTTTTACACGGTAGCAGAAGTATTTTAATGCAAACGCCAGATGGTCAGGTGGTAGAACCGCATTCGGTTTCGGCAGGATTGGATTATCCGGGCATTGGTCCACAACATGCACATTTGTTTAAAACCGGCCGTGGCCAATACGTGTCCATTACTGACGAAGAAAGTTTAGAAGCCGGTTTGCTTTGTACACAATTGGAAGGGATTATTCCAGCCATTGAAAGTGCACACGCCCTGGCTTACTTAGAAAAAATGAAATTTAAAGGTGGCGAAAACGTAGTGGTTTGCCTTTCAGGTCGTGGCGACAAGGATCTGGACACTTATATTAAATATTTTAATCTTTAAGGTAGATTTGAGACAATAGATTTGAGATATTAGACTTCCTGTCTGGTTCTCACATCTCACATCTCACATCTCACATCTCATAAAATGAATCGAATTAAACAACTCTTCCAAGAGAAGAAAAATATATTATCAATTTATTATACCGCTGGTTATCCAAATACTGGCGATACCATTAAAATTGCAGAGGCATTGGAGAAATCAGGTGCTGATATGCTCGAAATCGGTTTTCCTTATTCCGATCCTGTTGCCGATGGACCGGTAATCCAGGCCAGTAGTAAACAATCGCTTGATCAGGGTATGACGCTTAACCTGCTTTTCGAACAGTTGAAAGACTTGCGTAAGACCGTTACCATTCCTGTTTTGTTAATGGGTTATGTAAACCCTGTTTTGCAGTTTGGCGTAGAAAAATTCTGCGAAGCCTGTGCTGAAGTAGGGGTAGATGGTTGTATCGTTCCCGATCTGCCCATGGTAGAGTACGAGGAATTTTATAAAGATTGTTTCGAAAAACATAACCTGAGCAATGTGTTCTTAATTACGCCTCAAACCGCTGAAGAACGCATTCATAAAATTGATGGTTTAACCAATGGCTTTATCTATTTGTTATCATCATCGGCTACTACGGGTAAAAACCTCGAAGTTGGCGATACCACAGAAGCTTATTTCAGCAGAATTAAAAACCTGAGCCTGAAGAACCCAACGATGATAGGCTTCGGGATCAGCGATAAACAGACTTTTGATAAGGCTTGTTCGTATGCCAACGGAGCCATTATTGGTACTGCTTTCGTTAAAGCCATTGCTGATGGGAATTTGGAGGAAAGTGTGAGTACGTTTATGAAGAAGTTTAAGGGTTAGTGTTTTACCACAAAGGTACGAAGACAACAGGATATCATTCAGTTTGTGTTCTTTGTGTCTTGGTGGTTAAAACTTTACTAGTTTCTTTTCATCATATAAGACATGTAAGAACATATTAGGTGTTGCGTTTAACTTATATGCCTTATATGGTTCAGTCTTTTTGACGGCTGTTATTACTAAGTCTTTCCCTGAACTTGTTTCAGGGTCTTAATGGTTAAAACTTTACTAGTTTCTTTTCACCATATAAGACATGTAAGAACATATTAGGTATTGCGCTTATATTTAACTTATATGCCTTATATGGTTCAGTCTTTTGACGGTTGTTATTACTAAGGCCATCACCCTGATCCAATAGCTATCGGATTTGTTTCAGTGTCTTAATGGTTAAAATTTTTCACTATTTTCTTTTCACCATATAAGCCATGTAAGAACACATTAGATATGGAGTTTATGTGTACTTATGTGGTTAAGATTTATGTAGCAAATGCTGGGATAGATGCGTCGTCATTTCGACTGAAGCGCAGCGGAATGGAGAAATCTTTGCACTTTAATTGGAGGTTACTGTAGATCTCTCCGCTTCACTGCGTTCCGGTCGAGATGACGATGTTTATTGTTAATTGTCATCCTGAGCGGAGTCGAAGGATCTCCGTTTCGTTACACTTCATCGATAACTATCGGATCGAAATAACGATTTTTTTTGTACATTAGTCCCATTAAAATCTCTTTATAAAATATAACTCAAACAGAATTCAATTCTGACATTCCCTTATCACTCTGATAACGGATAAACTATTATTTTCTAAAATTTTATAAAGAACATCATGCAAGATTTAAAAATTGCTTTAATTGGTGCCACAGGTAAAGCTGGTACTTATATTTTAAAAGCGCTATTGGCGCAACAATTCAGGGTAAAAGCCCTTGTCAGGAATCCAGAAAAACTTCAGATCAATCATCCTTCGCTGGAAATCATTACAGGCGATGTAAAAGATGTGGAAACGGTAAATGCTTTTTTACAAGGCTGCGATATCGTTGTCAGTGCATTAGGAACGGGACAACCCGCCAGTGAAAAAACAATCTTTACCCAATCGACAGGTAATATTTTAAAAGCAATGAAGGCTTTTGATCTGAAGCGGTACATCCTGATTACAGGGATCAATGTGAATACGCCTGCTGATGAAAAGGATGCGAAGACCCAATTTGCAACCAAATGGATGTATGATAATTATCCTGTTTCTACCGCAGACAGGCAAAAAGAATATGATCTGTTAACTGAAATTGATCTCGATTGGACTTTAATCCGTTTACCCTTAATCATTCAAACCGACGAACAAAGTGCTATAGGCACAAGTTTGGTTAATTGTGATGGCGAACAGATTAATGCTTCTAATTTGGCTCAGTTTATCATTGAGCAGTTCGGGGAGAAGGCCTTTGTAAAACAGGCACCTTTTATCTGGAATAGTTAGATTTTTTTACCACTAAGGCGCGAAGTCACTAATAAGGAACTTGCTTTGTGTTCTTTGTGACTTAGTGGTGAATCTTTTCTTTTCTGCGTCGTCATTGCTAGCAACGAAGCAATCTTACCAACTATCGCGATTAGCGGGCGCATTAAGATTGCTCTTTCAGCCCTTCAACCTGATCCGATAGCTTTCGGATTTGTTTCAGGGTCTTAACGGTTAAAACTTTACTAGTTTCTTTTTACCATATAAGACATTTAAGGACATATTATGCATTGAGCTTATATGTAACTTATATGCCTGATATGGTTCAGTTTTTATCTGTTATTATTAAGATACGATACTTTGTGTTCTTTGTGACTTGGTGGTTAATCTTTTCTTTTCTGCATCTCATTGCGAGGAACGAAGCAATCTTACAACTATCGCGATTAGCGAGCGCATTAAGATTACTATTGCAGTCCGTCACCCTGATCCGATAACTTTCGGATTTGTTTCAGGGTCTTAACGGTTAAAACTTTACTAGTTTCTTTTTACCATATAAGACATTTAAGGACATATTAGGCATTGAGCTTATATGTAACTTATATGCCTGATATGGTTCAGTTTTTATCTGTTATTATTAAGATACAATACTTTGTGTTCTTTGTGACTTGGTGGTTAATCTTTTCTTTATTGCATCTTTATTGCGAGGAAGGAAGCAATCTTACAACTATTGCTACTAGCGAACGCATTAATTTTTGGATTTGTTCCAGGGTATAAGTGGTTAAAACTTTACTAGTTTCTTTTTACCATATAAGACATTTAAGGACATATTAGGCATTGAGCTTATATGTAACTTATATGCCTGATATGGTTCAGTTTTTGGCGGCTATTACTAAGGCACAATACTTTGTGTTCTTTGTGGCTTGGTGGTTAATCTTTTCTTTACTGCATCTTCATTGCGAGGAACGAAGCAATCTTACAACTATCGCTACCAGCGAACGCATTAATTTTCGGATTTGTTTCAGGGTCTTAGCGGTTAAAACTTTACTAGTTTCTTTTTACCATATAAGACATTTAAGGACATATTAGGCATTGAGCTTATATGTAACTTATATGCCTGATATGGTTCAGTTTTTATCTGTTATTATTAAGATACGATACTTTGTGTTCTTTGTGACTTAGTGGTTAATCTTTTCTTTTCTGAATCGTCATTGTTAGCAACGAAGCAATCTTACCAACTATCGCGATTAGCGGGCGCATTAAGATTGCTCTTTCAGCCCTTCAACCTGATCCGATAGCTTTCGGATTTGTTTCAGGATATTAGTGGTTAATACTTTTATTATAGTTTTTTACCATATAAGACATGTAAGAACATATTAGGCATTGAGCTTATATTGTAACTTATATGCCTTATATGGTTCAGTTTTTGGCGGCTATTACTAAGGCACAATACTTTGTGTTCTTTGTAACTTGGTGGTTAATCTTTTCTTTACTGCATCTTTATTGCGAGGAACGAAGCAATCTTACAACTATCGCTACTAGCAGACGCATTAATTTTCGGATTTGTTTCAGGGTATAAGTGCTTAAAACTTTACTAGTTTCTTTTTGCCATATAAGACGTGTAAGAACATATTAGGCATTGAGCTTATATGTAACTTATATGCCTTATATGGTTCAGTCTTTTGACGACTATTACTAAGGCACAATACTTTGTGTTCTTTGTGACTTAGTGGTTAATATTTTCTTTTCTGCATCGTCATTCCCAACTTGATTGGGAATCCTAATGCCATGTTAGGGGTTTGTTGATTTCATTAAGATTCCCGCCTGCGCGGGAAAGACGACCGTTCTTAGCAATGCCTTAAAATGACGATATTTTGAATGGATTTACCTATTCACCCAATCCTCATAACCCATCTCAAATTTCACTTCACCTTTATTTACCACGCCAACCTTTTTCCAGCCTTGCCGGGTATAAAATTCTTCTGCACGGGTATTGGGAGATGTACCCAACCAAACCATTTCTTGAGTTTGATTAAAATACCAATCCATCATTAAGCGGTGCAGTTCTTTGCCGATACCTTTACCTTCGAACTCCGGACGCAGAAAGAGCGCCCAAATGTTATGCTCCTCTAAATCTACGATGGAGAAACCAACTACTTCTCCATCTACTTCGCAAACCCAGCCTTTGCCAAGCTCGGTAATAAATTCTTCACAATCCTGGTCAGTAACCAGCGCCGGATCGGACAAAATGTTCTCTTTTACGGTATGCCTGACAATTTGGATCGCAGGGATGTCAGTTGTTTTTGCTTCGCGGAAAATCATTTTTTATAAGTTATTGAGAAAATTAATTTATTGAAAAAGCCTTTTAAATGCTTTAATCGTTGATTATCACTCGTAAAACTAATCAATAAAATGTTTATGACAAATGAATGATTGTGAATTCTGGAATTGGTTCTACATTTGCTTAACGGTGTTAGATTATTTACACCTAATATTCCAGTCATGGGAAGTAAAGAAAGAATTCTACGTTTAAAAGATGAAACCAGAACAAAAATTCTGGATGCTGCCTTGAACATTGTTCAAACAGAGGGCTGGCAGGCATTGAGTATGCGTAAAATTGCCGACCAGATTGAATATACCGCCCCAATAATTTACGAATATTTTTCTAACAAAGAGGGCATCCTGCTTGAATTAACCAGGAGAGGTTACCAGATTTTAGCGAAGGACATCCGAGCCGCCCGCGACAAACATGAAACCGCAGAAGATAAAATGGAAGCCATGTGGGTTGCCTATTGGAATTTTGCCTTTTCCCATACAGAATTTTATCAATTAATGTACGGTGTGGATATGGTTTGTTGCACCGTGAAAAACTCATTAACTGAAGCTGAAACGGTTTCGAATATGTTAGGCGAAGTAATTGAATCTTTATTCGAGAAGAAACCAGTTTCTGAGGATGACATCTGCAGGAAATATTATACCTATTGGTCTATCATTCACGGCCTGATTTCCATTAACCTGGTGCGTCCGAATGGAAGAACAACAGACGAACTAAACCAGCAAATTTTAAAAGACGCTATTAAAGGCATTACACTATCCATTAACAGCTAATTTTTTTTTAAATCATAATCTAACACCGTTAGATTATTTAAACACTTTAAATCCACAATAAATTATATATTATGAATGCTATCCATTACTTGTTTATTTCACTTAACACTGTTAAACGGTTTAATCAGGTTAAGTCAATGTTAATTATTCTAACACTCTCATTAATTCTTGCAAGCTGTAAATCATCACCGGAGCAATCGGCAGCGGCACCACCGCCACCAGCATTGCCGGTAAGCGCCATTAGTGCGAGCACAGAAACTACGTATATCGAATATCCGGCTTCTATTCAGGGCGCTGTTGATATTGATGTCCGTCCGCAGGTAAGTGGTTACTTACAACGTGTTTTGGTTAACGAAGGCGCTTATGTAACTGCCGGACAAACCCTGTTCAAAATTAACGAAAACCCTTACCGCGAGGCTTTAAACAATGCCAAAGCAAGTTTACATGCTGCAGAAGCGGCTATTTTAAATGCACAATTGGAGGTTGATAAATTAACACCACTTGTTCAGAATAAGGTAGTTTCTGATTTCCAGTTAAAAACAGCTAAAACGGCTTACAAAATCGCACAGGCAAATGCCGAACAAGCCAGAGCCAGCGTGGCTTCCGCGCAGATTAACTTAGGTTATACCAATGTTAAGGCTACAGTGAGCGGGTACATCGGTCGTATTCCTAAGAAACAAGGAAGTTTAGTTTCTCCGACTGATCAGGTGGCTTTAACGCAGTTATCAGATATCCACGAAGTACATGTTTATTTTTCCCTTGCCGAAAACGACTTCAACAATTTTAATGCAAACTATCCGGGTAAAACTCCTGCCGACAGGATTAAACATTTACCCGCGGTAGAACTTTTATTGGCCGATAATTCTGCTTACCCAATTAAAGGTAAGATCGATATGATCGATGGTCAGTTTGATAAAAATACTGGTGCCATTACTTTAAGGGCCAGTTTCCCTAATGCCAGCGGAACCCTTCGCTCGGGTAATACCGGTAAAATCCGTTTAGGTTTACAGCACGATAACGCCATTCTGGTGCCGCAGTCCTCAACGGTAGAAATGCAGGATAAAGTATTTGTATTTACCGTAGGCGACAGCAGTAAGGTGAAAAAACAAGCCATTACCATTGTGGGTAAAGCCGGCGAAAATTACCTGGTTAAAGACGGGGTAAAAGCTGGCGACCAGATCGTGTTAAGCGGGGTTGATAAGTTACAGGAGGGCATGGTGATCCAGCCTCAAAAAGCAGCAGATAAAGTAGCTGTTGCAAAAACAAAAAATTAACAAACCATTAAAGTTTAAGCAATCATGTTTCAGAAATTTATAGACAGGCCTGTACTTTCGACTGTTATTTCCATCTTATTGGTAATAGTTGGTATACTTGGCCTAACAAAGTTGCCCTTAGAGCGCTTTCCAAATATCGCACCTCCGTCGGTATTGGTAACTGCGGTGTACCCTGGGGCTAATGCCGAAACCATTTTACGTTCGGTAACGCCATCATTGGAGGAAGCAATTAACGGTGTGGAGAACATGACCTACATGACCTCCAGTGCCAGTAACGATGGTACCCTGGCCATTACGGTTTACTTTCAACAAGGTACCAATCCCGATCAGGCGGCTGTTAATGTGCAGAACCGGGTTTCGCAGGCCACCAGTCAATTGCCAGCAGAGGTTGTACAATATGGTATCACCACTACCAAACAGCAAAACAGTTTTATTGGGGCTATCGGTGTTTACTCAGAAGATCCCAAAAAATACGATGCCGTTTTTGTAAATAACTATGCACAGATCAATATCATTCCCGAACTTAAAAGGATTCCGGGGGTAGGTTCGGCCAGTGTATTTGGTGGGATTAAAGATTATTCCATGCGTATCTGGCTAAACCCAAGTCAATTGGCTACTTACAAAATTACACCTAACGAAGTGATTACTGCCATTCAGGATAAAAACCTGGAAGCAGCACCTGGTCGGTTTGGGGAAAGAAGTAGTGAGGCCTTTGAATATATCATTAAATATAAAGGTAAACTGACCAAACCAGAGGAATATCAAAATATTGCGATCCGTTCTAATTCAGATGGTTCTATATTACGTTTAAAAGATGTGGCCCGTGTTGAATTGGGTGCATACAGTTATGGTAGTGTAAATCGTTTAAACGGACACGATGGGATTACCATTGGGGTAATCCAGTTATCAGGTTCTAATGCCAACGAAATCCAGATTGCTATTGATAAACTGTTGGCGAAACTATCGAAAGATTTCCCTGCAGGTATTAAATACAACCAGTTTTACCGTACCAAAACCGATCTGGACGAATCCATCAATCAGGTGGAACACACTTTGATCGAAGCCTTTTTACTGGTATTTATCGTGGTATTTATCTTCCTTCAGGATTTCAGGTCTACTTTAATTCCGGCTATTGCGGTTCCGGTGGCGATTATCGGTACCTTCTTTTTCATGCAGCTGTTCGGCTTCTCTGTTAATCTTTTAACGTTGTTCGCACTGGTGCTGGCCATTGGTATTGTGGTAGATGATGCGATTGTGGTGGTAGAAGCGGTGCATGCCAAAATGGAAGAAAACCCTTCACTTAGTCCGAAAGAGGCAACCACCCAGGCGATGAGCGAAATTACCGGGGCCATTATATCAATCACACTGGTGATGGCGGCAGTATTTTTACCGGTTGGTTTTATGACCGGCTCAACAGGGATCTTCTACAAACAGTTCGCTTTAACCATGGCTATCGCCATCATTATCTCGGCTGTTAACGCCTTAACTTTAAGTCCTGCTCTTGCGGCCTTATTTTTAAAGAATAAACATGCAGAGGGCGGGCACAAAGCACCTAAAAAAGGTTTTGTAGAAAAGTTTTATGCAGGTTTTAACGGTGGGTTTAATTACATGACCAACCGGTATGTTGGCGGTTTGAAAGTGCTTATCCGCAATAAATGGATCAGTATGGGTGGGCTTGCCTTAATTGTTCTGGTTACCGTTTTCCTGGTAAGCCGAACTAAAACAGGCTTTATCCCGACAGAAGATCAGGGTTTTGTGGCGATCGCTGTGGCCAGTCCATCGGGAACATCATTAGCTAATACCAATAAAATGTTAAAACAGGCTGAAGCAGAGTTGAGGGCGATGCCATCAGCAAGATTTGTGATGTCGTTGGCGGGTTATAACTTTTTAACCGCATCCAACAGTCCATCGGCCGGACAGATTTTCTTATTGTTAAAACCAAACGACGAAAGAGGAGAAGTTAAAAATATTGATGAGATCCAGAATATTGTAAGGGCCAAAATGGCGGCCATATCTGCCGGTACCTTCTTTGTATTCAGTTTCCCTACGGTTCCGGGTTTTAGTAACGTGGAAGCCATGAACGTGATGTTACAGGATAAAACGAATGGCAGGCTGGATAAATTTAGTGGTGTGGCGAATAACTTTATCGCTAAGTTAATGGCGAAACCAGCTATTGCTTATGCTTTTACTTCTTATAAAGCAGATTATCCACAGTTACAACTGGATGTGAACGACGAAAAAGCCGATCAGCTGGGGGTAAGCAAAAAAGATATCTTACAAACCATGCAGACGTATTTCGGTACGGCGCAGGCCTCAGATTTTAACCGCTTTGGTAAATATTATAGAGTAGTGGTTCAGGCCGATGTTGCCGACAGAACAGATCCTGCGAGTATTGATCGTGTATTTGTTAAAAACAAGGCAGGTGAAAGTGTGCCCATCAGTACGTTGGTTAAATTAACCCGTGTATATGGCTCTGAAACGGCTTCGCGTTATAACCTGTTCAACTCTATCGAGGTAAATGCGATCCCTAAACCAGGTTTTAGTTCTGGTGATGCGATTAAAGCGATAGAAGAAACGGCTAAAGAACAATTGCCAACCGGATATGCCTACGAATTCTCCGGACAAACACGTGAGGAAATTTCTTCAGGCGGACAGTCGACAGTGATCTTCCTGCTTTGTTTGGTATTTGTGTACTTCCTGTTATCTGCACAGTATGAGAGTTATATCCTGCCATTGGCGGTAATCCTTTCCATCCCTACAGGTGTATTCGGTGTGTTTGTGGTATTGGGTTTAACTGGTATCGAAAACAACATTTATGTACAGGTAGCACTGATTATGCTGATCGGGTTGCTGGCTAAAAATGCCATCCTGATTGTGGAGTTTGCCGTGCAGCGACGAAAGGCAGGACTCAGTTTGGTTGATTCGGCTATTGAAGCCGCCCGATTAAGGATCAGACCGATCATTATGACTTCACTGGCCTTTGTGTTCGGTTTATTCCCGATGAGTATTGCAACAGGTCCATCGGCACAAGGTAACCACTCCATCAGTATCGGTGCAGCAGGAGGGATGGTATCGGGTGTAGTTTTAGGTTTGTTCATCATTCCGGTACTTTTTGTCATCTTCCAGGCTTTACAGGAAAAAATATCAAAAAAATCAAAAAATGAGGTTGTTCAGCACCATGGAGAACCTGTAAATAATAATCATGTAGTTTATGAAACGGTTTAATATTATTACCATCCTGCTCCTGGCTTTAATCTGGAGCGGATGTTCGGTTTCGAAAGATACAGCCTTGCCAAATGTAGCACCAGGCTTGTTCAGAAACGGATTGCCAAAAGATTCTTCAAGCATTGGTACGATGCCCCTGAAGAGTTTCATCAACGACCTTACTGTTCAGCATTTAATCGATACAGCTTTGGTTAAAAATTACGATATGCAGATTGCATTGAAAAATATCGATGCCGCTGAAGTATTGTTTAAACAATCGAAATTGGGTTATTTACCTGAATTGAAATTGCAGGTGGCAGCGAGTTCGAGCCGCCCGTCTGATAACAGTTTAAATGGTTTAAGCCTGAACCAGTTTACAGGCTCAACACACATCGAAGATTACAATGCGAATCTGGGTGTGGTTTGGGAAGCTGATATCTGGGGAAAGATCCGTAATCAAAAAGCTGGCGCTTTAGCCAGTTTTTTGCAGACAGAAGAGGCACGTAAAGCAGTTCAAACGCGTTTAGTAGCCAATGTGGCGCAAGGTTATTACAATTTGCTAATGTTGGATGCACAATTGGAAATCGCTAAAAAGAATTTAAAACTGAACGACAGTACCTTAAGGATTATCAATTTACAGTTTGATGCTGGTCAGGTAACTTCATTAGCGATACAGCAGGCGCAGGCACAACAGTTAAATGCGGCACAGTTAATCCCTCGTTTAGAGCAGAATGTAACCTTACAGGAAAATGCTTTAAGTGTATTGATCGGTACTTTGCCTAAAGCCATTAACCGCGAAAGCCGTTTAGATAAAATGATTATCCCGCAGGATTTAAACGCAGGTTTCCCTTCATCGATGTTAAGCCGCAGGCCTGATATTAAAAGTGCTGAACTGGCTTTAACCATTGCCAATGCAAAGGTTGGGGTGGCAAAGGCAAGTTTATATCCCTCGCTGGTGATTACCGCAAGCGGAGGCATCAACTCTTTTAAAGCCAGCAACTGGTTTAATGTACCGGCATCGTTGTTTGGTTTGGTTGGGGCAGGGATCACGCAACCGATTTTTCAGAGAGGTCAGTTAAAAACTTCCTTAGAACTGGCTAAAATCGACCGCGAGAAATCGGTGATCCAGTTCCGTCAGTTGGTATTAAATGCGGTTGGAGAAGTGTCTGATGAGTTAACGAAAGTAGAGAAGTTAAAAGCACAATACAGTATCGCTGAAAAAAGAGCGCAGACTTTACAACAGGCTTCAAGAAATGCAAGTTTGTTGTTTAAAAGCGGTATGGCCAACTACCTGGAGGTAATTACGGCGCAAGGCAATTTATTGCAGAGCGAACTGGAGTTAACCACCATTAAAACAGAGCAGTTAAATGCTGTGGTAGGTTTGTACCGCTCGTTAGGTGGCGGCTGGAATTAATTTGCACAAACCTATAAGGTCTTAAAGACTTTATAAGTTTGTGTATAAATTTAGGCACTAAGGACGCGAGGTTCTTGGTGCTTTTTTATTTGATGCTGTCATCCTGAGCGCAGCGAAGGATCTTTTGATCTAAAGATTCTTCACTTCGTTCAGAATGACAATTAAAAGGTTTTTCCACTTCGCTCGGTCTTGCCTCGGTTAGCCACCGAAGGGCTTTTTCTTTTTCCTTGATGAAAAAGTAACAAAAAATCAAGGCTTGGATCTGATGTCGGATAAATTCGTCAAAGCTTTGAGGTCGTCAGCACAAGCCCCGATGAAGGATCGGGGAGGGCGTGCTGCCTCTGGGCTGTGGTATGTTGAAAGGAGGTGCTAAAGCTTTAACGTTTTCTCCTTCCATCATATCCTAGGCCGGATAGCAGGGAGCAGATAGCATGGTGCAGAGACAGGCATCCGTAGAATTATTCCTCTGAAACTATGAGGGGAACTCCCCTCCTGATTTAGGAGGGGTTGGGGGTGGTTATGAGATAATATTACTCTTGCCATCGCTCTGCCTTGCCTTATTGTTTTCTGTCATCCTGAGGTACGAAGGATCTGTAAGTGCTTCGCACTTATTTGTGTTTACTCACTACCTAAAAAGTTTTTCCTTCGCGCAGTCTTGCCTCGGTTAGCCACCGAAGGGCTTTTACTTTTTCCTTGATGAAAAAGTAACAAAAAATCAAGGCTTGGATCTGATGTCGGATAAATTCGTCAAAGCTTTGAGGTCGTCAGCACAAGCCCCGATGAAAAATCGGGGAGGGCGTGCTGCCTCTGGGCTGTGGTAGGTTGAAAGGAGGTGCAAAAGCTTTAACGTTTTCTCCTTCCATCATATCCTAGGCCGGATAGCAGGGAGCAGATAGCGCGGAGCAGAAACAGGCATCCGTAGATTTATTCCTCTGAAACTATGAGGGACACTCCCCTCCTAATTTAGGAGGGGTTGGGGGTTGTTATGAGATAATATTACTCTTGCCATCGCTCTGCCTTGCCTTATTGTTTTCTGTCATCCTGAGGTACGAAGGATCTTTAAATGTTTACCATATGTTTGCCCTAGGCACTGTCTTGCCTCGGCTCACCGCCGCCGAGGGGCTCTTTCTTTTTTCAGTAGTGTATATGTTTTTATAGGCCTTCAAGCTTGCTTCGCAGGTTGGCTTGGCCCAAAAGAAACAAAAACCCAAGGCTTGCATCGTTTTTTATCTGATAATGTTGTTTTTATCGGTATAAAAGATTGCTGCGCAATTCCTTGTAAAAACCTACGGAAATCTTGATAGCGGCAGCATCGAGGCTCTTACCCTTACTTATCCCACCGCTCCCGCTTTGATCCTGCCTTGGGTTGTGGGGGCATGAGGGCGAACTGCAAAGATTTCCGTGCTTTTTCCGGCGAAAATCTGCTAGGCCGGATAGCAGGGAGCAGATAGCATAGTGCAGCAGATTTATCGCGTTATTTCAATCGCGATTAATTCATCCTACTTTTATTTTCCTTCGGTTTTTTGTCATCCTGAGCGTAGTCGAAGGATCCTTCCATCATTTCCCAGTCCGTATAGCAGGGAGCAGATAGCATGGAGCATATTGCAGAGACAGGCATCCGTAGAATTATTCCTCTGAAACTATGAGGTACACTCCCCTCCTAATTTAGGAGGGGTTGGGGGTGGTTAGGAAATAATATTGTTCTTGCCCTTTTTCCAGGCTTGCCTTGTTGTTTTCTGTCATCCTGAGGTACGAAGGATCTTTTGATTTAAAGATTCTTCACTGCGTTCAGAATGACAATTAAAGGTTTTTCCCATCACTCGGGCTTGCCTCGGCTCACCGCCGTCGAGGGGCTCTTTCTGTTGGCTTAGCCCAAAAGAAATAAACCTGAGCGTTATTTCAATCAAGATCAATTCTTCATCGAATGGCTGTCGGATGACGGGTTGTTATGCGCAGAGCTGATTTTTGAACCATATAAGAAATGTAAGAACATTTTAGGCACTTAGCTTATATGGCCCTTTATTTCTTATATGGTTGATTTTTTGGAAAGCAGGTTTTGTGCTAGTCGGTTCCGGTAGTCCCGCTGTCCGTTTTATCCTGATGAAGAATCAGGATGCTCACTTCCATCGGGTTTAGTTTAATCAGGGCAGTGCTTTGAATGCTTACCATCGCTTGATTTTAATGACCACCAAGGCACCAGGTATTGGCATGTTGGTGTGGTACTTTTTGTAAGAATACATTTGTCATCCTGAGCGCAGCGAAGGATCTTTAAATAGCCGTCTATATGGTCAATCCATCATCCGATAGGTCTGAGATGTGAGGCTGGGGGCAGAGCGAATCAGCCTGTACCGATTTGTCGGTAAAGCAATCTTACAAATGGTTAATGCATAATTTTAAGTTTTGCCCCTTACCCAGACTTCTCCCACACAGCTATATACCAAAGTAACCCTTAGCTATGTTTCTCTTTACCTTTTATTTACCTCATGTTAACCCGCCAACCGAAATCGATGCAAACCTTTGATAACGCCGACCTTCACCGTAGCTCCATTTCAACCGAAGCAAAGCCGAAGTTATAGTTAAGTTGGTGTACAGTTGGGGATAAGCAAGCCCGGCCGGAAGGTGGCTTAAACGTGGGGTAAATGTGGCGTGAAGGTGGGGTTTGGAATATTTTTTTTTGGGATTTTTAAATCAGATTGATTAAATTGAGTGATCATCCCTTTTGTTTAACCTAATATACTAAAATTATGGCTAGCCAGAATGGAATTATCAAAATTAACGGACAACTCGGCGATCTTGTTTTTTACAAACGCGGAAATACGGATGTTGTCAGACAAAAAGCTGCCCACAAACAGCAAACCGAAGCGAGCAAAAAAAGCAGTCGCGATTTTGGCACGGCCAGCAGAAATGCGGCCTACATCCGGAAAGCATTTGCACCGCTCGTAAAACTTTATGCTTATGGCGATCTCCTGAATCGCCTGAACAAACGTTTTATCGAAATCTTTAAAACCATCCCAACCGAACAGGCAGGTGAGAAAAGGTTGATTGATAGTGACATCACTTTGCTTAAGGGTTTCGATTTTAACAGCAACAAACCCCTCGGAACTTTATGGCTTAGCGAAACCGATTTGCACATAGAACCCGATGGATTAGTAAAACTTATTCTGCCTAAGTGCGAACTTAAATCTCTCCTGAAACCACATCCTAAGGCTACCGAAGCCCGGTTGCAGGTGATGGGTTTTCATTTTGAACTGAATGATCATGGCGGCTACGAAATTATGGAAGTAAATGACCTGGTGATCCCTTTAAACAACAGCCAATTTCCGAAAACAACCTTAACCTTAAGCCTGAACCACCAGGGCGATAAAGCTTTGATCTTCGCCATGGGCATTTCATTTTTTTCTGGCACCGCCCGCTTTGCCGACCGGCGTTATTATGCGTGTAAAATTATTCACGCCCTGCATGTAAAGGATGGTGTAATTGTCGATTTTGTGGCGAAGCCTAAAGTGGAAAGAGAAGTAGTGGAGCAAGGGGATAAGTTAAGCTGGGTGGTAGAGGAAGGTTGAGTTGTTGTTATTTTAGTCTTGGGTTTTAATTAAAAATAGGTTAATTTATTTTTGTAGAGGTAGGGGAAACCGTATAGACTATTCAACTAAAATTATCAAATTTGACTCTTGTTTTATCGATGATATTCAGTTTAATCGTTAAAAAAACGCTACTTTGTAGCCTTAAAATCATATAATGAATACCGCAGTACATAATAAATTAGTTTCTTTTATCTGGTCAATTGCAGACGATTGTTTACGAGACGTTTACGTTCGTGGAAAGTACCGTGATGTAATTCTTCCCATGGTGGTTTTACGAAGATTAGATGCTTTACTGGAGCCAACAAAAGAAGCAGTATTGGAGGAATTAGCCTTTCAAAGAGATGAAGCCGGCTTTACTGAATGGGATGAAGGTGGTCTGCGTCAAGCATCTGGCTATGTTTTTTATAATACCAGTGAGTGGACATTGCAACGTTTGCACGACACCGCAACAAATAGTCAGCAAATTTTACAAGCTAACTTTGAAGATTACTTAAATGGCTTTAGCGATAACGTTAAGGAAATTATAGAGAAGTTTAAGTTGAAAAGCCAGGTACGGCACATGGCAACTAAAGATGTATTGCTGGATGTGTTGGAAAAATTTACGTCTTCTTATATCAATTTAACACCATTCCAAAAACTAGATCCCGATGGCAGGAAGTTGCCGCCATTATCTAACTTAGGTATGGGCTATGTATTTGAAGAATTAATCAGAAAATTCAACGAAGAAAATAACGAAGAAGCAGGAGAACACTTCACCCCGCGTGAAGTAATTGATTTAATGACACACATTATTTTCGATCCGATTAAAAATAACCTGCCACCTGTAATGACCATTTATGATCCTGCTTGTGGTTCTGGTGGTATGCTTACAGAATCTCAAAACTTTATTAAAGACGAAGAAGGGGAGATTAAAGCTAAAGGTGACGTTTATTTATATGGAAAGGAAATAAACGACGAAACTTATGCCATCTGTAAATCAGATATGATGATTAAGGGAAATGATCCTGAAAACATCCGTGTAGGCTCAACGCTATCAACAGATGAATTTGCAGGAACAACGTTCGATTTTATGTTGTCGAATCCACCTTATGGTAAAAGTTGGGCAAGTGAGCAGAAATATATTAAGGATGGTAAAGATGTAATTGATTCCCGTTTCAGTATAAAACTTAAAAACTACTGGGGTGAAGAAGAAGATGCCGACGCGATACCACGTTCATCAGACGGGCAACTGCTTTTCTTAATGGAAATGGTAAGTAAAATGAAACCGTTAGATAAAAGTAAATACGGAACCCGGATTGCCTCTGTACATAATGGAAGTAGTTTATTTACAGGCGATGCAGGTGGTGGCGAAAGTAACATCCGCAGGTATATCATTGAAAACGATTGGTTAGAAGCCATTGTACAGATGCCAAACAACCTGTTTTACAATACCGGCATAACCACGTATATCTGGATTTTAAGCAATAACAAATCAGCAAAACGTAAGGGTAAAGTGCAACTGATTGATGCCAGCCAGCTTTACCAGAAATTACGTAAAAACCTTGGACAAAAAAACTGTGAGTTTGCACCAGCACACATCAATGAGATTGTAAAGGTATATACTGAAATGTTAGCAGTTGAGAAGGCTGAAGATAAAGGTATTGCTGCACAAGTTTTTGATAACAGCGATTTCGGTTTCCACAAAGTAACCATTGAAAGGCCGAAACGGTTAAAAGCTCAATTCACCGCAGAGCGGATTGCAGGTTTAAGGTTCGATAAAAACTTAAACGACGCCATGGTTTATGTATATGAAACTTATGGAGAAGAAGTTTACCAGGATTTGAGTAAATATGAGAAAGATATTAAGGATTGGGCAGAAAAGCAAGAGTTAAACTTAAATTCGAAGCAAGAAAAAACCTTAATAAATGTAGCTACCTGGCAAAAGCAATTGGCTATTCTTAAAACGGCGCAAGTTTTACTGAAGGCATTTGGAGATAAAATTTATCAGGATTTTAATGTTTTTGTAAACGAAGTTGATGAAGTTTTAAAAGCTCAAAAAATTAAACTTTCTGCAAGTGAGAAAAATGCCATTTTAAATGCGGTGAGCTGGTACGATGATGAAGCGGAAAAAGTAAAGAAAAGCATCGTAAAACTGAGTGGCGACAAAATGAGCGATTTGTTAACCCATTTAGGATGCACAGCCGGGCAACTGGAGGATTACGGTTATTTTACTACGGATAAAAAAGGCGAGTATCAAACCTATGAAACCGAAAGCGATTTACGTGATACCGAAAACGTATCCCTTAAAGAAAATATCAATAGCTACTTTTTAAGAGAAGTTAAACCTCATGTTAGCGAAGCCTGGATTAACCTTGATGCCACAAAAATTGGTTACGAAATTAGCTTTAACAAATATTTCTATCGCCATAAACCTTTACGTAGCATTGAAGAAGTAACAGCCGATATTTTAGCACTAGAAAATGAGAGTGATGGTTTAATTCGTGAAATTTTAAACCTGGCCTAGTATGAATTCAGAGTTAATCTTATACCAATCTGAAGACGGGCAAACCAAAATACAAACCCGTTTAGAGAATGAGACCGTTTGGCTTACTCAAGCACAAATGGCTGAATTATTTGGCAAGGGTAGAACCACTATAACTGAGCACATTAATAATGTTTTTAAAGAAGGTGAACTAGATAAGGAAGTGGTATGTCGGAAATTCCGACATACCACTCTACATGGTGCAATTGCAGATAAAACCCAGGAAGTTGAAACAACTTATTACAACCTCGATGTAATCATCTCGGTAGGTTATCGGGTAAAAAGCTTACAAGGTACTAAGTTTAGGCAATGGGCAACAGCCCGGTTACGGGAATATTTGGTACAGGGCTTTACCATGAACGATGAACTGCTGAAACAAGCAGGTGGTGGCGATTACTTTGAAGAGTTATTGGCGCGCATTAGAGACATTCGTTCTTCTGAAAAGGTATTTTGGCGCAAGGTATTGGATGTGTATGCCACCAGTATAGATTACGACCCTAATACCGAAACCTCGCAAACCTTTTTTAAAACCATACAAAACAAAATGCATTGGGCAGCACATGGACAAACCGCTGCAGAAGTGGTTTATAGTAGAATTGACGCAGCCAAACCTTTTTTAGGCTTAACCCATTTTAAAGGCTTACAACCTACCCAGCAAGAAATTGCCATAGCTAAAAATTATTTAAACGAGCAAGAACTCAATGTGCTTAACCGAATGGTAACGGCCTATTTGGAGGTAGCCGAATTACAGGCCTTAAACCGCAAACCCATGTACATGCAAGATTGGCTGCAACGTGTTGATGACTTTTTACAAATGACGGGTAATGATATTTTAACTCATTCAGGAACTGTTAGCCACCAACAAGCTTTAAACAAAGCCAAAGAAGAATACACCAGCTATAAAGAAAGCCTGAAAAACGAACTCTCTAAAGTAGAGCAAGATTTTGTGCAACATTTAGAACAAAGCACTAAACAGCTTAAAAAGAAAAACAATGGAAATTAAGCTGAAGAAATACGATGCCTACAAAGATTCTGGTGTAGAATGGTTGGGAGAGATACCAGAAGGTTGGGAATTGACTAGATTAGGAACTAGATTTGAAGAACGACGCACAAAAGTTTCAGATAAAGATTATGAACCATTATCAGTTACTAAAAATGGGATTTTGCCACAATTGGATAATGCAGCCAAATCTAATGATGGAGATAATAGAAAATTAGTTAAAAAAGGTGATTTTGTAATAAATAGTCGTTCGGATAGAAAAGGATCCAGTGGTATTTCGGATAGAGATGGTTCTGTCTCATTAATAAATATAGTGATAGAACCAAAGAATTTTAATCCAGCATACTGTAACTACCTCTTAAAAAGTCAAATGTTTGTTGAAGAATATTATCGAATGGGGCATGGAATCGTTGCAGACCTTTGGACTACTAGATACGATGAAATGAAGGCTATTTTAATAGGTGTTCCTTCGCTTCCTGAGCAAAACTCAATTGCCAAATTTCTTGATAACAAAACAGCCAAAATAGACCAGGCCATATCCATTAAACAAAAACAAATCCAATTATTAAAAGAACGCAGGCAAATTTTAATTCATAAAGCAGTTACCCAAGGTATTAACCCAAATGTTAAATTAAAAGATAGCGGGGTAGAATGGATTGGAGAAATACCTGAGCATTGGGAAGTGAAAAAGTTGAAGAATTTTGTAAGAATAAAAGGTGGATTTGCCTTTGATTCCTCGAAGTTTAAAGATGAAGGTGTTCAAATAATAAAGATTGCTAATACTTATATGAATAAGTTGTGTCTTGATAGACAGCCAACATTTGTAGATTCATCATGTTTGGATAGCCATAAAGATTGGATAGTTTCTAAAAATGATATACTTATGTCATTAACAGGAACACTTGGTAAAAAGGATTATGGTTTTGCAATTCTTATTGATACAGAAGAACATTTTCTTTTAAATCAACGCGTTGCAAAAATTGAAGTTAAAGATGGGTTTGAGGCTTCTTATATTTTAAATATTTTACATAGTGATATGTACTTAAATCAGTTGTATATGTTGCCTTCAGGAACAAAGCAAGCCAATTTAAGTAATGATAATGTAATAAATATAAAGGTAGCTTTCCCTAATAATAAAATTGAAAGAGAATCAATTTTAGGGTATATTAATAAAACAAATTCCAAAATCTCTACAGTCATTTCCCTAAAAGAAAAAGAGATAGAAAAATTAAAAGACTATAAGACAAGTTTAATAAATAGTGTGGTAACGGGTAAGGTGAGGATTAGTTAGATAATATTTTATTATTTTAGCATTATGGAACAAACAACTAACGACACTCAGGAGCAACAGTATCTAAATTCCGAGTCGGGAATTGAATATGAAGAGGAATTTTATAAAGAAATGGATCCGTTCGATCCGGAGGAAATTTCTATCGATTCGAAAGTGGTTCCTATGGAAACTTTTTTGCGTAGGTTAACTCAGGGTACGATTATACTTAATCCAGATTTTCAAAGAAATGAGGTTTGGACAATGGAAAAAAAGTCTCAACTTATTGAGTCATTATTACTTAAGATCCCTTTACCAATGTTTTATGTTTCTGCTGATGAAAAAAACACCTACACCGTTGTAGATGGCTTACAAAGACTTAGCACAATAAGAAGTTTTATTTTGGGAGATAAATACCTCGAAACTAGTAATGATGCAGAAAGAGGCAGAGGATTTAAACTACAAGATTTGGAGTTTTGGAAAGTTTATAACGGCAGAAATTTTAATGAATTACCCACGAACTTACAAAATAGATTAATTGAAAGTGAATTTAGATTTACTGTTATAAATCCAGGAACACCGGAAGAAGTAAGGCGTAATATTTTCAAGAGACTAAACACAGGAGGAATGCCCCTCAGTAGTCAAGAAATTAGAAATGCACTTTATTTAGGACCCTCTACAATACTGTTGAATGAATTATCTTCATTTGAATCTTTTAAAGAAGCTACAGCATATTCGATAAAGAGTACACGAATGGAAGATAAAGAACTCATTTTACGTTTTTTATCTTTCCTACTAAGAGACTTTACAACATACCGTAGAGCCGTGTCAATTGACACTTATTTGAGTGACACAATGATTATTCTAAACTCTTTACCTAATCTGAATACTAGAGAATTACAAAAGAGTATTAGAAATGGAAATATTATAGCTTCAGATATTAATATACTTTCTTTTGAGGACATTAAATTGAAGTTTGATTTTGCAATGAAAAGATCTTTTAAGCTTTTTAATAAACATAGTTTTCGAAAAAGCTATGGAGAGAATCGTAGAACTGCAATTAATAAGGCACTTTTTGAAACTTGGGGTGTAACACTAGCAAATCTTAATGAGAATGAATTTAACTCTTTGTTAGAAAATAAAGAAAATTTTCAAAACGATTATGCACCAATAATTTCTGACTATAATTTTCAATTATCTATATCAAGAGATAGTATGAAAACACCATCTGTGAAAAACAGATTTGAAGAATTCTCTTCCCTTATCAGTAAATACATATCATGATAAAAACAATTCAACTTTCTGGTTTCAAGTCTTTCATAGAAGAGGAGATTGAATTTGGGAAATTAACAATACTCACTGGACTTAATAGCAGTGGGAAAAGTAGTATTATCCAATCTATTTTACTTTTAGAAAAAGCTAATAACGGTGATGAAATCTATCTTGAAGGGCATGGCAATATTTCTGAAAGCCAAAATCCTTTTGTGCGTGACGGAGTAGGTTTAAAATGTATTTTAACCGATGGTAACAGCATTGAAATAATCAATAATAAATCTTTATTGAATAATGAGAATAAAGCCAAATTTCCAGAAATTATTCACGTGAGTGCTGACAGATTTGGTCCTGAAACTTCTCTTCCAATTAATAACAATTACGGTAAAATTGGTAAAAGAGGTGAAAATATTTTAAAATGCATAGACATTGTTTCGGATAGGATCATTCCAGACATTTTAATCCACCCCGATTCTGAAGGATCAACGTTTCTTTTTAATTTAAGAGCATGGTTAGGTATAATTTCTCCTAATGTAACTTTTGAAAGTTTTATACAAGAAAAAAGTGATAGCTCTTATAGTACTTTCAATAGCTATAGGGCAAAAAATGTTGGATTCGGCTTAAGTTACTCATTACCCGTGATTACAGCATTGCTTTTGGGCGCTTTAACGCCTAATAGTATTGTAATACTCGAAAATCCTGAAGCACATTTGCACCCAAGAGGTCAAACGGAAATTGCAAAATTAATATCGCTTTGTGTGGAAGCTGGAGTTCAAGTATTGGTAGAAACACATAGTGATCATTTGTTTGATGGAATAAGACTCTATTGTAAAAATAGCCAAAAATCATTTAATTCTGATGTAAAGATTTATTGGTTTGAATTAGATAAGGATAAGAATTCAGAAACATCAAGAGTTAGTATTGATAATTATGGTAGGGTTGAGAACTGGCCTTTAGGTATGTTTGATCAATTTTCTGTGAATTCTAGCAAACTCTTATGAACGTAGAACATTCTTTTTTTTTAAATGATTGCATTCCTTCTACAGTTGATAAGCATATTTTCATTGAAAAACTATCTGCAACAATTATAGAGTTTAATAAACTCTTGGAAAAGGATATTAAAGTAGCAAGAGGCATTGTAACGCATAAACAACCATCTTTATGCGAATACAATGGTGGTTACAATTTACACGATGCTATTGATTCAATTGAAGATAGATCAACTAAAAATCTAGCTTATTCTTTATTTTTAAGATTTCCAATAGGAAGACCTCATTTTGACGATGATTTTGAAGAACTAATGACATCCTCTTTTGGATATACAATTAAAGGTGAAAGATTCGATGCTTTAAATCTAGCAATTGTTTGGAAAAATGGTGGTTTTATAATGTCGCCAGCTATTTCTGAACAATTAGCGACTGATATTATAGAAATATCAGTTAATGCGACTAATGATAGCTTAAAAGTTCCAAATCTTTATGGTTCTGAAATTAATACTACTGCAATTGTCGAAGTCATTACAAAAAGAAATCAAGTTAACTTAAATATATTTGAACTGTTTCTGTCATTATTTGAGCAACCTAAATACACAAACCAGTTCCATAAAGATTTTAATAATTTATCTCAGAACTCAAAAGAAATGATTATTAGTCATTTTGAAGAGGCTAAACTTAGAAAATTACCTACACATTTTTCGTCAGATGGAGATTTGATAAAAGATGTTAGTCCTGATAAGAAAAAATGTAATGTTTTTGAATTACGAGTTCGTAAAGATAAAGAATTGCGAGTTTATTTTAATGAATCCGGGAACAACATGTATTTTGCTAGTATAGGTTTTAAAAATAATAACCAGCAAGATCAAGATATAAAATATGCACATATTGCTCTTTATAAACTTATCTTAACTAATTAAATCTTTCAATGCCATCACAAACTAACGAACAAGCCTTAGAAGCCGCTATAGAAAAAAAGCTAACTGGCGATACTTTAGAAGAAATCAGGGCTAAATATGGCGCTAATCCTATTGAGGAGCGAGCGGAGTTATATCGTGGCGGGAATAAATATTATATAGGTTCAGCTTCAGATTTTAATGCAAAGTATGCTATAGATGAAAATCGTTTCTGGCATTTCTTAGAAACCACTCAACAGGAGGAGTTGGCCAAACTGCAAAAACAAAGTGATTGGAAGTTAAAAATCCTGGAGCGTTTAGATCGGATGATCAAAAAGTATGGCATCCTGAGGTTAATACGTAAAGGCTTAGAAGTAGATGATGCACATTTCACGCTGTTTTATGTTTTGCCATTGGCCAGTAGCAGCCAGGCGGTGAAAGATAATTTCGAAAGCAATGAGTTTAGCGTTAGTCGTCAAATCCGTTATTCTCAGAGTAATCCAAGGGAAGAAATAGACATGGTGCTGTTTCTTAATGGTTTGCCATTCGCAACAATGGAACTCAAAAATCATTGGACAGGGCAGAATGCAAAAGTACATGGGCAGAATCAATACAAATTTAAAAGAGATATCACTCAACCTTTATTAAACTTTGGGCGCTGTGTAGTGCATTTTGTGGTAGATACCGATGAAGTGTATATGACCACTAAATTAGATGGTGCCAATACCTTCTTTCTTCCTTTTAATCTGGGCAATGATTTTGGTAAGGGCAATCCACCAAATCCATTTGGTCATAAGACCTCTTATTTATGGGATGAAGTTTTAACCAGGCAAAGTGTTGCGAACATACTCCAGCACTTTGTTCGATTTGATGGAAAAGATACTGATGCTTTAAGCAAGAAAACACTGTTTTTCCCTAGATACCACCAAATGAAGGTGGTAAGAGAGATATTGGCAGACGCAAGTAAAAAGGGAGTTAAGCAAACTTATTTAATACAGCATTCAGCAGGTTCAGGTAAGTCAAATTCCATTACATGGCTTGCTTATCAATTGATTGAGGTTTACCCTGAAAGTGCAGATTTACCCGGAAGCAAAGGCATCTCTAATCCTTTGTTCGATTCCGTAATCGTCGTTACAGATAGAAGGTTATTGGATAAACAACTTCGGGAAAACATTAAGGAATTCTCGGAAGTAAAAAACATTGTTGCACCAGCTTATTCTTCAAAAGAATTACGCGAAAGCTTAGAGCAGGGAAAAAAAATTATCATTACAACCATCCAGAAATTCCCTTTCATTGTTAATGGCATAGCTGATTTAAGCGATAAACGTTTCGCCGTGATTATTGATGAAGCACATAGCAGCCAAAGTGGGTCTGCTGCTGACAACATGAACCAGGCGATGGGGAATAACAAAGAAGAGAATATCGAGGAAACCCAGGATAAAATTCTGGAAGAGGTAATGCGGTCGAGAAAAATGCGTGGAAATGCATCTTACCTGGCTTTTACAGCTACTCCAAAAAATAATACCCTCGAGAAGTTTGGCGTAAAACAAGCTGATGGAACTTTTGAGCCTTTTCACCTATATTCTATGAAACAGGCTATAGAAGAAGGGTTTATTTTAGATGTATTGGCAAATTACACCACTTATAAAAGTTATTATGAAATAGAGAAGTCTATTGAAGACAATCCCTTGTTTGATACTTCTAAAGCGCAGAAAAAATTACGTGCATTTGTAGAACGGCATCAGCAAACTGTTGATGTTAAGGCCGAAGTGATGCTGGATCATTTTATCAGTAAAATTGTAAACCAAAAGAAACTTAAAGGTAAAGCGAAAAGCATGGTGATTACTCAAAGTATAGAATCAGCCATCCGTTATTATCATTCCCTTAAGCGGCTACTGAACGCTAAAGGAAATCCTTTTAAAATAGCCATTGCATTTTCAGGAAAGAAAACGGTAGATGGGATTGAATATACAGAAGAAGGTATTAATGGCTTCCCTGAAAAAGATACCAGGGATAAGTTTGATGAAGATGAATATAAGATCTTAGTGGTAGCCAATAAATACCTGACTGGTTTCGATCAGCCAAAGTTGACTGCCATGTATGTCGATAAAAAACTGCAGGGCGTTTTAGCGGTGCAAGCACTTTCGCGTTTAAACCGGGCGGCAGATAAGCTGGGCAAGAAAACTGAAGATTTATTTGTCCTGGACTTCTTCAATTCTACCGAAGACATAAAAACAGCATTTGATCCTTTTTACACAGCAACCTCTTTGAGTAAGGCAACAGATGTAAATGTTCTGCATGAAATAAAAGCATCGTTAGATGAAGTGGGCGTTTACGAATGGTTTGAAGTTGAAGATTTTGTGGAAAAATATTTTAGGAATGTAAATGCGGAGCTATTAAGTCCGATTATAGACTTTGCTGCAGAACGTTTCAATAATACTTTGGCACTTGGAGATGAAGCTAAGGCGGATTTTAAGATTAAGGCTAAGCAGTTTGTGAAAATATATGGACAAATGGCCGCTATTTTACCTTATGAGGTTATTAAGTGGGAAAAACTGTTTTGGTTTTTGAAGTTCTTAATCCCGAAGCTGATTATTGTTGACCCGTATATTGATGCTTATGATGAACTTTTAAACTCAGTAGATTTATCGACTTATGGCTTAGAAAGAGTTAAGCTTAATACTGCAATTGGTTTAGATGATAGTAAAACAGAATTAGACCCGCAAAATCCAAATCCGAGAGGTGCTCATGGCCAGGAGGAAGAGCAAGACCCTTTAGATTTAATTATTCAAAGTTTTAATGAAAAATGGTACCAGGGTTGGGATGCTACGCCAGAAGATCAGCGTATTAAATTTGTTAATCTGAGTAAGAACATCATGGCACATCCAGATTTTGAAATGAAAGTGAAAGACAATACGGACTCACAAAATCAAGATTTAGCGTTAAGGAAAATATTAGATGAGGTGATGTCTCAACAACGTAAAAAGGAATTGGATTTATACCGTTTGTATGCAAAAGATGATGCATTTTATCAGGCATTTTTTGATACGATGAAGAGAATGATAAGTTTGGGTAAGTGATGAATAAAGTTAGTTAAATGAATACTTTCGGAAAAACCATAAGATTATTTTTAGTGAACGGTACTACAAATGGCTTAACTACAGCGGAACTGAGTAATTGGACAGGTATAGGTGTAAAAGTTCCACGTATTAAGATCAAAGAATATGGTAGTCGGCTGGAATTTCAAAAACCAGGCGTATATATACTTATAGGTAAAGGAGATAATAACGAAGATGCCGCTTATATTGGCGAGGCAGAAATAGTTGTAGATCGTTTGATCCAACAAATTGCAAATAAAGACTTCTGGAACGAGGTAATCTTCTTTGGTAGTAAAGATAAATACCTTAATAAAGCAAGTGTAAAATATTTGGAGAACCGTTTACATGAACTGGCTTTAAAAGCTGGTCGATATTCAATCAATCAAAACATCCCTACCCGTTCAGAATTATCCGAAGCAGAGCAAGCAGAACTGGAGGAATTTCTAGCCCATATAAAAGTGTTAACTTCCTCTTTGGGGCATAAAATATTTGAAGAACTAGAGGAGACTATAGAAAGTAAGGAAATTAAAAATCAATTGTTTTATTGTCGCAATGGTGCTGGGGCAGATAGTATTGGTAGTCCTTCTACAGAAGGTTTTATTGTATTTAAGGATTCGCTATTTATAATTCAAGAGCAGGCGTCTTTAGCAGATGGTATCCGTCTTGAAAGACAAAAAATGATAAATGAAGGGATTTTAAAAATTGTAGGTGCTTTTTACCAACTTACTAAAGACTATGTTTTTACTTCCTCGTCTCGCGCGGCTTCAGCAACATTAGCTAGATCTGCAAGCGGCCCTTTGGAATGGAAAACAGCAGAGGGGATACAATTAAAATCATTAGAGTTATAATTAACTAATTAACAGATAAAATTGTATTATGAGAAAGTATTTCCTTGCTTATTTACCCAAAGCCGGGATCGTTCTTCTTTGAAAAGAACTATTTTTTTTGTTTCCTGCTTTTAGCTGCTAATGCTTCTTGCTCTGCAATAGTATTTAGCTTAACTCCTTTATAAATCGTCTTGGCCATATCGCCAGGCTCAACATCCAGTGCAAGCGCTATCAGGTATAGTTCTTCTCCAGAAAGCTTAGTGCTCGCGTCATTGCTTAGTAGACTTAAGCGCGACTCAGTAATACCCGTCTTCCTATAAATTTCTGCTTTGTTAGCAGATTTCAAAATTAAGTATTTGCCAAGTTCTGTAAGCTCCGATTTCTTTTTCACGCTAATCGTTTTTTGATAAACATACCAAGTGGAAATTTTAATTGGCAATTTTTAAATTTTTCATTTGATTATTTAAAGAATACTTTAGATTATCTAAACTTTTATTATTATATTCGTACATAAATTAGGTATTAATAAAGAGTCTCGGCTACCAAATTCTCACAATAAACAGCCAACGAGACAATAGATTAATGCCTATGGTGATATTTTGCGTAATTTAGTGCGCACTATAGCATCATGGGCTCTATTGTAATTCCGTTGGCAAGGCCGTGAGAAGCCCGGTAGATGGTGTTTAGAGCCCGCTATAGTGTCTCTTTATACCACAAGACTCGTAAAACCATACGAGTATGATGACTAAACCAATTACAATTGTAGGGAAACCGCTTTCGCAGTTTTATCAATTGCCTTTTGAAAAGGGGAGCAGGGTGTTAAAGTTAGCGGTGCTAGATCAGATCGCTAGCGATCCGATAGTTATCGGATTGCACAGCACCTTTAGTGTAGGCAAAAAACCTGAGCCGTTGGCCATAGAATCGCTTTCTTTTGATCAGGGTTTGTTAACCGTTCATGTTAAATTGGGAGGGGAAGAAGCAAGGGTTTACATCGCGGTGGAATACGATCATTTATTGGTGAGCTGTAGTGTTGATACTGATGAAACCTACCTTGGGCGTTATGCTTACCTTACTTTGCGGGCTATGATGCGGAGTGGTTACTGCGATTTTAAGGAATATTACTGGCCGGCATGTTTTGCTTTGGATAACAAGCGTTCGGGATATGTAGATGTGGTTAAAAAACCGGGCAGTTTTACCATTACATTGAAGAAAAAGTTTAGCGGTTTGTTTAGGCCTGGTGATGATTTCCCTGATGTTACGGAACGGGCGGTAGTACCGCGTGAAAGGCTGTCGGGTAAACACGAGATGGCACGGTTGGCACCGGTTAGCATTGGCTATTGTTTCGCCAATACCGATCTGCAGAATTTCCACACCAATCATTATCCTTTTTTAATTCCTTATGTTTTTGCGGCCACGGCTTACCTAAAAACGGTAAAATCTTTTAAACGTTTCGTGTTGAATCCGCACGATGTGGATGGTATAAGCCTCTCGCCACAACAGGAGGAGCTGAACAGCATTTGCTTCGCCATGAAACAGATAGCTGCAATACGCTTTAGCGCAAACGGCCACCTGCCCGAAACTAATGCGATTAATGACGCGAACCAGCTCACCCTTTTTAAGTTATGGAACAAGGCTTTGCCATTATTGATGCAGCAGCGTTTTACACATTACTTCTACTCTTATGGCATGCGCAATGTTACCGGCAAACCAGTAATGCGTGATATGAAACTGGTTGAATTCTCTATGGAGGTACCTGTTTTAAGCTTTTTGTTAAAAGATGAGGGCGATTATTACGAACTGCAGCTGAAGCTTAAAGTGAAAGGGAAAAGCCTGCATTTTAATACCGATAAGCCTGGGTTATTTTTAGTTTGCGATAGGGTTAAACCGTATTTATGGTATTTGCTTGAGGCGGAAATGGATTATAAACTGGTTTGGTTTTTTAGTAGGGTAAATTTTAGGGTTCAGGTGCCAAAAGGGTATTATAAGGATTTTTTTGAGGGGTTTGTTGAGGGGATTGAAAGGTGGTATGAGGTGAAGAGGGGGTAAGGGGGGATGTTTTGTTTGCAGTATCACTCAATACGGTCGTTATTGCGGGGTACGATTTGCAGGTTTTGCCCTTCGCGCAGTCTTTCCTCGGCTCACCGCCGCCGAGGGGCTCTTTCTTTTCTCTTGATAGAAAAGAAACAAAAGATCAAGGCTTGGATCTGATGTCGGATAAATTCGTCAAAGCTTTGAGGTCGTCAGCACAAGCCCCGATGAAGGATCGGGGAGGGCGTGCTGCCTCTGTGCTGTGGTAGGTTGAAAGGAGGTGCAAAAGCTTTAACGTTTTCTCCTTCCATCATCTCCTAGGCCGGATAGCAGGGAGCAGATAGCGAAGTGCATATTGCAGGGTGCGGTAATTTGTTTTATAGTCCTTTCCCTTTCAGGGGAAAGGTGCCGATAGGCGGATAGGGGTTTAAGGCGCTCGCTATAGTACGGTCGTCATTCTCGCGCATGCGGGAATCTTAATGCGCTCGCTATTTCTTGCCCTAGCTCGGGCTTGCCTCGGTTAGCCACCGAGGGGCTTTTACTTTTTCCTTGATGAAAAAGTAACAAACCTGAGCGCCGCGAAAGCATGCCTGCCATTAAAAAATAACAACGAAAAGGCATAACTGAAAGGCTTGCATCCGTTTTTTATGTGATTATATTGGTTTTTATAGGTATAAAAGATTGCTACGCAATTCTTGTAAAAACCTACGGAAATCTTGATAGCGGCAGCATCGAGGCTCTCACCCTTGCTTATTCCCAACGCTCCCGCTTTGATCCTGCCTTGGGCTGTGGGGTTATGAGGGGGACTGCAAAGATTTCCGTGCTTTTTCCTACGAAAATCTGCGAGGCCGGATAGCGAGGTGCAGATTGCAAGGAGCGTATTGCAGGGGCATATTGCAGTGTGCAGTAATTTGTTTTTCAGCCCTTTCCCTTTAAGGGGAAAGGTGCCGATAGGCGGATAGGGGTTTAAGGCGCTCGCTATAGTACGGTCGTCATTCTCGCGCATGCGGGAATCTTAAAGCGGTCGCTATTTTTTACCTCAGGCTCGGGCTTGCCTCGGCTCACCGCCGCCGAAGGGGCTCTTACTTTTGGCTTGATCCAAAAGTAACAAAAAATCAAGGCTTGGACCTGATGTCGGATAAATTCGTCAAAGCTTTGAGGTCGTCAGCACAAGCCCCGATGAAAAATCGGGGAGGGCGTGCTGCCTCGGGGTAGTGGTAGGTTGGGAGTAGGTGCAAAAGCTTTAACGTTTTCTCCTTCCATCATTTCCTAGGCCGGATAGCAGGGCGCAGATAGCGAGGGGCCTATTGCAGGATGCGATAATTTGTTTTTTAGTCCTTTCCCTTTCAGGGGAAAGGTGCCAATAGGCAGATAGGGGTTTAAGGCACTCGCTAGGAATTGTACGCCATTTTATTTTAGAATTTGTCATCCTGAGGTACGAAGGATCTTTTGATTGAAAGATTCTTCACTGCGTTCAGAATGACAATTGGTTTGATGCTGCCTGGATTTTGCGAGTAAGAAAGTGGGGGCACAGATTTCGGTATTTTTTGGCGAAAAAGGCTATACTGCTCTCTGTGTTCCTCTGTGTATAACTCAATGCACTCCGTGGTAAAAAAAATGGCGCTCTTCGCGGTTAAACAAAAATAAATAACATCTTTTTACCACAAAGGTCACAAAGGAAGGGCACGAAGTACGCAGAGCTCGGTATTTAAAGGCCATTACGCTCTGTGTTCCTCTGTGTAAAACTCAGTGCGCTCGGTGGTAAAAAATTGGCGCTCCTGGGCTTTTACGCTACAACGAATCTAAAAAATCTAAATACAAAGGAACGCTTGCTTCTATCCACTCTTCCGATGGGTTATTGTCTATTCCATAATAAGCAAACAGGGGTTGGTAATCGGCTTTTACATATTGGAAGGAAAGTTCGAACGGACGGGTTAATTCTGCTAAGGTATATTTATACTTTTCTGATGGACGCAGTTCGTGTTCATCAACGCCCAATGAAATGGCCAGGGCGATTTTCTTGTCAGCCAATTTATAACCGCTTTTGCTACCATAAGCCCAGCCATGGGTGAGAACTTCATCCATCCATTTTTTTAAAAGTGCAGGACAATTGAACCAATAATAAGGAAACTGGAATACAATTTTATCATGCTGTTCAACCAGTTTTTGCTCTGCTAATACATCAATTTTTCCATCAGGATAGGCCTCATGCAGTTGATGGATTAGATATTTCTCGGGGTATTTACTTAATTCTTCAATCCACCGTTTGTTGATTACGGAGCTTTTAATATCGGGATGGGTTACAACGATTAATGTTTTCATTTTTACAGATTTTGATGATTATAAAGCACAAAAATAGATGCATAACCGCTTAATTTGTACATTAGCCACCAATTGTTAGGTACTATAAAAAATGTAAGTATGTCTAAAATCAAGGAAACCTCAACCAACTACGCTAACAAACAAGCTTTAGCTGATGAGTGTTTAGAAGTTTATACGGCCAACATTATCGGCGGGCAATGGGCTTTGGTGATCTGTTCGTGGTTAATGAACGGTAAACTCAGATTTGGGGAGTTAAGAAAAAATTTACCAAACATTACCGAGCGCATGCTCACCTTACAGCTCCGTAAATTAGAAGCAGCTAAAATTGTTAAGCGAACCGTTTACGCTGAAGTTCCGCCACGGGTGGAATATGAACTAACCGAAATTGGCCTGGAATTGAGGCCGATTATTAATGCACTCGAAAGCTGGGGCGTAAAACATAAAAATTTGTTAGGGGAATAGTTGGTTTGGTTTATTTAAGCTTGGGTGAGTTTAGCGCCTGTTTAAATTTTTACAGTAAATGTTACCTGGCATTTTTCTTTCACGCTGAAGAGTAATTTATTGTATAAAAATCAATGTGAGTGACTGAGGGTTCTATTGCTATGTTCCGGTGAGGAATCGTCATTGCGAGGAACGAAGCAATCTTAAAGCGCACGCTGGTAGCGATCGTTGTAAGATTGCTTCGTCGGCTGAAAAAGCCTTCTCGCAATGACGACCTTTCTTATAAGATCCGTCAATGATAGCGTAGTCGAAATGCTTTATTAATGCGTTGAAATGGTCTTCGACTGCGCTAAGATTGATATACGAATTAATTTTATCTGATTTTAAACAGTCCCTTATCAAATAAATTTACATGAGCATTGATTGAATTATTGAATAGCAGGAATTGTATCAAAAAAAAGTCTTTTTAGGACTGGCATTTGCTCATTTTCGTATTTATCAATATAATATCTTTACCATTTGATGAAATTTTCCATTGCCTGTATCCTAATTTGCCTAAATAACAGGTAGCGATGTTGGTTTTTGATCTTTTATAACTTAATTTGGCAAAACTTTCCCTAAGGCCATGAGTAGCTATGAATCTTTTACGGATACCCAGCTAATTTCCCATTTACAAAATGGTGATCAAGGCGCATTTACCGAAGTGTACCGTAGGTTTTGGGATAAAGTATTCTCGGTAGCGTATCATCGCCTGGCTAACCAGGCTGAAGCGGAAGAAGTGGTGCAGGAAGTGTTTTTAAGTCTTTGGAAACGGCGTTCCAATCTGCAGATCAGGTATAGCCTCCATACCTACTTTAGTGCGGCAACAAAATATCAGGTGATTAACAAACAAAGCAGGGGATATTTTAATGCAGAGAAAAGAAATTCGCTGGAGGATATTCCGGAACAGGGGATCGACACGACGGAACTGTGGTTTTCGGAACGTGAACTGAGGCAGGAATTAGATAAACATATTAATGAGCTTCCGGTTAAATGCCGCCTGATTTTCAAAATGAGCAGGGAAGGCTACAAATCAAATACAGCAATAGCCGAAGAATTGGATATATCTGAAAAAACAGTTGAAGCGCATATTACCAGGGCGCTCAAAATTTTGAAGGATAAATTAGGCGCGGGATTGCCATTAATTTTGTATCTGCTGTCAAAATAAGAGTCTGTTTAAATTTTTACAACAAATGTTAAATGGCCTTTTGGTGTTATCCTGAGGGTTAATTTATTTCATAAAATCAATATAAAAGACAGTATTAATCTACGCGTAAAAATCCCTCGAGGTATCGTTTCGAGCGGAGTGCAACGCAGTCGAGAACCCGAAGGCTCTGCGAAGCAAAATCTAACTAAATAGATCTCTCCATTTCGCTGCGCTACAGTCGAGATGACGACCTTTCTATTGGTGTCCTGTCAATGGTAGGAATAATTGATTTCATAAAAATCAATATAAAAGACAGTAGAATTTAATGGAAATAAATTTCCCCGAGGGATCGTCATTGCGAGAAGGCTTTTTCAGCCGACGAAGCAATCTTTATAGCAAGGATCACTAGCATGATAGATTGCTTCGTCGTTCCTCCTCGCAATGACGACCTTTTTTTGGAATCGTAATGCAAGCGCTTTAAGATTCCCGCCTGCGCGGGAATGACGATTGGAGTTGCAACTCCACGACCGTACTAATGGATTCTGTTTATGGTAGCGTAGTCGATTGCTTTATTAATGCGTTTAAATGGTTTTCGACTATGCTCAGACGGACATACAGGATAATTTTACTTAAAATTTAAACACAGGCTAAAATTTATTTTAAATTCAATGTAGGGTAAGGCCTTGTTGGTGTGACTATATGCTAAACCAGCTAACATTGAATCAACGCGACAAAACCTACTCGATATCCGAAATTGCCTATAAGTGGCAAAAAGGAACAGCTACGCAGGAAGAAAAAGCCTTCTACGAGCAATGGTATTCTTCTTTTAATGATGAAGAGCTCGATCTTCGGGAAACCGGTTATACCGGTTTTGATGAGCTGGAAAAAAGCCTTTATTCCAAAATAAGCGCTGGGCTTGAAGATGAAAAAATAAAACCTTTAAAATCTAAACTTTTCCCCATCTGGTTTACAAGCGCAGCAGCCATCCTTATGGTGGTTTTTGGCTATCTGGCCTACCAGTCTGGTTGGTTTAGCATGCTCATTGCACCTGGAAAAACTAAGACCGAGATTTTGCCGGGAACGAATATGGCCACTTTGAAGCTGTCGAACGGTAAAATTTTGCAGTTAAGTAGTAGTAAACTTGGTTTAAAGATCGATTCTGCTGACCTGGAATATATCGATGGAAGTGGCATCGCTTTAGACAAAACCAGTGCGGTAACTAAAGAAATGGAGATTAGAACACCAAACGGAGGTACTTACCAGGTAGAACTGCCAGATGGTACAAAGGTTTGGCTTAATGCATCAAGTAGTATTTTGCTGGCTGCAAACTTTTCATCAAACCCGGAGCGGCGTTTGAAGCTACAGGGCGAGGCTTACTTTGAGGTTGCAAAAGTAAACACATCTGTTCATGGTGTTAAACAACGGAAGCCTTTTATCATCACCGTTAACAATAAATCTATCGAGGTGCTGGGCACCCATTTTAATGTAAGGGCATACACCAACGAAGCATCACTTAAAACAACATTGCTTGAGGGCAGCGTAAGGGTTGTTGATGGCAATACTACCAAAAAGTTAGTTCCCGGCGAGCAGGCAACTGCCCTAAATGGCCTTATAAACGTGAATAAGGTTGACGTAGAAGAGGCCATTGCCTGGAAGAACGGAAATTTTCAGTTTACCAATATGGGGATAGAACCGATTATGCAGGATATTGCCAGGTGGTATAATGTAGAAGTAGTTTACAATGGGCCGGTTACCAAAGAAAGTTTCGGTGGGGCCTTCTCCAGAAATAAACCCTTGCATGATGTACTTTCATCGCTTGAAGAAACCGGTGGAGTACATTTCAAAATTGAAGGAAGGAGGGTAATCGTAATGCCATAAATTGTACCCAAACACGTTCTGAAAAGAACCGGAGGTGGTACGAAGCACCCCCGGAAGTAAATTTGGAGCGGTATAAATGAAGATTGATATTCAACTAAACCAAACAACCAAACCAACCAGGATACCATTGCGCCCGCAAATGGTATTCCATTCAAATGTATGAAAAAATCCATTTCAATGGACGATAAGCCACGTGCTTGTCGTTCCGGGCAAAATATGGGCTTTATAATGAAGGCAGCAATGCTTTTGTTTGCCATTTTTGTCTTTCAGTTAGGTAGCAGTAAAGCACAAACTGTTACTATTTCAAAAAGTAATGCCAAAATTGTTGATGTTTTCAAGGAAATCAGAAAACAAACGGGATACGATTTCGTATACACCTCCAGGCATATCAGCGAAGCAAAACCTGTAACCATCAATTTAAAAAATGCACCATTAGAAAATGCCCTGGCAGCTTGTTTTAAAGATCAGCCCCTGAGTTATTCTATTCAAAATAAGACTATTGTTGTGAAGCAGAAGGAAGCTTTGGAAAATCTCCAGAGTTCAGTTTCAGTGTCCATGAAAACCCGTTCAATAGCCGGGCAGGTAAGCAGCACGGATGGTCGGCCGATGCCAGGCGTAACCGTATTATCTAAGGAAACAAATGTAAGGGCAGTAACTGACAAAGAGGGGCGTTACTGGATTGAAGTATCGGATGAAAAAGGAGCCACGCTGATTTTTTCTTATATCGGTATGCAGTCCAGACAGATCGCTGTAAACACCCTTCAGAACTTAAATGTAACCCTTACAGAAGCCGCGAAAGAACTGGATGAAGTAATGGTAAATACTGGTTACCAGGTTCTTAAAAGAAGTGATATGGTGGGCTCAAGTGCAACGCTCAATGCAAAAGAGTTGTACTTAAACGGGGTAAGTACGTTGGAGCAGGCTTTGCAGGGTAAAATTGCTGGTTTAGCGGTTACAAATACCAGCGGTTTAATCGGTACAAAACAAACCGTACGCGTGAGGGGAACATCAACTTTAGCCGGTTCGCAGGAGCCGATCTGGGTGGTTGATGGCGTGATCCAGGAAGAGCCACTACCTTTTAAAGCACAGGAACTTAATGTGAACGGTGATATCACTTCTGACAATTTTGATGTGATCAGAAACTTTGTCGGCAACTCTATCCGTTGGTTAAACCCTATGGACATTGAAGACATAACCGTATTGAAAGATGCTGCTGCAACTGCTATATATGGCATCAGGGCAGGTAACGGTGTAATTGTGATTACTACAAAAAAAGGGAGAGTGGGGCCAATGTCCATCAGCTATTCTACTAATTTTAGTGCAACAGATAAAGTAACCGCTGATAAACTCAACCTGATGAGCTCTAAGGAGCGGGTAGCGGTCTCACGTGACATTTTTACCAATGGACTTACTTCAACTTTTGTAAACAGCACAATTGGCTATGCAGGAGCATTAAATGAGTACCTATATAAGAAAACCATAACTGCTGATGAATTTAATGCGCGTGTAGCAGATTTGGAAACGGCAAATACAGATTGGTTTGACTTGCTCTATCGCGTTCCATTCAGTACCAGTCAAAATGTGAGCGTCTCTGGTGGAAATCCAAATACGCGCTATTATTCTTCCCTGGGTTACAACAAGTCCGTTGGTACAGCAAGGGGAAATGACGCTACCGGTATTACCGGTAATTTTTCAATTACCTCTCAGCTATCAGAGAGATTCAGCATCAGTGCCAGGTTATCAGCATCAAAAAATCTAACCAATGGCTTTTATATTGTTGATACCTATAACTATGCTAAAAATACAAATCGGGCTATACGGGCATATAACCCCAATGGTGATTTGAGTTTTTATCCAAATGCCTCTGGTTACAACTTCAATATGATTAACGAACTCAATAATACAGGCAATTCCAATAAAGTACTGTCTGCCAATACCAGCATAAATTTAAACTATAAAGTTATTGAAGGACTGAATGTGCAGACTTTGTTCAGCTACAATAACACTGCAACGGTCGGAGAATCTTACGCTACGGAACAATCGGAGTACATTGCACGCGAATACCGCTACAACAACTATGGCTCATTTAAACCTAATGAAGCAGGATATAAACAAAGTAAATTGCCTGTTGGTGGAGAATACAATATAAACCAGGCCAATAGCGATGTATGGAGCTTGAGAAACAGTTTGTCCTATAGCAAATTGTTTGGTAAAAAGCATTCCATGGCCCTTATGTTTGGTCACGAGCTTAACAGTACCAAATATGTCGGCTATAGCAATACTACGCTGGGGTACCTCAGAGATCGTGGCAAATCATTCGCTACGCTGCCAACAACCACCATACAGGCAGGTAATACCGTCTTGATCAGTGATTATACGAATAAGTTTACGCCGAAAGTGACTGATCGCCTTGCCAATACCATGGGACTCTATTTTACCTCAAGTTATAGCTACGACAACCGGTACGTTATGAACTTTAGTATTCGTAACGACCGTTCCAATCGTTTCGGTCAGTTTACCAATGAGAAGTTTAACCCGGTTTGGGCGGGTGGTTTAAGGTGGAACATGGCCAACGAAAAATGGTTTGTTAAATCTTATTGGCTTTCAAACCTAAGCCTTAGTGGAACTTTTGGCTACCAGAGAAACGTGGCTTCAAATGTAAGCCCTGATTTAATTGTCAAAATCCCAACCGGTTCATTGTCAACCAGCGTAGATTCAAATACAGGCGATAATCTCTTAACCATTAGCAATTTGCCTTATGGCGATTTGCGTTGGGAACAGAATGCAAGTATGAATCTGGGATTAGATTTTAGCCTTTTCAACAATAAAATAGTCGGATCATTCCAATATTACCAGAAACGCGGAAGAGAACTGATCACTAGCCTCACGGTACCGCTCGAATATGGAATAACCAATATGCTTGTTAACGGCGGCGCTATGCAAAACGAAGGTTATGAAATATCAGCAAGTTTCGTTCCTGTACGTACCAGAAATTTCACCTGGAACGTAACGTTTAATACTTCAAAAAATATAAATACCATCACCAAAATCAGCCCGCAACTTGTCAATTGGAGAACAGCTGTAAGCGGATCGTTAAATGTTATCGACCGACCTACCTCGGGATTTTATGCATTCAGGTACCTGGGTATAGATCCTACAAACGGATACCCTAAATTCGACTTGTCTGTTGATCCGGGTGCGGATCCTAAAGATCCTACCTCTTATATGACTTATGCAGGTAAGTTTGATCCCGATTTCATCTCAGGATTAGGCATGAATTTCAGGTATAAAATGTTGACCTTAAGTTCGAGCTTTTACCTGCAGGTAGGGGGTAAAAAATTTCTAACTCCATTATACTCCCTGACTAACAATCTGCCTACAGAATATCAAAATTTATCCCGTCAGTTGCTGGATCGCTGGACACCGACTAATCCCGGGGGTACTGTTCCTACGTTACCCGACAGTTCAGTTCCGTTTGTTACTTTACCGGGAAGAGCAGGAGCGGGTGGAGTTTCACCTACGGTGTTTGATATGTATAATTTCAGCACAGAACGCCTGGTTAGTGCATCAACATTACGATGCAATAACATTAACCTAAGTTACACACTGCCAGCATCGCTTGTGAAGCGATTGAAATCGAAGAATATTTTTATCGGAGCAGGAGTTAGTAATGTTTTTGCCATTAACAGTAAAGATTTTAAAGGATTAGATCCTGAAGTTGCCGTTGGACAGCAGCCCAGAACAAGAACCTATACCCTCAATTTAAACCTAAGTTTATAATAATAGATATGAAAAGACTTATGATATTTTCCCTGGTTTTGTTGACCACATTATTTGGGAGCTGCAAAAAATTTCTTTCAGAATATAGCCAGGATGAAATGAGACCCTCGACTACCGACGATCTGGCCGCTTTGATGTATAGTGAAGCCTATCCCTATGCCGGAAGTTTTGATAACCTGGATATGCTTACTGATGATGTGCAAAGCAATGGACTGTCAAGTTCGAATGGTACACCTGTGGCTGCTTACATAACTGCTCTCGCTAACGGTACACCACAGTTTACGTTTAACCCAACAATGTTCGATTCCAACAATACCATTCCCAAGGGCACAAATCTGTACGAAACATATTATTCAAAGATAAAGGGATGTAATGTTGTTATAGATAACCTCGACAAAGTTTCTGGTTCGCAACAGGCAAAAAATGCTATCCTTGGTCAATGCCTGTTTCTCAGGGCTTACTATCATTTCAAATTGGTTACACTTTATAGCCTGCCTTATACTGCCCCTGGAGTAAATCCGGAGAGTAGCCTGGGAATCCCTCTGATCTTATCAAGCCAGGTGCGCGATGGCGGGCTCTTGCGCCCAAGTCTTAAACAAACCTATGATCAAATTGAAACGGACCTGTTGAAAGCTGCTGAACTCCTGAAGGCTAATTACACTCAAACGAGTAATTTTCGGGTTGGAGCCCCAGCTGTGAATGCCTGTTTAACACGGTTTTATCTGTTGCGGGGTTTGGAAACAGATTTGGATAAAGTGATTGAGTATGCAAATAAAACATTTGAAGATCGAAACACTTTAACATCCTTAAGTACATTTTTTACCGCAACAAATGCGATTTCATCGACTGGAATTTACGATGGCGGCAATACAGAAGTACTTTGGGCATATGGTGGCAATTCAAGAACAGACTTTACCTACTTTGCGTCGCTGACAGGCGGTGCGGTACCGCCATTTGCTGTGACTTCAAATTTGACTTCTACTTATGAACAAGGGCCTGGTACCTCAAACTATGGGGATTTGCGTTATCAGATGTACTTTACCAAGTATTCTAACAATGGAACTTTTCCATATGCAAGTGCAAAATCAACTGCTAATACAGCAGGCTCAGGATCTAAAGGTTTTCGATTGTCAGAAGTTTACCTGAACCGTGCAGAAGCACTGATCAGGCGCTTCATCAAAACAGGCAATACCGCTGATCGTACTCAGGCACTTTCTGATATTAATTATTTGAGGATCAATCGTTATGATACCAGGAATACGGCCTATGTTCCGGTTAGTATCACGGATGGAAATGCCTTGTTTATTTTTTATCAGCAAGAGCGGAGAAGGGAACTCGCCCTGGAAGATGGTTTCAGGTGGCAGGATATCCGCAGATGGGCGATTCCGGTGACGCATAACTATATCGGGGCAGATGGGGTGAGTACGGCGTATACACTTCCGGCAAATAGTCTGTTATACGCCTTGCCGATCCCATTCAATGCGATAACCAACAATCCTGACCTTGTTCAAAATCCGAGATAAAAGAACATTTATTTAAACCTGAATACAATGAAACGATATATTTTAAGCCTGTTTGTGCTTAGTACAATACTTACCTTAAATGCATGCAAAAAATCGGAAGAGCCGCTAACACCGTCTGGTGCTGATGAGACGTATACATACAAGGTGCCGCAGGGAAACAACGCGTTCGATGAGACCATTGTGGATTACTATAAAAAATACGGAACTTATATGCTGTATAAGTTTACCGAAAAAGATGCTTATTGGACGCCAACAGGCTGGAAGAAACCCCTGGAGGTAAAAGGAAGTTGGACCGCTGGTGCAGAGGTGGAAGCTTCAGATCCTGTCTACATTGCAGCTCAACTCAATCTCATAAAAACCAAGTGGTTTAATTTTTACTCCGACAAATTTCTTAAAAAATTCCTGCCGGTTAAAATACTGCTTTGCAAAAGGGTAGATTCGGTAGGGAATGCCTTTATTTTTACACCAGTATTCAGCTCAGTAAAGTCGACAAAGAAGATGCCTGCTTTTTACAACTACGATAACATCCAAATTAACTATGGGGATGCTACCGTAAATTCCATGACTGCAGCAGATCTAAGGCTTTTTATCTACAAGACGAACCTTATTTTTATGCAAAGCATTTTTGCAAGAGGCCTGATCGCACCTACAAATGAATTTGCAAACAGTGCCGATTATAATACAGCCATGACCACCACTACGCAGGCTTATGGTAGAGGGATCATTGTAAATCCTTCCGGTCCAGCGGTCCAGGCCGATTGGAACGCCTACATTACCGCAATGGTGACCTATTCCACGGTTCAGCTTAACGCCTCGGTAGCCATAACGGATAGTAGTGCTGCGGGAATTTTAAACCCAATCAAGGATACCGCTGGTCAGATCAAAAGGCGTTATAACATGGTCAGAAATTACTTTATAAATGAATATGGGGTAGACCTTCAACTTATTGGTAATGCCACCAGAGGCCTCTAAAAGATTTAAAAAACACACGAATGAAATCTATTATAAGAAAATTGTTCCTTGGCCTTGTGTTATTGTTTAGCACCGTAGTGTGCACATATGCGCAATCAGAAATAAAGGTGCCGGATATCGGTACCTTTATTAAACCTGCTGCCAAGGCCTATAAAGGGATGTTCAATGTTTACGCACAGGACGATAAATATTACATCGAAATTCCCGATCAGCTGTTGGGTAGGGATATCCTTACCAGCATCACCATTATCCGTGGTTCGGCACAACGTAAAAGGAACCCGGCAATGCGTTTTGGCTTTGCCGGCGATGCCGTAAACGACAGAGTGATCCGGTTTACCAAAGGAACTAATGGCAAGTTAAATCTGATCATTCCTGAATTTGTACAGGCCAATGATACTGTTGGTTTATATTTTAATGTCGTTAAATCAAGATTGGTACCCAGTCTGCTCGCCTTTGATGTGGTGGCTGCGGGAAAGTCGAGTTCCGTGATCGATATCACCTCAATGTTTGCCGGCGACAATGATTTTTTCTCCTTAAAAGGAGCCGCTACAGATTTAAAACTTGGTGGTTTCGAAGCGCAGAAGTCTAAAATCCTCGGTGTAAGCGCATTTGAAAACAACATTGTTTTCCGTTCTATCAAAAGTTATTCGGAAGGTGCGGCAGCGCCGGAAGCAGCAGGCGCCCCGGGTACTGCACCAAAAAAGCAAGAGTCAAATCCCACCATGTGGGAAGTTGGCGCCTCCTGGTTTTTACTGCCAGAAGTTCCGATGGCACACCGTTACGGTGATAAACGGATAGGGTATTTTTTAACAGGATTAAAAAATTATGACCTTAACCCGGAAAGAGATGAATTTCTAACAGTTGCCAACAGGTGGCGCATAGAGCCTAAACCAGAGGACCTGCAAAAATTCAAAAATGGCGAACTGGTAGAACCTGCAAAGCCGATCGTGTTTTACATTGATCGAAATACGCCTGCCTATCTCATTCCTTACTTTATTGAAGGTGTAAATGCCTGGCGTAAAAGCTTTGAAAAAATTGGCTTCAAAAATGCAATCACCGGCAAGTTGGCCCCTACACCTGAAGAAGATAAGGATTACAGCATGGAAGATGCAAGGTATTCCTATATTTCTTATAAGCCTTCCGAAATGGCCAATGCCTATGGCCCGCAGGTGGTAGATCCGCGTTCCGGTGAGATTTTGTCTTCCCATGTGGCTGTTTTTCACAACATTATGGACCTCCTGCAACGCTGGTATTTCTCTATGTGCGCTGCAACAGATGCCAGGGCAACTAAGATTCCGATGAGCCAGGAGCTGATGGGCTCGTTAATGAAAAATGTGATCGCTCATGAAGTGGGGCATACCTTAGGCCTGAGGCACAATTTTGCCGGCAGTTCTTCCTACGCGGTAGACAGTATCCGAAAAAGGGATTTTGTACGTAAAAATAGTTTTGGCCCATCCATAATGGACTATATGCGCTACAATTATGCGGCACAGCCTCAGGATAATATGACGCCTAAAGACCTGCTGCCGTTCATTGGCGTATATGATGATTATGCCATTGAATGGGGTTATAAATACATGCCAGACAAAACACCCGTACAAGTAGCAGATTACCTCAGTGCCTGGGTGTCGGAAAAAAGAAAAGATCCACGTTTCTTCTATTATGATGAAGAGGAAAAAAATGACCCCAGGGTACAAAGTGAAGATATCGGCGACAACAGTATGAAGGCAAGTGCACTGGGTGTCGAAAATCTGAAGAGAATCATGGCTGGTTTAAATACTTCTGTACAGGGCGACGATGATGACTATGCTACCCTAAGGTCGATGTACCGCGCAGTTAAAGGCCGCTATTACCAATACCTGCAACATGTAGTGAGAAACATAGGTGGGGTTTCAGTTGATAATCCACTGCGTACCGAAAATAAAGACAGCTATGTGCCTGTTAGTCGCGCGCAACAAAAAGAGGCCATGGCCTATCTGAATGATTATATGTTTACCGAGCCAAAGTGGTTGTATCCTGAAGATATAATGGCTAAAACGAATGCAAGCTTTGAAACAGAGGTAGAGCTTGGTTATACCGACTTGTTGAACAGGATATTGGCAAAGTATTTCCAGCTGGGAAATGCGGACAACATATCCACCAATCCAGCGTATCCGCCTACTGAGTTTCTTACCGATCTGCAGCGTTACATCTTTAAGGATCTGGAAACTGGTAAGCCCATTTCCCGCTACACCAGGATGCTGCAGCGTTCCTTTTTAAATGCGATTTTGGCACATGTAGATAAGCCTGCAACCTTTCCTAATGATGTAGATTTTACGATGACAAAGCTCATGTACCTCACGGCAAAACAGGCAGAAGCTGGTGCTGCAAAACAAACGGACTTTATTTCTAAAAGTCATCTTGTTTCAATAGCCAATATAATTAAAATCTGGAACACCGGAAAAAATGATGCCTACCTCACTAAATAATCACCACAATGAAATATATATATTCAATTCTGCTTGGTCTTTGCGCATTTTTAGCGGCCGGCACTTCACAGGCACAAATAAAAGATACTGCTCCTTCGGGCGATCCGAAACCATTTGATAAGTTCTTTAAAAATACCATGAAGATCACACCCGGTGCATTTCCGGTTTACCAGGATGGGACTAAATACTACCTGGAAATTTCGCCTGCGAACTTAAATAAAGATATCCTGATCATCGGAGATGTGGCCCGTGGTTATGCAAATAATATTTCTCAATCTTCAGGCGTTATCCGCTTTAGCGAAGGCACAGGCAATAACCTGAACGTAACAAGAGAGGTTTATAAAGAAGCGGTATCGCCAGATTTTAATCAGGGTATTGAAGAGCTTGTACAGAAATCAAGCCTGGTTCCTGTGAGTTTTGTGATGCCCATTGCTGCCCTTGGAAAGGCAAAAGGGAGTTACCTCATCGACATCAGCAGGCAGCTGATGGAGGGCGGTGATTTTTTCTCGTTCAAGGATGTAAATGGCTTAACCAGTCCTGACGCAGCACGCTCAGGTGTACAGGAAGTGAAAACCACAAACGATGCAGTTGTATTTAGTGTATTGCGAACACAAACCATACCGGGTACAAGCTATAATGGTAGTAAAGCAATAGATAAAGCTACGGCTTTTGTACTTACCCTGGTTATTCAGCGCCTGCCTGACGCCGTTATGAAAGTAAGGGAAGCAGATCCACGGATTGGCTTTAAAACGGTAAATTACAACGATTTTGGCAAAAGCCCTTATGGTGTTGAAAATGTAAAAGTAATTACCAAATGGAACCTGGAGGCAAAAAAAATTATGGTCATTATTGACCCTACAACACCTTCGCTGTTTGTTCCTTACTTAAAAAAAGCGGTTGAACAATGGAATGGTGCCTTTCGTGAGGCAGGATTAAAAAATCCATTGGTCGTATCCACAGATGATAAAGACAATTGGCTATCTGCAGGTAAAATACTGTTACGTTGGGGAAATGCTGTAAAAGGGCTGGTCATAAACACGGTTACCGATCCACGAACAGGAGAAATTCTTGCCGGAAAAATGAATATTGATGTGAATGTCAGCAATGATTTGCTCCCTTCTTATTTTGCGAAATGTGGCTTTAAAGATCCACGGATCATGAAGGATCTCTACAATCCTGAAGTACGTGGCGAGATGATGGAGTGGAAAGCCGCCCAGGGATTGGGCGAACTGCTGGGTATGCTGCCTAACCTGCATGGCAGTGCGGCCTACAACACTACGCAACTTCGGTCTGATGCATGGCTTAAGGAGCATGGTTTTACCTCATCTGTTACGGACGATACGCAGTTTAACTTTGTGGTGCAACCGGAAGATCAGGTGAGCGTTGCCGACTTGATGCCCCGGGTGTCGGCGTACGACAAACTGGCGATTGGCTGGGCTTATCGCTCGTTCAAAAATACCGCTGAAGAGAAAAAGGCACTATCGTCTGTAAAGATTTCCGATCCGGAATTGTTGTTTCTTGAAGAAAATAAAAGTGATCCGTACACCCGCAGGGGTGATGTTTCTTCTGATCAGCTCGAAGCCGCCATCCTCGGAATGAAAAACGTGCAGACCTTCTACCCACAGGTAGAAAAACTCACATCGGCGATGAAAGATAAGGACGAGGACTGGAAGAACTTTAAACTGTTGTCTAAAGCTTTCCAGATCAGTTATCAATTGTATACCGATAATGTAGTGAGCTACATTGGTGGCAAATCTGTGCGTCCGGTACTTAAAAACTACAATGACGTAGGTGTTGTGTATCCGACTAAAAAAGACCAGCAACGGGCAATGGCGCTGTTGGATTCCTGGTTTTTTAATGGCCCGCCAGCCTGGATGCAAAGCAAACGCATGAACCAGATCAGCGAAGAGTCTGAAACCATAAAGATGGGTAAAAGCACACAAGATGCACTCAGAAAATTTATTACGCCCGAAGTGCTCAACAACCTGATGCAGGCGGAGTACGATCTGGGTAAGGAGGCATATACGGTGAGTGATTTGTTCAACGACCTGGACCACTATGTTTTTAAAGATTTTAACCCTGCGCAAAGTGTGGACGATTACAGGATGCTGATGCAGACAAACTTCGTGTACGATCTTTCTGCAGCGGTCGCAAAAAATAACATTACAAGTGGTTTGAGTGATTCCAGCGAAGTGTTGCATCTGTACTTTATCAGAACCTTGCAGCACCTGGGCGAGCTATCAGAAAAACACCAGGATGCTGCTACACGTGAGCGCTATAGAATGATTAAACAAAAAATTGAACGTAACATCAACCAGAAAGCAAGCTAGTAATGAAAAGGATAATATTAGGCGTGATGCTCCTTTTGGGAACCTCAACATACGGGCAGAACAGGGCGATTGATTTTAAAACGGCTTCGTTAAAGGAAGCCTTTAATATCACGAAAGAACAGCATAGAATGATTTTTGTGGATTGTTATACCGTATGGTGCGGGCCGTGTAAGGGCATGGATCAGCAAGTATTTACAGTAGATAGTGTAGCCGATTTTTTCAATAGTCACTTCATCAGCGTAAAAATGGATATGGAAAAAGGAGAGGGGCCTGCAGCAATCAAAACCTATGAAGTAGGCGCATTTCCGACCTACCTGTTGTTTGATGAGAATGGAAAGCAGATTTACAAATTTGTTGGGGGCATGTCTGCGACCGAGTTTATGGCCAAGATCCGTGTGGGTATTAATCCGAAAAATGAAATTGCCACAAGAGAGGCCAGGTATGCAGCGGGCGACCGCGATCATGCCATGTTACGGGAGCTCATTAAACAGAAATTTAAGCAAAAAGAAGCAGCGGCGGGCACTGCCATTGCCGCAGAATATTTTAAATTAATGACTCCTCAGGAGCGGTTACGTCCTGAAAACTGGTTTTTGTTTGGCGAAAGCTACGATGCAAGGTATATGTCGGATATTGGAAGCCTGAATTTTAATTACCTGCTTGCCAATTACCGGGAATTTGTAGCTGCTAACGGAAAAGAACTCGTTGACGATAAAATCAATGCCGTTTTTAAAGGACTAGCGAGCAATTGTTTGGCTGGCTACTATTTTAAAAACCATCCTTACCGTAAAGAAGAATTTGAAGGTTATAAAACACTGGTGAGCAAAAGCAGGTATCCTGATAAAGTGCAATTGCTTATTTTAACAGATATCGCTATAGCTGCCGGCGAACAAAATGCAAAGGCAGCAGGCAAATTGCTTGCAGATTATGTAGGCAAGTTTACCGAGAAAAATAAAAAAGTGGTATTCGATTACACCAACTTTTGTGCAACTAAAGATCGCAGTTATCCTTATATGAAGGAGATCTCCATTGAAGTGGCTAAGACTTCTACAAACCCATTTTTGATCAAACATTGCGCAGATTATGCTTCCCGTTCTACACAGACATCTTCTCAACATGAATAGGTCAGTCTTTTTTTTAGTTTTACTTTTTCCACTGGCTACGCTGGCCCAGGTGCCAGACTATGCTGCAGCAGAACGGTTTAATGCACCAAATCTGCAAAAGCAGATCGGGTCGGTGCAGATTGTTCCTTTTTTTCTGAAAAAAAGCAATAAGTTCTGGTTCATAGCTAACAGACCATCAGCACGAGCTAATACGCCTTATCGTGCGGTAACGGTCCAAAAAAACGACGTGCTAAACAATGAAGAAGAACTGGTGGAAACGGTTTATGGAGAAGGTAAGAACGTGCCCTCGGTAAATAGTTTTGACTTGACAAAAGACAACTATTTCCTGGTTGATCCGGATCATAAGACAAAGATCGAACTGTTTGATAAAGTGTCTATAACGAATCAGCTACAGGTATTAACAAAAGGAGAAGCCAGCAAAACCTCCGTAAGCTACAGGCCTACTTTTTCTGAAGATGAGCAAACGGTAGAAGTAGGTTATAACGGTGTGGTTTACGACTATAATTACAGCAACAAAAAATTGGTTAAACGTGAACCAAAAGCAGCTCAGAAACCGCGGGTTTATTTGCAAGGTAATTTATCGCCGGATAACCAATGGCTCCTCTATGCTAAAAACCATAATTTGTTCCTTAAAAAATCTGCAGACACGGTAGCGCAAGCATTGTCTACAGATGGTGCGGAACACTATTCTTTTTCCATCAACGATAAAGACGAGTTTTCCAAGGTAAATTCAACAACAGACGCGGTTTGGACACCTGATTCTAAGGCGTTCTACGTGTTGAGAAAAGATACCAGGAAGGTACAAACCTTAACGGTGATTAATTCTATAAGTAGCGCAGTGAGGCCTTATTTAAATACCTATAGCTATGAATTACCTGGCGACAAGTACGTCACTCAATTTGAGTTCTTCATTGGCAATGCCGCTACAGCTTCTTTGAAAAAAGTAAACATAGACCGCTGGCCGGATCAGGAAGTGGAAGTGCTGCGGAACCAGAATAGCAATGACGAGGTGTTTTTACTAAGGAAGAAGAGAACCCGTGATGAAATGGAACTTTGTGCGGTGAATGTAAAAACCGGAGCATTGCGTATAGTGATTCATGAAGTGAGTAAACCTTTTATCAATACGGACTTGTTCAATGTATCGATCCTTAATCAGGGAAAGGATATTATATGGTGGAGTGACCGGAGCGGATGGGGGCAGTATTACCATTATAACCGTAAAGGAGATTTACTGAATGCCCTTACGCAGGGAAACTGGACGGCGGGTAAAATTGCTTGCATAGATACAGCCAAACGGATGCTTTATTTTTATGGATATGGAAAAGAAAAAGCACGTAACCCCAATTATGCTTTTTTATATAAAGTTGGTTTTAATGGTGGAAAACAGCAACTGTTAACACCTGAAGACGCCACCCATGCAGTCTTCATGTCGCCAAATAAGAACTATTTTGTAGATTACTATTCCAGGATAGATCTGGAGCCGCTTACCATTGTAAGAAACACGGAAGGTAAATACGTTCAGGAGGTATTTAAGCCTGATTTCAGTAAACTTTATGCATACGGTTGGAAACACCCTGAAATGTTTACTGTTAAGGCCAAAGACGGGATTACTGATCTTTATGGCCTGATGTGGAAACCTTTTAATTTCGATCCTAATAAAAAATATCCCATTATCTCCCAGGTTTATCCCGGCCCTTTTACCGAAACCGTATGGAATGAATTTACGGTAACAGACCGTTACAACAATACCTCGCTGGCGCAGGTCGGATTTATTGTTGTAGTAATGGGACATCGCGGAAGTTCGCCTTACCGGAACGCTCAATATTATAAATTCGGGCATGGTAACTTGCGTGATTATGCGCTGGAAGATGATAAATTTGGATTGGAGCAGCTTGCGGCACGTTATTCATTTATAGATTCGAATAAAGTGGGCATTTTTGGTCATTCCGGTGGTGGAATGATGTCTACTGCGGCAATCTGTACTTTTCCTGACTTTTATAAGGTTGCGGTTTCTTCTTCAGGGAATCATGACAATAACATTTACAACCGCACCTGGGGCGAAACTTACCAGGGTTTTGACAAGCCTGTTGCCCTGAACCAGAGTCTTGCTAAAAACCTGAAGGGGCATTTGTTGCTGGTTACAGGAGAGTCTGACCAGAATGTAAACCCTGCAAATACTTACCGAATGGTTGATGCTTTAATCAAAGCCAATAAAGATTTTGATCTGCTGGTTTTACCCGGACAAAGCCACACCTATGAAGAGCCTTATAAAACCTATTTTCAACGACGGTTGAGAAAGTATTTTGCAAAATATTTTATCGAACAAGACAGTTCACATAATAAAAAGTAAACGGTAGCATTTGCTATTTGTTTAGGATGACGACAGACGGAGCTGGTTGGATGACCGCTCCGTTTTTATTGCTATGTTCCGGCGAGGAATCGTCATTGCGAGAAGGCTTTTTCAGCCGACGAAGCAATCTTACAACGATCGCTACCGGCGTGTGCTTTAAGATTATTCATTTTTGCAGTTGTTTTTAAAGGTATTCATGAGCTCAATCGTTCGGTTATCTTCGTGCCTCGCAATAACGACCTTTCTTATAAGATCTGTCATTGCTAGCGTAGTCGATTGTTTTATTAATGCGTTGAAATGGTATTCGACTACGCTCAAACTGACATATGAAATAAATTTTATTTAATTTTAGACAGTCTCTTAATTTATTCTGATTTACTAACATTATGATAGATGTCCCATCGTTATCGATCAGGCAAATACCTGTGAGAAAAGTTTCAGGTGTTATTGCCGCGCCGGCACTTGATACGCTTTCGGTTGAAGAACCATTGGAAATCAGGATCATATATGGTGCGGAAAATGACAGGGTGCAAAAGAATATTTCTGTAACGATGCGTACCCCTGGTCAGGATTTAGAACTCGCACTTGGTTTTTTATTTACTGAAGGCATTATCCCCGGTAAGGATCAGGTGAAAAATATAAGCCATTTGACCATGCCATGCGAACTTAATAAAGAAAATATCGTTGGCGTGGAATTAAGCGAAGGTTTTATTCCTGATCTTTTACAATCTGACCGTAACTTTTACACCACCTCGAGCTGCGGGGTTTGTGGCAAAGGATCTATAGCAGCTATCAGAACAGTAAGCCCTTATTCTAAGTGTGCTGATGAGCAGGAAATGACTTTGCTGCCGGAGGTATTGTATACACTGCCCGACCAACTCAGGGCTGCACAACAGAATTTTGCAGCAACAGGGGGCATTCATGCGTCAGGCCTTTTTACGATGGAAGGCGAGCTGTTATTGCTCCGTGAGGATGTTGGTCGGCATAATGCTTTAGATAAATTGATCGGTGCAGCACTGGCTGTTGATCTGCTCCCTTTAAACCAACGTATATTACTTTTAAGCGGCAGGGCTAGTTTTGAACTGATTCAAAAAGCAGCAATGGCAGGTATTTCCATAGTGGCCGCCATTGGTGCACCCTCCAGCCTCGCTGTAGAGCTGGCTTCGGAATTTGGAATAACCCTTCTGGGCTTTCTTCGGGAAGACAGGTTCAATATTTATACTACAAATGAGTGCATATTAATCCCTATATCACATGAAAATTAGAATCAAAGGCAATTCAATCAGATACCGTTTAACCAAATCAGACGTTAGCACATTGGGTACGGTGGGTTTTCTTTCTGAGTTTACCCAATTTGCAAGCCATTCTCTGGAATACGCCATCAGAAGAACAAACGAGGAGAAACTCACCGCTGATTTTGCTAATCATAAAATTGTGCTGAATATGCCTTTGGAAATGATAAATGAACTGGTAAATACCGAAAAAGTTGGGTTTAGTGATGCCTCTGGTACCGTTAGCATACTCATAGAAAAAGACTTTGCCTGCCTGGACAACGTGGAAGAAGACCAGAGCGACAATTTTCCGAACCCCAACCTCAATTGCTAAGCCATGGAAAATAGTGAAAAAAAACCTTCAGCAGAAAACCCTTACCAACTCCTAAATCTTAAACTTAGCACGGTAGCACAATCGGCAGCAGGTATGCATGCGGTAATGGCTGCGATGGGAAATCTGGTTGAAGAAAAAACATTTTTTAGGGGAAATTTAGCCCTGCTGAGTATGAACCAGTTTAAAGGTTTCGATTGTCCGAGTTGCGCCTGGCCAGATCCTGATGATGAACGGTCGCCGGTTGGCGAATATTGTGAAAATGGCGCCAAGGCCCTGGCAGAAGAAGCGACGACAAAAAGGGTAACAGCAGATTTTTTTAAACAACATTCCGTATATGAGCTGGCTAAACTGGATGATTACCAGATTGGGAAATTTGGCAGGCTTACCGAACCCATGTACATGCCAAAGGGCGGAACCCATTACGAACCGATTAGCTGGGATCATGCTTTTAATAAAATTGCCGAGCACCTCAATGCGCTTCAATCTCCGCATCAGGCTGCCTTTTATACTTCAGGTAGAACAAGCAATGAAGCTTCTTTTGTATACCAGCTTTTTGCCAAAGAATTTGGAACGAACAATATGCCTGATTGCTCCAATATGTGCCATGAAACTTCAGGTTCGGCACTTCGGCCTACTATTGGTATAGGTAAAGGAACGGTAACCCTTGAGGATTTTTATGAAACGGATCTGATTATTGAAATTGGCCACAATCCCGGAACAAACGCCCCGAGGATGATGAGCGCCCTGGCTAAGGCGAAGAAAAACGGTGCAAAAATTATTGCCATTAATCCGCTGCCCGAAGCTGGCCTGATGGGCTTTGAGGATCCTCAATCTATTAAGGGAATGATAGGCGGAGGTGTTAAGCTGGCTGATTTGTATCTTCCGGTAAAGATTAACGGCGATATGGCTCTGTTAAAGGCTCTCGAAATTCTTTTAATGGAGTTTGAAAAACAACACCCGGGAAAAGTTTTTGATCAGGCGTTTATAAAGGATAAGACTACCGGTTATGAAGCTTTTTTGGAACAATTTAAACAGGAAGATTACAACCTGGATCATTTAGCCCATTTATCAGGCGTATCTACGGAGGACTTGCATAAAGCCGCCGAAATGATTGCATTTAAAAACAGAATTATTTTCTGTTGGGGAATGGGCTTAACACAACAACCCAACGGCGTGGCCATGATTAGGGAAATTGTGAATATCCTGCTGCTTAAAGGTAGTATTGGGAAACCTGGTGCAGGTGTTTGCCCGGTGCGGGGGCACAGTAATGTACAGGGAAACAGGACCATGCTGATTGATGAGAAACCTACTGATGAGCAATTAGACCGTTTGGAGGATCTCTATGGATTTAAAATGCCGCGAGCGCATGGTTATGATGTGGTAGGTACAATAAAAGCAATGCAAGAGGGCAAGGTGAAATTTTTGTTCTGCATGGGAGGTAATTTTTTATCTGCAACCCCTGATACCACTTATACCGCCAATGCCGTAAGAAAACTTGACCTGCTGGTATGTGTATCTACCAAGCTCAACCGTAGCCATTTAATTCATGGAAATGAAGCATTGATTTTACCTACATACGGCCGTAGTGATAAGGATATCGTGAATGATGAAGTACAGATGATATCCACTGAAAATTCGATGGGTGTGGTACAGGCTTCTAAGGGAATGCTGGATGCCGTATCTAAAAACCTGATAAATGAAACCCAGATTGTATGCAAGATGGCGATGGCAACACTAGGCGAAAAATCTGTTGTGAACTGGCCCCTTTACCATGATAGTTACGATGCGGTTCGTGACGCGATAGCACAATGCATTCCCGGCTTTGAAAACTATAATATTAAAGTAAGGCAAAAAGGCGGCTTTTATTTGCCAAACGCTGCCAGGGAAGGGAAATTCATAACCAAAAAATTTGGTGACAGAGCTCCCTTTACACTAACCGAAATTCCAACAAATCGGCTTGAGGAAGACGAGTATATGATGGCCACCACCAGGACGCATGATCAGTTCAACACGACTATTTATGGGTTGGATGACCGCTACAGGGGAATCAAAAATGAGCGGCGGGTAATTTTTATGAATCAAAAGGATATTGAAAAACTCGGACTGAAAGCAGGGGATAAGGTTGATCTGTTTAATTATGATGATGGAATAACACGAATTGCACCATTGTTTGTAATTGTTGCTTACGAAATTCCGGAGAAGAATACCGTTACCTATTTCCCCGAAACCAATGTGTTGGTTTCAGTAAATAATGTGGTAGCGGAAAGTAATATGCCCGCATCCAAATATGTGAAAATTAAAATTAAAAAACACGAACCCACAATTTATGACCAGGTAAAAAAGGCTGAAGAAGATTACAGGCTAATGCAATAATTGCGCTCTGCTTTTTAGTATGGAATATTACCTGATTCAAAGTTTGCCTGGCATTACCTCAATGTCTTGAATTTAAGCGCCGCGGTTGTCAGTCTGAGGGTTAATTTATTGTATAAAAATCAATATGAATGACGTATACATTTTTTTGTCCCAGGACAAAGCCTTGCCTCGGCTCGCCGCCGCCGAAGGGCTCTTTCTTTTTGGCATCAAAAAGACCAGCGAAGCTAGCTTGAATGCCATTAAAAATATAAACACACATGAAAAAACAAAAAATGCCGGCTGAAAATTTATTCATTTGTTGGTTATAACTTTCAGCTGCATTCATGAGGGCTTCGCCGTTTTCTTTTGAAGGCAGTAGGGTGGCTTTGTCAATGGAGCCCGAAAAATTTGTTAGGCCGGATTTAAGCAGAACGGGGATATAGTGCTATGGCCTAGCTGGGCGGAAATACTAAAGTAATTAAAGTCCTGATTAATAATAATTTGTAAAACAACGTGAATGGTAGCGTAGTCGAAGACTTCTTGAGATTGATAAATCGAAATAAATACCCTTCAATTACGCTGCTATTAACAGATTTAAAAATCGCCGTCATTTCGACTGAAGCGCAGCGAAATGGAGAAATCTTTGAACTATGTTAAAAGATTTTGCTTCACAGAGCCTTCGGGTTCTTCACTGCGGTCGAAATGACGCCCTTTGTATCTGTCATCAACCTTCTGATGTATTTGAAAAATTCTAAATCTACCATTGACAGGATTTCAAAAGAAAGGTCGTCATTGCGAGGAGGAACGACGAAGCAATCTATCATACTAGTGAGCCTTGCTATAAAGATTGCTTCGTTGGCTGAAAAAGCCTTCTCACAATGACGATTCCACACGATCTCAAATGCACTAAATCCTCATGTCACTTATATTGATTTATACAATAAATTACCCCTCCAGGGTGACATCTTTTGCGATTTATCTCTAATTTATATAGCCTGGATCTTTAAAACCACGCTGGTTCTGTTAGCATTTGCTTCCGGATTAAAACCTACTTTCATTAAAAAGTCGCCAGAGTAAACTTTGGTGCTGTCAATCGGCGATTTAACGCCAGGGTATAGATTAATTTCTTCTATTTTATACCTTTTAACTGAGTCTAATCCTTTTAGTTTAATCGGCAATATCACACCGTTTGTAAAAAGGGTGGCCACATAATAATTAAAAACAATGGCCTGATCTTTTGACTCATTAACATAAGCAATTGAAGCTATTTTATTTTCGTATGGATCCTGCAGACGGTATTGCTGGCCATGCCAGATAATATCTTTAAAGCTATTATAGGTTTTAACGGCATTCTGGCTAAAAAGCAAATCATCTTTACTTAACTCATTTACACGTACATCATAACCGAGTTTTCCCATCATGGCCACATCAGTTTTAAATTTAATAGGCTGTTTACCCATATCTGTGATGTGGTTATCTATTGCAATAGCAGGGAAATAATACGAATATTCCCACTGAATAAAAATCCGGTCGTATGGGTTGGTATTGTCGCTGGGCCAAAATTCGGTGAAATATTGTAGTGCAGCATAATCAACTCTCGAACCACCTCCGGCACAAAGCATCATCGGTGTTTTAGGGTATTTTTTTCTAATCCTATCCAGTACGCTGTTTAATCCCCTGATATATTCAAGATAAAAATGATCCTGGTTTTTTAACGTAGGGGAGTTGGCGTTGTATATCAGGGAATTACAATCCCATTTAATGAAGGCAACTTCCGGTACTTCCTTAAAAATATCATCAACTGTTTTGTAAATAAAATCCTGAACCCTGGGGTTGGTTAAATCCAGCACCAACTGGTTGCGCATGTAATATTCTTTTCTTTCAGGCTGTCTGATCATCCAATCGGGATGGTTTTCATACAGCTCACTTTTAGGGTTTACCATTTCAGGTTCTATCCAGATGCCAAATTTTACACCGCTAGCGGTGGCCTCTTTACCTAAAGCACTAATGCCATTCTTCAATTTTTGTCTGTTATATTGCCAATCGCCCAAACCAGCAGTAGAGCCATTACGTGGATATTTATTGCCAAACCAGCCATCATCCAATAAAAAAACATCAACACCTAATTTTTTGGTATCCTTTGTCAATTCATTTAGTTTTTCATCATTAAAATCGAAATAAGTGGTTTCCCAGTTGTTTAGAATGGTAGACCTTTCGCCTTTGCCATCTAATAGCTGATAATTTCTGGCCCAATTATGCAAATTCCTGCTGGCTAAACCCTTTCCTGCCGACGAGTAAGTATAAATAAAGCGGGGAGTTACGAAATTTTCGCCAGCCTTTAAAGTATAATTCGACGAAAAATTATTGATCCCGGCAGTTACCCGGAGGTAATACTCGTCAAAAGTTTCAAAATTCAGCTTAAAGTTTCCGGTCCATGCCAGCGATCCGGCAATTACTTCACCCATGTCTTCGGTTGCAGGCTGATCTATCGAAACCATAAAAGAAGAAGAATGAAGCAGGTTTGTCCTGGTTCCCAATTTCGAATCGATGGTTTTTATGCCATGCAGTAATTGCTGCTCTTCCGATCGCATTTCGCGTGTAGCACCGCTATATTGGTTTTTAAGGAAGAATTTTTTTCCGCTCAGGGTAAGATTTGCTGAAGCATATTTGTTGAGCACTACTGAGCCTTTCTCCTGATGCCTGATTTCAGTCCACTGCTCAATTACGTTTTCATTAAAATAAGCCAGGTATTTTAAGGTTACCTGAAAATTGTATTTTAGATCTTTAAGGATAATGCTGGTCAATTTTCTGTTCTGATCCAGCTGTTCGGTTTTTACATCAAAAAATGTTAATACCGTCGATTTGTTTCCATCGTTATGGGTTACGGTTAATGCCGGTTCTAATAAATTAAGCGAGCCGGAGGCAATGTAAGCTTCACGTTTGTTTAAAAGATCATCAGAGCCGGGCTTATATTTATCTAATGCCTGTATGTTTGGGTATTCGCCCGCGTTGTCTAGTTTTTTGCCAAGGTAGGTTGATAATAAAGTGTTGTCACGATCTGTTTCTAAAATTAATACATTGTTTTTTGTTGCAATTTCTATCGTTTTTTGCGCAAAGCCATTCAGCGCTATTGCCATTGACAGTAAAAAAAAGTAGGTGTTTTTTCTTTTCATTATTTATTCTGGGAAAAAGTTCAGGTCATATTTGCTGCACCATAAATTTATTTCAGGGTCTATTTAGCAGGAAAGATGCTGAAATAAATTCAGCATGACGATCGCGCTAACTTAACGGCCTAAAATTAGTCAGTGTGAATAAATATTAATCAAACTGATGTTATTGGCATCAAACTGAAATTCTACTGATATCCGACCATAAAGTAAATTGAAAGTAGTGCTTTCCAGTGCCAATGAATTCGCTATTTATATCAAATTGTAATCTTTTTTTAACAAGAATAAACCTGATTTCATGAGGTTATAGTGCTAAACCCTCACATTTTTAAATCTAATTGTAAAATAAACGGGGCATTATTATTGTTGAGCGGAGATCAGTGTTGTTTTTAAAAAAATAGCGTAATTTTATCACTATAAAAATAAACCGATTTTTCAGCTTTAAAGATTTTTAAGAAAATGCATTTCCTTCATCATATCAAATTATCGCAACATCAATAAGCTCATGAACTATAAACAATTGCAGGAAGATGTAGAAAAGCATGTTGGCGATTACTTCCATACCCATAGCGATCCACGCCTGGTTTATCATAACCTCGAACACACGGAAAAAGTAGTAAATGCTGCGCAGCAAATTGCCAATCATTACCAGTTAAACGAACAGGATTTTTTTACGGTAACCGTTGCAGCCTGGTTTCACGATACAGGATATTTTGAAGATGCATTAAACCACGAAGCAAAAGGAGCAGTGCTGGCTGATGACTTTTTAGCAAAACACAAAGTAAACCAGGAAATCCGTGATCAGGTGAAAAGTGCAATATTGGCCACTAAAATTCCTCAGAAACCTAAAAGTGAAATTGATAAAATCCTTTGCGACGCAGATTTGTTCCATTTAGGACTGGCCGATTTCCGTGCAAAAGGGAAATTAATGCACAAAGAAAATGAACTGATTTATAAAAAAGAGATCAGTAAATCTGATTGGCGCAAAAAGGATATCCAGTTTATGGAATCGCACCATTACCATACCGATTATGCCAATCTGCTGTTAAGCGACCAGAAACAGAAAAATATCGAAAAACTGAAAAGTAAACTCACTGCACAGGAAGTAATCAGTACCGAACTCGAAGAACCTAAAAGCTTTGCACCGGTTATTGTTAAAGATAAAAAGAAGGATAAAGACAGCAGGCCAGATAAAGGGATCGAAACCATGTTCAGGATTACTTCGGCCAATAACCAGCGACTGAGTGATATGGCCGACAATAAGGCGCACATCCTCATCACCGTAAATTCGATTATGCTTTCCCTGATCGTGAGTTTATTGTTAAGGCGGTTGGAAGATCATGGCAACCTGATCATCCCCACATTTATTTTACTACTGGTAAGTTTAACCTGCGTAGTTGTTTCTATTTTATCAACCCGTCCATCTATTCCAAAAGGAGAGTTTACCCAGGAAGATATGGATAAGAAAAAGGTAAACCTGTTGTTTTTCGGTAACTTTTATAAAATGAGTTTGCCCAGTTATACCGACGGGATGATTAAGGTGATGAACGATAAGGACTTTTTATATGGTACGTTAATTACCGATGTATACTCGCAGGGCGTAGTTTTGGGCAGAAAGTATAAACTGATCCGCCTGGCCTATAATATTTTTATGTTCGGTTTAATTGCAGCAGTATTGGCATTTGTAATTGCTTACGCAGCTTACGGTAAACTTTAATGGAACAGATTTTAGAAAGCTCTTTTTTTAACAGGGATTTAAGTTGGTTAAAGTTTAACGAACGTATTTTAATGGAAGCAGAGCGAAGTACCGTTCCGCTTTTAGAACGCATTAAATTTCTGTCGATATTTTCCTCTAACCTTGATGAGTTTTATCGTGTAAGGATGCCTGTGTTGCTCGCGTTAGAGAAACTGAGTAGTAAGGAAGATAATGATATCAGGATCGATGATAATTTATTGGATACTGCCAATCAGCTCATTTCCGGTCAGCAGCAGCGTTACGGTAAGGTACTTAAATCACAACTTATCCCCTTGCTCAAAGAAAATAAGATCAACTTAATTTACGGAGAGCCATTCCCTGCAGAGATTCAGAAAAGCACAACCCGGTATTTTTTAAGCCAGGTAATGGCCTTTTTGCAGCCTGTTTACCTTAATGCAGATGCTGATTTTTTTCCTTCCAATAATGAACTGTATTTTCTGATTACACTAAAAAATAAAGAAGATGCAGAAGTAATTATTTTAAATATCCCTTCCAACCAGTTACCGCGCTTTTATAAGGTCGAATCAGGTGACGAAACTTTTGTGGTGTTTCTGGATGATATTGTGCGTTTTCATTTAGACCGTATTTTTCCGCAAGGTGAAGTGACGGGATGTTATAGTTTCAAAATCACCAGAGATGCTGAAATAGACCTGAAAGATGAATATTCCGGCAGTTTATCAGAACAGCTGGAAAAACAATTGCTAAAACGCGATTCGGGTTTGGCTACCCGTTTTCTCCACCAGCCCGGCATACCAGCCAATGTATTTGAACTGCTTAAAAAACTTTTCAATTTAAAAAATGCCAATAGGATGGAAGGCGGGCAGTACCATAACCTGAAAGATTTTATGGGTTTTCCGGTAAATTCGCCAAAGTTATCCAACCAAAACTGGCCAAAAATCTGCAATACCGATTTGATAGATGGATCGTTAACCGAGGCCATTTACAAAAACGATATTATTGTACATACGCCTTACCAGAGTTACGATAGTGTGTTGCGCTTTTTTAACGAAGCCGCTATTGATGCGGAAGTTAGGGAAATCTACGTTACGTTATATCGCGTAGCCAGCGATTCGAAGATTGTAAATGCTTTAATCAGCGCGGCAAAAAACGGCAAAAAAGTTACCGTTTTGGTTGAACTTAAAGCCCGTTTTGATGAGGCCAATAACATTAAGTGGGCAAAAAAAATGAAAGAAGTTGGCGTTGATATTATTTACAGTGTTACCGCTTTAAAAGTTCATGCCAAGGTAGCTTTAGTGAAACGCCAGGTGGGTAACAGAATGCGTTATTCTGGTTTGTTTGCTACCGGAAACTTTAATGAAAGCACAGCTGCTTTTTATACCGATCATATTTTAATGACGGCCAATAAAGAAATGCTGCGTGAGGTAGAGCTACTGTTTATTTTTCTGGCCAAAAGGGTTAAACCTACTTCCTCAGACCAAGTTAAATTTGATCACTTATTGGTGGCTCAGTTTAATTTACAGCAGGTTTTTCTCAACCTGATCGACAGGGAAATTGAACACGCCAAACAAGGTAAACCAGCAGGTATTACCATTAAAATGAACAACCTGGAAGAGAAGGTTTTAATCAATAAACTGTACGAGGCATCATCAGCAGGGGTAAAGATCGAAATGATTGTGCGGAGCATTTGCCGCCTGATTCCAGGTGTAGCGGGGATGAGCGAAAACATTAAAGTTACCCGTATTGTAGATCGTTATTTAGAGCACGGACGTGTTTTTATTTTTAACAACTTAGGTAAATATGACGTTTATTTGGGTTCTGCCGATTGGATGAACCGGAATATTTATCGAAGAATTGAAGTTTGCTTTCCAATTTATAACGAGCAGATTAAGCAGGAAATAAGAGCGATTATCGAAATCCAAAAACAAGATAACGTGCAGGCGGTTTGTATAGATGAAAACATGAATAATATTCCTGTTAAAACTGGCGGGGTTCTTGTTTCCTCGCAACATGATATTTACGAATTATTGAAAAATAAATAAGGCCGTGGTCTGTGTCCTCACCATAGGTCGTCATTTCGACTGAAGCACAGCGGAATGGAGAAATCTATAGAAGTAGTGTTCAATAGATCTCTCCGCTACGGTCGAGATGACGATTAAACGGTAGGGAATAAAACGCGCCGTGGTCTGTGTCCTCACAGACCACATGGCTTTAGTTAAACATGATTTTATTTACTAGTGGTCTGTGAGGACACAGACCATGGCACATAAACATTAAATTTTTACCCTTATGAAATACAATAAAACTTTTTTGGCTTCAGGTCTTTTAGTCGTTTCAGCTTTTTTTAGCGTATCGTGTGTAAACGGTAACCGCGATGATAAACAAAACGATTCAACCAGTACAACAGCTTCAACCAGCGGGGCAGCAAAATCAGATTTTCCTTATGATCTGGCCAATCCGGTAAAATACAACATGCCACATAATCTTTTCGAAATTTCAGGCATTGTATTTCATAATGGCGATCCAAAAGAAGTATTTGCCATTCAGGATGAAGATGGCGACCTCTTTCATTTAGGTTTGGGCGATAAAGAGTCAAAATTTACGAAATTTGGCGGCAAAGGCGATTATGAAGATGTAACCATCATCAAAAATTATTTCGTTGTGTTAAAAAGCAATGGCGAACTGCATACTTTTCCAATTGCTGAATTAGGCAAGCCAGAAGCCGCTAATGTAACCAAAACCAAAGATCTTGTACCCAAAGCAGAGTACGAAGGATTGGCGGCAGATGAAAAAAACAACATGATTTATGTGCTGACTAAAGATAGCAAACCCGATTCTAAAGCAAAAGCTTCCAGTATTTATGGTTTTAAAGTTGCTGATGATGCTTCGCTAACAGCAGCAGGAGAATTTAGCCTCTCGCATAAAGCGATTGAAAAAGCATCCGGAAGCTCAAAATCAAAGTTCCGACCATCTGCACTGGCAAAAAATCCAAAAACCAACGAGTGGTATATACTTTCTTCAGTAAACAAGGTACTTGTTATTACCGATGCTGATTTCAAGGTTAAAACAACATATCCCTTAGATCCGAAGTTATTTAACCAACCAGAAGGTATCGCCTTCGACCGCGACAATAACCTGTACATTTCTAACGAAGGCGGAACGCTGGCCGCTGGTAATATTTTACTGTTTAAATTGAAGAAGTAAATTCTGGTATCATTAGGCCGTCGTCATCCTGGGGGATAATTTATTTATAAAAAATCAATATAAACGGCAGTAGAATTTAATGGAAATAATTTCCCCGAGGGATCGTCATTGCGAGAAGGCTTTTTCAGCCGACGAAGCAATCTTTATAGCAAGGATCACTAGCATGATAGATTGCTTCGTCGTTCCTCCTCGCAATGACGATCTTTTTTGGAACGATGCTAATGAGAAATAAAATAAATTTTAAAATAACTACCTTTATACAAACGCTTAGTCTATGATTAAAAGATTTACCCTTTTTAACATCTTATTTTTAATCAACTTCATTGCCTTTGCGCAGGATGATGTAAAATACCGTGTAATTCTTTTTGGCGACGCAGGCGAAATGAACCCTGCCCAAATGCAGGATTTAAAAAACGCTGCAAAGCAGATCCTTCCAAAAAAAACAACCGTTGTATATCTGGGCGATAATATTTACCCAACCGGAATGGGCTTGCCGGGAAGTATAGACGAAGAGGAAACCAAAAAGATTCTGCGTTCGCAGTTCGAACCGATGCGTAATATGGGCGCTGCGGTTTATTTTATTCCCGGCAACCACGATTGGGATAAATCCGGTCCTAAAGGACTTGCCAAAATAAAAGCCCAGGGCGATTACCTTAGGGAACAGAACGATCCTTTACTGAAACTGATTCCCGATAACGGTTGTCCCGATCCCGTAGCCATTAAATTAACCGATAAACTTACCATCATTGCTTACGATAGTGAATGGTGGCTGTTCCCCTACAATAAAGCTAATCCTGATGGCGATTGCGACTGCCGTACCAAAGATGAGGTGCTGGTAAAAATGGAACAGTTATTAGAAGAAAATAAGGATAAAGTAATTCTTCTGGCATCGCACCATCCCTTTCAAAGTTACGGGCCACATGGTGGTTATTTTAACTTACGGAACCATCTGTTTCCGTTAACATCTTTAAACAAAAATCTATATATCCCTTTGCCTGGTTTAGGTTCTGTTTATCCGTTATTACGTTCTACCTTGTTGAGTCCTGAAGATTTAAACCATCCGGCTTATAAGGATATGATTAAGTCGGTTACAGGTGTATTTGGCGATTATCCGAATGTAACCTATGTGGCCGGGCATGAACATGGTTTACAGTTAATTAAAGGAAAACAATTGCAGATTATCAGTGGTTCGGGATCAAAAGTATCGCCCAATAAGGAAGGTAAAACTTCTTTGTTCCATGAAATGCAACAGGGATATGTAGTAGCCGATCAGTTAAAAAACAATGATATGCGCTACGAATATTATATTTATTCGGATACGAGCGTTAAAAAAGTTTATAGTTACGTTAAAAAGTTCGAAACCATTCCTCAAAAAACAAGAAATAGAGACAAACCAATTACTGCCGACAGTATTTTTGTACGCATTAAGCCTGAGTATGATAGCGTTGGTCGTTTTCATCGTTTTATTTTTGGCGAAAACTACCGTAAAGAATATGCTGCAAAAACCAAAGTACCTGTGCTTCGGGTTTCGCAAATGATGGGTGGCTTAAAAGCAACACAACGTGGTGGAGGTAACCAATCGAGGTCTTTGCGCTTAGAAGATAAAAATGGTAAAGAATATGTGCTGCGGAGTGTAGAGAAATACCCCGAAGTGCTGTTGCCTGCAGCATTGCGTGAAACTTTTGCTAAAGATATTATAAAGGATAATATGTCTGCACAGCATCCGTTTTCTGCACTGGTAGTTCCTGAACTTGCTAAAGCTGGTGGCATTGCACATAGCAACCCGATTATTGGCTGGGTTTCTCCTGATGATAATTTGGGCGAATTTGAATCGGCATTTGCCAATACTTTGTGTTTGTTCGAAGAAAGAGAACCAACCGGAGAATCAGACAGTTCGCCGAAAATGGATAAAAAACTAACCGAAGATAACGACAATAAATTAGATGGACCTGCCTGGGTTAAAGCAAGGGCATTTGATGTATTGTTGGGCGATTGGGACAGACATGAAGACCAGTGGCGCTGGAAAGAAACGAAGACTAAAGATGGTTCGCTTTATTCGCCGGTGCCAAGAGATCGCGATCAGGTATTTTTCAGATCTGATGGCCTGTTGCAACGTTATACCCAATCTTCGTCATTATTACCGATGATGCAGGGCTATGAGCGTGGTATAAAAGATATCAATTGGTTTTTATGGGAAGGAAGGGAAATCAGCAGCCGCTGGACAGCCAATATCGACGAGGAGGAATTTGATAAAATTGTAAAAGATTTCTGCGCAAATTATAACGATGCGGTTTTTGAAAAAGCATTGAAAAAACTTCCTGAACCTAGTTATTCATTACATCACGATGCCTTTTTGGCACAGATGCGTAACCGCATAGCAACGTTGCCAAAATTAATGAACCAGTATTATCATTTCTTTAACCGCATTGTAGATATTGAAGTGACCAATAAGAATGAACTGATTCAGATTACCGATGCTGAAAAAGATGGGCTACGTGTAAAAATCAATAAAATTTCTAAAGAAGGTAATATTAAAGATGAGCTTTTCGACCGGAAATTTGATCCTAAAGTAACCAAAGAGATCAGGGTGTACATGCACAACGGTAACGATAGCCTGATCCTAAACAACAAAAATTCGAATATTAAGCTGCGGATTATTGGTGGAAAGGGCACTAAAGTTTATGATTTTGCAAACAGTAACGGATCTGTTAAATTATACGGCAGAACTGATAAGGCAACTTATAATGGGGAGGATGCCAATAAGATCAGGAAAATTATCTCAAACGATACTGCCAACTTTAGCTATATCCCAAAAGATATGTACCGCCGGAATTCATGGTTATTAAATGCTGGTTATAATCAGGATGATGGGATTTTATTGGGTTTAATCTATAAACAAACCAATCCTGGTTTTAGAAAGCAACCTTATGGCAATTCGCAGACTATTTCCTTTTTGCATTCATTTTCGACTAAAGCTTTCAGGTTTAATTATAAAGGTGAGTGGTTAAAAGCTTTAGGTAAAGGCGATTTTGTTTTGAAAGCCGATGCCTTCGCACCAAATAACACACAGAATTTCTTTGGTTTTGGTAACGAAACCCATTTCGATGAACATGGCGATGATATCAGGTATTACCGCGCACGTTTTAACCTGTACCAGGTAGATGCTGCCATTCGCTGGCGCCGTCCTAAATCTACTTTTAGCGTTGGCCCGGCATTTCAGTATTATAAATATAATCAGGAAGATAACGATGGCCGCTTTATCGAAAATGCTTCCCAGCTCCACTCATCAGATAGTTTAACCGTACGCAACGAAAAGATGTTTGCCGGTGCATTCGTAAATTTTACCAACAATACCCGCGATAATGATTTATTGCCGACTTTAGGTAGTTACGTAGATTTTAAACTATTGGGCTACAAAGGCGTTAACAAATATTCTAACTCTTATGGGCAGTTTACAGCGAGTATAGCATTATATAAAAACCTGGATGGCAGAAAAAACTTCATTTTGGCCGATCGATTCGGCGGAGGAGTAACCATTGGTAAACCTGCATTTTACCAGGCTTTATTTTTAGGTGGACAAGGGAATCTGTTAGGCTACCGTCAATTCAGGTTTGCCGGCGAGCATATGTTTTACAATAACCTGGAGCTCAGGGCAAAGCTTGGCGATCTGGTAAGTTACGTTTTACCCGGACAAGTTGGCTTGCTTGGTTTTTATGATGTTGGCAGGGTTTGGAAACGTGACGAAACCTCAACAATATGGCATCATGGCGTTGGTGGAGGGGTTTATTTCGCTCCGGCATCACTCACAGTTGTGCGATTTGTGATGGGACACTCCAGCGATGGCTGGTATCCGTACGTGTCACTGAATTTTAGGTACTAAATTTGTGTAACATCACTATGGATGTTTTATCTAAGTATTACGTTCAGCAGACTAACATTGTATAGGGTAGTAGCTATCTTTGCAATTGATTAGTAACACATTAGATAACTATAATTTTTACCATATAGCAGAACTTATACAATGAATACCAATGTAATACAGATACATAAAAACGAATGTATACATTGCCAGGTAGAATCATCTCTGTCTTTCCGCCCCCTTGTGGAATACCTAAAGGGCAGGTTGAAAACAGAAAAATCGGTAAAATCTGAATTTTACAGGTTTTTACTTCAAAAAATTGAAAAAGACGATGTGCTTCTTGGCAACATCAGTGCAGAAGAATTATCCAAATATAAAGATACTTTAGAATTAATTTTTACCATTCTAACGCCTTTAATGGATAACGAAGACGATTTGTTTTGGGCTTTAAGTACCCCGATTCCGGATCAGATTTTTTTTAGCACCAATGCATTTTATAAATTTTTTAAGGATCACGATCCTAAAAATAAAGTAACGAAAGATAACGAGCCGGTTGAGAAAAAACAGCTTAAGTTTATCTACAACGTAATTTTAGGCCGTTTTTATAATTTTACCCCGGTACTGAAAAACGAGATCATTTATGCCCATATCAATCCCGAAACCAAGCTTACGCAATACTACAATATCCAAACAGATACCAAATTTGTAGAAATTATGCATAAGGGTGATTTGCCTGAGCTGAATTTTGAGGCGCTGGGTAAACATTTTCAGGAAGAAACAGAATTAGAATTCCTGGTCGAAAATCTGCCTTTGAAAAATTTCCATTTTGAAGGCTTTAGCATCATTTCCATTACCGATGTTACTTTACAACACTCCATAGAAGGTATTCGTAGTGCATTGGCTGATCATAACTATCAAACTGAAGCTTATAGTCACGTAATACATGCGCTAAAAACACTTAGTGGTAACAGTAAGCTTGAATTTGGCTTAATGCCTTTTTTAACGGTTAACAATAAGCTGGTATTCGATAACCAAGAGTTTTCGCAAAGTAAACTCATCAATTCGGCAAAAGCTTCCAATTTAGAAGAAGAAGTTTTTTATTCGCTGGTTGATAAATACAAGGAAAACCCAAGGGCTATTTTCGTGAGCGCCATTAATGATGATCAGATAGATAAAGATCCCTTTTTAAAGGTCTTAAAAGCTGCTGGCGTTAGTTCTTATTCTGTGCTGCCTATTTACTATAATAAAGAGTTAGCAGGCGTACTGGAAGTATATTCTAACGATAAAGTAGCAGTTGATGACAAATTATTATCCAGGTTACGTCCGGCCATGCCTTTAATCGGTCAGCTTTTCCAATACAGCATTGAAGAGTTTAATGCCAAAATGGACGAAATTTTAATGGATAAATTTACGGCCTTGCAACCTTCCGTTCAGTGGAAATTTAACGAGGCCGTTTGGCATTTCCTTCAGCAGAATAATGGTTATCACAAGTTAAAAGAAATTGAGACCGTTACCTTTAAGCATTTATATCCGCTGTTTGGTGCTATTGATATCCGTAACTCCACCATCGAGCGCAACAGAGCGCTGAAAGATGATATGGGAGTACAGTTAAATACTTTAATTGATACTTTAAAACTGATCTGCAAACATGTTTCTTTAGCGCTGATTGATAAGCTGATTTTTAATTGTAAAGACTGGATTAAACGAATTGGCGATTTTGCTTCATCAAACGAAGAAAGCCAGCTGAACGAATTTTTGGAAGTTGAAGTTTATCCTTTTTTGTCTATCATTAAAGGAAATCATCCTAAAACAGCCGAGGTAATTGATAAATATTTCGAAGTGGTGGTGCCCGAAACCGGAGCTGCATTCGAAAACCGCAGGCAGCTGGAAGTTTCTATGCAGCTGATCAATACCGAAGTAAGCCAATACCTGGAAAAATCGCAATCAAAGCTGCAGGCTTCTTATCCTTGCTATTTTGCCAAATTTAGAACAGATGGCGTAGAGTACGATATTTACATTGGTCAGGACATTGCACCCGAAAAGCCGTTTGATTTACTTTACCTGAAAAATATCCGCTTGTGGCAGCTTACTTCTATGGTTGATATTGCCCGTTTATCAAATAGTTTAATTGCCGAAATGCCACGTGCATTAGAAACAACGCAATTAATTTTTATCCACTCAAATGCTATTGATATTAGTTTCAGGAACGATGAACGCCGTTTCGATGTAGAGGGAGCTTACAATATCCGTTACGAGGTAGTTAAAAAACGGATTGATAAAGTGCTGATAAAAGGAACTACTGAACGTTTAACACAACCGCATAAAATTTCTATGGTTTACTTTAATCCTGAAGAGGCCAAAGAGTATGTAGAATATATCAAATACATGCAGGTTCAAGGTTATTTAAACGACGATTTAGAGCAATTGGAATTGGATGAACTTCAGGGGGTATCAGGCTTAAAAGCTCTAAGGGTAGGTATAAAGTATCCAGAAAATAAAGTAACAACCAGAACAGATACTGCTAAAAAACTTAAAGCTAAAGAGATTAAATCTATTGAGGAGGAAATTGAAAAGGTATTGCAACACTAATTGAAATGTAGTCGAGAACCACGATTGCTAAGCGAAGCTAAATTTATTTAGATAGATCTCTCCATTCCACTGCGTTCCATCTGATAGCTATCGGATCGAAGGACGGATTTGCTGCTTAAGGTTTAGCTATCACTAATTTTGTGCATTCCATCGTCCATTTCCATACAAAAAAGGCTTTCCGATTCCAATCAGAAAGCCTTTTTTCATTTGTGTCTTTTATAATTAGTTGATGGCAGCAATTTCTCTTTCAACAGCATCAGTTTCTATCGAACTGATGTTGGTTTTTAAAGCAGCAAATCTATCGATGGTTAACTTTTGTGATTTACCCATAACCAATGTATGGATATCGGTAGAGCCACTTAATTTTAAATCTGCATGATCTGAAATTACAGTATATAAACCTTCTGAGCTAGTATTGATATCTGCATGAGCATTTCCTTTTAAAAAGATTTGAAGATATTTGGTGGTTAGTTTTCCTTCGGTTTTAACAATGGCGTTTCCAGATGCTTCGATCCTGTAAAAATCATTTACATAAACGATTAATTTTGTTTTTTCGGCACTGGTTGAAGTAATTGTTAAATTATACCCATTTTGCATCACTTTTGCTGTGCCTGTGTTATCTTCGCTATAAGAAATACCAGCATTACCTCGCTGGATAATGGTTACTTCTACATTCCCTGCCACGGAAATTCTTTTAAAGGCTGATATTTTTATAATGGCATCTGGTTCTTTTTCTATAGCATAAACACTTGTAGTAAATACAGCAGATGATAAAACAATTGCGGTTAATGAAGTTGCGATGAGGGTTTTGATAGCCGTTTTCATAATATTTTTATTTAATAATTAAATGTTAATTAATTGTTATTTAACTGTTTAAGTCTTTTTTGTTTTTGTTTGATGATAAGACGCCGTGAAATGAAAAACGTTGCAGGCCATGTTGCATTTTTATACAATCGATGGTTAATACTCGACGAACAGACATTAATTCAAGACGAAAGCCTGAAACTTTACCAAGCATTTGTAAAATCTTTTAAGATCCATTTTTGGATTGCTCTTTTTTTTTATCTTTAGTGAGAATTTAGTCTGTTTATTTATGAAGAAAAAGGTTGTACTTGTTCAGGATAATAAAGATATCCTTGATATAATGGACCAGGTATTAGAAGAAGAGGGATTTGATGTTACCGCATCTTTAACAACCGATCCTATAGATAAAATAGATGAAATTGAGCCAGATGTAGTGATTGTTGATGATCACATCAAAGGTAAAAAGAAGGGTTCGCAGGTAATTAAAGAACTTAAATCTGACCCTGAAACGCAAGATGTACCTGCGGTACTCACCTCAACATCCAATAACTTACCACAGCAGGCAGAAGATTGCAAAGCCGACGATTATATCGAAAAACCATTTGATATCGATCACATGGTTAATGTGGTAAAGAAAAATAGTTAGCCTGCGCCTGTTAAAAATTAAATAAAAATCATTTACTATGTCAGTCTGAGCGTAGTCGAAGACCATTTCAACGCATTAATAAAAGCAAACCATTACGCTAATAGCGATCGTTTTAAGATTGCTTCGTCGGCTGAAAAAGCCTTCTCGCAATGACGATGCCTCTCAGCCTATAACCACTAATATTTTTACCTTTCCAGAGTGGGTTTATAGGTATCCGTATGTACAGTGGCATTTAATTCGTGCAAAATCTGGTACAATCCAAAGTTAGTCCGGTTAATATAAATAAAATGTTTTACGCCACGGGCCTGTTTAAATTCTGGCATTTTAGAAATCTTTTCACCGTAAGCATACAGCTGCTCAAAAAAATCAGGTTTACTAAAATCAAAAGATTTACTGGTATAAGGTTTGGCAAACAGACTGATCATTTCCCTATATGATTTATAATAAAACTCAACCTGTTCAGCAGAATCGTCTGCATGGATCATATCCAGTTTTCTAAAAGCATCTATGGTTTTATTTTTATCATTGATGACATCAGTAGAAATTAAGGAGAAAAACGGGTAATAAAAGTCATCTGGCATTTCTTTAATACAGCCAAAATCAATTACCCCTAAATTTTCATCAGGAGTGATCATAAAATTTCCCGGATGTGGATCTGCATGCACAGCCCTCAGTTCGTGTTGCTGAAAGTTATAGAAATCCCACAAGGCCTGGCCGATTTTGTTCCGAAGTTGCTGAGAAGGATTGGTCTGCAAAAATTCCTTTAGGTGCTGGCCATCAATCCAATCCATGGTAATAACACGCTTGCCAGATAATTCAGGATAATATGTCGGAAAAACCACATGATCAAGGTTTTTACAGGCTTCAGAAAATTCTATAGAACGTTTAACTTCCAGTTCATAATCCGTTTCTTCAAGCAAACGTTCCTCAACTTCTTTTATGTAGATATTTAATTCTCTTTCAGACATGCCCAATAAACGGAATGCGAAAGGTTTTACCAGTTTTAAATCAGACGAAATACTATCGCCCACACCTGGATATTGAATTTTGATGGCTAATTTTTTGCCATTGAGCATGGCCTGGTGTACCTGCCCGATAGAAGCTGCATTGCTTGAATTTAAGTTAAAACTATCGAAAATGTTTTCAGGTGTTTTACCGAAATTTTTAGTGAAAGTCCGCACAATTAATGGGCCTGAAAGCGGGGGAGCATTGTATTGCGACTGGCTAAACTTATCGACATACGATTTTGGCAGGATATTTTTATCCATGCTCAGCATTTGTGCAATTTTTAAGGCGCTTCCCTTAAGTTCGCTCAGTGATTTATAAATGTCAGTAGCATTATCCTCGTTAAGCTGTTCCCGGTCCATTTCAGGGTTAAACAGTTTTTTGGAATAATGTTTAATGTAATTACCGCCGATCTGAATGCCTGTTTTAACAAATTTTGCCGAACGCTCTACCTTTGTAGTTGGAATACTTTTTTGTGTCTTCATTTAATGTTTAAAACCTCATCTTTTCTGCAAATTTTCCATTTCTGGATAAAAACTTCCCGTATTCCAATAAATTATCAATTGGCGAATGCTGAAAGAGATCGAAAGTAACATTGATACCTTTTTCTATGGCTTCGTCGCTTTTTTCGAAACCTTCACTATCATCATTGATCCAGAAATTAAGAATAAAGGCAAACTGGATCCATAAGGCATCTTTATATCTTTTGCTTAAAAAGCGGCGCTCAGCAAGTTCTCCGCTATCTAAACCCTCTTCAATAATTTCCTGTGCAAAGTTCTCAAAAATAGGTTTTACGCCAGCAAGTACATCGGGGGTAGAAAATTTACCCCGGTGATTTTTTAAGCTATAAATCACAAAACTGCGCTCATTCTTCAGATTTTCAAGATAACTGTAAAAGAAAGAAAGCATTTTTTCCCTGGCCGTATACTGGAGCCAAACTTCCTGCTCTTTGATTTTTGTAATCGTTTCGAACGTAAGTTCGAACCAGGTTGTTTTTTCAATGCTTTCGAAAGAAGAGAAAAACTGATAAAAATCGGCTTCGGTAATTTTAATCTTTTTTGCAAAAATATAAACCGATTTAGGTTTTTCATTGTTCGTTAAAACATAATCTAAATACCCTTTTCTAATTTGTTCAGCAGTTGCCATATCGCTATTTTTTACAAGTATAACGTTTAATTAATCGGGTTGTTTTTACTGCTGGTTTTTTGTTGATCACGAAATTGTAATAATAGCTTTCAAAATATTTGAAAGTTGGTTTTGTGACTAATTAATTTAGTTTTTTAATGGTTTTAATGTTGGTAATTTTTTATCAAAAAGCTAATTTATTTAGTATTTTTGTTGTTGATTATTCTTTTAAATAAATGCAAGGCAATATGATTCAGGTGAACGATTTTTTGTATGGCAAAATGGAACTGCCAATGGTGTTTTCTGATCTGTTAAATACTGACGCTTTAAAAAGGTTAGGTGGGGTTCATCAAAGCGGTGCTATATTTTTGGTCAATCCGGATATCTGCCATTCACGGTTAGAGCATGCCATCGGAGTAACCATGTTGATCAGGATGCTTGGTGGTTCGGAACTGGAGCAAATTGCAGGCTTGCTACACGATATTTCACATACTGCTTTTTCTCATGTGGGCGATTATGTTTTCGACAATCTAGACGAAGATTATCATGAAAAGGTTTTTGCCGAAGTGTTATGTAAATCGGAAGTGCCTGATGTGCTGTTGAAATATGGATATAATGTTAACCAGATTCTGTATGGCACCTTTGATATTTTAGAACAGCCCTTGCCAGCGCTCTGCGCCGATCGGTTGGATTATACTTTACGCGATGGTGTTCATGGTGGGGTAATTTCCCGCCAGCGTGCACGTGAATTTTTGACTTCTATTGTTTTGAATGATGGGAAAATAGCGGTAAATGCAGAAACTGAAGTAGCCTGGATTAATGAAGCTTTTGAGAAGTTGAATAATGAGGTGTTTAAATTACCGCTTCATTTATATGCCAATGGCAAGATGGCCGAACTGATCAAGAAATTTTTGAATAAAGGAATATTGGTTGAAAGTGACCTGTTTAAAACAGATACCATGCTGCTGAACAAAATCAGAACATCATATGAAGGCTATGAAGCCATCAAGTCGATCAAACAGTTAAAAGGTTTTGCTGAATTTATGCGCCATGGTGCGGTACCAAAAATCAAAACAAGAACTTTAAACGCGTTGCTCGTTTAGTTTTAGGGCTAGGCGTTAATCGTCGATTATTTTCTTCGTTTCGTCCTCTAAATTACATATTGTGCAATTTGTTTCTCTTTCTCTCTCGTTTCGTCATCCTGAACTTGTTTCAGGATCTTTCCGGAATAAGTAATCAATTCAATTTGGAGTCTATGCCGGGGACTAGCGAACCAATGACCAATTTGCTAATGGCCAATAAACCAGTAATCAAACAATCCGGTTTAAAAGAAATCACGTATATTGGGAAAAATATAACGATATGTCTGCAATAGAAATTATTTTAATCGGCGTGGTTATCCTCCTTATTTTTGGTGGCAAGAAACTACCCGAATTAATGAGGGGGATAGGGAAGAGTGTAAAAGAATTTAAGGATGCCAAAAATGAGCCACCAGTTAAATAATTTTTGTAAATGAAACTTTCCTTTATAGTCGCTGTTTTACCATAAATAAATACCAATATGGAAAATCAAAAACAAGACCTGGCCAAATCAAAATCAGATTTTACCAAAGAAAATGCTGAAAATCCTGATAAGGGACTCGATAACTGGAACGATCGTTTAGATGAGAATCTGGAACCTGAAGCGCATAGTGATCATGAGGCAGATGAAAAGGCCAAAGATTTTTCAGAGAAATATGGTAGCGGCGACCAGTCTGACCAGGGAAATAACTGAATTTTTATCATATAGCCACCGTAATAAGGTGGCTTTTTGGTTTTATATTCTTTTTATTTCGAATTTTTCAGAGCACTTGTGTTTTTGTGCGAAATTTTTTCACACTACGCTTAGGGTTTATTACACGAAAGGTACTTTTCAATTTTAAATTGTTAAAATTCCAATAATTGTTTTTTCTTGTGATTTGATTAATGCTATATTGCATGTCTATATCAAATAACATGTATAACGTTTTCGTACTAGGCTGATAGGTAATGAATAGGCATTGGTTATTGGTCTTGTTTTTTTTGCTTTTTACAAAGTTTTTTTCTTTTGCCCAAAACACATCAAATAAGGGGAAAGATTTTTATATCCCTTATGCAGGGCATATTGATGGCAATAACTCCAGATTAACCTTGTTTTTATCTGCAGATCAAGCTACTGACTATAAAGTTTATATCGGGGGGATCCTGGTATCTCCAGTTGGCGCCACTATTCCGGCAAATACCTGTTTACCATTCGTAATTGATCCAAATACATATGATATATTAATTGGGAGCTCCAATTTAATAGAACCCAATAAAGCCATTAACGTAGTTACCACTAAAGCGATATCATTGTATAGTATTATTTCTAATAATGCCCGTACGGGCGGTACTTTGGTATTGCCAACAAACACACTTGGACAAGAATACTATACTTTTAGCTATGAAAACCATGGAAATCAACAGGGATTTTCGCAATTTACAATTGTAGGAACAGCTAACAATACAGATATAGAAATTACGCCTAAACAAAACGAAAGATCTGGAAGAAGAACCGCCAATAACACATTTACCATCAAATTAAATAAAGGTGATATCTATCAGTATCAATCTGTTGGTGATTTAACAGGAAGCCACATTAAAGCCCTAAACTGTAATCCTGTAGCGGTATTTACGGGAAATACCTGGGCTGCATTTTGTAATGAAGGTAATGGACGTAATCCAAGTGGAGGCGATAACTTGTATCAGCAGGTTTTTCCGGTTGCTGCATGGGGAAAAAATTTTGTTACAGCACCTTTTTACAATACTCTTCATGGTAATACCGATATTATAAGGATAATTGTTGCTGATGATAATACCATATTAACGGTTAATGGGAGTACTACCAATGCCAACGGAACTCCTCTTTCTAATCCTTACAGCAAGGGTGCGGTGGTTACATTTTTTTCCTCCACGGCAAATGTAATTTCAGGTTCAAAATCCATTTCTGTTGCGCAATATCAAACTTCGCAAACCTGCAATCCAAACAATTCACCCGATACGAGGCAGGGAGGCCCATATTTGGGAGATCCTGAAATAACCGTTCTTAATCCTGTAGAGCAAACATTAAATAATATTACGGTTTTTTCTGATTTGGGATCTGTAGGAGTCCCTACCCAGATCACCAGGTATTTTCTGAATGTAATTATTAAAACAGTGGATATAGCCTCATTTAGACTTGATGGTAATCCGGTGAATAATTTTACTGCTATTGATAATGTATTTAGCTATGCTATAATTGACGTGACTAATACACAGCCCCAACACAGGTTATCAGCTGCTGGCGGTTTCTCTGCAATTTCGTATGGCTACGGTGCTGTCGAATCGTATGCTTATCTCGCTGGAGCTAATATTCAGAACTTTACTTTCCAGCCTACCAGTAGTGTTACCGGTCAATCTATAACCAGCGGATGTTTAGGAGAGCCAATTAGCTTAACCATTAATTTGCCCTATCAGGCCACTAAATTGGATTGGGAAATTCAGGGCGCAGCGCGCTTTATAGATGAAAATCCCGTAGCGATAAAGACTTTTACCAGGCCTAATGATATTAATACTTATTATACCTATCGATATCCAAACGACCTGAATTATCCGAATCCAGGCGATTATCAGTTTAAAGTGGTTGCAACTAAGCCCAATGCTGATAATTGTGGTAATACTGAAGAATTGATTATCGATTTTTCGGTCGATAATCAGCCTACTGCCGCATTCGAATTACCTGCTGCCGGTTGCCAATCCAGTGGTGTTCAATTTACCGATAAAAGTAAATCCAATTCAAATTCGAGGAGCATCACACAGTGGTTATGGGATTTTGGAGATGGAAAAACATCTCCTGAACAGAATCCTGTTCATATTTATGATCGCCCAGGCACTTATAACGTAGTTCTAACGGCTACAACAGATTCAAAATGTTCTGAAACATCCTCGGCCTTTCCAATTGTGATTAACCCTCAACCTTTATCCGATTTTGATGTAAAAGGTTTATGTGTAGGCAAACCGATTCTTTTAACTGAAAAATCGACAATAGAAAATTCTGGAACTATCGTAAAGTGGGCCTGGAATTTTGGCGACGGAAGCACTCCTTCAACTGAGCAGCATCCCGTCCACCAGTTCAATGCCACTGGTGCTTATACCATCACACTAACTACTGAAAGCGATAAAGGATGTGTTAGTGAAAAAAGCAAAATAGTAAGCATAATTAATCCACAATCTGCAGATTTTGAACTGCCTGATTTTTGTTTGGATGATGGTGTGGCAAAATTTACAAATAAATCAAAAAATGCAGATGGAAGTACAACAGGTTTAACCGCTCATTGGACATTTACTTTTGATAATAATTTAGTAGGAACCTCAACTGATTTTGATGGTTCTTTTTCGCCTGCTGTTACTGGTGATTATACCGTGGCTTTAATTGTTAAAAATGGAGATGATTGCGAAATGTCAAAAACACTCACCTTCACTGTTAACGGGGCGGTTAAAACTGCTGATTTTGATACCATAAAAGATAATGTTTGTGTGAGCGATAAGGTAATCATAAAAAATACATCTACTACTTTTGCTGGTAAGATTACAAAAATTGAGATTTATAGGGATTATCCGAATGAAACCAGTATTTATAAAACCATTCCTTATCCTGATGATAGCGATATAGAGATTCAGTATAATACTTTTGGCGGTACTACAAATCGAAATTTTAATATCAGACTGGTGGCTTATTCGGGTGAAAGCTGTTTTGAAAAAGTAGAGAAACCAGTTACCTTAAAACCAGTTCCACAATTGATATTTGAAGATATGTCAGCTGTGTGCGAAGGTGATGGAACGGTGCTTATTACACAGGGAAAGCAGAAAGCCGGGGAAGAAGTGACTGGAGGTGGTGGTGAATATGCTGGAGATGGTATAAAGGCCGACGGAACTTTTAATCCTAAAATCGCCGGACTTGGCCCACATACCATCACTTATACATTTACAGGAGATAATGGTTGTTCTTCTTCAATCAGTAAAACCATTGAAGTGTATGCATCTCCCGTGGCCGATGCAGGTGCATTAATATACATTTTGGCTGGTGGACAGATTGAAATTCCGGCAACTGCTAAGGGCATTAATTTGAAATATAACTGGTCGCCTGCTACAGGCCTGAATAAAACGGATGTATTAAACCCGATTGCATCACCAGATAACGATACAGAGTATACGCTTACAGCAACCACAGAGCCTGATGGTTGTGCCACCACCTCAAAAGTATTGGTGAAAGTATTGCAGGTTTTAAATCCTTCTAATACCTTTACGCCAAATGGCGATAATGTAAACGATACCTGGATTATTAAATATTTAGAATCTTATCCAAATGCTACTGTTGAAATTTTTAACAGAAGTGGAAATAGGGTGTTTTTTAGCACTGGATATAAAATTCCTTTTGATGGGAATTACCAAAATCAACCGCTTCCCGTAGGTGTTTATTATTATATCATCAACCCGCGTAACGGACGAAAAACAATAACAGGACCGCTCACTATAATCAGATAAATTGAAGAAGCTCATCATTGTATTTGCACTTTTTGCAACATTTAACGCATTTGCACAGCAAAAGCCACAGTATACGCAATACATTTTTAATCAGTATCTGCTAAATCCGGCGCTCTCAGGAATTGAAAATTACCTCGATTTTAAAGCCGGTTACCGTAAACAATGGTCGGGTATTACCGATGCGCCTCAAACTTCGTTTGTATCGGCAAATTGGGCACTGGGCGATAATCAGCTATGGAGTAATGCACTAACTTCTTTTCCGGAGCAAACAGGGAATCCGATGGACCGGAATTACATGCAAAACTACATGTCTTCGCCATCACACCATGGAATGGGGGTAACCGCTGTTTTAGATAAAACTGGCCCGATAAAAAGATTGGATGCCAATGTTACCTATGCTTATCATTTACAGCTAAGTAATAATTTTAATCTTTCGGCAGGTGTGGCAGCAGGTATTTCGAGTATTTCGTTAGATGTAAACGCGCTTACTTTCGATACGCCAATAGATCCGATTATGAATAGGGCATTGATTAATCAGGTAAAGCCAGATTTGAGTATTGGTTTATGGTTGTATGGTGCCAGGATGTTCGCAGGTGTTTCTGTACAGCAAATTTTACCTCAGAAATTAAGTTTCACAGGCGATAATAACTATAATCTGGGTAAAGAAGTGCCGCATTATTTTGCTACTGCAGGATATAAATTCTTTGTAGATAATGAGATTTCAGCTATACCTTCGATAATGGTAAAATATGTATCGCCAGCACCTGTGTCTGTTGATGTAAACCTGAAAATGGCTTTTAAAGATAAAATGTGGTTAGGTGGGAGCTATCGTAAAGACGATTCTTTTGCTGCAATGGCAGGTTTCAATATAGGGAAAATGGTTAACCTGACTTATTCTTACGATTTTACCACTTCGCAGTTAAACCAGGTAAGCAACGGCAGCCATGAAATCGTGTTGGGTTTATTACTGAATAATATCTATAAAGTACCTTCTTATATTAAAATGTGGTAGTTCATCATCGTCCTCGGTTATAACGAGGATGTACGAGAAGGGCGATTTTATCGCCATTTATCATTGAATCGCATTACAAATGCGAATCTCACTAATCCTCGTTGCAAACGTGGACTTATATTTGGAGCGCAACACTGTCAGTTGGCAATTTAAAATTCTATACTTTAGATAAGTAACTGTAAACTTTATATTGGAAACTAACAATTGAAAACTGCCAACTGAACTAAAGTTCTTTCCTTAACCTTGCTACCGGAATATTCATTTGTTCACGATATTTTGCAACCGTTCTTCTGGCAATGTTATAACCTCTTTCTTTTAAAATTTCGGTTAATTTTTCATCCGCCAAAGGTTTGCGTTTATCTTCGTTGCCAATACAGTCTTCTAATATTTTTTTAACCTCTTTATTCGAAACCTCTTCGCCGTTTTCGGTCTGTATAGCTTCTGAGAAGAAAGATTTTAACAGGAACGTGCCAAATTCGGTTTGTACATATTTAGAGTTTGCCACCCTGGATACGGTTGAGATATCCATATCGATTTTATCTGCAATATCTTTTAAGATCATCGGGCGCATTTTACGCTCATCGGCCGTTAAAAAATATTCATATTGATAGTGCATAATGGCATTCATCGTTTTTAACAAAGTTTGTTGTCTCTGTTTAATCGCATCTATAAACCACCGGGCGGAATCTAATTTTTGTTTAACAAACTGAACGGCTTCTTTTAGCTTTTTATCTTTCGATGCAGCTTTGTCATAATGCTCAAACATTTCCTGGTAAGACCTGCTTACTTTTAATTCAGGAGCATTTTTTGAATTTAAAGTCAAAATTAATATGCCATCGTTATTGCTGATGTGGAAATCAGGAATAATCTGCATTTGTTTAGTCGTAACTTGGTTGGCATCACCTGGTTTTGGGTTTAAGCGTAAAATTTCATTTACCACCTCTTTAAGCTCTTCGCTATCTAAACCTAAACTTTTTTCTAATTTATCGTAGTGTTTACGGGTAAACTCATCCAGATAGTTTTCTACAACATTCATTGCTTTAACTATAATGGGATTGTTCGGATCTTTTCTTTTTAACTGGATCAGTAAACATTCTTTCAGGTCTCTTGCGCCAATGCCCGGAGGATCGAAGCTTTGGATCAGTTTTAACATTTCCAATACATCCTCTTCCTCAACAATAACATTCTGAGAAAAAGCAAGGTCATCGATCATGGAGCCCAAAGGACGGCGTAAATAACCATCATCATCTAAACTGCCAATAATCTGTTTGCCGATAATAAAATCCTGATCGGATAGGGGAATAAGGTCTAATTGCTCTTGTAAACTTTCAAAAAATGTACTTTCTATAGCTATTGGCGTTTCTTTTTTCTCCTCATCGTCGTCGCCATTATTGTAATTGGTGCTGTAATCGTTGGTCGAATCATCCTGTAAATAATCATCTACATTAAATTCATCCATGCTGGTATCTTCTGAAGGTTGTTCGTAATCTTCAGGTCCATCATTTAGATCATCATATTCGCTCTTTGGCTCATCCTGAGTCATTAAGCTTGGATCCTCAAGCGCTGGGTTTTCTTCGAGTTCTTCTTTTACACGGGTATCTAAAGCAACGGTTGGTACCTGCAACAATTTAATAAACTGTATTTGTTGTGGTGATAACTTTTGTAATAATTTTTGTTGTAGGTGTTGTTTTAGCATATTAAATAGAAAAGAATACGGCAAAAATAAACAATAGATTTCAGATATTATGCTGATTTGATCTAAATGCTATCGATATGTTTGGTTTTAAAATTAATTTGCTAAACGTTTGTATTGAGTTTAATGTTTGCTACTTTAGTAAATAAATAAAACTAAACGAAAATAAGTATGGGGTTCGTAAAAGAATTTAAAGAGTTTGCCATTAAGGGCAATGCTTTTGATTTAGCAGTCGGAGTTATTATTGGTGGAGCTTTCGGTAAGATAGTGACCAGTGTAATTGAAGACCTAATAATGCCTGTAGTTGCTGCTATGGTGGGTAAACCAGATTTCAGCAGCATTTACTTTGCAATGGGTAAGGGATCAGAACTTATCCCGGAGGGAGCATCGTTGGCAGATGCCAAAAAAGCTGCTCCAGATGCTGCTATATTTGCATATGGTAATTTTATTACGGTTGCGATCAACTTCTTACTATTGGCATTAATTGTTTTTATTATGGTTAAAGCAATTAACAGAATGAAAAAGAAAGAAGAAGCCGTAGCAGTTGCCGCACCACCTGTGCCTACAAAAGAAGAAGTGCTTTTAACCGAAATCAGGGATTTACTAAAAGCAAAAGCATAAAAATAAAGTTCCGCAGACTTGTCCCGGTTGCGGAGCTTTTTTATTTTTAAGAACTTATTTTTAGGTACTTTCGTCGGGGTGAGGACTCAAGTGATAAATATCTGCTGAACATCCTTTAACTGATTCAGATTAATAACTCCTTTTTACCGTTGGATCTGTTATTATAATATAATCTCCGAGATTTTTAAATTTCTCCCAATTGGGGTTGATAAAGCTTTCATCAGAAAACGATGAAATATTCAGGATTTTTAATTTTGGATTTAATTGTTGGAGTTTTGCTAAAGTCCCCAGTTTTTCATCGCTATGGAAACGCCCGTTTAGTTGAAAAACCTTTATGCCCCTGTTTGCCTTAATAAACTTATTAATAGACCAGGCCATGGTTGCATCCCATAAATTTTGGGTCTGATAAATTTTCATCGAGCCCATACTGTGTCCACCCAAAGTTTCTGTAAATTTTTCATAATATCTACCCTGAGCCGTATCAATAGGCAAGGGAGGTAAAAAATTGAATGATTTTTTTGGGAAATTTTCTAAAACCTTAAGTCCGCCTAGTGTAACAGCATTGCTGTAACGTATTGCCGCATTTGCGGCAATAACTTTTAACCCGTTCTGTTTGGCATACTCAATTAAAGGTCTGTAATCTTTATAATTTCCCCAGGCCCTGCTTTCTTTAATAAAATTTTTTTCTGATATTAATCCTGCCAGGTATTCGTCTAACTCAGGTTGTACATCAGTATGAAACATTTCTAAAGATAGCGCCGTTTTTAATGGATATTTTGAATGGAGTTTTCTAAAAAGCTCCGCTTCCAGATAATGACCTATAGAATCGTTATGGTCTTCGCCAAAGAATAAAACATCTGCCTGCTCCGTATCAGTAATAATATCGTCTATCGATATCAATTTTTGTTTTTTTATATCGTAGATCTGATAATGGCTACTCATTTCCTGTGCATGTAAGCAGGTAGAAGTAACAAGAACAAACATTAATAGGAGAAATTTCATGCCATCAAAATAACAAAATAATTTTCACCGATAAAATAAGGGCACTTACCGCCTTTTACCGAGTTCTTGCATGTTGCCTATATTATGATCGGGTGCTTATCAATATTTTTGAATTATTAAATACGAGCACAAATGGAAAATATTAATAATAACGATAACAGCCCGCTTAAAAACTCAGGGAGGGTTTGGAGCGGTTTCATCATAGTCATCATCGGATTTGCATTTTTATTGAACAATATGGGATTAGCGATTCCGAGGTGGATATTCAGTTGGTCTAATTTTTTAATTTTACTTGGTATATTTCTTGGCGTTCGTCGTAACTTTAAAGGAATAGCCTGGCTGATTTTGATTTTAATCGGTGCTTACAATACTTTATGTAATATTCCTGGATTAGATCTCGACCTATCTAAATATGCATTAGGTATTGGTTTAGTGATAGTAGGCGGTTTTTTAATCATCAGACCAAAGGATACTTTTGGTTTTAAGAAAAAACGTCAAGATAAAAACAAAGCCGATTTTGATTTTGATGCGGCCAGCGATCAGAAGACCGCAAATAATAATGATGTTATTGATGTAATGGCCATTTTTGGCGGTAGCCATCAAACGGTTTACACCAAAAACTTTCAGGGCGGCGATATTACGGCCGTTTTTGGCGGTGCCGATATTGTAATGACCCAGGCCGATTTTCCTGAAACAGTATCGCTTGATGTAACGGCAGTTTTTGGAGGAATTAAATTAATTGTACCACAAAACTGGGCAATAAAATCGAACGTAACGGCACTTTTTGGGAGCGTTGAAGATAAAAGATCACATGTAATGCCGGTTACAGAGCTGAAAAAAACATTGATCTTAGATGGGACGGCTTTATTTGGCGGGATTGAAATTAAAAGTTTCTAAACATTAGTATAAAACATCGCCTATGAAATGGTTTGCAGTAAATTGTATCTATCAGGTAATTTGTGGTGAGGGCAAGCATATGCCCCAATTTAATGAACAAACGCGTTTAATCCGGGCAGAAGGTATAAAGCAAGTCTTAAGCAAAGCTAATTTGAATGCCATACACTTTAATCCCTCTTTTAATAATTGCCAGGGTGATAAAGTAACATGGAAGTTTTTAGGTGTAGGTGGAATATCGGAAGTTGCAAAACTTACCGATGGTGTAGAAGTAAGTTCCAGGATTGTTGAGCCTAAGTCAGTTGCACAATACCTGGAAAAGCTGGCGCACCGTAATAAATCATTAACTAATCAAAATCATTTTGACAACTAGACCTTTATCCGTTCCGCAAATACAGAAAGTATCGTTAACCATTGCAATCGTGTGGACTGTATTGTGTGGTGCCGGATTGCATTATGTAGTTAATTTTTCCTGGTGGATAGCAATAACCGATAGCTTAACCAATAACTTTTTGCTGGCCTTGGCTTGTATAGGGCTAAGCAATATGCTGGGTTATTATCAGCCAAAGAATGAACGGATTCTTTATGTACTGATTATTACGCTGGCCCTTACATTTGTAATTATTTATGCCGCTAAATACAGCGTGCTTTATATTTTTGCGGATTATAAAGAATACAAAGATTTTTACAATTTCTCTTTTGCCTTTAGGGGCTTAATTTCTTTTATGTGTTTAGCCTGGTGTGCCTTAGCTAATATTTTATGGTACAGGTTAGAAGAACAATCAGAAACACATGAAAGACTATCGGCAGCTAAGAGTTTAGCCAAAGAGGCTGAGCTAAATAAGTTAAGACACCAGTTACAGCCGCATTTTCTTTTCAATAGTTTAAATTCGGTATTTGCACTTACCATGGTTAATCCAAAAGAGGCGGGGGTAATGATTACAAAATTAGCTTCTTTTTTACGTGGTACCCTAAAACGCGATGATGAATTATGGGTTTCTGTGGAGGAAGAAATGGAGTATATTCAGCTGTATCTCGATATCGAAAAAGTAAGGTTTAGCCATCGGTTAAACATTGAAGTTAACGTTGCTGAAGATACTTTAAATCTTTGTTTGCCCGGTACATTATTGCAACCTATCGTAGAAAACGCCATTAAATTCGGATTGTATAATACATCTGCAGGCATTACCATTAAAGTTGATGTTACTGTAGAATACAATATATTACAGTTGCGCGTACAAAATCCTTTCGATCCGGAGATGAAAGCTGCCGGCGGTACAGGATTTGGTTTAAGTGCCATTAAACGCAGGTTATATCTGTTATTTGCAAATACCCATTTATTACAAACCGATATTGAGGCAAATAATTTATATATTACCACCCTAAAAATTCCACAAAAAAATGATCAGAACAATACTAATTGATGATGAGCCTTTAGCGAGAGATATTGTAAAATATTACCTTTCAGATCATGCAGAAATAGAGATTGTAGCAGAATGTGGTGATGGGTTTGAAGGTTTAAAAGCCATTACCTTACATAAACCTGATTTAATTTTTCTTGATATACAGATGCCAAAAATTAGTGGTTTCGAAATGCTCGAACTGGTGGAAGACAAACCTGCGGTAATTTTTACCACAGCTTTTGATGAATATGCCATTAAAGCTTTTGAAGTTAATGCAGTAGATTATTTGCTTAAGCCGATTGATAAGTCGCGCTTCGATGCTGCTCTTAAAAAGGTACCAGGCAAATTAAATCAAACAGAAAATACAGAGGCTGTTTTGGATGCTGCAGCTTTAAGTCCCGCCCAAAACAATAGGGTAGTGGTTAAAAAAGACGGTGTAATTAAGATTATTCCTGTTGCCGATATCAACTATTTAGAAGCTGATGATGATTATGTGAAATTAAGTACAGTTGATGGCGCTTTCTACAAGAACAAAACCATGGCTTATTTTGAACAAACGCTTGATGTGAGTCAGTTTATCCGCATACACCGATCGTACATCATTAATCTGGCTCAGGTAACTAAAATAGAGCTAAAAGAGAAGGATAGTTATGTGGTGTTGTTAAAGTCTGATATTTGGTTGCCGGTGAGTAAAACGGGCTATGTGAAATTGAAGGCTGCCTTAGGTTTGTAAAAAGATAGCGCTCTGGTGGCAAACCTCAATTCGCTTGACTTGAGCTACTTATATATCTGATTCATCATAATTCCTTTTTTGAAATTTAGTCTGGCAAAACTTCTGTATGTTATTTTTGGAATCTTAAGGATGCTACAATTTAATCAGCGATTTAATTATACGCGATTGGTGTCGCGCATAAGTCCAATTATTTTTTTAATAAGCCTGGAATCATTCTGCAAATTGCCTTAAGTTGCGCTAATCTTGTACTTGTTTGTTTATTAGAGAGGATAATAATAATTAACAGACAGACCTTTGCTCAAATTTTCTGATCAATTTATACCCTGCTGTCGCACATTCCGAATAACGAAGCAAGCTTAACGGCACGCTATTGGCAATCGTTGTAAAATTGCTTTTGATATTAAAAAGCCTTCATAATGGCGATAATCAAAGGAAATTTTATTTAAATCAAATCAATTTACTGAATATGTACATCGACAAAGATTGATTTAGTCTGGCTGAGTAATCTGGCTGTACTTCATCCAAAAGCTGTCTTTTTTGATTTATTATTTTTAACGAGTCTAAATAATGTTAGCTTTGCCGAAACTTAGAAATTTCATGAGATACCCATACTTAAAATTTTTTGCCACTGCTCTTATTATACTCCTATTCACAACCACCCTCTTTGCACAAACAGGAAAGGGAACAATTAGTGGAAAAGTTGTCGATTCGCTAGGGAATAGTATATCTTTTGCCAATATACAGGTTAGAAAACAGAATCTTAAAACCACTTCTGATAAATCAGGTGCATTTAAGTTAACAGCTGTTCCTGCCGGAAACCAACAGATAAAGGTTTCGATTACAGGTTACGATCAACTCGAACAAGTGGTATCGGTTACTGCAAACGACACCACTCAGGTAACTTTTGTTTTAAAAGAGCAGCGTTCAGAGCTAAATGATGTAATTATTTCGGCAAGCAGAAGGCCAGAATCACTATCTCAAACACCGTCTTCAGTAACGGTGCTTACCGCAAAAGAATTGAATACACAATCTGCAATCAGTCCAAATTTGGCCAATATCCTTTCATACAGTGTACCCGGATTGGGCTTTTCTACCAATCAAACGGGTAATTCTGGCCAGACTTTGCGTGGTAGAAATGTTTTGGTGTTAATCGATGGTATTCCACAATCTACGCCCTTAAGGGCAGGAGGAAGGGATATCCGTAGTATAGATCCATCAGTGATTGAGCGTGTTGAAGTGATTAAAGGTGCCACCGCTATTTATGGTAATGGTGCAGAAGGCGGTTTAATTAATTATATTACTAAAAAGGCTGACCAGGGAAAATCATTCGGAGGTTATTCACAGGCTGGAATTACAGGGAACCTGAAAGGCGATAGTACCATTGGCTACCGTTTTTCGCAACAACTTTATGGTAAAACAGGTAAATTCGATTACCTGGTAAGTGGGATGTTCGAAAAAACCGGCGTTTTCCGCGATGCTAAGGGCTTGGTTATCTCACCGGAATATGGTTTGGGCGAAACTAGATCTTATAACGGATTTATAAAATTGGGTTATAACTTTACGCCTAAACAGCGCTTGCAGGTGATGTATAATTATTTCAGCTCCAGGCAACATTCTAAGTACCTAACCAAAGAAGGGGTCTACGGTCAATCGCCGGCTATTGGTATTTACGGCACAAGACTGGGTGAAGATGAGGGAACAAGATTTAACCACAATGCTAATTTACAATATACCAATCAACAGATTTTTGGTAAAACTGATTTAACGGCCAACGTATATTACCAGGACTTTTACACCATTTATTCTAATTCAGCATCATTTTTCGGCAGCGGCCAATCGGCTATTACCTCTACCAAAAAAGGTGCAAGGGTAAACCTGAATACACCTTTTAACGTTACCGAACAGGTACCCATGCAATTGAACTATGGTTTGGATTTAATGAACGATAAAACTGCTCAAAGTTTAACTGATGGTCGTTTATGGGTGCCAAATATGAATATGGTCAACTTTGCACCCTACTTACAGGCTTCTGCAACTTTAATCAATGATTTAACCATAAAAGGAGGTTTAAGGGTCGAAAATATTAACATTGATGTAGACGATTTTAATACCCTGGCTACCGGTGCGAACGGTGCCGGAAGTATAGCGGTACAGGGTGGAAAATTAAACTACAACGCTTTGGTATTTAATGCCGGAGCGCGTTACTCAAAATTCAAATTTTTTAATCCTTTTATCAGTTATGCGCAGTCGTTCTCGGTATTTGAGTTGGGTAGGGTGTTAAGGGCAGCAAAAAGTAATACCTTATCTCAGTTAGAAACTAAACCAATTATCGTAAATAATTACGAAGCGGGTTTTAGCAGCAGCGTAGGTAAACTGAATTTCAGTGCTGCTTACTATTACAGCACTTCTAAACTTGGTGCCAATCTTTTAGAGGTGAATGGTACCTATATTTCGCAACGTATTCCCGAGCGTGTATATGGATTTGAAATCCAGGCTGATTATCAGTTACTAAAGGAGTTGAGTATCGGTGGTAATTATGCACAGGTAGAAGGAAAAGGCGATGTGGATGATGACGGTAATTTTAACGGAGAGAAAGATGTATATTTAAACACAACGCGGATCCCACCTTCAAAAACTACTGTTTATCTTAAGTATTCGGGCATTAAAAACTTAAGTTTGGATGTAAACTGGATGCGTGTAGGAAATCGCGACCGTTTTAAAACCAATGCTGCCGGTAAATATTTAATCGGCGAAGGCCCGGTAAAAGCCTTCAACTTATTTAATGTTGCAGCAGTATATCAGGTTACACAACCATTAAAACTATCTTTAGGAATAGAAAATTTATTGAATAAAGTTTATTACCCTGCTATTTCCCAGTTTTATGGCAGCAATGTAAATTATGTGAGAGGGAATGGACGCAGATTTAACCTCTCACTAGGCTACGCTTTTTAGGCAATGAAGAATAGGAAATTTAAAAATACCATCAGGAACATTCATCTCTGGCTTGGCCTGGCAACTGGCCTGGTGGTATTTATTATTAGTGTAACCGGTGCGCTGTATATCTTTGAGGAAGAAATCAGGGAGTTTACACAAAAAGATTTCCGCTATGTAGAGCATCAGGCGAAGCCTTTTATTGGTTTAGATAAAGTTATTTCAGGATTCGAAAAACTTTCGCCGAAAGATGAATTAAGGCTGATCAGAATTGAAGATGCCTTGCCCAATGCAACGGTAGAATTGAGTAGTAAAAAGGGTAAGGTTTACTATTTTAACCCTTACGATGCCACTTTAGTTAAAAAAGGAGGCGAAGATTGGCTCGAAGTTGTAGAGCATCTTCATACCTCGCTATTGCTAGGTAAAACTGGGAAGTTCATCATAGAGTGGTCGGTAGTTATTTTTGTACTGATGCTGATAACGGGACTGATACTCTGGTTTCCGGGCCAAATGCGCCTATTAAAACAATCGTTAACCATTAAACGAAAAGCATCATTTAAACGACTGAATTACGATTTGCATAATGTACTGGGGTTTTATGCGTCGGTTGTGCTATTAATTACCGCTTTGAGCGGTTTGTATTTTGCATTTAAAGAGGTGAAAAATGCGGCCAGCTTTTTTACAGGGAGTAAATTAGGGCAGGGCAAAACTATCGTTTCGGCCAAACCTACGCATCTCGATTCGGTACCTATGCGCTACAATAAAATTTATACCGAAGCCAAAAAGAAATACCCTGGTGCTATTTCCACTAGTTTTTCGTTGCGTGGTAAAGGCGAACTGCGACTACGAATGATTTATCCTTACCGTTGGGCACGTAACCAGAATACCTTTTTTTATGAGGAAGCTACTGGTAGCATGACCAGGGCCAAACTGTATAAAGATTTTAACGGTGCCGATTTAATAGAAGCCACCAATTATGATCTGCATACGGGCAGGCTTTTGGGCCTTCCGAATAAAATTCTTTCTCTTGTGGCAGCTTTGGTAGCAGCAAGTTTACCGGTTACAGGTTTTATCATCTGGTGGAAGAAAAGGAAAAAGCACAAAAAGAAATCATGAAATTTATCATGCTGATTCCGCATAGGCTTTAAGCTGATTCAGAACCGATTGGCAAAACTCCTGTTGGATGGCCAAATCAAGGTTAGTGACAGGTTTGAAAATTTAGGTAAGCGTAATAACCTGAGTTCGATTAATATTTAAATCGTAGTGAGTGTTTATAGCCGTTTACCTCACGCGATCGTCATGCTGAATTTATTTCAGCATCTTTTCTGTTATTAAGACCCTGAAATGAATTCAGGGTGACGACACTAATGCTAAAATGCTTAAAGAATAGCTCTAAAGCCACATTATTAATGGAACTCAAGTTAATAGGATTAGTTCCTTAGAAGGTAATCAGGCTTTTTCTGCCATCTTATAATGTATTCTCAACATAATGATGCATCAATACATGCTCAATTGTATCTGTTTTCATCTAATATCTCCATTTTCCATCACTCCAAATTTTTTGTACCCTTGTAAAAAAAGATCTATGGAAAAACCATTTGTTAATATCACGTATTGCCCTAAATGTGGCTGGATGTTACGTTCAGCTTACATGGCACAAGAAATTTTAACCACTTTTGTAGACGAGGTAAAGGGGGTAACTTTATTGCCGAGTGAAACATCTGGCGTTTTTACGGTTCATGTTGGCGGGAAACTAATTTTCGATAGAAAGCAGATGCAAAGTTTTCCTGAAATTAAACAACTAAAACAGCTTATTCGTGATGAAGTAAATCCCACAAAACACCTCGGACATTCTGATGTGAAGTGATTTTTTTGTTAAAAAATGCTCAATTTAGATAAGTTAATATACTTTGTTAATGTAGTAGAAATATTGCACTTTTAGCTATTTAATCCTAAACCATAGCCGCTAATGGAGTTTAAGAAAATATGTATATTCGTTCCATACCAAATAATACGTCAGTACTGTTTTCTCTATGTTTCTTATACAAAAAAAAACTGCCTGCTTCATGCTATTTTTATGGATGGGTGCAGGTATTGGTTTTGCCCAGTCTTTAACTGTTCCACTTAAATACCTTGGGGTAGAAAGTGGTCTGTCTAACAATGTGGTAAATTCCTTGTATCTGGATCATTATGGCTTTATGTGGATGGGTACTTATGACGGATTAAACCGTTACGATGGTTATCATTTCAAGGTTTTCAGAAATGGGTGGGGAGATGAATATTCATTGGTGAATAACCACATTACAGTATTGAATGGAGATGAGAATAACAGGGTTTGGGTAGGTACGCAAAAAGGAATTTCATATTATGATTATGCAGATTCCAAGTTTCATCAATTGATTTATCTGGATAAAGGCATAAAAAATGAAGTAAGTGATGCGATTAATTCAATTGCAATTAGTAAAGCTTCAGTTGTTTATGTGGCTACTGAAGAAAAAGGGCTGTTCATGCTTAAAAAGAATAGTGGTTTAGCAGAACGGATACCGTTTGGTAAAAATTTCGATTTCACGGTAAAAGCTTTATATGTTGATGAAAATCAAACCCTCTGGCTTTTTATAAAAGATGTTGGGCTTTGCAGGTATGATCATGATAAAAACACACTTCGTTTAGTAACTCCTGCAGTACGCTCAATAACTTGCATTACCAAAGGTACTAACCAAATGCTTTGGGTTGGAACAGAACGCGGACTTTTTCAGTTTGATAAAACCAAAGGTAGCCTGACCAGGTTCAACCAGCATTTAAGTAATGAGAATATTATGAATTTGTTGTTTGATCGGAAACAAAAACTTTGGATTTCGACCGATGGCGGAGGAATTACCGTTTACGACACAAAAAATCAAAAAACGAATTACCTGTCTGCAGGAAAAGAAAAAGGTTTACTGAGCAGTAATTCTGTTGCACAGGTTTACGAAGACCGAGAATCTAGAAAGTGGATAGCAACCTTACGTGGCGGGGTTAATATCGTTGATCCGGAAAGTGAGCAGTTTACCACGATTAAACATGATCCATTAAATAGAAATTCATTAATTAACAATTTTGTGCTCTCCTTTAGTGAAGATGAGCACAAAAACATTTGGATCGGAACTGATGGTGGTGGTTTAAGTGTTTGGAACCGAAAGCAAAATATGTTTACTAATTATGCTAAAACCAGCGATCCAAACTCCTTAACCAGTAATTTTGTTACCAGTATTTTAAATGATTCAGAGCACAATGTTTGGGTGGCCAGTTTTAGCGGAGGGATAGACCGTTTTAATAAAACAACAGGAAAATTTGTCCATTATAACTGTTATAATACTTTTAAAGGTATTGATGATATTAATATTTGGAAGCTTTATCAAGACAAACAACAAAATATTTGGGTAGGCACTACTAAAGGTGGCGCATTATACCGGTACAATAAGAGTGCTGATAAATTTGAACTTTTTGACCATAAATTAAAGGATATTCACAGCTTGCTCCAGGATTCGAAAGGCAGGCTTTGGGCTGGGAATTATACCGATCTGATTGAAATAGACCCCATCAATAAAAGACATCATTATACAAAAATTAACTTTGCCATCAGGGCCATTCAGGAGGGTTTAAATCATCAAATATGGATCGGTACAGAAGGTGGAGGTTTATTGCTTTTTGATCCCGAAACCAAAAAAATAAAACGATATATCCAGAGTGATGGATTGCCGGGTAATTCGGTACTCAATATCCTTCAGGATAAACAAGGCAATTTATGGTGCAGTACCTATAACGGTCTGTCGAAATTTGATGTTATACACCATAACTTTAAAAACTATTATGCTACTGATGGTTTACAGAGCAATCAGTTTAATTATAATGCAGCATTAAAGCTAGCTAATGGTGATTTTTTATTTGGTGGAATTGGCGGCTTCAACATGTTCTCGCCCGATAGCATAAAGAAAAACAGAAGGATACCTAAAATGGTGCTGACAGATTTCAGGATCAATAATATTCCGCTCGACCAGGATTCAGGTTATAACGATATCTCTATCGTTAATTTAGCGCGCATAGAAATCCCATATAGTGCTGCGGTAATTTCTGTCGATTATGCAGCCATAGAATTCTCTTTTCAGGATCAGATTTCGTATGCTTATTACCTGGAGGGTTGGGACAGAGGCTGGAATTATGTAAACAAATTGAGTACAGCTTATTATTCCAGATTAAGTGAGGGCGAATATAAACTGCACATTAAAAGTACCGATACCGAAGGTGCCTGGAGCAACAACGAAAAGATCGTCCTCATTCGGATTTTACCCCCTTGGTACCGTACCTGGTGGGCCTATACCATTTACCTCATCATAGGATCTTCCTTATTTTATCTTTTTCAAACCTATCGTAACCGTCAGAGAAGATTAAAACACGAAGTGGAGCTTACCAATGTTAAAATGGAGCGTGAAAAGGACCTGAATGAGAAAAAGTTAAATTTCTTTACCAATATTTCGCACGAGCTGAGAACACCGTTAACCCTCATCGTTAATCCGATTAAAGATATTATCCATAAAAAAGACCCTGGGCAAGAAAAGAACGATTTAAGTGTAGTTTACCGAAATTCGAGGCGTTTATTAAGCTTGGTAGATCAGTTATTGCTATTTAGAAAAACGGAAAGTGAAAATGATACCTTGAAAATTGTAAGGATCAACCTATACAAATTTACAAACGAGATTTTCCTCTGCTTTAATTATTTGGCAAAGCAGAATCACATCGAGTATATATTTGAATGCGAAGAAGAGGACCTGGATATTTATGCAGATAAAGACAAACTCGAAATTGTTTTTTTTAACCTGCTCTCTAATGCGCTAAAATTTACCCCAAAGGGCGGATTTGTAAAATTTAGTGTTAAAAGCCTTGGTATGCGTGTGCACATTGAAGTGAGCGATAGTGGTCCGGGTATACCGGCGCATGTGGGTGAAAAGTTATTCGATAAATTTTATAAGGTCATGTCGAACGAATCGCTGAAAATGGGTTTCGGTATTGGTCTATACCTGGCCAAAAATTTTGTAGAATTGCATCAGGGTAAAATTTCGTTCCGCTCCAACCAGGGAATAGGTACGATATTTTTGATCGATATTCCGGTTGGAGAACCAAATTTGCAACAGGGCGGTGTTTTTCAAAACGAATTAACCTATGTAAATGAGCTTATTGCACAAGAGGAAGAAGCTGAAAATAATGATACCGAGAATGTAGGCAACCTCGAATTGCTCATTTCAGATTTACATTCGATTTTGGTTGTTGATGATAATCTCGAAATTATAGATTACATCAAGCAGATTTTTCAGGATAACTTCAAAATTTACAAGGCCGAAAACGGTATTGATGGACTAAAACTTTGTAAAGAATATTTGCCTGATATTGTGATATCTGATGTAAACATGGATGGCCTCAACGGTATCGAACTCTGTAAGGCGATTAAAGACGATTCTGCCCTAAGCCATATTCCGGTAATTCTGCTAACCGGTGACCCTGGTCCGGAAGTAAAACTTAAAGGAATTGAAGTTGGTGCTTACGATTTTATAGGTAAACCTTTCGATAAAGAGCTTTTTACAGCCAAGATTAATAGCATTATTAAAAACAGGACCAATCTTCAGTCTTATTTCTACAATGAAATAACCTTGAAGAGTGATGCCCATAAAGTCTCGCAAGAGGATAAGGGCTTCCTTCAAAAATGCATTACGATTATCGAAGAAAATTTGATGGAGGACAGCTTTAATGTAAAAACCCTGGCATCTGATCTTGGAATGAGTCACTCTAATCTCTATAAAAGGATCAAAGCTACTTCAGGCCAATCGATAAATGGTTTTATCCGTTTTATCAGGTTAAGAAAAGCTGCCGAATTATTAATCAATACCAATTTAAATATTAATGAAGCTGCATTTAGAGTTGGCATAAATGATAGTAAATATTTTAGAGAGCAGTTTCAAAAGCTGTTTAAGTTAACGCCATCAGAGTTTATAAAGAAACACCGGAAAAGTTTTCATAAATACTATAATGTTAATGCTACAACATAAAAGTTACGCTATTTTACGTTTTTAAGGCATTTAGCTTAAAACACCCCCTGCAAAGTATGATTTAACCCCCTGTGTAAAGCTTAAAAATTTCGGTACTTCGGCTTTGCCAAATGTAATGCCGATCAGTATAACCGTATAATGTATCAATACCTCAATAAAAGAATATTTCTAATTTGCCTGTTCGTCAGCATCAGTCTGATAAGTGTTGCGCAAGAAACACAACTGAGTACTATTGCCAGCAATGGTTGGGCGAACAATTCAGTAAATACAGTTATTTTTCGCAAAAACGCTTTAATTAGTTTTAAAGATAGCCAGTATGCTGCATATTATGATCACGAACAAAATGTGGTATTGGCCAAACGAAAAATCGGTTCTCCTCGCTGGGCATCAGTTATTACAGCTTATAAAGGTGATGCTACCGATGCCCATAAATCAATCAGTATTATGATAGATGGGGATGGTTTTCTTCACATTGCCTGGAGCCAGCATAACAATAATCTAAACTATGCCAGATCAGTTTCAGCAGGTTCATTAAATTTAGGCAATAAAGAAGTTATGCTTTCCGCAAAGGAAAATAAAGTCAGTTACCCCGAGTTTTATAAGCTTGCTAATGGCGATCTTTTGTTTTTTTACCGCGATGGGGGCTCTGGAAACGGAAACCTGATGATTAATCATTATAGTTTAAAAACCAAAAAGTGGACAAGGGTACAGGATGGGATGATTGATGGTGAAGGACAGCGTAATGCCTATTGGCAGGTTGCAGTAGACCAGGTTGGAACCATCCATTTATCGTGGGTTTGGCGCGAAAGCCCTGATGTAGCCAGTAATCATGATTTATGTTATGCAAAATCAACCGATGGAGGCATCACCTGGTTAAAATCTACCGGCGAAAAATATCAGCTTCCCATTACTGCAACAAATGCAGAGTATACCGTAAAAATTCCACAGAAAAGTGAGTTGATTAATCAAACATCGATGTTTGCTGATGCAAAAGGTAAAGTATTTATTGCTGGTTATTGGCGCGGAGCGAATGAAACCGGGCCTCAGTATCACCTTGTCTTTAAAACAGATAGCAGCTGGAAAGTAAGTAACCTGAATTTTAGAAAAACAACGTTTAGCTTAAGTGGCACGGGGACCAAGCGGATTCCAATTTCGCGACCACAGATTATCGTTTGGCCAAATGGAAAACATTATGCCGCAGGTTTATTGTTCAGGGATGCCGAACGCGGAAACAAGGCATCTATTGCTTTAAACGATCATCTTGGATCAGAAAACTGGATAATTAAAGACCTTACCAAAACAAGCATGGGCGATTGGGAACCTACGTATGATACTGAACTTTGGAAAACTAAAGGTATATTGAGCCTATTTTTACAAAATGTTACCCAAATAGATGGCGAAGGAAAAGCAGACCAGGCGCCAACAAAGATCCAGGTATTGGATTGGAAATCAAAAAAATAAAACAACTACCCGAAAAATGAAGTATTCACCTATAAAATATGGCATTCTTTTATTACTGATATGTTTATCAGGTAAGATAATCGCACAACCCAAAAAATCTTTTGATCAAAAAACCGGATCAAAAGAAAATGTAGCTTACTTATTTACCTATTTCACCGGAAATTCGAAAGCAGAAGAAGCCATTCGTTTTGCAGTAAGTACCGATGGTTATCATTACAGCGCATTAAATAACAATAACGCAATCGTTTCTTCAGAAAAGATCAGCAGCACTGGTGGCGTTCGCGATCCACATATTTTGCGCGGTGAAGATGGCAAAACCTTTTACATGGTGGCTACTGATATGGTTTCGGCCAATGGCTGGAACTCGAACAGGGCCATGGTATTGTTGAAATCAAATGATCTGATCCATTGGACATCAGCAGTTGTTAATATTCAAAAACGTTTCCCGAACAACGAAAATCTGCTACGCGTTTGGGCACCGCAGACCATTTACGATAAGACTGCAAAAAAGTATATGGTTTATTGGTCGATGAAAAATGGCGATGACCCTGATAAAATTTATTACGCTTATGCCAATGCGGATTTTACCGACCTGGAAAGCACTCCAAAGCAGCTCTTTTTCAGTCCAACCAATGGCTCTTGTATTGATGGAGATATTATTTACGATAAGGGAAAATACAACCTGTTTTTTAAAACAGAAGGTAATGGCAATGGCATTAAAAAAGCAGTTTCTGATAAATTAACAGAAGGTTATGTATTACAGGATAAATACCTGCAGCAAACCAAAGAAGCGGTGGAAGGAGCCGGTGTTTTTAAGCTGAACCATGGTGATGAGTATATCCTGATGTATGATGTATATATGAAAGGCCGTTATCAGTTTACTAAAAGTAAAGATTTAGCAAATTTTAGTGTGGTAGATCAGGATATTACAATGGATTTTCATCCAAGGCATGGAACTATTTTACCGATTAATCAACAAGAGTTAAGCCGTTTGCTTAAACAGTGGTATACAGTCGAGTCTGTGCTACATACCGCAAAAAACAAGGCAATCAACCCAAATAATATTGTGCTGGATAGTATGAACAAAAAACTTTATCTCCCTGTAAATTATGGCACAAATCTAAAGGCTTTTGACCCGCAGTTTAATAGCTTTAACCAAATCAGCATCCTGCCAAAAGGAAAACTGGATTTTTCTAAAGGCCCTGTAAAAATTAAGGTGAGCATTCCTGGTCAGCAAGCTAAAACCTACGAGGTAAGTGTTGCAGTAGCGAATAACCCTGTGCTAAAAGGCTATTATGCCGATCCTGAGATTTTATATTCCAATAAAACTTCTAAATATTATATCTATCCAACCAGTGATGGATTTAACAATTGGAGCGGTACTTATTTTAAAACTTTTTCATCAACAGATCTGGTTAACTGGAAAGATGAAGGCAAAATATTAGATCTTGAAAAAGACGTTTCATGGGCAAAAAGGAATGCCTGGGCACCTACTATTATCGAAAAGAAAGTAAATGGAATGTATAAATATTTCTATTATTTCACAGCGGCACAGAAGATCGGTGTTGCTGTTGCTGATGATCCGGCAGGACCATTTAAAGATAGTGGAAAGGCTTTAATTGCGAGCAAGCCAAAAGGAATTAAAGGTGGTCAGGAGATTGATCCGGATGTGTTTAACGATCCTAAAACCAATAAAAGTTATTTGTACTGGGGAAATGGCTACATGGCTGTTGCACCATTAAATGACGATATGATTTCGATTGATACCAGTGCGATTAAAATTATTACCCCAAATAATGATTTCAGAGAAGGCACAGAAGTGTTTTATAGAAATGGGAAATATTATTTTTTATGGTCGGAAGATGATACCAGAAGCGAGAACTACAGGGTAAGATATGGTTTTTCTGACTCACCTACGGGAAAAATAACCATCCCTGAAAACAATCTGATTTTGGCAAAAGATGCAACTCAGGGTATTTATGGTACAGGCCACAACAGTGTGATTAAAGTAAATGGCAGAGACGAATGGTACATGGTTTACCACCGTTTTACCCGGCCAAAAGGAATTTCAATGGGAGACGCTGCAGGCTTCAATCGCGAAGTTTGTATTGACAAGATGGAATTTAATACTGATGGAACCATTAAACCTGTAAAACCAACTGTAAACGGCATTAAACCAATACACTAATGAATTCAAAATTATATAAAGTGCTTTTCTTACTCTTTTTCTTAACCAGCGGAGCGGTAAATGCCCAGAGCCAGCTGTCAAAAGAAGAAGTGCTGGAAATGATTAACCGGGCAAATATTTACTGGCAAAGCAACAATAAACCCGAAACGCGTGCCTTTTGGGATCATGCAGCTTATCATACCGGGAACATGGAGGCTTATGAGGTTACCAAAAACGAAGCATACCGAAAATATTCAGAAGATTGGGCCGAATACAACAAATGGATGGGCGCAAAATCGACCGATAAATCCAATTGGAAATATAAGTATGGCGAAACAGATGAACATGTACTGTTTGGCGATTGGCAAATCTGCTTCCAAACCTATATTGATCTATACCACTTAAAACCCGAAGAATATAAAATTGCCAGGGCAAAAGAGGTAATGCAATATGAAATGAGTACATCCAATAGCGATTATTGGTGGTGGGCAGATGGCTTGTACATGGTAATGCCAGTAATGACCAAACTTTATAAAGTAACTGGCGATCAAAAATACCTGGATAAACTCTACGAATATTTTATGTACGCCAACAGCATCATGTACGATAAAAAGGCAAAGCTTTATTACCGTGATGCCAAATATGTTTATCCAAAACATAAAAGTGCCAATGGTAAAAAAGATTTTTGGGCAAGGGGCGATGGCTGGGTGTTTGCAGGTTTGGCGAAAGTGCTAAAAGACCTGCCCCTTACAGATCCACACCGGAATGAATACCTAACCAAATACCGCAACATGGCCAAAGCAATTGTTAAAAGCCAGCAAGCAGAAGGCTATTGGACCAGGAGTATCCTTGATCCGCAACACGCGCCAGGACCTGAAACCAGTGGGACAGCATTTTTTACTTATGGTTTGTTGTGGGGGATAAACAATGGTTATTTAAAAGAAAAAAACTATTTACCTGCAGCGCAAAAAGCATGGTCATATTTAACTAAAACTGCATTACAGCCTAATGGTAAACTGGGGTACGTACAGCCTATCGGAGAGAAAGCCATTCCAGGTCAGGTGGTTGATGTAAATTCTACAGCGAATTTTGGTGTAGGTGCATTTTTATTGGCAGGAACCGAAATGTACCGCTATTTATCAAACGAACACTAAATTTTAAAGAGAAAATGAGACTTAAAAATATTTTGATTCCGGCCTTATTGATCATTTTGGCTGGTGGATCTGTTTTTGCACAAAAGAAAGCCAAAAATACCAAAGGTGCGGCGCTAACTGACAGGCAGTTTTGGTTGCAGCAAATGGATAAGATGGTGAAACCTGTTTTATATAATTTGGCTAAAGACAGTTTGCGTATTGCAATGCCAAAAGTTACGTCTGTTCATATCGATAATAAAGAACACCGCATTAAAGTACAATATGTAGAGGTTTTGGGTAGGGTGTTAAGTGGTATTGCGCCATGGTTGCAGTTAGAAGGTGGTTCGACTGAAGAAGTAGATTTAAGGAAACAGTACCGGGAGTGGGCCATTCAGGGCTTAAAAAATGCCTTAGATTCTAACGCCAAAGATTTTATGAATTTCGATATCGGTGGGCAACAATTGGTAGATGCTTCTTACGTAGCCCTGGCTTTGGTACGTGCACCTTGGTTGTGGGAAAACCTGGATAAGAAAAACCAGGAATTGATGATGCAATCTATTGTAACGACCAGAAGATTTAAGCCCGTTTTTTCTAACTGGTTACTGTTCTCAGCAATGAATGAGGCCTTTTTAGCGAGATTTGGTTACAGTTGGGATCCTATGCGTGTTGATTATGCCCTGCAACAAATGGAGCAATGGTACACAGGTGATGGAATGTACACCGATGGAACATCATTCGCCTTCGATTATTACAATAGTTATGTAATTCATCCTTATCTGGCTACTTTGGCCAATATCATTGGTACTAAAACGAGCAGTTATAAAGAAATGTTCGAGAAGATTAAAAAGCGTAATGAACGATATGCCATTATTCAGGAAAGATTAATCAATGCCGATGGCACTTATCCTGCAACTGGTCGCTCTATCATTTATCGTGGAGCTGCATTTCATCATTTGGCTGATATGGCCTGGAGAAAAGCATTGCCTAAACAGTTAAGTCCGGCACAGGTACGTTGCGCTTTAACAGCGGTAATCAGAAAAACTTTAGAGAGCCCATCAACTTATAAAAATGGATGGTTAACAATAGGTTTATATGGCGATCAGCCCAATCTCGGTGATTTCTATAACAACCAGGGCAGCCCATATATCGCTTCAAATATCTTCTTGCCTTTAGGTTTGCCGGCATCAGATCCTTTTTGGGCTAACCCGGCAGAAAAATGGAGCGCACAAAAGATCTGGAGCGGCGAGAATTTTGAGAACGACCATAGTGCCAGTTTAAAATAAATAAAACGTTGATATACAGTCAAAAAGATGTAGGTAATTACTTCTATATAATATTAAAAAATTAGTTAATTAAAATGATGAATAAGAGAATCAGTTTTGTTTTAGGATTTATCGCCTTTAGTTTGGGCTTAAGTAGTTTTGTTTCTGCGCAGCAAACCTATACCTCTTTTACCCCGGGTAAAATTTGGAAAGATGATAAGGGTGTTCATATCAATGCACATGGCGGCGGTATTGTAGAGCATAAAGGTGTTTATTATTGGTTTGGAGAACATAAAATTGAAGGAGAGATAGGAAATACGGCACAGGTAGGTGTACATTGCTATTCATCGAAAGATTTATACAATTGGAAAGATGAAGGCATTGCCTTGCCAGTTTCCAACGATTTAACCAGTGATATTGCCAAAGGCTGTATCCTCGAAAGACCTAAAGTAGTGTACAACAAGAAAACCAAGAAGTTTGTAATGTGGTTTCACTTAGAACTTTTGGGTAAAGGTTATGCAGCAGCCAGGTCAGGTGTAGCTGTTGCCGATCGGGCAACCGGGCCATATACTTTTATCAAAAGTTATCGCCCAAATCCTGGTAAAATGCCTTTTTATGCATCAGGCACAGCCGAAAAAGATATGGTAAACTGCCAGCAACCAGCCAATAAAAGTGATGGCTTTTTCTGCAGGGATTTACCTGGCGGACAAATGGCAAGAGACATGACCGTTTTCGTAGACGATGATGGAAAAGCCTATCATGTATTTTCGTCTGAAGAGAATTTTACCTTGCATTTAGCAGAATTAACCCCAGATTATTTAGGGCATACCGGGAAATTTATCAGAATTTATGTAGGGCAGCAAACCGAAGCACCAGCTTTGTTCAAGAAAAATGGAACTTATTATATGGTCGGTTCAGGCTGTACAGGCTGGGCGCCAAATCCGGCAAGATGGTTCAAAGCAAGCAATATCTGGGGACCCTGGACTTATATGGGGAATCCTTGCCAGGGCGAAGGTGCTAAACTAACTTACGGTGGGCAAAGTACCCATGTATTGCCAGCACCAGGTAAAAAGGGAGATTTTATTTTTATGGCCGATAAATGGGCGCCAAAAAATGCAATTGATGGCCGTTATTTATGGTTGCCGATCAAATTTGAGCAGGATAAAATTTCGATAAACTGGGCAGATGAATGGGATCTGAGCGTGTTTAAAAAATAAACAACAAACAAAATTTTGATATAAACCTTGATGATTAGATTGCGTAAAACCATGCAAAGGGAACCGTTTTGCCCAAAATTCGGGTCATCTTAAAAACAACTTTTAAAAAAATGAAAGCAAAATTACTATGGTTCGTGGCGATATGTTTCTCCTTATCGGCTTTTAGCCAGCAAGCTAAACATACATTCAAGCTGGGAGAAACAGACTTTTTATTAGATGGAAAACCTTTTCAGATTATCTCTGGTGAGATGCACTATCCACGTGTACCAAAAGAAGCCTGGAGAGCCCGTATGAAAATGGCCAAAGCAATGGGCTTAAATACCATTGGTACCTACGTTTTCTGGAATTTGCACGAACCGCAAAAAGGAAAATTCGATTTTTCTGGTAATAACAACATTGCCGAATTTGTAAAAATTGCCCAACAGGAAGGTTTATGGGTTATTTTAAGACCAAGCCCTTACGTTTGTGCGGAGTGGGAGTTTGGTGGCTATCCTTATTGGTTGCAAACCGAAAAAGGTCTGGTGGTAAGAAGTACCGAACAGCAATATTTAGAGGAGTATAAAAAGTATATTATTGAAGTTGGTAAACAGTTGGCGCCATTGCAGATCAACCATGGTGGTAACATCATTATGGTACAGGTGGAGAATGAATATGGTTCTTATGCCGCCGATAAAAACTATTTAGATATCAACCGGAAAATGTTTACAGAAGCGGGTTTTGATGGATTGCTTTATACCTGCGACCCTGCAGCAGATGTAAAGGATGGACATTTAGATGGATTGCTACCAGCACTAAACGGCATTGATAATCCAGCAAAAATCAGGCAATTGGTAAATGAAAATCACAATGGCAAAGGGCCATATTTTATTGCAGAGTGGTACCCTGCGTGGTTCGATTGGTGGGGAACCCCTCATCACACTATTCCGGCGGCAGAATATACCCAAAAGTTAGACTCTGTTTTAACAGCAGGTATTTCGATTAATATGTATATGTTTCATGGAGGGACCACCCGCGATTTTATGAATGGTGCAAACTACAAGGATATTTCGCCCTACGAGCCACAAACCAGCAGCTATGATTATGATGCACCTTTAAACGAGGCAGGAAATGTGACTGAAAAATTCAGGGCATTCAGAAGTGTGATCGAAAAATACCTTCCTGCAGGACAAAGTTTACCACCAATTCCAACTGCAAAGCCCAGCATGGCCATTGCACCTTTTAAATTGGGTACTAAAATAGCATTATTTAATGCCCTGCCTAAAGCAGTAAAAAATAGTACACCTTTAACTTTCGAGGATCTTAGTCAGGATTATGGTTGCGTATTATACCGCACCACCATTCAGGGAGGTAAAAAAGGCGAACTGCAGCTTAAACAATTGCGCGACTATGCGCTCATTTTTGTTAATCAAAAAAGGGTAGGTATTTTAGACCGCAGACTAAACCAGAATACATTAGCATTAGATCTTCCGGCAGGAGAGGTACAGCTTGATATTTTTGTGGAGAATATGGGCCGGATAAATTTTGGAAAGTATTTACTCGAAAACAAAAAAGGAATTACCGAACAGGTTACTTTTGATGGTGCCGAAGTTAAAAACTGGTCGATGTATGGCTTCCCTTTTGGCAACGATCGTCTTAACATTACGGGTTCATCAAAAGCTAATGGAAACGGGCCAACATTGCAGAAAGGTTCCTTTCAGCTATCAACCGTTGCCGATACTTATTTAGATATGACCGATTGGGGAAAAGGAGTAGTATGGGTTAACGGACACAACTTAGGTAAATACTGGGCAATAGGTCCACAGCAAACACTTTATATTCCTCAAGAGTGGCTAAAAAAAGGTAAAAATGATATCTCCGTTTTAGAACTGATTAAACCAGATCAGAATATTTTAAAGGCAATTGGCCAGCCAATCTTAAACACGATTAAGAAATTAAATGTTGATTAAACGTTTAAAATTTTCCAAATAGGGGTTAAAAAGCTAAATTTTAACAAAAAGTAACGATTTAGCCCCTACTTATTACCGTATTACCCCTCACTGTACTGGGATTTTATGTTTACTTTGTTGCAATCAATCCTTCATTATTCATGCACAATTTCTACATCCGGTCAGATTAAATATTTACTGAAATATTTTTGATAGACTACACTTTTGAATTCCTCTCGCGGTTCAATTATTAACTAACCAAATAATCTTAAAAAATGAAAAGAAAACTACTAGACACATCTAAGTGTGCTGTAATGTTTTTGTTTGTTTTAATCCTATCCTTAGGTAAATCAAACAATTCAATTGCACAAACAATCGCTCAAATCTCAATTTCCGGAAAAGTAAAAGATAATAAAGGTAATCCCGTTCCAGGTGCATCTATTAGTGTTAAGGGAACTACTCAGGTGGTGGCCAGCGATGCCAATGGAAATTTCAAAATATCAGCCCAGAAAGGACAAAGTCTGGTAATTAGTTTTATAGGTTACGTAACCAATACAGTATTGGTAGCTAATGACACACAACTGAGCATCGTCCTTGCAGAGGATAAGGATAAAAACTTACAAGATGTAATTGTAGTAGGTTATGGTACGCAAAAGCGTTCTGATGTTACCGGTTCAATTGTTTCTGTACCTAAAGCAAGGTTGTCGCAACTACCTGTAACGAATGTTCTTCAATCAATTGAAGGTGCAGTAGCAGGGGTAAATGTTAGCACTACATCATCTGTTCCCGGAAGCCAGCCGAATGCATTAATCAGAGGTCAGAATTCAATAAGCGCAGGTACCGGGCCTTATGTTGTTGTGGATGGAGTACCTTTGACCAAAACCGGTGGTTCATTAAATGACATCAATCCGAATGATATCGCATCTGTTGAAGTTTTAAAAGATGCGAGTGCAACTGCAATTTATGGTACCAATGGCTCAAATGGTGTTATCTTAATCACAACGAAAAGAGGTACAACCGGTAAACCGGTTATTCGTTACAGCGGTTATGCAGGTATCGATAATATTGCACATATTTTGCAGCCAGGAAGCGGTGCTGATTACGTTCAGAAATATGCTGATATGCTTAAACAGACCGGACAGGTACAACAAAGACCTGTTCCAAATATCGGAGAGCTTCCTGCTTATAATGCAGGTACCACAACCGATTGGGTTAAGGAAGCAACTCAACAAGGTGTAATTCAGGATCATAATGTTAGTATTTCGGGCGGATCACAGGATGTTAAATATTTCATTTCAGGCGATTATCTTAATCAGAAAGGTGTAATTAAAGGTTATGATTTTAAACGTATAGGTTTGCGTTCTAACTTGGATGTTAATGTAACCAGTTTTTTAACTATAGGTACATCATTATTCTTAACCAGTAATAACTTCGACGGTGGAAGGGCGAACTTGTTGTTAGCAACAGCGATGAGTCCTTATGGTCAGGAATATAATACAAATGGAACATATACAATTTACCCGATGAGTCCGGAGCAATTGTATACGAATCCACTGTTAGGTTTAACAACTACTCAAATCAGAAGAACAACCAATATTAATGGAAACGGTTATGCTGAAGTTAAGTTTCCCGGTGCTTTAACCGGTTTAAAATTTCGTTTAAATGCAGGTTACACTTACTTCCCTGAAAAAAGAGGAAGTTATATCGGCCGTTTAGCCAATGATTTAAATGGTACGGCAAGTAGTTTCAATGCATCTACAAATAGCTATACCATCGAAAATATCTTAACTTACTCTAAAGACATTAAAAAACACCATTTTGATTTTACTGCCTTGTATAGTGCTCAGGAGCGTAACTATAATTCTACCACAGCTGGTGCGGTTGGCTTCATTAATGATGAATTAGGTTTAAATAATATTGGTGCAGGTGCTACGCAAACCAGTGGATCTAACCGTGATAGATATGGGCTGAACTCTCAAATGGGCCGGTTATTCTACTCATACGATAGCAAATACTTACTTACTTTGACTGCACGTAGAGATGGTTCTTCTGTTTTTGGTGCAAACACAACTAAATATGGGGTTTTCCCTTCTGCAGCAATTGGATGGAACATTATTAACGAAGACTTTATGAAAAACGTTAAAGTTTTCAGCAATCTGAAATTAAGAATATCTTATGGTAAAACAGGTAATGAGGCTGTTGGTGTTTACAATACGATTACAACTGAAGGATCCTCGCGTTCTCCTTTTAACGGCATAAGTACAATTGGTGTTATTCCAAATAACTTAGGAAATATATCATTACAGTGGGAAACTACAAAAACGGCCAATATCGGATTGGATTTCGGAATTCTTAACAACAGAATTAATGGTAGTATTGAAGCTTACCAAAATAAAACAAGTGGTTTATTGCTTGACAGAAGTTTGCCTATTATTACAGGATACTCAAAAGTTTCAGAAAATATAGGTAAGACAACAAATAAAGGCTTAGAGTTAACTTTAAATACACAAAATATTGCTGGTAAAGATTTCCGTTGGGAAACCATGTTTGTTTTTGCGACTAACAAAAATAAAATTACCGATTTATATGGCGATGGAAAAGACGATTTAGGGAACAGATGGTTTATAGGTAAGCCAATCAGAGTAGTGTATGATTATCAAATGACTGGCGTTTGGCAAACGGGAGAGGACGTTTCTAAACAAGACCCAACAGCAAAACCAGGAAGCCTGAAATTTGCTGATTTAACCAACGACGGTAAAATTACTGCTGATGACAGAACGATTCTAGGTCAAATTGATCCAAAATGGACCGGTGGTATAACCAATACTTTCCACTACAAAAACATCAACCTGAGCATTTTCATTCAAACTGCTCAAGGGATGACTAGAAACAATACTGATCTGGGTTATGGTGATGAAACCGGAAGAAGAAATACGCCTGCTGAAATTGGTTACTGGACGCCTGAAAATAGGAGCCAAACCAGGCCAGCATTATCTTACAACAACACTTTGGGTTATGGCTATGCATCAGACGCAAGTTACACCAGAATCAAGGATGTAACTTTAAGTTATGTGTTTTCACAAAATCTATTGGATAAACTTCATTTAGGTGGTCTAACAATTTATGCTAGTGGCCGTAACCTGCATACTTTTACAAAATGGGTAGGTTGGGATCCTGAACAAACTACTTATGGTAGAGGATCCGGGGATTCCAGAGCTAATCAGCAGGCATTCGCGGCAGATTGGACAAATAATTATCCTTTAACAAGAACTTTCGTATTGGGTTTAAATGTTTCATTACGTTAATTTACAATCATCATGAAAAAATATATAACCATAATTGCTTCATTATCATTGCTTTTTGTTGTGTTTTCGTCCTGCAAAAAAGCATTTTTAGATGAGAAACCGTTTTCATCATATACACCATTAACGCTTACGGATTCACTTGGATTCGAAGCATCGTTAATCGGTTTATATAACCACACAAGTACAATTTTTTCCTGGTCCGATCAGCAGGGCTGGCCAAGCGTTTGGCAGGTTGGAACTGATGTTGCAAATGCAACCAATAACCAGCAAGGTGTAGAAATTCCATACTATAATTACGCTACGCTAACTTCTACTGATGGTGGTGCAGCCCGCATGTGGAATAGAGACTACATCATGGTAAACTTAACTAACATTATTGTAGATGGAATTGAAAATCCAAGTGTAACTAGTTTAAGTGCAAAAGGTAAAAGCCTGGTAAGTGCCGAAGCTAAATTTTTCAGGGCGTATGCTTACAACAACTTAGCAACTTTGTTTGGTGGCGTGCCATTGATTACACATGCATTAGCAGGCCCAAAAACAGATTTTGTGAGAGCACCTATAGCTGATGTAAACAATCTAATCGTAGCAGATTTGCTTTTTGCTGCAGCAAATCTTCCTGATATTGAAGCGGTAAAAACAAACACCAAGGGGAAAATGTACGGCAGAGCTAATAAGTTTATGGCCATGCAGCTTCTGGCTGAAGTTTATCTTCGAATCGGGAAACCTGATTTAGCTGAACAACAGGCACAGGCCATTATCAGTAGCGGAAAGTTTAGCTTGATCAGAAGCCGTTATGGTGTTAAAACTGGCCAGCCAGGGGATTACTATTCAGACATGTTTCAATATGGAAATGAAAGAAGGGTTCAGGGCAATACAGAGGCTATTTGGGTGTTAGAGCAGGAAAATCCGACTGCGGTTGTTGGCGGTATTACCGATAGTCCGCAGCAAAGAAGGGTTTGGGGTGCTGCTTATTACAACATCGCGGGAATGGCTTTGGCCGATTCATTAGGTGGGCGTTCGATTGGCAGGTTGCGCCTAAGTAATTGGGTACTTTATGGCTTGTATAAAGGAAATGATATTCGGAATTCGCAATACAATATCCGTAGAAAATATTATTACAACGACCCCGATCCTAAATACGCAGCAAAATTTGGAAAACAAGTTCCTTTTACCGGTCCCGATACGTTAATCAATATTTGCCCAAGTACAACCAAATGGGGCGCTTTTGATCCCAATGATACTTTTGGTTATGCCATGATTAAAGATTTTATCTTGATGCGTTTAGGTGAAACTTATTTGCTTCTCGCAGAAGCACAGGTTGCACAAGGTAAAACAGGAGATGCAGCAACAACAATTAACGTGTTAAGAACCAGAGCAAATGCTGCACAGGTTAGTGCTTCAGAAATGACAAAGGATTTTATTCTTGATGAAAGAGCCAGAGAGTTAATTGGTGAAGAAAACAGAAGAATGACCCTAATGAGAACCGGAACTTTGGTAGAACGTGCACTTCGTTTAAATTCGAACGATGCTTCAAAACCAATTACCGGCTTAACGACAAAAAATTTATTATTGCCAATTCCTTTAGGTGAAATACAGCTAAACAAAGATGCTGTGTTGACTCAAAACCCAGGTTATTAACCCTTCAGTTTACTTAATTAATTCACTCTCCGAACCTTTCTGTAAAGAAAAGTTCGGAGAGTTTTTGTTTACAGCGGGTTTTAAAGCAAGGCAATCTGGTTAATTTGTTAAATCAATATCCTTTTAAGAAAATGGATTATTGAATCTTTCTTTTCTGAAATTAAACTTTAAATCAAAGTTTAATTTCTGACTAAAAACAGAAAAACAACATAAAAGGCCTAAAAATAACAATTTAACCCCTATTTATTACCGTATTACCCCTCACTACGACCGCTTTTTTTATAGTTAATTTGTTAAAATCAAATAAGATAATTGAATATGAAGAAACAACTACTACTATTAATTCCACTACTGTAAGCAGATCTAAGACGTTTCAGTTTGTCAACACTTATCAGTCATTACTATAAATTCCTACAGTCCGGGAAGCTGCCGGATTAAGAGAAGAACAATGTATTAACTACACATTGTAGATGGCTGGGTTTTAATAAAACCTGGTAAGCCTGAAAGTAAGATAATGCTTTAAAACAAACTAACCTTGTCTGTTCAGTTAGGCTATATAGAACAGTCTAAATTAATTTCTAACCAAAAAGTATGATGAAAAATTACTTAAAAATGGGACGCCCATTTACAAGGATTTACATGCGCCTTATCTTCGCATGTCTTGCAACTATTACCTTATTTTTCGCTTGTAAAAAAACAAACAGCGAAACAGTAGCTGAATATGACCCAAATAAACCAATTCAAATAAGCTCTTTTACCCCCGACTCGGGAGGGATTAGAACTAAGATGGTAATAAAAGGGACTAATTTTGGTTCGAATAAAGCTAACATTAAAGTTTATTTTACCGATAATGAAAAAGATAGAGTGGCTACTGTTGTTGGTATAAACAACGAAACAATTTATTGTTTGGTACCTAAGCAAAATGGGGGCATTAACAGCATTAAAGTTGCTATTGGAACAAATATCACTTCGGCTAAAAGGAATTTCTTGTACACAGTAGCCGAAAGTGTATCGAACATTGCTGGGGTTTCGGGGGTTGCCGGTTCGATAAACGGATCGCTGTCTGATGGACGGATCCAAAGAACCTTTGGCATTGCGGCACTAGGAAATGATGAGCTGATCAGTTTTGAATCACTTTCTAGCACCGTAAGGTATATATCGGTAAACGATAACAAAATTTCTACGCTTCAAACTGGTTTCGACGGTACCCAGCCAGCATTAAATGTGGCTAAAACAAAAATGTATTCAATTGGTAAAGTTGCCCCACATAAAGTATACGTTTACGAAAAAAGTAATTTGTGGCAACCACAGATTCTTTCTGCCCAAATTCCTGCTGCTGCGGGTTTTATCTTTGCTGCTGCCTTGGATGACACTGAACAATGGCTTTATTTCAGAGATAAAAATGGTGTCTTTGGTAGATTGGAAATTGCCAAACCAACGAATGTAGAAGTGTTAAACCCAGCCTGCGGAAACGTTGGAACAACTGATTATTGTTACATGGTTTACAGTAAGCTTGATGCTTCGTTTTACTTTACTGTACAAGGTTTAAATGGCGTTTACAAGGTAAGTAAAGACGGTAAAACGGTCGAGGAATATGCTGGCTTTAATGGCTTGGGTAAATTAGATGCACCGCGTAAGGATGCCTCTTTTAATTCACCGGCAGGCATTTGCGTAGATAGTGAAGGAAACATCTATGTGTTGGATTCCAACACAAACCTGGTCCGGAAAATCAATCGTAAATCTGGCTACGTGTCTACCATTGCAGGTATTGCAGGCGTATTCGGAGGCGCTAATGGTGCTCCGCTGTTATCTAGCTTTAATTATCCTTACTGCATTCAAGCTGATGCTAATGATAACCTCTTTATCGGTGAAAGCTGGGGATGTACGATTCGTAGACTGGCAATCGAATAACACCAGAGCGGTATGCGATTTAAATTATTAATGAAATTAAGCAGAACAGAATTCATGAAAAAAATATTATATCTGATTTTAATAGGAGTATTGGCCTGTTTGAATGTTGCTGTAAAGGCACAGGATAATGCCAAAATTACAGTAATTGGTACAGTAATGGACGAAGAGGGGCAGGAGCTTCCGGGGGTGTCCATCTTTGTAAAAGGTAATACGAAAATCGGTACAACTTCCGATACCGATGGAAGGTTTAAGTTAACCAACCTGGATAAAAATGTAACCTTAACTTTTACTTACATTGGTTACGAATTATTGGAGATTACACCAAATGCCTCAAAAGATAAGCTTAAAGTGGTTTTAAAAGCTAAAGTAAGTGATTTTGACGAAGTGCAGGTAGTAAGTTTGGGCACACAACGTAAAATAACCACAACAGGTGCCATTAGTACTATAAATGTAAAAGAATTACAGGTTCCGGCAACATCTGTAAGTAACATGTTGGGCGGCCGCGTTCCCGGGATTATTGCGGTAACCCGTAGCGGAGAACCTGGAAATGATTTCTCTGAGTTTTGGGTACGTGGTATCAGTACTTTTGGCGCAAGTTCTTCTGCACTGATTTTAATTGATGGGGTAGAAGGCAATTTAAATAATATTGACCCATCAGATATTGAAAGCTTTTCGGTATTAAAGGATGCCTCGGCAACAGCCGTTTACGGAGTACGTGGTGCCAATGGTGTAGTGGTAATTACCACCAAAAGAGGTAAGGCAGGTAACTTGAAATTAAATTTTAAGTTAAATAGTACCCTGACACAATCGGCTCGTATGCCTGATTACGTAGATGCAACAGGTTATGCTCAATTAGCTAATGAAGCCAGGGTGGTACGTGGATTAAGTCCGGTTTATACCCCTACAGAACTCGAGCTTTTTAAAACTGGTTTAGATCCGGATCTTTACCCTAATACCAATTGGAGAGATGTTATCCTTAAAGATTATTCCAGGTATAACCAATATAATTTAAACATTTCCGGTGGAGGTACAAGTGCTCGCTATTATATGAGTTTGGGTTATCTCAATAAAGAGGGAATTTTCAATCAGGATCAATCAGCAAATAAATACGATGCCAATACCAATTACAATAAATATAATTTCCGTGCCAATATTGATGTTGATTTAACCAAAACAACCAAACTTGCCCTTAACCTCGATGATGCCATTACCCTGTCGAATGCGCCAGCATTTAATTCAGACAATAGCTTTTTATGGAGCTCTCAGGCCAATATCACACCAGTAAGTATTCCGCTAAGGTATTCGAACGGGCAACTTGCAGCTTTTGGAAGCAACGGTACTTCATTATCGCCTTACGCTTTATTAAACTATACCGGCTTTAAAAAAACAAACGCCAATACAGTTAATGCAAAATTAAGTTTAGAACAAGATCTGAAATTTATTACACCAGGTTTAACGGCAAGAGGTTTGTTCTCCTGGACATATTACGGTACCAATACTTCAACCCATGGAAAAATTGGTGAAGCTGCCTATAGGGCTAGCGGAAGGGCAAATGATGGTAGTCTGATTACCACCAGAACTATAGCAAGTTCTGATGCCGGTTACGGTCAAAGCTCATTAATTACCCGCCAGATGTATATCGAAGGTCAGGTAAACTACAATAAGGTGCTTAATAAAGTACATAATTTTACGGGCTTACTACATGTTTACAGGCAGGAGGATATTACCTCTTCGCTAACAGCATACGAGAGTTCGTATATGAGTATTATTCCATTACGTTACCAGGCGCTTTCGGGCCGTGCTACTTATTCTTACAAAGATACTTACCTACTTGAGGCAAATGCAGGTTATTCTGGTTCCGAAAATTTTAAACCAGGTGAACAATATGGTTTCTTCCCTGCATTATCAGCTGGTTGGATTCCCACACAATACGATTGGGTAAAAAGATCAATGCCATTTATAGATTATTTTAAAATCAGGGGATCCTGGGGTAAAGTTGGTAATGCGAAAATCACCAATGACAACAATTTATTGGTTAGGTTTCCATATCAAACCATTCTATCTACAGGTTCCAACGATTGGGGAACAACAATTATCGAGACTAAAGTAGGTACCAGTGGACTGAAATGGCAAACTTCAACCAAATACGATTTGGGTATTGACGTTAAATTCCTTAAAAACAAATTTGATTTAACCGTTGACGGGTTTTTAACAAAAGCTGATGATATTTATCAGCAAAGGGTAACTATTCCGGAAGAGGTGGGAACAGCACAAAGTCCTTACCTCAACGTGGGGTCGATGAAAAGCTGGGGTGCAGATGGTAACTTAACATATTTTCAGTCGATTGGAAAAGATGTTACCTTAAATTTGAGAGGCAACTTTACCTTCTCGCGCAATAAGGTTACCCATTGGGAGCAAACAGGTGTGAATTTTCCTTACCAATCTTATAGTGATGTACCTTATGGTGTGCAGAGAGGCTTAATTGCACTGGGTTTATTTAAAGATCAGGACGATATTGCCAATAGCCCAACACAAACTTTTATGGCTAATTACAGACCCGGAGATATTAAGTATAAAGATGTAAATGGTGATGGAGTAGTTAATACTGATGATGTTGTGCCATTAGATTATTCTAGCATACCTCGTGTAATTTATGGTTTTGCCACTTCATTAACCTGGAAAAAATGGTCTTTTAATATTTTCTTTACCGGTCAGAATCAGGTGAGTTATTTTCTTGGAGGTTCGGGTTATTATCCATTTCAGGGCGAGTCTACCGGTAATGTGCTTAGTATTGTGGGTAATCAGGCAAATCGCTGGACACCAGTTTCCTATTCGGGCACAACAAGCACCGAAAATCCAAATGCACGTTTCCCTCGCCTAACCTATGGCGAAAATGCCAATAATAATCGTTCTTCAACTTTTTGGCAGGCAGATGCTTCATTCATTAGGCTAAAAAATGCTGAGATTGCCTACCGTTGGGAGTCACCATTATTAAAACGTTATGGTATTTCTTCTGCAACATTCAGTTTTGTAGGCGATAACCTTGCCGTTTGGGATAAAGTTAAGCTTTGGGATCCAGAGCAGGCATCAAGCAACGGTGCTGTTTATCCGCTTCAAAGAATGTACACTTTGCAAATGTTTGTATCATTTTAAAACTTATTCAGATGAACTCGAAATTCAAAATATTATTCGCAATAATATGTTTGGCCTGTGTTACTTGCATTGGCTTAAATTCTTGCAAAAAAGATTACCTTAATGTTGATGAGTACCTTTACGATTTGACCAATATTGATAGCGTATTTGTTGATCAGGATAAATTATTGACCTACGTTAATGGTATTGCCTCCTATCTTCCTGATGAGGATAAATTATGGACTAATTCATGGGCACCATTTCAAGGTTCTTCTGATGAAAATTTTACTTCGTGGAATGATAGCCGCCATGCTGGCATCAAGTTGTTATTAGGTGAAATTACACCATATACCGCTAATACCTATTTTAATAATTATGCTACCTGGTATAAAGGTATCAGAAAGGCGAATACCGTGATTGCCAGAATAGATGAAACCAGAGGCCTGTCTGTCACCGGAAAGCGCCAGTATTTAGGCGAGATGTATTTTCTCAAAGGATATTTTATGTATTTATTACTTCAGCAGTATGGTCCGGCAGTAATTCCACCAGATGATCTTTTGGATATTAACAGCAATACAGATATTCTTTCGCAGGAAAGGGCTACTTTTGATGACTGTGTTAACTATGTTGTGAAAAACATGGAACTGGCAAATAGTTACCTGCCTGCTACTAAAGAGGCTCTTGCTGATATTTACAGGCCAACCTCTGGTGCAGCTTTAGCCACATTATCGCGATTACTGTTAACAGCGGCTAGCCCGATGTATAACGGCAATCAGTCGTATGCCGGCTGGACACGTGCTGACGGAAAACCATTTATTTCCCAAACCAAAGACAACAATAAATGGGGGAGAGCAGCTGCTGCCGCAAAACGGATTATGCAAACCGGTATGTATGAGCTTTATACATATCCGGCCAGTACAGATACGGAACCATTAGCCTACAATGTGCCAACGGCCGCCTATCCAAATGGAGCTGGTGGAATAGACCCTTACCGTTCGTATAAGTATACATTTATTGGCGAAGTTCCGGCTAACAGTAACCGTGAGGTAATTTGGTGTACAAGATCTAACCCTACGGGTGGAGACTCACCTTTATGGTTATCTTCTCCTGCACAGCTGGCGGGAGGTAACGGATTAAACCTTACCCAAGATTTAGTGGATGCCTATAAAATGAAAGATGGATTTGATATCAATAAATCAAGTGCTATCTTCCCTTATCCCGGGAGCAATGATGCTTACCAGCCAATTGGCACGGCAAAAACCATTTCTGACGTTCAATTGGTATCAAATACCGCTAAAATGTATAACAATAGAGAAGCACGTTTTTATGCTACCATTGGTTTTTCACATTCTTACTGGAAAGGAACTTCTTATACAGGAGCGGGGGCGTATAAAAATTTAGAAATAACTTATTATTCAAATGGTTCGGCTGCACCAACTGTAAATTATCCGAATGACTATAATCATACAGGTTATACCTGTATCAAATACAACCACCCTGTTGATAATATGCAGGCAACCGGATCTATTACGAATAAAATTTTCCCGATTTTTAGATATGCCGAAGTTTTGCTAAACTATGCCGAGGCTCTAAATGAAATGAATGGCTCTTACACTGATCCTACTACAGGGATTGTGGTTGATCGAAACCTGGAGGAAATCAAGTCAGCGTTTAACCGTGTGCGTTTTAGAGCAGGTTTGCCGGGCTTAACCAGCGAAGAATTAGTTAGCCAGGAAAGCATTAGAAACGCAATTAAATTAGAAAGAAAAGTAGAGTTTGCCTGCGAAGGTCGTCGTTATCATGATTTAAGAAGATGGATGGATGCACCTGCTGCATACAGCAAACCGGTAACCGGAATGAATATCAAAGCTACAAGCAGCCAGAGAGACAGGTATTATACCCGTACTACGCTGAGCGAAACACTCACCAACGGAGTTTGGAGCTTTAAAATGTATTTCTGGCCTATACCTAAAGATGCGATGGACAAAAACTCAAAATTGATACAAAATCCTAGCTGGTAACATCAATTGTCATGTTTAATTAATTAAAACCATATCATTCAGGTGGCTCAATCATCAATTAGAGCCCATCTGTGTGATCATAATTTATACTAATGAAGAAGCTAAAATTTATTATATTTCCGCTTATGCTTACTGCCATTTTAAGTGGCTGTAAGAAAGAGAGCAATCCGTTAGATCATGAACAATATATAAAACAAGTATATATTGTCGGATCAAACAAATCGAATAACGAAGGGCTTTCGATTGTAAAATTACCCTATTCTAAAACGGCCGATCAGGAACAGGTAACCAATGTATCTGTAGCCACTGGTGGAAGCGAAAATATTGATCGTGATATATCTGTTTCGCTTACTGAGGCAGGAACTGATCCTATCACCAGATATAATTTCCTTTATCTTTTTAGAAACGAGGATATCAAGTATCAAAAATTGAATAACAGCTTTTATAGCATGCCCAGCAAAACAGTGGGCATTAAAGCAGGCGAGGTTTATGGTACAACCGCTTTACGTGTAAAAACGGCTACTTTACATCCCGACTCTTTATATGCCGTTACAGTAAAAATAGCATCTGTATCCGACCCGAATTATATTTCGATCAGAAAAGCAGATAGTGTACTAATTGTAGGTTTATCTTTAATAAATGATTACTCGGATGTGTACCAGGCTCAGGGCAAGTATTACAAACTTGTAAATGCATTGCCGGCCGATACAGTAACTTTATCACTAACGAGAACCCTAAAAGCAATAGATTATAGCACTGTACGTTTTTACCACCTCTCTACCGAGGAAAATGTAACAAACGCGGCAGCTAATGGCATAAAAATAAGAGTTAATGATGATAATTCGCTTACCATAACACCATGGGGTAATTTAGTTATCACGGCTGGCTCAGGAATATATAATCCCATATCTAAAATTTTTACACTAACTTATAATTATACCGTTTCTGGAATAACCTATCAGTTTAAGGGTACTTTTAAGAGAAGTGCCAAGGTAACTTAATTTTTACTGCGTTATATGTTTCATTAGTAATAGATTAAAAATAAAAATAATCTTATTGCTGGTCATTCTCCAATCCTGTGCTTTATTAAATGGCACAGGATTTTGCTCTTAAACAGGCAGATGAATGTATTAGAAGACCGAAAAGGGTTAAAAACCAAAACCTTATAGCTGTAATAGCAGTCATAGAACAGAAGTGTTTTTAGTGTCGAAGCAATCTTTATAGCTAAATCACAGCAGGAAAGCTGCTTGATCGTTTCCATCGTAATTGACGAATTTTCTATTGATATGTGTTAATGATGCATATTAGAGGGCTTAAACAAGTCCGGGAGGTTGTGTAAATAAAAAAGGGCCATAGATATTAAATCATGGTCCTTTTCTATATTTTGAAAATTAGTTCTGAACTTTTATTTCAGTTCTTCTGTTCAGCATTCTACCTTCTTCGCTATTATTGCTGCTAATCGGCTCTTTCTCGCCATGACCAACAACAGTGAAATTATTTCCATTTAAACCGGCGTTTATAAAGTATGATTTTACGGCATTTGCACGGTCTACAGAAAGTTGCATGTTGTGCTCGGGTGTGCCTTCAGCAGATGAATGACCATTAAGAATAAATTTTGTATCTGGCGATTTTTTCATTTCTGCTACTGCTTTATCCAGAATTGAGAATGATGATGTTTTAAGTACAAATGAATTAAACTCAAACTGGATGTTATCTAAGTTAAAATTGGGCTTTTCAACCGGAGCAGGTGCTTCTTCTTTCTCTGGTACCGGCGCTGGTTTTTTCTCTTCTACTGGTGGTGCAGGCTTTTCAACAGGTGCTGGAGCAGGTTTTGCCGCCAGTTTTTTTGTTTTACAAGAATACATGGTTAGCGTAAACAAAGCTAGGAGCGTAGTAAATAAAAGGTTTTTGGTAATGTTCATGTTTTAAGATTAATTTAAGTTTATTGTGTGTTTGTTACCCAAACATACTAATAAATGATTACAGCTATAACGATGTTTTTTTTAAGAACTTACATTTAATGTATTAATCCTGTTAATAACTTCAGTTTTACTCAAACATATTCACATCAATTTTCCTTTATGTATTATAACATTTTACTATGGACCGTTTTGAAAACAAAATCGCTTTAATTACCGGAAGCAGTCAGGGAATTGGCGCTGCATGTGCCTTAAGGTTGGCCAAAGATGGCTGTGATATTATTTTAAATGGTCATAAATTTGATGAGCGAGGCGAAAAACTTATCACAGAAATACAGGATATGGGTAGAAAGGCAACTTTTTTGGAAGCCGATTTAAGTAAAGCCAACGCAGCCACTAAATTGGTTACCGATGCCGTAGCAGTATTTGGCCATTTAGATATCCTGGTCAACAATGCGGGTGTAGAAAAAAAAGCCAGCTTTTGGGAAGTTACAGAAGAAGATTACGACCTGATCATGAATACCAACTTAAAAGGTGTTTTTTTTAGCATCCAGTCGTTTGTAAATTATTGTAGAAAAATCAAAGTGGCCGGAACGATAATCAATATGAGTTCTGTACACGAAGAAATCGCATTTCCACATTTTGCTGCGTACTGCGCAAGTAAAGGAGGTTTAAAGATGTTAACCAGAAATCTTGCTTCAGAATTAGCCCAGTTTAATATCAGGATTAATAATGTAGCTCCCGGAGCTGTTTCAACACCGATCAATCAGGATTTATTGAACAATAAAGAACAGCTGGAAAAAGTACTTCAGAATATCCCGTTAAAACGAATGGGTAAGGTAGAAGATGTGGCCGCAGTAGTGGCATTTCTTGCTTCTGATGATGCGGCTTATGTAACCGGATCAACTTATTATGTAGATGGAGGATTAACCTATCATTATAAAGAACAATAGGCTAATCATATTATAAATTAATTTAAACCTTTAAATTTGGCATTAAGTTTAAGAAAGCCTGCGAATTGGCATTATATTTCTTCTTATCTAATTTAAAATAGAATGCGCCTTTTTTAGAACCTGTTCTGTCTTTTTCGGCCAGCTTAATTAATAAGCCTGTAGAGGTAATTTTGCGGCTAAAATTTCTGGTATCGATTTTAGTGTCGTTTACCTCCTCAAAAAGAATATGCAGTTGTGGAATCGTAAATTTTTTAGGCAGCATTTCGAATAATATTGGATGAAGTGCAGCTTTATACCTTAATTTTTTGCGCGCATCAGTAACCATTTGGTTATGGTCGAAAATAAGTTTTGGCCGGTCGTTAATCAAAAACCATTCGGCCTCATAATCGTCACTTAACTGTGCCTCATATTTGTGGATGTCAATGAGGGCAAAATAGCCAACAGAAAGCGTTCTTTCGATGGGATCGCGACTGGGCTCTCCATAAATCTGCATCTGCTCCAGGTAAACGCCTTCTAAACCTGTCATTTTTTTGAGTACCCTATTTGCTGCATCATCTGGACTTTCATCAGCGCCTACAAAACCTCCCATTAAACTCCATTTATTTATTTCGGGTTCTAAGCCCCGCTTAACCAATAGAATTTTAAGGTGTTCGCCGTCAAATCCAAACACGATGCAATCAACAGCAACAAGATAATGTGGCTGCCTAGAATATTCAATCATTTTTTATCAAGGTTTTAAAGGGCTTAATATGTTCAAATTTTCACGAAAATAAAAATTATTATTAATTGTCGTTTTGACAATTAATAATAATTTTATAATTTGGCCGACTAGATAGGAGAGCCAAGTGGCTCTCTTTTTTCTAACCAGTTGAAAAATAAAATGAACCAAACATTCGAACTTGACAGTAATCCACATACCCGGCTTAACATATTAACCGGTGAGTGGGTGTTAGTATCACCACACCGCACCAAGAGACCGTGGCAAGGTAAGGTTGAAGACATCACACCAGATAACCGCCCAGAATACGATCCTAAATGTTATTTATGCCCGGGAAACGGTAGGGCAGATGGTGACAGCAATCCAGAATATGCGGAGAGTTTTGTTTTTAATAATGATTTTGCTGCGTTGCTTGAAGACACGCCTGCCGGTGATATGAACGAAGATGATTTATTGGTAGCCAACAACCAGCGTGGGCTTTGCAAGGTCATTAGTTTTAGTCCGAAACACAACCTCACACTTCCTGAAATGAGTGTCGAAGCCATAACTGCTGTGGTAAATGTTTGGCAAAATGAATTTAATAGCCTGGCTGAAAACGATTGGATCAAATACATTCAGATTTTCGAAAACAAAGGCGAAATAATGGGTTGTAGTAATCCACACCCCCATGGACAGATCTGGTCGCAGGGCGATATCCCATTGGAAATTGCCAAAGAAACTGAGCGACAGAAAACTTATTATGCCATCCATAGAAGAAGTTTACTTGCCGATTATTTAAAGCTGGAACAAAAGAAAAACGAACGTATTATATTTGAAAATGATCATTTTGCAGTACTGGTGCCTTTTTGGGCAGTTTGGCCATACGAAACCATGATCATCAGCAAACGACATGTAAATAGCATCAAATTGTTTAGCGAAGCGGAAAAGAAATCATTAGCCGAAGCGATTAAAGTATTAACAACTAAATACGATAACCTGTTCGAAACATCTTTCCCTTACTCGGCAGGCATGCACCAGGCTCCGGTAAACAATGGTTATTACCCAGAATGGCATTGGCATATGCATTTTTATCCGCCATTATTACGCTCGGCATCAGTTAAAAAATTTATGGTCGGTTACGAGATGCTTGCCAACCCTCAACGGGATATTACCCCTGAGTTTGCCGCCAACGGTTTAAAAGAAATGTCTACAACACACTATAAAATCAGCAAGGCTGAAGACTAAAAATTTAACAATGAATGCACAACATTTAAAAAGTACGTTTAAAAGACTTTTCAATGCCGAACCCATTTTAGTGCGTTCGCCAGGAAGAATCAATATTATTGGCGAGCATACCGATTACAATGGCGGTTTTGTAATGCCTGCTGCTATAGATAAAGCTATTTATGTAGCCATATCAAAAAGAGAAGATGATGAAGTACATTTATTTTCCGAAAGTTATCAGCAATTTGATATTTCATCAATCAAAAGCCTGAAAAAATCAGAGAATAGTTGGGCCAATTACATTTTAGGTGTTGCCGATCAGTTAAAAGAAAGAGGTTACCAATTAGGAGGCTTTAACTTTTATATTGATGGTGATGTGCCTTTGGGCGCCGGTCTATCGTCGTCTGCAGCTGTAGAATGTGCTACCGGATTTGCGCTCGATCAGCTTTTTTCGCTTGATGTTCCAAAAATAGATATTGCTTTAATTGCTCAAAAGGCTGAACAGACTTTTGCCGGTGTTAACTGCGGTATTATGGATCAGTTTGCCTCTGTATTTGGTAAAAAAGACCAGGCCATCATGCTTGATTGTCGATCGATGAAACACGTTTATATCCCGTTAAAATTAGATGGTTACAAGCTTTTGCTTTTAAATACAAATGTAAAACATGCCCTTGCTGATTCGGCTTACAATAAAAGAAGAGCCCAATGCGAGCAAGGTGTAGCCTGGGTAAAAGAACATTACCCCAATGTAAATACATTACGCGATGTAGACCTTAGTATGTTAGAAGCGCATGTAAGGCCAAAAGATGAAGAAGTATTTACAAAGTGCAGCTTTGTAGTGAAAGAAATCGGGCGTTTACTAACAGCGGCAGAACAACTTGAAAACGGTAATCTGCAGGGGCTAGGGAACCTGATGTTCGAAACGCACGAAGGTTTAAGCAAAGATTATGAAGTAAGTTGTAAGGAATTGGATTTTTTGGTTGAAGCCGTTAAACCACTAGATTACGTGCTGGGTGCCAGGATGATGGGAGGTGGTTTTGGTGGTTGTACCATCAATATCGTTAAAGAAGAAAAAATTGCGGATTTAATAGAAGAGCTATCTTCAAAATATTTATTACAATTCGGGCTCAAGCTGGATGCTTATACTGTTCAAACTGATAACGGAACCAGTTTATTTAATTAAAACCTTTAATTATCATCGGCTTATTGGTTGCACTGTAAAGTGTATATTGGTAAACGATTTAGATCAACAATTAATTACTTTGACAATCTTTGTGCGTGATGCCTTTAAGATTGTCAAAGTTTTAATTGCATTATTACATAATGATTAAAGAAATAAGTCCGATTATTTACTTTGACAATCTTTGTGCGTGATGCCTGTATGATTGTCAAAGTTTTTTTAACTACCTTAATTTCTTAATGATAAATGCAAGTAGTCCGAAAGCCAGGGATTGAATTTCCGAAGAATAAGGTGTGAAAAACGTCTGTTTTCTCAGTGATTTCTACTCTGTGAACTCGGTGGTTAAAAAACAAAATTATCCTTTATCTTTCGTTGCGAGTTTTTTCACCACCATAGTAAGGTTATTCTTGAGCCTTTCAGTAAAAGCCGATTTAATACACTAGCGTTGTAACCTAGGCCTTTTACTTTTAAAAGCTGGGTTAGGTTTTGGCGTTACTGCTTTAGCGCCACTTTCCTCTTCAGATATTTTAACTGTAATGACATTACCTTTAAATGTTTCACCATTTAAGGTTGATACGATGTTTTTGGCATCGGGAAGACTATAAATTTCCAGAAAAGCGTAGCCTTTACATTTACCTGTTGCCCTGTCGCGAACAACTTTAATTGTTTCTACCCTGCCATGAAGGCTAACCAATATTGCCAAATCCATCTCTTGGATATTGTCAGGAAGGCCGCCTATGAAAATCTTAACCATTAATTTTTTTATTTGAGAGAACATTGGGATCATCATTATTAAATCCGGCGCTGTTCTTTAAGACCTGCAAAATAAGTAAAATGATGTTCTTACCCAAACTAATTTGTATGAATTTGTCCCGTTAGCCATAAATTTTATTTGCAGCAGGCTTATATATTGTTGTTAATCGGTAGAAAACGTACATTCGTTTTCTAATCATCAAAAAATAGGTTAAATATGAGCGCCCACAGGTTAATATCTATACTTCTCCTTGCATTATTACTTTGCATATCTCCTTTTACACAAGCTAAAATCTTATTGCCTTCAGTTTTTAGTAATAACATGGTTTTACAGCAGAAAACCAATGCGGCAATCTGGGGCAAAGCAGATGCAGGTAAAGCAGTTAAAGTAACGGTTTCCTGGAATAAAATTAATTATGGTGCTATTGCCGATGCTAATGGTAATTGGAAAACAAAAGTGGCAACACCAGGTTACGGAGGGCCGTATACCATAACTATATCAGATGGGGAGTTGCTGGTGCTCAGTAACGTATTAATTGGCGATGTATGGATCTGTTCCGGGCAGTCGAACATGGAAATGCCGCTGGCAGGCTGGGGCAAAATCCTCAATAGCGAAAAAGAAATTGCCGAAGCTAAATATCCCAATATCCGTTTATTGCAGACAGAACATGTTACCAGTAATTTTCCACTTAATGATGCTAAAGTGGCCAATGGTGGTTGGCAGGAATGCAGTCCAAAATATATTGCGGAGTTTTCTTCTACCGCATATTTCTTCGCCCGCGAAGTGTATGAAAAAACTAAAATCCCTATTGGCCTGATCCACACTTCATGGGGCGGTACAATTGCCGAAGCCTGGACGAGCGCCGAGTCGTTAAAAAAGATGGCAGATTTTTCTGCTGCAGTTGATAAGATACAGAAAACCGTTAAAAATCCATCAACAATTTCTTACGAGCAAAAATTGATTAATTGGGTTAAAATCACCACAGATAAAGATTCAGGTAATCAAGACGGGCAGATGAAATGGGCTTTAGAAGAAAGTGGCAATTGGAAAAATATGACTTTGCCGACCTTATGGGAGGACGCGGCACTTAAAGATTTTGATGGTGTGGTTTGGTTTACAAAAAAGGTTACCATTCCAGGAAATTGGAAAACGAACAGGGTAAAGCTTAATTTGGGGACTATTGATGATAACGATATTACTTTTATAAATGGAGTAAAAGTGGGCGAAACAGTAGGCTATAACGTTGGAAGAACATATACAATACCTGCTAATTTGCTCAAAGTAGGTGATAATACGATTACTGTCAGGGTTTTTGATAGTGGAGGAGGGGGCGGCTTATACGGTGACGCTAAAGATTTAAATTTAACAAATGGTGATGCCGGGAAAATTTCATTGGCTGGTGAATGGAAATATAAAATAGGTTTGGATTTTAAAAATATTGAGCCTAAGCCCTACGAAGAAAATGGCGCTAACCGTCCAACAGTTTTGTACAATGCTATGATTCATCCTTACCGCCAATTCTCCATTAAAGGTGCTATTTGGTATCAGGGAGAAGCTAATGCTGACAGAGCTTACCAATACCGCGAGTTATTTCCAACAATGATCAAAGATTGGCGTCAAAAATGGGGACAGGGCGATTTTCCGTTCTATTTTGTTCAGTTGGCTAATTTTATGCAGATCGATAATGTACCGACGCAATCTGCCTGGGCAGAACTTAGGGAGGCGCAGCAAAAAACACTCGCTTTGCCAAATACGGGGATGGCCACAATTATTGATATTGGTGATGCAAAAGATATCCACCCTAAAAATAAACAAGAGGTAGGTAGAAGATTGGCATTAATTGCCCTGGCTAAAACATACGGCCAAAAAGTAAATTATTCCGGCCCCGTTTATCAATCAAATAAAATTGAAGGAAAACAGATTCTTTTAACCTTCAGCAATACAGAAAATGGATTAAAAGCCGCAGATGGCGCAGCACTTACAGGTTTTGCCATCGCCGGAGCAGATAAGAAATTTCACTGGGCCAAAGCAAATATCAAGGGAAATCAGATTATCGTCAGTAGCGATCAGGTAGCAAACCCTGTTGCCGTTCGTTATGCATGGGGAAATAATCCTGTTTGTAACCTCGTTAGTAACGATGGCTTACCAGCGTCGCCATTTAGAACAGATACGTGGCTAGGAATTACCTTTGCAAAGAAATAAATAGTTGTAAAGCATTTGCGTAAAAAAATGAATTTTTCGTAAAGCAGGTTTAATGCTTTTCGGTCAGAATAGTCCTTCTTTTAGTTACTATCTTTTGTGAAGTGAGTGCTCAATGTCATTAAGTTAAGCACTGCGCAGTTGTCGGTCTGAGCGGAGTCGAAGACTCTTGATATTGATAAATCGTAAATAAATGCCCTTCGACTAAGTTATCATTGACGGACTCCAATAGAAAAGTCGTCATCTCCGAAGCACCGCGTAGTGGAGAGATCTCTCAACTATGTTATAAGAAGTCAAATTTAAAGATTTTGCTTCGCAGAGCCTTCGGGTTCTCCACTACGGTCGAAAGGACGATACTTCTAATCGAATCCGCTTTAAAATTCTCCAATCATTAATTTTTTTCTTGTGTTTTCTGAAGTTTATTACTGAAAGCAGTTTCTCTTAAGATTTCATACGTAATACATACTTACTAAATCGTTTTAATATTCGTTCATTTTTATTAGTTTTATAAAATATTATCTAACCATATCTCTTTATGAAAAGAATAATTACATCTATCTGTTTTGTGGTATCTTGTCTGTCTGTCCATACTTTACGTGCCCAAAATTTAACTGAATTTAATAAAGCGCCGTTAAAACAACAGGTTTATGTGCAATTACCAATAGGCAGTATTAAAGCAAAGGGATGGTTGTTAAAGCAGCTGGAACAACAAAGAGATGGTGCAACCGGAATGGCTGAAGTGCTGTACCCTGAAAAAGATAATCTTGGAAAAAATTCCGATTGGCTGGGAGGCGATGGAAATGGATGGGAGCGAGTACCCTATTATGTTAAAGGTTTAGTCGCATTGGCTTACACGTTAGATGATCCTATATTAAAAGCGAAAGCGCAAAAGTATATCGATTGGACTTTAAACAATCAACAAGCCAACGGATTATTTGGTCCACCGAAAATGAAAGATTGGTGGCCGCGCATGCCAATGATGTATGCTTTGCAAAGCTATTATGAAGCCACAAATGATAAAAGGGTTATTCCATTTCTCTCCAAATATTTTAAATATGAACTTGCCAATCTTGATGCCGATCCGTTAAAAGAATGGGGCAAAGCAAGGGCAGGCGATAACATGGAAATTGCCATTTGGCTTTACAATAAAACCGGTGATCAGGATTTATTAAAACTTGTAGAAAAGTTAAAGCAACAGGCATATCCCTGGATTGATATTTATAGCAATAATAAATTTTACTTTTTCGGTGACGATTTTCAACCAAAACATATGGTTAATGTGGCTCAGGCTTTAAAATTTCCTGTAGTTTATGCGCAACTTCAAGATCTTCCATCTAATCTTGAAGCACTCTCTAAAGGCATCGCACATATTATGCACGATCACGGTCAGCCCGAAGGTTTAGGTTCAGGAACTGAATTTCTGGCAGGCACAAGCAGCACAGAAGGGGTAGAAACCTGTACCGTGGTAGAATGGATGCAGAGTTTAGAAACTGCGGCAAAGGTTATTCACGATGCAAAAATTGGCGATCAGTTGGAGAAAGTGGCTTTTAATGCTTTGCCTGCGCAGTTTAGCCGGGATTTTAAAAATCACTCCTATTACACATTACCTAATCAGGTACAAAGTATTCATGGCGAGCATGGTTTTAATCAGGATTATGCTACAGGTATTGTTTCCAGTCCATATTCAGGCTATGGCTGCTGCCGATATAATATGCACATGGGCTGGCCTTATTTTGTAAAAAGTAGTGTGGTAGCTACTCCGGAGAAAGGTTTGGCAGTAATTACCTATGGCCCTATGGAAATAGAAACTGTGGTAGCAGAAAATAAAAAAATAAAAATTACCGAAGAAACCAATTACCCCTTCGAAGAACAAATCAGGTTAAAAGTAGAACTTGCCGCCAGTACATCATTTCCACTAACTTTAAGAATCCCAGCCTGGAGTGTAAAACCAGGCATCAGGTTAAATGGAGCTACATTAGAAGGCGTAAAAGCTGGAGAAATGTTTACTATAGACCGCGAATGGAAAAATCAAGATCAATTAGAACTGAATTTTCCAATGGAAATTACTACCAGGACGCAGGTAAATAATTCTTTAAGTGTAGAACGCGGACCTATTGTATATGCACTGGAAATTAAAGCGGTAAACAAGGTAACCAAAACACATCCTGTTGCTGGCTTTACAGATTACGAAATTCATCCGGAATCAGCATGGAATTATGGTTTGATGATCGATAAAAATGGTTTAAGTAAGGCTAGTGTGGTAAAATCGGAAATGCCAGAAAACCCTTTTATTGCTGCAAATGCACCGGTTAAAATAAAGGTTCGGGCAAAAAAGATTCCGTCATGGGGTTTAGGTTACAATAAAGTGTCAGCTTTTGATGTGCCCTTTAGTCCAATTGCATCAGCTGAAAAACAGGAAGAAGTTATCCTTGTACCATACGGATCTGAAAATATCCGCCTAAGCTGTTTTCCTGTAATCGGGGAGGCAAAAAAAGTAAATAAAACTTTGGTCGAAAACTTTGATCAGGGAATGGCCAGCAACTGGGTTTTTTATGGCGGTGGCTGGTTTTGGAAAGATGGACAGATGAACGCTGCATCAAATGCAGGCTCTGGCGGCTACGGAATAAAGGGATCTAAATATGTGGCCAATGGAACAGACTTTAAAGATTTTGTTTATCAGGCAGATCTTAAAATCAATACCGCAGGTGATGCTGGTTTAATGTTCAGGGTTTCTAATCCTGCTATTGGTGCCGATGCTTACCAAGGGTATTATGTTGGCTTAGATCAAATTAATAGAACTGTAATGTTTGGAAAAGCCAGCGGGCAAAAATGGACGGTAATAAGTTCAGGAAAATATCCTGTTGAAATGAACAAAACGTATACCTTAAAGATAGTGGCAAAGGCAAATAAATTTGATGTTTTTATTAATGGATCAGTTCAGCCTGTGCTTTCGGCAACAGATAATCAATACCAATCGGGGAGTATAGGATTAAGAACATATAACGCATTGGCGAGCTTCGATTCGGTAAAAATTAACACCTTTTAACATCAGCTGCGGGCGATGTAAAACTTACGGCAAGGAATTTGCTGATGTAGTAGTAACAAATAAAGTAATATTATGAAATTATACAAATCAATTCCCATAATGCTCTTTACTCTTGCACTTGCTGCAGGTTGTGTAAGCAATAAGAAGTATGCTGAACTTCAGGATACGTATGCCAAGTTAAGAGATAGAAATCAGGAGCTCAGTAATAAATACCAGGATAGCCAGCGTGAGCTTAGTGGAAGCACGAGTAGGGTTAAAAGTTTAGAAGAGCAGATCGCATCAGAAAAAGCCAATGTAACTGCACTGCAAGATGCTTTAAACAAATGTTTAAACTCGAGTAGCCAGGGAAATGTTAACATTTCAAAACTGGTTGATGAGATTAATAGCTCAAACAAATACATCAAACAATTAGTGAATGCTAAAAACAAAAGTGATTCACTTAATATGGTGTTAACTAATAACTTAACAAGGTCATTAAGTCGTGAAGAGTTGGGTGATGTTGATGTTCAGGTACTTAAAGGTGTAGTTTACATCTCTTTAGCTGATAACATGTTATATAAATCAGGTAGCTATGAAGTTTCTGATAAAGCTGGCGAAACTTTAAGCAAAATTGCTAAAATTATTAAAGATTACGATACCTATGATGTGCTGATAGAAGGTAATACTGATAATGTGCCAATTGTTCAAACAAATATCCGTAACAACTGGGATTTAAGTGCCTTACGTGCTTCATCAGTAGTACAGGTATTGCAGACGAAATATGCCGTTGACCCTAAGCGATTAACTGCTGGTGGACGTGGAGAATTTAATCCAATTGCCGACAACAATACGCCAGGCGGAAAAGCTAAAAACAGGCGTACACAGATTATCATTACACCTAAACTAGATCAGTTTATGGATTTGATCGGAAAAGCGCCTGAGCAATCTCAAAAATAAAAGGTTATTATAATTAAGCACACGAAGGGTTGGAATTAATTTTCCAACCCTTTTTTTATGGAGTGCTTTCTTTTTTCCATTTAATACCATTAGGGCAGATTTTAAAAATCAGAAATTACGCTTAATCGGTTAGCACATTAATTTCAATCTTTTCTTCATCTAATAAGACGACTTCTTTTTTGGTGCTGGGAGTTTCTGTTAAATTTTTATAATGGAGATGATTAATTCAGTGGTCAAATGCGTAAGCCGGATCTGATTCCATAATTTGGCTTTTTTATCTACAACAAAAAGTTGTAAAACAGTTACATAAGGAGTAATTTATTGATGTGGAATAAAATCGAAATCGTCTTTTCCCTTTTGTTAATTCGTTTTAGTAACAAAAAACCTGTCAGTTACTATTATTAAGTTGTTCAAAAAAAGTATTTTTCGTATTTTTAATTATACGTAAAATCCCTATAATTGTCCATTATTTATAAAAAAAACTGTAATGTGTGAGACGAGGAAAGGGGATGTTGCTCAGATTGACTTTGAAAATGGACGAGGAATCATTATTGATGAAAATGGCCAGGACATTCATTTTCATTTAGAGAATGTAGCCGATCAAATTACTATAAATTCGAAAATAACTTTTGAAATTGACTTAGAAGAGCGTGGCCTGGTGGCAGTTAATGTTAAGTTAGAAATGGAAGAGATAGGGGCTTAACTTCGTATGCGCAGAAATAAAATACTTTAATACTTATTGATTTTTTGCAATGGGTAAACTGAAATAAAATGTAGAACCTTGTCCCAACTTACTTTCTGCCCAGATTTTCCCCCCATGCCTTTGAATTATTTCGGCACAAATGTACAGGCCAACTCCAAATCCTGCAATTGTTTTAGTATCAGAACTTTCTACACGGTAAAAACGGTCAAAAAGTTTTGGTATATTATCTTCTTTAATGCCTATACCTTCGTCTTCTACACTAACAACCAGATAATCCTTTTGTATTTCGCATTTTATTGCAATTAAAGATTCTTTTCTCGAGTACTTTGCTGCATTGCCAATCAGGTTATTAATTACATTGCCAATTTTGTCCATATCAGCATGTAGCATCATTTCTTCAGGACCAATTACCTGGATAAAATGGCTCGGTAAAACCATTCTGTTTTCTTCAGCAATGGTTTTAATTAAATCAATAAGGTTAAAATTTGTTTTGTTTAATGAAATTTTACCAGATTCTAATAAGGATACGTTTAAAAAACCATCAATCATTAATGACATTCTCTTTAATTGAATATTTATCTTATCCAGTATCTGATTGGAGAAGTCGTTATCCGTTTCTTTAAATTTATATTGTAAAAGCTGTACATAGGCACTTAAAGATGTTAAAGGGGTTTTCAGTTCGTGACTTACCATACCAATAAAATCATTTTTTCTAATTTCATCCTGTTTATGTTCCGTAATATCCAGAACTGCTCCAGCGATATAAACGGCTTTCCCCTCTTCATTATAATAGGCTTTTCCGGCAGTTCTTAACCATTTACGCTTTGCACTTATACCTTTCAAATTAATCTGGTATTCGATGTTAAAAGCATTTCGGTGGTGTAATGCATGCCTGATACCGCTTGTAAGACGTCCAATATATTCTGGGCTGATCAATGCTTTGGCTTCCTCAATGCCCAACCTGTTATTTTCCAGCTCATAAATATGCTGCGCCCTTTCTGACAGTAGTATCTGTTTGTTTTCTAAGTCGATATTCCACGAGCCCATTTCTGATGCATCCATGGCTATTTTTAAAATATCTTTAGCCTTAAGTAATTCTTTTTTAAAGTTTACCTGCTCTGTAATGTCTTTGATAATCACTAAAATTCTGGTTACTTCGTTTTTATCATTTTTTAAAGGTTCATACAAAGCGATGAAATAACCGTCTGAAACTGGTGTGGAGAGCTTTAATTCGTTGAGTGTTAATGGCTGTTCGTTTTTGAAAATGTCTTTTACACGTTTTACAAGCGCCTCCTCTTTTTCAAATTCCGGCCGTGCCTCTTCTAAAGGTAATCCGATAACTTCTTTTCTGCATTTACCCCAAAGTTTTAAAATATTATCGTTTGCATATTCCGTAATCAATTCCGGACCTTTTAATACACACATGCCTAAAGGTGCCTGCTCAAAAAATCCCCTAAAACGTGCTTCACTTTCCGAAAGTTCAAATAAAATATGCTCAATGTCATTTTCATCCATTGGAATTTCCCTTAATGAACAAACGAGGTATTCAACCGGACGGTCATTTTGTAATACTGGAGAAAATTCCAATTCCCAATTCACGTTTGGCGAGTTGGAATAGATGGGATGAATAATTAGCGTACTTTTTGTCTTAAGCTCACTAACTTTCTGAACTGTTTTAATTAAAATATTCTTTTCAGCATCAGATAAGAGGTTTGGGATAATGTCGATATCATATAATTTTAATTTTCCACCCACACGCTCAATTAAAGCCTGGTAAGCATCGTTATGTTCTACTACCACCAATATCGGCTTTACTTTAAAAATGATTATAGGATTTGTAGAATGTTTTAATAGTGCTTTTAAAAATGGAGAAGCTAAATCTATCATATATTTGAGTGACACTTTCCCAAATATAATCCTTAAACAGTTAATCGCCAACCGATTTTTAAGGAATATCTAACATTTATCATACAAATTGGTATAAATTATAAGTGAAATAATTTTATTGTAAGCTGTTGCATTCCATTATTTAATTTGGAACCCTTAAACTGTAATCTATAAAATATTTCAGGCGTATGGGTTTGTTCTTATCTGTTTCTAAAAATCTGTATATGATTTTTAGGAGTGTAGATAAAATGATGTTATACAAATATCAAAAAATTGTAAAGTTAAGGTTGTAAAATGATAAGCTAAAACTTGAATTATATCATTATAAGATAATTAAGACTGATTTATAAGACAGTATTAAGCGTTATTCTGCTAAAAAGTGAGTCTTTTTAAGTATTAAAAAAGTTTTTGCCTATTTTAATAAAAAATTATTGATCTGATAATCAGTTGTTTGTGTTTTATTTTTGAGTTTAACATTTGATTTAAGCGATTTAATGTTTCTCACTTACATTTTTTTAAAAATTTATATATATTTGTTCTTACCCTTTCGAGGGTATGTTTTTCATAGGTAGATGTAGGGTCAGGACATTGTTCTGACCCTTTTTTGTTTGAATAGATTTAGAAAAACTACTTTTGTGTTATGATGAAAAAGAAAGTGATTGTTGCAGTTACCGGCGCCAGTGGTTCAGTTTATGCAAAGGTTTTATTTGATCAGTTATTAAAATTAAAAGATAAGATAGAAGCCGTTGGTGTGGTAATGAGCGATAATGCCAAAGAGGTTTGGCAATTTGAACTCGGCAATCAAAACTATAACGATTATAAAAACTTTACTTTTTATAATAAAAATGATTTTAACGCACCTTTTGCTTCAGGCTCGGCAAAATACGATACAATGATCATCGTTCCATGCTCAATGGGGACATTAGGACGTATTGCACACGGAATATCGAACGATCTGATTTCAAGGGCTGCAGATGTGGTACTAAAGGAGCGTAGAAAACTGATTGCCGTAGTACGCGACACACCTTTTAGCTTAATCCACATCAACAATATGAAAACAGTTACCGAAGCCGGTGGCATTATTTGTCCGGCTAATCCATCTTTTTATAGTCTGCCTAAAAGCATCGAAGAAGTGGCCGGAACAGTAATCAGCAGGGTATTGGATCTGGCAGGTTTCGAACAGGAAAGTTACCGGTGGCAGGAGAAATAAGTTTCAGTTAGCAGTTTTCACCCGATCGTTTATAATTAGCTGAAAATCGAAAACCACAAACAGCATTGTTAATTAACTGTAATTTACCTTTAATCTCCAATCTCATATCATAATACTCACATCTATTTTGTTATCTTTGCAGCCTCAATGAAAAAGGTCGCATTTTATACATTAGGTTGTAAACTCAATTTCTCCGAAACCTCAACCATCGGTCGCTTATTTACCGATGCAGGTTATGCTGTGGTAGAATTTCAGGATCAGGCCGATGTTTATGTGATCAATACCTGCTCTGTTACCGAGCATGCCGATAAAAAGTGCCGCAAAGTTGTTAAAGAAGCTTTAAAGTATTCACCAAATGCCTTTGTAACCATTGTAGGTTGCTATGCACAGTTAAAACCACAGGAAATTGCCGAAATAGAAGGCGTTGATATGGTTCTGGGTGCTGCAGAAAAATTCAGGATAGTAGAATATATTACCGATTTAACCAAACAGCCTAAAACGCTTATTCATCAGCAAAATATAGAGAAAGTAAACCATAATTTTATTGCCTCTTATTCGATTGGCGATAGAACACGTACTTTTTTGAAAGTACAGGATGGTTGCGATTACCCTTGTACATACTGCACCATTCCTTTAGCTCGGGGTGCAAGCCGTAGCGATACCATTGAAAACGTGGTGAACCGTGCAAAAATGATTGCAGATAGCGGTGTTAAAGAAATTGTATTAACCGGCGTAAATCTTGGTGATTTCGGAATCAGAAATGGCCAGCGTGAAGATAAATTTTTTGATTTGGTTAAAGCTTTAGATGAGGTAGAAGGAATTGAAAGAATCCGTATTTCATCTATTGAGCCAAACTTATTGAGCAATGAGATCATTCAGTTTGTATCCACTTCTAAAAGGTTTGTTCCACATTTCCATATTCCCCTGCAATCCGGTTCTGATAAAATTTTAGGTTTAATGCGCCGTCGTTACCGTAGCGATTTGTATGTTGAGCGTGTTGCCAAAATTAAGGAGGTAATGCCGCACTGTTGTATTGGAGTTGATGTAATTGTTGGTTTCCCTGGTGAAAAGAAAGAAGACTTTTTAGATACCTATCAGTTTTTAAACCAACTTGATATTTCTTATTTACACGTATTTACTTACTCCGAACGCGAATTAACAGCTGCAGCCGAAATGAAAGGTGTTGTGGCAGGAAGTGAACGTAATGAGCGTAGTAAAATGCTTCATATTTTATCTGATAAAAAGCGGAGGGCTTTTTACGAATCTCAAATTGGTGCTGAAGCAGAAGTGCTTTTTGAAGCAGATCAAAAATCGGGTTACATGCATGGTTTTACTAAAAACTATGTAAAAGTACGTGCCAAATACGATCCTGTTATGGTAAATGAATTAAAAGCGGTTAAGCTTTTAGAAATTACTGCTGATGGAGAAGTAGAAGTGGCAGAACTGGAAACTGTTCACGCGCATCATTAGTTTAGTCCTGGGGCTTAGTTTAGTCCAAAGTCATTAGTCCTAAGTCTTCAGTCAAATATCCTTTAGTGTCATTCTGAACGCAGTGAAGAATCTTTTGCTATGAAAGTTTAAACCGCTGAAACCGCTTAGATAATAAAACATTTTACCATCACAATATAGATCCTTCACTGCGTTCAGGATGACAAATGAGTGGAAAAGGAAGATTATTGGTTTTTGGAATCTGTTCACGCACATCATTAGTTTAGTCCAAAGTCATTAGTCAGAAGTCTTCAGTCAAATGTCCTTTAGTGTCATTCTGAACGTAGTGAAGAATCTTTTACTATGAAAGGTTTGCTTGTTTCAAAAGTTTTCAATCTGGAGAGTATAGTGTAGAGCAGGACTATACTAACCGATGAAACACAGTATCAATCTTTTCCAATAGAAAAATAGATTTTTACCTCTTTCTCCCAGCTTTAAACGCTGGTTTTTAGTCTTTCCGCTTTAGTCTTTAAGCTTTGGTCTTTAACCTTTCAGCTTTGCGCTTTCTTTCCTATCTTCGCAACAAATTATTTGTATGTTTCCTACCGTTTCACATTTCTTAGAATACTTATTCGGCATTAATTTACCGCTTCCATTTAATACATTTGGTGTTTTTGTAGCGCTTGCCTTTGTTGCCGGTTATTGGGCATTTACCAAAGAGCTTAAACGTAAAGAAGCGCTAGGCATACTCCATCCAATAAAAAAAACAGTAGTAATCGGCAAACCTGCTACTACATCAGAATTAATCATGAATGGCCTTTTTGGCTTTGTTATTGGTTATAAACTGGTTTTTGCATTATTAAACTATAGACTTTTTGTAAACGATGCACAGTCGATTTTAATGTCGACCAAAGGAAATATAATTGGTGGTTTATTTTTTGCAGGTTTATTTGCTTACTGGGATTATACCGAAAAGAATAAGCACAAACTAGATAAGCCAAAAGAAACACAGGTAACTATTCATCCTTACCAAACCATGAGTAATCTGATTGTTTGGGCGGCTATCTGGGGGTTTTTAGGAGCAAAGTTTTTTGATAACCTGGAGTATTGGGATGATTTTATTCAACATCCCATCGAACGGTTATTGTCGTTTAGTGGCTTAACTTTTTACGGTGGTTTAATTTGTGGTGGTGCAGCTGTATTAATTATCGCTAAGAGAAACGGCATTAAGCCCTTGCATATGCTTGATGTAGGTGGGCCAGGGATGATGCTTGCTTATGCTGTAGGCCGTATCGGTTGTCACTTAGCCGGCGACGGAGACTGGGGGATTGTAAATTCTAATCCTAAGCCATTTTCATGGCTTCCAGATTGGTTGTGGTCTTATAAATACCCGAACAATGTAGTGGGAGAAGGCATTCCCATTCCTGGTTGTACCGGGAAATTTTGCAATGAACTCGCACAAGGTGTATATCCAACACCGATTTACGAAGTAATTATCTGTTTAATTCTTTTTGCCTTTTTATGGCGTATCAGGGATAAAATAAAAGCACCAGGTTTAATGTTTGGTATTTATATGATCTTAAACGGTGTTGAGCGTTTCTGTATCGAATTAATCCGGGTAAACTCAAAATACCATGTTTTTGGTTTGTCTTTTACGCAGGCAGAAATGATTTCAACTTTTCTTGTAGTCGGTGGGATTGCGCTAAGTGCTTATGCTTTAAGGAACAAGAACCAACTAGCCCAGTAAACAGCCTTATACATTCAATTAAAATCCAACAACAACCTTATTTAGTTGTTAAATAGTTATGAATTACGAATTACTATGCAATAAAGTGATCTCGATTGTAAAGCTTACCGGAAATTTTATCCGTAAAGAGGCCTTGCAGTTCGATGTTCAGAAAATAGAATACAAAGGGTTAAATGATATGGTTTCTTATGTTGACAAAACAGCAGAGCAGAAATTGGTTCAAAATCTTGAAAAATTAATTCCTGATGCAGGTTTTATAACGGAAGAGAAAACCATTAACCGGACAGGCAAAACCTACACCTGGATCATCGATCCTTTGGATGGCACAACCAATTTTATCCATGGTATTCCGGCTTATGGCATTAGCGTAGCGCTTTATGAAGATGGATTACCTGTAATTGGTGTCGTTTACGAATTAAATAGGGGAGAAATGTTCTATTCGTATAAAGGCGGACTTGCTTTTATGAATAAGAAAGAAATTAGCGTTTCTACCAATCCTGATCTAAAATCGAGCTTGTTGGCTACAGGTTTCCCATATTACCAGTTTGATAAACAAGAGAAATACTTAAAATTATTAGCCGAAATGATGCAGAAAAGCCATGGGGTACGTAGAATTGGTGCGGCGGCAATAGATTTAGTGTATACAGCCTGTGGACGTTTTGATGCTTTCTTTGAATATAACCTGCAGCAATGGGATTTTGCAGCCGGGTGCTTTATTGTTCAGCAGGCAGGAGGAGAAGTGTACGATTTCTCTGGTGGAAATGATTACTTTGAAAAAAGAGAGATATTGGCTACTAATGGTAAACTTACTGCTGAAATGTTAACTGCGATTAAACAGTATTTTTAATGATCGTGACGTCACCTGACCTGTAGTGAAGCGGAAAGCTACGAAGTAAATTTATTTCGGGATCTAACCTAGCAGGAAAGATGCTGAAACAAGTTCAGCATGACGACAAAGAAGAGCGCATAAAAAAAGGTCGCGATTCTCATCGCGACCTTTTACTATATATACTATGAAAAATGCACAATTTTAAAGCGCTTCAGAAACTACTTCTGTAACTTCAGGTACCATTCTCTGTAATAAGTTTTGGATTCCTGATTTAAGCGTAATGGTAGAAGACGGGCAACCACTGCAAGAACCACGCAGCTCTACAGTAACCACACCTTCATCAAAAGATTTATATGTAATTGCACCACCATCCTGTTCAACAGCCGGGCGTACATAATCGTGTAAAATCTGTTGAATTTTAATTTCAGTTTCCGTACCTTCAAAAGCAGGTGCTTCTTCGGTAGTTGCTTCTTTAATTTTTAATTCAGATTCTACAGCACCTTTAACAAATTCTTTTAGAATAGCTTCGATATCAGCCCATTCTGCATCATCTGTTTTGGTAATGGTAACAAAATTACTGGCGAAAAAAACGCCGGAAACGAAGTTGAACTTAAATAACTCTTTAGCAAAAGGCGAATGTTCAGCACTCTCTTTAGTCGCAAAATCCTCACTGCCATTTATTAACAGTTTGTTTACCATGAATTTCATGGTCGCTGGATTCGGAGTTTGTTCTGTATATACGTTAATCGTCATGTCTTAATCAATTTGAATAAACAAAATTAACAATTACTCACTAATAAAGCCTTTATTGGCTGTCTGCTTAACGTCAATTTAATTTTACTAAAAAACGCCGGTGTAATTAAAAGGTGTAATGGTTCTCAACTGCACTTTTACAGATTCCGAAACCGCTAAACCTTCAATAAATTCGGCAATACTTGCTGCATTGATTTTTGAATTGGTTCTGGTTAATTCTTTTAAGGCTTCGTAAGGGTTAGGGTAGTTCTCTCTCCTTAAAACTGTTTGAATAGCCTCGGCAACAACTGCCCAGTTTTCATCTAAATCTGCATGTAAAGCAGCTTCATTTAATAAAATCTTATTTAATCCACGTAAAGTTGAATTAATGGCAATTAAAGTATGTCCAAAAGGGACACCGACATTTCTCAATACGGTAGAATCTGTTAAATCTCTCTGTAAACGCGAAATCGGCAATTTAGCAGCAAAGAACTCGAAAAGTGCATTTGCAATTCCCGCATTTCCCTCTGCATTTTCAAAATCGATCGGGTTAACCTTGTGTGGCATTGCCGATGAACCAATCTCTCCGGCTTTGATCCTTTGTTTAAAATAGTTTTTTGAAATATAAGTCCAGATATCTCTATCCAAATCGATAATGATGTTATTGATGCGTTTTAAAGCATCGCACTGGGCTGCAAACTGATCGTAGTGCTCAATCTGCGTAGTATGTTGCGCACGGGTTAAGCCTAATGTTTCATTTACAAATTGATTCGAAAAATCAACCCAGTTTACTTCTGGGTACGCAATGTGATGGGCGTTGAAGTTTCCGGTTGCACCACCAAATTTTGCACTATTAGGGATGTTTTTCAAACTTTCCACTTGGATAGCCAAACGGTCAGCGAAAACCAAAAACTCTTTCCCTAATTTTGTAGGAGAGGCCGGTTGTCCGTGGGTATGTGCCAACATCGGAATATCTTTCCATTCTGTCGCCAAGGCATTTATTTTTTCGATTAAAGAACCAATCGCCGGGTAGTAACTTTCGTTCAGCGCCAGTTTAATAGAATAAGGAATGGCAGTATTGTTGATGTCCTGAGAGGTTAAGCCAAAATGGATAAACTCTTTATAGTTTTGGAGAGATAAAGCATCAAATTTACTTTTGATAAAATATTCAACCGCTTTAACATCATGATTGGTTACCTTTTCAGTTTCTTTAATTTCTAAAGCATCTGCTTCTGAGAAATTTTCGTGGATTTTGCGTAGTTCAGCATAAAGATTTCGATCAAAATTTTCTAAGCCAGACAAGTTGATTTCGCAGAGCGAGATAAAATATTCGATTTCTACAAAAACCCGGTATTTAATTAGTGCTTCTTCAGAAAAATAAGCAGCTAAACTTTCGGTAGTTTTTCTATAACGGCCGTCAACAGGTGAAATAGCTTGTAGTGATGTTAAATTCATTATGCGGATTATATTTTTGCCGCAAATTTACGACAATTGATGGATTTTAAGGTCTAGCTGCCTAAAATAAAAAAAGCCCTAGGTATACTAAGGCTTTTTCAAATGGTTTGATAAAACTATTTTTTAGTTGTATCAGCTTTTAGAGTGTCTTTAACGGTTGTGTCTTTTACAGTAGTATCTTTAACTGTAGTATCAACAACAGTAGAATCAACCTTAGAAGAATCTGTTCCGCCATCTTTCTTTTCTGATTTACAAGCGATAACAGATAAAGAAAGGGCTAAGGCTAAAAAGCCAAATTTAAATGCATTTTTCATTGTTTTTTAATTTGTTTGGTTTTTAAAATTAATTAATTGCTAATTTATACAAAAAAGCTATAAAAGTAACCCGGTTTGATTAAATAAAAAAGGTCACGATTCAGAATCGTGACCTTTTTTGTGGAATTTTATAAAAAAATTAGTGTTTTACTTCAGTTTTTTCTGTAGTAGCTTTAACTGTAGTATCTTTTACGGTAGAATCTTTAACTACTGTATCAACTTTAGTTGTATCAGTAACAATTGTAGAAGAATCTGTCACTGTTGTATCAGCGCCATCAGCTTTTTTAGTTGAATCGCCACAAGCAGCAACTGTTAAAGATAAGGCCAGGGCTAAAAAGCCTAATTTGAATGCATTTTTCATCTTGGTATATGTTTTAGGGTTAATATATACCATTAATACCCAAAAAGTAAAAAGGTAACCCGTTTTTGGGTTAAAATGAAAAAGCCTTTGAAAAAATGAATTTCCAAAGGCTTTTTTATAAAAAAGTTAAACTAGTGTTTAACTTCAGTTTTTTCTGTAGTAGTTTTTACAGTAGTATCTTTTACTGTAGAATCTTTTACTGTAGTATCTTTTTTAGTAGTATCAGTAATTACAGTTGAAGAATCAGTAGCTGTAGTATCAGCACCTTCTGCTTTTTTCTCTGAGTTACAAGCAACAACTGATAAAGATAAAGCTAAAGCTAAGAAGCCTAATTTGAATGCATTTTTCATTTTGAATATTTTTTAAGTAATTAATTAATTTACTGTTAATACCCGTTATTAAAAAAGGTAACCCAAAAAAATAAAAAAAAATAGAAAAAAATAAAAAAGGCTTCTGATTACACATCAGAAGCCTTTTTTTATGGTAAAGTTAGACTAGTGTTTAACTTCAGTAGTAGTAGTAGTAGCTTTTACAGTTGTATCTTTTACTGTAGAATCTTTAACTGTAGTATCTTTTGCAGTAGTATCAGTAACGATAGTAGAAGAATCAGTTAAAGTAGTATCAGCACCTTCAGCTTTTTTTTCTGATTTACAAGCTACAACTGATAAAGATAAAGCTAAAGCTAAAAAGCCTAATTTGAATGCATTTTTCATTTTTGATTTTTTTTAGTAATTAATTTCTTATTAATGCCGCAAAGGTAAAAAGGTAACCCGATAATTTTCAGAAAAGGTAAAATATTTTTTTCTGGCGATTTGGGTTACCGTTTGCTTTTAGTTTGTATTAAGCATTTATAGTAGCAATAAATATTTTTTTGTCTAATATTGGGTTACTATTTATAGAAAAATGTATTAACTAGTGAATAACAGTTTAAAGAGTTCAGTTCCAACAGATAGAGAGGTTATTTTAGGTATTCTAAATAACTCAGAAGATACACTTAACAAGTTATACAAAGCGTATTATGCGATGGTTTTGCAGTTTATCCTAAACAATAACGGTGATGAAGATGATGCAAAAGATGTTTATCAGGAAGGCATAATAATTTTATATAACAAAATTAAGGCTGGTAATTTTGAGCTCAGCAGCAAGCTGAAAACCTATATTTATTCGGTTTGCAGGCGTATCTGGCTAAAAAAACTTAGTCTGAACAGTAAAAAAGCCGGTAATATTACCGATTATGAAGATGTATTTGCTGTTGAAGAAGATGTAGAAAACCATGAAGAGAAAGACGCTTCTTTTGCAAAAATGCAATCGGCACTTGATCACCTGGGCGAACCTTGTAAAACCATTATTCAGGATTTTTATATCCACAATTTATCCATGCAGGATATCTGCGAAAAGTTTGGTTATACCAATACCGATAATGCAAAAACGCAGAAATATAAATGCCTGCAAAGGTTAAAGAAAATATTTTTTCAACCATAATTTGAAATGAGAAACGATTTGGAGTTAGATGCAATTATTGAAGATTATCTTTTAGGTAAACTTAATGCACAGGAAATGGAAGCTTTTGAACAGTTACGTCTTAATGATGCCACAGTAGATCATAAGGTAGTTTCACATAAGTTCTTTTTAGCATCTATGGATACATTTGCAGAACAGCTGCGCTTAAAAGAACAATTAAATCATATCCATTCAGAAATTGATGTGGAAGGTTTGGCTACTACACTTAGGCCTCATCCTTCACGTGTAGTTCAATTGTGGCGGAAACATAAATCGGCAATTGCAGTGGCCGCATCTTTTGTTGTACTTTCTCTGGTTTCTATCTACTCTATTCAGCATAGTACTCAACAGGCAGAGCGCTACAGACAATTAAGTAATCGGGTAAATAATGCCATTAAAACACAAAATAGCTTAATCAGAAATATTAAGCATAACAATGCAACTTCTGATAAGCCAAGTACTCAGAATAGTTTTGGTGGGACTGGTTTTGCCATTTCTACCAATGGTTACATTTTAACTAACCTGCATATCATTAATGGCGCCGATTCTTTATATGTTCAAAACAGTAAAGGAGAATCATTTAAAGTAAAATCGATTTATACAGATCCTCAGAACGATATCGCAATTCTTAAAATAAACGATAAACACTTCAGTAACTTATCTTCTATTCCTTATACCATTAAAAGAAATACCAGTAACATTGGCGAAATTGTATACACTTTGGGTTATCCAAAAGACGATGCTGTACTTGGAGAGGGTTATGTGAGCTCTAAAAATGGTTTTATTGGAGATACCACTCAGTATCAGGTAGCCATTTCGGTTAATCCGGGTAATAGTGGCGGTCCGGTTTTAGACAATAACGGAAATTTGGTTGGTATTATCAGTGGTAAACCAGATCAGACTGAAGGCGCAGCTTTTGCCATTAAATCAAAATATATTTTAGAGGCTATGAGGGCTATTCCCCAGGATTCATTGGGTATAAATAAACTTTCTGCCAACAAAAAGAGCTTACTTTCTGGTTTAAAACGTACAAAACAGATCGAAAAAATACAAGATTATGTATTTATGATTAAGGCATATTAAAAATAATACCCCAAACAAATTAATATTCTTAAACCCTGTAGATTAAATTCTTCAGGGTTTTTTATTGGATTTGTAATTTCGAGGTCTGAAATTAATATTAAATCTATGTATTTACTATAGTATTGTTTAGATTTGTTAAAGTCAAAATTAAATTAATAATATCATGAGTATAAGATTAGGCGATACCGCACCGAATTTCAAGGCCGATACCTCTATTGGCGAAATAGATTTTTACGATTATTTAGGCGATAGCTGGGGCGTGCTTTTTTCTCATCCAGCTGATTATACGCCAGTTTGTACTACTGAACTGGGTAGAACTGCTGCATTGAAAGGCGAGTTTGAGAAAAGAAATGTTAAAGTTCTGGCATTGAGTGTTGATTCTGCGGAGTCGCATAAAGGATGGATTAATGATATTAACGAAACTCAAAATACTTCTGTCGAGTTTCCAATTATTGCAGATTCGGATAAAACGGTTGCCAACCTTTACGATATGATCCACCCGAATGCTTCAGAAACATTAACTGTTAGATCATTGTTTGTCATCAGTCCTGATAAAAAAGTGAAATTAATCATTACTTATCCGGCATCTACAGGAAGAAACTTTAATGAAGTGTTACGCGTGATTGATTCTTTACAGCTTACTGCAAATTATAGTGTAGCTACGCCGGCAGATTGGAAAGATGGAGAGGATGTAATTGTGGTTAACAGCATCAAAACGGAAGATATTCCGGCTAAATTTCCAAAAGGACATCAGGTAATCAAGCCATATTTACGTACTACACCTCAACCGAATAAATAATTTGAGCAACATGCTTTTTGAAACGCAACATTCTTGTTAAACGTCCAAAAAGGAGAAGCATTATAGGTGCAAATTATTATATTTGGTAGTTTTGTTTCAATATTAACGCTCTAACTAATTGTTTATCCCATTTTTAATTATCAATTGGTTGAATGAAATGCTGATCAAAGCGTAAAAGGTTTATTTATTTTATACAATTTTTTATTTTTTTATGGCAACCGGAAAAGTTAAGTGGTTTAATACGCAAAAGGGCTTTGGATTTATTGTACAAGAAGACAATAAAGACTTATTTGTACATTTTAAAGATGTTTTAGGTGCAATTGAAAGCTTGAAAGAAAACGACACAGTAGAATTTGAAGTAGCTGAAGGCAGAAAAGGTTTACAGGCAGTAAACGTTAAAAAAGTTTAAGCAATAATATAACGATTATTTCTTCACCCCCTATAAAAGCCTTTCGAGAGAAGGGCTTTTTGTATTTTATAGTGTCTTGTTTGTCATTCTGAACGTAGTGAAGAATCCCTGACCTATGAATACTGGCTTCCAGACCATACCTTAGCACAAAGGTCGATTGGTTTTATGTTAGTTACTCCCTACGCGCAAATTCTTTATTGCGTTCAGGATCACAACTTAATAATATGATGTAATGGGTTCTGACCTATTTTTTTTGAAAAGCAGCAGTTGTAGTGCTTCTGTTTCGGTAGTCCCGCCATTTGCTTAATCCCGATTGAAATCCTCTATAGATAAAATATAATAATCCAATCGGGATAACGCTGTCTGTCGGGTTTATTTTACAAACAATAGCTGTACTATTTAAGCCAGCTAAACCCGATCTTAGCGGGATGCCGATATTTTCATTTGCAGAAGCGGGTGCGGGACTGTGAGATCCCAAAAGCTTCGGAGCCTGCTTTCCAAAAAAAAGTAGTTGGTTTTGATTTAATATTTTTTCGGAAAAGATTCTTCACTGCGTTCAGAATGACAACCCATTAATTCAGAATAGAAATTAATAGTATTGAATGATTGAAGCTTTAACAACGATATTTTCTCCGTTGCCCAACTTTGTAAAAATCAAAAATTGTTCCTGATCTGACTTGATTTTATATTTCTTTACTAAATCTTCCGGTTTTGCAGGGTAATTACGAACAATTACATTACCCTTTAAATTTGTCTCCTTTTTCAGTTCTCCTGTGTTTAATATGGCCTCGATTTTAAATATACGTCCAGGAAAATCTGTTTTGATTACATCAGCACTAAATAGTTGCGTTTGAGGATGTAATTTGATAAGTTGATATGTGGAACCGATTAAGTTAAAAGCACCTGATTTTAATAAGGCGGCATCCGGTTCGTACAAATATTCACCAGTACTTAAGTTTTCGGCAAATTGTACAGCTCCGTTAGCAGCCAGCCTGTAAAACGAAAAATATTTTTCAATCTCGTTATTTAGCGTTACAGCTATAATTTTCGTGTCTTCGCTATAATCTTTATCAATTACCCATAAAAGTTCTTTACACTCGTTTTTTATACTCACAATGTGTATTTCACTCACCTGGCTCAATTCGGCCAATCCAGCTGAAATATCAAGCAGTGGGGCTGTTTTAACAATTATTCTGGAAGATTTTTCTAATAATATGTCCAGATGGCCTGCAATATCTGGGGTGCAATCTTTTAACATAAAAACTTTACCCTTTTCAGCTCTTCGGGCTGGATCTACATAGATCGTATCAAAAGTAGTATCGCTATTTTGAATATACGCAATGCCATCTACTGCTTTAAATGCTATATTGGTTGCATGTAAAGCCTGTGCATTATGCTGGGCTATGGCAGATAGTTCGGGATTTATTTCGCAATGTGTAACTGTTTTTACCTTTTGCGAAAAGTAATAACTGTCAATTCCGAAGCCTCCGGTAATATCAATCAATGTCTCGCCTTTAACAAGCTTTGATTTGTATTTTGCGGTAATTTCAGAAGAGGTTTGTTCGATGGATAGTACAGGCGGATAATAAATGTTTTCTGTATGGAACCAGTTTGGTAATTTCTTCTCCGATTTCTTTTTTGCAGCAATTTGTGTGGCAAGCTCGGCTGGGCTAATACCTTCGAACGGACTTTTTGCCAGAGCAATCTGATTTACATCGGCATTTAAATTGGCGCTGATATAATCTTGTACGGCTTTGGCTAAAAGTTTATTGTTCATTGTTTTAGAGTAGTATCAGGTATTAAGTAGCAAGTATTGAGATGTTACCTATCTTCGGACCTCCGACTTCGGACCCCAGACTTTTAACTATTTATTTTTCATCACCATCTGACAGGTGTGCCGGCTCTTCACCTCTAATAAAATATCTTTATCAACTGTTACACGATCGATGGTTTGCTGGTTGTAATAACGGATGGTAACCAGTTCCAGGCCCTTGTTATATTTTACGGTAAATTCTTCCGAAAGATCTTTAATCAGTTTTTCAATATGAACAGGATGATCATCAACACTTACCGAAAAGCTGATCGCAGAGTTAAGCATGGTATTGATTTTGATCCTATGTGTATGGAAAAGTTCAAAGATATTACTCAGATTTTCTTCAATAATAAACGAATAGTCTTTTGGGAAAATAGAAATCAGTGCCTGGTTTATCTTAAAAATAAAAGAGGGGATAGGTAAGGGGTTATTATCTTTGGTAATTGCTGTCCCAGAGCCTTCTGGCTGGATAAATGACCTTACAAAAAGTGGAATCCCTTTGTTTTGAAGTGGTTTTATCGTTTTTGGGTGGATTACCGTTGCGCCGTAATAAGTAAGCTCAATGGCATCATGATAAGAAAGCTGTGCTATTTTTTCCGTTTCATCAAACCATTTGGGATCTGCATTTAATACCCCGGGAACATCCTTCCAGATGGTTAATGCAGCGGCATCTAAACAGGAAGCAAATATCGCTGCCGAATAATCAGAACCTTCTCGACCTAATGTTGTGGTGTAATTTTCGCTCGTTCCGCCAATAAAGCCTTGTGTTACAATGATATTATCGGTTAAAAGTGGTACTAAGTCTCTCTGGATAATCTGATTGGTTTTTGCCCAGTCTACTTTACCTTCTTTATACGTATTATCGGTCTGGATATAGTTGCGTGCATCGGCCCAAAGTGATTTATTCCCCGTTTCATTTAACCAGGCGGCCACAATTTTAGTAGAAACTATTTCACCAATGGATACAATCTGATCATAAATATAATCAGGATTGTTATCAGGTTCATCCTCAATCAACCAATCGATTTCTACAAAGGTATTAGCTACATCATCATAAACCGGATGGTGTTTCCCCTGAAATAGTTCGTCTATGATGCTAAAATGGAAATGTTTAATTTCTTCAAAAATTGCATGTGCCTCATCATTTTGTGAGAGGAAAGCATGGGTTAGGTCTTCCAATCTGTTGGTAATTTTGCCCATGGCAGAAATTACGATCAGCAGATTCCCTTTTTTATAATCGCGAACTATATTGGCCAGATTTTTAACACCTGCCGCATCTTTTACCGAGGCACCTCCAAATTTAAAAATATCCATATTAAAATGCCTTGATTTGTTCTGTAGATAGGGCTGCATTTAACCAGCCGCTTTCTAAGTGTGCTTTATATTTATTGTAAAAATTGATGGCTGGCTCGTTCCAATCCATTACTTGCCAAACCATGCCACTGTAGTTGCCATTTTTAGCCTCCTCTATTACTTTTTCGAATAATATTTTGCCCAAGCCTTTTCCCCTGAATTCTTCTGTTACAATAAAATCTTCGAGGTATAATCTGCATCCTTTCCAGGTTGAGTAACGTGTATAGTATAATGCAAAACCTACAATCGTATCATTTACTTCTGCTACGTAAGCTTTCCATACAGGATTTTTACCAAAACCGGCATCAATAAAATGCTCCAGACTAACCGTTACTTCTTCAGGAGCCCGCTCATAAACGGCCAGCTCATTAATCAGTTCCAATATTCTTGGACAATCTTCTGCAGTTGCAAATCTGATATTGAAATCCATATTAGTTGGCCGAAATATCGTTTTTGAAATGTTTGATCACTCTTTTTCCGAAAATACTGCTACCAATACGTACCATCGTACTTCCTTCTTCAATTGCGATTTTATAGTCTGCACTCATTCCGGTCGATATTTCTTTAAAAGAATCCTCTTTACGGAAGAAACTCACTTTTATGCCGTCAAAAAATACTTTTAACTCATGAAATTCGATCGTAATCTGTTTTTCATTCTTAGTATTGGTGGCAATTCCCATTAATCCGACAATCCGGATGTTTTTTAATTCAGCAAATGTTTCATCACGCAAAAGTTCGATCGCTTCGTCAAAGCCAAGTCCAAATTTAGTGTCTTCATCAGCAATGTAAATCTGTAACAAACAATCGATTATGCGTTTGTTTTTTTTCGCTTGCTTATCGATTTCCTGCAACAGTTTCAAACTATCTACTCCGTGTATCAGTTTTACAAAAGGCGCAATGTATTTTACTTTATTGGTCTGTAAGTGGCCGATGAGGTGCCATTCGATATCTTTAGGGAGTTGCGCTTCTTTATCAACCATTTCCTGTACATGGTTTTCTCCAAAAATGCGTTGTCCGGCATGGTATGCTTCTAAAATTGATTCTATTGGCTGTGTTTTTGAAACTGCAATCAGTTTTACTCCATCTGATTCAACTTCGCTTTTATATTGTTTAAGATTATCAGCTATGCTCATTTATAACTATTTTTGGTAAAATTAATAACCTTGTCGCAATTTGGGCAAAAAATAATATTTAAATTAAGCATGAAGAGATTAATATGGGTTTTAATGACAGCTATATTATGGTTTGGATGTAAGCCTGGTATACCTGATGGCATTATTAAACCTGATAAGATGGAAAAGATTTTATACGATATGCACATTGTTGATGGGTATCTTTCCAGTATTTATGTAGTAGATTCTGCAAAGAAGGTAGCTGCAGGTTATTATAAAGGGATTTATAAAAAATTTGGTACCGATTCTGTCCAATACAATAAAAGTTTACTCTGGTATAATACCAATCCTGTAGCGCTTGAAGCTATGTATAAAAACATTCAAAAAATGTTGGCTAAGCAAAAAAAAGGAACGGAGCTAGCCGATTTAATGATTAGGAAAAAACAATTTAAAACTGATTCGTTGGTAATAGCAAAGAAATTTAAGGCCGATTCTCTTGCGATTAGAAAAAAAATGAAACCGGATTCTTTATCAAAGGTTAAAGCGGTGGCGGCAATTGCCAAAAAGAAAAAACAGGCCGATTCTCTTATCAATATAAAAAAAGCTGGGGTAGCGAGCGCAATGCCTGCACCAGCCGTAGTACAATAATATGTTATATCCCGAAAATTGTTTAGAACGTTTAGGTTTTGTGGAAATCAGGCAACTGATCAGCAAGCATTGTTTAAGCCCTATGGGCCAAACGATGGTGGAAAAGATGCAAGTGATGAATCGTTTTGATCAGATTGATAAATTTTTACGTCAAACAAACGAGTTTAAGAGCATCCTGCAAAATCAGGAACCCTTACAGATCAATACCTTTTTTGATATTAAATCGCTGGTTGAAAAAATCCGGGTTGAAGGAACTTATCTTTTAGAAGATGAATGGTTTCAGGTATATACTTCATTGCAAACTGTCTTTTCTGTTCTCCGTTTCTTCGAAGAGCGCGCAGAAGTATACCCAACATTGGAAGCTTTATTTGAGCACCTGCCGATTGAAAAAAACATCCTGCGTAAAATAGAAACCGTAATCGATGCCAAAGGAAAGATTAAACCCAACGCATCGAAAGAATTACAGGAGATTACCTCAGCTATTTCGAAGGCGGAGCAAGATGTGCGTAAGCGCATGGATTCAATCTACAAGCAAGCTATAGCCAATAATTGGGTTGCCGATGGCAGTTTAACCATCCGCGATGGCAGGATGTGTATCCCGGTTTTGGCCGAGAATAAACGCAAGCTTAAAGGTTTTGTGCACGACGAATCGGCCACAGGGCAAACGGTTTATATTGAGCCGGAAGAGGTTTTTACTTTAAATAATAAGTTACGCGATTTAGAATTTGACAAGCGCCGCGAAATCATCAAGATTTTAATTGCATTAACAGACGATCTTCGTCCGTATTCGCCATTATTGCTTTCTTACCATGGTTTCTTGACCAAGCTTGATTTTGTGCGTGCAAAAGCATTATTTGCTTTAGATATTGAAGCGGAAATGCCTGGATTATTAAAGGAACCGAAAACCAAACTGATTAATGCGAGGCATCCTTTATTATCAATTTCTTTTGCAGCCGAAAGAAAAACGGTTACACCATTAAATATCCATATCGATGCTGAAACGCGTGTAGTTTTGGTCTCAGGGCCGAATGCTGGTGGTAAATCGGTTTGTATGAAAACGGTTGGCCTTTTGCAGATTATGTTACAGACAGGTCTGTTAATTCCTGTTGACGCCAATAGTGAAGTTGGTATTTTTGAGAATATTTTTGCAGATATTGGCGATGACCAATCGATAGAAAGTGATTTGAGTACTTACAGTGCGCACCTTAAAAAGATGCGTTATTTTGTAGAGCACGCTTCGCCAAAAACAATGGTATTGATTGATGAGTTTGGTACAGGTACTGATCCGCAGTTTGGCGGACCAATGGCTGAAGCTGTACTTGAGGTGTTAAACAATAAAAAGGTGAGAGGTGTAATTACCACCCACTATTCTAATTTAAAGCTGTTTGCAGGAAATACACCTGGATTGGAAAATGCATCGATGCTTTTTGATAATGCAAAGATGAAACCGCTTTACATTTTAGAAATGGGCAAACCCGGAAGTTCTTACGCTTTCGAAATTGCACAGAATATTGGCTTACCAAAAGAAGTGATCCAGCTGGCGAAAGAGAAAACAGGATCTAACCAGAACCGGGTTGATACAATGCTTGTGGATCTGGAAAGAGAGAAGAAAAATATTTATGATGCGAAAGTAAGTTTGGCCAATCAGCAGAATAAAGCCAAGAACCTGGTTGCGGAAAATGAAAAGCTAAAATCGTTTTTAGAGGAAAATAAAAAAAATCTGATTAAGGAAGCGAAACAAGAGGCGCAGAACATCATTAAAAATGCCAATAAACTGGTAGAAAATACCATTGCCGAGATCAAGGAAAAACAGGCTGATAAGGAAGTAACTAAAGAACTTCGCCAAAACCTGCAACGCGAACTGGTTAAAAATACAATTCCGAAAGAGCGCCCTAAGCCGGTACAGGTAGTGGTGGGCGGTGAAATTGAAATTGGTGATTTGGTGAAATTTACGGATAGTGAAACCATCGGTCAGGTTTTAGAAATTAACCGCAATGAACTGGTTTTGGCTATTGGCGATTTACGTTCTACCGTTAAAAAGAACCGAGTACAAAAGGTGAGTAACCGGGAAGCTAAAAAAGTGGTTCAGAGCAGCTCCAATTCTTTTGCAGGACGCATGAATGAGGCAGTCTCTGGCTTTAGGGCTGAACTCGATCTTCGTGGGAAGCGCACAGAAGATGCCCTGTTCGAAGTTGAAAAATACCTGGATAAAGCCATTATGCTAGGTTTTCCCTCTATTAAACTGATCCATGGTAAAGGTGATGGAATTTTGAGGAAAATGATCAGGGAGTATTTACGGAAGTATAGTCAGGTAAACAGAATGGAGGATGAACATGCTGATAGGGGCGGAGACGGCATTACCTATGTGTATTTGAATTAGTGTTGGGAGATACTAGAGTTGAGATGTGAGATTTGAGAAGAGCTATCCAAGAAGCTTCATCTCGACGACTGAGTGCAACGTATGGAGATATTGCTGTAGTATTTTACTATATGAAAGTCTCACGTAGGCGTCATTCCCAACTTGATTGGGGATCTTAACGCTTTATAATACTTGAGTCTAAGATCCCGTCTGCGCAAGGATGATGGTAAGGGGGAAATACTCGTGTAATCGTCCTTTCGACCGCAGTGGAGAAATCTTTAGTTGTGGTGCAGGATGTTACCATCCGGCATTAAGTATTTTTTTTGAAATCTGTCAGATGGTAACATCTGACAGCAATACAGAAAAACTAAAACTTTTATAACCGTAACTATGTTATTTTTAAAATGTTACGGTTATGAAAAAAATCTTACTTTGCCTTTTTGTGGTATTATTTACCATAACTTGCAAAAAGACTGACAATGGTAATGAAAATCCAGGTACCCTGCCTGATGTAGAATTAAAATCAAAAGTTGTTGTTTCAGGATTAAGTCTTCCATGGGAAATGGTTTACGGATCAGATAATTTCATCTGGTTTACTGAAAAAGCTGGGAAAATCAGCCGTTTGAATCCTTCTACAGGTCAAATTACACCCTTATTAACTATTTCAGAAGTACGTACCAATGGAGAGGGTGGTTTGTTGGGAATGGCCTTACATCCTGATTTTACGGCTAACCCTTATGTTTATGTGGTTTATGGATATGGTAGCACTTATAAGGCTAAAGTGGTCCGTTATACTTATGGCGGAGGGAATTTAACCAGTCCATTAGTTTTACTCGATCAGATTCCTGCTGCCTCCATACACAATGGCTCACGCTTATTGATCAGCGGTGGTAAATTGTTTATCAGTACCGGTGATGGATCCGATACAGCCAATCCTCAAAATGTAAATTCACTGGCAGGCAAAATTTTAAGGATCAATTTAGATGGTTCTATTCCCGCAGATAATCCTTACCCAAATAATCCAGTTTGGAGTTTAGGACACCGTAATGCGCAGGGATTGGTTCAGGTGGGCAGCAAAATATTTTCTTCTGAACATGGACCGGATTCTGATGATGAAATAAATATTATCGAAAAAGGAAGGAATTATGGATGGCCAAACATCAAGGGTTTTTGTAATGAAAGTGGCGAACAATCGTTCTGCAGTTTGAACAATGTTGCAGAGCCTTTAATCAATTGGACACCAACGATCGCACCAAGCGGTTTAGCGTATTACAATTCTGATTATATTCCGCAATTTAAAAATTCGTTGTTGTTAGCGGTGTTAAAAGGAACCAAACTGATGCAGTTAAAATTAGATGATGCACAAACGAAAATTATAGCGACTAAAGATTTTTATGTGAATACGTATGGAAGAATACGAGCTGTTTGCCAATCACCGGAAGGAAAGATCTATTTCTGTACCAGTAATGGGAATGATGATAAAATTATTGAAATTGCGAAATAAGATTATTTATTTTTATTACCAGGGCACTTTTTGCAGCGTTTGCCCTTTTTAAATTTCTCACAACATTTTTTATGCTCAGCCGTGCAGCTTAAGATAAATCCCATCCCCTTCTGGAATTCAGGGTCAGTAGGTAATATAAACAGGCTTTCTTCTCTCTCGTAAATCATTGCAACACAAAGGTAATAGTTATTTAGATTAATTCCAATCAATTTGTATTCCTAATAGATTTAAAAAATTTTATATGCTGCATTTTTGAAGGCAATTTGTAATTTAGCGGACTAACCAAAAATTCATAAAATGATAAATAAAGTGGTATCTGGAGCTGAAGAGGCGATCAAAGATATATCAGATGGTGCGACCCTAATGCTTGGTGGTTTCGGGCTTTGTGGTATTCCAGAAAATTGTATAAATGCCTTGGTGAACAAACAGGTAAAAAATTTAACCTGCATTTCAAACAATGCAGGTGTTGATGATTTTGGTATTGGTTTGATGCTAAAACAGCGTCAGGTTAAAAAAATGATTTCTTCTTACGTAGGTGAAAATGCTGAGTTTGAAAGGCAGTTGTTAAGCGGCGAACTGGAAGTAGACCTTATTCCTCAGGGTACTTTGGCTACCCGTTGTCTTGCAGCGGGATATGGCATGCCTGCAATTTTTACGCCCGCAGGTGTAGGAACTGAAGTTGCAGAAGGTAAAGAGGTACGTAATTTTGATGGTAAGGATTATTTAATGGAATACGCATTTGATGCTGATTTCGCTATTGTAAAAGCCTGGAAAGGCGATACTGCAGGGAATTTAATCTTCAGGTCTACAAGCCGTAATTTTAATCCGGTAATGGCTATGGCAGGTAAGATCACTATAGCAGAAGTAGAAGAATTGGTGGAAGCCGGCGAATTAGATCCGGATTATATTCATACTCCTGGTATTTATGTGCACCGCATTTTTCAGGGCAAAGACTACGAGAAAAGAATTGAGCAGCGCACGGTGAGGAAGTCTGAGGTACAATAGCAGATTAACACATCATTCATTCTATCAATCAAAAATCAAACATTTAAAATTTATGTTTTCAAAAGAAGAGATCGCACAGCGTATCGCTAAAGAGATAAAAGATGGATACTATGTTAACCTTGGCATTGGCATACCTACACTGGTGGCCAACTATATTCCAAAGGGAATTAATGTAGTATTACAATCTGAAAATGGTTTGCTGGGCATGGGGCCATTTCCTTTTGAAGGGGAAGAAGATGCTGATTTAATTAATGCAGGGAAACAAACCATTACCACATTGCCAGGATCATCTATTTTTGATTCGGCCATGAGTTTTGGGATGATCCGCGCACAAAAAGTAGATTTAACTATTCTTGGTGCAATGGAAGTTTCAGAAAACGGAGATATTGCTAACTGGAAAATTCCGGGTAAAATGGTTAAAGGAATGGGAGGAGCAATGGATTTGGTCGCTTCGGCCAAAAACATCATTGTAGCCATGCAGCATATCAACAAAGCTGGTGAAAGTAAATTGTTACCAAAATGTACCTTGCCGTTAACAGGTGTGAAATGTATTAAAAAAATTGTAACTGAGCTGGCGGTTTTGGATATTTTGCCTGAAGGTGGTTTTAAACTTTTGGAGCGTGCACCTGGCGTGAGTATCGAATTTATACAGCAATCTACGGCAGGTAGGTTGGTTGTAGAAGGTGAAATTCCTGAAATGAGACTGGATTAATTAGTGGTTTGTGGCGACACAAACCACGGCAATTAGAATGATCGTCATTCTCGCGCAGGCGGGAACCACGAAGTGCTCAGCGAAGCTAATCTTAATGGGGATTTTAAACCCTATCAAGGCATGAAGATTCCTCGCAAAAAAGAGAAGTCAAGTTTTTAAAACTTGACTTCTCTGGTGTTTACTGTATATCCACCAAAATACTATTCCTCAAATCATTCGAAATATCTTCTGTGATGGCGATAATTTCGTCGGGCTCATTGGTATTATTCATTACTACCTTATTGCATTGTTCGCGGTAGGGTAGCAGGTATTCTTTATAAGCGGGTACTACATGGTTGTGCCATTTGTACAATACGTCATCTTCCGGATAACCTCGTTCTAAACCATCGCGTTTGATACGGCGGTCTAAAGCAACCTGTTCATCCGCATCTACGAAAATGGAATGATCCAGTAAAGCCGCGATTTCTTTAAAATGGAGGATAAAAAGCCCCTCTACAATAATAATGGGTGCTGATTTTATTTCCAGTATTTTAACTACAGCCAAAGGGTTATTAAAGTTATATTCTTTTTTATAAACCACTTCACCGCTCATTAATTGCTTAATATCTCTCAAAAACTGTTCGCTGTCAATGGTTGAGGGAAGATCGAAATTGTATAATTTGTTTTCTTCCTGTGTCATATCTCCGGCAGGGATGTAATAATCATCCTGTGATACCAGTGTTACTTCATCCTGTTTAAAATGATGAAGAAAACAGTTTAAGAAAAATGTTTTGCCCGATCCGCTACCACCGGCAATACCAATTATAAAAGGCTTTTTGTTTGAACTCATTGAGCACTATAAGTTAAATTGCAGAAAAAACGTTTGTCTAAAGCGCCCAGTGAATCGGCTACAGCTTTAGTCATTACAATGATAACATCTTTTGTGGATTCGTTCTCTGTAAATTTACCAACAACTTTGGCAAAGGTAGTGCGGTTGGTCATTGGGTTGGTAATTTTAATTACCCTGCCAACAGGTGCTGTACGGTGCAAAACCAACATTTTTGTTCCGTCCATATCTTGATCTTCAATCCAAACTGCGGCTCCTTTTTCTTCGATCTGACTTAAACCATATACGCTCGGATCGCGGCGAAGTTTAGGATCTTTAACCATAGTACTGTCTGGTTCATTTTCCTGTTCTTCTTTTGATAAATCATTTACCGATTTAGGTTGCGGTGGTTTAGGAATAATCAGTTTCTGGCCTACCTTGATGTTATTATCATCCAGTTTATTTGCTGTTCTGATCTGATAAGCCGTTAAGTTATACTTTTTAGCTATAGAGAAAATGTTTTCGCCAGTGGCTACCGTATGGATAAAACTTTCTTCTTTAGCTTCTACCGGTACTTCTTTTGTTTTGGTTTCAGCCTGCTTTTCTTTGGGTACCTGAACATCTGCAATGATGCCACCAGGAACTTTTAAAACCTGCCCGATAGCAATGGCATTATCAGGAAGATTGTTCATTGTTCTGATCTGATAGGCTGTAACGCCATATTGCCTGGCAATGGTGAAAATGGTTTCGTTCCTTAAAACGGTGTGTGTACCTGCTGTATCGTTGGATTTATTCTCTTGTGTCGGCTTTTCTTCTACAGCAGCTGAAACTACTTTAGTTTCGTCGATGTTTTTTGTCGCCGGGATTTTAAGTTTCTGACCGATACTGAGGTTATTGCCCGAAAGATTATTTGCTTTTTTTACTTCTTCAACCGTAGTACCGTATTTTTCGGCAATTTTCCCTAAAAACTCTTTACGCGCAACGGTATGCTCGATCATGGTTTGATCCGAAGCCTGAGTATTGCTTACAGGTGATTCTGTATTATTTTTCACAGGCGGCGTAACCGGTTCAGTTGCTGCGTTCTGCGCTCCGTTTTTTGCTGGTATTTTTAAAACCTGACCGATGCTTAAATTATTGCCTTTTAAGTTATTTAAAGCCTTAATTTCATTTATGGTTGTACCATATTTTTCGGCCAGCATATTTAAATTTTCCTTTGGCTTAATGGTATGCTCAATCACATTGCCAGTTGCAGCAATTTGAGTCTGCGTATTGTTAGATGATCCTGTTGCTGTAAAAGGAATATTTGTAGGGACTTTGATGATCACACCAACCTGTAGATATTTGTTTTCGTTAAAAGCCATAATATCTTTTGGCGATACATTGTATCTTCTTCCGATAGAATAGTAAGTGTCTTTTGCTACGGTTTGGTGAACGATCAGTTTTTTGCCTTTATTATTTTCTACACCGATAGAGTCTCTTGCTGTGTTAGCTTTGGCATTTGCAATATTAAGTGCAAATAACACTACAGCAGATAAATATATTTTATGCATTATTTTTATCTAAATTTCTAAGTGAAAGGGAGCAATTATACGAATAATATTGTTAACCATCTTAAGTTGAGCTTTTGGTTTTTAAGTAAAACTAAGATGATTTTATTTTTTTTGAATTGATATGTAATTCATATACAAATATTTATAATATCCTTGTTTTGTTTTTGTTAAATATTAAACGATTTAATAAATAACGTATTGTTCAAGAGACAAAATGAGTAAAACTTTTATAAATTTGGTTTGTTACGTTGACAACAAAAACACTATAAATAATAACAAAATGGATGCTAAAGAAATAAGCTTAAACGAGAAAGAAGTTAAACCAGTTGTAGATCTGTTAAATGATTATTTGGCTAATTACCACATTCATTATCAAAAATTAAGAGGTTGCCATTGGAACATTAAAGGTCAGAATTTTTTTACACTTCATGTTAAGTTTGAAGAGTTATATACCAATGCACAGCTAACCATCGATGAAATTGCTGAGCGTGTATTAACCTTAGGTAAAGCACCGCATAGCCGTTTTGCTGATTATATTAAAGAATCTAAAATCAAAGAGATTGATACCATTGGTATGAAAGACCTTGATATGGTTGATGCTATTTTAGATGATATGGCTGCATTAATCGAATTAGAAAGAGAACTCTTAGAAGCTACTGATACTGCCGGAGACGATGGTTCTAACGATATGGTGAACCGTTTTATGCAGTTTAAAGAAAAAAATACCTGGATGTTACGTTCTTTTGCCGGAAAAAAATAACTGAGTATTGGTAGGTAAAGGCCTCATATAAGTAGCTTTATTGTAAAATCTGCTTATATGGGGCTTTTTTGTTTCATAGAAAGTCTAATTATTTATCTTTGGACATGGCATACAAAAGTTTAGCAGAATGTGTATCAGACCTGGAAAAACACGGTCATTTAATTAGAATCAAAGAAGAAGTAGATCCTCATTTAGAAATGGCTGCCATCCATTTGAGGGTTTACGAAAATCAAGGACCAGCACTGTTATTCGAAAAAGTTAAAGGAAGTCCTTTTCCTGCGGTTTCTAATCTGTTCGGAACTTTAGAAAGATCAAAATTCATTTTTAGAGATACCCTACCGAAAGTGCAGCAATTGGTTTCTTTGAGGAACGATCCTATAAAGGCGTTAAAAAATCCATTCAAATACGCAGGCTCGGCAATGTCTGCTTTATCGGCTCTGCCTTTAAAAACACCGTCCGCGAAAAATAAGTTTTTGAAAACAAGCATCAGTCAGTTACCGCAGATAGTAAACTGGCCGATGGATGGAGGCCCTTTTGTTACCATGCCACAGGTTTATACCGAAGACGTAGATAAACCGGGTGTATTAAATGCCAACTTAGGGATGTACCGCATTCAGTTAGGCGGAAACGATTATATTCAGGATAAAGAAATTGGTTTACACTACCAGATCCACCGGGGGATAGGGGTGCACCAATCGAAAGCGAACGCCCTTGGACAGCCTTTAAAAGTGAGTGTTTTTGTCGGAGGTCCGCCTTCCCATCCTTTGGCCGCAGTAATGCCATTGCCTGAAGGTTTGTCAGAAATGACTTTTGCTGGTGCTCTTGGCGACAGGCGCTTCCGTTATTTTTATGATGATGAAGGTTTCTGTATCTCTGCTGATGCCGATTTTATCATTACCGGTACGGTTTATCCCAACGAAAACAAACCAGAAGGACCTTTTGGTGATCACCTTGGTTATTACAGTTTAACGCATCCTTTTCCTTTAATGAAAGTGCACAATGTGTATCATAAAAAAGATGCAATATGGTCGTTTACCGTGGTTGGTCGCCCACCGCAGGAGGATACCAGTTTTGGCGCTTTGATTCATGAGATTACCGGTTCAGCCATTCCGCAGGAAATACATGGTTTAAAAGAAGTTCATGCGGTTGATGCTGCTGGTGTGCATCCATTGCTTTTTGCCATTGGTAGCGAACGTTATACGCCATATTTAAAAGAAAGAAGACCACAGGAGATTTTAACCATTGCCAACCACATTCTGGGTAAAAACCAGTTGAGTTTAGCCAAGTACCTTTTTATATCGGCTAAAGAAGATAATCAGCAACTGAGTACACATCATATTGAAGATTTCATCAAACATATATTAGAGCGGATAGATTTGACCAGAGACATCCATTTTTATACCAATACCACCATTGATACGCTGGATTACAGTGGAGATGGATTAAACAGTGGTTCTAAAGTGGTGATTGCTGCCGCAGGAAATCAAAAAAGAGAATTGTGGAGCCATGTTCCTGAAGGATTGAAACTAAGTGATGCTTTTTATCAACCCAAAATTGCCATGCCAGGCGTTTTGGTTTTAGCGGCTAATAAATACCTGAATCCAGAGAAAACAGCTGCAGAAATAGCGTTGCTGAACATGGCCCTGATAGATCAGGATTTATCAGGCTTGCCGTTAATTATATTGGCCGATGACGCTGAATTTACCGCTGCAACGATTGATAACTTTGTTTGGGTAACTTTTACAAGAAGTAATCCGGCAGCAGATATTTATGGTATTAACGATTTTACGATCAATAAACATTGGGGCTGTAAGGGTTCGATGATTATTGATGCACGAAAAAAGCCCCACCACGCACCCGAATTGATCAAGGATGGAGTGGTAGAGGCTAAGATTGATGAAATGGGTAAGGAGGGTGGAGCGTTGTTTGGGGTGGTTTGATACTTTAAACTTTAAATATATTATCAGAAATTATATTGTATTCCTAAATACCAACCTTTTGGTTCAATCTCAAATTTATATTTGATGTCTTTTTCAAGATCCGTCGTTGAATCTATAGTTTTTCCTACAGAAAGCTTGTTCAAACTCTGGTTCCAGGTCCAAATGGGACCTGCTGAAAATGCAATTCTCGCACTAGGTATGGAAAATCCCCCACCTGCTAACATAAGAGGCCTTTTTTTAGTTGGATCAATGCCCAGTTGGATCAAGGGAGAGAAATATCTGGAATTTACCCCAAAATTGAAATTTAGGAATAACGCCGGAGCAACACCATTTTTTGTTATATTGTCCTCAACAATATTAAATTGACCATTTCCATTATTTGATACTCCATAGCCTTTCAATGTACTGCTCGTATAAAATAGCCCTGTACTAACAGTGATGGCAAAGAAATCATATTTTTCAAAAAGCATTTTTTTTGAAACAATATCTTTTTCTTTAATAAAATCTTTGTTTTCATCGTCATACTTAAATTGTGAAATTCTGACTGATGTTTCTAGCTTTTCGCCATCATTGAACGAGATGTCTTTTATCTTATAATAATTTGCAGTTAGTAGATTGATTGATTTGTCTTGTAAAGAATTATTAACGAGTGTAATTACTGGATTTAACTTATTTACCAAAGCCTTGTTCTTTGTTAGGTTTGACCTTACTTCATTGATAAATTTGTTTACAGATAAGTTAACCAATGAATTAAGCAGCTGGTTTGATATTTTTAGTTCAGCAAGTTTATTTCCAATTAATTCGAGATTTGTCTCAATATCGTTTTTGAAATATAATTCATAGTTTTTGTTTATGGTTTTATATTTTTCAACCTTGCTTTTAGCTTCAATAGGATCAGTTTCATTAAAAAGTTCGATAAATAGGTTATCTAACTCGTTAGGTATATTCTTATTATTAGCTTCATCTAACATAACCAAAAAGGGTATTAACTCATTTATCTTTTTTCTTTCATCTTCAGTTAAATCTTTAATACTCAAATTTAGTTGAATAAATAATGAAGTCAAATCTAAGCTGTTAAATCCTTTGTCAAGCCCCAACAAGGGTGTTCCTTTGCTCTTAGGAGTTTGTGCCGACCTTTTCAATTCTTCTATGTTTTTAGATTTAGCCAGACTAGTTAATGTGGTTCCAAATTGACTTGCTAATAAATAGACAAAATCTTTAACCACCTTATCTCTATCATCAATTGAGGTGCTATCTTTCCAAACAATTTGGTATTTCAGCGGATTTAGCCAATCCATATAAATATTGCAGTTATTTCCATTCATTAAAGAGAATTTCTCGTTGTTTTTAATTTTGAATTTACCATCTTGTGTTGTACTGTGTGTGAAACATTCTACTTCTGTACCATTTAAAATAATATAGATTCTTGAGTCTGTTATTTTTTGGCCATGAAAATCCAGAGCCTTTTGCGCCCTTATTGATGATGCTGTTATCAAAAAGAGTGAAATAAATAAAATTATCTTTTTCATAATCTTTTAAATTAGAAATGGTTTCTGATTATCAAAAGGGAGGTTTTGCTGACCAATATTGTAATAATTCGGTGTTTGGTCGACTGGTAACAAATTCATAATCTGTTTATGAAAAGACAAATAGTTACCACTGAATTTTCCACCGTTCCAAACTTTTTTTAACGCTCCGGTAAACTGACCATTAAAAGGACCATCATAAGAATATTGGTTATCTTGACATCCCGAAATTAATTTCACACTTGCCTTGATGTTTTCTGGATCTATACCTATGATCTTTTTGAGGATATTATCATAAAATTCTTGATGATTGAAATATGTTGTTGCTGCAATTTCATCTGGCATAAATTTTCTCGTAAAGCCTTTAACCAACTGGGTAAAGTTCATTGCCATTTTTGTAATTGTACCGCTATGGCAGCTATCAGATATAACTAAAATACGTACTCCTTTTTGAAATAAAGCCCATAGTTCATGCAACTCATCATCAATTAACTGACCGTCAAATAAGCACCATGTTTCATCTAAGCTATCATCTTCATCTCCATTTACATCTGGTACTTGTCCACCGTGCCCAGAATAGGTGATCACAAATAAATCATTATTAGTTAATATCGTTGCAGCATTCCTAATTGTCGAAATGACAGCATTTCTTGTTGCTGCAGCTCTAATTAATTTAGAGGCTTGTATTCCTTGAGATTTTGCTATTAGATACATATCGTTCGCATCATATTCAGCAGCATTAAGTTTGCCGTCCCAGCCTGAATAATGTATTGGGTCTACGTAATTGAGACCAATGTGTAGTGAAATTCCTTTTGTCATGCTTGGATTTAATTAAATGATTGGCTTGAAATTCTTTTATAGGACTTTAATGTTTAAGACTATTCTTCTGTTCCGGGTGATGGAGCCAATAAACCAGCTAATGCGCCGATAGCTGCCGAGCCTAAAGAAGTGATAATGGTAATTACATTATTTGATCTTTGTACCGCATCGATATTGACCAAAATTCCTGTAGTTATAATCAATAACACCAGACTCAGGGCTATTACTACCAGCCTATATATCCAAACATCATTTTTAGGATTTAAAGCAGTGTTTTTAATTAGCGTATCTTTAGGATTTTCGTCAAATTCCTGTTTTAGTCCAGGCTTTTCATCGAGATCTTTAATAAAAGATTCGACTTTGTTTAATGAGAGTTTTGTCATGGTTTTGGTTTTAGGTTTGGAGTAAGGTTTGTTAAAAATGGCCGGTATTTAGTCTGACTATTTTTCTTATCCAAAACTACCATGGATGTTATATCCGAATCAAGCGTTAAAACAATAGAATTTATACGCGTGAAAAGCGCAATACGCTACCGTAAAATCGCGGTATTTTGAAATAAATGGAAGTAAGTAGAATTGTCGGAAATTGAGATAGAAGCGATTCTGGGCGTTTTAACGCTTTAAAATAAGTTTGTTGTAAGTGTTTTTAGCAATTTTTCGATTTTCTATTTCAAATAAGGTTAGTGTATATTTAGGTATAAGTTATTTTATAAACCTCAAACTAAATTAAAAGCTATGAAAGAGAAAAAAGCATTTAAACTACATCCTTTCCTAAACACAATTAAAGATCTACCAAGTATTTATGTTTCAAAAAGTATCAGTGATGATAGGGAACATTGGTTTGATAAAAAAAAGTTTAGCATACTAAATCAAATTGCGAAAGGAGATGGGGCGGCATCTGAAATTCAAGAAGTATATTTTCCGCAGGCAGGTGCATTATCGAATCAAATAAGTGAATTTTTGAAATCAGGAAATGTTGATGGCCTGCGCATCTATTTTGGATCTTTCGGGAAAAAAATAGACGAAATAGAGGCTGCGGATAAAAAAAACTGCGGGAGATTTAATTTTATTTTTGCACCTACATCTAATAAACATGATATAGGTACTTATTATAAAAAAAATGGTGCTGTAATAGATGAGCTTCTTCAAGCTAATGCCGAAAGATGGATAGCAAACTATCAACAGGTGAATGGGAAAAGGTATCAATTAAAAAGTACTCTAAGTATTGAGGATCAGGAAGCGAAATGTTATGAAACAAAACATGTGTGGTTTGACTTAAATAAAACTACAGAGCTAAGAGATATGATAATTGAACAATTAAACAAGGATTCATTGGCTGGTTTAAAAATAAAACTAGTTTCTTACACTAATGAAGATTTTGTAGATGGTTTTTTAGGCGCAAAAATACCACAAAAGTATAAGCAGCGTCTAACAGTAATTTTTGTATTTACTGATGAAGAAGGTGTTGAGATTTATAAAGATGACAAAGAAGAGGAATATTTGTTAATTAGAAAATTTGCAACATTATATCGAAATGGAGAATCTTTTTTTGTTGGAGATGATACTTGGACGGAACTCTTTTCTCCTCCATATGATAATCAGAAATGGAATGCTGTATTATTGGCATTGAAAGATAAAAGATATGCGGAACTAATAAATAGAATAAATAACTTATATACAATGGATACCGGAGATCCCACTCCACCTCCATCAACAGATAATAAGGCAGCACTTGATGTTTCAGATCAATAGTAAATACTTATTTTAGATAAATATTTAAATTTATGTATCTCAAGTATTTATATCTCGTCTCTTTAGCAATTTCCTCGGTAGCAGGTATCTGCCTGCAACCCAAATTAACAAAGCAACTTAAAACGGTTGCTTTGTTATGTGTTTATACTTTTCTGCTCGAAATTAGTGTATTTTTCTTTAAACAAGATTTTGGTTATGAGGGAAATACGCTGCCTCAATACAATTTTTTTATTTTGGTGGAATTTATATTTTATGCCTATTTCTTTAAACAGATTGTCAAAAATGTTTACTTACAAAAAGTAATAAAAATGTTCTTATTTATGTTCCCGGTTCTTTGGTATATATTTAGTTTTTACAGTTTTAACATATTACAGTGGAGTAGCTATGCTTTTGTGTTTGGCGGAACATTTATTATATTCTTTGCACTTATTTATTGCTACGAAAAATTAACTTCAGAAGAAACTACATCACTTTTTAATGAGGGCGAATTCTGGATTGCCATAGGTTTAATTGTTTATTACACCTGCGTTGTGCCGTATATGGGGATGTTCCACTATCTGACGGAAAATTACGAGCAACTAGCCGTTAAACTAAAGAAATTAAATTTGATTACTAATATCATTATGTATTGTTTATTTGCCTATGCCTTTTTATGCAGAACGATCAAGACAGAGAAGTCCTCTTTGTAATTATACCCAGTATAATTATTTTTTTTGCACTTAGTAGTGCGATCGTTTTCTTTATGCTCTATTTTCAGAAAAAGAAATTCCAGTATGCAAAAGAGAGAGGAGAACTCGAAAAACAATATGGCGAGCAATTATTGCAATCGCGGCTGGAAATGCAGGAGCAGACTTTTGAAACGATAAGTGAGGAAATACATGATAATGTTGGGCAGTTACTAAGTTTGGCTAAACTACAATTGAGCATTCTGGAGCAAAAAGAAACCAGTGATAAATCATTGATCACTGAAATTAAAGGAAATGTGGGCAATGCCCTTACCGATTTACGTGATATCGCAAAAAGTTTAAGTACAAGCCGCATCCAGGAGTTAAGTTTGTTGCAGGCGGTAGAACAGGAATTACAGCGCATAGGCAGGGCAGGAGTTATTGTTTGCAAGGTTGAGGTAACTGGTAACGAACAGCAGATTGCAGAACAGAAGAAAATCATCATCTTCCGGATTGTGCAGGAAAGTTTACAAAATATATTAAAACATGCCCAAGCCACTAAAATCGATATTGGATTTGATTTTTCGGAACAGCTAAAGATAACCATCGAGGATAATGGTGTTGGTTTTAGTGCAGGTGAAAAAGAGAAAATTGAGACTGGGTTGGGGCTTCAGAATATTGTAAAACGCGCTACACTGATTATGGGAGAAGCTACAATCGACAGTGTGATTAATAATGGAACTAAAATTACCTTAACTATTCCTTATGTCTGACCAGATTAAAAATATAGCCCTAGTTGATGATCATGTTTTGTTTAGAAAAGGGTTGGCCGCTCTAATCAGCTATTTCCCATCCTACAACATATTGTTTGAGGCTGCTAACGGAAAAGATTTTATCAGGCAGTTAAGAATATACGATGTACCTGATATCGTGTTACTTGATATCAACATGCCAGAGATGGATGGATATAGCACAGCTTCGTGGCTGCGGACAAATCATCCTGAAGTAAACATACTTGCTTTGAGTACCATGGATGCAGAAACTGCCATTATTAAAATGATTACCAATGGTGCCAAAGGTTATGTGCTCAAAGATGCCGAGCCTGAAGAACTTAAACGTGCTTTTGACGAGGTGATCAGCAAAGGATATTTTTATAATGAACTGGTTACGAGGAAAGTCATGCAGTCGCTCAGTTCGTTAGCTACAAATTCGAAAATATCAGACTTCGTAAAACTTACTGAAAGGGAAATGGAGTTTCTGAAATATACCTGTACCGAAAAGACGTACAATGAAATTGCAGCAGAAATGTTTGTGAGTCCGCGTACCATTGATGGGTATAGAAATTCTTTGTGCGAAAAATTACAGTTAAAAAGCCGGACAGGATTGGCTTTGTATGCGGTGAAGCATGGAATAGTTAAAATTTAAAAGTTTTAAATCATATAATCTTCATTAACTGTTCTGAAAATTATGTCACTAATTGGAGATAATTTGAGATTCTAGCTAAAAATTTCGATTTTTAGCTATATCATCCAAATATGCTTTCAAAATTTCAAATTCTCTTTACCTGTATTGTGCTTTTATTAGTAAAGGCAAAAGCGCAGGATGTAAAGCTTGATAGTGTGGTGTTAAATATTAATCGCTATGGCTTAAAAACGGCTCAATCTAATTTGTTTGTCCATTTCGATAAAACCGTTTATACCAATAACGATCAGGTTTGGTTTAGCGGGTACTTGCTAAAAAACATTACCAACTTAGATCAATACCATACACTTTATTTATCGCTTATCAATAATAGTGATAGTAGCGTCGTAATACAGGATAAATTTTTGATTGAAAAAGGATTTGCGTTCGGTGCGCTTACCTTGCCTGATTCGCTGCCGGGAGGTTCCTATCGTTTTGTGGCGAATACCAATATTAAAAAGGATAAACAGCCAGATGGAGAATTTGTGCAGCCCATTGTCATTAAATCTACTACTGTAAATCCATTAACGGCCAATGTTTCTATTTTTAAAGCTTATGATGAGCAGAGCAAAAATGGGATAGCATTGTTGAAAATTTTATCCAGTGACAACCGTTTCGTTGAAAATGCAGAAATAAAATATCATATCGGTAAGGATAAACAAACATTGCTCACCGGTTCAGCTAAAAGTAGTGTAATCGGTGAACTGATGATTAACTTTCCTGCGGATAAAATTACGGCGGATAATAATCAACTTAATGTCTCCATCAAAAAAGGTAAACATATTAGATACATCAAGTTTAATCTTCCGGTAAGGAACCGGTCTAATTATCAGATTCAATTTTACCCCGAAGGAGGTTACCTGGTAGACCGCTTAACCTCGAAAGTAGGTTTTGAAGTTAAAGACCTGGAAGGCAATGCAATAAAAGCAACGGGTATTCTGTATGAAAATGACATGGTAATTGATACCCTCCAGAGCAATTCTACAGGGCTTGGTTCATTTTCGATCTGTCCAAAGCCATCAAAAAAATATTACGTTAAACTTTTTGCAAGTGAACAGGAAGGTAACAGTTATCATTTACCTGCGGCATTAAAACATGGAGCTGTTTTAACAGCAGGTACAGCAATAGCCGAAAATGATTTCAGGCTACAGCTGGTGGCCAATAATAATCAAAAAGTTCATGTTCTGGTGCATAATTTCGCTGATGTTTTTTTGCACGCCGATTTGATATTAGCGGCTAACAAAACCCAAAATATAAGGTTTAAATTAGATTCCGTGCCAATTGGGTTAAATACCGTCACCATTTTAGATAGCAATTATCGCCCAATGGCCGAAAGGATTTTCTTTGCACATTATGATCAGCTTAATCAGATCGAATTATCCACAGATAAAAATGAGTATAATACAAGAGATCAGGTGAATTTAAAATTGAATGTAACCGGCAAAAATGAAGCTCCGTTGACGGCACTAGTTTCTATTTCGTGTACCCAAGCCAATAGGATTTCAGTTGTTAATAACCAGAACATTATGGATTATTTTTATTTACAACAACATTTAAAACCAATTCCTAGCCGACCGATGGGTTTAAAGTATGTGGATCAGGATTATCTGAATGATGTATTTTTGGTTAAAACCTGGAGAAGATATAAGTGGCCTGAAGAAGAGGTTGTTAATAAAAAGGAAGTGCTTTCGAGTTTTGATTACCATGGTGAAATTACCAGAAGAAAGAAGTTATTGACTAGCCCCTTGGGCTTAACAACAATAGCCGGGGAAAACCTTAATTTTCTGGATACAGATAGTGCAGGCAGATTCAGTATTCCATTTGATCATCTCCTGATTAAAGAACAGAAAACACCGGTTTGGCTGGGAATGGTTACCGATAGATATGATTTGTATTCGCTTCACATAAATAACCCGCAGGAAGAACTCACGAAATACATTGTACAGCAAAACTTTGAACTTCCAGATACAAGAGCTAAAGTAATAAATAATGATTATCAAAGTATCACTTCGGCTGCTGGCATCAAACTTAAAGAAGTGGTGATTACGAAGAATAATCAAAATACCGATTACGCCAAAAGAACTTATAATAAATGTGGTGATTATGTTTGTAGGAATAATATTCTAAATTGCCATAATCATATTGAAGCTTCCGATAATAGTAATCCTATAACAGGTGAAACTTATTCTGATGGGAAAGGTGGTAAGATTACTTACCAAGGGTGTTTGGATGTAGATCGTAAACCTAATATTATCAGTTTAAAGGGAATCAACCTTGCCAAGGATTTCTACGTGTCTGATATCAATAACAAAAATGAACCTATCAATTTTTCAACTGTTTATTGGAACTATCAGATGAAGATAAAAGGTGACACATCCATTAGTTTTAATATGGGCGATCTAACCGGACCGTTTAAAGTTATTGTACAGGGCGTAACGGATAAGGGAGTGGTTTATGGAGAGAAAGAGATTATGGTGAAGCGTAAATAATAATTTAACATAAACAGGTTATACTTTCATCTTCCTGATTAACTACTTTTTTATTGATACTACTTTGTGTATCTGCGAATCGCCTGGTTTTTTAACTAACAGAAATCAGTGCTGAAAATCTGGTTGATGCGAACAACAATCAGTAGGCGGAAAGCCAAAATATCCACATAAATGTTACAACATCAGTTCAGTTGTTGTAACATTTGCGTTAATTTCTGGTCAATACGTGTTAAAATCGGCATTCTATCTGGCTTTTTATAAGCCTAATTTTGGTCATACTACTAACTAAACTGAATACAATGACCAGATTAAAGATTACTTTGTTCATTTTGACTATGCTCTGTTGCGTGCAGATTTATGGTCAAACGCCGCTGATTAGTGGCAAAATTACCGATGCATCAGGACAGCCAATCCCAGGCATATCGGTAAAAGTTAAAGGAACCACTGTTGGCACCTCTTCTGATGCAAAAGGGCTATTCTCAATTAAAAGCGGAAGCCCGGCTACACTGGTTTTTAGTGGCATTGGTTATACCACCAAAGAATTTGCTTATAGCGGGCAAAGCAACATAACCATCACTTTAAGCGAAGACCAGCAAAGCCTGAATGAGATTGTAGTGACTGCACTAGGTGTAAAGCGGGAAAAACGTAACCTTACCTATAGTTCTCAAGAGGTAAAAGGTGAGCAATTGACCCAGACCAAAGAACCTAATTTGGTAAATGCCCTGGCCGGTAAAGTTTCGGGTGTTCAGATTACAAGTTCTTCTGGCACTCCGGGTAGTTCATCGCGTATTGTAATCAGAGGAGCCAATTCCATGTTCGGAAACAACGAAGCTTTGATGGTTATTGATGGTATTCCGGTTAACAATGATGAAACAGGTACTCTCAACATGGGGCCAGGTACCAACCGTATTGCCGATCTTGATCCTAATATTATTGAAAGTATTAATGTGTTAAAAGGTGGTGCTGCAACAGCGCTATATGGATCTGATGGTGCAAAAGGAGTAATTATCATTACAACCAAAGCAGGAAGCCTTAACAAAAAGCCTTCATTGAGTTTTTCGTCATCGTTTTCTATGGAGAAACCACTTTTGCCCGAAATCCAGAATAAATATTCATTAGGATCTAACGGCGTATATTTTGATGGTGTGAACCAGAAAACAAGTACTTCGTGGGGGGCAAGGATGGATACCCTAAAAATTAATGGTCAGCCTGCACAGGTATATGATCAGTCTGACCTATTTTTCAAAACCGGAAAAACATATACCAACACGGTAGCCGTAAATGGGGGTGGAGCGTACAACTCTTATTTTATATCGTATAGCAATTTTGCTCAAGATGGAACGGTACCTACCACTTCGTTCGACCGGAATACCGTTTTTGGGAAATTCACCACACAAATTATTAAGGATTTGAATGTTACTTTCTCCTTAAATTACGCCAATACCAAAAACACCAGGTTGCCTGAAGGATATGCCCTTGAAAGCCCTTTATGGACTGTTTTTACAGCCCCAGTTTCCTATAATCTACAGCCTGCCCTCAACCCGGACGGCACGCAGAGGCTGTTCCGTTTTTCCAGGAACAACCCATATTGGGTATTGGATAACATCAGCAATACTTCGGTAGTTAACAGGTTTTTGCCAACTTTTAATGCCGATTACAAAGTATTGAACTGGTTAACTATAACGGAACGTTTTGGTGCTGATGTTTATGTTGAACAGGGTAAATATCATGAATCGTTACTCTCGGTTTCAAACCTTAATGGCCGGATCGTAAACAACAACACCAATTTCAGGCAATATAATAATGACCTGATCATCGGTGCCAACAAAAGTTTTGGTGATTTTACCATCGATGCGATATTGGGCAACAACATATTATCAACCTATAGTGAAACTGCCTATGCCAACGGCCTGGGTATAACCGTTCCAGGGTTTGAGAACATTGGATCTACATCAAATATAAATTTTAAGGAAACAAGTTATCTGACCAGAAAAATAGGATTCTATTTACAGTCGAATATCGATTATAAAAAGTTCTTAATCCTCTCCCTTACCGGAAGGTACGATGGTACTTCTGTACTGGCCAAAAACAACAGTTTTTACCCTTATGGTTCTGCTGCTACAAGTTTTATCTTTTCCAATTTCTTTTCGAAAGAACTATCGGATATCATGAGCTTTGGGAAATTAAGATTATCCTACAGCACAGTAGGGAATGCCAGCATTGGCCCATATAACCTGCTTACGCCGTACGAATCATTGCCGATAAGAAACATTACTTTTCCCTATCAGCAACAGGCTGGCTTTTTGATCAGTCAAACTCTAGGCAATCCGAACTTAAAAAATGAACGGATCAACGAATTTGAGATCGGTTTAGAAACAGGTTTCTTTAAAAACCGTTTAAGCCTGGAGGTTACCTATTTCGATAAAAAGACAAAAAACGGGATCATTCCTAATGTAGCACTGGCACCGTCAACCGGGTTTAACGCTACGAGTGTAAATACAGCTGTAATGCGCAACAGAGGTATCGAGCTGCTTTTAAATGCAAAACCTATAAAAACGGAGAATTTCAGCTGGGACCTGACCCTGAATTATAGCAGGATCAGAAATAAGGTCCTTTCGATCAAGAATAATCTGGAGCGCCTCGACAATGGCTTTACCGTTATTTTTCCAAACCAGCCTTATGGGGTAATCTATGGTACCCGTTATGCCAGAAACAGTGAAGGAAAATTGTTAACCGGTAATGATGGGTTACCATTTGCTGCAGATGAACAGGGTATAATCGGTGATATTAATCCAGATTGGATGGGCGGTATTGTTAATAATTTCAAGTATAAACAGTTTACGCTTAGTTTCTCTTTTGATATGAAAAAGGGAGGCGATATCCAAAACAATGTGGATGGTTACGGCTATTTCTATGGCACACCAAAAGTTACCGAAGACCGTGGCCCACGTGTTGTTGAGGGTGTAAATGCGACTACAGGTTTGCCGAATACAGTTTCTGTTTCAGGACAGGCCTATTACCAGAGGGCTAATGGTGTATTGGAATCGGTTATCCAGGACGGTACTTATGTAAAATTGAGAAATGTTAGCATGGGTTATAACCTAAAACCAACATGGCTGCAAAAAACACCTTTCAAAACTATTGGCTTGCAGGTTACGGGTAGAAATTTGTGGATATATGCACCACACTTTACAGGTGGGGACCCGGAAGTAAGTTCTTTTGGTTCTTCAAACGGATCTCAGGGCATCTATTCCTTCTCAACCCCAACATCCCGCTCCGTAGATTTCAGTTTAAGATTAACATTATAGGTCCAATACATAAAAAAGAATCAACATGAAAAAGATATATTTCATTTTAAGTTTTGCATTTATGATGGCTTTTGCCGGGTGCAAAAAATACATAGATGTTAACTATGACCCCAACAGACCGATAGATGTTAAAGAATCGCTCATGTTACCGCCTATTCAGATTCTGATCTCCCAGAACATCAATGCATCAGGCGATGGAAATTTAAGTGTAGTGCTACAACAATATTTGCAGGTAATGGCACTAAACCAGGTGGCACCAAACTTCGGTACTTATCAGATGTATAATATTGATATGAACGGTGACTGGAACAGTGTATATGCGCGTACGCTGAACAACCTAAGCCTCTTAAATGTAAAAGCAGCTGCAAACGGCAATTATAATTATACTGCGATTTCTAAAATACTCACTGCGTATACTTTGGGCTACGCAACCGATGCATGGGGAGATATCCCCTACAGTCAGGCTTTCAAGGGAATTGATGTAGCCAATCCTACTTACGATACCCAGCAACAAATATATACCCAGCTACAGCGCTTGTTAGATGATGGGATTGCAGATATTGGCCGCAATGCTGGTTTAGCGCCTGGCAGTGACGATCTGATGTACGCTGGCGATATGGCAAAGTGGAAAAAATTGGCTTATACCTTAAAAGCACGTTATTACATGCACCTGAGTAAAGCACCTGGAAATACAGCTTCTGCGCAGGCACAGCTGGCTTTGACTGCACTAACTAATGGTATGCAAAGCAACGATGATGATGCTAAAATTGCTTTTAGTGGTGCAGCAGGAGCAGAAAATCCATGGCAGCAGAATTTTCTGCCAGGCACTACATTTGTGCTTGCCAATACCTTTGTTGATGCTTTTACTACCAGAAACGATCCAAGATTAAGCAAAATGGTTAAACCCGCCAAACAAACCGGTTTATATACGGGTCGGCAAATTGGTTTAGACGAAATTGGAAATCTGGAAGCTTACTCAATCCCTGCCGATTTTTACGCGGGTGCAAATGCCAATAATTACCTGGTAAATTACACCGAGGCATTATTCATAAAAGCCGAAGCCACACTCGTGGTATCGGGTTTTGCAGCTGCACAACCTGTTTATCAGGATGGTATCAAACAGCACATGACTAAGTTAGGGGTGAGCACAACTGATATGGATACCTACATTGCTTCGCGAGGGACACTCAGCAGTACAAATGCACTTCGTTTAATTATGGAAGAAAAGTCGGTTGCCAACTTTCTTAATGCTGAAAATTATACAGATTGGCGCCGTACCGGATTCCCGGTTTTAACCAAAGTTAAAAATGCACTCTCTGAAATTCCGAGAAGGGTACTTTACCCAAATAGCGAAATTACAGCAAACCCACAACCGCAACAAAAGGCTAAAATTACCGATAGGTTATGGTGGGATGTTAATTAAATAGATGTTAGTTAGTTAATGATGTTGAGGATACCCGATTGGGTATCCTTTTTCGGTTGTAAAAAAAAGCGCCAGTTCCTTTGTCGAAAACTGGCGCTTTTTAATTATTTAAGAAAATTTATTATTAAAATCTTACCCCAAAAGTTAAGAATACGTTGTTTCTATTGCTTTTAACATCTGCAACAGGTTCTGTATAATCGTCTAGCAAATATGGACTTGAACTGAAATTCGTTTGATAGTTTTGATAAGCTACGTCGAAATAATAGTTATCGATACGATAACCCAGCCCACCAGTATAATACTGGCCCTGGTAAAATTTATTGTCGCCACCTTTAACGCCGTTTCCATTTACACCGTAACCTGCACGTAAACTCAATTCGTTGGTTACTTTTACTTCTGCACCAACTCTATAGTTAACAGCTTCTTTATATGAGGTTTTGATAAAAGCGTTATTGTCGCTTATAGTTGATGGATCAGAGCCATTAGAAGCTGAAAAACGCATTGAAGAATAATCTACATAATCAACATCAGCCGATATTAATGCAGTACCTGCAATCACATAACTGATACCTGCCGAAGCTTTTAATGGCGTGCGCAAATTGTAAGTAAATGGATAATATTGAGTTGGATTGTTCGACTTAGTTGGTCCGGTATTAGCATTTCCAGCAGTAGTAGCCTGTAAAGTCTCGCTGGTATTGTCTTCAATGTTCATCCAAGTTGGTGTTTGGAAATTCAAACCAATCCTTAACTCACTAACCGGTCTGAAAATAGCGCCTAGTTTTAAATTGAATCCACCACCTTTAGTTTCCTGGTTTCTGAAGTGATTAAGACTGTAATTTTCATTTCCATTGTATGTAGGCGGGATATCACCATCATTATAGGAGTCAACCACACCTGACTCTGTAAAAGTAGCATCGCTGGTATATTTTACATTTACAAAACTTGCTGTTGCACCAATATATACTTTGTTGCCAAAATTTAACGCCCCTGCTATGTTAAATTCTGAGGTAGAACCTAATCTTGCTTCGTTCCAGTTTTGATTGTAATTCTGATTGCCAGATGGATCTATCGAAAATTGATTAGGAGCAGCAGGTGTATTCCTATTGATCAAAAAGCTATTGTAAGCATCCCCAGCTATTGAGTTTTCAATTCCATTATCATTTGCTTGATCAACATAAGAATTTCTTATCGAATTATTTCTATTAACACCACCATAATCGATATTATTTAGAAAGTCATTATTCCTAGTGTAGCTTAAACCAAATACAGTACTCACTAAACCTTTATCTACATCAGATCCTTTCATTTTAGCAGCCGGACTGTAAAACACCACGCCAATATTGTTCAGATTAATCTGACTTTTATTAGCTTTCGTATTGTTCCCTAAATATCCACTATTATTAGATACTGAATTAAATTCCGGAGTAATGCTAAATTCTGATTTGGTAAATAAACCTAAACCCGCAGGGTTGGCATTAATTGAACCAATATCGCCACCAACACCAATTTGCGCGCCGCCCATTCCTTTAAACCTTGCCGAGCTTCCATAATTGGTTTGCGAAAAACGGAACGCATCGGGTGCATAACTTTGGGCGTATGTTGTTCCCATAGCAGCTACTGTAGCTACTAGAGAAGCCAGGATGATTTTTTTCATTTGTGTGTTTAGATTTTATAATTAACCTCTTCCAGCTCTTGATGGTCTTGAACCACCACCGCCTCCGCCGCCATTAGAACCGCCGCCTCCGCCATTTGATGGTGGAGGTGAATAACTTGGTCTGCTCTCAGTTCTTGCAGGAGGAGTATAGCTCTCGTTTCTGGTAGGTCTGCTGCTTTGTGTACCTTGAGGTGCGTAACCATCATTCCTGGAAGGTCTGCCACTTTGGTTGCCTTGGTTTTGAGTATACCCACCTTGGTTTCTTGATGGTCTGCCTGCATTATTGTTTGGCGCATAAGATACACCATTTGGATTGCTTACGCCAGATCTGCTTGGTCTGCCTACGTTTCCTGCATTACCGTTTCCATATCTTGGCACGCCCCTGTCATTACTTCCAGGTCTAGGTCTGTAACTTCCTCTGTTGGTATAAACGCCACCACCATAGTAGCCACCGCCAATACCCCAGCCTCCGCCGTAGTATCCACCGCCACCCCAACCATAACGGTCGTAGTAAGAATTAGGTCCCCATGAGTTCCAACCGTAAGGATTGTTCCATCCGTAACCATAATTGCCATAATAGAACGGGTTATTCCAAATGCTTCCGTAGCCATAACCGACACCGAATCCACCGCCCCAGCCACCTAAACCGTAACCGTTGCCCCAACCTAATCCAATCCCTAAATAATTGGATGGTCCATAGCTGCTACCGTAATAATAATTGTCGAAATATGGATCATAGTAGCCTTGAAAGCTGTATCCATTATAAAAACGGTTGATCCTCGAAGAATAATCCATGTCGTAATATGGATTACTTGTTCCATAATATTCATCATATTCTTCCTGACCCTGGGCCTGATATTGCTGGCCTTGTCGGTTCTGAGGTTGAGGTGCTATTTCCACCTCCCTGGCTTTTGCCACAGAATTATAAACATCATCAGCAGGCTTAGTTTGAGCCAGTTTTGATGTAGAGCATGAGGCCACCAACCCTGCAGCGGCAATCATGACAATGGGTAAAAATTTAATTGGTTTCATTGTGTTTATATTTAGTTGTGTGTGTTCACGAATTTAATAAACAAGTTCCAAAAGTAGTTAATTCCTAACTATTTACTTATTCTAAAAATGTTAAATCACAATTGATATTAATTGTTGATCGTTTGTAGGCATAAATTTATAAATTTGCCATCGAATTTTATACTTTTTAACTTACAAATTACGTTCCAAATACATAAGATGAGCAAAGAAATTACAAGTAGAGAAGCCGATTATTCCCAGTGGTATAATGATATTGTGTTAAAAGCAGATTTAGCAGAGCACTCTGCTGTGCGTGGTTGTATGGTTATAAAGCCAAATGGCTATGCTATATGGGAAAAAATGCAGGCAATATTGGATAAAATGTTTAAGGATACAGGGCATCAAAATGCCTACTTTCCATTATTCATCCCAAAGTCATTTTTCTCTAAGGAAGCTTCTCACGTTGAGGGTTTTGCGACAGAATGTGCAGTTGTAACACATTACCGATTGAAAAATGACGGTAATGGAAATATTGTTGTAGATGAAACAGCTAAATTAGAGGAGGAATTAATTGTTCGCCCTACATCTGAAACCATCATTTGGAATACTTATAAAGGCTGGATCCAATCATACCGTGATTTACCCATACTGATTAATCAATGGGCGAATGTGGTAAGATGGGAAATGCGCACCAGATTGTTTCTGCGTACAGCCGAATTTTTGTGGCAAGAAGGACATACTGCACATGCTACAGCTGAAGAGGCAATTGAGGAAACAGAACGTATGTTGCATATCTACGCCGATTTTGCCGAAAATTGGTTAGCCGTTCCGGTAATCAGAGGTCGTAAATCGCCTAATGAACGCTTTGCAGGGGCTTTAGATACTTATTGTATTGAGGCCTTGATGCAGGATGGTAAAGCTTTACAAGCAGGAACATCTCACTTTTTAGGTCAGAATTTTGCAAAAGCTTTTGATGTTAAGTTTACAGGTAAAGATGGAAAATTAGATCATGTTTGGGCTACTTCATGGGGCGTTTCTACACGTTTAATGGGTGCATTAATTATGGCCCATAGTGATGATTCCGGATTGATTATTCCGCCAAAACTGGCACCAATTCAGGTGGTTATTGTTCCGATTTATAAAGGTGATGAGGATCTGGCCAGAATTTCTTCGTATGTAAATGAATTGACCATGCGTTTAAAAGGATTAGGCGTTTCGGTGAAATATGATGATAGGGATACGCAACGCCCAGGATTTAAATTTGCTGACTATGAACTAAAAGGTGTGCCGATCCGTATTGCAATCGGTGGCCGTGATCTGGAGAATAAAACGGTAGAAGTTGCCCGCAGGGATACCAAATTAAAGCAGACCATACCTCAGGAAGGGTTGGATATTTACATCGTAAAACTGTTGGAAGATATTCAGCAAAGTATGTTCAACAAAGCATTAGCTTACCGTGATGAGCATATTACTGAAGCCAACAGTTACGAAGAGTTTCAGGAATTGTTAGATACCAAAGCTGGTTTTATTTCAGCACATTGGGACGGAACGCCAGAAACGGAACAAAAAATAAAAGAAGAAACGAAAGCAACTATACGTTGTATTCCTTTAGATAATAAACTGGAAGATGGGGTTTGTATTTATTCAGGCAAACCATCAATCCAGAGAGTATTGTTCGCAAGAGCTTATTAGGTAGGTTTGAGATGTGAGATTTGAGAGTAAAATAAATCTCCTGTCTCATATCTCCTGTCTCATATCTAGTTTCTCAAATCTTAAAAAAAAATGAAATTCGCAACTAAAGCCATCCATGCAGGCCAGGAGCCTGATCCAACAACAGGTGCAGTCATGACACCGATATATCAAACCTCTACCTATTGGCAAAAATCTCCTGGAGATAACAAAGGGTACGAGTATTCGAGAGGGACCAACCCAACGCGTAAAGCTTTGGAAGATTGTTTGGCTGCTTTGGAAAATGCCAAATATGGTTTGGCATTTTCGAGTGGAATGGGTGCTACAGATGCTGTACTAAAATTATTGCAGCCAGGCGATGAAGTAATTACCGGAAATGACCTTTATGGTGGTTCTTACCGTATTTTTACTAAAATCTATACCAAATACGGAATCAAATTTCATTTTCTGGATCTTTCTAAGCCAGAGAATATGCTGCCGTACATTAACGATAAAACGAAACTGGTATGGATTGAAACGCCAACCAACCCAACCATGCAGATTATCGATATTGAAGGGGTAGCGAAAATTACCAGAGAGAAAAATTTAATCCTGACGGTTGACAATACTTTTGCTTCGCCATATCTGCAAAACCCTATCGATTTAGGCGCTGATATTGTGATGCACTCGGTAACCAAATATATTGGCGGTCACTCCGATGTGGTAATGGGCGCTTTGGTAACCAATAATGAGCAATTGTATAAAGACCTTTGGTTTATTTACAATGCTTGCGGTGCAACGCCAGGTCCGCAAGATGCTTTTTTGGTTTTGAGAGGGATTAAAACACTTCATTTAAGGATGAAAGCACATTGCGAAAACGGCGAACGTATTGCGCGCTATTTAAAAACACATCCAAAAGTTGATAAAATTTATTGGCCGGGTTTCGAAGATCATCCTAACCATGATGTAGCTAAAAAACAGATGCGTGGCTTTGGAGGTATGATTTCGATTACCTTGAAAGGGGCTGACCTGAAAGAAACATTTAGGATCTCCTCTAATTTTAAAGTGTTTACCCTTGCTGAATCTTTAGGCGGGGTAGAATCACTGATCAATCACCCGGCTACCATGACACATGGTTCTATTCCGAAAGAGGAAAGAGAAAAAGTTGGTGTTACCGATAACTTACTTCGTTTAAGTGTTGGAGTAGAAGATATCGACGATCTTTTGCAAGACCTCGAAAGGGCATTGGCATAAAATTTCAATCGGGTATTATGATTAGCATTTGCCCGGTTTTTTATTTTTTGTAAAGCCGGTTCTATTCTATAATTTAATGTTTGTCCCGGCTTTACACTAAATCTTTTTTGTTGAAGTGCCTGCTTCATTAAAATCTACAAAACAAAAAAGGATACCGTTTCAATCCGGTTTAGGATGGCCGCTGTTGTGCTGCTATTTTCGTTTAAATAATTACTTATATGCAATTTCTGGAGCTTAAGAATTTTCTTGATAGCAAAGTTGAACAATATAACCAGCCTAATTTTATAGCAAACGATCCGGTTTGTATTCCGCATCTTTTTGAGAAAAAACAAGATATTGAAATTTCGGGTTTTTTTGCTGCGGTTTTGGCCTGGGGGCAACGGAAAACAATTATCAATAAATGCCGGGAGTTGCTTGACAGGATGGATAATGCACCATACGATTTTGTGTTAAACCACAGTGATGATGATTTAAAGCGTTTGCTGAATTTTAAACACCGCACCTTTAACGATACGGATCTGCTTTATTTTATTTCGTTTTTTAAGCAGCATTATGAAAATTTCGAAAGCCTGGAACAGGCTTTTATTCCTCAGCAGGATATTTATAGAACGGAATACCTGGAGATTTCTTCAACAGAGCAGAGCGTAGCGCTTTCTTCCGAAGTTTGTTCTACCGCCCATCTTCATTTTTCAATAGAGCAGGCATTGAACCATTTCAGGGCCTATTTCTTCTCATTGGAAGATTTCCCCCACCGCACCAGGAAACATATCTCTTCGCCGCAACAAAAATCGACTTGTAAGCGCTTGAACATGTTTTTAAGGTGGATGGTAAGAGCTGATAATAAAGGCGTTGATTTTGGGATCTGGAATACGCTAAAGTCTAAAGATCTGATTTGCCCATGCGATGTGCACGTAGACAGGGTAGGGCGCTTGCTCGGTCTCATTAGCCGGAAGCAAACCGATTGGTTAACCGCTGTAGAACTAACCACTCATTTAAGGGAGTTTGATCCTTTAGATCCGGTTAAATATGATTTTGCTTTATTTGGTCTTGGCGTTGAAAAGGAGTTTTAAGGCATTTTTAAATTATAAATAAATAAAAACTTCTTTTTTAAAATCAATGTTCTTATTATTACATAGGGATTCTCTTATTTAAAGAGAGAATCGCCTAGCCAAACAGTAATTTATATGATCGCAGTTAACTTGTCCGATGAGGAGAGGTGGAAGAAATATAATAATATTTCGCCTTTAATTGATGTTTTTAAAAAGTTTCATCCACTGAATAATGAAATAGAAAGACGCATTAACCAGCATACATTTCCGATTAGTTATAAGAAGAATAAATACCTGCTTTCGCCAGTTGACCGCAATAAATTTTTGTTTTTGATTGTAAAAGGGGTGGTAAGGGGATTTATAAAAGATGGAAGTACGGAAATTACTACCTGGATTTCAAAAGAAAACGAAGTGGTGGGAACGATACGTAATTTATGGGTGGAAGGCGATTCGGGGGAGTATTTGCAGGCATTGGAAGATGTAGATTTAATTGCCCTTCCGCATGTATTATCAGATTACCTGTTTGAAAACTTCACTGAAGCCAATATTGTGGGCAGAAAAATGATGGAGTTATATTACCGCTCGGCAGAGGAGCGTGCTTATCTTTGTAGAATTTCTTCTGCCGAAAAAAGATATAAACGATTCCTGGTTTCTTTCCCTGACCTGATAAACCGCGTTTCTTTAAAACACATTGCATCCTTTCTGGCTATCAGGATGGAAACACTCAGTCGTATCCGGGCTAAGATCTAATCATTCTTTTACAAATTTTCAGGAATCACTACCAATCGAATAGGGATTGTAACCCATCAAGTTCCTTTTTTTGCGTCTGCAATCAGTATTGGAGTAGTGCAAACGGGTCATCTTATCTAGGATACTGTAGGTTTTGGCAGCGGTAAAGAAAAGTGATGGTACGCAAATTCGTGCGGGCGCTCATTAAAGGCTGATACGGCCAATTTAAATCTGGTAATTTAACCGACTCACCTTATTTTACTTATTTGGTTACCAAATATCCCAACCAATGCCAATATTAAAACGATTAGTGTTGTGGGCATAGTCAGGCAATTGGGAAATATAGTGTATATGCCATAGATTTTTGATGCCAATAATATTGGCAACTCTCATTTTTTTCAACAAAATTGTTGAATTGTGTATAATAATATTTACATTTTTTGCAGAAAAATTAGCTACAATTGCGTAAAAAAAATAACTTTTTACTAACTTGCACGATATCCTTAATTATAATGAAAACAAAAAATGCCGTAAGTACTTTCACCGTACTCATCGCTGATGATCATGAAATCATCCGCCGTGGATTAAAAGGTTTAATATCAGACTTTTGGCCTGGTGTTGACATCATTCATGCATCCACTCTAGAGCAGGCGCTTGTGGAAGTAAAAAAATCACCAAGTTTAATCATAATTGATGTAAACTTGCCCGGAGGTAACAACCTTAAGGTAATCGATCAAATTAAGTTGGTTCAGCCTAATGCTAAAATCCTCGTATTTTCTTCTTTAAATGAAAATATTTATGCTGTACCTTATTTAAAATCGGGTGCTTCTGGCTACCTAACCAAAAATGCTGAAGAATCGGAAATTGTAACTGCAATTACTACAATTTTAGCTGGCAGCCGTTATTCAAGCAGAAACGTTAAAGAGAATATGTTCAACAGCATATTAGGTAACGATGCCGATAATCCTTTTACTAAACTTTCGGGCAGAGAACTTGAAGTGGCAGAACTTTTAACAAAAGGTATTGGTGTATTGGAAATTTCTAATCAGTTAAAGCTTCAAATGGGTACCGTAAGTACATATAAATTGAGACTTTTTCAAAAGCTGAAAATAAAAAGCATTATAGAACTAGCTGAAAAGATGAGTATTTATGAAAGATAAAAGAGTATAATACTCTTTTATCTTTCTAAGCTTTTTTACTTTTATCTACAGTACCAGGGCCACTCTCTCCTGATTCATTAGGTGTAGAGCCAGCCTGACCAAATTTTTCTGAAGAACCCTTCCCATTTTGATCGAAGGAGGCCTTTTCTTTTGAGCTTCCTTCATTTTTATGCTCTTCTTTAGCGGTGTTTTTATTGTCTTTAGTTTTCATAGGATAAATGTTTATTACTAGCTAAACATTTTAAAACAGACAAAGTTTTGATTAACGCTTTGAGTTGATTGCATTCCCACGTTCCACTGTGTTATTTTAGTGCTTCTTATGTGTCCGTGAGTCTGGGTACTTATTAACCAACGGATCGTGATGGTTTTCTCGCGAATATTAAAAATTTTAGTAGTCTTATAACATTTCTAGCTCGCTGTAGCATCAAGCTTAAAACTAAAATTGTTAGTATTTTGTTAAGAATTAATCCGCTTTAAATCTTTATTTAGCTAAAATTATTAGTAATTTTGGTTTTAATCATCCCCTTATAATACTAGAATGGATAAAGAAAGGCAGATTATTCATATGGATCAGGATGCATTTTTTGTATCTGTAGAAATCAGAAAAAATCCTAAATTGTTGGGTAAGCCCGTAATTATTGGGGGTGGCGGCGATAGGGGGGTGGTAGCTTCTTGCAGTTATGAAGCACGCCAGTATGGCATACATTCTGCGATGCCCGGCAGGACGGCAAAATTATTGTGCCCCCAGGCTATATTTTTAAAAGGCGATATGGAGGAATATTCCAAGGCATCGCACGAGATTACCGAAATTATTGCCGATAAAGTTCCTCTTTTCGAAAAAGCCAGTATTGATGAACATTATATCGATATGACGGGTATGGATCGCTTTTTTGGCTGTATGAAATTCGCGTCAGAACTCAGGCAAACCCTTATTAAAGAGATGAAATTGCCCATTTCCTTTGGTTTGTCGATCAATAAAACCGTAGCCAAAATAGCCACCAACGAATCTAAACCTGGTGGCGAACGGCAGGTTACTTTTCCCGAGTTGCGGCCCTTTCTTGATCCCCTGGCTATTCATAAAATTCCGGGTATTGGTCATGCTACCTATAAAAAATTAAGCGAAATGGGGGTTCGCGAAATCCTTACGCTTACGCAGATTCCACAACAGCTTATGTTTAAAATTTTAGGGCAACATGGTTTAAGTTTGTGGCAAAAAGCAAACGGGATCGATCTTTCGCCCGTGGTGCCTTATCGCGAAAGAAAATCAATCGGTACACAGGCCACTTTCGAAAGCGATACCATGGATATGGCCAAACTAAAAGCCATTATAACCGGAATGGTTAGCGGACTAACCTTTCAACTGCGTAACCAGAAAAAACTAACCGCCTGCATTACGGTAACCGTGCGTTATACCAATTTCGAAACCGTTACCCAGCAAGAACGCATTCCTTATACCTCGCTCGATTCTTTTTTGATCAGCAAAGCCCATAGCCTGTTCGAAAAAGTGTATGCCAAAAGGATGTTGCTCCGGCTGGTGGGCGTAAAACTTTCGCACCTGGTAAGTGGTTACGAGCAGATTGGTCTTTATAATATCGCCGAAGAAGAATATAGTCTTTACCAGGCCATGGATAAGGTGCGTAATAGCTATGGTGCAGAAGCCGTGGTAAAAGCCTCTATTGTTACCCAACCACCCCGCGATGAAAAAGGAAAAATAATTAAGTACAATCCCCGTAAAAAGAAAATTTTAATCGAAAACCAAACAGAAGAAGAGCAGGAAGTAAGGAAACGTTCGAAAATCAGGAGTTTTATGAGCGAAAAAGGAATAACGGGTACCAAATCTTACGAGTAGTTATGTTTTTGAATGTTCATTCTTCTTACAGCCTGAAATATGGTACGCAGCGCATTGATCAACTGATTGCTACTGCACGGCGTTTAGGGATCCATCAAATGGTCCTTACCGATATTAACAACTCAACGGGTGCAGTAGAGTTTATTCGCGAGTGTTATAAGCAAGGCATTGCCAAAGAAGCTGACGAAATACACAGGGGCAATATTCCTTATCAGATTAAACCTGTTGCCGGAATCGAATTTCGAATCGATAACAAGCTGTTATATGTAGGTATTGCCAAAAACAGGGAAGGCATGCGCGAGCTGAATGAATTTTTAAGTCACCACAACATCTACAACCTTCCGTTGCCAGAGGTTCCGCCCCAAATGGAAAATGTGTACATTATTTATCCCTTTCATAAAGCTTTTAATCAAACGTTAAAAGCAAACGAATATATAGGTGTGCGTGGAAAACAGCTGAATCTTTTGTACAAACATCCGCTTTTGGGCCAGAAAGAAAAATTGCTAGTGTGGCATCCCGTTACGGTGGGCGACAAAATCACTTATCGGTTGCACGAATATTTAAGGGCTATAGAACTCAATACGCTTTTAAGTAAAGTAGCTGAGGAACAAAAATGCGATCCCGATGAATTTCTGATTCCTGAAGCCGAACTTACACAGCAGTTTGAACAATACCCTTTTATTGTTCAAAATACACAGAAATTGATAAATAGCTGCGATTTAAGTGTTTATTTTGAGGATGGGGCCGCACCTTCTTCAAAAAATAAGTTTTTTTATACTGAAGAAGGTTTCGAAGGAGATAAAAAAATGCTTCGGGAGCTGGCCGAAGAAGGACTTAAATACCGTTATGGCGAAAATAATGAAGAAGCCCTTAAGCGTTTGGAAAAAGAACTGCGGATTATCGAACTTAAAAATTTCTGTGCCTATTTCCTCATTACCTATGATATAGTACATTATGCAATGTATAAACGGGGTTTTTATCACGTGGGTCGTGGTTCGGGCGCCAATAGCATTGTAGCCTATTGTTTGCGCATTACTGACGTAGATCCGATTGATCTTGATCTGTATTTCGAACGGTTTTTACACGAAAAACGGACAAGCCCACCAGATTTTGATATCGATTTTTCATGGGATGAAAGAGAAGTGATACAGCGTTATATTTTTGAACGCTATCCTAAATGGCATGTTGCTTTTTTGGGTACCATGAGCACTTTCAAAGACCGGGCAATCATCAGGGAGATTGGTAAGGTTTTAGGTTTGCCCAAAGGAGAAATAGACAGTTTTACCGATCCTACTAAAGAGCGGGAAAATTTGCTTAATGCTACTTATCAGAAATTGCAGGCCGTGTACCAGTACATGAAAGGAATGCCCAACCAGCGTTCTATCCATGCCGGTGGGATTTTGATTTCAGAAGAACCGATTACCTACTTTACCGCACTGGATATGCCGCCAAAAGGTTTTCCAACAGTGCAATGGGATATGTATGAGGCAGAAGCCATAGGTTATGAGAAATTCGATGTTTTAAGTCAGCGGGGTATTGGACACATCCGTGAGGCCGTGCAATTGATCAAAAAGAATAAAGGAAGAGATATTGATATCCATGATTTTCCAGCTTTTAAAAAAGATCAAAAACTAAACGATATCCTTAAAGAAGGGCAGCCCATAGGGTGCTTTTACATCGAATCGCCAGCCATGCGGCAATTGCTTAAAAAGCTGAAATGCGATAACTACCTTACCCTGGTGGCCGCCAGTTCGATCATCCGTCCGGGCGTGGCCAGTTCTGGCATGATGAAATCGTATATCGAGCGTTACCATGCGCCCGATAAAGTGGTGTACCTCTGCGAGGTGATGAAAGAGCGGCTTAGCGAAACGTATGGCGTAATGGTTTACCAGGAAGATGTAATTAAAGTTTGCCATTATTTTGCGGGCTTAGATCTGGCCGATGCCGATGTGCTGCGTAAGGCCATGAGTGGTAAATACCGTTCTAAACTGGCTTTTGATGAATTGGTGAACAAATTTAAGGTTTCGGCCCGACAGCAGGGGCATTCAGAAGAACTGGTTAACGAAGTATGGCGTCAGATTTCTTCTTTTGCCGGCTACAGTTTTTCAAAAGCGCATTCAGCTTCCTTTGCCGTTGAAAGTTATCAGAGCCTTTACCTTAAAACTTATTACCCCATGGAATTTATGGTAGCGGTACTCAATAACTATGGTGGTTTTTACAGTCGATGGGTTTACGTGCACGAACTGCAAAAAACAGGCGCCAGGGTGCATTTACCTTGTGTTAACCATAGCGATGAAGTGGTAACCATAACAGGCAAAGATGCCTACCTGGGTTTTATCGGCATTCAGGGATTGGAAGAAAAAAATATCAAAATCATCCCACACGAACGCAGGACAAACGGTCCATATCTTGATCTCGAAGATTTTGTAAAGCGAACCTGTATCTCGTTAGAACAGGCCATTATTTTAATCCGGTTAGGAGCGTTATGTTTTACCGGAAAAGACCGTAAAACCCTGCTTTGGGATGTACACAATTACCTTGGCTTTAAACAGAAAAAGGTAAACCATGCGGAGCTTTTCAAGTTAAGTTACAAAACCTATCAACTCCCGGCATTAGCCGATTCGGAACTCGAAAATGCTTACACAGAACTAGAGTTATTGGGTTATCCGCTCAATTATAAAATGTTCGATTTTCTGAAAACACCTTATCGAGGCGATACCATGGCAGTCGATATGCACAAACATTTGGGTAAAACGGTAAGGATGGTAGGGAACTATGTTTGTGAAAAAACAGTACACACTATTAAAAACACCAAAATGTGGTTCGGTACTTTTTTAGATGCCAACGGAGATTTTTTTGATACGACCCATTTTCCCAATAACACACCCATGTATCCTTTTAAAGGAAAGGGCTGTTACCTCATTTTAGGTAAAGTGGTAGAAGATTTTGGCTTTCAGAGTATTGAAGTATTAAAGTTTGCAAAGTTAGATATCCAGATGAACCCGGTGGCGGTTTAATGTTATGAGCCGATTAATCTCGCTAATCGGCTCATAATTTGGCTTGTTTTTGAGCCTGTTAATGTTTTAGGGAATTATTTTATGATTTTATTGTTCTGAAGATTGCTTTTTAGATATACTGCTAGGGCAATGGAAATAGGTGCTGAATCGCCATTTCGAGTGTAGTCGAATGACAACCTTTTTATTTAAATCTGTCATTCTGAGCACAGCGAAGAATCTTTTCTACATCAATATTTAAAACTCATTTACCATGAGAAATAGAAGTTCATTTAAGCTTATATGTTACTTAAATGCCTTATATGGTAAAAAAACTAAGACTCATTTCTAGCGAGTTCACAAATAGCCTAATCATTTAATCGTTTACTTGTTTAAACATAATTTTTATCTTTAAACCATGATCCACTTTAAAGCAGAAATAGAGCGTTTCGAAACGATGGGCGAAAAAACTGGCTGGAGTTATGTGTTTATTCCGGCAGCACTGGCCAACGAAATAAAACCCGATTGTAAAAAGAGTTTCAGGGTAAAAGGGAAAATAGATCAGTTGGAAATTAATGGTATGGCAGCTATGCCAATGGTAGAGGGCGATTTTATTATTGCCTTAAAGGGCGAAGTCCGTAAAAAATTAAGAAAAGAAGCCGGAGCAAGTGTCGAACTTTATTTAGAAGAAGATAAGGATTTTAAAATTGAAATGCCTGAAGACCTGGAAATCTGCTTGTCAGAAGAAGAACATTTAATCCAAAATTTTTTAAAACAGCCTAAATCGCATCAAAACTATTATATCAACTGGATTAACCAGGCTAGAACTGAACCTACCCGTACCAAAAGAATTGTAATGACTGTTAAAGCTATGGATAAAGGACAGGACTTCGGCGCAATGATCAGGGAGAGTAAGTTGTGAGTTCGGAGTTTTTAGTTTGGAGTTTTACAAAGAGCACAAAGGTCTTGGGGAAATAAGTTAGTTTTTTGTTCTGAAAAAATAACAGGCTTACAATAGCCTCAAATCCCCAATTTCTAACCATATCCTTGAGCGATTAGAACAGCTATGCACTTAGCGCTCTCAACTCCAAGCTCCCCGCTCCAAACTTAAGACTCCCTTTTATAACTTCTAAACCAGCTCCAAACTTTCATCTGGATTACACCTAAAAAAGCTTCTCTGAAAATACGGGTGCTCATTTTTGATGTTCCTTCGGTACGATCGGTGAAGATGATGGGAACTTCGACTACTTTAAAGCCAAATTTAATGGCGGTGAATTTCATTTCGATCTGAAACGCATAACCAACAAACTTAATTTTATTTAATGGAATGGTTTCCAGTACAATTTTGCGGTAACATTTAAAACCCGCCGTAGCATCCTGAATATTGATTCCAGTAATCATACGCACGTACATTGAAGCAAAATACGACATTAAAACCCTGCCCATTGGCCAGTTTACTACATTTACACCCTTAACGTATCTGGAACCAATGGCTACATCTGCACCATTTACACAAGCTTCGCGTAAGCGAGCCAGGTCATCCGGGTTGTGGGAGAAATCGGCATCCATTTCAAATATGTAGGCATAATCGCGTTGTAATGCCCAGTTAAAGCCATAAATATATGCTGTACCCAAACCTTGTTTACCCGCACGCTCTTCAATAAATAAATGCCCTTCGTATTCTTTTTGCAGCGATTTTACAATTTCAGCAGTTCCATCAGGAGAACCATCATCAATAATTAAAACATGAAAAGGCTGTGTTAAAGAAAAAACCTTTCTAATGATTTTTTCGATGTTTTCCTTCTCGTTGTAGGTGGGAATGATGACTAAACTATCTGACACGTTTGTTGTGGTTTATTAAATAATATAAGCTTTTGGCCTTTGTATTTGATATTTTTAGTTGGCAATTGCTTTTAAACTGCGAAAGTAAATATTAAATATGAAACCGTTATGAATTTTCATGAATTCCACGTGATTTGTCACCGCGTTCGTCATCCTGAACTTATTCCAGGATCTGTTTAATGCCGTTATTCCTCAGTATATCTTAGATCTTATTGTTTCCCGCTGATTTCGCAGATCTGCTCAGAATTAGATTTTAAGTCACTGAACCGTTGTTCCTAAACCCGACAGCAGCGGCAGTGCCCGATTGAAAAGAGGGACTATAGCGAATGGCGGGACTGAAGATGCTAAGAACTCCAGTCCGTTCATTTCCAAATCTTATTGAATATGCTTCTTAAACAATGTCAGTCTGAGCGTAGTCGAAGACTCTTTTATTTACACTTTATACGATATAAAAAGATTCTTCACTACGTTCAGAATGACAAAGAACTATTACCGTACTTCCTGCATCAATCTCTTAACCAGCTGCGAAAAAATAATCAATGCCAAACCTGCAATTAAAGAATATAAAGCCAATGCTTTGTAACCTTCGGTATAAGCCATTAATTTAGTTGGTAGTGAAGCATTGTCGATACTCGACATTTCTGCACCCAGTTTTCCGGCAGCCAATTGTCCAAAAGCACTTGATAAAAACCAAAGTCCCATCATCATGCCGAACATTTTCTTTGGCGAAAGTTTCGTAATAATCGACATCCCAATTGGCCCCAAGCAAAGCTCGCCAAGGGTTAACAATAAATAAGCTAATGTAAATACATTTAGCGAGCTAATGCCCTGTATATTGGCGAAGAACCTGGTGGCATAAAAAACATAAAAACTCAAAGCCAATAAAAGAAAACCGATCCCAAATTTTACCACGGTATTGGGCTCTATTTTACGTTTGTATAAGCCAAGCCATAAAATGCCTACAATCGGACTAAAAACAATAACAAAAAACGAATTGACACTATTGTTTACCACATTGGGGTCGATATTAAAAAAGAGGATTTTATGATCCAGGTTATCTTTTGCAAATAATGAAAGCGAACCGCCACTCTGTTCAGATATGGCCATAAAAATGAAGTAACAGAAGATAAAAACGAACGCTGCCAATAGTTTATATTGTGCTTTTTTATCTTTTATTTTAAAGGTTTCGTATAGGAAATAAACCAGGGCAACAACGCCTATGGTGTACATGAAATAATCGGTAAAGGCCGTGTTTTTTACCATGATATAAATCAATGGGATGCATAGTATCGAACCCGCATAAACGGTTATTTCCCATAGCTGCTGTTTTGATTTTTTAAGGTGCAGTAATGGTGAACTCCCGATAGGACCTAAGTGTTTTTTTGTAAAAATGAACGTACCTAAGCCAAACATCATTACCAGGGCGGCAGATAAGAAACATAAATGCCAGTTATAATATTTACCCAGATAAATACACATGGCGCCACCCAGTAAGCCACCTACATTAATACCCGCATAAAAAAGTCCATATCCTGCATCTCTGCGATTATCTTTCTCGTGGTATAATTCGCCAACCATTGATGAAACATTGGGTTTAAAAAAGCCGGTTCCGATAATGGATAGGGTAATACCTATATAAAATAAATCGTGCGGAGAGAAAGCCAGGATTAAGTTTCCAATAATCATTAAAGTCCCACCCCAGAAAAGAGATTTTCTGAAGCCTAAAATCTTATCGGCAAAAATACCACCTATAAAAGTGAAAGCATAAACAAAGGCTTGAATAGCGCCATACTGCAGGTTCGATTTTTGGTCGCTTAAACCCAGTTGTTCTACCATAAAGAAAGCCAATACTCCGCGCATTCCATAAAAACAGAAACGCTCCCACATTTCTACCAGCGATAAATGCCAGAGTTGTTTCGGGTATTTTCCTTCAAAATTCTGAATCTCTTCTATTGAAACTGTTTTTTCCATTAAATAGGTTTAAAAATTAAAAGCCCGATGGATATCGGGCTTTTGGGTAAAAGTTATTTTTTTTATTAGTGAACACCGTGCATCCATTTGCGCAGAATAGGGCTTATGGCAAACATAATTAAACCTGCTACAATTGGTATTATGGTGAATATTAGGAAGAAAGTGGAAATTGAATAAGCGGCGCTTATTTTGTCAATTAATGATCCTGTAGCTCCGGCCAGGTAGTTACCAATAGCAGTACAGGTAAAAAATACACCAAACATTAAACCCACAAGGTTTGAAGGTGCAAGTTTACTTACATAGGATAGTCCAACAGGAGAGATACATAACTCACCAACAGTATGGAAGAAATAGGCGAAAATTAACCAGAATAAACTTACTTCTGCTGAAGTGGCCCCTTGTGGAATAGACGAACCACCATAAGCTAAGCCTGCGAAACCGATGCCTACAAAAATTAAACCGAAACCAAATTTTACAGGCCCGCTTGGGTTAAATTTGGTTTCCCATATTTTAGAAACAATAGGTGCCAGCGATACGATAAAGAATGAGTTTAATACACTAAACCAGGAAGCCGGAACTTCGGTACTTACCGAGCCCATTTCTCTGCTTACTTTCCAGATGGCCAATACCCAGATAATGGCAAAACTCAATAATGTAAATAAAATAGTTGCCGGATATTTCTTGAAAATTTTGCGCGCTAATGAAAACAGCACAAAAGTTACGGCTACCAATGGAAATATGGTCAGTATGGCATCTACCCATTTAAAGGTTGTAGCTGCTCCTCCTGTTAAGTTTCTTAAGGTATAATCTTTGGCAAAAATTGTCATCGATCCGCCTGCCTGTTCGAATACCATCCAGAAGAAAATGGTAAAAATAGATAAAATGGCGATTACCCATAAGCGTTGACTTCTAACTTTTTTAGGAATTTCTTCCACTGTTGGATCTGCCTTTTCTACTGCTTTAGTTTTATCAACTGCCGAACCGATTACACCAAATATTTTTTGTCCGAAATAGAACTGTAGCATTCCGAAAAGCATAAATACACCAGCTAAGCCGAAACCATAATGCCAACCTACTTTTTCGCCGATATAACCGCACATTAACATCCCGATAAATGCACCAGAATTAATGCCCATGTAAAATATGGCATAAGCACTATCTTTTTTATCGCTGATTGGGGGGTAAAGTTTACCTACAATTGAAGAAATATTTGGTTTAAAAAATCCGTTGCCAATAATTAATAAAAGCAAACCAACATAGAAAAAGTTGGTGCTGACCCCTTCAAGGGCCATTGCGGCGTGACCGAGGGTCATAATAAAAGCACCTATGATCACCGCTTTTCTATAACCTGTAAATCTATCGGCAATTAAACCACCAAGGATTGGTGTAAAATATACCAAACCGGTATAAATAGCATAAAGCTGTAAGGCTTCAGGTCGTGGCCAACCCCAACCGTTTTTGCTCAGGTCGCTAATCAGGAATAAAACCAAAATGGCCCGCATTCCGTAATAACTAAATCTCTCCCACATTTCAGTAAAAAAGAGTACAAAAAGGCCAACGGGATGGCTAAATAATTTTTCTGGAGAAACCTCTTGACTGGTTAAGTGGAGGTCTAGTTCCTTATCATGGTCAATACTAATGGTTTCATTAGATGTTTGCATAAAACATTTGTTGGTTTTAGTTTATGAATTCAGAATTTGTGTGTTGTTTAAGCTAGTTAGCAGGGCGCAATATAGTGAGCGATTGCCAAACTCACAAATTTTTAAGTAAGGAGTAAGGTAAATGGTTTGTTAAGAATTAAAACTTTCTGATGGGTTTAACATTTTTCTTTGGGTCTGCATAAAATTCATCACTCGAATTTGGATCATTGTTAAGCGTAATATCTTCTTGCAATTTCAGCCTTCCACCGATAATTTTAAAGCCATCAAAAGTGCCGTCTGATCCGTAATATTCAAATTTTCCCTTAATTTCGGGATCAAATGAAGCAAGATGGTCAAATACAATCATGCCTGCTTTCAGATCCGTTTTTAAAGTCATCGCATTTGATTTGGCATACTCAAATATGATCCTGTTTTTCCCTTTTAGTTCTTTGCCGTCAAAAACAGGCGCACCAAAGGTGAGGTTATCCTTATTGAAAGAAAGAATATCGATTACCTTTTTAGTGGTCATTTGTGTATTACCCTTCCAGCCTAAAAGTACATAATAAGGCAATCGGTTTCCACTGGTTACCGGAACAATTTCATAATACCTGGCACCGAGCCATTTCTGATTATTGGTAATGCTGTTGGCATCGCCAAGATTATCGGTTTGATCGATTAAGGGGTAAAGTTTCAACGGACCGCTTTTTGTATTCATCTGGACGGCTCCATAATAGCGGTATGTACCGTTTTCGAGCAGTATATACCAGCTCAAAATCCTAAAAGCCTGATCTGGTGATTTAATTACAGATACATTTTTAAGTGAATCGAAAGGGTAAGAAAAAGAATTGGAGACTTTTAAAGCATCAACCAATGTTTTTACAAAACCACCGTTTATTTCTAATTTTTGAGCATCGTTTTGTGAAGCAACAACCCTTGCTGATATTTTAATCAGTGTATCCTGGAAAACATTTAAAGTATTCGGTGATTGCTGAGCTTTTACACTAAAGCTTAGCATTCCAATGATTAAAAGGATGTAAAATCTGATAACTTTCATACAATCAAATGAGCCATACGCTGCAAAACCAAGGATTATAATGTCTTGATAACGAGGGCACTTGCGCCACCACCACCATTACATATTCCGGCTACACCGATTTTTCCGTTATTTTGTGCCAAAACCGAAAGTAAGGTAACTACAATCCGGGCGCCCGATGCACCAAGTGGGTGACCTAAGGAAACGGCACCACCATTAACGTTAACCTGGTTGTCGTTTAGTTCTAAAATTTGATTATTTGCGATAGAAACTACAGAAAATGCCTCATTGATCTCAAAATAATCTACGTCTTTTATATTGATATTGGCTTTGTGTAATGCTAATGGAATTGCCTTTGAAGGTGCAGTGGTAAACCATTCTGGTGCCTGTTGCGCATCAGCATACCCCAAAATCTTAGCTAAAGGTGTTAAACCCAGTTCTTTTGCTTTATCGGCGCTCATTAAAACCAATGCCGCGGCACCATCGTTTAAAGTTGAAGCATTTGCTGCTGTTACGGTTCCATCTTTTTTGAAAACAGGTTTTAATGACTGTATTTTATCAAATTTAACAGCTGTGGGCTCATCGTCAGTATCAACCAAAGTAATCTCTCCTTTACGGTCTTTAACCTCTATGGCTACTATTTCATTAGCAAATTTACCTGAGGTTTGTGCGGCTTGTGCTCTTTTGTACGATTCGATAGCAAAATTATCCTGTTCCTCGCGACTAATGTGGCATTCGGTAGCGCAAAGTTCGGCTGCAGAACCCATGTGATAGTCATTGTAAACATCCCAGAGGCCATCTTTTACCAAACCGTCTGTAATCTGTCCATGGCCCAGACGATAACCGTTTCTTGCCTTATCCAGGTAGTAGGGAACATTACTCATGCTTTCCATGCCGCCGGCAATAATAATTTCATTATCGCCATTTGCAATACTTTGTGCGGCAAGCATGATTGCTTTTGTGCCCGAAGCACATACTTTATTTATGGTTGTGGCAGGTAAATCTGGCAATCCGGCAAATTTTGCAGCCTGTGTAGCAGGTGCTTGTCCAACGTTAGCCGATAAAACATTGCCCATATATACTTCCTGGATCTGCTCTGGTTTTAGTCCAGCTTTTTCAATGGCTGCTTTAATGGCAAAACCACCGAGTTGAGTAGCGGAAAATTGAGCTAATGAGCCTCCAAAACTACCTATAGGCGTTCTCACAGCTGATACAATTACAACTTCTTTCATGTAAACTAATTTTTATGAATTTTTGGTTAGGCCGCTAAGTTAGTCAAACCCCGCAGGTTTCCAAAACCCATACGGTTTAAAAATAACGTTGAAGAAATGATTTTAGCACATTTAAATAATAACCTGAGTTCGATTAATCAAAACGCGAAAATCTGTGATGATTGTTTGGTTTGATAATTAATAGCGGGTTTTTTAGGAAAGAATGAGTATGCGATTAGGCCAGCGATAATATTTGAGATAAAATTAGCGAATGACCTATGTCTTGAATGTTCTATCTGGCATATGTTTTTAAGCTCATCATTAACGGTTTCTATCACAGACCTTTTACGGAGCATAATTTTGTCGTTCATGGTCATCAGGCTATTTTTCATATTGTTCCTGATACTGGTAACCAGATGTATATCACTGACAAACAGTATTTTGACTAGATGTTCGGATATATACCCTTTGTCGGCGAAAAGCTTTCCGAATACAGCTTTTAAAAAGCTTTCGTTCTTCAGTGGTTCTCTATCGTCCACATTGGCCTGGGTGATGGCAAAATTTAATATCTCTCCCTTGTCATTGATTACGATGTGTAGTTTAAACCCATAGAACCAGCCCATTGTGGATTTCCCGACCTCCGCTATCCCCTTAAATACCTTGTTTCTTTTTATACGCTTATTGTTGCAGACCCGAATGGGGGTGGAATCCACAAATGAAATACCCGTACAACGGCCTAAACAGCAGGTTTTAAGGAAGATCGTCATTGGCATGAGCACGCTCTGGCTGAGTTCAACAAAGCGGTTATAGGACACAGTATTTGGGAATTCGCTTTGCATATGCTTTTGGAGATAAAACAAATAGAAGTGTTTAAAGCACCTGAACCCGCTTAGATGGAAGAGCAGACAGATAGAGATTACTTCACTTTTAGACATGGTCGCAGGACGCTTGGAGGGCTTGCCCAAAAGAAAAGGACTGGTGGTTTGATCAAAATCTTTGCAGAACTCATCTACAAGACAAAAAATATCACTAATTTTAGAGTAGTCAATCATCTGTTTTTTGTGTTTAAATATTTGAATTTCAGACACTTAAATATAAACATAATTGCTTTGATTGACTAATTTTTTTCTAAAAATTATTAATCGAACTCAGGTTAATAAGTTTTTAATAGGTTTTGGAAAGGTGCTGTAGTGTTTCTTGGGTTTATTCGGTCCTGCTGTTCGCTGTAACCCTCATGCTTCGGGGCTGCCGCTGCCATCAGGTTTAAATTACCTGGGTTTGGTGGTGCTTGGGGGATGTTAGAAACCTATCAGGTTTTGAAAACCTGATAGGTTTTATTTAAACTGTAGGTTAGCGTTAGGGATTGTAAGGGTTCAGTACCGATTTTTTCGTCGGTACCGGAGCGAAGCGCAGCCCTGAAAAGCCCGACCCTTGCGTAGCTTGGGTAACGCCCAAATCAGTTTAGCAGTTAAAAGTTAACAATTGGCAGTTAACAATTTACAGTTATTCCTCTTTCGCCTTGCCTTTCTTTCTTGATTTTAATGCCTGCGTGAGTAGAAACTCAATCTGCCCGTTAGTACTTCTAAACTCATCGGCAGCCCAGGTTTCTACTTCTTTTAATAAAGCAGGACTAATTCTTAATACAAAAGCTTTTTTATCTTTCTCCGCCATTCTTATTGTATTGCTTGTATATTATACCTCGTTTTTAAATTAATCAAAAACATCTCCAGGTCCTCTATTTTATTAGAACTGAACAACAGCTTTTTGCCGTTTTTAAATTCCAGTTGCAGCCCTCTGTTTTTATCGTTTAATAAATAAGCCTTATCTTTAAATTTAAACCAGAGCCGGTTTTTTACGCCATAGCCCCCGTATTCAGAAAATGCATCGTACTTTCTGATGTATGCTTTTTCAATACGCTCCCAACGGAAACGACTTGATGCAAAGTGAAAAGGGGGATACCGGAAAGAAACCTCTTCATCTGTTATCTTTAGGGTGAGCTTATTCTGTTGCACTAAAAAAATGATTAAAAATGGAGATAAGAGCGCTAAAACCGGGGCGAAGTACATCTCTTTAAGTTCAGCGAAATTTAAGCCGTTATTCTGAAAAATAAGTATGGCCCCTGTTGGAAATATAGTGGCTGCCGTAACCAGATAAAGCCACCAGATTTTCAATCCATGTTTTTCTTCAAATTCCATTAGCTTAATTATACAAGGTTCCGGTGTTTACTACAGGTTGTACATGGCGATCTCCGCATAAAACCACCAATAAATTACTTACCATAGCTGCTTTACGCTCTTCATCCAGATCAACAATCCCTTTTTGTGATAATTTCTCTAATGCCATTTCTACCATACCTACGGCGCCTTCTACAATTAATTTACGGGCTGCAATTACTGCTGTGGCCTGTTGGCGCTGTAACATGGCGCTGGCAATTTCCGGCGCATAAGCCAAATGCGAAATCCTGGCCTCTAAAACTTCGATGCCTGCGCGGGATAAACGTTCGTTCAGTTCGTTTTCTAAAAGTTCACTTACTTTTTCAGCGCCATCTTTTAAGGTAATACTGGTTTCTTCACCTTCAGCATGGTCGTATGGGAAAATATTGGCTAAATGCCTTACAGCAGCTTCACTCTGGATGTTTACATATTGCATGTAGTTTTCTACAGAGAAAACGGCTTTGGCAGTTTCGTTTACTTTCCAAACCACCACAGCAGCAATTTCTATCGGGTTGCCCAGTTTGTCATTTACCTTTAACTGCTGCCCGTTTAAATTGTTGGCTTTTAACGATAAGCGTCTTTTTGCGGTTAAGGGATTTACCCAGAAGAAACCGTCGGCTTTTACTGTACCAATATATTTTCCGAACAGGGTAAGTACCATCGATTGGTTGGGGTTAATGATTAAAAAGCCCGGAAATAGTAAAAATATATCTATGGCTAATAAAATTCCTCCCCAGAGAAAAATTTCTGAAACAAAACAGAAAATGGAAGCAGCCAGCAACAATATGCTTACTGCAAATGTTAAATAGCCAGATGGCGGATTAATAATTTTTTCTTGATACATAATTGATATTAATTTGATATCATAAAGTAAAATATAAAATCTGGTAATTGCAAACAAAACCTGTAAAATGTATATTAGATAAAAATGCTATTTTTGACAGTATAATAATTAAATCGTTTTGGCTAAAATCAAGAGAAATTCACACAAGATCCTTTACCGGAAATATTCATCAAACCTAAAATATGTGATGATGATATTTACCGTTTTCATTATTACGCTATTCCTGCCCAAACAACCCCGGTTTAGATATGAGTTCGAAAAAAATGCGGTATGGAAAAACAAGGATCTGATTTCGCCTTTCAGCTTTGCTATTTTAAAAACCAACCCGCAGGTTAGTGCAGATAAAAAAAATGCCTTAAAAGATATTTTGCCAGTTTACCAATTGGATAGGGGCATTACTGCAAATGCATTGGAAGAGTTTGCCAATGAATTTGATGTGAAATGGAAATCAAAACAGCTTAACGAAAAAGATAAGGATATATATAAAAGTGCTGCCTATAAATTGTTGCAGCGTATTTACCAGAGAGGAATTATTGGCTTAAATGTGAAACACCAGGCCGGTGGTAAAAACTACGACTTTTCTTTGCTTGAAAATAATGTAGCACAGGAGAAAAATACGCAGGATGTTTTTACGGCAGAATCGGCCCTGATTTTTTTTAAAGATAATTTTAAGGCCCCTAACCAGGTAATGGGCGATCTGGTGGCAAACCTCGCAATTGATCACATCACTCCGAATATCGTATTTGATGAGCGATTGACGCAAACCATACAGGATAATACGGTTAACAATATTTCTACTACGAAAGGGATGGTGCAAAAAGGCGAACTTATTGTGGCTAAGAATGATGTGATTGATGAAGAAATTTATCAAAAACTGGAATCTTACAAAGCTACTTACGATGCACAAACCAAAACTATCGGCAGCAGGGCATTGGTTTACCTGGGGCAGGTGATATTGGTTGCCTTTATAGTGGCTATTTTAATGTCGTTCCTTTTTCTTTTCCGGAAGGATATTTTTGCCGATAACCGTCAGCTTTCCCTAATACTCATTGTAACCACAGGGATGCTGCTTGCTTTAACCTGGGCCATTAAGATGGAAATCCCAAGTTTATACTACATTCCGTTCTGTGTGGTGCCTATTATCATCAGGATCCTGTTTGATACGCGTTTGGCACTTTACCTCCATATGCTGGTGATTTTAATTGCCGGTTTCTTTGTTGCCAATAGTTTTGAATTTGTATTTTATCAGGTTACTGCGGGTATGGTTGCCATATTCAGTATAAAAAACTTTGTCAAACGCGAAAGATTCCTGGTTTCAGCCTTATTTATTCTGCTGGCTTATTTTGTTTCTTTTGTAGGCATTGCCTTACTCCGCGAAGGATCTTTCCGTGAAATAGAATGGTTGAATTTTATTCCTTTTGTTTTTAGCGTACTTTTATCGCTTTTGGCTTATCCGTTAATTTACCTGTTCGAACGTATTTTTGGCATCACTTCGGATGTGGCCTTAATTGAGTTGACCAATACCAATAATAAACTGTTAAGAGAGCTTGCTTTTAAAGCGCCTGGAACCTTTCAGCACTCTTTACAGGTAGCCAACCTTGCTGAAGCTGCGATATTTAAAATTGGTGGTAATTCTGTGCTGGTAAGGGCAGGGGCCTTATACCATGATATTGGTAAAGTAGACAATCCACAGTATTTTATTGAAAACCAAAATACGGCTGTGAGTCCACATGATAAATTACCTTATGAGCAAAGTGCGCAGATCATTATTCAGCATGTGCATAAAGGAATTGAGATTTTAAGAAAAAACCAGATTCCTGAAGCGATAATTGATTTTATCAGAACGCACCATGGAAATACACGTGTTGATTATTTTTATCAATCGTTTTTAAAAAATACACCCGAAAAATTTGTCGACGAAAACATTTTTCGCTATCCCGGCCCTATACCTTTTAGCAAAGAAACCGGCGTGTTAATGCTCGCCGATTCGGTCGAAGCTGCCTCAAGAAGTCTGAAAAATCCCGATGCGCAGAACATAAATGACATCGTTGAACGTATAATTAACTACAAATTAGAGCAAAATCAGTTAGATGACTGCGATTTGACGCTAAAAGATATTGAGACTATCAAATTGATATTCAAGACGATGCTGATGAGCATCTATCATGTGCGTATAGATTATCAACAAATTTTATAATTTTTTTTTGTTGGATAACTTGTTTTACTATATTTGCAGACCTCAAAACAACGCCGGTAGGGCAGAAAAGAGAGGTTTGAAGGAGAGGTGCCTGAGTGGCCGAAAGGAACAGTTTGCTAAACTGTCGTACTGGTAACGGTACCGCGGGTTCGAATCCCGCCCTCTCCGCAAAGAATAAAAATTTGCAAATAAAAATGGAATTGTCAATTTAAATCCGTTACTTTGCAATCCCTTCGAAAAAGGGAAATAAAAAAAGAAGATACCAAGTTCGGGATGTAGCGTAGCCCGGTATCGCGCCTGCTTTGGGAGCAGGAGGTCGTAGGTTCGAATCCTGCCATCCCGACAAAAAGTTGATCCACTTTTAAAACAGGATAAAAAAAGATCGATACCAAGTTCGGGATGTAGCGTAGCCCGGTATCGCGCCTGCTTTGGGAGCAGGAGGTCGTAGGTTCGAATCCTGCCATCCCGACAAAAACAGATACAAACTGTATCAAAAACCCTCTAAATGGTTCATTTAGGGGGTTTTGTTTTTTTATTTGGCATACTTTAGGGCAAAGGATATCAAATATTTTTTTACCAAATCCACTACCAGATTTTCTATTTAATATTGTCTTTCAACACAAAACTGAAATTTTATTGCAAATAATTTTTTTGGATAAACCGACCAGGTCTACCACTCTTTTTACTGTTTTTTGGTAGTGGATTTGGTAAAAAAAATAGGAGAAGATTTTATGAAATCTAACCACAGTTTTAGCGTCAATTTCTTCGTTAGACGCGATAGGGAGGCATTTGGCAAGGTTCCTTTGTATGTAAGAATTACTGTTGATGGCAAGATTATTTGTTTTGCTGCCAAGAAATCTGTTGAGCTCTCGCAATGGGATCAGAAAGCGCAGCGAATAAAAGGAAATTCCATTGAAAACAATTCGGCACGTGACCGAATGAGGCAGCTCACCAATGAGATTAGCACTGCCTATGATGAGCTTCGCTTTCAGAGGGAGATTATTACAGTTGAAAAAATCAAGGCTAAGGTAGAGGGTGAAGATCAAGGTAAAAGTTTAAAGGATTTGATTAAGTATCATTTTGATCAGCCTGGTAAACTACTGGCGGCGGGGACACTCAAGAATTATTATTCAACAGAAAGGTTCTTATTAGAATTTCTTAAGAAAAAAAAGTTCACTGACATTCAATTATCGAAAATCGATTTCAAGTTTCTTACTGACTTTGGTATCTATCTTCGGACCAAAACGCCAGATAAGGGGCAGAGGGTGTGTACTAATAATACTGTTATGAAGCACATGGAGAGATTTCAAAAAATGATGGGACTAGCATTAAGGTTTGGGTGGATTCAACGAGATCCTTTTATTCACTTTACAAGAAAAATAATTACTAAGGATAGAGATTGTCTTGACGATAATGAGCTTAAACTTATTCGGGATGTCGAACTTTATGATCCTGTTCAGTTAGTTGTAAGAGATATGTTCATCTTTAGTTGTTTTACCGGTCTGGCTTATGGTGAAATTAGCACTTTAACTTCGCATCATATCAGTACTGATAGCGAAGGTGGTGTCTGGTTAATTATGCAGCGTCAGAAGACCTTTCATAGTACAGAACGCAGCTTTCATGTTCCATTGTTGCCAATTGCACTTGAACTCATTCGGAAATATAAAACTTCTCCAGAATCTTTAAGCCGTGGAACAATATTTCCCACTCCTACAAACCAGTATACCAACAAAAATTTAAAATTGATTGCGGAAAAGGCGGGTATAGCAAAGAAACTAACGACTCATATTGCCAGGCATACCTTTGCAACAACAGTAACCCTAGAGAAAGGAATATCGATAGAGAGTGTTTCCCATATGCTTGGACATTCGAGCATCCGTACCACACAAATTTATTCAAAAGTAAAGCAGAAGAAAGTTGCAAGTGAGATGAAATATCTGTTCATGGCGCAACAGATACTGTTAAAATAAGATTCCAGATATACAGTTGCTTAATATCAATTGTATATTGTGATTTTGAGGGTATTTCAGGCTTTTTAGAGATTCTGGAATGGATTTCGTCGAAAAATCATTACAAAAAATAATTGAAGATAAATTAAAGAAAAAGTAAATTTATGGTGTTCTGAAGATCTTACAGACTCATAGTTAGAGAGATTTTTAGAGCACATCCCAGCAATTTAAATTGGGTGCGCCTGGCAAGACCATTAACGAACTTTTTATTGAGGATCTTAAACGTGTCGCAGATTTGAAAATTTCGAAATAATTTGAACGATAAATTTGAAATTGCTTAATTGCAACTTATTTGAAGTTTGATCCAGAGGGAATGGTTCGATTCCGAAAGGGGTTCGAACCTGGTTAAGGCTGATATTGGTGATATCTCATTTGAAATACTCTATCTACCGTGTGACCTTCTAAAACTTGCAGGCGTTTTTTTAAATTTATGCTTGAATAGCCTGTTAAATGCGGTCTCTGATTGGTAGCCAACGTGATTAGCTATATTAATTATATTGTCCTTGCTTATTAAAAGTCGTGCACCAATTGTGCATGTTAGCCGCCGTATTTGCTTGGTACGCATTTTTACTTTCCTTGCTCAATTCCGTATGCAGGGCAAGAAACTTCGTGTCCCATGTCATTTGTCCCTGTTCGACCAGCAATGCGGCAATGAAGGAAGTTATTGCTTTTGTATTTGAGTCGATATGGAACCTGTCATCGGCCTTGCCCTGAATGCCGTGTTGATCCTTTATATTTGGTTTATCCTTAAGGATTAAAATTAATGATATTGCAATCGAATCCAGCCGTTCATTATATTGTAAAACTGAAGCATTTCTACAGCTAAAATTTGATTGTTCAATCGTTAATTTACGAAATAAAGTGATTTTTGTTGCGTGTTTTTAAAACATTTTAATACTTAAATATTTGATTTTGTGTTTGTTGTCCTTTCGGTTTGGTCTTTGAAGAGTTATAGAATGCATTATACTCTTCTCCAGTTTTTACTTCTACTATTTGTTGCATTACTACTCATTATGCTTGCGCAAAAAGTGAAGATATCCTATCCGATTTTCTTGGTTATTGCAGGTCTTGGCATAAGTTATATCCCCGGAATACCGGCAATGTCAATTGATCCTGAAGTTATTTTCCTGATCTTTTTACCTCCTTTGCTGTACGAGGCAGCATGGTACACCTCCTGGAACGACTTCTGGCGTTGGCGCAGGCCAATTAGTTTACTGGCATTTGGCCTTGTGATTATAACCTCTGTGGCTGTTGCTTTCTTGACCTCGTCTCTGATACCAGGATTCACCCTCGCGATGGGTTTTTTATTAGGCGGTATCGTATCTCCGCCGGATGCGATAGCAGCTACCTCCGTGCTTAAAAACATTTCTGTTCCAAAGCGGATTATATCGATATTGGAAGGAGAGAGTCTGGTGAATGATGCATCAAGTCTTATCGTCCTTCGCTTTGCATTGGCTGCGGTTATTACCGGCCAGTTTTCCTTATCGCAGGCTACAACCGACTTCTTCATAAGTACATTTATGGGCATCCTGATAGGTCTGGCAATAGCGCAGGTGCTTTATTTTATCCATCGCTTGTTGCCTACCTCGCCCAGCATAGATGCGGCATTAACACTGATTTCACCTTATTTCATGTATCTGGCCGCTGAACAATTCCACTTTTCAGGTGTAATGGCAGTAGTAACGGGAGGCCTGTTTCTATCTTACCGATCGCATGAAATCTTTTCTGACGGACAAAGCAGGCTTCAGGCTATTAATGTCTGGTCAACACTTTCCATTATCCTCAATGCATTTGTATTCATTCTTATAGGTCTTGAGCTTCCGACCGTGACGGCTGGATTGGAAGGCTATTCTGTTTGGCAGGCATGCACCTACGGGTTAATTATTAGTGCAGTTATTATTTTAATCCGCATCGCATGGATTTATCCAGTTGCCTTTATACCCAGATGGTTTTCCAAAAAGGTAAGGCAGAAAGAAGTTCCTCCTGGTTGGAAAGGTCCGTTAATAATCGGATGGGCTGGAATGCGTGGCGTAGTTTCTCTTGCCGCCGCACTTTCTCTGCCCATAACTACTGCGGCAGGTATTGCCTTCCCTCACCGGAATCTGATTATTTTCATAACCTTTACCGTCATTCTGGTGACCCTTGTTTTTCAGGGGCTTACGCTGCCATTCATCATAAAGGCCATTAAAATAACAGAGATAGATCCCTTAATGCCGGAAGGGCAGCAGGAGGCTTCCATTAAACTTAGGCTGATGAAAATTTCTCTGGATAGAATAAATGAAAAGTATTCCATGGAAACGGAGGGTAACGATCTTGTAAAAAGCCTTAAGGATCAACTGGAAAATAATTTATCACATGCCTCCAAAAGACTTCAGTCAATGGAGTGCGAAGAAATCGAAAGTGTAGAAAAGGATGTCTATAATCATATTTTAAAGGATATTTATCACCTTCAGAGGCAAGAATTGCATAAGATGAGGGGGGAGAAAAAGTTCAGTGATGAGCTCATACGAAAACAGGAAATGCAGATTGATTTATCTGATACTAAAATACCGCATAAGAAAACTAAAAATAAGCAAATGTAATCGTATAAGGATAAAGGAAAAGCTTGTATAAATTGAAGCTGATGTAGAACAGGCCTTATCTGTTTATAGTAACAGACAAAAATGAAAATATAGTTGAAAAGTATTAATCATGCAAAACTACTATCAGAATGAAAGATAAAAAGAAAATAATAATTGCAAACGAGTTCCGGTTAGAGGATCAAAACGGTCAACTACGTGCATTACTTTCCGGAACAGAAAAAGGAACGTTTTTTAGCTTGATGGATGGCGGAGAAAAACAAGTCGTTAAGCTTTCGGTCGAAGATACCGGACTTTCATCATTAACATTTTTTGATTCTTCTGCAAAAGAGAAAATACAGCTAAGTCTTGATGAGAAGGGCATGCATATTCATTTGGCTGGAGAAGGAAAACAGGAAAGCTATATTTTTCTGAAAAGCAATGCGGCCTCTGGTTTTGTGTTAACCGATGTAGATGGAAACCGAAGATTTCAGGCTACCATGGGTCCGGACAGTAACCCACACGTAACCATATTCCCTCCCAAAGCAGACCCGCGTGATTTGTAATGGTTAAACTATTTATGCTGCTAGCAATTACTTAAATAAATTCCGCATATGATGAAAAAACAAATAACTGAAACCGGACTAAATCCATTGATTGACCAGGATATTAAGTATAAGATTCTTGTTGAAAGCCCCTCTCAAACCACAACTCCACTTCAAATTGTATGCTTTTTTGATTTCAGTGAGAATCAAAATTATCAGGGAGGTACCGCTGGGGTAAATCAGCATTTTAACGGTGAAATAGATAACCTCCGGAAGGAAGGGATATTTAAAGGAAACTTCCTGGAAACATTATTAATTACTCCTAAACAGGCACAGATCCCCGCCGAAAAATTGCTGCTTTTCGGTTTGGGCAATCCTTCTGCGCTATCATTTGAACTTCTTGAGCAGGTTGGATATTACGCAGCGCTCGAAGCCCTGAAACTTGGCGTTGAATCATTCTGTTTTGCGCCCAGCCTTAAAGATGCAGGTATTTTAATGCAACCCGGTCTTGAAGTATCAACAGCTTTACCCCGGGGTATGGCCAAAGCAATATCGGTAGCCGGAATGCTTGCAGACAAAAAACTTGGTGATAAGGTAAGTCTGAAAGAGATTTTTTTGCTTGCTGGTGAAGCTCAGGCAGTGTATGCATATAAAGGTCTTATCAAAGCATTTAAAGTAAAATAAACAAAATTTATCAACCTCTAAATCTAATATATGGCAATCAACAATTTCCACGACGTTCAAACTTTTATTACCAGGGTAATGGAAGAAAACAAAAAAAAGGATGCCCCGCCTCCGAAGTCTCCCCATAAAGCTTTTTGGATGACCATGAGCTACGATGAATTTACAAACGGCAACGTTCCTGGTGTTTTGGATCCGGTAACCAATGAAGGTATTCCGATTCTTGATAAAGGTAATTCCGGCAACAGTAAAATTATTCTTGCGCTAAAAGGAGAGGGGCCACTCTTCAACCCGAATAGCGGAGCGTTTGGCAGAATGCCTGCCGGGGGTCAGACACCATTTTCTGATGAGGAGATTATAGACCTCGCAGAATGGATCGATAAGGGATGTCCGGAGTTCTAGTTTCCAGAATCTATAGGGAGAGAAAGCTTTGGCAATCAATCAACTCTTCTTATAGATTTTACAGGGAATTAAATTGTTATAAATTAGTATAGTATAAGGGGAGTTACCTCAAACTGGTTAGCTTAACTGCGGCAAGCTTATCTATTTTATTTCTATTCGGTAATTTCAAGGCTGGTATGATCGCGAACGCAATTATTACCGCAGAAATAAGAAATCCATCCTGCAATGCAAAATGCTCTGCAATTTCCGTTGTTCTGCCAAGTTGTAAATAGTACTTATTGATATAAGTATGCAGTATACCACTAATAGCTATCCCCACAGAGCCTCCAACTTGCTGTAAAAGACTATTTATTGATGTCGCCGTAGCCGTTTGGCCGGCACTTATGGCATTTAGCAGCGATGTTGAAACTGGTGAAACCAGCAGGCTCATGCCAAATCCACGTATCGCCATTGCCAGTATAATAAACCAAATGTGGCTTTGTGAATTCATAAAAGCAAATTCGGCCATGGAGATAGCGATCATTACGATGCCCACAACGGATGGATTTCTTATCACACCTCTGTCAGCAAGTTTACCAGCATATGGTCTCAATAATAGCATCATCAATGCGTTGGGTAACAACAACAGGCCTGTCTCAATCTCAGAATAGCCCATTAGCCCCTGTAAAAGAAATGGAAGAAAAAATAATCCACCATAGAGTGCAAGGGAGCGGATTAGTATAATTATTGAACAGTTTATGAATGTTGCGGACTTGAAAACGGTGAGATCAATTAGGGGATTATCTTTTTTGGATGAACGGATAAAAAAAACTAAAAATACCAGAGAAAGAGCCAGGCCGACTCCATATTGCCAGGGTTTTATATTGGGATCTGATATCATTGTCAGGCTTAGCTGCAACAATATGATAAATATACCAAAATATACATAGCCGCCCAGGTCAAATGAAGGTTTGAGTTTAGGCCGCTTTTTCAGAAAGCCTAAAAAAAGTACGCTCATTACTATGGTAATAATTCCGATTGGAATATTTATGTAGAATATCGACGGCCATTCGAAGTAATAGGTAAGTACACCACCCAGCGTTGGGCCAATTGCCGGGCCCATAACATTTCCTATGCCCCACCAGCCAATCGCAGAACCCCGCTGTTCTTTTGGAAAACTATCGGTTAGAATGGCCAGTGATGTTGGCGTGATTGCCCCACCTCCAATTGCCTGAAATATCCTGGCTGCAATTAAAAAAGATAAGTTGCCGGATAAACTACAAAGCAATGAACCGGTAGTGAAAATTACAACGCTTGCGATAAAAAGATTATAATATCCGATTCTGTTTTTCAACCAGTTGGTTAAAGGAATAAAAAGACAAAACGATATCATGTAACCCAGGATAACCCATTCAATACCATTAATACTTGCTCCAAACTGCTTCTGGATTACAGGCAGCGACACGTTGACAATGCTGCTATCAAGTGCAGCCATAGCTGTTCCAAGCATAAGAGTGATTAATACGGCTATCCGGTTTTTCATGTATATTAAATTATCAATTTTTGATGATACGGGGGCTTTGTTTAATTCTTATGAAAATATGGAATCATACCACACCATCATGATTCAAATCCTAAATTTCCGACAGATATAGCCGTTCTGTTCATGAATATCGTCGAACAGACAGATGGAATCGTCGGAAAGTGAATATGCTTCGATAAAGCGCACTTAAGGATTCCCTCTTCATATAGATTGCCCGATAAATAACTTCAAAATTAACGGATTTGTTTAGCGCTCGTAAATACACGGCATTTCGTCAATAAGGAAAGTTTTTGTTTTTATAAAATAATGATATATAGGTAGTTGCTGTTTGGTTCGGTTTAGGATAGGCATTGGTAGCTTAAAGTATAAATATAAATCAAATATGGAAAACACGATAAAAATTACCAGGGACATTATTTATAAGGATAATTTAGCCCTTGATCTTTATAGCGGAACGAATTTAAAAGGGGCAATTATTGATATCCACGGAGGGGGTTGGTTTCATGGCGATAAAGCTAAGGATGAAGATCTGGCTACCAGACTGGCTCAGGAGGGGTATCTGGTTATAGTTCCCAATTACCGTTTGACACCAGCTGGTGTGTACCCGGCGGGGAAAGACGACATTCTTTTCGCTCTTGAGTGGCTTCGTCAATCTGATTATGACTTCGACCGTACAAAAATAGCTGCCTGGGGTAGTTCAGCCGGAGGTAATATTTCCGTAGAGGTAGCTTTGGTCGCCGGAATCCCGGCAATAAGCTGGTCAGGAATAATTGATTTGGAAGGGTTTATATTGGAAACAGATGGAAATGCAGCGGAGAAGAAAGATGATTTGGATTTTGGAAGTATTCCAAGTGCTAATATAAACCAGGGTGGAAGAAATGATGCATTTCTAAGGTGGTGTATTTATGAGTTGATTGGTAATGACAGAACTTTATTGAAAGAGGCAACTCCGCTAAACAGGGTAAGTTCAAAAAGCGGCCCCATTTATATGGCAAATTCTATGGATGAGTTTGTTCCGGCGGAAGGTGCATTAAAACTTCAAAAAATGTTACTTGATTCGGGGATACCAACCACTGTTCAGCTTGTTTCCGGAACATTACATGCTAAAGGCTACATGCCAGATGCTATTGAACCTTCTTTAAGCTTTTTAGAAATTTTTTTAAAAAACAGCTAAAGGATTTTTAATGGATATTTCGATTTTTTTTCGTGTTATACTAAAATGGAGACTAACTTAATTGATTGTTTTATCAATTCTCATCCTCAACTGTAAAACGGTCAATCAGTTTTTTTAATCTGCGGGTTTAATATGAACCCTGTAGGGATTGATATTAAGCAACCCGAGATAAAATCAGGTCTCCAAAGCGTGAAAAATTCTCTGTCTATCTTGTGATGTGTACAAAGAATTCCGAAACTTAATATGGCAGTTGTTCCTATAGAGACTAATATTACAAATAATACATTTGCCTTTTTTTTGAAATCTTCATGGTTTTAATTTAGTAGTTTTTAAACGCTGGTGGTTACAACTTCTAAACTACTGCTATTTGTTTGCTAAACATTAACTGTTTGATAAACAGTATTATTTGTCTATTTTAAGTCTGTCTGACTGGCCGCATTTCGTTTATTTACGATGTTAATGGTAAATCATATCATACCGTATCCTTAACTGTATTTTCGGTTATTATCGCTTTCGCTTAATTCTGCCTGAAGATTAGTTATTCAACAGCTTTGAACTCCAACAATTACTTACATTAATTCCCATTTCCTAAGAGATGGCTCATAAATTAACTTTATTTCGTTAGATAATTATTTATTAAATTTCTTAAGTGTTTGTAAATCAAATTTTTGTGTTTTGGATAGCTTTTTGAATATGCTAGTTGTCAATGATATCATCAACGTATAACCGATGAGAGATTGCTTTAACCTTAAAATAAAACAATAAAATCAATTATTATGAAAAATCCAGAAGAAGAGCAGAATATTGATGACAGAGAAATTTCTGAGGCAGACGATCAGGAAAGCCAAAAAGATATTCACTCAAATGGTTATGAGCCGGTACAAGAGAATAATGTTCAGGCAGATAAAGACATACTGGAGCAATCCTACCGTGCCTCTGAATCTGCTCACACCCTTAATCCGGACTAACATTGCATACTCAGGCAAGTTTATTCTTGCCTGGTATCAATATCTAACAGTTTACAATAATTTATATCACCTAGAGAATCAATCCTTTCCGGCGCATAAGCTACAATACCTACAGGGTACTTTACCTACCATGCCCCGGATGGTTTTAAATTAAATTATCCATATGACAGCTTTGATAACTGACGATAATACAATGGCTAGTGCACTCATCAGCAGGCTGACAAGTGAAGTCAGCGATTTGCAGATAATCTGTAAACACTGTAGTCCAAACGAAGCATACAATCATATTGAGCAGACTATTGGTTCCTCAATAAGTATAAATACAACTCTGTTAAATCAGGCAGAGCGAGGCCAACATCTTAATCGGGTTGATAAAGTCTTTGTTTTTATAACACCTCAACAAATGGTGAGCACTATTAAAAAATATCCACAAGGCTTTCAAGTGCCTGCCTCCCCCCAATATTATGGACACTCACCCCACAACAAATATTTAGAAGCATCGCACACTGCTTTGCCACATCCGTCAAATAACGACTGCATTTTTATACGGGACAACAGCGTCATCAGGAGACTAAATACAGCTGATATATTGTATTTAGAGGCAATGGGTGACTACGTTAAATTTCATACTGACAAAAAGATTTATACCATTCATTGTACGTTAAAGTCTGCTGAACTTCGCTTGCCTGCACATAAATTTTTACGCGTACACCGCTCATTCATTATAGCCCTTAATAGGCTTGATAGTGTTCAGGACGGCGGGCTTATTATAGGGGAGCGTTTCATCCCGGTTGCTGATAATTACCGGAAAATTCTTCATCAGAGAATGAATGTTCTCTAAAATTGATCTTTTTTTGAACAGCATTATAACAGCTATTTAATTTCTGCATTGACCTTTAATCCCTGTATTCCGGGATTAAAGGTTCTGTTATATATATTACTGTTCCGAATCTTGCTTTGATGAATCATTTTCTTCAGCTTGCCATTCAACATCATACCATCTTTTTAGGATCTACAATCCTGTCAAAATTTTTCTCATCTATATAGCCACTTGCAAGGGCTGCTTCCTTAAGTGTAAGATTTTTGTCCATCGCAGCGTGTGCAATTGCAGAAGCTTTATCGTAGCCAATCTCCGGACTAAGTGCAGTAACTAACATGAGTGACCTATTTAAAAATTCTTCAATTCTTGGCAAGTTAAGTTCTGTTCCTTCGACGGAAAACATCCGGAATTTTTCAGCTCCGTCTGCAAGTATGCCGGCAGCATGCAAGAAATTATTGATGACGATGGGTCTCATGGCATTGAGTTCGAAATTGCCCTGGCTGCCTGCAAAAGCAACGGCATTATCTTCTCCTATAACCTGAATGCATATCATAACCATTGCCTCACATTGAGTAGGATTTACTTTTCCGGGCATGATGCTAGACCCAGGTTCGTTCGGGGGGAGAATAAGTTCTCCTATGCCGCACCGGGGGCCTGAGGCCAGCCACCTCATATCGTTAGCTATCTTCATCAATGCCACCGCTAAACCCCTTAATCCCGACATCGCGGCTACCATCGCATCCAGAGATCCCTGGGCAGCAAATTTATTCGGAGCCGTTATAAAGGGCTTTCCTGTTAGCATCGCAATTTGGCCTGCTATTTTTTCTGCAAATCCTGCCGGGGCATTAAGTCCTGTACCAACAGCCGTTCCGCCTGCCGCAATTTCAAGAAGCTTTATTCTGCTTTCTTTAACACGTTCGAGAGCAGCATCAAGTTGAGTAGCGTATCCAGACCATTCCTGACCAACTGTAAGTGGTACTGCATCCTGCAAATGTGTACGGCCAATTTTAACAACATCCCTCCATTGGTTTGATTTAGCAACTATGGCCTCTTTGAGTTTCTCTATTACCGGAACCAGTTTATTATCTATAAACAATATGGCCGCGATGTGCATTGCAGTCGGAAAACTGTCGTTTGAAGATTGACCCATGTTCACATGATCATTGGGGTGAACGGGTTTTTTACTGCCTAGTTCCCCGCCGAGTAATTGAATGGCCCTGTTTGAAATGACTTCATTTACATTCATATTTGATTGGGTGCCTGAACCAGTCTGCCATACATATAGCGGGAATTCCGAATCCAGTTTTTTATTGATAACCTCATCTGCTACAGCGGCTATAGCATTAGCAATTTCGGAAGATAATCTGCCATCGCTTTGATTGACCAAAGCTGCGGCCTTCTTAACATAGCCATAAGCATGGTAAACCTCTTTTGGCATTTTATCATTTCCAATAGAAAAATGTATAAGACTGCGCTGGGTCTGTGCGCCCCAGTAATGTTCTGCGGGAACCTCGATTGTTCCCATTGAATCGCTTTCATTTCGGTTGCCGGTTTGGCCGGTTCCGATTGGTTGTGAAATATTATCTTCCATGATTCCAATCCAGATTATTGGTCCTCATCGGCAATAAAGTGCGTATCCTCATTCTCTTTATAGATTACATATATACGTTTCCAGGGTTGGTCATTTAATAATCTCCATTTATGTCCGCTTCCGGTATGATCGGTGGCCAATAAGATATCCCCAGGTTCAATAATAAATGTTTCCCCAGTCTTTGTGCTAAATTCCAGGATACCGGTCAGGGTAATTACATATTGCGGAATCGGGTCATTGTGCCAGTCGAAAGAGGAATTGGCAGCAGTTTCTTTAAAGAGCGTGTGATCTGCCTGAACCAATGCACCCTCACTAATGCGACCACGTTTGAAATGTGAGTGCCCGTCGGCGCCTGTATAAAGAAGATATGCTCTGATCATGACGTTACATTTTTAATGTTTAGAACTTCTGCAGTTTTTTTTCTGATATCAAGACATAATGATGGATTATCTACCAGGGATTGTCCATAGGATGGAATCATTTCTTTAAGCTTAGCCGTCCAGATACCGTTTTTCACTTTGTCATCAAAACATTTTTCTAGTACATCGACCATGATCGCTACTGCAGTAGATGCTCCCGGAGATGCACCAAGCATCGCGATTATGCTTTTATCTGATGCACCCACCAACTCAGTACCAAATTGTAGAATTCCTCCGTGTACAGGGTCTTTTTTGATGATTTGCACGCGCTGTCCGGCAACTTCAAGTCTCCAGTCTTCTTCTTTTACCTCTGGAAAAAATTCCCTTAAGGCAGCAAACTTCTCTTCGCTGGATTCCAACACCTGACCAATCAGATACTTTGTCAGTGCCATGTTATCCCTGCCTACCGCCAGTAAAGGAAGTATATTGTCGACATCTATCGAACCGAAAAGATCGAGGTAAGAACCATGCTTTAAAAATTTTGTTGAAAAACCTGCGTACGGTCCGAATAAAAGGGAGACTTTTCCGTCGATATGGCGCTGATCTAAATGCGGAACAGACATAGGCGGTGACCCAACTGAAGCTTTGCCATAAACCTTGGCATTATGGCGACTGGCTAAGTCCTCTCTGTCGCAACGCAACCAAACTCCGCTAACCGGAAAACCTGCATAGCCATGAGCCTCCGGTATCCCAGATTTCTGTAACAAGGGAAGAGACCCGCCGCCTGCACCGATAAATACAAATTTTGAATTAACGAGATGGTGCTCGCCCGTACTTTCGTTCCTAATCTTAGCTTCCCAATTACTGCCTTCACGCTGCAGATCCTGAACGCGATGATTATAATGAATAACTACGTTCTCTTTTCCATGCAGCGAATCCAGGAGTATCCTAGTCAAAGAACCATAATCAACATCTGTACCGGTTTGCATTCTCGTAGCTGCTACCAGCTCACCCTCATCCCGTCCTTCCATAACAAGTGGAATCCATTTCTGTATGATTTTTTTATCATCGGTAAACTCCATTCCGTGATAACATGGGTTGGCCGTTAATGCTTCGAAACGTTTTTTAAGAAAAGCAACATTTTCCGCACCTCTGACAAAACTCATATGCGGAACTGAATTTATAAAATCCTGAGGATTTTTTATAATTCCATTTTTGACCAGATAAGCCCATAATTGTCTGGAAAGATCAAATTCAGTATTTACTTGCAAAGCTTTAGAAATGTCTATAGTACCGTCTTCAAGTTCAGGGGTGTAGTTTAACTCGCAGAGGGCAGCATGGCCGGTTCCTGCATTATTCCATGCGTTTGAGCTTTCTTGTGCCGGCTTATCCAGAACCTCATAAATCCTTATTTTAAGATTTGGGTCTAATTGATTTAAAATTACGGCTAGTGTGGCTGACATAATTCCTGCTCCGATGAGCACCGCATCCTGATGATGGCCTGAAGTTGATTCTTTCATAGTTTCGTGTCTTAAATGGGTAAATGTGTTTTTAAGATAAGTTTGAGCTGATAAAGCTGCACAATGCAAATAATCCCATTGGGATAACTCTTTTATCTTAACTCATGAACTATCCCTTTGACCTAAAACTATCAATCAGGATTGCTTTTTTGATTTTCTAATCGTTCAACAGGCCAAAACTGTCGGTGAAACAGGGTAATTATCTTACCTGATATCTATGGCATTTCATGAGAACATTTACGGTTCTAAAAGAAAGTTAATTATTGGTGACGAGGCCCCCCGAACTTCCTCATAATTATGATATTTACAAATTTAATTCTCTTGTGTTCGTCAATATAGGGAACAAGCCAGCAGCTTGAGGGGCGAATTTGAATTAGATTTAGGTAGGCTAAGTGTTAATGTCAGTTTTAAATTAAGACGATTCCGGGATTAAAACAGGTAAGATAATTTCAAGTCGAAATTTAGATTTTGTCCTTTATAAGTCCGGTTTGATGAGCTATAAATTCCCAGTTATCTTCGTTTTTTTTGTATACACCAACATATACAGAATCCATTATTCTATGCTTTCCGCTAAGACTAACATCGATCTCCACATTTCCCATTATAATCAATAAGTTATTTCCGGAAAGCATGGCAGAAAGTACTTTTGTTTCGATATTGTAGTAAACATATACGCCATTGGAAATTTTATCCAGCATTTCTGTTTTGTTATCAATCAATCCACTGGAATGCCCATATGATAAGTCCCCGGAAAAAATCTTATTTAATACTTCAAGCTCCTTTGAAATCATTGCTTTCGACCGATTCATTTCGAGGTGTTTCGCTAAAGAAAGTTGACTATCCATTTATTATTTGTTTACCAGTTTACAGTTGAAAAAAATCTGAATAACAGCAATTAAAATACAAGATTTATTAAGAGTAGCCGTTAAGGAAGTTGGTGTATTCAGCGTATATTTTATTTCAGCACGAATTAATAATTTGATTACATAAAACCTATTTCACAAACTCGAATTTTATACCGAGTTTTTTGATCTTTGAATTTAATGTAGTTGATGGTATATTGAGTACTTCTGCAGCACCGCCAGGACCGAATATTTTACCTTTACATATATTTAATATTCTCAATATATGTTCTCTTTCCATTTCTTCCATCGTTTTGATGTTTGGATGCTCATCGCCAGTAAATCCTATCGTGTTCAGCGGTTCTGGAAGATCAATTTTGGTTATCGTTTCCCCTTCAGTTAACAACATCGATCTTTCAATCAAATGTTCCAATTCCCGAATATTTCCAGGCCAGTCGTATTGCTGTAATTCATTTAGTGCTTCTGCGGAAATTCCGTTTACCGCAGACAAGCCTTTGCTGCCATATTTATCAATAAAATGTGCGGCCAGAAGAGGAATATCTTCCTTACGTTGTCTCAACGCGGGCAATTCGATAGGGAAAACATTTAACCGATAGTACAAATCCAACCTGAACCTGCCTTCAGATACTTCTTTTTCAAGATTCCGGTTGGTAGCGGTGATAATCCTGACATTTATTTTTTTTGTATGGTTGCCACCTAGCCGCTCAATTTCTTTTTCCTGAAGCACCCTTAATAATTTTACCTGTGCCTCCAGAGGAAGTTCGCCTATCTCATCTAAAAAAATAGTACCACCGTCAGCTTGTTCGAATTTGCCGATCCGCTTATCGTTTGCTCCCGTAAACGAGCCCTTTTCATGGCCGAAAAGTTCCGACTCAATCAATGTTAAAGGTAAAACTGCACAATTAACCGTAATCAGTGGTTTGGTTTTTCGGGGAGATAGTTTATGAATTGTTTGCGCAATTTTTTCTTTACCAGTACCACTTTCGCCTAAAATGAGTACCGAAGTATTATCTGGCGCAACCAGTTCGACTTTTTTGAAAGCAGCATGTAGCAAGATACTATCGCCTATAATGCCGTTAAAATCTTTTGGAATCTGAAGGTGCTCTCTTATAGTGATGGGGTCTTCAGCTGTACGTAAAACCGGTACAGGGATTTCAGGCGCGATATCCTTCCCATAAATAACTTGCTCTAAAATCAGTTCCATGCTTTTCTTAAGCTGATTGATAATTCCTGTATGAACTTTGGAATATAGATCAGAAAGATGATTAAAGAAAACAAATTGGAATTCCTCACCATTTCTTTCAATTTCGGTAACCAGGGCAGATTCAAACTTATAATGATCCGAAAGTAGCTGTATCCATGGGCTTTCCATCCTCAGTTTTCTAAAATCATATCCGTTAAAGAACGGTTTTCCATTATAAGCAACAGCGGTTGAATTCCATGCTTTAAAATCACGATTTGAGATATTTACTTCTTTTAGTAAATTTTCAGTATTCAGCTTGCTGAATCTGCCATCTGCCATGCGGACTACATAGGTATCTTTTGTACTTGTCCATGGATTTGATTTGGTAATCCAAAAGAAATCAAAAGGAACAACAGGATGCAGTACGGCACTGATCTGTTTCAGTCGTTCTGCAACCAATTCCTGCTTTCCGGCAATATACTCAATCTGTTTGTGTATTGATGGTTCTGTATGTTGATTGTATTTTAAATTCTGCTCGTGCCTGTAGCGCGCAATATCAAGCATTACCATGAGGTCTCTTTCCCGGAAAGGCTTTACTAAAAAACCATAAGGTAAGGTCGCTTTTGCGGCTTCTAAGATGCCCTGATTGGTATTTGCGGATATATAAATAAATGGAATCCCCATTTCTGTAAGCTGACTGGCTAAATCAATTCCTGTTTTATCGCCCCGTAAAAAAATATCCAACAATATCCAGTTAGGTTCTTTAGTTGCAATTAACTCCAGGGCCTTAACCACTGATGGTGCAATTCCGCATACTTTATAGCCTGCTTTTTCAAGCATAATCCTAAGATCGTTGGCTACAATAAATTCATCTTCTACAATTAAGATCTTCTGTTTCATCTTCTATTCAGGCGAGCGTAATATAAAAAACCGACAAAAATAATAATCATTACGGTTTGAGCAGATTATACGCTCTTTTGTTCAAGAAAAATACCATTAGTTAAGCTTTTGTTAATCAGTATTTTAATAGATGTAATTTTTTTTGTGTTTATGATATATCGTCAATTTACTAAATGTCACTAACGTTTTATACCCAGCTTTTTAATTTTAGAATTCAACGTTGTCGCTGGGATACCTAATAATTCAGCTGCGCCACCGCTGCCAGCTACCTTGCCTTTGCAAAGTTCTAAAACCCTGATGATATGGTCTCTTTCGTTGTCAATAATTGTTTTTATTCCATTTTGAGTAAGAGGATCTTCTTTTTTTATCCCAAGCTCCAGATGATCGGGATTAAGCACTCCATTCGATGAAAGCAGTATGCTCCTCAGCATTACATGTTCCAGCTCTCTGATATTGCCGGGCCAGTCATACAACATCAGCCGATCCATAAAATCAGTGGGGATTTCAGCAATGTTTTTGCCTACAGCCTTTGCATGTTTCTGAAGAAAATATTCAGCCAAGAGAGGAATGTCCGTTTTTCGCATGCAAAGTTTAGGCACGTGTATCGGAAAAACATTAAGGCGATAGAAAAGGTCCAGCCTGAACCTGCCTTTTGCAATTTCTTTTTCCAGATTGAGGTTTGTTGCAGCGATTATTCTTAAATCTACTTTGACAGGCTGTTTACCACCAATCCTTTCAATTTCTTTCTCCTGTAAAACGCGGAGGAGCTTTGCCTGAAGGTCGAAAGGCATTTCGCCTATCTCATCGAGAAATATAGTGCCGCCATTTGCTTCTTCAAATTTTCCAACCCGGCTATTAATCGCACCTGTAAACGCACCTTTTTCGTGACCAAATAAAATGGATTCAATTAAATCGGCTGGCAAGGCAGCACAATTTACAGCTACAATCGGTTTTGTGTTTCGATGTGATAAACGGTGAATGCTTTTAGCGATTTCCTCTTTTCCTGTTCCGCTTTCTCCGGTAATCAATACTGATGTATCAGTCGGTGCAACAATTTTTATCTTATCTAAAACACTAAGCAAAGCCGTGCTTTTGCCGATAATATTTTCAAAATCTTTTTTAGCTAACGGATAGTCGCTTTCCTGATGTAAAACTGATTTAATTCCGGCTTTTTCAAGTTCGATAATATGCGCCAATTTTTTCTCTAAGGTACCTGATAGAAAGTTAAGCAGTTCCATATGGGCGGGTTGGTAAATATTTTCGGTTCTGCTGTAAAATGAGAAGCTGATCTGATCGCCATTTTCCAGGTAGAACGTTTTAACCAGATTGGAATAAAGATGGTAGGTGGTCGCGATTAAGTTTTTCATTGGAGCAGCCCTTTTTACCCCCTCGAAATCATCACCGATATAAATAGCATCGGCTGTTGTTTCGGGTACCAGTTGATTGATGGTGTCATAATCTGCCCTGCTTAAACCCATGTATTTTAAGAACTCATTTGCTGTAAATAAGTCGTACTGGTCAAAGTTTTTTCTGGTAATTCCAATTTCGCCATATCGTCTTTTATCTCTTGCGATACCAGAAAGTGCAATAAAATCAAAAGGAATATATGGCTGAAAGGCAGCTGAAATGGCTAAGATTTTCTTTTGCCAGCTTAAGGATTTCATCGAGATATCTACAATGAAATCCTGCATAAAGCGCTCGCTACTCATTTTCATGTTATTGCTGTTTTCCTTACGGTACCTTGCAATGTCAATGCTTAATAAAATATCGCGCTCACGGTAAGGCTTAACAATAAAGCCGTAGGGACAGGTGGACTTTGCAGCCTCAAGTACTCTCTCATTCGAATTGGCCGAGATATAAATAAAAGGAATCTCTCTTTTCATCAAGTCATGCGCCAGGTCAATACCGGTTAGCCTGCCTTTAAGGTAAATGTCTAAAAGTACCAGGCCTACCTGGTGTTTTTCCAATAGGGTCTGTGCATTTTTAACAGAATCGGCGATGCCAACAACCTGATAGCCTGCGCGCTGCAAAATCATCTGTAGGTCGTGCGCAACGATAAATTCATCTTCAACAATTAGAATTTTTTCAATCTTCATCTCTAGTTAATCAGTCAACAGGAATAAGTCTTCATTTTTATTCATAAAAATCAAGTGTAAGGAGACACCGTCTTTACTTTCCATCGTAAAAACACCGTCAATTTGGGCACTCAGTCCTTTCATTAAAATAATGCCTAATGTGTTACTCTGTTCATAATCAAAGTCGGCGGGTAATCCGATACCATTATCCTTTATTAACAGTTGATAATGATCTTCCTGACATTCTTTTAGGGTAATGATTACTTTTCCGCCATGGATATCGGGAAAAGCGTATTTAAAAATATTAGTAATTGCCTCGTTAATAATTAGGCCAAGCGGAACAGCTTTCGAAATATCGAGTTCGAGATTCAATATATTCAATTCAAAGCTGATTATTTTATCATCGTTAAGGCTTTCCTTTAAATATTCAACCAGTTCAATTATATAAGGCTTAATGTTGATGGTAGCCAGATTTTCTGTCTGATAAAGCTTTTGATGGATTAATGCAATACTTTTCAGACGGTGCTGACTTTCTTTTATGGCCTCAATTGCAGATGAATCTTCCAGGTAATAACTCTGGCTGTTTAAAAGGCTCATGGTTAGCTGCAGGTTATTTTTGACCCTATGGTGCACTTCCTTAATCAGGCCTTCTTTTTCTTCGATTAACTTGTTTTTTTGTTGAATATTAACTTCAAGTTCAGCATAAGCGCGGTCTATTTCTGCTTTTTTCCTGACCAAAATATCATGAAGTTTCTTTTTTAACCGAAACCGTCCATAGATTAAAACAAGCACAATGGTTAGAAAAGCCAGCCCGGCGATAGTGGCATTTTTGATCCATTGAATGCGGTTAAGTTCCTGACTTTGTAATTGTGATTTCTTCCTGAGGATTTCATTTTCATTCTCCTTTTGTGAAGCCTGGAATTCAATCTTCAATCGCTCGATGGTATTTAAATTCTCCTGGCTCAGCATAGAATCTCTAAGCGTATGAAAGGTTTGCAGGTGAACAATGGCCTCAGCCGGGCGATGGGTAGATAGATCTATTCTATAAAGAATTTCATTTAACCGGATCTGCCTTGGTAAAGTCATGCTGATCTGGTTTTCTCTGGCTTTTTCGGCGAATTGTGAAGCGAGCTCATATTTGTTTTGGGCGAAGTAAAACTCGCTTACAGAAAAGAAAACTGAAGTTTGAAAAGGGTTGGAATATGTTTTTAATTTAGCATCTTCCAGTAGTTTATCAAAATATTTTTTAGCCAGATCGTACTTTTTTAACGCAGCATAACACTCACCAAATGCCAGAAACATAAAATATCGGTGCCCGCTTGATGAATTGCCAACCTCGCTCCATGTTTTTTGGAGAATGGGTAGTGCCTTTTTAGCTTCACCCAGTTTAATCATTTGGCTCGTAATGGCGTAAGCCGTAATGAAACGGAATGGCGTTTTTTTGTCTTGACCGTTTAGGGTTTTACCATACCATGTAATACTCTCTTTAGCTTTACCCATAGCCTCGTAAGCAGAACCTACTCTGTTTAAATAAGTATCAAGCACTTCCTCATTGCTGCTTTGCGCTGTTTTTACGCTAAGCAAAGCATAGTTCAGCGCCTTACTGAGTTCTCCTGTTCTTTCATAGACCGCCGAAAGTAAATCGTAGGCCTTAGGAAGATCGGGGAGTTTAAATTTTTTATCCAGTGCAATAACCTCAAACAACTCTTTTATCGATAAATCAAATTTTTCTTCTTCTAAATGGAAATCTGCCATCGTTTTCAAGAGTGTAGCCTCCCTGTATTTTTCATGGAAGGAGGTGCCGATTTCTTTATATAAGGCATGTGCAGTGGCTGCCCGCTCATAAAATGTCCTGTTCGTATAATCTGAAACGGTATCCGGGACATTTATAAAATAGGAATCCCAGGCGCTGGCCTCAAGATGTTTATCGCCGATTCTTTTTGCAATAGCAATTGCTTTTTCATACATATTTGCCTGTTGCACTCTTAAATTTTTCTTATTCAAAAAATGGGCATATGCGATTAGCGTGTGGAATTCCCAGTTTAAAGATTTAAGTTGCTTGCTCAATGAGTATGCTTTTTCCAGGTAAGGCCCCGCCTTTGCCAAATTTGCCTGTTGGTTTTCCTGCTGATTGATGAAATGATTGGCGATGCTTATCATGTATTTTACCCGGTTCGTATCGGGTCTTGATTCAGAAAGAAGCGTATTTAGCTTTTGGAGTGAATCTTTAGGATTTAAGTTGTCTACCTGATTTCTGGCTGAACTGCTATAGCTCTTAACAAGAATTAAAATGAAAGCAATAAGTACAACAAAGAAAACCAGCATTTTATTAATGTAGCTTAATGTTGCAGTTTTTTTGAGCAATCTGTTTAATTCGATCATTTAATTTTACTTATTCAGGATGTGCTCCCGTTTAATTTTAAATTTTTTAATTTTTGAATTGAGGGTCGTAGCTGGGATGTTTAAAACTTCAGCAGCCCCACCAATACCAGAAATTTTGCCTTTACAGAGTTTTAATATTGACAGGATATGGTCGCGCTCGTTCTCGTGGATACTTTTTATTTTTTGCTCCTCTGAATTGTTTATAGCTTCATTTCTATCTATTTTAGGCAGGTGGATCTCTTTTAATATGCTGCCCGATGTTAATAGTATGCTTCGCTCAATCAGGTGCTCCAACTCCCTCACGTTTCCTGGCCAGGGGTAGAGCATCAGTTTGTTCAATGCACTTTTTGAAATGGCATTCACCTGTCGCCCGGTTTTCTTAGAAATGCGTTCAATGAAAAATGTTGTTAGATGGGGGATGTCATCCAGTCTATCCCTCAAAGGCGGCATTGAAATCGGAAATACGTTTAACCGGTAATAAAGATCACTCCTGAAATTCCCTTTTTCTACCTCTTTTAATAAATTCCGGTTAGTTGCGGCTATAATTCTAACATTTGTTTTAATTAGACCTTTACCGCCAATGCGCTCAATTTCTTTTTCCTGTAGTGCCCTTAGCAACTTCACCTGAAGGTCGATTGAGAGTTCCCCAATTTCATCTAAGAAAAGCGTGCCGTTATGGGCCAATTCAAATTTGCCAATCCGCCGCTCTGTTGCGCCCGTAAAACTGCCTTTTTCATGACCAAAAAGTTCACTTTCGGCAAGGCTAGCGGGAATTGCGGCGCAATTAACTCTAACCAACAATTCATTGTTGCGGAGTGATGAATTGTGTAATGCCCTGGCTATGAGTTCCTTTCCTGTTCCGGTTTCTCCAATAATCAATACAGTGCTATCAGTGGCGGCAACAGCGTCAACCAGATGAAAAATGCTTTTTAATGACTCGCTTTGTCCGATAATCTCCGTATGGTTGTATTTATGTTGGATCTCTTCTTGCAGGTAACTTTTCTCATCTTCTAGTTTTTGTTTGTATTCATTGATTTCTGTAAGTTGCTGTTCAATTTTTTCATTTGCCAAGATGTTCGAGATCGCTATTGAAATTTGCAGCGAAATGCCTTGAAGTAAATCAAAATAAATGTTCGATAAGGAGTTTGTATTTTTAGTATATAGGTAAAAGAAACCGATACAGCCCGATCGGCCGACCATTTTCAGGCCGATCATTTCTTTAATGCCTTTATTGTGCCAAAATTCCAGCCAGGCCGGTGCATCATCCCACGTTAAAACTTCTTTAACATTAAAAACAATTGGTTTTTCCGATAAGATCATCGCCCTGCACATGCCATCGTCAAGCGTATATTTTTTAGTTGATTCTGGTGCTATGCCAGTGGTTTTAAGGAAATCCTCTTTTTGGTTGTAGATAAATGCACTATGCGTTTCCTGATCATCATTGATTAAACAGATGACGAAATCATCAAAATCAAATAGTTTTTTCAGCTTTTGATCGATGACATCGAAGAGATTAGGTTTGTTGCGTATAGAGGCGATTGAGTTACTTAAAGATAACAGTACCTCGGCTTCTATTTCTTTTTGTTTAAGCTTTTCAAGTAGTAAAACATGCTCGTTTTCAAGATCGGAGATCGCATCAGTTTTTAGGTGAGTATTCGCCATGTTTCTAACTACAGACAGATTACCCTTGCTTTTCATGTAGCTAAGATAGGGTTTGTAAAATTAAATAATGATTTTTGATGCGTTAAATTGATAGCGAAATTTCGTTAGTGATTTAATTTTGCGTTGGTTTTTAATAGGTTATGTAGGTTTGTAATGTTGATATGTTTTTTATTATTTCGTTATTATTTGGTTGATTAATTAACTTATCCCGCTGATTTAGGAGATTTCGCAGAGGCAGAGGCAAATGGTTTGGTTGATTGAATGTTAAAATAAACCATTAATGGCAATTCAATATAAATGTCGTCTTTCCCGCGCAGTCGGGAATCTTAATGTTTGAAACATTTGTTGGGAATGACGATGTGATTGAAGAGATCCTGAAATAAATTACCCTTCGGTGAACTTGCTTAAGGCTCGGTTTACTGCGTAGCTTTCCGCAGTGCTACGGGTCAGGATGACGATCCAATGCACGGAATCACAATCCAAAATAGGTCGTCATTGCGAGGAGGAACGAAGAAGCAATCTTTCATGATTGCGATTTCTTCCATAAAGATTGCTTCCCCGGCTTAAAAAGCCTTCTCGCTTCCTATACTATCGAATGATGATACCAAAATAGCTGTTTAAGGAAGATTAGCTAGCCGCCTAATTCTGTGTCCTTTGTGCCCTTCTTTGTATTCTTTGTGGTTAATAAACGCATGAACTGACTTGCGCGCTTTGCGGTAAATGCCAACTTAAAATTCGTAAATCAACGATATATAGTTAACGTAATTTTCTGTGTTTGATGTAAGTTGTTGATAATTAGTTGTTTATTTGGTGGTATGTTTCTTGGAACATGGAGTAAAACAAAAATATTTAATTATGAAACCATCACCAGACTTACTTTCACCGGAAAACCATGCTTTAGTATTAATCGATTTTGAAGGACAAATGGCTTTTGCAACTAAAAGTATCTCCATTACTGAACTTCGTACCAATGTGGCGATCATCTGTGGCGCATCCAAAATCTTCAACGTGCCTACCATTGTAACTACAGTTGCGGAAGAATCGTTTTCTGGTCCTGTTTTCCCTGAAGTTGAAGAATTTTATCCTCAGGCTACTTCAAATTATATTGATAGAACTTCAATGAATACCTGGGAAGATGAACCTGCTTACAAAGCAATTACAGCAACAGGAAAAAAGAAAATTGTTTTAGCAGGCCTATGGACTGGCGTATGTATTGTTGGTCCGGCTTTATCGGCCTTATCAGAGGGCTTTGATGTTTTCGTTATCACAGACGCCTGCGGTGATGTAAGTGCTGAGGCACACGAACGGGCTGTTCAACGAATGGTGCATGCGGGTGTAAAACCAGTAACTTCTGTACAGTATCTTCTCGAATTGCAAAGAGACTGGGCCAGAACAGAAACTTATGAGCCTGTAACCACTTTAATGAAAAAATACGGTGCAGGTTATGGTATCGGCATTCAGTATGCACACAAAATGATAAAGCACTAATTGTCATTTAACACAAATGAGCATTAAATATCCCCGTTTGGCAATTCTTTTGACTTTTTGCATCTGCTTTTCTATAGCAGGTGCATACGGTCAGGGAATTAAGCTTATGCGCTATGATGAGGATTATAGTAGCCTGAAAGATTCGGTTAAGAACTTCTATAATACCTTAAAGTTTCTGCCGCTTTCGGGAAATAAAAAAGTTTACTTCAGTTTTGGTGGCGAAATTAGAGAAGAATATGCTGGCAAAATCAATGAAGATTGGATCAAAGATCAAGGTTTTAATCATTCTTTTTTACAACGCTACGTGCTTTATGCCGATTTAAATATTGGAGAAAAACTAAGGCTTTTTGCTCAGTTAAACAGTGCCCTGGAAAATGGCAGTAAGTATGGTCCAGCCCCTGTTGACGAAGACCGGCTTGCGGTTCAGAATCTTTTCGCGGAATACAGGATACTTAAAGACTCATTAAATAAATTAGCTGTTCGTATCGGTAGACAGGAAATTAATTACGGCTCTGGAAGGTTAATTTCGGTGCGGGAAGGCACCACAGTGCGACAATACTTTACAGGAGCCAAGCTGATGTATGCCTCCCCGCGATTTTCGCTTGATGCGTTTGTTTTAGAAGTTGATGAAGTTAATTTTGGGGTATTTGACAATCGTCCAAGCCATCAGGCCAATCTTTGGGGCGCTTACTCCAATCTCAATATCCGGAAAAGTGGCAACTTCGATTTCTATTATTTAGGTATCAGGCGCGATAATGCCGAATTTGAGGAAGGCATAGCAAAAGAAGTACGTCATACGCTGGCTACCCGGTATTGGAAAAGTGGCGGAGGGTTTATCTACAATCTGGAAGCTGCCTACCAGTTTGGGGAATTTGGAAGTGGTAATATCAATGCCTGGACAATGGCTTTTGAACTTGGTTACACTTTCGAAAAAACCAGGTTTAAGCCGTCCATTAATCTTCGGAATGACTATATCTCAGGAGACGAGAAAGCAGGCGATGGGAAATTACAAACTTTTAATCCACTATATCCGAAAGGCGGGTATTTTGGCTTTAACCCACTCATCGGGCCATCAAATTTAATTGATCTGCATCCCTATTTAACACTAAGCTTAACCGATAATTTAGGTGTTCAGGCAGATGTTGTTTTCAACTGGAGGTATTCCACCAGCGACGGCATCTATCGGCCGAGTGGGAATTTTAACACTGCGGGTTCCCTTTCCAGTCACCGGTTTATCGGTACCACTTATCTCCTCAGTGCAGATTATAGATTCAATAACAACCTTTCATTTAGTTGCGGAGGGCAATATTTCAAGGTAGGTGATTTTATAAAAGATATCGTACCACTCTGGGACAATTCAAAGTTTTTTAATGCTCAGATATCATACAAATTTTAAACAATAAGAAAATGAGAAATAACTTCACTAAACAATCAAAAGCTGTTATCCAAAACTTCAGGCTGGCCATTATCCTATTTTCTGTATTTGTTACAGGAACTGCATTTGCACAAAGCACCACCGCAATAGGAAAGGCAAAAGCCTGGGGTACGGTAGATGGAATCGCCATCGAAGGTGTAGTTCAGGGTCCATCTGCGCAAGTAAGCGATTTGCAAATTGCCTGCGTTTTTGAATACACTGAAGGCGATATTTTTACATCTGCCGGAGAGGGTATTCAGAAAGCGATTGCTGCAATTAAAAATTAAAATCTCAAACCGTTTCACTCCTAAAATAAATATCATGGATGCAGATATCATATTATTCAATGGCAAGGTTCATACCATTGCCAAACACAAACAAGAAATAACGGCCCTTGCTATTAAAGATGGGAAATTTATTGCCGTTGGCGGTGACAGCGATATCATGAATTTTTCGGGTTCTTCTACAAGATTGATTGATCTCGGCAAAAAAAGGGTGGTTCCGGGCATTAACGATTCGCACATTCACTTAATCAGGGGTGGATTAAATTTTAATCTGGAATTGCGATGGGATGGCGTTCCATCACTGGCTGATGCCTTGCGAATGCTTAAAGAACAGGTGGATATTACGCCGTCGCCACAATGGGTGCGCGTAGTTGGCGGCTGGTCGGAATTTCAGTTTGCCGAAAGGAGAATGCCAACGCTGGAAGAAATAAATGCTATTGCGCCCGAAACGCCTGTGTTTATTCTACATCTATATGATCGTGCTTTTATGAACCGTGCCGCGCTTAAGGCCGTTGGTTATACAAAAGATACGCCTGCGCCTCCGGGTGGAGAAATCCAGAGAGATGCGAATGGAGAACCCACCGGGTTGATCATCGCAAGCCCGAATGCCATGATATTATATTCCACTCTGGCCAAAGGACCAAAACTCTCTTACGAACATCAGGTAAATTCTACCCGTCATTTTATGACCGAACTGAACCGTTTCGGCATTACCAGTGTGATTGATGCCGGTGGCGGTTTTCAGAATTTTCCCGACGATTATAAAGTAGTAAATGAACTGAACGAACAAAAGCAACTTACCGTTCGTATTGCCTATAATTTGTTTACCCAACGACCAAAACAGGAATTTGAAGACTTTGACAACTGGACCAATACCGTAAAACTTTACCAGGGAGATGACATGTACCGCCACAACGGGGCAGGTGAGATGCTGGTTTTTTCGGCAGCAGATTTTGAAGATTTTCTTCAGCCAAGGCCAGATCTTCCTGATAATATGGAGCCGGAACTAGAACGTGTGGTGCGTTTGCTGGTCGAAAAAAGATGGCCGTTCAGGCTCCATGCCACTTACAATGAAAGTATCAGCCGTTTTCTAAATGTTTTCGAAAAGGTAAACAGAGATATCCCTTTCGCTGGTTTGCCATGGATTTTTGACCATGCTGAAACCATTGATGAGCGCAACATAGAACGTGTAAAAGCTTTAGGGGGTGGTATCGCGATTCAGAGCAGGATGGCCTATCAGGGCGAATATTTTACCGAACGTTACGGTACAAAAGCAGCACTACAAACCCCACCGGTAAAAAAGATGCTCGAAATGGAAGTTCCTGTAGGCGGCGGTTCTGATGCAACACGGGTAAGCAGTTACAATCCATGGGTTTCGATGTTCTGGTTAACGGCTGGTAAAACGGTGGGTGGCTTAAAAATCTATAATGAAGAAACCGTTTTATCGAGAGAGACTGCTTTAGAACTGTACACCCGGGGCAGTGCCTGGTTTTCGAACGAGCAGCAAAAGAAAGGCGATATACAAGTGGGCATGCTTGCCGATTTAGCGGTATTAAATCACGATTACTTCGAGGTTGGGGATGAGCAGATAAAAAGTATCGAATCTGATTTAACCATTGTTGATGGCAAAATTGTATATGCCAAAGGCGATTTCTCTTCTTTTTCGCCACCAAAAATCCCGATTCTTCCAGACTGGTCGCCAACTAAAAACTATAACGGATATTATTCTCCTACGACGCATAAAACTGAACAGCAAGGAAAAACAAAAGGGGCAAAGGGCGCAGATTCAGTTTTAGCCATGGTACACTCCTGTGTAGGTAGCTGTAACGTTCACAACCACAGTCATGATGCAGTAAGAACCAGTAACCTCCCTGTAAACAATTATACTGCATTTTGGGGCGCATTGGGCTGCTCGTGTTTTGCTTTTTAAATTATGGAAGATATCATCAAATACCTGTTGTATTCTGATTTGGGTTCAGGCCTTAACAATTGGGCTGTACTCATTTTCAGGGTATTACTTATGCTCGAACTCTTCAGGGTACATGGAATGAAAAAATTCCGTGTTCAAAACGGAGAAAAAGAGCATGTGCCCAATCCTTTGGGTTTACCGGATAAGTTGAACGGCTTAGTCGCTACGTTTTCTGATACCGTTGTGCCACTTCTGGTTGCCATCGGTTTCGGAACCAGAATTTTCCTTTTGCCATCTATAGGAGTAACGGCCATCGGCTATTTCGTAGTACACAGAAAAGATTCGATAGAGGTGCGGGATGTACCCTACATGTATACATTGGCCATGCTTTTTTTGTGGTTAACCGGACCCGGCACAATTTCAATAGATCATTATTTATTCAATACATTTTTTAATTAAAATAAACATCAAATCACAAATTATGGAAGCTAAAATTGGAATCAGTGCAGAAAACCTTGCTGAGGTTGCACATTCATTAAGTAAAATTCTGGCAGATGAGTACGTTTTATACACCAAAACCCGCAAAGCACATTGGAATGTTGAAGGGCCAGACTTTTACAATAAACACAAATTTTTCGAAGGCCAATACATGCAGTTGGAAGACATAGTGGATGAAGTTGCAGAACGTATCCGTAAACTCGGCCATTATGCGCCCGCATCGCTTAAACAGTTTCTGGAATTGACACACCTGACAGAGGACGGCCGTGGTAAAAACGATGCGCCAACCTACATCAAAATGTTATTGGCAGATCACGAAAGTATCCTGATCCATTTAAGAGAAAACATTGATAATTATGCAGGTGCGCTCAAAGACGCCGGAACAAGCGATTACATTACAGGTTTAATGGAAACACACGAAACCATGGCCTGGATGTTAAGGGCACACCTATCCTAATCATAAACACGATGGAAGAAAAACAGGGCAATATCTGGTTTGTAACCCTCATATTAACCGTCATAGCCGGTTATTGTGATACAATAACTTTTGTTGCTGCCGACAAAATTTTCTCTGCACATGTTACGGGAAACTTTATTGTATTCGCTTATCAAATAATTAAAGGATCTGATGGCGATGCATGGATCAAGCTGCTGACTTTCCCAATATTTATGCTTTCTGTTATGGCCGGAGGCTGGATATCGGCGAGATTTTCGAACATGCATTTTCTGCTTTTATGCGAGGGAGTTATTCTTTTGCTTGGCGGTGCGTTAGCATATTCATTAGGTTATATTGACAATGGTGAAGTTACGTGGCCTATGTACCTGGTTACCATGATCGTGGTTTTTGCCATGGGCCTGCAAAATGCCTTTGGGAAACTTTTTGCCAAAGAAACCTATGGACCTACCACCATGATGACTGGTAATGTTACTCAGTTTGCACTCGATATCAGGTCTTTATGTAACTCAGGTTTTAAAAATGCCGATTTCCGCTCTGGAGTAAATAAAGGTTTAATCACCTTGGGTGGCTTTTTAACCGGCTGTATCCTTGGTGCCTGGATCGGACAACTTTTTGGTTTAGTGGGTATTGTGCTGCCCGGTGTTACCATGTTAATCTGCTATTACGGTACAAAGCCGGATAAAAATGATGCTACACTTTAAACATGCCAATCAAAAATAACATAACTCATTTTTGTAAGCCGAACTTTCGGTTCTTGTTCATTATTTTCATGCTAATCAGTCCTGTCCTTACTAAAGGGCAGGGCATTAGGACGAAAAAGGAAGTAGAAGCTGCTGAAATTAAACTCCGCAGGCTTGGCCAAACCGAAAGTAAAGTCGATTTATGGATCGACCTGGGTAGCTACTACCTCAATTTGCAAGGCGAATTAAAAGCCGACCTTGCCCGGGCAATGCAACTGCGCGAACAGGCTTTTGCTTTAGCCAGCAAGATCGAATATCCTAAAGGAATTGCCCGGAGTATGGTACTCAAAGGCAATATCATCCGCGAATCGGGAGACAAGGAAGCAGGAACAAAAATTTTTGAACAGGCAATTGCTTGCGCTTCAAAGTTTAACCTGAAAGAGCAATTGGCAGAAGCATATTCGGCCATGGGTAATCTTTTCGGCAATGAAGGAGCTGAGCTTGATAAGAAAATTGCATATAACGAGAAATCCCTGGTCTTTTACCGTCAGGCTGGGAATAAAATAGAAGAAGCCAACTCGCTCAAAAACCTTGGCGATTATTACAACATCAAAGGGCAACCTGCCTATGCCATAAAATTAATGGATACTTCACTTGCCGTTTACAGGTCCATTGGTTTTAAAGAACTACAAGGAGTTTACAATAACATGTGTATCACCAAGATCAGTCTTGGTAATTTTTCAGAAGCCCTTAAGTATGGATTATTGGCTGAGAAAACTGCGGATCAACTGGCCGATACAAGTTTGCAAAGAAGCTCCATAAACAACCATTTGGGTTTAACCTATTATTACCTGCGAAACGACCAGAAAGCGCTTGATTATTGGTTAAGGGCAAAAAACATCGCTGAGCGTTACAAAGACGCAGGTTATATGCAAACCATAATTGCCAATGTAGCCACCATTTATGTTCGCATGAAAAAGTTTGAAGAAGGGATAGCTGAATTGAAAGAGCTGATCAAAAAATATCCGCCAACTGATACCCAGATGAAATTGCGCATTCCATACATTTTATTCAACACTTACTATGATATTCAGCAATATGGAAAGGCCGAGCCTTATTTCAAAACTTTAATCAAATTCCACCATGATTTGCCAAAAGATGATCCGAATCAGATCTATTTATACCGGAGTATCATCAGGAAACTGATTCACGATAAACAGTTTGTAGCTGCCGACGGCTATTTAAAAGAGCATGAAAAACAGAGTTTGCAGCAGAAAAACTTATTGGCCCTTTCGCAGTTGCACCGGCTTTGGTTTGATGTGGATTCGGCACTGAATAAGCCCTGGTCGGCAGTGGCACACTATAAAACCTATAAAAGATTAACTGATTCTATCTGGAACAACGACAAGAACAAACAGATCTCGGGTCTGGAAATCGAATTTCAGACCGAAAAAAAAGATAAAGACATTGCATTGCTCAGCCAGAAAAACCAATTACAAAAAGTTACGATCGAAAATGAGGGCAGGTTGAGGTATATATTTATCGGAGGACTTTTTATCGCCCTTATGTTTGTGGGTTTGATTTATAACCGTTATCGAATAAAAAGACGCAGCAATCTTGTTTTAGAACAAAAACAAAACGAAATCAATGCGCAGAACGAACTACTGAGGAAAATACTCAATGAGAAAGAATGGCTTCTGCGCGAAATCCATCATCGGGTTAAAAACAACCTCCAGATTGTCATCAGCCTGCTTAATACCCAGTCGGCTTACCTTGATAATGAAGATGCTTTAGTGGCCATCAGAAATAGCCAGAACCGAATGCATGCCATGTCGCTCATTCACCAGAAACTTTACCAATCTGATAATTTGGCTGAAATTGACATGAAATGGTACATTAAAGAACTGGTCGATTACATGATCGAATGTTTTGATACCGATAAGAAAATCCACTTCACCCTGGAAACAGAGGTAATTAAATTGGATGTTGCACAGGCCGTTCCCCTTGGTTTGATCCTGAACGAGGCCATTAGTAATGTGATAAAATATGCCTTTCCTATTGATAAAATTGATAAAAAAGGTAAGGTGCACATTTCTTTCCTGTTTATCGGAGAAGAAGTCTGCGAACTGAAAATTGCAGATACCGGGATTGGTTTGCCGGAAGGCTTTGTTCCTGAAAATACTGAATCACTTGGAATGAGCTTGATGACCGGCCTTACCGAACAGCTAAACGGCGAGATAAAAATGTGGAATGATGATGGTCTTGTGCTCGATGTCATCTTTAAACGTCACAACGAATTAATTACAGAAAACTCAGAACTATTAATAAATAAAAATTAAACAATATGAATAACAACATTTTAGGTCTGCATCACATTACGGCAATAGCAGGCAGTGCACAGCAAAACTTCGATTTTTATACCAAAACACTGGGCTTAAGGTTGGTGAAAAAGACGGTTAATTTTGATGACCCGGGTACTTACCACCTTTATTATGGTGATGAAACCGGATCGGCGGGAACGATCCTAACCTTTTTTCCCTGGGATGGAATTGGCCATGGAACTGAAGGTGTGGGTATGGCAACAGAAATTGGTTATTCGGTACCTGCGGGAAGTCATCAATTCTGGTTAGAAAGATTTGGGGCGGCAAACGTTAAAACAAAAGAAATTACAGAGCGTTTCGGCGAGCAGGTATTGGCTTTTAAAGATCCGGATGGTTTGTCACTGAGTTTGATCGTACCTAAAACAGCAGATATAAGGACGCCCTGGGAAACTGCTGATGTTAAAAAAGATACTGCGACAAAAGGTTTTCACAGTACCACCTTAACTTTGCAAAGTATCGATAAAACGGCAAGAATACTCACCGATTTGTTTGGTTATCGCTTATTGGTGCAGGAAGAAAACCGCTATCGCTTCATTACCGATACCGTAGCAACTGCGGCTATTGTTGATCTGTTGGAAGTGCCAGCTGGCCACAGGGGGAGAAATGCCGCCGGTACAAACCATCATGTTGCGTTCCGTGTTAAAGATGAGGCGATTCAAATGGAATTGAGGGAGCAGATTTTGAGTAAAAATTTACAGATTACCCCAAAAATTGACCGTGATTATTTTTACTCCTTATATTTCCGTGAACCAGGAGGTGTACTTTTCGAAATTGCGACCGAAAACCCTGGCTTTACTGTTGATGAGCCTTTAAATGAATTGGGTACACATTTAATGCTGCCAGGCCAACACGAGCATCTACGCGGTGATTTAGAAAAAGTACTTCCAAAATTAACTTAGAAAATATGGTACAAGTAAAATTAAACATTCAGGAAGCCGAACCAAATTCGTTCGATATTTATGATGAAGATGGAAAAGTTGGAGAAATGATTTTCGATGTCAAGGATAACGATTTAACCGTTTACCACACCGAAGTAGACACGGCGAAAGAAGGAAAAGGTTATGCGAAAATGTTGCTTGATGCCATGGTCGCCTATGTTCGTGAAAATAAATTGATGGTTATTCCGATGTGTCCATACGTGCACATCCAGTTTAAGCGGCACGAAGAATTATACCAGGATATCTGGAATAAAGTAAATGAAGAAGAATAGCAAGATGAAAGAAGTTATAAAAGCAGGAAAAAGCTCTGGTCAGGCCGAAAAAGTGCTGATCATGATCCATGGCCGTGGCGGAACGGCGCAGGATATTTTATCAATGGCAGAATATCTTAACGTTTCCAATTTTGCATTGGTAGCCCCGCAAGCTGAAAATAATACTTGGTATCCACAGTCGTTTCTGGCCCCTCGGGCAGCCAATGAGCCTTCCTTGTCGACTGCTTTAAATACCATAAAAGAAACCGTGCTTGATCTGGAAAAAGAAGGTTTTTCAAAAGAACAGATCTACTTTTTGGGCTTTTCTCAGGGTGCCTGCTTAACGCTCGACTATGTGGCTGGCAATGCAGCGCGTTATGGCGGTGTGGTGGCTTTTACAGGTGGCCTTATCGGCGAAGCGGTAGATCACCGCAATTACCATGGCGATTTTGACGGTACGCCGATATTTATAGGGAGCAGTGATCCCGACATGCATGTTCCCGTATCCAGGGTAAAGGAATCGACTGTTTTACTGGAAGAAATGGGCGCACAGGTTACTGAGATTATTTACGAAAATATGGGTCATACCATCAGCCAGGCAGAAATTACACAGGTGAATAAATTGATTTTTAAGGATTGAAAAGCATAATGGAAAAGGAAACGGGTAGAATTGAAGCTTTTAGCGATGGCGTTTTTGCAATTGCTGTGACGCTACTGGTGCTCGAACTTCACGTTCCTGAACTGAAGGATGGCCATACCTCGGTATATCTATTTGAAACACTAAAAATGCAGTGGCCGGGTTATATTGCCTTTATCATCTCATTTTTCAGTATTTTCATCATCTGGGTAAATCACCATAAAGTTTTTAAACAGATATACAAACGAAACACAGGGCTAATGTTTGCCAACGGGCTCATTTTGTTCCTTGTTTCGCTTGTTTCTTTTCCCAGCGCTTTATTGGCCAGGTTTTTTTTAACAGATTCCAAACAACTTTCAGTGACTATCTACACCGGCTTATTTGTTTTAATTAACCTGGCATTTAACCTGCTGTGGCAACAGGCTACCTCAGATAAAAAACTATTACGCCCCGGAATCAGTGATGCCGCCGTCAGGCAACTCCGAAACAACTACCTTTATGGCTTTCCAACTTATTTAGCAGCTTTTATTGTGTCGTTCTATTATCCCAATTTCGCACTGCTGATCTGTGTTCTACTTTGGATATTCTGGGCAGCATCATCAAAGAAAATTGACTTTTCCGAAACGCCAGCTTTGTAATTAAAAAAAATTTAAATTCATAAAACATGTCAAAATATAAAATTGCAATACTTGATGATTATCAGGATGTAGCGAAATCATTTGTTGATTGGGCCGTACTTGCCAAATATGCCGATATTAAAGTATTTACCGATCATCTTCATGGAGAGGATGAAATTGTAGAACGTTTGAAACACTTTGAAATCATTTGTGTGATGCGCGAGCGTACTCCCTTAACGGCTGCTTTACTGATGCAACTGCCTGAGCTAAAACTGATCGTTTCTACGGGTACCAGAAATCGGTCTATTGATGTTGCTGCTGCTGAAAAATTACAAATAGAAGTGTACAATACCGGCTATTTAGGTCATGGCGCTTTGGAGCTTACCTGGGCTTTGTTGATGGCTATAGCGAAACACATTCCGCAAGAAAACGCCAATCTGCGTGCTGGTGGTTGGCAGCATATGGTAGGTAACGATTTAAAAGGGAAGACCCTGGGTATATTAGGACTTGGAAATCTGGGCTCGCAGGTTGCGGCAGTAGCAAAAGTTTTCGATATGGATATCATTGCCTGGAGTGAAAACTTAACACCCGAAAAAGCGATAGCCGGGGGCGCCAGATATGTAGACAAAAAAACTCTATTCCAGCAATCTGATTATTTAACTGTTCATATGGTGTTGAGCGATAGGAGTAAAGGTATTGTGGGTGCCGGAGACCTGGCACTAATGAAGTCAACCGCCTACCTGATCAATACCTCAAGGGGACCATTGGTTGATGAAAATGCACTGATCAAATGCCTGGAAGAAAATAAGATCGCCGGCGCGGCTTTAGATGTGTTTGATAAAGAACCGCTTGATGATAGTCACCCTTTCAGAAAGTTGAACAACGTATTGGCTACGCCACATATCGGCTACGTTACACAGGATACCTACAACCTTTTTTTTAACGATATTGTTAAGGCTTTACTGGATTGGCTGCCAAAACATCCAAAAAATTAAATTTCCAGGTGCCAGATATTACCATCTGATGCCAATAAGTTAAGTGCCGCGGTCATGAGTCTAAGCGTAGTCGAAGATTACTAGAACTTACTAAACGCAAATATATGCCGTCGACTACGTTACAATTTACAGATTCTATAGAAATATCCTCATTGCGAGACGGCTTTTTCAGCTATCTCGCAATGAGGATTCTTTGAGGGTAGAGATCAAGCATCTGCATATACCAGGTTTACCTGTTCCGTAATCACAAAAAGTTCTCTTTACTATATTTCGTGTCTAAAATCGCCTTTTAGCGAAATATCGTGAGTTATTTATAACCATGGCATTGCCAGTAAAGCACCAGAGCCATGTTCTTGCCTTTGGCATGTTCTTTGAATTCCCGCAGTTGAACCTGCAAGTAAAACCAACCCTGCAGAACTATCCTCGATCGTAAGGTGATGATGAATGACCATCCTGATGTTGTTCGTTTGGTGGTTGCTTTAAAAGTTCATTCACCCAATTTCCGGAAAAATATCGGGGGAAAACGATTATAAAAAATGAGAAAGCAGGAATCAGATTTTAACACGGGTACCAATGTTAATGGCAATCATATTAACCCTCATGCCGATTCATATTTCGAAACACTGGCCGATGCCATAGCAGTACAAGAAAAGAATTTTACGTTGAAGGAGCTGTGTCAAGGTGTGTTTTCTAAACTCAATCCTTTATTCTCGATTGATTGTGGTGTGTTAATTCTGTATAACGAAGAAATGGACCACATTACAAGGGCTTATCTCACCGAAGCCATTTCCGGAAAAATATACTGTACAGAAACCATTTCCGATCCGGTTAACCTTTCGCTAATTACAAAAGAAATTTCGGGTTTTGATTTTCCTGTGCTGAAATCGCGGCAAGACTGGATAGCCGATTTTGGCGAAAATCATTGTTTAAACAGTCATCCAACAGAATACCATTTTCACTGTTATATCCCGTTGGAGCATAACGGAAGGGTATTGGGTACTTTTGAACTTCATAATCACAGCAGAGAATTAAGTGCAGAAGGATTGACTTTTTGCTGTAACATTGCCGATTTTATCGCCGGACTACTGGATGAAATGGAGAAAAGAAGTGTTTCTGAACCTAATATTACAAGGCCGGTTAAATCTGAAATTAGGAATGGAACCAGAATGCCGGCGGTTGCTGATGCAAAAATAAAGCAGTTAGAAAAGGAAATTGAAAAACTACGTACGCGGCTTGATGAACACCTCATTTTTGAACTGGAAGAATCATCTGAAATTCTTACACACCCTGAAATTGTTGGTAGTAGTCCTGAAATGCAGGAAGTTTACAGACTGCTCAACCGGATTTCCTCCTCGGAAACTACCGTGCTCATTTTAGGTGAAACAGGAACGGGGAAAGAATTAATCGCTAAAGCCATTCATGATGAATCTGTAAGAAGTCGGAAAACTATGATTAAGGTGAACTGTGCTGCCATTCCACCCAATTTAATCGAATCAGAACTTTTTGGTCATGAGAAGGGGAGTTTTACAGGTGCTACTGAGAAAAGGATCGGCAAGTTTGAACAGGCACATGGGGGTACAATCTTCCTTGATGAAATAGGTGAATTACCACTCGATTTACAAGTAAAGTTACTCCGTGTTTTGCAGGAAAAGGAAATAGAACGTATTGGTGGTAGAGCTACTATTCCAACTGATGTGCGTATCATTTCGGCCACGAACAGAAATCTTTCCGCGGAAGTGGAGGCAGGAAGTTTTAGGCGTGATTTATATTACAGGTTAAATGTATTTCCGGTTTCATTACCACCGCTTCGAAACCGGAAATCGGATATCGCTGTGCTAGCTGCTTTTTTCTTAGCGAAATTCGCCAAAAAGTCGAATCGAAATCTTCATGGATTTTCAAAAAAGGCAATTTCCAGGATGATGGCCTACAGTTGGCCAGGAAATATACGGGAATTGGAACACCTTATCGAAAGGCATGTGGTGATGGCAGATCGGAATGTAATTATGGATATTGAAATTCCGGGCAATAACAAACAATCCTTGTCTCCGGTCGCATCTGTTAAAACCATATTTGAAAACGAACGCGATCATATATTCAATGTACTGGAATTATGTAATGGGCGTATTTCCGGGACGAATGGAGCAGCAAAATTATTGGGCGTTCCGGCCACTACATTGAATTCAAAAATCAAAAAGCTTGGCCTGGCTAAAAAACACATTTATTGATAATCATGAATCAATAATGTGCTTCTTTAGTCATCAGAAATATTGATAATCCATTTTTGAATGTCACTTTCCTTAATTTTCGATTCGCTTTGATTTTTTTCATTTTGTCCACTACTTTCCGAATTATCTTTACTCTTTCTTTTCTTAATTTCATTAATCTGCCAAGCTCATCATACTCTGTCGTCTTAGTGTCTAGTTCTGCGATTCTCTTTAAATCGTGAATGAATTTGTTGCTGATTTGTACCGTCGTCGACCCGAAAGTCCTTTAAGATATCTTAAAGGACTTTTTTGTTTTTAGGCGGTTTTCAAATCGTTGAATAGTTCTGATAGAGGCCGATTTTTGGTTCGAGCCCTATATGGTACCCTGACGGTGCAAAAACTTGTAGGTTTTTAGCCTTTGGTTATAATCATTTGTAAGTCAATAGTTTAAATTGTGCATTAGGATTTTTTTAGTTCGATGTTGTTAACTTTAATTATACTGAAGTTTACCCTGAAATGTTTTGGGCCAAATAGTTGAAATTCTAGAAAGTTATTAGGTGGACTATGATCTCCTATTGAAGTTAAGCAAAGCGCTAACAAATGTCCTAACTTGGCATGCTATAAAAATCAGGAACTGTAATGTGCCATTTCTGTTTAGCAATCATATATAAATGAGTGCCTTTTCGTCTTTAACATGTTTTAACACTTAAAGGAAATTTACGGGGTATATCTTTTTTATATTTGAAATAGTTTAAAAATCTTGTAGATCCAAACTTATGTCTAAAGTCTTGGTGAAAAGTTTATCTAAACTATTGTCTTTGATATTCTTTTTTGTTCTTGTTGTAGCTACTGCCCAAGATGTTATCATGAGGGAGTGATACGAAGTCTAGTAACTAATATGTCCATGCCTTATACATCTTTGAAGTTAAAAATAAGGCTTCGGAAAACTGTTGCTGATCCTTTTTGGAACTTCATTTTCACGATCATGGCTGGAATTAAAAAGTTAGTGGTAGTCAATAATTAATACAAAATGACAAAAAAAATAAATTCTTTTCTATTTCTTCATCTTATTTTCAGCCAACAGCCTATTTGCTCAAATAGTACCTGAAGATGCGCTAAAGGGCATCTGGAAAATGAGAGGATATGGAAAAATTATAACTATTAATGATACTGTAGTGAATAGCTATGACACAACCGCTATCTCATGTACGCTAAGTTCTCAATTGAAAAGAGATGATATTTCACAGATGGGAACTATTAAGAGGGTGGATCAAAATTTAATTACGATTACGGAGGGTATTAAAACCTACATGCTAGATAAAATAGGCGAACTGCCGAACAGCATTAAATATAATTTGGTAAAAGCGGAGGATCCAAATTATAATTTTGAGGTTTTTTGGAACATGATGAATGAAAATTATCCTTTTTTTAAAGAGCGAAAAATGGATTGGCTAAGCATACAAGAAAAGTATCAAGGCAAAAGGATTAAAAATAAAAATCAGCTGCATCATATTTTAAAAAATACAATCAGACAGTTAAATGATGGGCACACTACTTTGATTATACCAAAAAAAAATGGTGCATTTCCCCATTACAGAACAAGCAATAAAACAGCCGTTTTAGAAGATAAAATTTTAGAGCGTTATGTTAAGAATCCAATAAGATATGGAACAAGTATTAAGGGCAACGGTCTGTTAAACTATGGAATTACTGAAAATAATATAGGTTATATACAGATAAATAATATGCTATTTTTTTCCGACAAGTACAAAAATCCTGAAGGTTTGTCGGGCTATGATTATTTATTTGACTAGCTAAAAGCATCTGCAAGCAATCCTAACCATTTTGAAGATGAAAAAAGAGGAATTAGAACACTAATGGTGGAAATCATCGGAAAATTACAGGGAACAAATGCAATAGTTATAGACATTCGTTTCAATTCAGGAGGCTATGATCTGGTGTCATTAGAAATACTTAGGCATTTCATTACTGAAGAGACTAAATTGTATTCTAAAAAAGCCAAGTTGTTAAACGGCTACACAGAACCTCAGTTCTTTGCTATTTTACCAGCCGACACAACATATCATAAACCTGTTTTTTTGCTCACGAGCCACCAAACAGCCAGTGCTCCGGAAGTATTAGCTATTGGCTCCATGGCAGTCAAGAACACTACACGTATAGGATCCAATACTGAAGGAATATTTTCTGATATCCTAGAAAAAAAAATACCTAATGGTTGGATAGTAAACCTTTCCAATGAAATTTACCAAGATATTAATGGAACTTGTTATGAAAGCATCGGAATTCCTCCAAATAAAGAAATAAACTATTCTCACAATGAAAATGTGTTTATTAGAAAATTGAAAAGAAAAACAGACAATGGAGACGAAGCCATTGAAATGGTTTTTAAATTAATTGAGGAATAAACTGCCGATAACAGCTACTACAACGGATTTGGGCAATAGACCTAATGACAAGCTATCCATGAAGACAAGTCTTCTATTTGATAAATTTCTTATTTTGTGATTATTTCCATTTCCAAAATTTTCGAAAAAATGCCTATTTCAATCAATTCGTCCACAAAATGGTCGAATTAGGCCCCGCCACTGACCCCGATTTTTTTTGTCGTACAGAAAAAAATATAAATGGTTCCAGTTAGAAATACTCCATCAAGCATGAATAAGATGGCGTCAAATATGTTTGGATTATAACTGTCATATGACTTTCCTAGAACATATTTCTTTACCTGGTCAACTTTTATAATATTTAAATGAAGGATCCTTGCCGTTTAATCAATTAAAATAGTATTATTAAATATATTAAAATTGGTGACTCCATAATATTGTTGCGAAGTCATCAACTTAGCAGTTGATGAAAAAGATAAACAACCAAGAATAAAACTATAGAGTGATTCAATTCTCCTACTTCCTTACGTAAAACAACAAGGGCTTTGCTAATATGTTTTTCAACTGTGCCAACTGAAATATTCATTCGTTCAGCGATCATTTTATAAGACATATCTTCGAATCTGCTAAGCTTAAAAGCTTCGCGGGATTGTGGAGACAATTCATCGATTAACTCATAAATTTTACTTTCAAGCTCTTTAGCCTGTAAAATATCGAGCGCATTTGTATGACAAAGATCATCTTTCAATTTATAGAAATCGGCCTTGGCTTTTTGAGAAGCTCTGGTACGCAATTCGTAAAGAACTTTGTTACGCAATACGGCAAAAATAAAGCCCTTGATATCCCCGGATAAATCCAGGGTGTTTGCCTTTGCCCAAATTACCATAAATACGTCCTGAACAATCTCTTCTACGATGCATTCGTCAGGAATACGCCTAAAAGCGGCTGTAACTAAATCGCGATAATAACGGTCATAGAGATTCGATAAGGCCCTGCCGTCCTTTTTTGCAATTAATGCAACCAAATCCTTATCTGAATAGATATCCCTTAACAAGAAAAAATAATTTACTGCAAAAATACATTTGGCTATCCAAACAACGCGATATAGCGTATTATTAATTTAACAAGATTAAGTTAAATAATTGGAAAAGTGAAAATTTCATTGGGGGTAAGTATAGATTTCTGCAATGTACTTGCTAACAAACTAATAATAACAATCGTATTATGTTAGAAAATTCGTCCGATCAAAATTTATCACGCCGTCAGTGGTTGTTGAAAATGCCGTTAGCTATTTTGGGTAGTTTTGCAGCGACACATACATTTGCACAATTTGGTAACCATAAATCAATACTTCATCATCAAATTGATTTAAATTCAGAATCAAATATTTACAATGTTAAATCTTTTGGTGCAAAAGGTGATGGTAGGGTGCTTGAAACTAATGCAATCCAGGCTGCTATTGATACGTGTTTTAAAAACGGTGGTGGGACGGTTTTAATACCGGCTGGTATTTATTTGTGCGGCAGCATAGAACTGAAGTCTAATTTAATATTTCATCTAAGTTCCGGAGCTGTGATTCTGGGTTCGACGAACGCTAACGATTATCACGCTGTAGATGCTGTGCCACTTTCGGGAGATACAACTTTAAGAGATGGCAATTGGGCATTGTTTTATGCGACCAATGCGAAAAACCTGGTTATTGAAGGTAATGGTACTATCGATGGTCAAGGTGCCAGTTTCCACAAAAGCGAAAATGGTTCGAGCAGTCAAAACGTTTTATGGGGTGAAAAGCGGCCGCATCACTTTCTGGGATATCATTGCGAATCTATAAAAATAAAAGATGTTTCATTTATAAATTGCGCATACCACAGCCTTAGAATCATTCAATCTTCACGAATTGATATACAGGGCGTTTATATTCATAGCAGAGTAAACGTCAACAATGATGGTTTTCACTTTATCAGTTGTAAGCATGTAGCTATCAGTAATAGCACTGTACTTTGTCAGGATGATGCCTGCGCTTTTTTTGGTAGCTGTGAAGCTATAACTGTTACAAACTCAACATTTAGTACACGTTGGTCGGTGTTTAGGTTTGGCGGGGGGAAAACGAAAAATATAACGGTATCAAATTGCTTGTTAACAAAGGTTTATGGTTGCCCGATTAAATTCCAAGGTTCCCCAGGCTCAAGTTTAGAAAATGCGTCTTTTTCCAACCTTATTTTTGATGATGTTACAGGCCCGATATACATTGCTTGCGGCTTTAATCCCAAAGACCCAAATTTTGACGTACGTCCTGGTTATCCTGATACAGCGAAGAAAGCAGAAGTAATTGTTCGGAATATCTCTTTTCATAATATCAGTGGTACAGTACTATCGTCACCAGGTCAACTTCCCGACCTGATTGGTTCTGTGCGTGTTTATCCAGGCGAGGAATTTTCATGCATAACGCTTTCTTCTGCGGATAATGCCATCATGGATAATATCTCACTGACAGATATTAATTTAACATTCGGCGGCGGTGGTAGTAAAGAAGCGGGTGAGCGCCGAGAATTGCCGCAATCGGGAGGTCAGTATTTTTCAATGGGTACCATGCCTGCTTACGCGCTGTTTGTTCGGTCGGTAAATGGTTTAACACTAAATAACGTCAAGTTCAATTTTTTTCATGATGATGAGCGGCCCGCTATGATTTTTGATCAGGTTATGGATGCGTGTATTGAAAATGTCAGTTTAGAAGCGCATATAAACGCAAACAGTGCAATCAGAATAATAAACTGTAAAGACATGTTAATTAGTTCACCGCGATTAACTTCATCTACCATAACCTTTTTGCAAGTTGAAGGATCGGAAAATCAAAACATTCGTATTACCGGAGGAGATTTTTCCAAATCTGAGATACCAATCGATATGGCGAGGGGAGCTAATGCTACTATGATTAGACGCGATTAGAACAAAAGGGTAAGAATTGAAGGTTTTTAAAATAAAATGTATGGGGGTAGTCAACCAGTTTTGCAATGTATATAATATAACTTCATGGAAACGACCAATTGAAAGAAATAAGGTATTAATTATGAAATTTAAACTTTAACAAACATCAAGCGATTATATCCTGCAAGGCAGGGTATAAAAAACCGCTTTGTCTGGACCACAAAACGGTTTAATAGAAATTTTAACCAATTAGTAATTCGTCAAAACTATTCAAATATATGAATTTTCCTTACAAGAGAAGTGCAAAAGCATGGGACTGTCTGCCAGAACCGCCAATTCCTCAATTATTTTCTGGTCAATTATGTCAAAAATCATGAAAATCCCAGTCACAATATTAATTATAACCTGTACCACGATATTCACTTTATTGTCGAATAGGAGTATCGGGCAAAATCTTAAAAGCCCAAAAATCAGCTTAAAGGCCAAAGATAAATCAATGTCTGCCGTATTAGCTGAAATTGAGCATGCCAGCGGTGTTCATTTCGTTTATGAAAGCAAGCTATTTGAAAATACCTCGGTCAGGAATCTCGAAGTTAAACAACGATCTGTTGATGATATCCTCGTTGACTTATTGTTGCCAAGAGGCTTGGCTTATCGCCAAATCGGGGACAACATCATTATCGAGAAAGTGCCGGCAGGCAATTCGCAAGCCAAGCGAAAAGAAATAAAGAGTGGTATGGTTATTCCGGTGATTTTACATGGTAAAGTCACGGACGATAAGGGTGAGGCACTTTCAGGCGTTACGGTAGTTGTGAAAGGAACAACGAAATCTACGTTTACCAATACGGGTGGGATTTTCTCCATTCAGGCAAAGGTTGGGCAGATCCTGGTATTTAAATTTATCGGTTACAAAAATGAAGAATTTGCAATTAAAGGAAATCAAGTCATTAACCTTTCACTTCATATAGAAGCCAGTCAATTAACAGACATGGTTGTGATTGGTTACGGTCAACAGCGGCGCGGTGACGTGACAACAGCGATTAGCTCTCTTAAAGCAGAAGATGTTAATAATTTTACCGGAACTGGAGTGGATAAAGCAATGACCGGTAAGATGGCGGGTGTTCAGGTAACTGAACCAGATGGTTCGCCTGGGGCGGGGATCGCTATTGCAATACGGGGAAAAGCTACCATTACTGCCGGGACTACTCCCTTATATGTAATTGATGGTATTCCTTTATCTGAACAAAATGCAAATGGACCAGGTATATCCGAAAATCCCTTAAATGCTATTAACCTTGCAGATATAGAAAGTATCGATGTCTTAAAAGACGCCTCAGCTGCTGCAATTTACGGGTCAAGAGGTTCTAATGGTGTTGTCATTATCACAACAAAAAAAGGCAAGAAAGGAAAACCTATTGTTAGTTATAACGGTTACTACGGTATTGCTAAAGTGCAAAATAAATTAGCCATGATGGATGCTTATGGCTATGCAAAACTTGTATATGATGCACACAATAACACGTATTTTGATTTGCTTGAAGATAAGGGACTCACAGGCTCGGCAACTGATGACAATGCCACAAGGCTGGCCAAATTAGGCGGCTCGTTAGGTGCCTCCACTTTCTCCCCGGTAGTGCTGCCATATATCGCAGGAACACCTGGGCTCACGAATACAGACTGGCAGGATGCTATTTTCCGTAACGCCCCAATTGAAAATCATACCATCTCGGTGTCGGGCGGAACCGACAATACCAAGTATTATGTATCAAGTAACTACCTTGACCAAAATGGCACGGTTATCAAAACCGGCTACAAACGTTATGGGTCAAGAATATCTTTTGAAGGAACATTTAACAAGTTTAAAATTGGAACAACTATTAATTATTCCTTTGAGCAATATCAGTTTCAGCCAACGGGTGGAAGGTTTTTGAGCGGAGAGAATATCGTGTCAATCGCTTTATCCTATTCGCCGTTTTATCCTGTTTATAATCCCGATGGTTCTTACAATTATTCACAATATAACAATCAGGATGGTGCAGCCCAAGTAATTAACCCAGTAGCTTTAGCTAACTTGAAACAGGACAATACCAATCAGGGTAAATTTCTTGGAAACGTCTACGCGCAATATCAATTCACCCCTTCTTTTTCAGATAAAATATCCTTTGGTTCAACGATAAATAACGGAAATAGGAATACATTCAGGCCTTCGACGTTGCCAACCGTTACCCCATCAAGCCCTACATCCATTCCATCGGCAGGCTATTACAATACAACCTTGGTCAATTGGCTGGCAGAAAACACCTTGTCGTATAATAAGAGATTTAACGGTCATTCAATAAGCGCCATTGCAGTAGTTAGTACCCAGAGAGAAAATACCAGTGCACTTTCTATTGCAGCTACGGGATTTGCGAATAACTTGGTAACAACGTTGAATGGAGCGACTGCAATTACATCCTATACCGGAAATGCACAGGAATGGGATCTTTTATCTGCTTTGGCGCGTGTGCAGTACAACTATAAGGGTAAATATCTGGCCTCGGCTGCTATGAGAACCGATGGCTCCTCTCGCTTTGGTTCAAATTCTAAGTATGGAAGCTTTCCTTCGGCATCTATTGGCTGGAATGTAGATCAGGAACCTTTTATGCAGAAACAGAAAGTCATCAGTTCCATGAAACTGCGCGCCAGTTATGGGTTAACCGGAAACAATCAGATAGGTAATTATGCGGCGCTTTCTACTTTAGCACCAGCTAATTATGTCTTTGGCACCGGTACAGGCACCGGATTGTCCAACGGGTATTACCAAAATATTCCGGGTAATGACAAATTAGGATGGGAGCAGACAGCGGCATTTGATGTTGGTGCTGATATTAGCCTCTTCAAGAACCGTTTACAGTTGACAGTTGACGCTTATTCAAATAACACAAGTAATATGCTCCTTTCGGTTCCCGTACCTCAAAGCTCCGGTTATAATTCAAACCTCGTTAACATTGGCAAGTTAAACAATAAAGGTCTTGAATTTACCTTGTCATCTGATGCAAAGCTAGGAGGTTTTCGTTTAAACAACAGTGCCAACATCTCATTTAACCGAAATAAAGTAGTTGATTTAGGTGGACAGCAATCTATTTTAACTCAATCCCAGGTACTTTACTTTTTGACCGAGGTTGGTCAGCCAATCGGGAACTATTATACCTTGATCAAAACCGGAATTTATACCGACCCGGCTCAACTTACCCAGGCGCCCATCGTGCCCGGTGCTAAACTTGGTGACCAAATGTTTAAGGATATTAACGGTGATGGCAAAATTGACGGCACTAATGACCTGGCAATTGCAGGAAACTATCAGCCGAAATTTACCTATGGATATTCAACAAGGGTCCAATTTAAGGCACTCGATTTAGGCGCATCACTACAAGGTGTTTATGGTAATCAAATTGCCAATATAAATACGAGGTATATCAATAGTGAGGCGAGTTTTACTAATAATCTTGCCGAGGGGTTAGGGCGTTACGAATCTCCGGATAATCCAGGTGATGGGATTCATGAAAGGGCAAATAGGACCACACGTGGCTTAAACGCAAATGTTTCTTCTTTCTATATTGGAAGTGGTTCATATTTGCGAATACGCGATATTACCTTAGGTGTTACTTTACCAAAGCCACTAATAAAACATGCCGGATTTTCTAATGTCCGCTTTTATTTCTCGGCAACCAATCCATTTTTGTTCACAAAGTACAATGATTACAATCCGGAGGTGAGTCAGGATCCCAACCCGCTTAATCCCGGCGTAGATTACGGAACATATCCTTTAAGCAAATCTTTTGTATTCGGCTTAAATTTAAGTTTATAAACCATGAAAAAGATTATATTATATACAGCAACGATATTGATGCTACCCATCATCTCGTGTCAAAAAACTTTTCTATCACCAGAAGCGGTTTCAACAATAACCTCACAGACTTTTTATAAAACTCCTGGGGATATAGCAAATGCCGTGACCGCATGTTATCAGCCTTTACAGTTAAATACCATGTATGGAGACTATATTCAGATTATGACCGAATTACGTTCTGATAATGTTGAAGATCAGAATCCGGGAGGCGATGCAGGAAGGGAGTTTAATGTTGACAGATTTCTTGCCGGCTCAGATAATAGCATTTTTAGCAGCACCTATTTTGCTCATTATAATGCCATCTCCCGTTGTAACCAAGTTTTAAGCCATTTAGATGTAGTAACTGATGTTGCTTTAAAATCGCAGTATGAAGGTGAAGCACGTTTCCTACGGGCCCTGTATTACTTTAACCTTGTTAGATTTTGGGGGGGAGTCCCTTTGGTGCTGCAGCCAATTTCAACGCAGGATGCGTTAACGGTTGGTCGTAGTGCACCGGCTGATGTATACGCCGCTATTGAATACGACCTTAATAAAGCAAGCACACTGCTACCAAAAACTTATAGTGCATCGAATTTAGGAAGGGCATCGGCGGGCGCAGCACTTGGTATGCTGGGAAAAGTTTATTTAACTGAGCAAAAATACAGCGAGGCAGTAAGTACCTTAAAACAGCTCATGCCAGTGGGGACAAATCCTTATAAATACGCGCTATTGCCTAATATCGCAGACGTTTTCAGCACAAGCAATAAATTAAATGCAGAGGTGTTATTTGCGGTACATTACGACAAAACATTGATAAATGAAGGACATGCTTTTGGTACGTACACTATTTCACCAGTTATTGATCCAAACCTGCTTAATGCTTATCAGGCAACTGATACAAGACGCGCGCTTTTGAACGTTACAAAAGTGGACGCAACTGTACGAGCAATCAATAAATATTACGATACTTATGATGCAACGACTAAATTAGTTGGAGCGGATTACATCATCCTTCGTTATTCGGACGTTCTTTTAATGTACGCTGAAGCATTAAATGAAATAAGTTATAGCAACAGCGCCACCAGCGACAATTTTGTATACCTCAACCTCGTTCGCAACAGGGCTAAAGCATTACCATTTACACCCGCTTTACTGCCAAATCAGGCAAGTTTCCGCACGTATGTTCTCCAGGAAAGAAGGCTTGAGCTGCCATTCGAATGGAGCAGGTGGTTCGACCTGGTCCGGACAAACACTGCAATTCATGCTTTCCAAAGCACGGCATTAACAAAGCAGGTCATTCAACCGTATCAATTATTATATCCATTGCCTTTTCAACAAGTAACGGTAATCCATGACCCGTCGATATTTCCGCAGAACCCCGGCTATTAATTTATACTTTATGAAAAGACTATTTATTGCCATTCTCATTATAACAGTTGCCTTAAAAGCTAAATCGCAACCTAATTATAAATGGCATACGGCAGAATGGGCCAATGGTATCGCCAAGGCTGACACGCAAAATATTTTCCACCGTCTTCCGGCTGATCTGGAAACAAAAATTTCCCCTGGTGCCTGGAATCAATCAATCAACAGTTCAGGTGAATACCTCACTTTCAAAACTACTGCACGTTCTTTCATTATTAAATTTATTGTAAAATCAAAGAAGTTTGGTCTGCCGCACATGGCGGCAACCGCTGTTAGCGGGCTCGATCTGTATGCTAAAGATTATAATGGCAAACTGAATTGGGCACCACCTATCAGGTACTCTTTTGGCGATACCTGCCTATATATCTATCGGAATTTAAAAATCGCCTCGCGGGGAACGGTGGAATTTCAATTGTATCTTCCTTTGTATAATATATTGCAGATGATTCGCATAGGTGTTCCCGGCAGTTCTGATTTCCAGTTTACACATGCAAATGAAGATCAGCCAATTGTGGCCTATGGGACCTCAATCATGCAGGGGGCGGTTGCATCAAGGCCGGGACAGGCCTGGACAAATGTATTGTCCAGATCACTCGGACGGGAAGTGATCAATATAGGATTGAGTGGCAACGGCCGTTTTGAAGGGCCTGTTATTGATATTATGTCCCAAACCAATGCCAAAGTTTTCATTTTGGATTGTATGCCAAACCTATACCAAAAGAAACTCTTTCCGATAGATACCGTTCGCAACAGGCTCACCTATGCAGTTAAAAAACTTCAGCAAACCCACCCTGGCGTTCCAATCATATTTGCCGAACATCCGGATGGCTTGATATCCATGGATATGGATACCGAGAGTGTTGATTTATACCATGGGGCTACAATGATGATTGATACAATTTTTAACGAATTCAAAGCTGCAGGCATCAAAAACGTTTACCTGATAACAGAAAAGGAACTAAATTTTAATATTGATGACACCACTGATGGCATCCATCCCAATGATATTGGCATGGTTAAATATGCACAGGTATACGGTGGGCTGATTAAAAAGTTAATTAATGAACCATCAGGTGAATTGCCAACACAAAGGGCCGTAGAGCAATACAGGGATGGGTTTGACTGGCATTTACGTCATCAGCAGGTGATCAACGAAATTAAAGCTAAAAAACCGGAAGTGATCATCTTTGGTAATTCCATTATCAATTATTGGGGAGGACTTCCTAAACCTGAAACAGTTAAACCCCGCGGCGAAGCTTCGTGGCAGCGGTTCATGCAACCTTTAAAAGTTCAAAATGCGGGGTTTGGAAATGACCGGATCGAAAATGTACTGTGGCGAATTTATCACGGTGAGCTTGATCAATTTAGTGGCAATAAGATCATAATTAACATTGGGACTAATAATCTTGCGGTTAATACAGATGAAGAAATTGTACAAGGCCTTGCGTTTTTAGCGGAGCAAATTAGATTGCGAAAACCGGATGCGACAATTTATGTCGGTGGCATTCTTCCCAGGAAAGACCAATTTAAACGATTAAGTCAATTGAACGAGAGCATTAAAATTATGACTAGTGCAGCCCATTTAAAGTTTTTTGATTTTTCAACATCATTTTTAGACAACGGCTTGCCTAAGCGAGATTTGTTTCTAAGTGATGGCCTACATCCTAACGAAGCTGGATATTCAATTTTAGGCGCCCAATTTAACGAATTACTTAAACACTAATGGGTTACTGTTACCCATTTAACATACCTAATCCAATGGCGAAATTTAAAACCCAGATTCAGTTTAAAAGGATCGTCTGTGTATTGCTGATATATTTTTTAATAGTGACTACGACCAATTGTTTTGGGAAGCCATTGTTAAATGAGCCTGATTATCATTCTATCAGTAATGAAATACTTCGGGTTGAATTTAACGAAAAAACACACCGTGTTTCTTTTCTTTCTGGAAACAGAAAACCAATTATTTACAATGCATTTGAGTACGATCATTTATTGTTTAAAAATATAAGGCCTGTATACAATAAGGAGTTCGGTAAAGGTCACTCTATTATTTTAACCCGCGATAAAATTAGCTATACTGTAATCACTTTATATGATGGAATACCATTTTTTTTTATAAACGATGTAATCAAAAATGGCAGTAATCAAATTGAAACTGTTGAAAAGCATGACAGCGGATCTTTTCCGATAAGTCTGAATTTTCCGTCAAATCAATTGGTTACGATGGGTACCGGAGGACTGCGTAAACCCGACGACAATCCAGGGAGCTACCTGTTTCTTACGGTTGCTGAACCTAAGTCACTTAATGGGATTGTAGCGGGCTGTCTAACACATGATCGGGGCGACGGCGTGCTTTTTAGCAAAGTTCAAAATGGCCAGGTGGTTTTAAAAATGCAGGTAGATTATGGTAGGCTTCCAATTCCAGTTCATGCAAGTATTGCTACGGAAACTTTTGTTTTGGGGTATTTTACTGATGCGCGTAAGGGGCAAGAATTATTTGCCGATCTGTTAAGTCGACAGTATCATATCAAACTTAAAGATAAAAGTGCAACATACTGTACATGGTATGATGAATTCGCCGGAAAAGCAGGCACAGAATCCTCAATAAAAGAAATCAGTGAATTTGCAAGGAAAGAATTAAAACCATTTGGTTTCGGTGGTATACAAATAGACGATGGCTGGCAGGGTGGACCAGTAATTGATGGCCCCGCCCGTGGTTTTGAAGCGGTTAATCCGAATGGCCCTTATGCCAAAGGCTTAGGAGATGTCGGTAAATTGGTTAATAAAAATGGATTTCGTTTCGGTTTATGGTGGATGCCTTTTGGTAGGAATGATCAGGCGCCAGAATATACTGACAAACAAAATTGGTTTGCGAGAAAAAAGAATGGTGAACTATTCAGGGTGGCAAAATTTGGGGGCACCTGTCTTGATCTAACCCGGCCGGAAGTTAAGGAAAACATCAAACTCATCGTCAATAACATGAAAAGATGGGACGTTAATTATTTTAAGATGGACGGCCTTTGGACTGGTACGGCGACTGAAATCAACTACATCAACGACGGTTACAAAGATGACCACATGGAGAATATTTCTCCTTTTTACGATACTTCAAAAACACAGATCGAATCATTTCGTGATGGGCTGAAATTAATTAGAAATACTGCCGGGAAGGATGTATTCATATCAGGCTGTGCAATCAGTCAAAATATGCGAAGCTTAGGCGGAGCAATTGGATTAGTAGACGCCATGCGTGTCGGCCCAGATTACAACCATGATAAACAAGGGATCAAAACTGGTCCGATCAGGGCTTCGCGGCTTTATTTCTTAAATGGTAAGGTCTGGTGGAATGATCCTGATCCCGTAAAAGTACGGGCATCAAATGCTGTTGGATCAGCTGATGCTGCTTCCTCGGGCAAAGCCACATTGTCATCGGCACGCCTGGCAGCTTCCTTTGTTTCGCTGGCCAACGACTTCTTTTTATTAAGCGACTATCTGCCTCACTTACCCAAAGACCGGCTTGAAATTTTAAAACGCACGATGGACGGATACAATGCCGAGATCAGACCTATCGACTATTTTGAAAACAATATCCCTAACTTCTGGGAAGCTCACCAGGTCCAAGGTCATGTTCATCGTCACCTTATCGGCATGTTCAATTGGGAAAACGGTGATACAACGCTCAGTATATCATTAAAAAAAGGCGGTCTGGCCTCGGGACGCAGCTATTATGGGTTTGACTTTTGGTCAGATAAATTACTTCCGGTTTTTAAAGATGTGCTAACTATGCCGTTAGCTGCTCAATCATGTGCTATTGTCTCCCTCAGGCCTGTACAAACATTCCCACAAGTTATTTCGACTTCGAGACACATTTCACAGGGTATGACAGACCTTGCAAATGAAATCTGGTCAGCAAAATCCAAAACGTTATCTGGTAAATCAGAAGTTATTGGCAACGACTCTTATGAGATCCGTGTGGTGTGCCCTCAAAAAAATTACCATCCAAGGTCTGTGGCAGTCTCGCCAAAAGATGAGGGGCTAGGTGTAAAAACGAGTATCCATCAAGAAGGCGATCTCGTGCGAATTAAAATCACTTCACCAGTTACCCGGGTCATTTCCTGGAAGGCCAACTTTTTTAACACCACATCAAAATGATAAACAGAAATCAAAATACAAAGAGATTACGTTTCCTGGTCTGCGCTATTGCTTGTCTCCAATTATTTGCGTCAGCTACCAAAGCACAAAATAAGATCATCGTAACCGCTCACCGCGGCGATTGGCGAAACGAGCCTGAGAATTCGATGCCGGCTTTTCTTAGCGCTATAAAAATGGGTGTAGATATCGTGGAACTTGATTTAGGTAAAAGCAAAGATGGTGCACTGATAATCATGCATGATCAAACAATCGACCGTTCTACAACAGGTAAAGGCAAGCCATCAGATTATACGCTTAGAGAACTTAAAACCTTCCGTTTAAGGAATGGATGCGGAATACCAACGGACAATACGATTCCAACATTTAAAGAGGTTATGGCCGCTTTAAAAGGCAAAAAAGTAATGGTTAATCTTGACAAGAGCTTTGCTTATTACCGTGAAGCTTATCAAGTGCTGACAGAAACAGGTACACTCAGCCAGGCACTTTTTAAATCCGATGAGCCTTATGATATCCTTAAAAACCGATACCCAGAGCTTATTGCTAAGATCAAATATATGCCTGTTATCAATTTAGATAAGCCGGATGCCAGGCTGAACATCATTAACTATTTGAAAGCAATGAAACCATATGCGTTTGAGCTGATCTTCAGTCGCGATACCTCCGCAATACTTTACCATAATGAATTTATACGGAATACTGGGGCAAGAGTTTGGATAAACTCCTTGTGGGCCTCTTTGAACGGCGGCCACTATGACGATATGGCCGTAGAACAAAACAACAAGAAAGATAGCTGGGATTGGATCGTCGCACGTAATGCGACAATTATCCAAACTGATCGACCTCAGTTGCTATTAGAATATCTCCGCAGCAAAAAGCTTCATCAATAAAGCCAGGCTAATTAATCATGAAAACAAAGCCCTTTCCAAAAATATTAACATTAATAACATTCGTAGTTTGGAGTTACATTCCAGACGCTTTTTCACAATCCCTCTGGTATCAAAGTCCCGCTAGGGCATGGGAAGAAGCACTTCCACTTGGTAATGGTTACACTGGTGCAATGGTCTTTGGAGGGATTAAGCAGGAGCATATTCAATTAAATGATGCAACGTTGTGGAGCGGGCACCCGATGGATGGAAACAATCCCGAAGCGGCAAAGGTGTTGCCGGAATTGAGAAATACAATTTTTAAACGCGACTTTGCTGGTGCTGAGCAACTTTGGAAAAAAATGCAGGGGCCGTTCTCGGCAAATTATTTGCCTATGGCTGATTTGCTTTTAAATTTTAACATTGATGAGAGCAAAGTAAAAAACTATAAAAGAATACTTGACCTGAAGCGAGCTGAAACTGTGACAACATTTGACGTTAACAGCATCAAATATACCCGCAAAGCTTTCATTAGTTACCCAGATAAAGTTATGATTGTAACCATTTCTGCCGATAAAAAAAAACAAATCAGTTTCAGCGCGTGTCTTGAAAGTGTACTCCATTACGTCAGCAAATGTAATCATGATAATTTGATTTTAACAGGATCGGCTCCAGAAGCTACTACTGCAAAACTTGGTTACCCGGATGAGTTGCAATATGACGAACAAAAGGGAATGAAATTTGAAATCCAAGCCAATATTCGGCATACTGGGGGGACTTTGAGGACAGAAGAAAATCGACTGATCGTTGAAAAGGCGGATGAGGTTACCATATACATTACAGAGGCAACCTCTTTTAATGGATTTGATAAAAGGCCTTCCGGAGATAAAAACCCCGATCTGATCGTAAAATCTAAAGCCGCGGCTGCAATAAAAAAAGGCAAAGACAAAATCCTGGCTGATCATCTAAAGGATTATCAGCGCTTGTTTAATCGAGTTACTTTTAAGTTGACCTCACCTACCTATTCAAATCTACCTACAGACGTCCGGCTTAGACGTTTTGCTCATGATACGACCGACCTTGATTTTCAAACTTTGTATTTTCAATTTGGACGTTATCTAATGATCTCAAGCTCCCGGCCGGGTGGTCATGCTACCAATCTCCAGGCACTGTGGAATGACCAGGCAAAACCAGCTTGGAGAAGTAACTTTACCCTTAACATCAATACGGAAATGAACTACTGGCCTGCGGAAAACCTCAATCTTTCTGAGTGCCACCAACCCTTATTCGATTTTATCCATGAACTATCTGTAAACGGTTCTAAAACGGCCAGGACCAATTATGGGATTTCACCTGGTTGGGTCGCTCATCATAACTCTGACATTTGGGCAATGACTAACCCTGTTGGCGCTCAAGGGCAATTGCCGGGTGCTTTTTGCTGGCAAATGGGGGGTGCATGGTTGAGTACACACCTTTGGGAACATTACGCTTATACGCTTGATAAAAAATTCTTGCGCAAAACCGGATATCCTTTAATGAAGGGAGCTGCGCAGTTTTTACTGAAGTGGCTTATCCAGGATACCGATTCTAAATATCTTATTACAGCGCCATCAACGTCGCCGGAGAATGGCTTTTTTATTGATGGTAAAAAGCATTTTATTACACGGGCATCGACGATGGATATGTCAATCACGAGAGAATTGTTTACAGATGTATTGATGGCCTCAGAAGTACTTAATGTTGATCCCGATTTCAGGATCCAGCTATCTGATGCCTTAAATAAATTATATCCTTTACAAATAGGCAGATATGGTCAGATCCAGGAATGGTACGACGATGTTGATGATCCTAAGGATACCCATCGGCATATTTCTCAGCTATTCGGACTTTTTCCGGGTAACCAGATTCATTTAGATGACACGAAGGCGCTGGCAGCTGCTGCTGAAACAACACTGATTCACCGTACCGATTATAGCACGGGCTGGAGCATGGCGTGGAAAATCAATTGGTGGTCGCGTCTCCGAAATGGCGACCATGCTTACTTATTGTTGTGTAAAGCCTTCCGTTTCACGGACCCTTTTATGAAAACGAAAAACGGCATGGAAGCCGGTGGTACCTATCCAAATCTTTTCGATGCTTGCCCTCCTTTTCAAATTGATGCGAATTTTGGAGTAGTTGCCGGAATTGCCGAAATGCTGATGCAAAGCAATCGTGGATATATTGATCTCCTCCCGGCACTTCCAAGAGCATGGCAGGAAGGTAGTATTAGTGGATTAAAGGCAAGAGGAAATTTTGATGTTTCAATGAAGTGGACCTCCGGCAAGCTGACCTCGGTAACGATAAAGTCCTTAACTGGCGGTACCTGCAAAATTCATACGCAAAACCCAATGATGCTCTTAAGTGATAAAAGGACAATAAAGCATACCAGTAGTGAATTGGCCTTTCAAACCATTAAAGGTAAAACTTATACACTAATTCAACCGAAAACTCTTCCAGGTAATGATTAATAATTGGCGGGAAGAGCATCATGAACCGACTCTGCCTTTTTATTTCGTGCGGATTTCTACTTTTCCTGAAATCAGCCCGGAGCTTTATGAGAGGTATCAGTTACGTTTTCGAACGAAGTCCGATAAATATTAATAAAATTTCTACATTGGGTTGGGGGTAAAGGCAAATATTTGCAATGTATATAATATAACTTCATGAAAAACGACCAATTAAAAGAAATATTAGACCGATATCTGGCAGGCAAATGTTCGCCGGAGGAAGCTTTGCTTATCGAAAAATGGTATGACCAGCTTTCTGAGTCAGATAAGACGTTTTATGCTGGCGACAATGAAAAACTTATAGAATCGAAAAACAGAACATTTACATCATTAAATGAAAAACTTCTTATAGTTCAAGAAACTGTGAAAGCAAGATCTTTAAATCTTGGACAACTGTGGTTTCGTGGATTAGCGGCCGCCTGTTTGATTTTGATGATTTCATCGGGCGTATGGTTTTATATGAGCTTCCCCAAATCTCCAACGTATACAACTATTGTCGCCGGGATCGGACAAATAAAAGTGATCGAACTTCCGGACAGTACCAAAATTTGGCTTAATGCAGGAAGTACGCTTCGTTACGCAAATACTTACGGGGAGAAAGACCGTGATGTATTCCTAAACGGCGAGGGATACTTCGACGTTCAGCATAATACCAAACTCCCATTCAATGTTTATTCCGGCAAATTGAAAACCCATGTACTCGGTACCGCATTTTCTATTTCTTGCTATCCGAGTGCTTCAACAGCGACAATTACAGTAACTCGAGGTAAGGTACAGGTAGGCCAAGCCTCCAAACTATTGGGTTACCTCACTCCCGATCAGCAACTTGAATTAGATAAGTCAACGGATAGATCAAGAATAATTCAGGTCGATGCCAAAGGGGTAGCCAACTGGCGCGAAGGCAAATTAGCATTCGTAAACATGCCAATGCAGGATATCGTAGCCCACCTTGAAAAATGGTATGGGGTAAACTTTGAGTTTAAAGATAAACGTGTTCAAACCAGAAGGTTCACCGCTAGCTTCAGCGATCATACCACCCTGAAGAATTTACTTGAAGTTATCAGATCAATGAACCACGTTGAGTATAAGTTCGATGAAAAAGCTAAAACAGTTATTTACTATTAACCTGAGTTCGATTAATCAAAACGCGAAAATCTGTGATGATTGTTTGGTTTGATAATTAATAGCGGGTTTTTTAGGAAAGAATGAGTATGCGATTAGGCCAGCGATAATATTTGAGATAAAATTAGCGAATGACCTATGTCTTGAATGTTCTATCTGGCATATGTTTTTAGGCTCATCATTAACGGTTTCTATCACAGGCCTTTTACGGAGCATAATTTTGTCGTTCATGGTCATCAGGCTATTTTTCATATTGTTCCTGATACTGGTAACCAGGTGTATATCGCTGACGAACAGTATTTTGACTAGCTTTTCAGATATGTTCCCTTTGTCGGCGAAAAGCTTTCCGAACACAGCTTTTAAAAAGCTTTCGTTCTTCCGTGGTTCCCTATCGTCCACATTGGCCTGGGTGATGGCAAAATTTAATATCTCTCCCTTGTCATTGATTACGATGTATAGTTTAAACCCATAGAACCAGCCCATTGTGGATTTCCCGACCTCTGCTATCCCCTTAAATACCTTGTATCTTTTTATACGCTTATTGTTGCAGACCCGAATGGGGGTGGAATCCACAAATGAAATACCCGTACAGCGGCCTAAACAGCAGGTTTTAAGGAAAATAGTCATTGGCATGAGCACGCTCTGGCTGAGTTCAACAAAGCGGTTATAGGACACAGTATTTCGGAATTCGCTTTGCATATGCTTTTGGAGATAAAACAAATAGAAGTGTTTAAAGCACCTGAACCCGCTTAGATGGAAGAGCAGACAGATAGAGATTACTTCACTTTTAGACATGGTCGCAGGACGCTTGGAGGTCTTGCCCAAAAGAAAAGGACTGGTGGTTTGATCAAAATCTTTGCAGAACTCATCTACAAGACAAAAAATATCACTAATTTTAGAGTAGTCAATCATCTGTTTTTTGTGTTTAAATATTTGAATTTCAGACACTTGAATATAGATATGATTGCTTTGATTGACTAATTTTTTCTAAAAATTATTAATCGAACTCAGGTTATGAATAAAAATAAGAAACACAAATCTCCTGAAAATATTTTCCCTGATTTTCAGGAACTTATTTGTGGCATCTTGACAATGTGCCTTATCTGTCTATTTTTGCCAAATGACTGTAACCGTACTGGCGATTTTAGAGACAGGTTTTAAGCCCGAAAAAGCATTGGCCAAAGTAATGAACGACCGTTTGATCCGTGCGGCCAAGGAACTTCAGGAAGTGCATTTTAAGCCTTTGTCGGGCAGGGGATTTTCAGACGATGACCTGGTGGTGTATATCAGTTATAATCCGAAATACAAGATCCGCTACCGGATTGTAAATGATGTACCTGCGGATATTGAGTATTTTGTTGCTGAATGCTGCGGAAGGCTGGGCTTTATCCTCTGGAGGGCAAACACGATAGGGGTAAACAGTGATGCCGGGCATCTGGATTTTCAATAGTTCTTTTTGCTTTCTGCTTGAAATGTTTAGTTTTGGGGCTGGAATACGGTTTCCAAATACAAAATAATTAATAGCCTGGGCCATCTGGCCCTTTAAAAAAACAGTTATGGACAAATTCAAACAGGTACAGGAAGTGATCGCTTCAGTGGAGGCTGATGTGACGAAATTTTATGATGGTGGAAATGCAGCAGCGGGTACACGTGTACGTAAAGCGATGCAGGACCTTAAAAACCTTGCCCAGGAGATCAGGGCTGAGGTTACCGAGAAAAAGAACAGCGCAAAATAAACAGGAGACTGTTTTGGGATATAAGGCCACTGGTAGAGATCAGTGGCTTTTTGCGTATATAGATGTTTTAATGCTTTTGTTTTTTGGTAACGGCCGGGCGATCCGCTTCATACACCTTCAGGCATTAACCATGGGCCGGTATCTGCTGTTATCCCTGTTGCGGGATAATAAGTATTTCAATGATCCGATGTAATTTGAATTTATTTAAAATTCCTGCCTCCCGGAATGGCCGAGGCTGCTGGGGTACCTTTTTCTGGTACATCTTTGTTGCTGGAGTAGGGTGCGGTCCTTTCATCAGATCTGGAGAAAGCGACTGCGGGGAAACTTTTGTTTTCTTCCCTGTCCATTGATCGCAGGAGGCTGGTAAGATCAAAGCAGCGTTTGACGATCACATGGACCACTTCGCCTTCTATCTGCAGCTTTCCTTCAACCATAAGCAACCGGGACTGGATAATTTCTTTTCGGAATTTTTCGAACAGGTTTTCAAATACGACCAGGTTGGTAAATCCTGTTTCATCCTCAATGGTGATAAAACATACGCCTTTGGCTGTACCTGGCCGCTGTCGGACCAGGACGAGGCCTGCTACTTTGACGGTTTGCCCGTCTTTTGCTTTAGCAAGGTCCTGGGTCGGCAAAACGCGCAGGAGGCTTAACTGTTCACGCACAAAGCTGACCGGATGTGCTTTTAGGGATAGGGATGTGGAGGCATAGTCCTGGATCACGTGCTCGCCTTTGCTCATCAGGGGCAGGGTGGCCTGCATTTCCAGGCTGCTTTCTGAAGGCTGGTTTTCAAAGAGTGCAACCGGGCGGTCGGCCATGGCGGATACTTCCCAAAGGGCCTGCCTTCTGTCCATTCCTATGGAACGGAAAGCATCGGCATCGGCAAGCCGTTCTAGTGCAGACAGGCTGAGCCCGGCATCTATCAGTTCGTGGATATGGCTGTATGCTTTTTTCCTGCCATTGGTCAGGTATTCGATATCTTCAGCATTTATGCCCTTGATCTGCCTGAAACCTAGGCGGAGTGCATGATATTTTCCGGACTTTTCTTCCAGACGGTTGTCCCAGTTGGAAGAATTAATGTCAATGGGCCTGATTTCCACGCCATGTTTTTTGGCATCGATAACGATCTGGGCAGGCTGGTAAAAACCCATGGGCATGCTGTTGAGCAGCGCTGCGGCAAAGACATCGGGATAATAACATTTGAGCCAGCAGGAAACATAGACCAATAGGGCAAAACTGGCTGCATGGCTTTCTGGGAAACCGTAACTGCCAAATCCTTCGAGCTGCTTGAATACGCGTTTGGCAAAGTCCCCGGTATAACCTTTGCCGGTCATGCCGGTGATGAGTTTTTCTTCAAACTTGGTGACCATGCCTTTGGCTTTAAAGGTGGCCATGCTCCTGCGCAGCTCATCTGCCTCGGCTGGGGTAAAGCCTGCAGCAACAATGGCGATCTTCATGGCCTGTTCCTGAAAGAGGGGAACGCCTAATGTCCGGTGGAGGATATCTTTTAACTCTTCGGAAGGATATTCGACGTTTTCTTCTCCGTTACGACGTCTTAGGTAGGGATGGACCATATCACCCTGGATGGGGCCGGGACGGACAATGGCCACTTCGATCACCAGGTCATAAAAACATTTTGGCCTCAGGCGTGGCAGCATGGACATCTGGGCACGGCTTTCGATCTGGAAAACGCCTAGTGTATCGGCATGGCTGATCATTTCATAAACCTTTGGATCTTCATTTTCGTTGATCCTGGCCATGGTCAGGTCAAGGTTATAATGTGCTTTGGCCAGGTCAAATCCTTTGCGGATGCAGGTGAGCATACCAAGGGCAAGTACATCGATCTTGAGGAAACCCAATGTGTCGATATCATCTTTGTTCCATTCGATATTCGTCCGGTCTTCCATTCTGGCATTCAGGATGGGGCAGAGGTCGGTCAGTTTTCCCCTGGTGATCACAAAGCCTCCGGTATGCTGGCCGAGCTGTCTTGGAAAGCCCATCATCTGGGCGGTAAGATTAAGCACTTTTCGAAGCAATGGGTCATTGGGGTTGAGGCCCTGTTCGGTGAGTTTTCCGCCCTCGAACCATTCATCGGTAAATTCCCAGATGGAGGAAGAGAGCCGGTTGATGGTATCTACCGATAAGCCCATCGCTTTACCTACATCCCGGATGGCGCCTTTCTGCCGCTGCTGGGTGACAGTAGCTACAATGGCTGCGCGGTCCCTTCCGTATTTAGTATAGATGTACTGGATTACTTCTTCCCTGCGTTCATGTTCAAAGTCTACGTCGATATCGGGCGGCTCATTACGGGCAGAAGAGATAAAGCGCTCAAAGAGCAGGTCAAATTTAGTGGGGTCAACTGAGGTGATACCCAAACAATAGCAGATGGTGGAATTGGCAGCAGAGCCGCGTCCCTGGCAAAGGATATGCTGGCTTCTTGCAAAACGCACGATATCATAAACGGTGAGAAAATAGGAAGCATAATTCATTTCCTCCACAAATTTCATTTCATGGCTGATGTTATCGGTTACTTTTTTGGGTAGCTGCTCTCCGAAGATTTCGTGGGCACCTTTCATGGTCAGGTATTCCAGTTCCTGTTGTGGCGTCCTGCCTTCCGAAGTGATTTCTTCTGGGTAGATGTATTTTAAGCTGTCGAGACTGAAGGTACAGGTTTGGGAGATTTTTACGGCATTTTCAAGGGCCTGGGGATATTGGCGGAAAAGCCTTTTCATTTCTTCTTCGGGCTTTAGGTGCCGCTCGGCGTTCTGGAAAAGCAGGTAGCCAGCATTTTGGATGGTACATTTTTCCCTTACGCAGGTCAGCACATCCTGCAGTTCACGCCTTTCGGGGCTGTGGTAATAGACATCATTGGTTGCGACCAGCGGGATACCGGTTTTTTGGGAGAGTTCTGAAAGGCGGAACATCCTTTTCTGGTCTTCTCCCTGATAACTCCTGTTTATGGCCAGGTACAGGTTTTCCCCGAGCCCATCTTTATAGCTTTGAAGGTCCGCATAAAAGTTCGTTTGGAAATCAAATCCTTCGGATAGGCTATCTGGCGGGATGGCAATAAAAATAATGCCTTTGCCATATTCGAATACATCTTTTTTATAAAGTTCGCAACTTCCTTTTTCGGTGCGCAGGTTGCCAAGGCTGAGTAGGGCTGAAAGCTTTCCATAACTTTCAGTGTCCGTGGGATAGGCAAGCAGGGATGCACCGTCCATGAGGTTTAACCTGCAGGCAGGTATGGTCTGGAGATCAAGTTTTCTGGCAGCGGCGTGTGCACGCACGATCCCGGCGAGGGTATTGTGATCGGTGATGGCAATTTTTTTATAGCCCATACGGGCAGCCTCTTCCACCAGCTCTTCGGGGTGGGAGGCGCCGCGCAAGAAACTGAAGTTACTGGTGACCTGGAGTTCGGTATATTCCATCGCTTTTCTTTTTAAGGTTTAGGCAAAAAAGCCATGGATAAACCAGGCTGAGTTTTCTGCGGCATAGTGGCCTGAGCGGAAGAGCCAGTAACGGTTCCCTTTTTCGTCTTCCACGGTATAATAATCACGGTGTTCCCCTTCTTCCAGCCACCAGGCACGTTCAAGTCTTTCCGGCCCGTCTGCTTTTTTGATGCTGTGGCGCTGTCCCTGGTAGATAAAGAGCATGGGCGGATAATCGGGGATAGGTGCGGTAACTTCGATCCGTTCCGGTCTTGGAAGCAGTTGTATGGGGCGGTTCAGGGGATTATGGAAACTTATCCTGCTGTCCTCGCTGAGATCTTTAGCCTGTTTAACTGCCCTTTCCGGCCAGTAGTCTGCCTTGGGCAGGTAGCGGCGGATAGCGTTTTTACCAATTTTTCCAGCCACGCGGTCCAGTAATTCTGCCAGTGGCTGGCTGTCAAGGCCGGCCTGGCCCGCCCAGATTTTTTCCTGTGGACGTTCCATTTTTTCGGTCTTTTCAGCAGTTAGTGTGAAAAGCTCTATGCCCATGCCGGGTGCAATTCCTGAAATGTTGAGGGCAAAGAGTTTCATCAGGTGTTTTGGATCATCGCTCGGGCGGTTAGTGCCGATAGCAGTTGATATTGTTTTTCCATCTATCCGGTAACCTTTCAGTTGTGCTTTTCTAAGGCCTGAGCCTTCTGTTTTGAGCCTTAAACAAAGTTTATCGAGCAGTCTTTCGATGGCGATTTCGATGGCTTTGGCTGTGCGGATAGGCTCCAGGCAGGCCAGCCTTTCTTCAAATTCCTGAATGGTGGTAATTGGAGTGAAGGCTTCGGGTTCCTCACCTATGGCCTGCGCTATTTTGATGAGCAGGTTTTCCCCAAACCTTCTTCTTAAGGTGCTGCGGGGCATCTGGATAAAGCGCTCAATCCTGTTTAAACCCAGTTTGTGCAGTTTTTCGGTGGTTTCACTGGGGATCCGCAGGGCTGCTGGTGGAAGGGGAAGTAAAGCAAAATGCTGCCCATGTGGTGCTACGATCTCAGCTCCCTGTCCATACCGGGAGAGTGCCCAGGCTGCACCAATGGTGTCTGCGATTGCAGCTTTTACGCAATAACCTGATGACTGGAGCCTGCTGGTGATGTGCTTAAGGTAGGCTTCTTCTCCACCCCATAAGTGGCAGCAGCCTGTGATGTCAAGCAGGATGCCGTCCGGATCGGTAGAAGAGAGCGGGGTATAACGGATGGCCCATCTGGCAAGGCCTTCAAGTAGTTTTTCTTTTCTTCCCGGTTTTTCATCAAAGACTTCGAGCTGGTGGACAATCGCCCGCGAATCGGCAAGGGGCATTCCGTTATGGATGCCATGGGCGTTAGCCAGTTGATTGGTAGCGATGGCCATCATACGCCCATGGCTGGCACCTGCGCATACCATTGCCCGTTCTTTCCATTCCGGGCGGCGGATAGCCATCCAGTCCGTTAGCAGAAACGGAAACCATATTCTCATGTATCGCTTTGCCATCTTTATCCTGCCTGCAGTTCATGGATAGGTAAAATCCTGGTGTTTTCTTTTTTCAAGTGTTCGAACGCGCTGCCGGACCAGCTTACCTCAAAGGTGCCGCCCTCGCCGTTACGTACTTTTAGCAGTTCTGCTTTCCAGCTGGGTTGGCCGACACCGGGCATGCCTTCGGGCAGTATGCTTGGCAATGGACTGATCTTCCATCGGGCTAAACAGGTGGTGTTGGCGCGTATCTTTGGGTTTTCCCTTAAGAATAGGGCAGTGACTTTGCTTTTTTCGATGACCAGCTGGAACCTTCTGGAGGTGGCAAAATCCAAGTCCGGGATTTCGGAGACCACGGCAGCGAGCCCTTCGCATTTAAGGGCTTCTTCGGTTACCCATAAGAGTTCTTTTTCGTTTTGCAGGTCGATGAAGATGATGGATGAGGCTGGGAGTGAAAATCTTTTGGCTGCCGGCGGGAAGAATTTTCTGGAGGCACTGATCCAGATGCAGGGGCTGCCGTCCTTCATCAGTGCGGACAGTATGCCGCTGATAAAACCACTGCTGGCAGCGGTCTCTTCGCTGCTTTCCGATATGAATTCATGGATGCCCTGCAGGGGAAAGCTATGGCCTGGAAAAGCAGGTGCAAAAAGCTCAAGACAGGGGATATGCTGTTGGCTTTTGGATATGGTCTTATAACCCTGCATCGAAAGGATCTGCTCCCTTAAGCCCTCTATGACCTGTTTTTTTGCTGCCTGTTCCATGATCAACCTCCTTTTTGTTTTTACATGGACAAATATAATGCTAAAAATATTAGTATTTTAAAATTATTTTGCACATTTGTGTTGGATATGGAACAGCTGAGTTTTTTTAGGGAATCAGGCCAGACACCAGGGCTGCCAAGAGAAGTGCTGGAGTATATGCCGGGATTTATTGGTGTTGAAGAGGCAGATGTCCTGCTTTCATCTTTTATTTCAACTACTCCCTGGATGCAGAAGATAGTAAAGAGGTATGATAAAGAGGTGATTACCCCCAGGCTTTCTGCATGGTATGGAGATCGTGGGGGGACAGATTATAATGCCCTTGGGAAATCCACACCTTTGCCATGGACAGCCGGACTTTTAAAACTGAAAGCTTCGGTCGAAGCAACAGCAGGGACCAGCTTTAATAGTGTACTGCTTAACTATTACCGGGATGGACAGGATTCGGTTGCCTGGCACAGTGACAACGAAACAGTGATGGGTTCACATCCCGTTATCGCATCCGTGTCTTTTGGACAGGTAAGGGGCTTTGATATCCGCCGGAAAACTGATCATACAGAAAAATATACCGTCAGGCTTGAGCATGGTTCGCTGCTCCTAATGAAAGGAGACCTGCAGACCAAGTGGGACCATAGGATTGCAAAATCAACCAGACCAATGGGGCCAAGGGTCAATCTGACTTTTAGGAAAATCATTGGGACTTAAAATTCCGATATCATTTTCTAACGTACATTCACCTTCAATTCTCATGGTTACCAGCTAAAGGTGGGAAAGAACTACTTTCAGCGAAATCCTCAGACCAAGTGCTGGGATTTGCGCTGGATTGGGGAGATTTGTTTGATTAGTTGTATCTTTTTTAAATTTAAATAAAATCAAATACTACCACATAGCACAGGTACATAATTTAAAAATGACATTTTCTGATGTAAGCGAGGCAAACTTTAGACCTTAAATCAATTTCTTTAGATAGTAGCTGGATTAGACAGCTCCCATTTAGCCTATAGTGTTGGAAATGTGCCCTTGTTTTGTTTGCGCTTTAAGAAATGAATATAGATGGTATATTTTGATCCAAAATCATGTAGTATATTGGTATTGATGCTTTGTCCGGTAATTCCCAAAGTGGGTATATCACTCCGCTTCTTGATCATCTCGCACATTATAGTAGCCACCCCGCAGATCACTAATAGCAAAATATAAAATCAGTGCTGCACCGAACCTTTCGCGGAATAAATTGTTGAACCATAAAAAGTAATATGGAAACCACAGGAGACCGCCAGCAGCCGAAAAAAGAAAAGGGAGAGCAAAAGGTTCTCCTGGATCCCGCCATCACCGCAGAGACCGATGAACTGGATCCAAGATTCCAGCAGGATCAGACAATTAATGACAAGCCTGCAGAAGTAGTCGATAATATACCAATCAAAGTAGAACATGGAACAGTTTAGAATAGAAGTGGCAATAGAGAACCAGGGCAGGTTTTATGACATCCGCCCTTTGGGAAATGCCCGGTATGAAATATCAGAAAACGGCGAGGTAATCGGCACTATTCAATTGGATGAGAGAGATCATGCCCGCTGCGAAAGCCAGGGCTGCGAACTGGACCTTCCGGTATTGCATGCAGTCCGCGAAGGTATACAGGCTTATGAAGGCTGGGATGAGGCTATAGGGCACGCCTAGCAAAGTTTGACTGCTTAAATAATTCCTTGGTGATGGGTTTTTGCATTTTCACCAGGATGATCCAGTGTATAGTGTTCTAGGGCTAAGGGATAGGGAATTCCATTTTCCCTTCTTACCAGGCAGTTCTTTGAATCATTACCAAACGGGTTGATTGATCTTGACTGGTTAAATTGGCGGGGTAAGATCGTTCGCAGGTTTGTATTCATGTATTTTTTCGTATAATCTATTGTTTTTTATACAAGAGTATACCCTTGCAGCGATTTTTAATCGGATAGCATTGAGTACTGACATCTTGTGTTTTCCCTCTATATCCATTTTACGGTGATAGTAAGCCTTGATATCCGGGATAAACTTTTTGGCCAGAACGGCAGAGTTATGTAGTAGGGCTTTCATTTTTTTATTGGCAATCTTTGATATCCGGGTTTTCTTACGGACGGTGGTTCCCGATTTATAAGGGAAGGGTGCTATTCCAGCGTATGATGCGAACTGTTTGATGGTACTGATGTTTTTGAATTCATTGGTGCAGATGAGGATCTCCAGTGCAACCACGGGACCGACACAGGGCACTGACTGCATCAAGGTCATCAGGCGGTTTGTTTCTTCATCCGCTTTCCATGTCGCCTCGATTGAATCTTCAACATCCTTTATATCCAGTCTAAGCGCATCGATACTCCTGGAGCAAAGCCTGTTGTTCTGTTCGATCAGGCCTTTCTTTACAAAGCCGGTGTTCTCTTTTAAGGGGACACGCATAGCGATATGAAGGGATTGTAACCGCTTTCTCAAAGTGGATAAACCTGCCAGCTGTTCGATGATTGGCCGCCTTGGTACTCTTAATCTTAATACATCCCTGGATTTATAAAGGTAAAGGGCGATTCTTTCAGCATCTTTTTTATCAGTTTTGCCCCTGATTAAACCCGAAGAATTTTTAATGCGAAGAGGAGGGTCGACAACAGTATCGATTTTAAGCGTCTTCAGTTTGTTGACCACGTGATTGCCATATATTCCTGTGTTTTCCATTCCGACAACGGTATTTCTGGTGGTAAACTTCAAAGAAGCTTTCAGGTGCAGCATATGGTCCTTGATCGCTTTTGGTTCATTGGGGATGGTATTGTGGACCAAAATAGATCCCTGGGCCATGACGGCGATATCCAGGGTTTCTTTTGATATGTCGATCCCGATGAAATAGACATACCTTTTTGTCTTATTCAATGTATCCATAGTTGACAGTTTTATTTCCCATCTTGGACGGTCAGGCGTTTTCTACAATATAGGTCTTACCTTTAGCAATAGCTTTGACTCACCTGACCGTTCTTTTAATTGGTGCTGACCATTAACTTATCGGGCCTTTTGCTCACGCTTTGGTCTTTCCTAGATTAGCATTTAAGTCTTCTCCCGATGATCATGATCATTCAATTAAATTTTGATGGGACATTATTTCAAATCCGGTTTATTCGATATAGGGAGTTTTCCGGTCGATTTTAAACAAATTTAGTCATCAAAGGTGATTTAATCAATTTAGTTTTTTTAAATATCACCAGTTCAGGCCACGGGGCGCTAGGGGAATCTGGTGTTGTGTTCTGATAGGGGACGGTCAGGGCTGTAAGATGATTCTGGTTGGATGAGGTGGTGGGCTGGGATTTGGTAGAGGGATAGCTTAGCAGGGTATGCGTTTGTTTGTTTGTTTGTTTGTTTGTTTCAACAAATGGAAGTGTTGTTTTGGTTGTGGTTTTTCCAGGGCCAGGGTTTTTGTAGGTTCACAGGTAAACGCGTCAGAGGGGAACTACGAAATTGATATGGAATTTATTCAGTGGAGGGGATATCACTACTTAACAAAACCGGATAAAAAGACAGGGAAGAATGGGACTTTAGGTATTCAAGTTTGTATAAGAAATCATCAGATAACGCGCTGTTGAATAGTTTGGATAAAAAAGTCTCCACCATATCCACATCCGCAATAGCCATAGCATCAAAAAGTAGCATCCTCTGGAATTCTGTATTGGTATGTAAGATGCAGATATATTTTCCAACAATGTTTATACTTACGACATCATCGGTGTATATAGATTTTCTTATTTCTATATCCTGGGCATATTCTTCTCCAAAATGATTGATATTTTTGGATATCTTATCCGGATCTTGAGTATAGCTCAGAAAGCTGTAATTGTTGTCGGCATCTATGTATAATACGATTGGGTCCTGGTTCATAAAGGTTAGTTTCTTAAACTTAAGAACCCTTGGAATAAAAACAAGTGGTTTTTATATTTTGGAGGCTATCGCACATTTTGACCTGGCAATTAGCTAGATGATGGTTTGTTTGTTTGTTTGTTTGTTTGTTTGTTTGTTTGTTTGTTTGTTTGTTTTGGTAAAATGGGCTGTTGGTTGGTTGGTATTAAGAAGGGGGATTGGATTGTTTTTGGCTGTCCCCTGCGAGCCGGGCCATCTGCTGTATCTTTTGTTCTGGAACGATGCCGCGTCTGTCCCTGAAAGGACAGTTTGTATGCAAGATAGGGATGTTAATTAATAATTTCTTTTGGTCTAAGCTTCCTCTATTTCGGAACTATTTCCTACTTTCGCGCTGCAGAGCTATTTGGCATGCACTTTTTATCTAAACTAGCGCTATCAGGATTGATGCGCTTTTTTTTGTATACTGGTACATTTGTTGACAAGGGTATTAAGATAGGCAGGGATGGGTTGTTCGCCTTTCTGCGTTTGGAGCATTTGCTGATTAAGCCGAGACGTTCCTATCAAAAGACAACAAACTCAAAACATTGGCTGCATAAATATCCTAACTGATACAAAAACCGGAAAGCTGCCCGTACAGATGAGTTCTGGGTTAGTGATATAACCTACATCGATACGGTAGAATAAACGGGCTACTTAAGTTTGGTTACAGATGCATTCTTCACAAAGATAATTGGCTATCACCTGCATGGAAGCCTCCATACGGATGGAGTGTCGATAGCATTGAAGATGGCAATAAAAGGACGTACAACTATTCATGACTCAATCTATTTTAGGACTAGTCAAAAATCACCATCCTGCATTTCTGCACCATACCAGTCTTGGTTTAGGTCGATTGGCGTGAAGATCAGCCGGAATAATTTTGGGATTTTCTTTTGATGAAGAAGTTTTGGTTATGTTAATATGCTGTAAACTAGGTGTTATATGATTAATCTTTTCTGAAAGGCTCATTTATTTTAACTTATTTAGACACGGTAAAAATAATTAGCTATCTCAAAATTAACAGCTCTCTATGCGAACTTCACATTACGGCATGACCTTCATGCTGTTTTTTCTCACTAATTGTGTGCAGATTTTTGCCCAGCGCGGCCCAGGCGAAGATACCCCTGCTCATCAAAATCCCCAGCAGATCAATCTTACGCCAACGATGACCGCTCCCAATATCACATCGCTTGGTGTTTTTGGGGATATAAAGGTTGCTAAATATCTGGGGCACCCCGAAATCAGTGTTCCATTGTTCGATATAAAAAACAACGGGATTTCTTTACCGGTAAGCCTTGATTACAATGTTTCTGTAGTCAAACCTGATAGCCATCCAGGTTGGGCGGGTTTAGGCTGGGCGATGAATGTTTTCGGTGGTGGGGTCATTTCACGGAAGATCAGGGATAAAAACGATGAGAATGATAGGCCTTTCGCTGACAGGTTCATTCGTGAAACCCCACCCATATACCCGGGAGGGGGTTTTTACTCGCAAGTGAGCCGTACATATTTACAGGGGAGTGATTGGGATACGGCAACTCCAGATATAAGGCTTGCTTCCCAATATGATACGGAACCGGATGAATTTTCGTTCATGATAAATGGCTATAGCGGTAAATTTTTTCTGGATGAACAAGGGAAATGGCAGGTGCGCTGCGATCAACATATAACAGTTGAATTTCTCGACGAGTTCATTATGTCCCCCTTTCCTGTGCCGAATAGAAAGACTAGTGAAGTAGCAAACTCCTTTTTTTATTATAAACCTACTTTAAGGGCCTTCAAAAGATTTATTTTAACCGATGATCAGGGTATTAGGTATTTTTTTGGGGGCAGCAACGATTCTATAGAATATAACCTGACATACAATTCCCAGAACTGGGATGACTGGCTGGCCACATCATGGCATATTACTCAAGTTGTCTGGCCTGATGGCAGGCAGCTTGATTTTTCTTATGAAAGAGGCAAACTTCTCGTTGACCTTCAGGTGATCCAGTCCTATTCGGTAACGGGAGCCTACATAAACGGTACGCAGGATTGTGCGGCCCAGGTGGTTTCTGATCCGATCGGAGGGCAGGTCATTTCACCTATATATCTGACTTCAGTGAAGAGCTCCTGGGGAGATTTTTTGGATTTCTATAGTTCGAAATGCTATGATCCGTTCTATGCGTTTGATAATGTACTTATCCACCGTAATGAGAATTATTATGCGACGAGAACGTCAACAATCCGGGAGTTTTCGGGCGATATTCTTGACCTGAATAACGACCGGATGGGGTCACGAAAATTAGACAGCATCCGTTGGGGCAATTCCTCTGGGACGTTAAAAACAGTCAGGCTCAATTATACCACCCAGACACCATATGATCAGCGAGGACGTCTGATGCTGTACAGTGTTACAGAGGTGTCTGGTGAAGGTTTGGCGCAAAAGCCTTATCGGTTTGCATATTCGATAGAAGAGAGCAACAATGACAATTTTCCTGCTTATCTATCCGAAAAGTCTGATCATTGGGGTTTTTACAGCAATATGAAATCTTCAGTACTGGATTCGGCAGAGCTGTACCCTGCTGCCTATTATCAAAGCCGCTCAGCAACAACCGATGAAATAGTACTGCATACCAACCTGCTTACCCGCATGGTCTACCCAACAGGGGGAAGCACCAATTTTACCTATGAACAGGGCAGTTACAAGGTCTCACTAGATTCCACAAGGCAGGGGCTTTTAAATCACGGTTTGCTTTACGGTGGCGGGCCAAGGATAAAGACGATAACCGATAATGACGGACGGGATAATGTGGTCGGCAATAACGTCAGAAAGAAAAACTATTATTACGTGAAAGGCTATCTGCCTGGGGGGGCGCTTTCATCGTTCGAACCGAGCGGGATCTTGAACGGTGTTCCAAAATACAGCCATAAATATAAGGAGGACTACAATGTCACCTATCCAAATGGAGCAACTGATAATATCAAAGTGGATTATTCACTAAAGACCTCTAATGAAGTAATCCCGATAAACGATGAGTTCTATTATAATCCGATAGGTTATTCCGAGGTGGTCGAGATGGAAATGCCTGCAGCCAGTTCGCTTTTTGGGGACATAAACCCAGGGAACGGGTATAAGATTACCAAGTATACCGGTTTTGAAGACAACCATTTTGATGACCCGGCGACCCTGGTGAACCCTGCGTTTTTTCCTGACTATCCGGTGAGCTCAAGGGCCTTTGAAAGGGGAAGACAGAAAAGTGAGGAAATTTATACCCACGAAGGAAGACTGGTAGAATCCCACAAAATATCCTGGGGAAGCTCGACCATTGGCGCCGATATCAACAGGCCCCTCTGTGCCCGCTCCAAAAGGATTTCATCTTTCACCCGGTGCAGTTATTTAACCCCGATAGGTTCAGGTTCCCAGTATGATTCCTTTGAGGTGGGTGCCTACCGGCTTTATTATTATTCTTTCCGCCCGCTGAGGGAAGAAACGGTTAAATATTATGCTGACGGTTCCGCATCGGTACCTGTGGTCAGTGACTTTTCTTATGATGAAAAATACAGCGTACTGAGGGAAAAAACAGTGAACGGGAGCAGGGGAGAGCGGTATAAGACACGTTACCGTTATCCTTTTGATATTATACCGTATATTCCTCAGGAACCTTCGGTAAATCCATATTCGTATATGTGCCAGAGCAACATGATCGGTACACCGGTTGAGACCATCACCTCGACGGTATCCGAAGGGACTGAAAAAATCACCTCTGTTATGGTGAACAGCCTTAAAATGGCGAGTGTGATTATCCCTGGAACCGGGGTGAAGCGTTTGCCCCTCCCTTCTGCTGGCTATGTCCTTAAAAGCCCGAACGGGATACCTACCTATCAATACCAGAATTATCATGTCAATTTTCTGAACGGCTATGAGGAGGAAGTGTTCGATCCGAAATTGAACAGCAGGCTTGCTTATGCCTATGATGCCTGGGGAAAGATCGCTCAGGTGCTCAAAGTGGATGCAGGGCTTCCGCAGACGGTCCAGTCCTATCTCTGGGGCTATAACAGTCAGTATCCTGTTGCCGAAGTAAAAAATGCCGGCAGTGGGGACTTTGCTTTTACAAGTTTCGAGTGGGGCAAAGATACCGGGGGATGGACCTATCAGGATTCGGTTTCCTATGACACCCAGCGGATACCTGGAATTATTAAGGTTTCCAGTGCCGTCACCGGCGAAAATGTTTTTTTCTGTTCAACGCTCAACCATACGATCACCAAGGATGGCCTCGACCCTGCAAAGAGCTATATTTTGTCTTTTTATTCAAATGTAGCCATACCCAATATTAACGGAACCCTAAAAGCTAGCCGGGATATATTGGGATCGGATATGAAATATTATGAATATGAAGTTAACGGGGCGTCCAGTATTGATATAGATGGTCCCGAGCGGACCTACATTGATGAACTGAGGCTATACCCCACAGATGCACAGATGGCTACCTGGACATATACACCTGCAATAGGCATGACCTCAGCTACGGATGCGAACGGGCAGACTATTTATTACGAATATGATGGTTATCACCGTCTCAGATGTATCAGGGACGTTAGCCGGAATATTGTCAAGCAGTTTGATTATCACTACAAAGATCAATAATAGCGATATGAAAAGAGTGATGCTCCATCTGGTGTCTGCAATACTGTTTGCTGTAGCGCCTTCCTATGCCCAGACCGTTATAAAAAGCGTAGCGGACAAAGGATCTTCCAGGCCGGCCTTGTACAGGGCGGTGTTAAAGACAAAAACAGATTCAGTCCTTGGGGTAAAAGCAAAGGTCAGGATCGCGAATAAGTTACATGTTCTGTCGGCCGGATTCCAGGAACTGGGAACTTCTCCATCTTCCGACAAAAACTACATTATTACCTATACGCCGCGAAAAGCGAATATCATAAACCCTGCGGATGCGGGCAATCTGACATGCAATTTAATGGCATCTGTCCAGTACTTTGACGGGCTTGGCAGAGCCCTACAGACTATACAAATAAAGGGAAGCCCGGCACAAAGGGACGTAGTACAGCCCATTGCCTATAACTCTTATGGGCAGCAGGAGTTTAATGCACTTCCTTATGTAATCCCGCCTTCCGAGGTGAGCGATGGAAGTTTTAAGCCGGATGATTTTGTTTATGCACTGAACTTTTACTATGATCCTGCGGCCTATGGCGCCCCTGGTGTGAGCGCTAATCCTATGCCCATTTCTGTTAGCATATCCGAGCCTTCACCTTTGGGAAGGCTTATTGAAAAAGGTAGCCCGGGAGATGACTGGCAGCCCCTCTATAATGGGACAGATGATCTCGCGCATACTGTTCGTCTTTCATATGGGGTGAACAAAGCTGAGGGTGAGTATGCTGTAAAGTCTTTCCGTGCCGATGAGGTTTTAACGGCAGGGCAGGAGCATCAGCGGACATTAACAGGGCTGGGCAGTTATAATGCCGGTAGCCTTTACCTGAACGTTACCAAGGATGAGAATTGGACGGCCAGCGATGGGCTGGCAGGCCAGGTGCACGAATATAAAAACCTTGAGGGCCAGGTGGTGCTTAAACGGCTTTTTAACAAAAACCCGAACGGGGCCCTTGAAACGCTTTCAACCTATTACGTGTATGATGCAATGGGCCATCTCAGTTTCGTGCTTCCGCCCGGCGCGGGGGCGGACAGCAATGTCCCGGGCCAGAATGCGTTGGATGCCTGGTGCTATCAGTACCGCTATGACGGGATGGGGCGTATGATTGAAAAAAAACTGCCGGGAAAGGGCTGGGAGTTTATGGTATACAACAGGCTGGACCAGGCGGTGATGACCCAGGATGCTAACCAGCGGGGACTGAGCCCACAGCAGTGGCAGTTTTTTAAATATGATGCCCTTGGGCGTATGGTGCTTTCGGGGATCTGGGCTGATGACCTGCATGGAAACCAGGCAAATATAAACTACCGTAACGAACTTCAGGGGATTGTCTATAATTCCTCCCCTTGGGAGAAACGCGACGTTAATAATGCCGTTACAGGATATAGCAACAATGCAGCACCACAGGGTAGTATAGGCACTTACCATATCATGAACTATTATGATGGTTACAGTTTTCCCGGTAATCCTTTCGGGGGGGCAACAGGAAATCAAAACCAGAATGTGCATGCCCTATTAACAGGTAGCAGGGTCAATACGCTGGGCAGCGCGGATATGCTGGCAACTGTGAACTATTACGATGGGGAAGCGCGGATTGTCCAGAACAAAAGCCAGAACCATTTAGGTGGGATAGACGAGGTGACCAACACCTGGAGCTTTACCGATGAACTGCAGACGAGTATTCGGGTACATAGTTCCGGTAGCCAGTCTGTTCAGATCTATAACAGGTATGCATATGACCATATGGGGCGAAAGCTTGAGACCTGGCAAAGGATTAATAGTGGCGACAGCGTGCTCTTGGCAGCTTTAACGTACAACGAAATTGGACAACTGACGAATAAACAGATCGGCAACAATCTGTTAAATACTGATTTTAGTTATAACGAGCGCGGATGGCTGGCTGAAAGCAGCTCTCCCAAATTTTCTATGCATCTGGCCTATAACAATGGTGCCGGTGCCCAGTGGAACGGTAATATTTCTGGCATGAGCCTGTCGGCTACCATGGTCAGTAATCCCGGTGTAAGGACTTTCGGATATACTTATGACAAACTGGACCGTTTGGTGAATACTTCATCTACCGGTAATGAGCTGGACGAGGCGGTGAGCTATGATGTAATGGGGAACATTGCCCAGCTCAACCGCGGAGGCGTAGGGGGAGGTCAGTTAAATTATATTTATAATGGTAACCAGTTGAGTACGGTTACCGGTTACAGTCCCCGCAGTTACAGCTACGATGCCAATGGGAACGCTATGAGTGATGGAATGGGCAAAAGCATCACCTATAACTCCCTTAACCTGCCAAAAACGGTCAGTCAGCAGAACAATAGCAGTATAATTGAAGCTGCTTATATCTATGATGCGACAGGCCGGAAACTGAGGAACAGTGGGACAGATGGCGTGCGCGATTATATTGGAGGAATAGTTTACCATGATAATGTTCTGGATTTTATTGGTACAGAAGAGGGAAGGGTAACTTTCCGTAACGGTATCTGGAACTATGAGTACAACCTCGAAGACCACCTTGGTAATACACGGGTAAGCATTGATAACTACAACGGTACTGCAAGGATTATCCAGGAGGATGAGTATTATAGCTTTGGACTGAAAAAGCCCACTGGCAGTTATGATCTTTCGAACAATAACCGTTACCTTTACAATGGAAAGGAAATACAGACGGATCTGGCCAACCAGTATGATTATGGGGCGAGGTTCTATGATCCGGTGATTGGGAGATGGAATGTGGTTGATCCTTTAGCCGAGAAGGGGAGAGAATTGTCACCGTACAGCTATGGCTTTGATAATCCAACATCTCATATTGATCCAGATGGGATGTGGCCAAATCCGGTAGTTATATTATACGATGCATTATTTAGAAAATTTACGTCAAATACTACAGGTAGATTTGTTCAGACTGCGGCAAGTAATGGTGTTTTTAACTCCGGTGGGATAGGTATTACGAAAGTAGGTAGGGTTTTTGAAAATGCGGTAATAAATTCATTAGGAGAAAATAAGAATACAAAGTCTTTTAGTTCTTCTGCTTTTGGGCCAAAGGTTATTCCCGATATGGTTGGGGGTAGTGCTGTAAGATCCATTGATTTAGGTAATCCCAGAAACATAGAAACAAAAATGACTTATTTTCCCCAAGGTTCTTTCCTTGAAGTGAAATTTAAATCTAGTGTGTCATTGAATGACCCAAATAATCCGGGTCAAATAAAGGGGATGATAGACGTTTTAAGTAATATGAAAGGTGGTTACGAAGACGGAAAGTTTAATCCTAATATTAAAGCATCAGATTATGGAGCCGCAAAACTTACATTGGTCACTCCTTCAAATGCTACCATTGCTGCTGATCTAATTGATTATGCTACCTCTAAACATGTGAAACTATATCAGAGGGTTACACAACAAGATACAGAAGACTCCTCACGAATTCGCGTAGCCCCTGGTATCAAGGCATTGAATTTTATAAATACTGGTAGCCCAACGATTAACGTTCCTAAAGGACCTGGACAATCGACCGAAACCAAATGGTAGTTGAGATGATGAAATCAAATAAAATATTGACAATATTATTTAGTTTTTTAGTAATATCGTCTTGTAAATTAAATAGCAAAACTGAAAAAATGGATAATATCGAATTAAGCAATGGGATATTCATCAAATGTAAATCGCTTAGTTTTAATGAATTTGAAACTTTAAAATTAACTGTATCCGGAGGTCCGATAGAAAAGTTTAGAAAGCAATTTGGCGTTGAGGTTTATCAATTAAACAATCAAGATGTAATCGCTAATGAAGGTGATTATTATATGCTTTTTGATAATGTTGATGATGTTGAGAGGGTTCTTGTAGACAATCAGACGTCACATGGAACGGAAATCTTGAGCAATAAAAATCCTTTTGGGAAGGACTTTCCTAACAATACCCATTCATTGATAAAAGAATTAATAGATACTTTATCTGTCAAGTATGTGCAATCTGATGAACAACTATTAAAGGATTTAGATTATAAACTCGATAGGCTACCCAATATATCTGAATTTAAAAAGAAACATCTTCTGAATTTTATTGCCGTTATTGGTGAGGTTTTGCTGAAAGAAAATAAGAGTGAATGGGAAATGATATTAAGTTCAGACGGTAAGACATGGAACCCATACCTACGATCTACCGGTAGGCCAATAGAATTTTTCACTTATCTTTACGAAGATATCTACACGAATGGAAACCTTAAGTCTTCGCTTTTTGAAGTGTATCAAACAGTTATTGAAATAGAAAAAAATCGGAGATAGTTTAAAAGTACTTCAAGGCCTTTCCAGGAGGATGATTATTATAGCTTTGGGCTGAAAAAGCCCACCGGCAGCTATGATCTTTCGAACAATGACTGTTACCATTTACAGTGGAAATGAGATACAGGCGGACCTGGCCAACCGGTAAGATTACGTTGTAAGCTGGAGATTTTGCTGAAGCTGGTTCTTCCCCAATTTTGGTGGCATGGTAATCGATTGTGTCACAGATGAACCATAGTTATTTTTAAACGGAGTAATATTGTCCTGTCGAAACGGATACTTTTTTATGACGGCTTATGGAGTGGTTTAGTATAGGTATTGCTATTCGGGTGATGTTAAGGCTTCCTGATTGTGATTTGACTTGGATAAAATGGTTATCGGTAAAAAAGGTGGGCTAGATGTGGGATGACTGATGTTGGCGTAGGCAGTATTAGGCATGTTCCATTTCACCATATGGAGATCATTGCTTTTGGAAGGCATTTTATTAATTATATCAGAGAGGGAAGGCCATGACCATTTCAATGGATAGCCAGTGAAAAAATCAAAAGCAATTTTCCTTCTTTCCACGGTCAGATTTTTTGCAGGTCCACAAGTAAACGCGTCAAACGGGAACTACGAGATTGATATGGAGTTTAATCAGGGGGAAGGGATATCACTGCTTAACAAAACGGGATAAAAAGACCGGGAAGAATGGGACTTTAGGTATTCAAGTTTGTATAAGAAATCTTCAGATAATGCGCTGTTGAATAGTTTGGATAAAAAAGTCTCCACCATATCCACATCCGCAATAGCCATAGAATCAAAAAGCAGCATCCTTTGGAATTCTGCATTGGTATGTAAAATGCAGATATATTTTCCAACAATGTTTATACTTACGACGTCATCGGTGTATATAGATTTCCGTATTTCTATATCCTGGGCATATTCTTCTCCAAAATGCTTGATGTTTTTGGAAATTTTATCCGGATCTTGAGTGTAGCTCAGAAAGCCGTGATTGTTGTCGGCATCTATGTATAATACGATTGGGTCCTGGTTCATAGAGGTTAGTTTCTTAAACTTAAGAAACCCCGGGAATAAAAACAAGTGGTTTTTATATTTTGGAGGCTATTGGTCAGAATGGCAGGGTTGCCATACTTTTTTATGGCCATATATAGTATCAGTATTTTTTCCTGAATTTCACTATTGGTTATAATCCGGTCATCTATGGGACAAAGTTCTTATCTCGATAAACAGTTTCATATTCATTTCTATAATTGGTTTTATGATAGCTGATGAAGATTTGTTTGTTTGTTTGTTTCGGTAAAATGGGCTGTTGGTTGGTTGGTATTAAGAAATGGCTTGGATTGTTTTTGGCTGTCCCCTGCGGGCCGGGCCATCTGCTGTATCTTTTGTTCCAAAAGGATGCCGCGTCTGTCCCTGACAGGACAGTTTGTATGCAAGATAGGGATGTTAATTAATAATTTCTTTTGGTCTAAGCTTCCTCTATTTCGGAACTATTTCCTATTTTCGCGCTGCAGAGCTATTTGGTCTGCACTTTTTATCTAAACTAGCGCTATCAGGATTGATGCGCTTTTTTTGTAAACTGATACATTTGTGCTGTGGACAAGGGTATTAATATAGGCAGGGATGGGGTTGTTCGACTTTCTGCGTTTGGAGCATTTGCTGATTAAGCCGAGACGTTCCTATCAAAAGACAACAAACTCAAAACATTGGCTGCATAAATATCCTAACTGATACAAAAACCGGAAAGCTGCCTGTAAATATGAGTTCTGGGTTAGTAATATAACCTACTGAAAACGAAATTAAGCTACTTAAGTAAATAGGGTAGGTGTAATGGCTGATGTAAGAGATTAGTTGCTTAAAATATTATTTCTTGGGGATAGCGATTTAATACCAGACCGATTGTAGTTATCTTTACAAAGATGAAAAGCGAGCATATACAGGAAATCTTCGGAAACATTGATATTTATTTATTCGACCAGTTACTAAAAGGTACCTATGATGAGTGTAAGACTGTTTTGGATGCTGGATGTGGAACAGGAAGAAACCTGCTTTACTTTTTAAGAAGTGGTGCACAGGTTTATGGGGTAGATCAAAATCCTGAAGCTATAGCAATGCTTAAAAATGTAGCCAGTGCTTTTCCCCATATCAATCCCGAGGAAAACTTCAGCATAGCGCCTGTAGAACAATTACCATCTGAAAATGAAAGTTTTGATCTGGTCATTAGTTCTGCCGTACTCCACTTTGCTGAAAACCAGGAACATTTTGAAGCGATGTTAAGCTCCATGTGGCGCGTACTTAAACCCGGTGGATATTTCTTCTGTCGGTTGGCCTCGGAAATCGGTATTGAATCGCTGGTCCGTTTTATCGGAAATGGGAGGTACATTCTTCCGGACGGATCAGAGCGCTTTTTAGTCAACCAGGAAATGCTGGTCAGGCTCACCAAAAAACTTGGCGGACAACTTCACGAACCCATCAAGACGACCAACGTGCAGAACATGAGAGCCATGACCACTTGGTGCGTGCGGAAATAACAATCGGGTTTAAAAAGTTTAGTATAGCATATCAGATGTATGATTTTGGTTTATTGAATAAAAGCAGGAATCTGCCATTGTCTTTACTAGCGGACTTCCAAAACCACCCGCTAGTCCAACCATTTAGTAATCAGTCATCGGTGATTTATTTTTGGTACTTGTGGAATTGAAGGTTGCAGCCAAAACTGTTTTGTACTACTTTTATCCCGTGCTCGAAACCAGAACAGACCAAAAACGTCTAACCTGGACAAATTAATCGATTCCTTTATTGAAATCATCAGATCGATGCTGATCAACTCGGAAACCCCATATACGCTGCAAAAAAAAATACTGAAAACATTTCAGCAGGATAACGCAGAAATAGCGATAAAACATGTGCGCGGGCTACTCCATATGACCGATAGTACAGTAAAGGCACATTGGGGTTTTGAAACAGAATTCAGGGAAGCGCAACTCTCCAGTGAAGAAAAAAAGCTTACCTTCATCTACCCAAGAAAATCAGTGATCTAATGGCAGATGTGCTCATCTATATTTTAGAAGATAAGCTTAGGATAATGGGAGAGGATGTTTTCAGGTAGATGCTGATCATCATGCTTAAGTTAAGATTACAGATATTAAACAAGATGTTGTAAAACATTATCTTATTTTTGTATCTTTAGTTATTATGGCAACAAGATCAAAAACAGCACGGTCGGGAAGAAGTAGATGGCCTGGTTTTAAGCCAGTAGAGAAAACCACAGGAAAGAATAAACAGCAGAACCTTTAAGAATGCTGGAAGCTCATCAAACCAGTTTGGTTTTTGATATGGAGGTTTTTTTGGAGGCATTAACTAAAACAGTTCGACAAATATAACATTTCAGCACGCTTTCTTACTGGACTGGCTTAAGCTTCGGAAATACCTAAGCTTATTTAAAATCATTAACAATATAGAGTTGGTCCGAAAGGATTCGAAGACAAAACATGTGCTTAAAACACCATTTTGTTGCAAAAAGTTTGTTTTTCAGGAATCGATACTGTTAATAGCAACATAGATGCTGAAATAAATTTTGCATGACGATCTTCCGAGAAAAAGGAATTAAAATCAAATTTAGGTTAAAAAGATGCGTGACAAGATGGGGCATGTAAGTAATTGATTTTTTATTTCACAAGCACAAATGGATTTTGATTGTCTCCCGTCCATTTATATTTGTGTATGGTGCTTTGTTGTTGCCCATCCTTTGCTTTTTCCTGATGTGAGATATAAAACAATCCATCGCCTAGGGGACACAAGCCGGTGGCGCCCCATGGAAAAAACCATCCGCGGATACCCGATTTGACATCTTTAACCCCAGCCTCCAATAAAGAAAGTGTTTTAACCTTTATTTCCTGGCCATCAGACGACATAAGATCATCTTTAGGTTTCCTTTTGCCGTTTATCACAAATAAATCGTAATTCGGGAGTTGCGTTTTGGTGCCATGGTATACCGCTGCAAATAAATTCCCGGTAGAGGGATCATAAGCCAGGTTCTGAATACCATAACGGGTATTGCCTGTTTTTACAAAATATTTCTCCAATGGTTTTTCTGGTCCGGAATGATGCAGGTTTTCCTGGGATAATGGCTGTACATATTTTCCCCAGTCGCTTACATCATACTGCAAAATCACCTGGTGCTCGTTATCCGTTCTAACTGTATCTCCATAAATGCCGTAGGCCACATATAAAAACTTTTTAGCTGCCTTTGTACTTCCTATCGCAGGTGCAAAGGCCAGGCCATCTATGCCTGAACAGGCAAAACGATGTGGTATTTCTTGATCACCTACTTTAACCTTTGCAGTATAATCATTCATCGCTTCTTTGAGGTAAACGGTGCGCAGCAGATCTTCTTTTTCTGCATTCATATTTGGCCGCACAATACGCGACACATCGAATATGGCAATATAAAAGCCTTCCTCGTTAGCCATTTGACCACCTAACTCTTTTTTTATCCCCTTGCCAATGGCGTCGTTTTTATATTCCAATGAACCGTAAATTTTCCCGTCGTCAGCAAAATCGAGATCGCCCAGATGACCAACAAAACCAGTTACGCTACCGATCAATTTGCCAGAAAGATCTGTTTTGATCAATCTATCGGTAAATGAAAAATAAACATATCCCTTTATTTGATCTACCACTACGCCTTGCACATGTAAGCCGCCTTGTTTTCCTGAGTATATCGAATCAGGTAAATTTGTGGTTTGAGATTGTGATCTCTGTATAAAGGATGCTATGAGTAAGAGAGACAGGATTATTTTTTTCATCTGGCGGCTTGCTATCGGATTTCAAATTTACGTGGCAGTTCGCATATCCGATAATAAAAGGTGTTAACTTTATGTTATTAAGCAACTGTTTGGCTTAAAACCATTAGAATAATTTCTGCAATAAGGTTTCTTTACGTTGCGGCGAGACCTCCACCTCCGCACCGTCAAGCAAATGCTTTCTGAAAGCGAATTAAAAGCCATACGCTCACAGATGAATCCACATTTTATCTTCAATGTGTTAAATTCTATCGAATCATACATTATGGATAACGATAAAAAAATAGCTTCACGGCTAATCCAGAAGTTTGCTGCCTTAAGCCGTTTGATCCTTGAAAACTCAACCAAAAGCCTGGTTACCGCCGATCGGGAATGGAAAGCCATTAAACTTTATACCGAGTTAGAGTCCATGCGTTACGACCATGCTTTCAGTTATACCTTTACGGTGAATGAAGCGCTGGAGCTTAAAGAATTTTTGCTGCCGCCAATGCTGATACAGCCCTTAATCGAAAATGCGATTTTACATGGGCTAATCGAATCGCCACAACCCGATGCGCATTTGGATGTAGCTTTAAATATGGCGGCAGACCATGTTTGCATAAGGGTTACCGATAATGGAGTGGGTTATCAGAAAAACACCAAACCTTTGCTTCCGAAAGGTATAAAAGAGAAATCGATCGGGCTTAAATCTATTTTAGAAAGGGTGGATATGATCAACAGGCAAAACAACAGTTATAAGGCCAGTTTTGATATCCGATTGGGAGAAAATGAACGTGGTACAATCGCCACCATTTGTTTACCAGTTATCAAGGTAGTATAAATTCCAACTTACAAAGGGGGAAATTAAATGTTACTGCTTGGTATTTAATATCTCAGCTTAAAGGCAGCGAAATAGAGAAAATGCTTCCCTGATCAACTTCGCTTACATAGTTTTCAAGCCTTAAAGTCGATATTACAGTATGTCTTGTCCTGAAAACAGCTTGTCATTAAAAACTGAGGAATGGTGCACTGAAGTCCATCGAAACGCAATCAGTTTATCTTGGAGCAATAGCCCGGTAGAAGGCAATATAAAAAAGGCAATGATATATTACTTTACACCAAGTAAAATGATTGCCTTTTCAAACAAATATAATCCAAGATTGGTCAAAATCAAGATTCCACAAAAAGAAAAGCCCCAAATTGGGGCTTCGATACGGTAGAATAAACGGGCTACTTAAGTTTGGTTACAGATGCATTCTCCAGAAAGATAATTGGTTCTCACCTGCATGAAAGCCTCTAAAGGAGCTTTTTGGATGTTGTCAAGTTGCTCATTTAGCAACCCTGGGCAACCCTACAAAATTTTGCACATTTATTTTCTTTAATGCAGCATTTGTATACTTTACCCCATCCAGTACTTTTGTTACTGCCACGAGTGAGGAGATCAGATCATAAAGTTAAAACAACTTTGCCTTAAATCACCATTAATTTAAGTTTATAATCTTTGAAAACTCAAGTGCTTCGTTACAGACTTTTATTTTAATTTGGCTATTAACATTTATATCCGTAATTATTTTAATATGATTTGCACCAATATGCAAGGGTATATCGACATGGATCAAGTCATATTCAACGTTATCACTTATACTAGTTTCGAAGAGATGTATCCGGCATTTTTGCTTTGCCGTTTTGTGCTGGACTACAAAGGTCTCATTAGAATAGACGGGGAGAGTCGATGTTGGCTTAAACAGATTTTCTCGATAACCGTTTTCAACTGAATCTACGGATATTTCCTTAAAGCCGCTTAGCCGGCCTTCTTTTGTCGACGTTGCAACAGTGATAGCTGAATTAAAAACATTTAACACAAGAATTTGGTTGCAAAAGCCCTGTAAAATCCCAGCATGTTCCGCATTTCCTATAGTAACAGCATTTTCACAGAACTCATCAATAATTTCTATTCCTTGAAAAACGGATTCTACAGCTTCCCTAACTGTGAATATTTTGGAACCTTGACCAGACAATATAATTTTTGAAATTTTTGAATCCGAGCCACTTTTAAAGAAAATATTTTTTAGATAATCTTTAATTTTTCTATTCTGGTTTTCGGTGATTTTTGAAAAAAGTGTACGAGTAATCTCAATTTTTAAATCAATTAAATTACCATTTTGGTTTTGCAGGTCTTGAATGATAAATGTTGCTGTCTCTGCTTTACTTAATATTTTTTTCACCCGCTCTGCTTCATAAAGGTATGCAGAATAATCTTCGATCAATATCATTGGAAATTGCTGATTCATGTAGTTTTTGACATAGGCTAAAATAGCCTCATCAAAATCAAACCCCCCTAAATTATTATCACCGAATACGCGTTTGGTGTCATACACATTATCCTGAATTTCTAAAACTGAGATATCAAATGTTCCACCTCCTAAATCGATTGCAACTATCGTATTTAATTCTTCACCTGCTATATATTCCGAATGTTTGGCAAATGTGCTACTTGCGGCCGTACCTTCATCGATGATTCGGACAACCTTTAGGCCAGCCTCTTCAAAAGACTCCCTTAAACACTTAGTTTGTAGTAGGTTGAAGTTAGCCGGCTTAGATACTAACACGTTGAAAAATTCGGTTCCATAGATTTCTTCAGCATTCAGTTTTAAGGATTTAATTATTAATGTAGCAATTTGTTCGGGACTATATAATTGCTGGAAGATATTATATTGTTGCTTACTCCCTAATGACCGTTTAACGTTCGATACGGTAACAAGCGAATTAGTCTTTACATACTTAAAAGGGGAATGTCCTACTATAAATTTTCCTTCTCTAAAAAAAGTAACTGTAGATGGTATAAGTATGTCGCCTGCATAATTGGGAACAAAATCCATAAAACCATTTGGTTTCATTACTGCGACAGTTGAGTAACTCGTTCCGAAGTCTATCGCTAGAATAGGGTTTTTTCCAAGATAAATTTGTCTTAAGTGCTGGTTTTTTACCCTAATTTCCTTCTCGAAAAGAATTAACGAGTTGGCGTCTTTACCCAATTTGCAACCAAATTTCTCTAGTAAATCACCGGGTTGGAAAAGATGGTGTTGAAATGCAATCCTAACATCGTAATTATTAGTGATCAATGCGCACAATTCGTCATAGGAGATTATTGTAATCTTTGGAATTATATATAAATATCTTTGTTTAAGATATTCTATTTTGTCCCTTCCGCCAATGGTCTCCACAGCTGATAAAATACAGTTCGTTACAAAAATGTAGTGCTCGGGCTTTTTGATATGTGGCTGCTCTATAAATTTAGCCATTTCTCCTTTAAAACTTTTTTCCACCCAAGCATATTTATCCCCAGTTTTCGAATCTCTCATTTTATATTTCGCCTGCACAACAGTGTATTGATCGTGATATCGACAGGTCAATTCTCGACCACCATCTGGACCCAAGCCAAATACAATACTCTCATCGCCTAGGATGTTTTGGTACAAAGACTGGACTAGGCGTTCAAATTCAGATGGTGAAAACTTATAAAAATCATATTCCATTAGCTATATCGATTAGCGTCTTGTTAATTGGTATCTTACGTATAAATATAAATATAAATATTCTCTCAGCACAGCGTCAAACTCACATTACACGTTCCATGATTATTCTTTTGTGTGTTTTCTTTTACGTTACACCAATAGATCTCTGGGCGGCTTACCGTCTAGATGCACTTATAAAGCTACATTATTTGTCAATGCTATTTAGTGAGTTATAACTTATTTACGTATAGGGGCTGCCGAGTAGGGAAAATAGATCGTCAAATGGAATATTAGCTGATTCTTTCGGCAACATTCCTTCTTTTTAGAACAATATATACTACATATTCTAAATGATGCCTTTAGGCCATCTTGGACAAAAACTGGATCAGTAACTTCGTTTGCCCCATATTTTTCTTTCACCGGTGCACTGATTAATACAATCAAACTTCTCTGGCGGAACGAATATTAAAGACTATTGCATTTCAACAAAGTTATTTTTCGTCATTTCAAAATACAAAGCACTTGTCTAAGCGCTTGAAATTTGATAGATTGCTTTTGATTTAGGCTTAATATTTTTCTTTTGTAAGCCCTTGTACCTTTGATACAATTTGGTATCTTATGATAGTTTTTGTTGTGTGTTCTAAAAAAAATGGTTAAGCAAAAGCTCTAAAATCCTTTTAATAAGAAGAAGTTATGAACCCAAAGGAAATTTTTTGTAATGAAGTGATCATTTCTGTAATGAAAGAAAATGATTCCAATCCAATTTCTATAAAGGAATTGGAACTTCTCTTATTGGAACAACGAGAATATGTTATCGAATACGGAATAAAAAATTTTTCAATTGCCTTTGATGGTTATGATTTCATTCATGAAGGTATAGAGCACCTAAAATCTGTTTTGGGACTTATTAAGTTCCCATTACACACGAACATTCAATTGTATATCTATACCAATGGCGCAATCTTGACAAAGGACTGGGCTTTATCCTTTAAAAAATACAACATTCTCATAAAGATATTTAACGAAAGCTACCTGAAAGTATCCAATAACTTGGATGTTATAAGGAACAGCCAAGTTAAAGTATTAACTAAGGGAATAGGCATCTTAAATGTACCTGGTTTGGAGGTTAATTATGAACTAATTTCTGTGATCGACTATAGAGCAGATCCTTCTATTATCTATAATTTCATAAAAAGACACGCTATAAAGCGGCTTGAGTTTGTTTTACCGGAAGCAAATCACAATTCTTACCCAGTCTATAAAACCGTTGGTCACCACCCCGCACCTTATGGAAAATGGCTCTCTGAATTTTTTGAATTATGGTATAAAGATAACGATAAGCCTTTCATTAGGATGTTTAACCAATTAATAAACCTTACTTTTGACCAGGGTGTAGTTTCACAAACATTTGGCAATTCCTATAATCGTCGTATTTATCTGGATAGAAATGGTTATTCTGGGATTAGAACATCATTAAACAATTCAGGTGCTGTTCCTACACTAAATGCGGTTTATGGCAATGATTATAATTATCAAAATTTTCACGCTAAAAAGAAACTTTGTTCGGTCTGTTCCCATTGTTTAATCAAAAAAAACTGTGGTGGCGGAGCATTTTCGACCCGTTTCTCAATGGATCGGAGTTATGATAATCCATCAGTCTATTGCTTAGATTTATTAAAAATAATATTGTATATTTTTAATAAACTTATTGCAGAACTACCGAATAACAAAAGAGACCAATTAGATCTTGATTTTTTATCCATTGAGGAAGCGATGCGAGCAATTGATGACATAAGAATTAAAAACACCTCCAAATACATTAAGTTGTAACATCTATAATTATTCCAGGAGAAATTATTATGTATTAACGTTTTTTTTAATCCATTGATTTTGATAAGTTTAAAAAAAATATTTATATTAGATTAGGGGTTGCCGAAAACCTTAAAAAGAGTAGGCGTACATTCAAATCTTATAATTATGTTCTATTCTTCTAAAAAGAAAGATGAAAAAAAAATTTCATTAGATGACTTCAAGGCAGGTGCTAAATCTGTTGAGTCTGCCCAAATTCTAGAAATGATCACAGGTGGTATTGCCGATGATTGTCATGTAGAATCTACTCCAATAGGAGGAGGCGGCGGCGGAGGTCGTAACTCAGGTTGCTATTAAGCATTGGTTAATCTTGCGAATTAAGGGTTGGATTTTGATAGCTATTGATTTTTAGCGACTTGCTATTTTTAAGATTAATTTCCCTCTTATAATGTGGTCAAAGGAACTTAACAATTAATAGGTAACCTCAAAATTAGTAATTATATAGTCAGACAATATCATTAAAAGCAAGAGCTCAATAACTTCTTTTATTAATAATGAATGTTTGAAGTTCAAGATGTAGTTATTACGATAAAAACGGTTATACATTTCTTATCCTCTTTTTATAGATTTTGCCTTAAAGTATATAATTACAGTAACCAAAACTCTAACACTAAGTTGATTCTCTCTAGAGAATCAGCTTATGTTATTCTTGTAAAAAAAATATGCAGACACTTTCAGCCTTTATTGTATTAGTATTTTATTGTTCAATATCAGGATGTCAAACACTTACAAAAGGTATAAATACCAATCTGCAGGTAATTAAATCTAATACTCCTTTCATCAAATATAGAATTAATGGATCCAGTAGAAATTGGGCGGTGAGCCCCAAAATTAATCCAGATATACTTAAATTCGAATGCATTAAAAATATAAATAGAGTAGAGTTTATTTCAGATGTGGACTCCATAAGTTTTATAATAAAACCAAAAGATACTATCAGGTTTGCCATTGCAATTAATAAAGATACTGCAATAACCGAAATTATTGGAATATCTAAGAATGTTAATTTTGATAATCAGTACATCAATAAATTTAACGACAAGATTACTATTGATGTTCCGGAAGTAAGTGAACTGACCAATATTTTACTTGCTTTATCCGTAAAAGGCCGGCAGGACTCCAATATGATTAACATGACCACCCCATATTACCATAACGTTATACAGCACTTTTCCAGTTTCAAAAATGAACCGATAATGAATTGGATTAACACCCAGATGCAGTTAAAAGATGAAACTGAAAAATATAATTTTTATTATGATATGAAAATGGATGCATGCGGCTATTATTTTACTCCAGCTGGGGCTATAAATCAAGATTCTTCTATACTTCATATGGGCTTTAATGAAAACCTGAATGTAATCAGTGATAACAAAAAGAAACTTGAAGATTTTGCAAAAAAGACAAATTTCAGAAAATTTTATACTGATAATAAATTTTTATATGATTCTTTGAAGCTTCAATACAAAAAAACATTGCCAATAAAGAAAATGAAACAATGGTTAGAGCATCATTTCCCCACTAAATACAATTACTATAAAGTAACTTTTTCGCCTCTAGTATACGGAGCTCATTCTACAATGAGTTATACTGATAATAATTTCAGTGTTGTGGCAGCGTTCGTTGCTCCAATATTTTACAATTCTAAATATTCCCAACAGGTAAATGGAATGATCTCAGCTAGAGTACTGTTTACCGAACTTGACCATAATTACGTAAATCCTGTAACCGATAACTATCGAGATGCTGTGAACGAGATATTTAAGAAAAGAGAAAAGTGGGCTCGTGGCTCCCGCTCACAATATTACCCAGATGCTTATTTAGTTTTTAATGAATATATGACTTGGGCTGTTTTTACCTTGTATTGTTATGATAATTATTCCAATGTAGATTTTGAAGCCTACATGGAAAAAACAGAAAAATTTATGGACATTAAACGTGGTTTTATAAATTATCAAAAATTTGATCGCGCTTTATTGGATATATACAAAAAAAATAAAGGGAAAAAGACGGTTAGTGAATTATTTCCACTAATATTAAAATGGTGTTCAACTCAGTAAACAATCTACAATGGAGCTAAAATTATCTTACTACACTATATTTACAGAACCCTTGAACAGCAACCAGGACAGGATTGCCTTCAACACCCGCAAAGGCAGTACAACCATTATAACAAAAACATGTTATGAGCAGTTAATCGGTCTACAAGAACCAGACATACCTGAAGAAATTGTAAATGAGTTTGTCGAAAAGTGTATTTTAGTTCCCATTAATGAAGATGAACTAACTTCGATTATTACAGAAAATATCGACCACCTAGAGGTCAAAGATGAGTTATATGAGGTGATCCAACCTAGCGCAAATTGCCAGTTGGGTTGCTATTATTGTGGACAAGATCATAAAAAGGTCAACCTGAACAATGATTTAGTCAATAGTATTGTAGAAAGAATTAAGAATAAATGCATCGAAGGGAAATATAAGAGTCTTTCCATTGGGTGGTTTGGAGGAGAACCTTTAATGGCCCTTCAGCAAATGAGGTTAATTACCCATCAGCTAAAGGAATTTTGTGAGGCACATGGATTTGGATATAAAGGTAAAGTTGTCACTAACGGATTGAGTTTAAAAGAGAATATTTTTCACGAGTTGGTAAAGAGCCTGGGCATTCGCGAGATAGAGGTGACACTTGATGGATTAGGAGAATTTCACGATCAGCATAGATATACTAAAAGTGGTGAGAACTCCTTTAACTTAATCTACAACAATCTAAAAACAATTATCAGAAGTGAAGAGTTTCCCTATTTAGATTGTGGCATCAGTATAAGATGCAATGTTGACAGAAAGAACTTCAATGGTGTCTCACCTCTTATCAGCCAATTGGTTAAAGATGGTTTGCATCGTAGGATCGAATATTTTTACGTCACCAATATCTATTCCTGGGGACTTAATGATGCACATTTAAAATCCTTATCAAAGGAAGAGTTTGCGAAATCAAGTATAGAATGGGCAATTGAAATGATTAAAGCAGGCTTCAATTCACCATATGATATTCCCAAAAGAAAAAAAGCAACCTGTATTGCAACAGGTGGCGATTCAGAAATGTACGATGCCTACGGGAATGTTTATAATTGTACAGAGGTTTCTTATTCTGATGCGTATAAAGATGCCAGCTATGTCTTAGATAACCTAAATTTTAAAGTTCCCGGACTTTCTATTACTGATAAGCCATTTCATAATTGGTTTGATCAGGTAAGAGATACAGAAAAATTTCCATGCCACTTTTGTAAACTGTTGCCAGTTTGTGGAGGAGCTTGCCCGAAAAGCTGGGAGGAAGGTAATTCTGCATGTCCTCCATTTAAGCATAACATCAAAAAATTATTAGAGCTCGACTACATTGTTAATCATTCAGTTCCTTCAAACCTGGAGAAAAACTTATCAAAATGCAAAAGCGAATTATTAGCAGAACAATTCGTCCGCGTATAAAATTAGGTCATTGTCTATGTAACGTATCTCTTATCTTTTGAAATAACCTAGTCAAAATTGTATTGTTAATAGTAATGATTTCCGCCGTACCCTGAAGTGTAGAAGATAGCTTTATTTTTCGATTATAGGTTGTTTTTAAATCACTTGGCAGACTCACATTGATGTAATAGTAATTGTTGTTGTCAGGAATAGAAGAAATGGATTTAATCTTTCCTTCCAGCATTCCGTACTCTGATGATGGGTGACTTGAAAGGCGGATGTTAACTTTTTGACCTGGTCTGATATGCGCAGAATTATCAATGGATACCGTAGCCTTACCCACTATCTCCTGTTCATTACTCGACGTGACCACCATCACCACATCCCCCTTTTTTATGTATTGGTTGTTTTTCCAAACATTTAATAAGTTAACCCTTCCATCGATAGCAGAAGTTAAAACATAACTATGTCCCCAAGAAGTGATGCTAGCTTCTACTTTATTAATTGCCTGTCGCATGTTAGACCGGTAGTTTTCAAGATTTTGTGCATTATCAATCTTCAACTTACTGGCTTCAGCGTTTAATCCAACAATTACCTCGTCAACTGTTAATATTTCTAATCCTTGCTGCTCTTTGGTCTTATGATCTTGGATCATAGATCTTGTGGCATCATCAAACTCTTTATCACTTATTACCTTATTTCTCTTCAACTCTAAACTGCGTTTATAATTAATATCACTTAAATCCAAATCCTTTTTTGCCAGACCACTGATCTCTGTATGTTTACTTTTTAGGTTCTGATAAGATCTGATTTTTTTGTATACGTTGTTCAATTCATCAGAAACCGGATTTTTTTCAAGATAGAATTTATAATCATTATACAATTTAACGAAAGCCTCATAATCACTTTGAACATCTCCCAATTGAAGCTCGGGTCTCAATCTAACCATATTTAAAAGCTTCCCATTGTTTACTAACTTTTGGAATTGTGAGAATTGGTTTTTTATAAAGAAAACATCTTCGAAATCAGCGGTATTGTCTATAACACCCAGGATATCGCCCTTTTTTACATTTTCATGGTCTCCTCTAATCAAGTGAATCCGCCCTTCACTTTGTGCAACCACCTGGGTTGGCGGATTAGAGGTCGTAATAACAATATTGGCGGTTATAATATCCGGATACTTGATGATGGCGGAGAAAGAAATCAGAATTACGATAAAAAAAAGGATAAACATCAGTCCCCATCGAATATAAAACGGAGGAATATTTCCAATAACATCCCTTACAGACTCACTCTTGTCATGCAAGAGGTCTATTTTATTTCTATTATTCTTCATGCTTAATTTCCAAGTTCTAATTGATTCTTAACCAGTGTATAATAGTGATTCTGTTTTTTCACGAGTTCTTCATGTGTTCCCGTTTCTACGATCTTACCTTTGTCTAGCACAATAATTTGATCAGCACTTTTGACGGTACTCAATCTATGGGCAACAACTACGACCGTTTTTTGCTCAAAAAAATCGGATAATCTTTCCATGATTATTTTTTCATTATTTGTATCCAACGCACTTGTTGCCTCATCAAACAGTAAATATGATGGGTCTTTGTATACGGCCCTTGAAATTAATACGCGTTGTTGTTCGCCACCACTTAAACTGACCCCTCCCCAGCTTAAGTTTGTATTATAACCTAATGGTAAGTTCTCTATCATTTGATCTAAATTGGCAATATGAACCGATTTTTTTAATTTCTCTTTGTCAATATATTCTTCAGAGGACGATTCTGTAATATTCCGTGCTATTGTGTCTGCAAAAATAAAACCGTCCTGCATCACTACTCCACAATCTTTCCTCCACATATTAGTCTGAATGTTTTCCAGGTTTACGTTTCCAACAAAGATCTCTCCCCGTGTTGGCTTAAAAAATTTCAATAAGAGCTTTAATAAAGACGTTTTCCCACTGCCGCTAGTCCCAACAATCGCTGTGACTTTACCCTGTGGTATGCATAAATTAATATCTTCCAAAATCCATCTGGAATTTGGCCCACCATATTGAAGGCCAACATTTTTTAAGATAATAGAATCCCGGCCATGGTGTCTTTCCGAGAGTGTAGACAGCTCATCTTCATTAGTTTTATCATGTATTTCAGATAGTCTTTGAAGGCTGATTTTAGCATCCTGTGCGGATTGCAAAAAAGAAATGAAATCCTGTAATGGGGCATTTAGTTGTCCCATAATGTATTGGATTGATAGCATTATCCCAAGGGTAATGGCGCCATTAACTACAGAATTGGCCGCAATTACCAAGATAATAATATTTTTCAACTCATTAATGAAATTAGCACCCGTAACCTGGAGTTGAGACAATGATAATCCTTTAACAGAGATCTTAAATAATCGGATTTGTACTCCTTCCCATTCCCAACGTCTCCTTTTTTCACTATTATTCAGCTTTATTTCTACAAGTCCATTAATGAGCTGTAGAATACTGCTTCTATTTTCTGCAGCGGCATCATACCTCTTATAGTCCAATTCAGCTCTTTTTTTAACAAAGATCAAAACCCACAATACATAGATGATGGCGAAGACAAGAAAAACAAGAAATATTTTTAAACTGTAAACACTAAGAACTGCTCCAAAAACGATAAATGTCAATCCAGAAAAAATGATATTTAGTGTTGTTGATGAAAGGAAACTTTCAATTCTACGGTTGTCATCAATTCTCTGCAAAATATCAGAGGTCATTTTTGAATCAAAAAACGAAATTGGTAATTTCATTAATTTGGCCAGAAAATCAGACAAGATAGCAATATTTATACGAGCACCGATATGTAATAAAATCCAACTCCTTATAACTCCAATTAATGTTTGTGAGATAAAAAGCATGAGCTGTCCCAACAGAATTATGTATATAAACCCTATATCACGGGTGTTTATACCATAGTCAACAATAGCCTGCGTAGCAAATGGAAAAAGAAGTTGTATCACAGTAGAGGCTATTAAACCATAGAAAAGCTGCCAGAGAAATCTTTTATGTGGTTTAAGGTAGTGCAATAAAAAAATCCAGTTTCTTTTCTTTTTATTTTCTAGCTGATCATTTTCATCATCAAACTCAGGTGTAGTTTCAAAGAGCAGGACTACACTTTCATCATCAGTCTTTTTGTTGTAAAGCCATCCTTCAATAAATTGCTGCTTGGTATAGGTTATTAATCCAAAGGCAGGATCAGCACAATAGACTTTCCCTTTTTCAAACTTATAAACAACAATAAAATGCCGTTGTCTCCAATTAACTACACAAGGCAACGGGGCTTTTTCGGCAAAATCATCATAATTGAGTACAACACTAAGCGTTCGCAAATTTATTGCTTCAGCAGCTTCGGAAAGGCCAAGGAAACTTACCCCTTCCCTTGTGATATATGATTTTTCCCTTAAATATTCAATTGGATAAGTTTTTCCATGGAACTTAGCAATCATTTTTAAGCATGTCGGACCACAATCCATTTGGTCTAACTGTTTAAAAAATGGAAACTTACTCATATTCTTATACTGGGTTTAAGCTATTAAAAAATAACCTGATTAGTAATTAACTAGTTGTTTAAGATACTCAAAAGGAATCATTTTCTGCGACACGTTATAAGGCCAAGATTGAATAATATTTTTAACATCAATGTTTGATTTGATGATCCCTTCATAAAGGCCCTTTGTTCTTACACTTGCAGCGGTAACATGATCATTTTCCGGAAAACTTCCGAGATCATTTTCATATAATAGTTTTTCCTCAGGGAAGTAAAAAACGAGGTACTCATCGGTATGATGAGAAAATTCACCAATATCAATAGCCTCTATCTGCTGGTGGCCATCAGTAAACGATTTTCTTTTATCGATCAGTTCAATGCTCAATTCCTTACTTTTGTTTATCCGATTTTCTCCTATTAACTTTAAATAAGCTTCATTTCCTTTTGTAGTAACAATGGTGCAACCAATATCCATAAAGGCAATTACTGACCCCAAACCACTTGGGTGATGATGTGAGAGAAGGACATATTTTATTGGCTTTTCAGGGAATGACTTTTTAAGATTGCGAATAGCCTCTTCACCATCATACACTGATCCAGGCGCATCTAGAACAATTAAAAAATGATTAAATTCAACAACCAATAGAGATTGATTAACAGTTTGACTAGATAGCAAGTATACATTTTTATATATAGGCTTTAAACCAATATCTGAGAAAATAGTCCTTTTAGATTTGGATAAATGATATGCTTCTGGCAATTTAAAAACAGAAAGGTTCGCACTGACGTTCACCAGATAGCCTGATACAGATAAATCAAATTCATTTTTATTTAAAGTATTGGATATTTGTATATTGTTTGGCACCTGAATATTGTTGAGCTGGGAATACCCCTTAAACAAAGTCTCTGTCGCAATTTGTCTCAATGTTGGATGTGGTTCTACTTTTGTAAACTTGTCTATTAAGTAAGTTCGTTTATTAATAAATAATGTTCTGGTTGTATTTGATTCATCTACAAAAGATACCTTGTAATACAAAGAATCAGCACCCGTAAGTTTTACGGATCCAGATTGCTTTTGAGCAAGCAAGAGTAGCAAATTCGGAGAATAATCGATCAAATGATTCCTATAGTCAGGAATATCTGAAGCAGAAAGATCCAATGCTCTTCCATCATCACTATCAAGATAATATACATTATCTTTTTTAACAATAGTTTTTGTTGTCCAAAACCTTGGACCTTGGAATATAGTATCCATCTTAAAATACTGCTCATTTCTTAAATCGAAAATATATTTTCCACTTATTTTTAAGGGCTTTGAATCAAAAGGTTTCGAATAATGTCCCTGATAGTTATTTATTCCTGTTAATCTAAACTCCAAGCCCTGAATCCCATCTTTACCATTTTGGCTCATAACAGATTTTTTGAGCAATTTAATGGCTTTTTCATGAGAATTCTGACCAAAAGCATTTATAATAGAACTCAGTATAATTAAAATAATCATTGGTTTTCTCATGTCATATAATATATTATCTTTTGAAAAGATACAAAAAATATATAATTTGCTAAGAATAAGATTAATAAAAGAACCAAACGCCCATCCTTTGATTGCACTAGAAGATTTAAGTAAAATTGGAATTGGAACTTACCGAATGTCCGTTTCAAACAACGACCATATAGCAGCCTTAAAAGCAGCGATGGAATACGGAGGAACGTTAATCGATACGGCTTCAAATTATCAATATGGAAAATCTGAGGCGCTTATAGGTAGTTTTATTAAAGAAAATCCCCAAAAGGATGTTTTTGTAATCACAAAGGCTGGGTATATTCTTCCTGATATTGACCATCGTTTTATCAACTCCTTATTAAAGAAAGGAATGGGAAATAACGAAATAATAAACTACAATGGCACCTTTCATTGCCTACATCCAGATTTCATATTAAAACGCATTAAACAATCACTAAAAAAATTAAACAGGAAGTTTATTGACGGATTTTTACTGCATAATCCTGAATACTTCTTATATGCAAATCCCGGCATGAAAACTGAATATTACGTAAAGATCAAAAAAGCGTTTGAGGTTTTGGAGGATTTGGTAAAGAAACAGGTGATCAGATATTATGGTGTAAGTTCTAACACTTTACCTTTTCGGAATGAGCATTGTTTTGCAACCAGTATGCCAATGCTTTTATCCCTCTCAAATGAAGTATCTAAAAGTAACCATTTCAAATTGGTTCAGTTTCCATATAATTTATTGGAGCACGATGCGAAGTTACCGATGGTTAATGGACAAAGTCTAATATCCTTATTAAAAGAAAATGGGATTAAATCTTTTGCCAACCGGCCTTTAAATATTAATACAGCAGGAGGACTGATAAGATTAGCCTATTCTCAGAATAATATTACTTCTGATTTTGATCAGCAGGCAGATCACGATCTTCAGCATTTCCTGAACCTCATACAAGGAAAACTAAACAGTAAATTCGGGCCTTCTAGCTTAACTGATTTTGAGCCAGTCAACCAATTTATTTCTACATGGAAAGCCGCCGCTAGCCATCAGGGAGTACAGCATTTGTATGAAAGGATATTAAAACCATTTTTAGATTTCATCTATTCTGATGCTCAAATTAAAGATAATTTAACTAATCAGCTTTTTAAATATAGTTTAGCTTATGCCAGCAAAAACATGCAGTTAAAAACAGGACAATTTTTGGAAGGACTTTCTAAAAATCAGGGAATACATTTTGAAAACAATACAGAACTAGCCACTTTAGCATGCAGGAGCTATCTTAATGATGGCATTGACCATATATTGGTTGGCCTAACAAAAAAAGAATATGTTGATCAGTTTAAAACCATCTTCTAAGTTTTTAGGTTCCCAATAGATTAGATGTTGTTTTTCAGAACATCCTGGTTCAATTGCTTAAATTTTTCCATATTAAATTCATAGTCCTGGTTTGTAAGATTGACACTTTCAATCAATTTGTCATGTTTAAGGTATAAGCTGTTGTAAACCACCTTAAAAACCTCAAAATATTCCTGCCCTACCTCTTTAAAAATTCCTGGATAAGAAAAATTGATTAAATCCCTTTTAAATTTGTCCATACAATAGGTAAATCTTCCAAACATCTCCTGTCTATCAAATGTTAAAGCAAGGGGTGAATCAAACATTAGATCTAAAAAAAGACCTATCCAACAATAGGTGTAGAAACTATAAAAAGCACCCAGAAGCTCCCGATTTTCCATCCCATCTCCGGTAATCACTTTTAAAGGTGTATCTATTGGGTAATTAAAGAGCATATGTTTGTCCCAAGATATCGCATAGAATATTACATGGGCACATTGGTGTAAAAGATCCTCAATGATATAAACTAAACTATCCCCTTTCTTTATTCTTAAAAAGGCCGTACCATTTGCTCTGATAGTTGCAAACGACCTTTGATTTTTGGAGTTATAAATTAGAATTTTCTTTACTGCGTCTTCAAACAGTTCATAAAATTCATTACTGAAGTTCTTAAGCATCGCAATAGCAGGATTCAGGTTATTAAAATGCAATTCTAAAGTTTCTTCAATATTCAATTCTGTGGGGTCATCAAAATACTGATCCAGCAGTTGATTCCCGTGTAAACAAATTTCAATGCTCGAATGCTCTACATAGCATATTCTTTCAAATAAAAAATTCACTAATTTTTTACTTTTTAAGATTAAATACTTTTGCTTCGCGGCATCCCATGATATTTCAAGTAAACTATTAGGCTCAGTAGTTAAAAAGTAACCAATTTTGGGAAGATAAATGCATCCTGTATGGTCTGATTGAACATTAATTTTCAAGGGACGCATATCTTCTTGTATATATCCATAAAGTATTTGCATCAGTGACATTTCTTTTATCGTACTATTGAAATAGCTATAAAGAAGTGGCTCCATAAAAATTTCATTATTATCAAAGTCCAACAAATTAAAAATTTGTTCATTCTCCTTAAATACCAACATTCGGATACCGTTAATTAATTGCAGTTTTCCTTCAAAATATTTTTTTTTAAAAAACTTGTAAAACTTTACCATTTTCATAGAATATCCAATTTTAGTAAAATTAATTTTTTATTTGAAAATAAGATAAAATCACCATAACAAACTTTATAGAAATAAATTTTTGTTATTCGGCCAATTTATAGTCTGTTGTCGACAGGCTGAATTTCTCTCTAAAGGAATGTTGTATATAATATATATTCTAGTCTTGTTTCATTAATCTTGCAATGGTGGTAAATAGCTGCCGTCTCCTCACTTTATTGGAATTCAGTTACTTTGAGAACATTTACTTTTTTTATATTTGAATACTTAAGTAAGTATTATGAAAAGAGAAATGCAAAAATCAGATTTCGAAAATCTTTCGAAATTTGACAAAATGACTTTAGGAGCATTGTCGTCAGTTCAAGGAGGTGTTGGTGCCGATACCCTTACTTCTGGGGAATTCAGCCAGACAAAAAATGACGACAGCGACCATGGCTCCGCCAGCACCGCAAATTGCAGCTAAATCATGACTAACTTCCATAACCGCTCTCATTCAGCTATGGTCAGATTTCCCTGATACGGTATACATTTAGCCCCGTAGTATTTACCGGACGTTGCTCCAAATGACGAGTGTACCAATGCCTGGTGCATGTTCCAGGCTAATTATTAACTGGATCTATATCACCTGTAAATTTCGAAAGATTTTAAAACGTTGTAGTATTTAGGGCCTGCAATGATTTTTGCAGGCCTTTGTTATTTTAATTGCTGTATGTTGCTGTTGCACGCGATCAGATCAGCTTTATTTTTTTGCCTGCCTTTTTTATTGCCTTAACAACATTTTTTGCCTGATTTTTTCGCTCTCTAGTTTTTCCTTTAGCTTATCGGCCTCGATTTTCTGGATGTTTGTACCCTGCTTCAATAGCTGCTGAAGGCGCAGGATTGTTGCCGGATCATCTTTGCCCAGTTGGACGGCCTTGCGTTGGCTTTTAATGGCCTCCGCTTTATCGTTGCCAAGTTCCTGGGCTATGGACTTATACTGCCAAAGCTGTTCGCTGCCGATAAGGTTTAGTTTTTTGAGCTTGTCTTCGGCCAGCAGTCTGGCCTCATTGTACATGCCCAGCGTAAAGAGTTTGTCCATTGTGCGGAATATCTGTGAGCGGCCAAGTGTTTCCATCTGGGCAAGGGCAATGCTGTCAATATCCCTGAACATTTTAAGGGATAAGGCAGTTCCGGTCGAGCGGTTGGTATTTTGGTTGATCGGTGATGAAGTAGAAGCGAGAAAACCTTCCCTTACCGCATCAATGCGGTTGGCAAGCGTCGGATAGGTACTGTTGGCTTCCTGCTGGTCATTACGCGGACTGTAGGTTGAGGCATCCAGGCTGCGGATACCTTCCAGGGCATTTTCAATTGTCGCCCCGGGGAAGCGGCTGATTACAAAGCCTGTAAAGAAATCTGCACGTTTTTCCCTTTTCCGTCGGTCCTCATTATTGGGGCCTGGGTTTCCGGGAAGGGTATGGCCGAGGATATGGTGGCCGATCTCGTGGGCAATGATGCAGCGCACCGCCCATTTTACTTTTTCATCGCTTCCCTTGATTTTGTCCAAGAAGTCCGGGTTATAGTAGATGATCTGGTTGGAGTAACGGTCCAGGGTGCTGGCCGCGTTACAGGTCGCAGTGCAGGCTAAAAATGAGTAGCTCAAAGTAAAAGGGTTCGCCTGTTCGCCTTTTAACCTGGAAATAATGCCGTCAAACTCAACGAAGGGGTTAACCCTGGTGGCAATCATCGGTTTGGGGAGGCTCAGAAGGGGGGACGGACACTTTTTCTGCAGATCAATGAAAGTGGTACTGCAGTTGAATGAACAGACCATTGGAGTGTCCAGGGCTGTGTTGAACAGGTTTTGGGCAAAGGGTTTCATGGGCGCCCATGCGAGGAAGATCATTCCCAGGATCGTGAGGGTTTTCATTTGGCGGTCAGGTTATAGGTGAATGCGGCAAAGAAACCGAAGCGGCTGAAAGATGCGGTAGGGATAGCGGCAGGTGCTGTTGCTTTTTCGAGCGTCTGGCCGACATGATATTCATCACTGATGAGGCTGGCTTTTGTCAGTGTGGCACCGGCACTGAGGATGAAGCGTTTGGATGTGCCGAGGATCAGTGAGCCACCCAGATGATAATTGATTTTTTCCAGGTCCTTGGTACTTAAACCGAAGGTGCCTGCAAGTTTTACGTCATTGCCTGTACGGAAATAAACATGCATTAATGCACCTACGGATGGAAATATGCTGTTTTTGTTTTCATTTTTTACGATCTGCTGCTGGGTGGTACTGCCTTCAACAGGTTCGTAACGGTAAGTCTGGTCCTTAAAGTCGTTGCCCCCGAAGTTGGTGAAGAGCCCGGTTGAAAAGTCGATTTTGATACCGCCCTTTGCCTTTATATTCATCGCATAGCTTTTTGCGGTGATGCTACAGGAGACCGCGTCCTTTGGTTTGATATTTACCGCGATAACGGTCAGGTCGTTTTCGATGGGCTGGGCATCCACTACGTAGGTCCAGTTTCCGGGGGTGAAATAGTCATAGACATTCAGTACATCCTTTTGGCCGGATGTGGCGAAAGTTTCCATGCTGCTGTTGAGTTTAACGATATCCACCTTAGCATAACGATCCATTTTATCCAGCAATAAGTTTTGCAGGGCGCTGCCATCGCGTTCAGCTTTTAGTTTTTTGAGGATGTCGAGGGAGGCCGTGTCTTTTGGTTTTTCCTTTTCGATGGCGGCAATGAGTTCTTTGATGGTGGCATTGATTTTGGTTACATCCTTGCTTAGCTGTTCGCGTTTGCTCGGGGCGAAAACGATATTGATCTGTTCGTAGCGTTTTCTTACCTCTTCCTCAATGGTGCGGTCGAAATACCGGGCCAGGATAGGGCGTATTGCATTATAATCTGCAGAGGCAAGGCTGGCCCTGTCCCGCTGTTCCATTGTGGAAGACCTGAAGCTGGCCCGTGTCAGATTGACCACTTCGGTGCGGATCTGGTCGAACTTCAACTCACAGTTATTTTGTAACGCAGTGAGGTTATTTTGATAGGTCAGTATGGAACGGATCTCGCGGTAAGCGTCGCCGAAGCCGGTCAATAGCTCGTCATTGCTAAAGATGGTATTTGCCGTATTGCTGTAGAGGTTATTAAGTGCGGTAAGCTTTTCCCGGAGGGCAGGGGAAAGCTTTGCATCGCCCAATTCTTCGGTGGTCACCAGATTGGTATTTCCGCTGGCAAGGGCTGCGCCGTCCGCTGTTTTTCCGGGCAGTTCCGCTTTGGAGAAAACCTCGAAAAGCGCAGGTGGGGTTTCGTGATAGCTGGTATTGGTCACCGTGTTATCGATGATGTAGAGTTTTTTATTGATGTTGATGATCCTGATGCCGTAACGCGATCCGGTTTTGACCTTGATGGTGGAAATGATGCTGGCATCGTTCTGGAAGTCGATTTCCTTATAATCGACCGTTTGGGCAACGGCTGTTGCCATCACTAGGCACAGTGTACCTGTTAGGATGGTATTTTTCATGAGATCAATTTAAATGTTGTCTGGTTAGTTAAATTTATTCCTAATAGTTGTTTTTTGCAATACCCATTAATAGGTATTTAGTGTGTAATCTATTTGTTATGAATTGTTTAGATGTTGGCTTTTTTGGCAGCTGGTCTATACGGAAGGCGATAGCGTTCAGCGTGTACGATATATTGCCACCATTCCCAGGACTTTAGCGGATTAATTGTAAATGTGCGGTAGAGGTTCTGTTGGGGTTATTTGGGTTTAGGGTTTTCAAACGTTGCCATCTGGTCATGCCTACTTCAGGATCGAGGCTTTTACCGGGGAATTCTGTATAGGTGAAGCTGGCGTCTGCATTCTGGTAATGGTACCTGTCCAGGTTGAAGAACTGGATCGGAGGAGTATTGCTGACGGCGATCAGGCAAGCCAAAATGATGATGATGTTACGGACCATACGGTTTTTATTTTGCTGGTTTTTCATGGTATTTGATTTATAGGATTATTTACATGGACCTTTGCTCGAACCGATTGTTACGCCTCCCTGATTGAGGTCCGTAGAGTGAATTCGATATAACAATTTTTACCGAAATACGCATTGCGGAGAACGAACCGTGGAACGTCCTGTAAGATAATGGCCTTATGGCAAGTCTGAATAAGACTGGTGGGGACTGGGCAGCGGTTATGGAGAAAACCTGAACAGATAATTTCAATTGGGGAGTTTATGCACAGCCAACATTAGAACTTTAATCTTGGACAGCACAGTTTCCGATTTCGTGTGCAGTTATCAGCTGAGAATATTAGGAGTATGCCCTCATGACTGCATCTTCAAATTCCTGAAGCACGCTATGTTTGCTGACATGTACTATATTGTAGTAAATGACATCGTGGATGATGAGTCATTTTGTGACCAGAATAGCTAAAATGGTTTGTGGACCGCTTCTCTCTATATTCAAGAGGCTTATACCGAACTTTTGAAGCATTCTTTTGATGAACTGAAAGCCAAAGTTGTTAACTTTATCTCCCGGGGATAGCGGCAAATCTTAAGATATCATTCCAGAAGTAGTTCGTGTAGGCAAATTTGAAAGCAACGGAATTTCTGTCAATCTCGCAGAAGTATTAAAAAGATTGAAAAGAAAACTTGATTTATAAATATCACTAAAGGAAAATTAACGATCAACCTGCCAACATTACAAGTTCATTTTTTCGCTTTGAAATGATAAAATTGTTCATTATTTTTGATTGTTCATGAATCATGAACATATTGATATGAGTGAACAAAAAATACTATATGCAGGACTGGAAAGGCTAAGCGAATTGACTGGCCTTGATTATGATGTGCTTAAAACTGAAGTGCTTATAGAAGAGCGTGTGGTTGATGCACTGGTTTCTATCGGGGCTGGGAGGCAAAAGAGTCTCTTTAATGTGGAGGTACGGCATGAACTGCGTAGCAGCCAGCTTCCGGCGATTTTGCATGCTCTTGATTTGGTGAATGGTTATGCGCCGCTCATTATAAGCCAGTATATTCCCAAGCCATTAAAACATGAGCTCAAAGAACAACGGATAAATTACCTGGAAGTGGCGGGAAATGCTTCTATCAATACCGGGGATTTATTTGTTTACATCAACGACCAGGCTGTAACCGAGACGAGACTGCCAGCGGTGGGGAAGCTGTGGAACCCTACCGGTCTGAAATTTATATTTGCCATTCTGCAGTTTCCTGGTCTGATCAACCAGCCTTACCGCCGGATTGCCGGTCATGCCGGCATAGCGCTTGGTACGGTGGGAGCGCTGATTACCGAACTGGAGAATGAAGGTTATTTAAAATCAGCTGGTGCAGGATCAGCAAGGCCTTTTAAATTTTTGGAACAGCGGGACCGCCTGTTGCAGAAATGGTGTGAGCTGTTCAGTACGAACCTTCGTCCAAAACTTCTTAAGGGAACTTACAGGTTTATCGATCAGGCTAACTACCAAAATTGGAGAAGTATAGGGCAGAAGGATTTTTTGTGGGGAGGGGAAAATGCCGGGGCATTGTTGACCGACTACCTTTCGCCTGAAAGGTTTACCATTTATACCGAGCTCAGTGTCTCAAAACTGATGAAGGAACTTAAGCTGGTTCCCGATAGGGACGGCAAGATCGAGATATTGGAACAGTTCTGGGAAAATGAATATGAGCCGGCTGAAATTGTTCGAACGGTTCCTTTTCTATTGGCTTACGCTGAATTAATGACTAGCTTTGATAGCCGTTGCCAGGAGACGGCCGAACGCATCAAAGTAAGGTATCTTGACAAATAATCCATTGCACCAGCCAGCGCTTATTTCCATGTTAAAGGACATGGAGGCTATTCTCGCGTCATTTGAGGTAGATTTTTATATCGTGGGTGCGATAGCGCGAGACTTCCATCTTTCAGCAAAGGACGGAACCGACGCGATAAGAAAAACAGATGATGTTGATCTGGCGATCATGTTGGATGATGCAGGCCAGTTCAACCAGATTAAAGATACTTTGCTCGCTTCTGGAAATTTTACCGCCGATCCTACCGAGCACATCAAACTGTATTATAAAGGTGCTTTGGAAGTGGACCTGATCCCTTTTGGAAAGATCGAATCTGCAAATGGCCATGTTTATCTCCAGCCACCCAATATATTTACCCTGAATATGCCTGGCTTTAAGGAAATTTATCCTTTTGTCCAGGAAGTGAACTTCGGGGAAGGCCTTTCAGTAAAAGTATGTTCAGTTGAAGGCATCGTGATCCTCAAGCTCACTGCCTATAACGACCGTCCTTCACGTACAAAGGATATCAGCGATATCGAACACGTTATCGGGGTTTATTTTGAGCTTAGCGATGAGGATATCTATGATGACCATTTTGATGTAATGGAGATATATCCGGTTGAAAGGGGAGATTACCTGCAACTGGTTTCTGCCAGGGTAATCGGGAGGAAAATGCAGGTCATTTTAAAGGGATCTGATGAACTCCGCACCTTGATTACATCCATTCTAAAAAAGCGTTATGAAGATTGGGCGGTAGCAATACTGGCTGGAATGGACGATTAAAACGGGTAAAGGTCGACGCTGGGCGAGTTCGTTCGTTATCACTGAAAAGTTGTAGCCAAGTCGCTCATTCGCATCTGAAATGGCCACTCATTTCGCTCAAAAATGTACACTGGTTACCGCTTAAAGTATATATTCGGCTGATCTATAACGTTTTTAAACTTGTTTTATCGTTTATAGCATCTTCTGTGTCACAGGACAGCAAAAGGTACTGCAGGTGTGTGGATATTTTATTAACGGGGTAAACAACATGAAATGGTGATGTTGTTTGAGGTTTTAATAATAGCTCTTTATGGTTTGGGCAACTGGCGGGCTATCCACTCATACGCCTGCAGGCCTTATTCACTGGCAGGTATCCGCTTTTATCCCTGTTGCAAAGGAAAAAAATGTTTTGACAATGAGTTAGGTCGAAAGGGGGGCGAACTTGGTGGTGGCACTACTTCCCACCAGACATTTCGTCAAAAAATAATTCTAAATATTCCGTGTTATTTTCAACTAAAGTAGGCCTCCCAGAAGCATTACAATAATTCATATTATACACTGTTATTTTTTCGAAATAAAATCCATAAAATCTACTGTCTTGCTTACATTATCTTTTGTTACTTCAAGTTTTTTCTCCTCATTATCACTTTCGTCTATAAAAGTATAAGTCATAGGGATAACAATTTTAAATTGATTATCCATAATACCAAATAAAGGTTTATCATCAGCACCTCTTCTAGATACTATAAAATAATGATTATCATATGTATAAGGCACAATGCTTGAATACTCAAAAGGAGCCAATAATTTCAGATCTGAACTGATGATACCCACCTTATCTTTATCATTGGTAGCTGTAATTAAATTTGCTTTATCTGATAACAAAACAGCATCTTTCAAGCTGAAAGGGAGTATATCTTTTTTTAAATTTTGATCAAAAACATCTATACTACTTTTACCACTTTGTTTTGCAAAATATTTATTGCCTATTTTTTCAATACTCTCATATTGAAAAGGTATCAGAACTTTTTTTCCGTCAGCAATTACTCCCATTTTTTGGTTTTTATCAACAACTATATCAATGTTTTCCTTTATATTTAAATGATGATCTATATAATCAGGAAGAACGATGAGCTTTTTGTTTTGAACATCCAACCAGACAAGAGCATCCGGTTTATTTGCATTGTGAGACATATAATAAAAATCGCTTCGCTTTTCAAGCCCGTCATTAGTAGCATCTACAATAACATTTCCTGTGACATCTGCTATTCCATACTTATTGTCTGCGTCTTTAAATGTTTTATACAGTCCCTTTTCTTTGTAATTTTTAATGACCAAGCCGTTTATAATAGTGTCTGTACTCTGAACATCTGCATCTTCTGCAAATTTTTTTCCTTTTTCCTGAGAACAACTGTAAAGACAACCTAGTATAAGTGAAAGTACTATTAACTTTTTCATTTCTTTAAATAATTGCATTTTAAACTGATGGAAATATAACTTAATCTTTCAAGAAATACAGACTTAAGTTTAACAAGCTTGAAAAGGAAATTAGTAAGAAAACGTCAAGTAAAGAAGATAACATCCCAAACCATCGCAAAGAAACGGCAAATTAGCTCTCTAATTCATCTAACTTACACAAAACAAAGTAAGTAAAACTTTTAGGGGGTAAAACAGGCAGTTTATATCTGAATTTGTGGTTCCAAGAAATCTTAAAATGAAAGAGACGACATTTGTGATAATATATACACTACTTCCCGCCAAAACATTTCGTCAAAAATAATTCTAAATATTTCGTTGTATTTTCAACTAAAGTAGACATCCCGAAGCATTACATACCAGCCTCTCTTGGCGAAGGTGCCAACCGCCTTTTTTAAGATGTCACGCTCTAGCTTTGTTTCTTCGAGTTCCGTTCGAAGTCTCAGCAGCTCTTCTCTTATGGGATGAGAGGAAATTTGTTTTCCTTCGTTGGTTTACATTGTTTGTGAAGCTTTCTCCAATTGACTAAACTTTCTTTGCAAATTCCAATTCTTGATCTACTAGGGATACATTGCTTCATGTTCACTTAAAGATAGCCGCCTGAATTTTAAATTGACTTCATCGAATCTTCGATTTCTAAACTGTAATTTTTCTGATCTTTTTTATACTCTTAGAGTTAAAAAATATAAAAATTTTGTCCTAACAAAGGTAGCAACTCCAGTGCGCACATGCTATTTACAAATGCAGCAAACTGATGAAGTAATCAACTTGTCAAAAGAAAATGGCTAGTCTACAATACCTAGCAAGGACGTCGTGTTTTGGCATTAGTCAAGATACTATCTTCAGATGTTAACGTTCCGGGGGATGATGGAAGCTGCGTATGTGATTTGGGCGAAAAATTTTTGGTTTTTCAAGCTGGTCTTCATGTTGGATTTACAAGTCTTAGCCATTTTACTACGGTATTTAGGGAACATATCGGTTTAAACCTAAAAAATATTCTAAAGAAATTCAGAAGATGTAAACTAATTCTAGTATCATAACTCAAAAACGACAAGTAAAATCAGGACGAGTCAAATGATTGGGCATTTCGGCAAAAATGGCTAGCCGTTCCGCATTTAAACTGTCACCCCATTTCGCTTTAAAGTGACCACCTGCTTCGGGGCAAACTGGCCGTTCTGATCCTTCGATCAGCTCTTTTTGCGACTGGCTTTCGGGAATAATTTTTTAATTTCTGCATAAAATAAAGGCTCTTGGGAGCATATCTGCAATTCGGGATGGACTACGGTCGCTTCGCTATTTTGGAGGAATATGGCGTTTTTTAAGCGTGTTGATACCTGCGAATGGATTTGATCTTTAGGAAGGTCTGAATCGGAGATAAATCCGGTAGTAAGGTGGATTAAACCGGGAAGTGCTGAGGAGAATGGATTTGGGTCCGAAGCGTATATTTGTTCAGAGGGAAAGGAACTTAGAGGTGCATCATCCGGTAGTCAAATTGGTGGCCAGTTTGGCCCGAAACAGAGGGGGCACTTTCACCGAAATACACACATTGAGAGACTGACGTGCATTTCTTCGTGATATGCTGTAGTCTCTTTTTATACTCTATAAACTTAAGAACTTTGAAAATGTTAATTATGAAATAAATATACCTATACTATTGACTACCTTACTAGTTAGCTATGTTAATGCACAGACAACAGAGAGGTCCCGTCCTGACACTTAGAAAAATCTGATAAAAGGAAGGCTGTAACTCTGATAACTAAATTCTTTTATCCAGCTTTTTTTCCTGCCATGTTTCCATGATAAGCTGCTGTATGCGATCAGACAAAAGAGATAACATGTCCTCTTGCCACTGTTTTTCGGTCATCAAGTCGAGATCAGCCAGTTTGATCGCCTTGAGTGCATAATGGGCACCTCCGAGTGAGTGGTCAGCCATATGAGCTGTTGCAACGGTTTGACCCGCTGCCCTGGCAACAGCCCGATGGATTTCATTAACCGAAGCTCTGGCGGCAGCATGAGCAGCGAGTGACTTTCTCATGCATATACCGGTTGATGCATTGCCATTTTCCCACTCTTTTGCAGTAGTCAACGCGTCCAGGATACGAGGATCAGCTTCGCCGCCTAATAGATGCAACACATGTTCTACACATTCTCTGGCCCATCTGATCAATTGCTGCCGTTCACACAAGGAAAGTGGCCCGCCACGATGGGCGGCAATCCAAGGGTAGCGTTTAGATTGTTTTACCTGTTCCTCTATCGATATTTTCATAAAATCAAAGTTAGAAGCTTATAGAAAACCGATAAGCTTTAGCTAAGGATGTTGTAAATATAACGTACAAATTATTCTCTTAGTGCGAATAAAAAAATATACTTTAAAAGTTGATTTTTTACCGATTTAGTGAATTATTTTTGAAAAAAAACAACATTTTTTCTGGAGAAATAAGTATGGAATTTAACCCAAGCAATGCTGTTATTCAACTTTGCATGCAGGGAATGAACATGGAGGATAAGGGTCAACCGGAGGAAGCCGCCGGGCTTTTCCTTCAGGCCTGGATCGAAGCGACAAACGAATTTGAGAAGTTTATAGCAGCCTGGTATTTGGCCCGAGTTCAGCTAACCGTTGCTGACCGGTTAAAGTGGTACGAGACCGCATTGGAACTGGCCCAGAAGGTAAATAATGATGCGGTTAAAGGCGCATTTTCTTCGCTTTACTCCAATCTGGCTAAATGTTACGAAGAATTGGGCGATTTTGATACTGCAAAAAAACATCACGATTTAGCTTCAGCACGGGCAAGCCAGCCGTCCGACAAAGGACCTTTTTATCATGGCACCAGAGCCGACCTAGAGGTGGGTGATTTCCTGACAGCCGGCCGCATTTCCAACTATCAATCGGACTTGGTGATGAACCACATTTATTTTACCGCTCTAGTTAATGGTGCGGGCCTGGCTGCTGAAATGGCCAAAGGCGACGGACGTGCGCGTGTCTATGTTGTTGAGCCCACTGGCTGCTTCGAGGACGACCCCAATGTGACCAACAAAAAATTTCCGGGCAACCCAACCCGTTCCTATCGAACCCGGGAACCTTTGAAAATCATCGGTGAGGCAATGGAATGGTCGAGGCTAACGTCTGAGCAATTGCAACAATGGCGGGAAAAACTGGCGAATAATCAGGGAGAGATCATTATTAGAGCATGTATTAAATAAGGCGAGCGATCAATTGTCGTTCGCCTTAGGACCTTAATGAAGGCCACTTCGAATTCACAAATCTTATGGCAGCCGATGTAAAAAAAGTAGTGACTATTAAAAAGAATGGGGGTAAAGTAACAGTGAAGTTGAAGAAAACAGTATAGGACACTTATATTCTGTAATTACATTTCATTTTAACAGATTTTTGAGACTCAAAATCTTTGCATTTTTATGGTTGAAAGGTTTTGAGTGGGATGTATTATTTCATATTTTTATTAATTTGTTGTTCTAATTTATTTAAACGAATCTGCTGCATACATCAATATCTTTTGTTTTGCGAAGTGACTTAATAAAACTACTGATATCAAATCTGAGACCTATCGTCCGGAAATACCATGAAATCTAAAAACACAAAAAAGGCCATCTCAATATTGTGAGACAGCCTCTTTTTGCTATCATCATTACAGATCTGTGGGTTCGCCTGAAGGCGTTCCCCCGCCGGGGTAAAGATTCCCGATAAATACTCTGTCTCTTGTGCTAAGATTATAGTTATAGCCAATGGCAACGCCATCGGTTGTAAATTCAGCAGGAACTGGGTACTGCATAATAGACTTTGGGTCGAACACGGTATTTTTCACCTCGCTTGCACTATACTTGTTAAAGATGTTATCATCTACCATCTTCTTTGTCCAATTATTGGGCGGCCCCATATAGTATTTGTATACCTTTGGCTTATCCCAGTTTATCTTTTCAACTGGGCTTAGCTGCTCGTGTGCCAACCCAATGGCGTGGCCAAATTCGTGCGTTATAGTACCTTTAAAATCTCTTTCGTCCGTTTGCCAAGTAAACCAGCCGAAATTCATTGTTTGCTTGTCTTTGCCCGATTTTTCGGCATCGGTACCAAAATATGACCATGAACGATCATCTCCGTTAACCCTAAATCCAACACGAATGTCGGAATATTCCATATTGTTGCTCACTGTAAATTTGATATTGGCAACACCAGACCATATACGGGCGTACTTCATTACTTTATCGTGCAAAAAATCGTTGCCGTTTATAAAAAATACCCTCAGCGTTTTTCCAGTTGCCCATCTTGTTCCGCCAAGATACACCATCTCAGTTGTTGTTCCTTCGGTGGCCTTGCCCATTACGATAGGTTCGGTGCCAGTAAATTTGTCAATACAAACATGCGGGATGCTGTCGCCAGTTGTTATTGCAGTGCTTGAGCTGGCTTGTTCGGAGGCCTGCATTTCCGCATCATTGTTTTTTTTACATGCCGAAGCTACTAACAGTAACAGAACGGCGGTTAGATGTCTTTTACGCATACATTTTTTTTGGTTAAATAATTGATTTTTAAACTATTATATAGGTGTAAACACGCTTTGATGAATAAAGTTTTGCTTAAGTTAAAAGTCAACTTTAGGTAATTAGTTTTAGTAAGCAGATATTGCCGTTGTATCGACTTGTTTAAAGGTGAATAGGAGGAAGGGTAAAAGACATATAAAAATCTATTGCCCCTTGAAGCATAAATGATGGAGTATAATGGGGGGCTGACGGTCGATCACTACTTAAACTGAGAACTTTTGGAAAAAGGATATCAATGCATTTATAGAAATCATGAGCGCTTTTTTACCTATGGAAATGTTGCCGACAACAATCTTGATATCATGGTTAAACTCTTTGGAAACCTCAAAGGTTATGTTTTTGCAGACAAGGGATTTATTAATGCAAAAGCATCAGAAAGTTTGATGAACAAAGGCTTATTACTTGACTTTATTTCTTGCTCAAGGTTTAATATACCTATTCTACACAATAAGTTGTTCGGTTACTGGGTACCAGTCTTTTGCTTTTCCTGACTTGCATTATTGCTACCGGAGCATTTCTGGCGGGTACCACTATGAAAAATCCCCTGCCAGCTTTTATTGTCGGATTCGGAGTTTGGATGTTATTTCTTTACCGGCTCGGACGAAACAAAAAAGCTGAGTTTAATGTAGCGTTTTCAACAATTTAATCGTATAAATAGCGACAGGAAGGATGTTGTCAAGGATACTTTCTTCATGCGCGACAAATAAGTTTTAAAAAAAATAATTATTTCATAGTAGTGACAGGCACCAAATGCCCGATTAGCGGGAGTTAACTTAAAATAATTAATTACTATTACCTAAGCTCAATATAATATGCAAACAAAAACAGTATTGACAGTTTTATTAATAAGTGTTGGAATAGCCGTCCAATCATGTAAACGAAATAACCCAGTTGTACCAAAAAGCGAGCAAACCGTTCCGAAAATTGAAGATATTTTGAACGGAAATGATCAAAACCTGATTAACCTACTAAATAAGGTACGGGGAAGCGTTGGAAGACGTGGCTACGGATCAAAAACAATTTGGAGTAGAAAAAACGATTATGGTTTGGGACTTTATATAAGCGCCAACCATGTTTATCACATATCCGGATGGAATTCCCGAAACGCCAAATTCTTTGACTTATCGTCCGAAAACACGGGCATTTTTGAATCATCGCAACTTCCTCCGACTAATGGAGGTATCGATTTAGGTAATACACTGGTGGCAGATTTCCCCTTCATTCATTTTGATATTTCTTCCGGTGCCACTAATACGACCATACTGCCGGCAGAAGATTTTTATCTAGGAATAATTGATAATCAACGAACTCCGCAAGGTCCTTTTCCTAAATACCCTGAACTTGTTAAAACGTCTGAACCATTGCAGCTATATGACCCCGAGCATAGGACAACAGCAACCCAAACATGGAATACCGCTGTAGAAGGCGAAAAAGTCATTGCAGTTGGTTATCCTCGGGACTATATCAACTACCCTAACGGAGCAGTAGCTTATGGAAAAATATTATCTAATAAAGAAGCAGCGGAAGCAATCCAAAAATTGAAGATTGCAGGCGATGTCGAAGGAGATATACCCTATAATGCGAGTGCCGAATTCTTTACAGACGCGCAAGCGATCGGTGGAATGAGCGGAGGGGGCGTATTTAATTCTGAGGGGCAATTATTGGGAATTATGGTGAGAGGAAGCGATAAGGAAGGTGCTCCTAAAATCATAAGAGTAGTAAAAATATCTTATATTAAAGCTGTCTTAACAGAATTTTATAATGGTTTATCCGAAGTAGACAAGATCAAAGTAAGCCCATTTATAAGGGGCGAATTATGATAAATCGGCAGATTTAAGCAAGGTAGCTGCAACCTTCCATATACAGGGTATTCCAGATGTCTGCCAAAATTGACATCTTCGAATACCAAGGAGAAACCTATACTAATGAGATTACCTCATATTCGAGATGTACGATATATTTGTTTTTAATGAATAAAAGCTAAAGAAAAGCTGGTTTTAAATTTATTGGTCAGTTCATATTATGTCATAATAAGGAGGTAATACATCACTATTATTTAACACTTATTTAACGATCAGGTCTTAGCTTTGGTGCATAAATATTTGGTTAGTATTTATAAGTTTGGTTAGTTGATACAAAAAGCTCAGATGGATGTCGGAGCTTTTTTGCATTTCAAGGCGGCATTCTGTAGAAACTCATTTGAAAAATCTTAACGTCTTGACCTTATAAACACAAATCTTATTCACGTCATTCAGTCATTTTGAAGATAGATAGCATCAATGTTAATCACTCGTTGTTTTCATGTTCAGTTTGCTATATTCTCTGGTTTATGGAGTGTTAAACCATTCATAATCAATTCTACTTTGTTAACATAATGATAATTTAATGTATGTAAAAGTTATCGTGCATTTGCCAAATGCAAATTGCAATTTACGTGATCTATGAACTGCTCATCAGGTTACAGGAGCTAAACCCTGCCGTCGGTGAGTATCTTCTCAATAACCAAACAGATGTTGGCACCCTGGTGAGAACCATCAGCGGATCTATTGCTATACCCAATGATATTCTTTTAAGGCAGTTCAACGACCCAGCCTCTATTAGCCAGCATGAAACACTAAACCTGCTTGACGGCTTCAAGCCAGGAACCTGATAAAGTATCCCTCTCATCTTTTAACGATTTAAGGGATTTCATGCTTTAAAAAAGGTTTTCTTAATGTCCTTAACGGTGTTTTTAACTAAATATCCCATATGGGAAAAGAGTTTTGTCCTAACAAAGTTAGCAACTCCACATTAACAAAGTACTCAAAAATCAAACTGTCAATTAATTGATCGGATGTTATTGCTATCTCTGCAATTTCAAACTGCTGTGAAAATTCCATATAGGTGTAGGTCATCTCTCTGACCGCAAACCAATGTTTTGTAATACCGTATGAAATCGGAGTGGCATCATAATTTATAATTATAGGAATGAATAGCGGTGGTTGCGGAAAATTCATTTTGAATTAACCTGCTCTGGCCCGTAGTATTCCCAGGCACTGTATTTGTTGAAAAATTCAATATTACTCAGGCTTAAATCCTGGACTCTTTTATCGACGCCTAACAATTCAAGTATTTCTTTCATGCTTTGGTCATTTTCATCAATTGATAGTGGTTTATACTCAAATAAAGGCGTAACCCTTAGCGCTCAAATATTAAAAAACTCCGTTAGTCGATTTGAGCATATTTACTATTAATTGAGCTTTTAGCTAATTTTGCTAATGCACTATCTCCGGATTTCAAACAATCATCTAAAAAGTTCTTAACTAACTCATTTTTTGTCCAGCCCGCACTAGCAACCGCAAGCCCTTCTCTGATATCTGCATAACCCTTTTCAATCTTAGGCTCAAATTCCTTGACAGAATTAATTATTTCTCCAATCTTATTTTCACTTGGCAAAACTTTATCCATTCCCATGGACCGCAGTGCGCCATCGACTACAGCAAAATTATCAAAAGTCAATAAGCGTTGAACTTCTTGAACATCATTTATATTCGCTCTCTTTATTCTGCATAATGCAGCAGCAGCAGCACTTGTTACCATATCATGATCTTCATTTTGATTACAAATTTCGTCAAGAATAGGTATTACCTTTTCATATCTGGCTTGTCCTAGAAGTCTGATAATATCATAATTCACCTCCCACATTTTCTCATCTTTAAGATACCTTCTCAGAATATCAAAAACATCATCGGCAAAATTAATTAGTGTATTATTTAAAACTAATTTCACACCTTTTCTTACATCTGCCTTTTTTTCGGAAATTAATAACTCCTTAATTGCCTCGTTACTTAATGTACTTTTTGCCATGCACTATTTATATTATCTCTATAGAATTTCTCTCCTTTATTTATATCTGTCAATTGGGATACGGTCTTGTCCATTTCTAGAATATCGTTCAACGACACCACTTTTGCATTATCCATATCTGCCCCCTCCTCACTAAAGACTTGGAAATCTCCTTCTTCATCATATGATATACACGATATTTGAAGTTTTTTCAACTACAAACTTTGTTGTTATTACAGGTGTATTGCCTGGTATTTCATTAATGTTCATAATTTAATTATTTATTCGAATTTACAAAAAAAAACGATCAGTTATCCCATTTAGCTCTGTTTTGTTCCCTAAAACTTAATTTATAAATGTACTGTAAATGTTATACGCAATGTGATGTCGTTTGATCCCATTAACCTTGCAGTCGATTAGTTAATGAATGGATAATCCGCTGTTAACATATAGGTATTGTTCGCTATTTACTTTTGTGTGGTGTAAAAAGTAAATACTAATGGCTTATAAAGATTTACCAGATGATATCCTTTTAGAAAAATTCCAAAAAAGTGATACTAAAGCCTATGACGCACTCTTCTTTAGATATTTTAGAAAAATCTACGCGTTTGCCAAGTCATCTCTTGGAGATGACGAGATGGCAAAAGAACTAGCGATGGACGTTATGATAAGATTCTGGCAAAGAAAAGGTGAGATCATGATACAAACTAATCTCAACGCTTACCTCTACCAATCGATCAGAAACGCGTTGTATAACCATTGGAAAAGAAAAATTATTGTTACCGAATCAATTGATCAACTTGAAGAAGCTACCCAGCCTTTTTTGTTTTCAACTGACCATTCTATCAGACATCAGGAACTTCAGCAGGTATATCAGGAAAAGTTAAGCAAACTCAGCCCACAACGAAGGGAGGTCTTCAGGATGAGCAGGGAACAAGACATGTCTTATGCCGAAATTGCCCGCGAACTAAATCTGTCGGTACATACCGTAAGAAACCATATCAGTGCGTCAATACAGTATTTTCGTGAACATTTAAATGAATTTGCCACCCTGCTTCTGGTGATATCGTTTCTGACATCGTTTAAATAATAACTTTAAACGTTTTCTCCATACTTATTTCTGAGCTATTCAATGCATTAAATTTATTTTACTTTGCATTGGTACTGGTACTTGTTTTTGTTGTTTACTTCAATGAGAGACGTATCATGCAACAACAAATAAGCAAGAGTTTAATCAAAAAATTTTTAGCACAGGAATGCACTGAAGCCGAAAGAACGATTGTCATAAAGGCATTGAATACCGCCGCCGGACAACGCTTATTTGACGAAGTATTGCTGGCAGGATGGGACGCAACTCGCGAAACAGAAGAAATCAGTGATCTGCAGCTGTTTCAATGGAATCAGGAACTTCATCAAAGGGTTGAGCAAATCGCGGGCACCAAAGTTATTAAATGGTACCATTCAAATTTACTTCGATATGCGGGTGTTAGTGTGGCTGTCATCATCGGACTGGTATTTTTTATTCACAAAAATATCAGTAAGCCTACAGAAAACATGCGTGTTGCTATTCGTCACATCTCCAACCCCCATGGTAAGAGGTCTATTATAACCCTACCGGACAGTTCTATTGTTTATCTGGGGGCCGGAAGTAAGATAAGCTTCCCTGAAAAATTCGCTGATAAGCAAAGAAATATCAGTCTGGAAGGTGAGGCTTTTTTCGACGTTAAACATAAACCTCAGCAGGCCTTCATAGTCCGTACCGGCGATTTGCAAACGAGGGATATTGGCACATCATTTCAAATTTTTGCATTTAAAAACCAACCTGTCAAGGTTGCGCTGGCAAGCGGGGAGGTAAGTGTCGAACGGTTAAAAGACAAGAAGATTCAGGTTTTAGCACGCTTGGTACCAGGGCAGCAATGTGTTTGGAACAATGAAAAACTCTCGACAAGTACAGTACCAATTAGTGATATTTCAGGCTGGAAAGATGGTCATTTAGTATTCGACGGAGTTTCGCTAAGTGAATTAACTGCAGTCTTAGAACGATGGTATGATGTAAAGTTCATTTTCACTAACCGTTCCAGAAGGCAATTGTCAGTAACCACAAGGCTTACCGTAGACAAAACACCAATCACAGCTGTAATCCAGGCCCTAAGTATCATGGAACGCTTTACCTACAAGGTTCGTGGCCGGCAAATCATTATTAATTAATCAACAAATGGAAAGGATATTTATGTAAACGACTTATACAAAAAACCATCCTGTGTTCAGCAGGATGGCAACTCTTAAAGTAAAGCCGTTGGATTGGAACCCCGTTTCGGCTTATTCATGAATTATCCCTTTGGCACTTCTGCTTCAGGGAGGTAATAGCTTATGTTCAAATGAAAATAAACCATAACTGGTGTAAAAATATTAAAAAAGGATCGCAACCTGCTAAATGTATCCTGTTTTTTATGAGATGTTCAATTATCGTCCTGATTGTTCAGGCCACTTTTCTAAGTTTGCTATATGCAAGTTCGGCTAAAAGTCAGACCCTTGATCAAAAAATAGATCTTCAGCTCATCAATGCCAGTGTAAAAGAAAGTTTGCTTAAAGTGCAGCGGCTTAGTAGTACAAATTTTTTATTTAACGATCAACTCATCAGATCGGTTGAGAAAAAGATAAGTATCAAGGTAAATGGGATTACCGTTAAAGATGCAATTGAAGATATTCTAAAGCATACCGGCTTACGGTACCGGGTAGTAAATGGTTTTGTCACCATAGATCAAAAAGTTATCCCCCCGGATCCGGGCGTCATAGAGGGCACCGTTTATGACGCCAGAACTAACGAAACGCTTATTGGCGCCGTTGTAATTATTTCCGGTCGATCCTATTTTACGGATATTAAGGGTAATTATAGGATCAGTATCAATCCTGGTACCTACGCCTTAGACGTAAGATATATTGGTTATGACCCAAAAACGATAAGTGGGGTTACCGTGAAATCGTCGGTGGTTACGCCTTTGAACATTCATTTACAGCCATCTTCTACGGCACTTGGTGAGGTTAAAATTGAAGCCCGGCGCCGGGCGGGTAATGAGGTTGTATTGCTTAATGACCGTAAAAATTCCGCATCAGTAACCGATGGTATATCTGCACAGAATATTGAAAAAACGGCAAGTATAACCACTACCCAGGCTTTACAGCGCGTAACAGGGGTTACTATAACAGACGACAAATATGTGGCCATTCGTGGATTAGGTGATCGAAGTGTTATTGCGGAGCTGAACGGTGCCCGCCTGTCGTCCGCCAATCCTGATCGAAGTGCTGTACCCTTAGACCTGGTACCCGCAGCATTACTGGATAACATCAACATATATAAAACGTCAAGTCCTGACCGGCCAGCGGATGCTTCTGCCGGGCTAATCGAATTGAAGACAAAATCAGTACCGGAAAAAATGGTATTTGAAATTACCGCTCAAACCGGGTTTAATTCCAACATCGGCTTAGGAGGTAAGTATAATAGTTTTTATAATGGCGACCCGGGTTTCTTTGGGCAAAAAGTCAGCAACCATAATTTGAGTAATGACTTCCTAAACCTGAGTCAGCAATATCCTGGAGGCCTGGTGCAAATTCAGGATCTTTTTATTCAAAGTCGCAACAGTCCTGCACTTAAGGGCGAGGCTTTGCGCGTAAGCAGGGTGATGCAAAGTCTCGATCCTGTACTCACTACAGGTTACGGTAAAGCAGATCCAAACCAAGTGTACACGGTATCTTTCGGCAATTCCTATAAAGTGTTTGGCGGGCATATACTTGGCGTTATTGTAAACGGCAACTATTACCAGCGTAGCACAGATATTTATCAAGGAGAGCGTAATCAGTACAGTTTGTATCAGGGGGTAGTAACAGGTTCTGCAGCTATTTATAACCCTTTGCGCATTCCCGGAACAATAAGTCCTAATTATCCAAGGCTTGGAAAATACATTAGTTACGAGGAGAATACGGGTACTAAAACATTAAACTATGGGGGATTATTTGGCTTAACTTATCAGTTCAACAAAAATAACGAGGTCCAGTTCCAATATATAGGCAGCCGTGGAGCTGAATCCGAAGGCAGTAACCTTAACGGCTCGTGGCAGAATACAGGGTTGAATTTTCCGGTTTATAATACGGTAAATCAATTACGAAATACCTTTCGGACCTTTAACACTTTTAACTTCCAGGGTGAACATAAATTATTGGAACAGGACTGGTCGCCGAAGTTAAGTTACAACTTCAGCAGCTCCAACAGCTCCCACAACGATCCGGATTTTCGCTCTACAAATGTAGCCAATTTGAGTACCATACAGTACCAGGATCCTAACGGGGTTGGCATAGGAACCAATACCTATACCTTTGTAAGTGGGCTGGTGCATGGTGCGGGCTCCGATGTGAATAATATTATAGTTGCCGACCCCAACGGGCGTCAATACCGTAAACTGGAGGAGCACAATTATAACTTCAAGGCCGATGTAACGCAACCTTTTAAATTGGGTAAGTTACAGCAGGCTTTCAAATTTGGAGTGAACTATCTTAAAAGGGACCGCGACTTTACACAAAATATATTGGGTTTGCCAGGTTCAACGCTTACAGGCGGCAATTCACAGCTGATCAACAATGTAAAAGGAGATCTTAATCAATTGGTATCTCCAGCCAATATTGGTTTACTGGCACCAGGTCAATATGACAATGAAGGACAGCCCATGGTAGGTGGATTTTTGTATCAGATCAGGAAGGCGCCCAATAATTATACCGGCTCGTACGAAACCCGTGCATTTTACGGTATGCTTGATGCCACTTTACTGGAGGGGCTACGGTTAGCAGGGGGTGTTCGTTTTGAATCAACTGATATCAGGGCGCAGGTAGATACGGCCAACGTATTTGTTCCCCTCAACCTGAATACGATTACCGGGCTGCCTACAGAAAAAGTAGGTTATAACACCACCACACCCAATACCAGGTATTCAAGGAATTACAGGCCTTATTATTCCGTAAATATTACATATTCAAAAATAAAGAATATGAATTTCAGGGTAGCCTACAGCACCTCTCTTGCCAGGCCTGAGTTAAGGGAATTGACCAATATTTTTGAGTTTGACCCTTTTCAGTTTGCCGTGATCGGCGGTAATCCAAACCTCATCAATCAATTAACCAAGAGTGCAGATTTTAGATGGGAATGGTTTGATGCACCCGGAGAAATTTTGTCTGCCTCGGTTTTTACCAAGGTCATCGAGAATCCATTGCAACGGGTATTTAGATATGCATCGCAGGGAAACTTGTCTACCGCTCCTGAATTTCCATTGATCATTTATGAGAACGACCCAAATAAAGGCAAGGTCTATGGTGTTGAAATGGAAGCACGGCGCGACCTTGGAAAAGTATGGGACCCGCTTAAATATTTGTTTTTTGGAACCAACCTTTTATTTAATGTGAGCAGCATTCAAAAAAACACAGAACGCTTAGATGCCGCCCGTATCAACGATCGTCGCTCCTCAGAAAGCAGTCCGGTATTTGAGCAGGCCCCTTATGCGATCAACACTTACCTGGATTATGCCAACACCCGCAGTGGTACTAACATCACCGCTAGTTTTAATATGGTAGGCGCAAGGCTTATCCAGGTGCAACTGGATGGTACGCCCGACTTGTATGACCGACCAACACCGACTATGGATCTTGTTTTTAGCCAGAAGCTCGGCAACAAATGGATGGTTAAAGGCTTCGCTAAAAATCTTTTTGACCCGGCTTATAAACAAGTTTATACCAGTCCAGGAGAAAAGGGTAAGTATTATGGCAGCGAATACGTCTACCGTAGTTATCATAAAGGAGCTGAGTTTTCACTGGGGCTTACCTATAAATTATTCTAGATCATCATGAGACAAAAAAAAACAATATTAGCTTACAGGCCCTTTCTTTTTTTGCTTGCCACAATGCTTTGCCTGAGTGCTTGTACAAAGGACAAGCTGGACAATAAGCCTATTCATACCGAGGTTGGCAATACTTCAGCATCGGCTATACGCATGTTCAATTTGGCAGGGTCAGTCGATGTAACAGTTAACAATATCCCGCTCACAGCCCTCGAATCCAAAAACCAAAATCAGGGAAGTACAGACATTGGGCTTTCTATATTCCCGACTGGAAAATGGGTGAGTGGCGAAGACGGAGCCCCCTTCACTTTACCGAATAGTTTGCTTGATAAAAATGGCAAGGCTCATTTTATAATCGGCAGTTTAGATACCATCATCGTAAATGATGTCGAACATCCCAAAGATTATTACCTGATGACTAATGGCCATTTGCATGTAGGTGAACGAAATAATGTTCAACCCGCCGCCTCCCAAAACTTCAAAATACGGATTGTTAATTTTGGCAGCAAGGCGTTGGGCGACCAATTGCAACTGAATGGCCCGGTTACGCTGACATATGCTGACGGCAGTTTGATTGATCAACGCTTAAGTAATATTGCGCTGGGGTCGTCATCTGATTATATTGAATTGCCTTATGGCGCTTACCAGTTTAAGCTTTTTTTAACAAATGGGGGCAGTATCGATCTAACCAAACAACTGGCAGATTTTCCTTCAACAGCTTACTATGATGCTTGCAATCCGTCGTTTCATCCGCAGCAGGGTATAAACCCCAGGGTGCGTACCTTTAAACCAGGCGGGGTTTATACCATTTTGGTTTCCGAGAACCGTCATAACTTATTTACCGATTGTGACAAGGTATTACCACCAGGTATTTATGCCAATTCTTACCGCGTGCTTACAGAGTTCAATCCGGGTGTTAACAGTACTTTCGCCCGTATGCAGGCCGTAAATGCAATTCCTGGTAAAAACATATTATTTACTGTTGACGGCAAGGCTTTAGGAGCACAACAGCCATACATTGGTCAGATTGCCGGAGTTAAAGCCCACCAGGCTCAATACCAAATTTACGTACAGGGCAAACATCATATTGTTGCCAGGGATGAAAATGGAGGAGTGATGGCGGAAGCCGATCTGACGCTTTACCCTTATGACAATTATACCATTTGGTTATACAATAACAAAGCGGGGAAACCTGTTTTAGTGTTTCAGCCGAATGACATGACCGGTACTTTATATGCAAGTACCTATCATCCTAACGGCCAAATTATTCCGGACGACGGAACCAACGGAGCAGCAAGACTCGTCCAATATCCTTATGCCTTGCAGTCACGGTTTATTAACCTGTGTGCCGACCTTCCGTATGCAACGTTTACCAACGACCATCAGCTATTGCTGCCTGCCATCGGCTCAAATTTCCAGGATTCGATCCGCTATTTTAGTGCCTATGTGAACATGGCACCTGGCGCTTTGCCTTTAAGGAACGCGTCTGTTATTTATTCCCTGGCCAATTATTCACCGGGTTCCACCGGGAATCCTGCAGCTAATGAGAAAGTGAATGTGCCAAAACTATTACGCGTTTTCCGCTCTAAACCGGCACCTGAATTGGAAGTGCCCGGTAGTTTAGAGTCAAGTATTGCACCATTAGATGTATATGAAGCCTTTGTAGCCAACAATAGCCTGTACACTTTTCCTCAATTTAAGAGCCCAGAAACGGGAGTTTATACCGTTGCGCTGGTGGGGCGGCTATCTAATGCAGGGAACGGAAACCAAGCCAAACTGATTGTCATTAAACATAACAAGTAAAATAAGATGAAAAAACATAGATTATTTTTTTTACTGCCAATACTGTTGGGTGGCATACTTTTCGGCTGCAAAAAATATGAGCAAAAGCCCCTTGAGCAGGATCCGGCTTATATCAGGGTCTTTAATAACCTTACCTTTAACGTAGATTTTTTAAATAACACCCAATCTCCACCATTTTTAACCTTTCTGATGGATCCGGAAGTTGATGCCGCCGGTATACCTAATAATGCCGGTATCATTGGCGATTACCTGGGTACAAGACAACTTTATAGCACTTCTTATCCTATTAATGAGGGGAACAGCTCTGTCGGTAATGGAACGCTTAGCGAATCCGGACAGCCAAATCCGCCGCTTGGCTATCCCATGAATTATGAATATCCGGGTAACGCGCACGTGTTAACGGCACCTGTTATCAATGGATTTGATCTTTCGTCGTGGGCTCAGATCCCATCCGGCAAGCACCGTATTATGTTTGTGGTACGGCCGCAAAGTAACACAGCTTTTAAAGATCTAGGATCGGTACAGCGCGGCAGCATCCTGATTGACACGACCATCAATATAGAGAAAGGAGAAGTATATACGCTGGAAGTCGTATCGCGTGATCTGGACAATAGTAAATATGGGCTGTATGTTCGCAAAGAGGAATTTATTCACAAAGCTTTCGACGATAATAGGTTGTATGCCGGTTTCGTGAACCTGTCTGGTAAAACACCGGAACAGAACAAATATGGTACTGCATATTTTCCGGAAAAGGTACGCATCACCACTACTTATAACATTTGTATTGATGCGCTGTCAACTTCGTCTTCGTCATATTATGTCCCGCTGGCAGGTTATGATAACACTTATTACACCACGCTTAGTTCCAAATTCGATCAGTCCATATCATACCTGCCATTGCCCATGTTACCCCAAAGCGCCTTTTTTTATCAGGGTGTTTTACGGACTTACTCCCCGCCAGTTACCCAGGTAGGCCAAAAGACAGGTACAATGCCATACGTAAGTTTTAACCTGTTAGATGCAGATCTGCCTGTTACAAGCCCTACCGGGTATAAAATTGATTGTTGGACTGATCCTGCAGTATTTAACAATTACGTCATCCGCAACCCAGTTTCTACACCAAACTTAAACCTGGTGATCAACAGCGATAATCATTTCAGGGTGTATAGTACGGTCAACATTTTTGAAATGGTATACAACCGCGTTTACTTGATGCAGATCAAACGGGGAATTGATCAGATCCCACAAAATTAAATATTATGAAACTGAAAAAATATATTATCACATCGCTGCTGTTTTCTGTATTATTTTTGCTGGCTTCCTGCGTTAAGAATTTTGACATCCAGCCGCAACCTGTAGCTGGAGAAAGGCCGTTGTTAACGTTGCTGGAAAACAATTACAGCTTTAGTGTTTTTTACCAGGCAATAAAGCGCCTGGGGCTGGACAAAACACTTAATGGCACGGAAGCCTATACGCTTTTAGTACCCGATAATGACGCGTTCGCGCTTGCGGGTATTACCTCACAAACCGTTTCCTCTATTGATACAGCATCGCTCCGAAAGATCATCGGCTATCACATTGTTAAGGGCGCTTTGCCTTACAGTAAAATACCGCAAACGGTGGACTACCAATTCTCAACGCTTATAGCACAACCGGTTTACTTTTCTGTATCCCTTCCTGACCCTAACCGCCCAAATAGGGAGCAACTGCTTCACGTTAATGGTGTCACTGCAAAAAAAACAGATGTTATGGCCTCCAATGGTGTAATACATGTGTTGGAAAATGTGTTGACATCACCAGCTGCGTCTGTTAAATCAATATTGAACGATGATCCTAATTATAGTTTGTTTGTACAGGCATTAAAGCAATTTGGTTTGTTTGAACAGTTGGATAAGGCAGGTCCCTTTGTTGTACTGGCACCAAGTAATGAGGTGTTTATGCAAAACGGTATTGACGAAAGTACCCTTGCTACACTTGATACGCTGACTTATAAAAAATTCCTTTTTGCACCTTATTTAATACCCGGGAAATTCTTTTTCAAATCTGATCTGGACGATGCGCCCTTAACCGGTGGTATACATGGTGTAAGGGGGGCGGATTACCTGTTATTTATTGACTACTATGCCTTCAACTTCCAGTTGTTCCCTGATAAGGTTGACCCTTACTATTATGCGAATACTGTGCAGTTCTCATCACCTGATCATCTGGCCTATAATGGTGTGGTGCACGGGGTAAACGGTCTGCTCATCACACCTGATTATGCATTAAAGCCTTAAAGATATCAAACATGAAATTACAAACCGTATATATTTACACCATAACGCTTTTCAGCAGCCTGGCCATGTTATCTAGCTGCATCAAGTCAACAGATGGTTTTATTCCCAAGTCTGTATCAATCAGGTATGAAGAAAAGAGCTTGGCAGATGTATTGGCTGGCGAAAAGAACCTGACCCTGTTTAACCAGGCGTTCACCCGGCTTTCCTTAGCCGGACAACTAAGTGAAAACACTGGCTATACCATTTTTGCACCTACCGATTCGGCTTTAAACGCAGCGGGTATAACCACACAGGTAATCAGCAGCATGCCGGTAAGCGACCTGCGAAAATTGATCACCCTGCATATAGCAATAGGGGCTGTTGACAAGCCTGCGCTTGAAAACACCGTTACCGGAGTTGGACTGACTACATTAAATCAGGATACAGTACCAACCGCCAACAATGGTACAACAATTCGGGTTACTCAAATATACGCCCGCTTGGGTGGGTCTGTTTACTTAAATGGTGATGCTAAAGGAGCCGTTAAAATGATTATCAAGGCATCAAATGGGTATATCTACCCAATTTCCGGCACCATCAAACAGTTTGACAGCCGCACCTTGCTGGACGCAATAAAATCAGATCCCGACCTGAGCCTATATTATGAGGCGGTTATAATCGGGGATAGTGTTCGCCAGGCAGGTCTGGGTTTCGAGGATAAAAGTATTACAGATGTCAATATCCTTGAAAACGCAGTTTCATTTATGCCTACTATCCTTGCTCCAACCAATAAGGCGTTTCAAGATGCCGGTTTTAATACTGCCGATGACATCAGACAGTTTGCCACCAGCGCATACGTGGGGTACGACTTGGCGACGGGTGCTTATTTTGAATATTCCAAGCTCGATAGTGTGCTTGAACGGCATGTTTTGTATAGAAGCGGCAACCTTTCGGCTAACGTCCGTATATTTTACAGTGACCTGCTTAACCCGGCTATTAATAATGGGGTATATAATACTTATTTCGGGCCAGGTGGATCTTTAACAGGCATTGAATTAAAGTTCAGCAAACCCCTTTTCTTTTCTGGTTCAGCAGGCGATGCCTATGTAAAATGGACCGATGATGCTACAACGCCGCTGTTGCGTATTCCGCACGATGCGCCCGGCAGTCCGCCTGTTCTTAACCATAACTTATCAAACGGTACACTCATAAAAGTTGACAAACTCTTTTATCCAGCTGTAAAGTAATCCTATACCATGAAAAAGCAATTCATCTTAAATATTTCACGAATGCATCTCATTATGATCATCATGGCTTTCGCAACCATTACCGGCTGTACGAAAGATGATGTAAGTACCGAGCTGGCACCTTCCGGAGATGGAGGTAACTTAAATTTTGTACTGAAAGATAATTTTAACTTCAGTATGGCTTATGCCGCAATAAACAACACGCATTTAAACATTAAACTCGCCGAAAAGGGTCCCTATACTGTTTTTGTGCCCAATAATAATGCCTTTTCTCTTGTTGGCATAGTTGAATTGCCGCGGCTTTCAACGTTTTATACCAACAGCCAGCTTACCAACCTGATGGGGTACGGCATTCTAAATGGAAAACTGGAACTTAAAAAAATGCCGCTGGAAGATAACAAAGCATTTAAAATGCTTAGTGGCGGTAACATTTATGTAAGTAAATACATGAATGGTGCAGATACCGTAGTAACGGTAAACGGGGTGAAAGTTATCAGCGCAGACAACCCGGCAGCTAACGGACAGATACAGGTACTGCCGCAAATGATGAACCCCGAAGTATACGCCACAGTTGCTGGATATCTTCGGTCCGACACTACTCTTACGCTCTTTAACGCTGCCATGGAGCGCTCAGGGCTAAGCAATGAACTACTCAGCGCTAAGGATGCGTATACGCTGCTTGCACTCTCAAACCAGGCGCTTCAGCAATCCGCTAAGCTGGGGCTAAACCTGGGGCTAAGTACAATGGACAGCATTACCCATGCAGACCCTGCCAGGCTTGCCGCTTTACTTAAATACCATATAGTAAAGGGCCGCTACTTTGACAACGACCTGTTTCGTCTGAGCGAAAATGGTGCAAAACCTGTTGCTATGCTTAATGGCGGTGAAATTGGCATTGGTGGTGTACCGGGCGGTTTTAAATCCATAACATTTACCGCTACCGGTGCAAACGGTATACATGCACAGATTTATGTGCCCGTTTACTTCAGCCCAACAACCATTAACGCGAATTTACCATGTGGCAATGGCGTCGTTCATATTATTAACAGGGTACTCATCCCATAAACTTCGGAAAACCATGTCATATCCACATTCAAAGCATCATATCTCACTTCTTTTTTTCGGTATTACTTGTTTGCTTTTGTCACTATCTACTGGCTGTAAAAAAGATAATCCCGAAAATTTCAATAAAGCTACGCCAACATTGTACCAGTATATTGATACCGGACAACATTTTAACTTGTACCGTGCGGCTTTAAAACGTGCAGGTATCTATAATGAAGCTACCTTTAGCAATGAAGGCCCGTTCACCGTTTTTGTACCCATTGACAGTGCCTTTATCAAAGCTGGTTTAAATTTGGAAAATATCGAAAAACAGAACCCTGCAGACCTGGCAGCGCTATTAAAATACAGTATTGTTAACGGTAAGCTGAGCAGCACCAGTTTACTTGGCTTTTATAGCCAGGCGGTTACCTGTGCAAACCCGGACTATCGGCCTACGATTACTAAAAATTATTACGGTATATTTTTTAACGGGATACCGGTTTCCGCAAAAGGAAGCATCAGCTTAAATGATGGCGTAGTACATGAACTCCAGCGTCTGCCATTGCTTCCTGCGGGTAACTTATATACCACCATTGCCGGTATGCCTAATCTCAGCTTATTCCTGGCAGTGCTTAAACGAGGCGGTAATGATGTAATGGTTAAAACCGGGTGGTGGTTTGATGGCCGGCCCATAACCGTGCTTGCGCCGGATAACAATGCCTGGAACAAGCTGGGCTATCATTCTGAAGCCGATATTGAAAACGAGGATCCGGATAAACTTAAGAACTGGATTCTCGACAATGCCTATATCAGCCCCGATGTGAACCTGACCGCTAATTTTAAAGGTGGTTATAACTTCAACGGCGAATTTCTTTACGTGCTTGCAGATGGAATGACCCTTGTTTCAAAGGGAAATGTATCGCAAACACGTATTACCCAACCGGATATCATAGCCAGTAATGGTGTATTGCATGTTATCGACCAGGCTTTTGTACAACGGTAAGTTATTTTAATTCTTGATTCACAACGTACTGTAAAAAATATTTAAATGAAATATAAATATACTTATAGCGGCCTATTTGTGCTTATTTTCAGCATACTGGCTTGTCTGCAAACCATAAATGCCTGTGCCCAGGAAACCAGCGGTGGTTTACGCGGCCAGGTGCTGGATGCTACCAATCAATCTTTACCGGGTGCTTCCGTTACCGCTGTACATACGGCCTCGGGTACCCGTTATGCCACCTCTACCGGAACCGATGGGCGTTATAACCTTCCCGGTCTGCGTGTTGGTGGTCCGTACACCATCGAGGTAAAGTTTTTAGGGATGAATGCCGAGAACCGAATCATCGAAAAGATCAGTTTGGGCGAAGCACTGACACTTAACTTTGTAATGGGTGATAACACTAAAACATTGAATGAGGTCGTTGTTAAAGCGCAGAAATCCGGTCCGAAAGCCAACAACTATGGTACGGGGCAAAATATCTCACGTGATCAGGTCCGCAACCAGCCAACCATCAGCCGCAGCATTACCGATATTACCAAACTGGTACCACAAGGCTCAAAGGACAATTCCTTCGCCGGTACCAACTTTCGTTACAATAACGTAACCATCGATGGTGCTGTTAACAATGATGCCATCGGCTTTAGCCCCTCGGCCGGCGGCCAGACCGGGGCTTCAGGCATGCCCGGCTCATCCACCCGCACCAACCCGGTATCATTGGATGCCATCGAAGACATCCAGGTTTACATTGCCCCTTATGATATAAAGATCGGTAACTTTACCGGCGGTAGTGTAAACGCGGTAACGCGCTCGGGTACCAACACCGTAAATGGCTCGTTTTACGGTTTCGGACGCAATGCTGCGCTGGTAGGGCCTGACCACACCGGCACCGAATTGGACAAGAAACTCCCTTCGGCCTTTTATGACTACCAAAGCGGTTTCAGGCTCGGTTTTCCGCTCATCAAGAACAAACTTTTCTTTTTTACGAATGAGGAAATTACCCGCCGCCGCGACCCCGTATTACAGGTAGCGGGTAGCCCGGCTGCATCCGGTATTTTGAGCGCATCCGATACACAGAAGATCATCCATTATTCAATCAAAAATTACGGTTTCGACCCGGGTACTGCAGGCCAATATAATGCCAGCTCCAACTCGATAAAATTCTTTAACCGCTTAGATTGGAACATTAATGACAAGAACCAGCTTTCCGTCCGCAACAATTATATCCGTTCGGATGCCATTAATATGGAGCGCGATCAACTGAATTTCCGTTTTGGCAGTATTGCTTACAAACAGAACAACAACCAAAACTCTACCGTTGCGGAACTGAAAACCAGGTTTAACAACAATTTCTCAAACAGTGCGGTAATTGGTTACAGCAATATACACGATTACCGTAGCCCAACCAGTGACCCATCTTTTCCGCAGGTACAGATCGTTGGCCGTACGCCGGGAAGCACTATTTTTTTCGGCACAGACAGGGAGGCATCCATCTTCAACATGAAACAAAGTACTATGGAGATTACCGATAATTTAGTGTGGAATTTAGGCAAGCATACCTTAACTGTTGGTACACACAACGAGTTATATCGGATCAATTACGGCTTTGTGAACGCCTGGAACGGCAGGGTAACTTATCAAAGTATCAACGACTTCTTGAATAACAACCCGCAAAGAGTACAGGGAAGTTACAGTTACACCAACAACAGCCGCGATTATTTATTGGATAACCCTGGGGCAAAGTTTAACGTTAATTTTTACAGTGCCTATATTCAGGATGAAATACAAATTACAGAAAGGTTCAGGATTACCCCTGGCATCAGGTTTGATTACCAGGATATTCCTATCAAACAAATGTTAAGTGAGAAGACGCGTAATGCTTTTACCGATCCCTATTTTGGCACAACCTACACCTATAGCCCCCTGAACCAGATCAGCGGGAACTATTTGGGTAAAGTGCAGGTATCTCCCAGGTTGGGCTTTCGTTTTGATGCCCGCGGTGACCAAACTTTGGTGTTGCGCGGCGGTTTGGGCATGTTCACTTCTCGGATCCCCTTTGCCTGGCTGGGCTATGCCTTCTACAATAATGGAGATACCTTTGGCGCTTACGATCAGCGAAGCAATGGCAATCCTCCTTATGTTTTTAACGGCGACCCGCTTAAGCACCAGGCGGGTACAGGGATCGGTGGTTTCGCCGGGCAGAACGGGCAGATCATCAATGATGTGAATGCCGGTAAAACACAGGTAGATGTGATCGCTAACGATTTTACGATGCCCAAAGTAATCCGTGGAAGTCTGGCATTGGATTACAAGGGCGAAAATGGCATAAAATATACTGTTGAAGGTATTTATACCAAAACCATAAAAGACGTAATTTTCAAGCAGGTAAACCTTACGGACAACCCAACTTACTTTGCTTATGACACTGAAGCCACGACACGCAGACAACCTATTTTTCCGGGCCAAAATTCACGTAACCCGCAGTTCGCGAATGCTTACGAAATGAGCAACACCCCGGAGGGTTACCGATACAGCATTACCGGACAAGTTGCTAAAAACTTCGATAACGGCTTTGGGTTTTCTGCTGCCTATACTTACGGACAATCTAAGGACCTATCAAATGGTATCCGTAACTCTTTTGAATCCAACTGGCAATTAAACCAGGCGTTAAATCCCAATGATCCGCAGCTGGCCAATTCCAATTTTGATATCCGCAACCGCATTGTGCTTAGTGCTAGCTACCGCAAAGCCTGGAACAAGATTTGGGTGAGCAATTTTTCATTATTTGTTACCGCACAGTCGGGCAGTCCCTTTACTTATGGCTTTGTGAATTATACACCACAAAATACGCCGCAACAGATCGGCCTGGCGTATATCCCGGCTAAAGGAGAAACAGCTAACTTCTTTGCTGCAACATCATCACAAACGGTGCAGCAGCAGGCCGATGCCTTTGACCGTTTTATTGATGATAATAACTACCTGAGTTCGCGCAGGGGCGGTTTCACCGAACGTAATGCAGCGAGAACACCATGGAACAATAATGCCGATTTTCACTTCTCACAAGACATCAATTTTAATACTGATAAAGCCACCTCAGCTCAAAAAACGCTAACCATCAGTATTGATGTGATGAACTTTACCAACCTCATGAACAAGAATTGGGGAAAAGTGTATTTCTCACCAAACACCTATAATTCTACTTCAAGTGTTGGTTTGGTTCCTTATCTGCCGGCAAGGTCCTCGCAAGGATATCCGCTGTATCAGTTTGTCGATCCGGGGAAACCCTATTCGGTTGATCCTTTAGCTTCGAGGTGGCAGATGCAGGTAGGGGCGAGATATACTTTTTAAGCTAAAGCTTCATGCGAATTTATTGCATTCAAAAGGCAGGCACTGTAAGGACCTGCCTTTTGAATGCAATTATTATTGAAATTGAACAGCTTTTCATGTATTCTATCGTAATGTTTAAGCCTATTTTTCAATGCCTCTTCTTCCGCCTTCTTAAACCGCAGATCCATATGCTGAGGTTCTTTGTCTGTCAACCAGCCTTGTCACTTAGTAAAATCATCATCCATATTTTTCAATCTAAGTAAAGATGGTATTAACGAGCGAATTAGTGTGCGCAAAATCTTTGTCAAGATTTTCATGCGAGTTTGAACTGTCTTTGTAAATTACTCACTTTGATAAAAGCATATCCAAGATATATTGAATCAAATAGAATAATATTTGCTTTACAGATTCGTTAGAAATATACGAAACATTTATATTTTCATGGCTTTTACGCTAAGCCTGTCTGTAGCCTCAGTGCAGCAAACACGCCCTGACTGTTCCTGCCCTGAAGGAAGTATTGCAGCCACATTCGATGTGGGGCACCATCATACATTCATAGTTTGCGGATATAAAGATACCACGTTGATTAAAGGCAAACTGCTTTTTTCTGAATTGTCTTTAGCTGTTTGCGGTACTAAAATTCCATTTAGCCATTGGGGTCTGATCAGTTATGTCAAATTCAGGTAAAAGCGGATACGCTGCTGGTGACGGAATTGATTAATCTGCCTACGGGTCAGGGAATAGGGTTCAGTTTTTTCCATGGCGTATCGATCATGTCTTTATTACAAATGGTAAGGTAATGCAGTATAACGTACTTAACCGCAGCCTTCCTAAACTTACACCGCCGCAAATAGCCGCCAGGTTAGCGATTTATAAGCAAATGCCCAATAGCAATAATGAACAAACCATTCAGCTGGCCGATCACTTATTTATAGCTGCCATATCCGGGAGTTCCCAAGCCAAGAAAGACCTCATTCATTTTAAGGATAAATTTACAGCATTGGACGGAGCGTATGGAGAAGAATGCGGAGCTTAGATTGGCCTTCGATCATTATATTTAACATATAAAATTTAACATGAACAATTATAAGGCAAATTCTTTAATGAAGATCTAAACTGTAATGATGATTTGGTAGCTAAATTTAAAAAATACCTAAAAACCATTATATGGGAAATTTTAAAATACGTAATTGTTAATGGCTTTGGAATACGCATGGACTACGATTAGGGCATCTCCTTGTTCTACATTTGGAACATTAGAGCCTACCGCTTCAATGATATTCAATTAAAATAGGAGGTGGACATTTGATAATGCAACTCGGTCTCGCCGGTTGTACTGAATCCCAATCGTTCGTACAAAGCTTTAGCTCGCTTGTTTACTTTGAAAACCTGCAATTCGATTTGTTTTGACTTAGATTTTGCTTGCTTAATTAAGTCACGTAAAATTTCGGTACCAATACCTTTGCCTTGAACGTTGTCGCATAAGAGAAGGCTTTTAAGGTAAATATGAGTTTTGTTCTCTGTAGTAATAATAAGCCCGATAGCATCATCGCTTTCATCCATTATGATTTTAATTTTTTCAGACTTGAAGTCTTCAATGTGGAATTCTAGCTGCACTGCATCATCCCAACCCCATATTTTCTCTATATATGGCTTGATTGACTTTCTTTTTATTTGAAAGGTTAAATCGAAATCAGCATCTGTAGCATTTCTGAAACGTATCATGCAAGTATTTATTTCCAGTACGGGGACGACAAAAATAAATCAATATTAACATTTTTTTTCCTAAAAAAATCACATTGATAGCAAACACAAAATAGATAGAATAATAAACCGGTGAATCTATTTGTTTTATTGTAGAATTTGAGGTTATAATCTATATATATGTCGTATGGTATAGCTTATGGTCTACTTTTTTAAAGAACTGCATTTGAATTAAGTTTCACTACCAAAATGCCGTTGACATTCATTTTACGGTGGGAACCTAACCCCTACGGTTAATATTTACATTCAGCAAACTATCTTCATGGTGAAAAAAATCAGGCGGCCAGTGTGATTGTTCCAGGAGGATTAATACTAAAAGGGCCGAAATCTCATTTTAGCCAAGATCGTTTAAATCGATAAAGATAAATAAATTTTATAATCGTTATTATAACGTTTATTATTTACATTTGAACGTACCAGATAGATTCAACGTGATTAATGCGATAAAAATGAAATTTAAGGTTCGAACTGAACAACTTTGGCTTTTAAACAATACAATTAATCAACAGATTTAAATAAAATATTTGTTAATAAAAAACTATTAATCAATTAATTATGAGTAAGAATTCTTTTTTCTTTGCATTTATATTGTTTGTTCTTAATTCATACACAAGTGTCGGCCAGCAAAAAACACTACCGGATTTTGATGGTTATCTTTTTGCATATTTTGAAGGGTCCGGGGAAAAAAATATTCAGGAGCAGCTACGTTTTGCAGTAAGTTCAGATGCGATTAACTGGTTTGCCCTGAATGGCAACAAACCAATTATTGCTTCCGAAAAAATATCAGCTACCGGCGGTATTCGCGATCCGCATATCCTGCGTGGAGAAGAGCAAAATTCATATTATATCACGGCAACAGATATGTACACTTTTAAAGATGGATGGGGAAGCAATCCGGGAATAGTTATGCTGCATTCCAAAGACTTGATCAACTGGAAACATAACGTAGTCGACCTGGCCAAAAGCTATCCAGCGAAGTTTGGTGGTGTTAAATGGGTCTGGGCCCCTCAAACCATCTATGACCCTCAAGTTAAAAAATACCTGGTCTATTTTACTGTTCGATTTAACAATGATAACAGATTAGATTTTTATGGCGCCTATGCCAACAAGGATTTTTCCGGTTTCGAAAAAGAGCCAAAATTAATGTTTAGCTCAAAATACGGTGCTATAGACGGAGATATCATCTATAAAGATGGTACCTATAATATGTTCTTTAAAGGCAATACAAAAGATAGTTCGGGAAAGGAGATCAGCAATGGAATACAGAAAGCGACCAGCAGGTCACTCTGGGGTCCTTGGAAAGAAGATTTTAAATATCTGGATGCCTATTCTGAACAAAAGATTGTCGTTGAGGGATCTAGTGTATTCAAACTGAATAATTCTAAAGAATATGTTCTTATGTATGACCTGTATGCTGATCTTCGTTACGAATTTCAGCGCAGCACCGATCTTATTCATTTCAGCTCAAAGCCTGAGAAATTTACCAAGAACTTCAATCCCCGGCATGGCAGTGTGATTAGTATTACCCGGAATGAAGCACGTTCCTTACAGTCGGTTTGGGGAGGGGTTCCTGAAGACCTGTTGCGCCCGGTTAAGCCCGGCGATCGCTATAATTTTACCTCTTCGGGCAATCCCATTATCAAACATGAATTCACGGCCGATCCCTCGGCTTTAGTTATGGGTGATACGCTATGGCTTTTTGCGGGACATGATTATGCCGGCGGGCAAACGGGATACAAAATGAAAGATTGGCTGGTGTATTCCTCTACAGATTTGAAGAACTGGACTGAATACCCTGTGCCCTTGAAAATCACGGATTTTAGCTGGGCAAAAAGCGGGGATGCTTACGCTGGTCAGGTGATAGAAAAAGGTGGTAAATATTATTGGTACATCAGTACGAACTGGTCGGGTATAGGCGTTGCGGTCGCTGACAGACCTGAAGGTCCATATAAGGATGCTTTGGGAAAACCATTATTGATGAATAAAGATTGTTTTTCATCCACCCATGCATGGGCCTGCATCGATCCTACAGTTATTACGGACAAAGATGGACATTCCTGGATTTTCTGGGGAAATAGCGAATGCTATTATGCTAAATTGAAAGAAAATATGATTGAAATAGATGGTGAGGTGAAGCAACTAAACACGAAGGGCTTTGAATATACAGAAGCTCCCTGGATTCATGTAAATAATGGCAAATATTACCTGTCTTACGCAAAGGGTTTTCCCGAGAAGATAGCATATGCAACAAGCGATTCGATCGATGGACAATATAGCTACAAAGGGATAATCAATGAAATAGCGGGAAACAGCAATACCAATCACCAGTCTATAGTTAAATTTAAGGATCAATGGTATTTTATCTATCATAACGGGGCGATTCAAACCAATGGAGGAAGCTTTAGCCGCTCTATTTGCATCGACCGGTTAAGATATAATCCTGATGGAACTATTAAAAGAATTTCGATGACTTCTGAAGGAACCAATTGATGCATTTCATTAAATTGAGACTTGCACGCATTTTACCTCATAATAGATCGGTTAGGCTAGAAGACTCATTATCGTTGAGCTAAACAAGGTTTTTATGCTGGGGATCTTTGAAAATATTTGGGGGTTCTTCAAGACAAAAAAAGATGTAAAAAGCATGAAAAATTTATCTCAAGCAGATAGCGGAAAAATTCGTAATTGCATATATCAGTTATTTATGGTAGGAGAATCAGAATCTCTTGGTCGCTGGCTTGAGCCAGGCTGGCCCACTATAAAAACCGTCAAACGAAGAAATTTGGTGGCGGTTTTTTGTTTTTCTAATGCTGGTTGCCGTCAGCAATCTTGCTTTATAACCCCCTTTAAAGTAGGGTTATACATTATTTTTTTTAAACTCCACGCAAAACCGTAACTGGAATTTTGCGTGCTAAAAAGAAAATTATTGAAACCGTAAGCGCAAAGATTTATCAACAGTAATTAGATCGGTTAATTTTATTTGTCCTTTCGATAGTAATTACATTTACTCTTTTTCAGACTAGCCCATTAGGTAGTACCAACGTACGTAATGTTGCTTTTCGTCAATTAAATTTAATATCACAGGGATCCTTTATAATAATCATAAGTAACTTTGGTTATCTCCGCAATTATTTTTTCATTAGTTTCATTACTTTCTTTGGAACTACTAACAAAAGTACTGATAATAAAATATTTTCCGTTGGGTAAGAATACGATTCCAATATCATTAACTGCTTCTGTTATACCTTCTTTGTTTGTGCCAGATGAGCCCGTTTTGTGAGCAACTATAGCGTTTTTAGGAAGCAGCCCCCTTATTCTCTCTTCTCCCGTTTGAGTTTCTTTCATTGTCTTCCAAATAAAGCCATAACTTTTTTCAGAAAGCAGCTTATTTTTATTATTATAAAATTTCTTTAATACTTCACTAGCAGCCTTAGGTGTAGTCCAGTTTTCGAACATTAAATCCCACTTTTTTTGTATATCCTCTTCATTTAATTTTATGGCTATATCTTTAATATTGTTATTTTTCATGTATTCTTCTACCACTTTGGGGCCGCCAATTAATCTTAATAAAGCATCACATGCAACATTATCGCTTTGAGAAACAGCATATTGTATTAACGTTGAGATTTGAAACATGCCTCCATTTGGATTTTCTTCTCTTAACGGGCTCCAAAGATCAGGTAATAACTCATTTTTTGTGATACGAACTTTTTGACTCAAGGAAAATTGCCTTTTATCTATTTTCGATAGCGTAGCTAAAGCAATATGAAATTTGAATACACTCTGTAAGGGAAAGTGCCTGTCACCGTTTAAAGAGAGCGTGTCTTTACCTTCATTTCCGATAATAGATATGCCAACAACAGCTTTTTTTGATGCCAGAATTTTACTGATACTATGCTTCAAAGTATCTAAATTTTGGGCAGAAGCCTGATAAGTTAAGAGGATTAAAAAGCATAGCAATATCATTCGGAGCTTAGATTGACCTTCGATCATTTTATTTAACATATAAAATTTAACATGAACAATTATAAGGCAAATTCTTTAACGAAGATCTAAACAGCATGATGGTTTTATAGCTGAATTTAAAAAATACCCAAAAACCAGTATATGGGAAACCTTAAAAATAGGTAATTGTTATGGAATGCTTTGGAATTGGCAGGAAGTACACTTAGGGTATCTCCTTGTTCGACATTTGTAATACTAGAGCCGACTGCTTTAATGATAGTCAAGCAGAATAGGAGATGGACATTTGATAATGTAACTCGGTCTGGCCGGTAATTCTGAATCCCAATCATTCATATAAAACTCAGGAATTGTCAGAAAGCTTGCAGCTGAAGGAGCTAATGTGATCTTTACCTATGTACGTTCAGAACAAAAAGCACAGGCTCTTGCTCAAGAAATAGAAAAATTAGGAGTAAAAGCAAAAGCTGGGGATTTCGCTAAAAGTGCACACCAGATTTCATTCCAAACTGTGCACCCAGCTTTTACCATCCGGTCTTGATGGAATCGTAAAGACTGAGCCAAATATATGAAGCCTCAACATTTGCAGAAGGAATGAGCGATCAACAGAGCCTAGAAGCAGCTATCCTTTTTTCTATGATTGCCGGAAAAGTAAAAGATAATCAGAAGTACATGGAGATTTCTTTAGATTTATTAAATCTTCTTGATTTAAAGAACAAACTTGATAAAATATCCCTCCAACAGAAGCGTGAATTCGAAGCTATCAATCAGGACCCACGATGGTGGAAGCTATTTGAGAATAAATAATCACTATAAGATTAGAAAAAATTGGTTTAGATATGAAAGCCAGCTAGGCAATAGTACCTATTCTACAATAAATTTTTTCGGATAATTGTCAATTCCTCCAATTTTAAAATATTCGTCAAATTCTTCTTTTTGTATTGTTTCATAAAAGCCGATTATTTTTTCAAAAAAAGTCTCAAGTGCCGGTGCAATAACATTTCTGTCATTATCTGCGTGCCAAAATTCTATTAACTGTCCTCTATTTTCAGTAAAAATTCCTTGTAGGTCGTAGCAAATACTGTCGCCACCTCCGTTCTGAAAAATCGGGATCCAGTTTTCATTCCACCAATTGTCGATCTCGAAGTCAAACCCAATCATTGTCGTAAGTTCAGAAGCGTCGTAAAGTGCCTGATGTAAAGGAATAAACATAGAATTGTTTACAAAAGCTTCATAACAATTCGGTTTTTGTCCGTTTTTCCACTTGTATAGTGTTCGTAAATCTTTTGGAATTTCAATTTTATAATATTCTTCCAATTTGTCTAATTGAGAGTCGTCTAAAGGTTCGTTAAGTTCCCGATAATATTCAGGTCTTAATATTGATAAATATTTGTCTAATTTTTGAGCTATTTCGTCCATTTGTTTCGTTTTGTAGCATTGCCACTAACGGCAAAGTATAAGCGTAGTACGGGATTTCGAAACGATTTACTTTCCGTCACTAACTTACTGGAAGCCAAAATACTCAATTTTAGCCAATCAGCCCGCATTACGCTTATATAATGTTACCTGCGTTTATTTTTCATTTTCCGGATGTTCATAAGACAGTAATTACAAGCTCTATCTTCTTTATATTCAATTTTATGTTCGGATACCTGCATTGTTTCTAATACTAAAATCGGCATTATGTTCATACATTTTTTAGGTTATTAAAGTTTTTGCCTCTTTTCCAGTGCATCGCATTTAATATTTATTTTTCAATTGGAGGAAGTCCCTGCAAAGCCCTGATTCTGTTTACCTGGATTAAATCTTCACCAGAAAATCCTTTTAATTTTTCTTTATCTTGAAATTTATTCCAGCTATTCGATTCTTCTACTTCTTCACCATGTAGCTTTGCAAGCGTCTCTGTCAAACTATCTGCCACTAAATCTAAATGATAGTAGTCTGATTCTCTTTCGTGATCCTCAGCGATCAATTCTTTTTTCTCAATAACAAATTTTTGTTCATGATCCCATCGCACAACTTTCGGATTCGCTTCATCATCCCTAAAATCATAACATAAGAAATTCCCTGCCGGATCCATTGTGATTGGAAATACTTTTTCAGGAATTTTGCTTTTTAACTCTTCATATAAGGTGATGATGTTTTCCTCTGCACCTAAATTAAAATTTAGAAGCTCACCAAACGCTTTTCCTGTTTGTCGCGAGGTGTCAATTGCATTAGGAGACGGTGTTGCTGCATTGTATGCTAACACAATATCTTTATAATCTGATGGAAACCTAATGCCAAAGCATCTTCCACTTTTTTTATGGAATTGATATCTGTTAGATCTTTTTTATATAACCATTTCATATTGTAAACTTCTACTGAATAATCAATAATATAATCTCCATACTGTATTACTATCTAAATTGGCTCTCCTAAATAGTTATGGATACTTTATAATAAATATCCATAACTATTTGCATCAAACCCGTCATTATCCGTCGCCTCGCCGTATTGCCAAGCAATGTTGGCGACTCGTTTTTCGTCAGGCCGGTTCCTCAATGAAATGCCAGCAAACGCCTGCTATGTCAATAATATTCACTTCTTTGCCATAAGGTTGCTCTATGGGCTGTCCAATTGGTTGGATACCAAATCTTTCTGAAAGGTTCTTTTTGCTTACATCTTTCCAAAATTCATTTATGTCAGCTACCTTAACTGACAACATCAGGTTTTCGGCAAACGCTTTATTGTCGTACTTCTGTAGTATAAATTTACAGTTGCCGTTCTGAAAGCCAACAAGGTCCTCACCGTCCCATTCTATTTTAAAACCAAGTTCTTGAAATAGCTGTTTTGACTTGGCAAAGTCATGTCCCGAAGGAATAAAAGGTTCAATAGATAAATAATTCATGTTGTATATTGTTTAAAGTGTAACTGTTAGGTCAAAACCAAATATTTTTATCGTTTTAGTTGGGTTAAATTAAAGTATTTTATTTATAGAAAGTCGTTTTACAATTAGCGCAATTTTATCGTGTTTATTTACTGTTAGGTTGATGTTATCAAATAACAGATTTTGTCGGGATGTGTATATGAAATGTTTTGTAAAATAAGCATAACTTCTTTTTTAAAGATTAACGAAATGGTTAAACCGCTTTGTGGTTTACCGTCTTTAATTGGCGAAAAGAAATTATATTCTACATTTTTGGGTTTATATTTATTGGGATTGCAATGGTAAAAATTATTTTAATCCTATAAAATTTGAAATCATGTGGAACCAATTTTTGAAGTATCATGCGTATGTATTTTTATCGATTCTGCCGCATTTGGCCGCTAACAAAATGCCCAGTAATTCGCCGACAAATTAGGGTTTGACAGAGATGAATGGCCAATGGCCATGTTTACTGAGGGAGGTAATGGTGCAAGTGTAAGATACATAAATCCATCAGACAACAGAGGTGCAGGAAGTGCTATTGGAAATGGATTAAGAAAATATCCCGATGGAACAATTGTTAAAATAATAATTACAGATTAATATGGAAAATACTTTTGAAAAGATTAGGCATACATTTGAAAATAGAAAGCCTTTTATTGACATATTTCGAAATTTTGAAAAGACAGATTTAAACGACCCAGAAACTTTAAAAAATCTAATGATGGCAGCTTACAGCTATTATTTCATAGGAGATTTAAATTCGATGGAACAAATTTTTGATATCTTACCCCAGGTGAAATTTGATGGAGATTACAATAAGTGGACATGGGTTGAAGGAATTATCTTGTTAAAGTTATTCATTGATAATTTTAATAATGAAAAGTTAAAAGATAAAATTTTAGATACCTTAGACTATGAGCGTGGTGAATCCTTAATTAAAATAAAAAAGAAAGCTTTTCAGAGAAGACTTTTGGGGCAGTTATTAAACAAAAACAAAGTTGAAGAAGCTGAAAATAAGAATGATGAAAATTTAATTATAGCATCAATTATCCCGTACCTAAAAGAACTGTTTTTTATTAAATCCTTCAAGGAATTAGAGAAGTCTGAAAATGATAATTTAGAAAGTGAAATTTCGGGAAACATTATAAAAGTGAAAGAGTTTTTATAGAACTATTATAAAATTGTGAATAACTGTTACTTAGCTTTTAAACAGCCAGATTACGAAAAAGTGTAAAGGTGATTCCCACAAAACAAGAAATTCAAGACTTTGCTGTCATTGATACCCGTCACGGATCTCAGTTTAATTCATCATTAAAATAATATTTATGAAATATATTAAAATTGAACCGGAAGTCATTGTAGGAATGGGAGAAGATACTAATATTGAACAATCCAGCGTTCCACCGCTTGTTACGGATTTGCATATCAACCTGGAAGATTGGTTAGGAGATGATCTGATGGAAATCTATCCTGTTTTTATTGTTACGGAACGTCTCAAATCTGTTTTGGAACTTACAACATTTTCAGGTTACAGTATCAGAAACTTAAAACTTACTTTCGGTGACTATTTTGAAAACAATTATCGGTTGGAAACAAAAGTTCCGCCTTTCTACTGGATGGTTGTTTCGGGAATTAAAGAAAACGATGACTTTTATATTGACGGTTCCCAAACGTTAAATGTCTCATTTGAGGCACTTTCGTTCTTGAAAAAATTTACCTTAAAAAATGCTCTTTTTGAAAATGATCCAGTGGCCAAAGAGGTTGATAGAATATTTGAACTATATGAAAAAAGAGTTAAAAAGCGCTAATTCTTATTCGTACAACAAAATAATTTCCGGATTTCTATTTGTGTAATTACCACAATATGTTTAAAATTAATGGCACAATAAATGCCAAAACAGAGATATAAAGCTAAAAAATGATGCTCAAGAAGTTGCCCTCCGTATTCGTACTGGTATTACTATTTTCCAAGGCATTGGCCCAGCCCTTTTCGCTTAAGTCCACAAATGGAACGAAGCCTTTCAGCCTGGACATTTACTTTGGCACTGAAGGCAAGGGGGCATTTGTCCAATATCGTGGTCAGCAAGGCCTTATTGCGCTACGGCTAAAAACCCTGAAAAGCCCGGGAAAATCAGCGCAGTCCAAAAAAGTGACCTATGTATGGGATGAGGTGATAGGAGGAAAGGCAACCGGCAGTTACGGACTTACCCAGCAGGCTGGAAAATTGTCAGGGGTATGGTATAAAAGAGGTAAAGGCGGCAGGCAGTTCCAGCTGGAGCAGATCATAGCGCCCGGAGAGGAGGCAAGAATTGACAAATATCTTCTCCATGATGTGCTGATCTCCTTCCGGCATACATCCGACAACCTGCTGATCTTCAGCTATAGCGACGGCAGCACAAAGACCAGCCAGCTTCCAGGATTTGACCATCCCGATCCCCAGCGGCGTGGCACGATTGCCGATTACAATTTCGATGGCTTTGATGACGTTGCATTTTCCATACCGGACGCGGGCATGGGCGTCTACAGGACTTTCAGTATCTATCTTTACAATCCCAAATCGAAGCGTTTTAACCTACTGGCTGAGCCCAATGCGCCCCAGGCAAAATGTTCAGGCCTTTGTGATGTGGTACTGGATAAAAAGAACAGGCTTTTAATGTCCTCATGCCGCGGAGGGGCGACCTGGTGGAAGGATGTTTACAGTTTCTCCCGCCACGATAACTTCATTTGGCTAAGATCAACTAAACATCAATAAATAAAGTATAGAACATAAGGGATATTTCAGGGAATACTTACAGCTAGGTGAAGCTAAATAACAAGCTCAATAAGGATACCGCTTATTGTCCATATACTGCATGCAATCCCAAGCAACAAGCAATACCATACAATGTCGACTTCCTTTCTCAGCTTGATCCGAAAGACGGCAACAAACATCAGCGGGCAGGTTGCCATAAAGATGAAAATAATAGTCGCCAGCGTCTCAAAGATATCAGGGCGGTACTCTATGAGCAATATGTTTAAGCCCAGGTAGGATAGCCAGACAAAAATTGGGGAAATCAGGCACAATAGCCATTTCCAGCCCGCTTTAAGCACAAGTTGGTTAGGAGGGGTCTTGCGGTAATTCCGGCGTAACAAGAGGATAATGCCAACCATGCACAGTACCAGCATTCCGATCTTGATGTAGATATTCCTGATGCTGTCTGCCCGGGTATTGATCCCAGTTGAGGAAACCAGTTTACAATCCCGGAACTGCTCAACTTTGGTTCGCTCCCCATTCACAATGGCCTGCTTAATCACCGTATTACTGCTATCCTTAAAGGTCCAGATGGAGTCTTCAATACCCATCTTATAGAAGCCTTCAATAATCATCCTACCGTTTTTTGTCCTGGTGAACATGCCGTCAAGCCGCCCGCCCTTAAACCTTAAAGCATCGCTGCCCTGTGGGGTCTCTATGGTCAGAGCAGTGATTTTTCCTGGTGGCATCAAGCTCGTACTGTCTATCTGCCCCTGCGCATGGATATCAAGATCTTCCAGGGAACGGTTCTTGTTATAATCGTCGTCCATAACAGGCCGGCTGATGTACGTATGGTTGACCTTAACAACGAGCAACGAATCTTTCCGGTAAAATTCAAATTCATCATAAAGCTTCACGTCCGGAGTTACAGCAGATCGTAAAAGCACATACTGGGGATGGTCAAAAGATTGGAGATACGGCCTCTGGCTGGTGGCGCAAAAGGAGAAAATGGTAACGATGGCGATAAACGCAGTGGCCAGCCGGGGCAATAGAGAGTTACTTATTACTATCTGTTTTCTACCTTTGACATGCAACCAGCCCACTAGCAACACCGGTAAGGCCAGCAAATCGGTAGGGTCAACAGTCCTCTGGAGGGGAAAGAAGGTATTCACCAATTCAATCAGTCCGGAAGCATATTCACTTTTCCAGAAAACGAACAGTATGCCGCTTAGGATAAAGATCCAGGATTTAAATTTGGGAAAGAGTGCCGACCAAAAAACAGGAAAAATGAACAGTCCACAGAAATCAGACAGTTTACCGGTAAGCACATTATGAAAAGTAGCTTTCAGCACGAAGTCATTGAGGAGCAAGAGCACGAGGCAAAAGATGAAAATTGGCGACAGGAGATTTTTTAAACGGTCATACATGCTTACTGAGGTTGGTCTATTTATTAATACGAATTACACCGTTTGGTAACCTATAAACGGCAAATTTATCCACCTACAAATAATTTTATCCTCACATCGATATTCAAGTATCCTTTTTTTGCTTAAAAACGACAACAATTACCAAACATATAAAAATCGTTATTAGTAGAGATAACAGAATTGTAGATATAAATTCTTTATCATATTTATTAGTATCGGGGACGCCGTCTCCGTAAAGTTCATCGTTGTTATAAAAAGAATAAATGGCACATGTTCTTATAAGAAAGATTACCTCTAGAAATGTTATTAGCCCCATTGCTATTTTAGTTTTTTTATTCATTATTACCGTGAATACTTTGGATCAATTTGGGATGACCTTTTTCTCTTTTTCTAAAGAATCAATCCATTAAGCGTGTTTCAAAATAAATTCTGCATCTCCATTTAATTTCATGAAAAGTTCGCACATTTGCGCTGCACTTTTCTTTAAAGTTATTCATTTAGGCAAACCTAAATGCTGAAAATCACCTAGTCAAGATGTACTTGGTAGGACGGATACTGTCATAGTCTAATGTATCAAAATTTTTTGTCAGGTTCCAACGATACCACTTTAATAGATCCTGAACTCTGTCTCGCCTTGCGGAATATAGAATAGATGTTTTAGTTCAAACAGTCCTTTTCCAAAGCCGGATTTCATATTACAGATCAGCGCATTGTCCCCTCTGGTTTTCGGGTCAGAACCATCTGTATAAAGTGCAACCAATCTTCCGTCTGCAAAGAAACGCATTTGATATTTTTCAACAGGTAGCATTTCGAAGTCGCTTTTGAATAGTATTTCCCCAGCCTCGTTCCAGGCTGCTTTTACTTTTTCAGGTGAAGCATATTCTGCCACCATCTGATTTTTTAATTTATCAAATAAAAGGCGGGCAACTTTATCTTTGTCTTTACCCTGGTAAATATCGCGGACCTTATTATATTCATTCACCAATTTTTCTTCCAGCTTTTTCTTATCCATTATACGCAAATCCTGTGCTTTTTCAAATGGAAGTTGACTGGTATACGGAACTTCTACATTAATATCAAAGCTACCTTCATAAAACGCCTTTCCTGCAGCCGAAAATGTATTTTTAGTATAATTCCCTGTTACCTTTTTTTCATTTTTTGGAATGCGGTATTCCATATAGGTTATATCACCTGCATTCTTATCTTTTTGATCATAGGAACTTAATGTCAATTTCAGATCTGTATTCTCTGGAAGCACTTCTGAGCCAGCAGGATAGATTTTAAAGCTAATCTTTTGTTTTCCAGTTGTAAAAATAGCATCATTTATTGGAAATGCAGACCCGGTTTGATCCTCTTCATATTCTTTGAATGAGGGCATATCATTGACCAGGATTTCGAAATAGCACCTTTGATTGTTATAGGTAAAAGTATATTGTTTTTCGGAAGGGTAATGTTTAATGTGTTTTGTAATCTCTTCAACTATATTGTTTGCATTGATGTTCTTGTTCTGCGCCATCTCATCTTTGACCTGAGAGCATGCCGTCAAACTTATAATAACTGCTAAAATTAAAAGCATTTTTTTCATATCTTGATATGATTTAAGTAATTTCCCTTAAAAGGGTTCAAGTGAAATTAAAGGATGTATACTTTGTTTGTTATGGCGTGTTTTCCTTCGGAAAAAACTTTCGGAAGATAATTTAAAAATCTGTGGGAATGAAATAAAATCAAACATTACCGACAGATCGAGATGCGTGGGAGCAGCTTAATTGATAGATATTATAGAAAAACGAATGAATAAACTCAAAAAAAATGCAACTCATTTTCGAAGAAACGTTTGCTTCAATGCAATGGTCATTTTAGGCTTGTTATTCGTTTCAGGCTGTAATTCAGGCAGCCATAATAATCGGAAGGTCTGTCCAGTCGATAAGGCTGAAAACAGGAAAGATTCCAGCCTACAAAAGGTTGAAAATTTACCCGACACTACAAAAAGGAGGACGTATGTTCCGCCTGAAATCAGCGAGGAAGCCATGCAAAGAGCTGTGATTTCAAAACATGACAGTATTTTTCATGTGTACAGCAATATCCGCGCTGACTATCGGATCATAGGGTACGAATCTCCTGATACCAATGCCAGAAAGATGGTGTTGTTTTCTGTTTTCACTTCAGATGTTGAAGACAATCCTTTTAAATGTCCTTACGGATCTTATTATGATTCTGCGCAGCGGGATGAACTGGTCATTAAATATAAAGGGGAGCATGGATCTTTTATCCAGGCGGACATCAGTGGGAACGGGAAGAAACCTGCGACAGTTTATTTCGAGAAGAAATGGGTGGAGTTTGATAAATGATGGAACCTTTATTCAAAGCATCTTGGGTGTGATGAACCAGGCTGCGATACGTATGATTAAGTTATTTTTAACCAGAATTGATTATAATCGGATCATAAAACTGAACCAGGTTAGTTCATATGTGCCTGTTATTGATCAACCTGCGTTTTTAAGCTGGGCTGAAGTACACCCGGTGTCTACAATAAACATTTTTACGATAGAAACGTTTATATTCGCATAACTATAACCGTTCAGTAGGATGCCTAAGACTATCTCTTTTACCTGCGAATCTTTTAAAAATTGCGAACCGACAAGTCTGCGGTCATGGAACCATTGGTTGCTTTACCTGTTAAGTGGAATGCTCTGTTTACTGATCGTTTCTTGTAGTGGCGATCCTAAACAATCCTCTAAGGCGGTAGCACAAAAAGGAAGTAGGCCGGAGCAGGTTATCCAAAACCCAAAACCGCCGATTTTGAGGGTTTCAGGAAACAAAGCAATAAGGGCTACTGCCATAGAAGTGCTGGATCAAAAAGAGATCCGCTTTAACGGCAGATTAAAACGCTTTTTTTCTCTTAGTGAATTCCGGTCAGTGCTGGGCGAGCCGGACAGTGCCAAACTATTGAGCGATGAAGAACCTTGCACTAACATTTTTCAGGAAGCCGACGGTTCAGTTGATCCTGAAGCCCAATATTTATATAAAAATGGATCGCGCTTTGAGTGTTCCCGGGGCAAGGTAGCTATCGACGAGATAAAGTTCAGCTACGGCGATTTCATTGTTTTTCACAACATAACCCTCAACAAGCACACCACATTGGCTGAACTTAAAAGGTTGTTTCCAAATGCGACTGAACACATCGGTGCTATGCATGTAGCTGGTGAAGGCGTGCTACAGGTAATGCAGTTAAGAGAGGATAAGGACAATGTTTCTGACGGCCACGTAAACATTTTTATAAAGAATGGAAAATTATATTCGCTGCACTGGTGGTTCCCGTGTTAGAAATAAAGCGTGGTAAGGTGATGGTCGAATATCATTGATCACATATACCCGATTTACATGATGATGCTGCTTACTGGAATCAGACAGGACGTTATTTAGGTGCGGAGTTAAAAGAGGCTCGAAAATGGATGCTTGACAGTAATTATCTATTTGAATATTTTAGCACAAATAGAAGCAAGGGTCAATTTTAAGGAAATCCGCTACTGATTTACCTGATGCAACAAAATAAATGTACAAAACAAAAGAAAATCATGGCGGTATTAGAGCAAGATTTATTTCAGCATGTTATTAGCTTAGGAAAGCAAGCTGTAGATAGTTTGAAGGCAGGAAATCTGGATGATTTTTACAGATTGTCAGAAGAGGCATGGCAAAAATTCCCTGAACCTCGAAGTTCCTGGAACCAGGAGTATAATTTTTGCAAAATGTGTTTTAAGCATTGTATGGATAATAAAAACTATACGATAGCGAAGGTTTGGTTGAATAGAATGGTTGAAAATAATAATCATTTGCACCTTTCAGAGTATGAGGTACAACATAATGAAGCACGTTACTTCTTTGAAATTGGAAACTATGGTGACGCGTATGAAAAGTGGCAGTATGTCACAAAAGATGCAGGATTAAGATATTTTGAAAATGAAGATCCTAAATATCTGGATTTCTACAAAAACCCAGATAAATTTATTCACTAAGTAATGGAAGAAATACCTAACCATATTTATCAGGAAATCATCAGCAAGCTTGATCAGGGTGATGTTTTATTTGAAAGCTCTGATTTTAAGCAAGCAATAACTTTATATGATTTAGCACTTGAAAAGATTCCCGAACCAAAAGAAGAATGGCAAATCAGTGTCAACGTCTTTGTTGCGTTGGGAGATGCCTATCATAAAACTAATGATTTTGGTATCGCTGATTACTACTACAATAAAGCTTTACAAAGTGAGTCGGCACTTGAAAACACTTATGTTTGGTATGTTTTGGGAAGAAATTATTTTGTGATGGGATATTCTGAAAAATCAAAAGAATGTTTCATCAGTGCATATATGTTGGGAGGGAAAGAAATATTTAAAGTCGATGATTATAAATATCTGGAATGTATAGAAAATATAGTTTCACTATAATAGGATAGCTAGGAGGGAAATAAAAAAAGCCACCCAGTTATGAGCAGCTTGATCGGCATTTGCGGTTGCCTAAAATATCCCTAGTGCACTACCTTTCATTCATGCATTTGCCTCCACGGACGGTCGACCTTCTTTCATTGAATTAACTGGGGTTATTGCTGTATTTCCTTTAAAGTTATTGCCTTCATCAAATTAGGCCTCGTTTCATTTATCCAATTAAATAGTTTTTGCCTCACGTCATCTGAAACATCAAAAGATTTAACTTGACCAATCATTTCTTCCAGTTTCCTTTCAGCATCAAATAACTTAAAGTGAAGCCTTGCAGTTGATTCAACCTGATCGACGAATTTTTTGTTCATATCACAATAATCTTGATGCTTTTGAAATTTCTGGACGGATTGATACATTTTTCATGCTTTAAAGATATTAAAATGATTTCTTTTTAAACTTCTTACATGTCGTTCTTTTTAGTTGCAACAGGCACTCATTTTATATCCAGCTTTGAAATTGATTTTCCCAGGGGGGCAGGGATCGTTTATCGAAGCCCACATCAATGGTAACAGAAAGAAACCTGCGACGGTTTATTTCGAGACGAAATGGGTGGAGTTTGATTAATGATGTAACCGTTATTTGGAACGTGGTAGTGATCACCTAGACTTAAGTCCCGGGCGTATACAATAAACCTTTTTGTGATAGAAAAGTTTTATATTAGAATACTCTGCGGTAGGAGATGGGCAATTGGTCAACGGTGTTACCGATAATGTTGTTAATATAAATGGTAAACCGTAGCTATTGAAGCAAAATCTGTGGAAGATTGGAACGAAACTTTGAGAAATCCTCTTGATACACATCCTTGGGCAATTACAGAGCAAAACAAAATGCTTAGTCAGGCAAAAAAAGATCTAATGCATCTGACGAAGTAATATATCTTTTAAATAGCCAGGATTTAGCTGGCCATTATTCACAAGTTTTTAGTCAAAATGGCATCACTAATTTAAAATTTGAAATTATACCTTAAATTATGAAAGTAGAGAAAATGTATCTTCCTGGAAAAGAAGGATTTGAATTTAGAGAATATAGATATATTCACATTAAAAGCAATATGGGAGGAATTAATAAAGATAATTTTGTCAGTGCAATAACAGATGCTAATAAGCCATTGATTCCTAAAAGCGGAGGTGTTATAAATGAAAATTTTATCATCATTACCCCTGATGAAAAACGATTTTATGGATTATCATATTCAAAAGATATAAGTGGATGGAGACAGCAGATTGAAAAAGGAGCAGCTTTGCTCAGTGTGGAAAGTGCAGAAATAAAAAACGGGGAATATTTTGTAATCAGTAATGGAGAAAATTATGAATTAAAAGATTGTCAATTTGAGCGATATAACTATTATGACGATATGGGGAATATAGTAAAATCGAACACTCCTGTAGAAAGCAGTGAAATTCTTTAAAAACAAGCGCTCACATTTTTAGTTCTTCTTCCGCGATTCCTGTCCAAATGGATAAATTTTCAGTGATATCAGGTACATTGCAACATCATTACCCATATTATCTAAATCTCTTGAAGAGGTACATTAATGTCTCACATTAAATAGCATTTCACCTATGGCATCCCATAAGGCCCGGCTTTCCGCTGTATCTCCTTTGCACGAGGATGCCGCTGCAATCCCTGATGCAATAACAGGATTTTTTAATTGGTTAATTACCACAATACGTTTAATATTAATGGCACAATAAATGCCGAAAAAAATGTAAAACTAAAAAGATGCTGGAAAAGTTGCCCTCCGTATTCGTGCTGGCATTATCGTTTTCGTAGGCATATGTCCTCATGCCGTGGAGAGGCAACGTGGCAAAAGGACATTACTTTTTCCCATAACAATAACCTGACTTGGCTAGGATCAGCTAAACAGCAATAATTAAAGTATAGAACACAACAAGTAAATGAATAAAAATTTATGAAAATCATCATTGTAGCATTGCTGGTCATTGGAAATCTTACCGGGTGTACTGACGGTCAAACCCAGGGTAATCAAAACTCAAGCATTACCGCGGAAAATATATCAGACGAAATTTTGAAGCAGGTAAAACACTATCCAATAGAGCCAATGTATGTAATATCACATGAAGGAAACTATTGTTATTATGAAATATTTATAGATGATATTCCTGTTTTTAAAAATTTTGATAATATGGCACCTGAAGGTTTTGATATCAATAAAGTGATTTTTAAAAGTGGAAAACATACTCTAAAATATAAGTTATATCCTTTTGGAAATCAAAATAAATATAAACAAAACTACCCTACATTAACAGATGAAACTAGCCTTAATTTAAAATTGGGTTCATATGATCTGAAGAATGATGAGGCATCGGACAAAATACTAATGGAATACAGCTTGCCTACCACAAAAAATGAAGTAACAAAAGGATATGTAAAACAAAATTTTATAGGAGCAGGAAAAACATTTTACGAAGGTAGCGTAGATATTAATGTTACCGTTCCTTATCAAACACAATCTCCATTTGAAAATGCACAGGATTTAAGAAAAATGGATGAAAAGGTACTTGAGGCAAAACTCCTTAAAAAATATAAAGAGATTTCATCAATCTACGGCAACGGTGATCAGGATAATATTGCAAAGCTTGAATATAACTCGTTGAAAGACATGTATGTCTCTACCTATGAAAGTAGGGAAAACGTCAGTAAAAATATCAATACCCTTTTTAAAGAGGTCTATAAAAATTCGTCTTTTGAAATGCAGCCTCTAAAAAAATACAAACTGTCATATTTTGCTGGCGGAAAACTAGCGGCACTGATGCTGGATACAAATGATAACCAGCTACGCGGAAATACGGCACTGTGGGCAAAAGTGAATGATGGCCAGGGCACAAGGGCGATATTCTTAAACAGGTATTTCTACATTCCAGCGCGAGAAACAGAATTTAAGGTGTATTGATTAGACAAAAAGCTTACTACGCTAATACCAATATTTACTATCCATTTAATAATACTTCCCACTCTTCAAAAGAAAGAGGGGGTAAGCCTTGTTTCTCTCTCTGCTCATTTTTAATTTTTACTGAAATTGGTGTAATCTTCACTCTACTACTCTTCTTTGCTATTTCAATCTCTTGTTGAGAAGGAAGTTCAGGTAAAATTAATTGGTTTGTAAATTCTTCTATACTTTCAGCAACCTTGCTCGGCCATTTATCAACTCCATCAAGTCCCCAATCATCAGTTTCATGAAACCAATAATAAAGCTCTTCAGACGTCTTGTTCATGCACAATAAATCGCCGCCAGCTACACTTCCTACAGGAAAAATTTCATCAGGCATTCTATTTACGTAGGTCTCGTAATTCGCTGATAAACTTTGGTATTCATCTTCTGAAATTTCAAAAAAATAATTTAAATTAAATTCAAGGTCATTCTTTTTATAAAATGTTTTAACGGGCTTACAGACATTATAATCCAGTATGAGTTGCTTGAAGCTGATAGGAAGTTCCAGATCATATTTCAATTCAAAATCATTAATTTTTTCAGTCAAGACATCTTTGTCTAATTCTGCTAATGTTACTAATTTAGTCATATTATTTATTTTAAGGCAAAGTTTCATCTCTTAAGCCAGAGGCTCCCCCGGTATGTAGAAAATTACCTCAAATCTTCATATCGTAAATGGTAAATTAGAAAATTTTCAGCCACTAGTTAGAGAAGTTTAATAATTCTATTGATTTCCAAAAAGTCCATCATTTTCTTTTGCCATAGCAAAATGTGTTAACCAATAATCTATACCTGTTTTTCCAGCCCCGTCTGGATCAGTCGTAAAAAAATCAGGGATTATTTCATGGATTAGGGAGTGGAAAAATAGCCCTTGTGAAATAGTTAGCAAATAGCAGAAGAAACCCTATGGATTAATCTCCCGCTTATTCACGCTCTCAACATAAAAGTAAATAAAATTTACCGTCAATGATCTCACTTTCTATTTAATAATCAGCAACTTTTAATTCTCGCCTGATCGTATAAAGTAAATTTTGCTTCTGTCAGCACCTGTGTCTTACATCATATAGGATTCATCTATGGCATCCCAGAAGACCGGTTTTTTCGCTGTATCTCCTTTGCAGGAGTATGCCGCTTCAATCCCTGATGCAATAATTACTGGATGGTGGTGAACTAATTGATCTGCTCATATAACTTGTGGATAGGGTCATATTGTAGCCATTGGGTTTTTAGTTCACAGCAATAATCCGTTTTGCTTATTATAAACCAAATTCCTCATCTTCTTCAGTTTCAAAAGCCCAATAGAAAAGTTGTATCTAATTCAAATCTTCATTTACGGCAATATTTGGGATATCTTGCCATTCTAATAATAAATAATGAGCTGTAAATAAGCAGCTCATTAAATATTTTGTTATTGGCTGGTTAATGCTTTATAACAACCTGTTTTTTATGCTTATCCTTCCCCTGTATAATATGAAGGAAATAGTTACCATCCATTATTTTATCAGTAGATATTACAATATCATTTCCATCTCTGGATTCTGCTGACCTTAAAACCTGGCCTCTCACATTAAGCAACAGTATGGAAAAAGACATCTTGCTCGTTAGCTCCGCCTCAGCCCTGCCGGCTTCCTGGTTGTTTTGCGTTATAGTCATTGTATTACTGGCTGGGTTTGGATAGGTAACAAACCTATAGCTGCTCCCGCAGTTCACAACCTCAGAAGAAATTTCATACACTTCTTCTGCTAAAGCAGGAAAATCTTCGCAATTTTGATTACTGATCCAAACGCTTATAGAACATTCATTAGGAGGAAGATCAGTGGTTATGTACTGATATCCACTACTCAAATATGCTTTAAAATGGTAAGTCGGACTGATATAATCAAGACCATAAATTCTGTAATTAACCCGCACCGGATATGAAGTTATGTCAGTAAGCTGATAAGTAAGTGTGTTTTTGGCTTCGCTGTAAGGACCTATATTAGAGCAAAGTTTATTCATAGCACACCCTTCTTCGCAGTAGGCATTGGCATATGATACATAACCTTGTGGAACAGTATTATCCATTTCGGCAGTTTCTGTGCTAAACGTTTCACATGAAGTTTGCAAGGATGCTATGATCTTAAATTTACCGCCATTATCTACTTTGTTCACAGTAACACTATTATTGGTGCTTGATTCAATCTGTGCGCCAATTCCGTTGATGCTCCAGTTAATATTTACACCCGAAGGCAGGTTAGAGATGCTATAAGTTGAACTATTACAAACATTAGGCGGCCCCGTAATACCGAGTGAACTTTTACAAAACTTGATGCAGTCGTATCCCGGTTCTTGCCATTGCAAAATCCAATTAGCAGATGGTTGGCTGTAAGATATATGCAATTGGTTAGCCTGTTGAGCAAAAAAGTTTCTAACAGTACTTGGGTTAGAACAGTTGACAGTTGAACATAAGTTCTGATTTAAATTTTGCCATGGATTGGATATTGACAATGAACTTACAGTGGGAACAAAGCAAAATCTAGGTTGTTTTATTACAGCTTGTATGCCTTGAAAAAAATCTGGTAACTGTGAGGAAATTACACTGGGATTGACACCAAATGTATTCATATCATAAACGCCCCCTGGAGCATTATCCAAAGGCTTCATACCCTGGATAGATTGAACCCGTGTTTTCATGATATAGCTATTGGAATTAATGAACCAAACCAACTTCCTTTTTATATAGACATCTCCCCGATACAGTTCAGCAGTACCTGATGATGGAACAGCATTAAGTCTGAAATCAAGATTAACCGCCGACTTGGTACTAATGAGACTTAGTGGGAATTGTACAAGCAATACCGCTGGGTTAACGTTTCCTCCATACACAATTGCTGGAGTAACCCAGGCTAAACTACTCATTGCAAAAGACCGCCATAAATTACCCCCATAACTCATTGGGCGCTCACCGATCAGCTCAAAAATTCTTTCACCAGCCTGAAAGATCTGTGTACCATTGCATGTACCATTACTCAACAAAATATTTTTGGTGTTGGTTGGCCAGCCCAAATTATTAATCTCATTAAAAAAATTATTGTAGGTTCCATTATCAGCAGAAAGCGTGTAGTTAAATGGATTAAGCGCGTAGCGCTGTATAATCATTTGCTTCGCTGCAGGCGTATTAAAGGCATCGTTTGATGTTGCCAAATCAGGAAACATATCTACCCATTTAATGTAAGGAAAATTGGAAGATGTATTAACAATCTTAAAAGCGCCCAAGTGCTGAACAGCAGCCTGTGCACCTACAGGTACATTTGCACCTTGGTGCGGTGTATCATGACTGATAAACAAACGGGTTTCATGGGCAAGATTGCTAATTTCCATATCTCGCAGACCATAGCGTGTAACCAAACCACCCATACTTAAACCTAAAACAACATTATCCTGCCTTACACCATTGTACGTAGTTTTCCTACTATTGACGATCTCGATAACCTTTTCCAGCAGAAAAGCATTTCTCTGAATATAATCAGTCGCATCCTCAAAATTTAGAAAGATTAGATCATACTCTTTATTATTATCCAGATCGTCATTTAAACTGATATATTGTGGCGGGTTATTGCCGCTTTGGTCAATCAGCGTACTTCTTGCCCAGTCCTCGAATTCATAGGTGTTATCCATGTCAAACCCTTCTACAACTATCAAGGGTTTGCGTATTTGTCCGGTATAATTATTCTGAGATAATTGTATCGTAATGTCTCCCTTACCCTGCTTGCCGAGATAGCTCTTTGTTGCCACAACGGTCTCCTTCGTAACAGTTCTGCCTAAACCAAATCTTTGTGTTTGGTTGCCAGTGTTTTTGCTTGCGGTATTGCTGGTTGAAGAATCTGGTAACGGATAAACCAAAACCTTGGTATGTCCGTTACAAATCGTTCCGTCAGAGAATGTCATCCTGATAGCAATGGATACAAAGCCCGTTTGAGTAAAATTAACGGTGGAAGGAGAATTTAACTGCACAGTTTGGTAAGATCCTGTTTCACCAATATCAACAGCTGCACTTTGCAATGTCTTACCACTATTACTATAAAATAAATCAGATTTAAACAGTATCTGATTATTTCCTAAGGTAACGGCCTGCCTTATCGGGGCGGCAGCAAAGACCTGGTTGGTTTTGTAGGGGCTTTGCTGCCGTCCTGGCACATCATACATTTGGTCGTTGCTAACGGTAATTAAATTGGCACTCACCGCATCTGTCCTCATGTTTTGGTAATTGTAAAGCAGGACGGCAAATGTAATAGGTTTGTTTAGTGCAATGTTGTTAGAAAGTATGGAATTTACATTTTCCAGAGGTTGCAGATTTGCGTTGCCATTAATTTGCGAGCTATATAAACTCGCATAAAGCAAACGCAATTCTTGAAGGCCAACGAAATTACCGGTATTGTTTGTCGCGCCATTATAGCTCTCCAAATCCAAAAATTCAATTCCATAATCACTCATCAAACCCGATGTGATCTGGCTTTTGTCTAATTTTTCAAAGTAATAATTAGATTTACCGTAGTAGGTTAAGGTGTCTTGCTGAGCATAGGTACAAATGCAGCAAAAAAATGTTAATAAGAGAAGCGTTAATTTTTTCATGATTATTAATAAAATTTAGTTATACTGTATATCGAAACGGCCATCGGTAATTTTCAGGTTGCCACATTTATCGGTAGGAATATTAAACCAGAAGGTACCTGACACAATCTTTTTGTCACGGTCAATACGTGTGAGTACTAATTCACCTTCACTTGATTTTAGTCTTTTTAAATCGTTACCGGTAGTACTATTTGAGCAAATTTTTTCGCTGATAAATTCAGCATATTGATTTTGGGGCTCGTTGAGCGCAAAAGTGCTCCGGCTGTTTAAACCTTTGATGACAATCGATAAAATTTCAAAGGGGGCGCCCTCAGGATAATTTGTTCCATGAACTGCTAGCGTATCACCTTGAAGACCGCCGCCAGTATTGTCACGAGACATTTTGCTTACCCAGTTTTGACCATTAATCTTACATGCAAATACCATTGCCCCAATTTGAGTAGCTTTTGGCAAACCATCTGGATCAAGATTTCGGCCTTTTTTACACTGTGCACAGATCATTATGGAAATTAGACAAACAATGAACAATGTTAATTTCTTTAAATAATGACGATTTTTCGATTTTGCTAATTTTCTCATGATTAATTAATATTAGTTTTTATATCCTACATCAAGGCGACCCTACCGGTAATATTGAGCCTACTAATTTCTAAGCCGGAGATCAAACCTTCCTTCTCTCACTTCCACTTTATCCCCATTATCGCTTACTGCATCGAACCAAAACGTTCAGGAAGCAATCTTCTCATCAAGATAGGTCAAGTGTATTTTTCCTATCGACTGATTATTTGTATTATAGTCAGTACCATAAGACTCTTTAGCACCGCTATAATTATAATACGCATAAGGGGTATCGTCCTTTGGATTACCTTTTACCAAGGTGTATTCTTCACCCTGCTTAATCACTGCTGCAGTAATGAACAGACGAATATAGGCTGAGCTCTTCGATCTACTATTTTCTACGCTGATAATAAGGCTATGTTTACCACTTTCAACTCCATACGAAAAGTTTAAAGGTTCTCTACCACTGACGCCAGCGGCCATTGGTAAAAATGCCATGCCATTAACCAGGCATCCGAAAGTATTGGCGATAGGGTTATCACTTTTTTTCTTACAGGATAGCCCCGTGATGATGAGGCATACCATTAAAATGGTTGTGTATAATGGTAATTTCATTATCTGATTTGGTTGTCTAAAATAACACATATCACAACATAGTGTATATTAATTTTTTGTTATGTAACCTGCAAAAAGTTAAATATTTATAGGGTAAAAATAAAATTTACCACTTTTTTATTATGGTATTTTTCCAGGGATACATTGTCAGGGATACATAAGCAGAACCAACTCTTTTTATATAGCTATTTTTTATCCTGTAAAACCTTCACTAATCACGTTATTCATTCTTTATTATTCCAATGTAGCCCTCCGCCCGGTAAACATGCGTCATTCTTATCGATAATATTTTAATCTGGTTTTTCTAAAATGGGAATTGGAATGAAAAAGTTTTTCATAAGAAATGGATAAAAAGGCAGCCAAGATACTGCGGCCACCCACTACACTCTTCCAATCAAAAGGGACGGCATAAACGGTTTCCTCCCCATAAATGGGACCCCTCCAGTTATTCCGTTTCCTTGGCTACCGTTTATATTGTATTGAAAAACCCAACATTATCGTAGCCCAATGAGTATCTTTAGCGAACATTATGAAACACCTGTTTACCAACCCACTTTTTCAAGCACTTTTTAATTCGCCTGTCCCCCGGATTATCGTCTTGGCAGATGCTCCTTTCTTTACAATTTTAACGAGTAATGATGCGCACAAGGCCGTCACCAACCTTACCGGGCGCGATATCTCAGGGAAATCTGTTTGGGAAATATTCGATCCGAACGAATCCGGAGGCAATGGAGGAGTGCTGCTCAGCGAAGCCTTAACCGAAGCACAGGAGACAAATAAGACGGTACTCATGCCGCCATTCCGTTACGACATGAGTGCACCCGAAGGTAAAGGGACGGTAGAGAAATGGTGGCAATTAGAAATAATGCCTGTCGGTGGGGATGGGCCAAAGCCTAAGTACTTATTGGTAACAACAAATGACATTACAGAACGTATCGGACAAGAGCGGGAAAAAATACATATTCAGCGAAAATTAGAAAAACTGGTAGCCGAAAGAACCGAAGGCCTCGTCGCAAGCGAGACAAAGTACCGCGGACTAATAGAGCAGTCCCCTATAGCCAAAACGCTATTAGTGGGAAAGGACCTGATAATAGATGCTGCCAATCCACAAATGCTTAAACTCTGGGGTAAACATTACCAATCAGGAACCTAAAGTACAAGTTTAGATTACTGGATAGGTAAAAAATTGACCGATGCATTTCCTGATCTGTATACTCAGCGTTTAGCTTTACTTAATACTGTTTTCAAGACGGGTATAAAAAAGCAATATGAAGTGGCATATCCATTAAATGCACCAGAAGGCCAAAAAGAAAATTATGCGCGTATCTTTTTAAATCCGGTTTTTAATGAAAAAGCCGAGGTATCCGCAATTATTGTGTCAGCAATTGATGTGAGTGAACAAGTTATTGCCCTTAAGGAACTGGAGCGCGCCTATGATCAAGTCAGCCTGTCAAAACTGGCAGCACAACTAGGTACCTTTGATATGGACCTGAAAACCGGTACCATGGAATGGGACCAACGCTGTCGTGAATTATTCGGCATTAGTCATGATTCGGAGGTTACCTATGACAAGGATTTCCTTACCGGCCTACATCCGGATGACCGGGAAAGGATACAGGCCGTAATCACATCCTTATTCAATAAGGAAGAGAGTAATGGCAATTATGATGTCGAATACAGAACTGTCGGAGTTCAAGACAATAAAGTTCGATGGGTAAGAGCTAAAGGCAAAGTTTATTTCGACGGCGATGACAGACCTGTACGGTTTATCGGTTCTGTACTGGATATTACCGATAAAAAGCATGAGGAACAGCTCAGAAATGACTTCATTGCTATGGCAAGTCATGAGCTTAAAACTCCGCTTACCTCACTTTTGGCCTGTCTTCAGATCCTTGAACGAAAGGCAGGAAAGAGCGAACAAGACGATAGTTTATTAAAACAGGCTGGCAAGCAGGTTGTTAAAATGACCAGGATGATTAATGACTTTTTAAATCTGTCCAGGCTCGAATCGGGCAAATTGAACTTAAATCTAACAGAAGTAGCTATGTCATCCCTCATCAAAGATGTTGTTTTTGATGTTAATCAAATCCATCCAGGTGTTAGGATTTTAGTTAGTGATTACGATGATATTTCCTTGCTAATGGATAGGGAGAAAATTGAACACGTTTTGTTAAACCTTGTCAATAATGCAATCAAATATTCTGATCCGGGCATGCCAATACATATCAACTGTTCTGCAGACAGCAGCACAGTAACGGTAAGCATTAGGGATGAAGGTATAGGTATCAACCCGAAGGACCAGGACAAGCTATTTGACCGTTATTATCGTGTGGAAAGCCCTGATGCAAGATATGTGTCCGGATTTGGGATCGGATTGTACCTTAGCCGAGAAATTGTATATCTGCATAAGGGGACGATATGGGTTGAAAGTGAAATCGGATCAGGATCGACCTTTTATTTTACGCTACCTCTTTAATTTTAACCATTATATGCTACTGTAGGCCTTTTTATTAAGTGGCTGGAAAGACCTATTAGAAAGATTGATGCAATAGAAAACTAAGTTTTCTTTTTTCTGCAGGTTTTCTTTTCGTTTTTTCCGAACTGCGATAATGGGGTATCCTGATAAGAAAGTCCTTTTGCTGTTAAAAACTTAAAAAAAGCAACTGGAGCAACTCTTAACGGAAAACGGGTTTGACCATGAATCCAAAATAATTAAGAAATATTATGCACAAAACTATTGAAAAGCTATTTTGTTAAACCCAGCTTAGATTATGCCAGCCTCTTTCCAATTTCAGACCTTTACCAAGCTTGCAGAAGAAATGGAAAATTTTCACTTCTGTTTATGAAATACAGAAGCTTTACCTTCCTCCAGAGGCAAATGAAAAACCCAAAAGAAAGCATAGGACGGATATGTCTTGCCGGTTTTGTGGCGGAGTTATGCCGCAGGTGAGCTTTAGATCTGATCCACACGTTATTTCCAAGCTTTTCGAAATGAATTACGGCATTTCTGATTTCGAATGTGATATTTGCAACAATTATTTTAGCGCCGAAGAAAGCCATATGGCACACTTTCTCGGACTCAAAAGACCCCTGGATTCCATTGGGCAGGACAAGGTACCTTCTTTCGTCTCACCGGGAAAAGTTTTGACTGCTAAAATGTTCGAGGTCTTTCCAGGTCAAAAGGCAATCGAGATTTCCGATCTGCAACAGCAAAACTTTAAATTTGATCCTTTATCGGGTAAAACGGATATTCTTTGCTGTCATTCAAAGAACAGTAGTAGGGGTATTTAAAGACATCATCTGGGCGGATCCGAGTAAAAGAGAAATGCCTATGGTGATTGCCTGGGTATCTTTTATTCCAGATCTAATTACCGTGCGGCTAAATCCGAACAGGAAAACCGCGGACGCGCTGGCAACAGTTAACAAGATTACTAAAGAACTCAACCCGGTATATCCTGTGGAAGTTAAGTTTGTAGATGCCCTATATCAGCAAAAATTTGAGAGGGAGCGGACTTTGTCCATACTGTCTAATATCTTCGGCGGGTTGTCAATATTCATCTCATGCTTGAGGCTGCTGGGCCTGTCTGCTTATAGTGCAGAATTGCGTACCAAAGAAATCGGGATTCGCAAGGTTCTGGGGGCAAGCAACGTAAACATTGTACGACTGCTGATCTGGAGTTTTATCCGACTAGTACTGATCTCGATAGTTATCGCGGCGCCGCTTACCTGGTATTTAATGGACAGTTGGCTGATGAAGTTTGATTTTCACATTAGGATCAATGGTTGGATCATGGGCTTATCGGCAATCTCGATCACTTTAATAGCCTTCCTGACCGTGAGTTACCAGGCCATCAATGCCGCGAAATCTGATCCTGTAAAGGCCATCAAATACGAATAGTAACAGGCAAGAGCGTGGGGGATCCAAAATGCCCAGACATTGGGTGGTGGTTCCGTTACAGACCCACTTAGTATGGACTTTAAGAAAAAGTATCAGCGTAGACTTACCCAGAAAGAAAGTCCAGAGTTTCCACTATCAAAGATTTACGAGATGTATGGGTGTGGTTACCTGAATAAGAACAAGCCTGAAAAATAATCTTAATCCAACTTTATGTGTATCTTTTGATGTGTATATTTTAACCAAAATGTACACACTGGTGTACTTTTATATCAATGCATTTAATTCTTGGGTGTTGTTTTGAAGCACGCCAATTTGGGTAATCCTTTTTGCTACTGTATATTAGCTATAGGATACGTATATGACAACTGAATTTGGTGCCGGCCCGAAACTTAAAAAACGACTTCAAAGGGATAAAGAACTGAAAGCTTGTCCGGAGATACGTGTGCATTATTTATTTAGCTCTTTCTGAAATGCTACAAAAAAACTTTAAGGAACATAGGCTTGCAAAACACTGGTCACAAAAGGAGCTTGCCGACCGTTCCGGAATTTCTTTGAGGACTGTACAAAGGGTCGAAAAAAATGAATCACCGGGTAGCCCATACGTCATACGGACATTGTGCGAAACGCTCGGTATTGAAACGAATAGTCTTTCGCAAAGTTCAGATCATGAGGGATCCAGGGCATTTCAGGAGGTTATCGGGTCCGTTCCCCCGGACAGATACCTGAAGTATATTAACCTTAGCTCACTTTCTGTGCTCTTATTCCCATTTTTAAATGTAGTGGTGGTGACCGGAACCTATCTGATCTTTAAAAAAAAGTTTGTTTTCCCGAACGACCGGGCCACTGCCCAGAAAATGCTGAGTCTTCAGATCATATGGTCAGTAGCCACGCTATTCATATTGATCTTTACGCCATTGATTGACTATTGTTTTTTGCATGTCGGAGAAGTACTGGAAATCCCCTTATTTATCTGGATATACCTGGTGCTGCTATTTTCACACCTGCTGGTTACAATGTTAGCTGCTGCCCGGCTAAATATGGGCAAAGACCCTATCCCGTTTATTCCCAATATCATTTAAACGATATTAAGGGGAGTTGGCATAAAGATGGCGTAATATTGACGTTGGCCTGGCGAGATTATTTTTAGGTTAGCAGGATACCTTTGTGAAAAAAAATTAGCTATGGCCATTAAACGTTACAGATCAATTTTGCTGTTGGCATTACTACTTGGCAGTAATGCCCTATCGGCACAAACAACGCTCAGTGACTCAATCAGCAGTCAATTGAAAGCAGGTGTTAAAGGATTTCAGGACCGTTACCACTCGCCAGGTTTGGTATTGATAGTTGTCCACAAAGGAACGGTGATTTTCAGTGAGGCATCGGGATATGCCGATCTGGAGAAGAAGGTTCCGGCAAGCGTAGATACCAAATATCAGATTCAGTCGATCACTAAGCTATTCACAGCGACACTGGCCATGAACTTGTGGGAAAAGGGGATTATAAAACTGGATGGTGATGTCGGGAAATTTGTTCCGGAATACAGGATTACGGATATTGAAGGCAAACCTGGTAAAACCACTTTTTTAGAACTGGCCACACACAGTTCCGGGCTCCCGAGAAATTCGCAGGCGGATGTTGGGTTTGCTAAGCAGGCGGACACCTGGATGCTTACCAACAGGGAAATGGCCTCCATCAAGGCGCCTTCTATGGATGGATTTCTAAAATCATTAAGATTGGCCAAAAGAGAATATCCTGAATACGAATTAAAGCCCCAGGATTCGCGTCAATATTCCAACATGGGCTATGCACTACTTGGTCTCGGCTTGGGCAGAGCGGCAAAAACAAGTTACCAGGAGGCTGTTTTAACTAGGATCTGCGGACCCCTCCATCTTAATAATACCGGGTTCGGCACCGTCAGCGATCAGGATAAGGTGTTGGCAACAGGATATTCTTACTCAAATGAAGCGCAGAAATTCATTAAAACCCCCGATTATGATGCAAATGCGATGGCACCGGCGGGCGGAATATATTCAACAGCAACAGATCTGGCCAAATTCATCAGTGCACAGTTTAATACAGAAAACGGCGTACTTTCAGAAAAATCCATCAGGATGATGCAATCACTTGGTATCGGTTGGCAACGTTCTTATCCTTACGTGAAGCACGAAGGGGCGATGCTCGGTGCGCGTACTGAAATTGTGATTCACCCTAAACTGGAACTGGGCTGGGCTGTACTGACCAATGTGACCGATTTTGACTTTAACAGGATCAATGAATATGTCTCCAGTTTGATATTGCCACTGTTTGCCGAACAACCGGTTACCGATCCCAACCAGTATGTAGGAACGTATTCGCTGGTGGGCGGCGCGGACAGCATCAAATTGTATTTAAAGGATGGTAAATTGTACTCTACCTACCTCGCGGATGTTTTACCGCTGCAGCCATTGATTTTTTCAGGCAATAATTCGTTAAAGTCAAGCGGGCTGAATGGGCATGAGGTCAATTATAATTTTCTCACGGACAAAAATTCAAAAATATCGGTGCTGAACTTAAGTCAACTCATGTGGATCAAACAATAGGAAAGGTTAAAGCTTTTGGCTTTGTGATCCTACAGCTTTTTCTGGCGGCTTTTTATCCGGTAATGGCATGCTCCCAAAAAACGGAGGCAAAAGTGATAAAAACAATAGACGGCAACACAACCGCAATTGCTGATGTTGAGAAATACCTGTCAGGCCAGATGCCAACGACCAACAATATTTTGAGCAATTTGGAAAAGCAATATTCATCCTCGATCTAAGGTTGTTAATCATTGCTGAATTAGGTTAAACTAACCGCTCCCCACCAACAAGTTAATGAGAAGCAGATCAAATATATCAAGGCCAGTCAAAAGCTGGCTTTTTGTTTTTAATTATGATATTATTTGCTTGGAACTGCCAAGGATCAAACGGCGGGGCAAAATGGGACGCTTTATGGGGCTCCTTTGTATACCCGTGCTTTAACGAAGTGAAAAACAAACATGATGTTTTTGGTTACCTGACAGAATCTGGCGTTGCTCCCTGGATCGCTTCAAAACCATCATTTTGAATAATACATATTATAAACCCGACGAAACATCTACAGCTTACTGTAAGGTTACGGCTGCAGAAAGCGAGTTCTGTAAAAGAATGACAGACGGTGGGTTGAAATTTACAAGAACAGCAACTTGGATGCCTTGGGTAAGAACCTCGAACGCAATGCGGATAAATGCTTTTGTTAAGTCAATCGAATATTGATTATGGATCCCTATTAGAAAATGTTAACTAGAGCTGGGTTCAAAATTATTTGGTTGGTGAGCTGGAAAGAACGACTTTTCGCTCCAATTAAATTTTGAGCCCATGACCACATTGAACCAAGCAGTCAACACTTTTCTGCAGTACTGCCGCTACGAGAAAAACTTAAGCGAGAAGACTATTTATTTTTATAGGATTGATCTGCTTCAGTTCTACGCTTTTATCGAAACCCAAAAATATCCAGTTAATGTGGAGCAGATTTCCAAAACCGAGCTAAAACATTACATAAGGGAGATTTCCTCTTGGAAGGTAAGAACGGTAAAAAGGAAGGTGGCTACACTGAAAGCGATGTTCAATTATTTAGAAGATGAGGATTTGATTTTGGTCAACCCGGTTAGACGGCTGAAAATGAGTTTGAAACAGCCCGTTATTCTTCCAAAGGCATTAACAAAGATCGAAGCTGCTTCGATCTTCGATGCGGCCTATAGGCTCGTTTCCAAAGCGCCACGTACATCTTATGCGTATTTTGAAAGTATAAGGAACATAGCAGTGCTAGAGCTGTTGTTCTCCAGTGGGGCCAGGGTATCGGAGATTGCTAATCTAAAAAAAACGGACTTAAATCTGAAATCAGGGGCTCTGCTGCTAAAGGGCAAAGGGAACAAGGAGCGGGTCGTTCAGGTATGCAATCCTGATGCCTTGGCGTTGTTAGGAACCTATGTTTCTCTGTTTGACGAGAGGATCAAGGTCTCAGGCGGTTATCTTTTGGTAAATAGACTAAATAACAAACTCTCAGATCAGTCCATAAGGAACATGATAGATGGGATTGCAAAGGTCGCGAAGGTAGATAAAAAGGTTACACCCCATGTGTTCCGCCACACCTTTGCGACCCTGCTACTAGAGAACGACGTTGACATCAAGTATATCCAATCCCTTTTGGGCCACAGCTCGATCATCACAACGCAGATTTATACCCAAGTGAACAGTGAGAAGCAGAAGCAGATTTTGAGGGACAAGCATCCGAGGATGGATTTTTCCATGGCTATCTAATATGAATGCAGGATAACTAATTATTATCATGCTTCTTGTCGCAACGTTTCTCGAAAAATCACCTAGCCGTGGCATCGGTCTATTCGCCAAAAACTTCATTCCCAAGGATACAGTCTATTGGAAAAGAAATGATAGATTTGATAGAATATTTGATATTGATCAAATGGCCAAGTTTGATCAACTTGTGCAGGATTATGTCATGTATCATGGGTTTTTAGAAATTAATGGAAGTTGGTACTTATGTGGAGACAATGCTAGGTTCACTAACCACTCAGATAATCCTAATACGAAAAATCATTTTGATAGTCAAGGTATTGTCCAGTTTTCGACGACGTCCGTCGACATACAAATAGGTGAAGAAATTTTCATCGATTACACCGATACATGCCAAACTTGTTCAGAAGGCGTTAGTTTTCAGAGCTACTTTTAGCGGTCGAAGACTTTTTACCACTACTGATATACTCATTCATGTATAGCTCAAAATCGGTATCAAATGTATTTCCACTAATATCCCATGCCCTTAAAAAATTATCCCTTTCACAATAGGAACGAATATAAGAATCCCAGCCTATCCATTGCTTCTTTTTTATTTCAGAGTACTGGTCAGAATACAATAAATAGGCACGTTCAAAAATCGAAAACAGCATCGTTAAGAGGATAAGTTCTTCCTTTTGCTGTTTTTCATCCAATTTTTTTGGGTTTTTATCTGGAATATCGAATATATTTAGATAAGGGTGCTCCAAACAAAGTTTCTGAAACTCCAGATATTTTTCATCGAGGGCATTATATGTTCCGTATTCCCGATCTCTTTTCTCCTTTTTTTTGGTTCTCCTATATTGAATATAGGCCAATGGCAGTCCTAAGATGACAATTATTTTTCCTACGGCATCGAGGTAGTCAAGAATGGTCTTGTCAATTTCAGGAAGAGCAGAAGTTAATTGAAGAAGCATGATAATAATTAGTTATCCTTTATTGGTTACTAATATAATAGTATTTTGCTCAAATGATTGTTCTACTTCCGATTTTTTTAATTTGGCCTCTGGCCGTTAACGCAAAAGCCTATGCTCTAAAAATTCGATAAATGTCCGTCGGTAACTCGGACCGATAAAAAACTTCGTTCCGTTGGACATGGTGACGGTATTTCCCTCTATCCGTGCGATCTGCTGTTTGGCGGCGAGTATGGACTTGTTGATCCGTATGAAGTCATGTGAGCCCAATTGTGCCTGCGCTTGATTGATGCCCAGTCGAAGTACCTGCGGTCCGTTTTTGTCACGGGTATAGATTTCTACATAGTTCCGGTCGGCCTTGAGATGGGAAATGTCTGCGGTGTCGATCGATATAAAACTGTTCTTGCCCTCTCCCTTGATGAACCGGTGAGTGGTGCTGCTGGATTTAGTCGGTATGTCCGTGCCGAATTGGCGGCTGTTGATCAGGTCCTGCACCTTTAGTGCGAAATGAGAAAAGGTGTAGGGCTTGAGCAAAAACTGGCTGGCCCGTACTTCGAAGGCCTCTACTGCATAGTGCGGATGGTTGGTGCTGAAAACCAAGAACCTGGTCATGGGGCGAAGGCTTTTGGCCAGGTCTATGCCGCTGATGCCGGGCATCTCAATGTCCATAAAGATGAAATCTATCTGCATGGCGCTGTCGATTTCGCTGAGCGCTAATAACGGGTCGGTGTAGGTTGAATGCAGCGTAAGTACGGACATTCGGTCGATGTAGCCGGAAAGGGCATCCACAGCATATTGCTGGTTGTCTATGATGACGCATTTAAGAGGCATAAGGAGAGGTGTTTAGCGATACAAGTTTACCTAAAATTGTCGACTGGGACAAGTCCTGTCTTTGTAATGGGGAAAGGTATCCTTTGTAACAAAACAGGCGGGTTTGGTACCAAATATTTTTCCCGGCTGTTGTCTTTGGCTATCTTATGTCTCTGTTCGTCCCTGCTAGCGCTGGACGTAGGAAAACGGCGATATTTTCAGGTTTTTTAGTTTTTAACCGTGCGAAAATTTTCGTTGAAGACAAATTTTAACCAACCAAACATCATGTCATTAGCTATCGACTACTGCAAGGAAATCGCAACGCAGCTTCGCCAGAATGCTGTCTACATGCCCGGCTCAAGCGTGAAGCCGGGAGATATCATCAAATTTGACTACCGGAACATCTTCGGGGTGCCAAAACCTTTTGGGGAGTTTTCCATTTACGGCAACCTCTCTGACCTGGGCGTAGTGCTGGAGACGGAGCACGAGCCGGTAGACTCACTGGATTCGTATGTATATGCAAGCAAAGGTGCGGTGAGCGTTAGTTTCGAAGCCGATCTCACGCAGGGTTCGGTCGGTAAGGGAAATCTTACCATTGGGTTTAGCAAGGTGGGCTCGACCTATCTTTCGGCAATTGATTGCAGGGAGCAGCGCTTTAAGAGCATCATTGGTCTGGAGGCAAAGCTCGTGCCGCACCAGGGGACCCTTGAGTGGAGCGACTATTTTGTAGTGGTTTCGGTCACTACCGCTGCAAGGGCACTTATCATGCAGTCCAATAGTAAGACAGCGAGTCTTGAGGTCGGTGGAAAGGTCAATGGGCTGGTGCCCGCCGGACAAGTTGTACGGGACATTGATGCGAGTCTAGACCTGAAGATATCGAGGTACAAAGAGGCTTCGTTCATCAAGGACTGGTCGAGCAATGTGCCGGTATTCTTTGCTTTGGTCAGGTTCAGGAAAAAATTCAGCAAATACCGGGAGTTCTCGGCAACGAAAGGCACGGCGCTTTCGTTGGACCTGTCCAAGGACACAAGTGAAAAAAATCCCTTTGTCATCGAAGTGGTAGATCCGCTGGATATCCTGTAATTTGATGGTCCGGGCCTTGCCTGCAAGATCGGTCAGTAGTTGTCGGTTGTCGCGAGACTATTAAAACTTGACGGGATAAGTCTTAACAGCGCGCTGATCGCAGCCGGGAATGTCCAGCGGCCCTTTTAAATTTTTGACTAATATATTCTTTATAACGCTCTAACTATGTTCGGATCCAACACCATCGAAATCGCCATTGGCCTGATATTGGTCTTTATGGTAGTCAGTACCATCTGCACCGCTATCCGGGAGGGGATAGAGGCAAAATTTAAGACACGTGCCGCCTATTTGGAACAGGGACTACGGCAACTGCTGGCCGATCCTGGGGGAGCCGGGCTCGCCTCGACCCTTTACGGGCATCCACTGATTTCGGGATTGTTCAACGGGCCATATACAGCCGGCAACAATGCTTCCCTTGATCTTTTTGCAAGGGGGGGGAACCTGCCTTCTTACATTCCGGCGAAAAACTTTGCCCGGGCAATGATGGACATTGCCGCCAACGGCAAGGACATCGCGCTGAACAACAGTGAAAGTACGCCGGTACTTTCTCTAGCTGAGATGCGTTCCAATATCTCCAATATCGGGAACCCACAGGTGCAGCGGATCCTGCTCAATGCCATAGATCTGGCCCAAGGGGACATCCAGGTTGCCCAGGACAACCTGGAGAGCTGGTTCGAGGGAAGTATGGACCGCATTTCGGGATGGTACAAACGTTCGACCCAGTGGGTGATCTTTTGGATCGGTCTGTCGGTGGCGGTGCTGCTGAACGTCAATACGATCACCATTGTCGATTATCTCTCCAGTAATGATACCGCCAGGAAGGTGCTGGTGGAAAAGGCTTCGTCCGTTTCGGCAGATTCCGCAAGCATGAAACTATCCTATGAACTGGCGAACCGTCAGTTAGGGGAACTTGCACTTCCCATAGGTTGGAAGGCTACGGACTTTTCTTTTGAATTTCCAGAGATGAAAGGCTCCACGGTGGCCGTAGCCGTGTTGAAATCGATTTTCGGTTGGCTCATCACCGCATTGGCGGCAACTTTGGGTGCGCCGTTCTGGTTTGATCTGCTCAATAAATTCATGGTGATCAGGTCTACGGTCAAACCCAATGAAAAAAGTGGCGAGGAGGGCTCAAAGGACAATAAGGCGGCGACGCCGACGATCATTCTCGGTACTGGGCCTGCGCCACTGCCAGAGGCCGGTGGCGCAATAGAGGAGCATGGGGACTGCTGCGGGATACAGAGCGGGGACGATACGCCCGATGAGGATCTTCCCGCATCGAAAGGAGGGGTGGAACCATGAGCGATTCATTAAACTGGTTACCGGATGTGCTCAAGGCGGCGGGACTGAAGGTCGCCGAGTGTCCTGGATGGAAAACCCTGGGGAAGGGGAAGATGGGGAGCATAGAGGGTGTGCTTTGCCACCATACCGCAACGACGACTCTTAAGGGGAATATGCCTTCGCTGCATACCCTGATCCACGGAAGGACGGGGAAGAACCCGCTTTCCGGCCCATTGGCCCAACTGGGACTGGGCCGGGACGGTACGTTCTATATCATCGCTGCCGGGATCTGCAACCATGCCGGTCCTGGAAACTGGAAAGGTATTACGGCGGGAAATTCACATTTCATCGGGATCGAAGCGGAAAATACCGGCGACGAGCGGACCGAATCTTGGAGCGAAGTCCAGATGGATGCCTATAGGCGCGGGGTTGCGGCAATTTTGCGGCACCTGGGAAAGGGAGCGGAGTTTTGTGCCGGACACAAGGAGTACCGGCTGCCCAAGGGGATAAAGAATGATCCCAATTTTGATATGGTGGGCTTTAGGGCGGCTGTTGAGGATATTCTGCAGGGCCGGGCACCTTCACCCATACTCATTCCAAAGTCCGAACCTGGTGCGATGCAAAGGGGCACGTTGCGGCGTGGGACCGCTAATGACCCTACACTGGTCAGACAGCTGCAGGGAAAATTGGGTGTAGAGCCTGATGGATTCTTTGGCCCCAAGACCGAAGCTGCCGTTCGTGCCTTCCAGGCGGGGAGAGGGCTTGTTGCCGATGGGATCGTGGGACCCAAGACCTGGGCCATTTTGGACTCGGAACCGGGTTAGGGTTTTTTGGGCTTGGTAGGGGGAAGAAGCCCTCTGTTATGCCAAGATGATCGTATGTTAAGGCTTTAAGATATTATAGTATGACAGAAATAAATGAACTGATAGCGGCTATTAACGCCGGGGATTTCCATGGAAAGCGTTTTTCACCGGAGCAGATCTTTGATGCCTTCAAGCAGGGAACAGTGGCCCTTCCCTTCCCCAGGCGTATTGGCGGGGGTGGAAACTGCGCGTCGGTCGCCCTGGTCAAGGTGGCGATCGCCAGTTACGGTCTGGATGGTGTGTTCAGGTCGATTGGAGTAGATTATACCAACGAGCGGTATCTGGTAGGGCTCAGGGATGGGCAGGTGAATACGCTATCCTTCGAGGACTATCGCACTGGGGTGGAGAAGTCCGCCTTCGAAGCTTTCGCACAGGGAGGGGATGCGGGAGCGATCTTGGAGTTCGGCAGGTTTTGCTTTGCGGTAATGGCCGAGGTTAAACGAACGATGTACGGCTGGGGGCGCTATCAAAGGGCGATCAATGATTTGAACAAATCCGAAGGCGCAGATGAAGTCCATAGGCTTTTGGGGCTTCCGGCGACACAGGTCGCTGATGTTTCCATAGCTGCCCTGTCGCGGATGCAACATGTGCTTGTATGGAACCGCTACCATGCGGTCTATAGCAGTGGTGGCTACTATGACGAATTCTTCCACGGCGTGGACGGCAAGGCGTTGCCGAGTAAAATGCCGCTGTCCGAGCTGCAGCATGTCCACGGCGATGGTCAGGGCGATGGCCCAAGCGGTGCACATGTGTTCCTTTAAGTCTGGAATCTGCGCCGGCTATGGAAAAAATCGAAGGTAGAATGGAACGATCCAGCCTGGATCTAAGGATTGCGGCCTGGGCTGTTTAAAAAATGGGATTGTTCTGTGTCCAGTGGTAGGTTCTCTCGCATCGCACGGCCAAGGTGTCCCACGTGTGGACACCTATAACACACATTATGGGAGACATTGATGGATCAGAATGCAAAGTTGGCCAGCCTTAAGCAGACAACGTTACCTTAACTCAACCCAAATATGTTGGCTATCGAATCGAACAACACAGAACTGCTTCCTTTACTGGAGTTTATCTTAAAGCTTTTAGGCGGCATCGGAGCCTTCTACCTTTTTCTGATCGGCCTAAAGCGATATGGAAAAGACCAAAAGTGGAAACGGAACGAATTTGTGGCCGCGCAGGCCAAGGAGTTTAATGCGGATAAACTGGTCCGCAATACCATGTACATGCTCGACTGGGGCTCAAGGTATGTCGAGCTGTTTCCCGAGAGCCCTGTCTACGCGGAGCGCTTTGCCAAGGTGACCAGGGGGGGCTTACGGTCTGCCCTGCAGTCCCACACCACAAAGCGGCGCTTTACTCCGGTAGAGGTGGCGATCCGCGACCATTTCGATTGTTTCCTGAATTACTTTGAGGTATTTGAACAATATATTGAGGCAGGGCTCATTAGCGAAAAGGAACTTGAGCCCTATCTTAGGTATTGGGTGCAGACCATTAGTGATGATATTGAACAAGAGGTGAGGAACAGCATCCACCATTATGTCGACGAATATGGTTTCAGAGGTACTCAAAGCCTATTCCGGAGATTCGGGAAAGAAATAGTTCCCGTGGCCGTTATCAGTCGTAATCGTTAAGCAAAATTACTACATAACAGCTGTATAGTGATGCATCCCTCCCTAACCGGAGAGATGGCGAAGCTAATCAGATTAAATTTATTCAGCGTACTGAAACCGTGTATACCAAATCTAAATACCTTCAAAATGATAGAACCCACCGATTATTCCAAACTTATCTCTGCGTTTGCAGCTATCAGCTCTGCGATTATCGCCATTGTCAATTTCCGCTCAGCGGGCCGGAGGGCCAAACTGAAAGACGATCTGGAAATCTTTAAGCGTCTGAAAGAAGCATCACCGGCCGATTCGGCTCCTTACAACGATACCTACGATGACATCGAGAGGAAGATCCGAAAAGGACTGGACGAGATCTATGTGAATAAGGGCGTCGACAAATCAGATTTTTTCTCCGCTGTTCTTATGGCGCTCCTTGTAGCGCTACCCTGGTCCCAAGCACCTAAAAGTGTAATATACGAATATAGGATGTTTTTTACCATTGTCTTTTCTGCAATGTGTGTGTGGTTCATTGTCAGTATAATCAGGAAAAGGAAGCTGCCAAGACAAAGTCCGGAAAACCTAGAAGTTGCAAAACATAGATGATGCCTGAATTAGATGGTTTGCCTTGATCTGGCATGGCGGCTGATCTTTTTGCTCGCTGTATTCGATGTTTGGCGCGGGAGCAGTTTCCCCGATGGAGCAGGTAAGGTTCAGAATGTCCTCATTGAGGTGAAGATCGAAATTTTATTGGATTTGCGATCGGTCTTTTTCTGGGCGCTTTGTTTTTCATGGGCAGCCGGTGGTTATTCCGTATATGGCTCTTTACCAGGCTGATATTTGATCTTTCCGGCAGCTTTTGTGGTGGAGAGGTCTTGCCGAGGGAGCTTGGGCTTCTTTCCGCATCTGGGCCTGGAAACCTTGTTCCTGTACTGAGCGTTCCCGGACTGGCGGACATGTTCAATTGCCAATTGGGTTTTTGTTTTGAACTGAAGATACATTTTCTTTAATCTGATAAAAATGACGCCTTTAGAATTCTTAACGAATTAAATTTCTAATAAGAAGTCAGTTTTTAATTTCGTTCCACCAGCATAGGTTATTACCATCTAAACCAAAGTCATTTAGGTTGATTATTAGTATCTTGTAATAGTAATCAATGCTGCCAATAACTTTTAACCAATCACTCATGAAACTAAATTCGAGATCAATCAGCGCCATTCTGATATTTTTCATTCCACTTGTTTTTCTATTGGGCATTGTATGCTTGTTCATAGACAAGACCGATCAATTCAATGATCTGGAAACTGTCTTCAAGGTCATCGCTTTATACGCGGCATTCTGGTTTTTCATATATAAACTATTTACAGGCTGGCTTATTATCAACCTGACGGTCGATCTGGAAACCGAAAGAATCACTGGTGAAAATGGGCTCGACTATTTAGCTGTCCACGTACTATTATCAAAAGGCCGTACAGACAGCGTGTGGCTTAAAGATATTGTGATTAACGTTAAAACCTGTCCGGGTGTACCCGACGAAATGGCAATCCATGCTGCCAGCACCAACCCGGTTCTGATCAGACCGGTGGGTATAAACAGAACCTTACAACATGACCAAACATGGCAGCCCGAAGCTGGTAACAGGTTGTTAAATATCTCACCAGAGGAAGGAACACGTTTTTCGGCATTTACCTGTGTTCCAACAGGCCATGTGGTGATACTCGAAGCAATTGTACTGGGAACCAGGCCATTCTATAGCATTGAAAAAGCCAAAGATGAGCCTATACAATGGAAAGCATCAAAGATCGTACTTCCGAAAGGCCGTTAGTTTTTTTTTCAAGCTACTTTTCTTTTTAGCGCAGCTTTATTAGAAGTATTTGATTCTGAATTAAGAAGGATGTTTTTTTTGGCGTATTATGATTTGATTAAATAGCTCTCGTATGCCAAAAAATAACCTACCGTCATTGCATAATATTCAACATTGCATATCATTGAATCGCCATAACGAAATAATGTAAACCAAGTTTTTCCAATTCCTACATTCGTTGTTGTATCTGCGGAGCTATCTCCATATTGATTGCAAGTGAATAAAACCTTATTATTTCCTTTAACAAGTTTATCCGTAAAGTCTAGTTGGTGCGGGGGGAAATCATCTTTTCTTAGCAACCTAATAACACTTGGAATCTGATTGTAGTATATCAGATCAGCTGTTTTTAGGAAGTCATTAGAATTATAATTGGTTAAGATATTGAAGTCTTCTTTTATGTTGTTTATATTCAGCTTATATTGATAACCACTACTGTCCCAGAATTTATGACAATAATTAAAATTAAACAGAATATATGCATCGTTAAATACAGGAGAACTATCAAGTTTATTGGTTATGAGAGAGTGTGCGTAGAATTTACCGATAATATTGTTTTCCACTACCGATCCACCAACGTCAATAATTCTTTGTTCTAGATAGAAATAGAATTTCGCTTTTGTCATCCTTGTGCTCCATCCAGTTATATAGAAAGAGTAGGGAGCTGTTGGAGATTCACTAATCGCCACTTCCTGAAGGATGAGCTCTAGATCAAGCTTTGGATCTCCTTCAAACCAAATAGGAGACACCTTGGAAATTTTCTGCTGGGGATCTGTTATAGTTATTGTGAGTCCATTGTCGCAGTTGAATAATCTTAAAATGAGAAGTTCTTTCATCGTTAACGATTTAGCAGTTTGATTATGCTAGCCTAATTTGCTGATTTTTTTAAAGATTATGAAAGAAACAGATACAAAATTTTTCGAGACATTTTAGTCGTCTTCACCTTGGTTGACTACTCAATTAAGAAATATTACTGAGTGCAAGTATGGCTTGCGGCGATATTTTCTTTTTTGGATCCATTTTCTTTTAACGTCCAATCGGAGAGCGATTGTAGTGAACCAAATTTATCCATAAATATCAGAATTGCAAATCAGTGATTTAGTAACCAAACAATTAATTCTGAGCTAATAGTCTGGATATGATTTGCGTTTCATCAGTCTCGTTGACAGCTACCTAACTTCTCAAAACGATGCTGCAGCCCTAAAATATCCGCAAAAAAGAATTGCATCCTGGATATATTATTTCTGATTTACTTTCCAGTGAAGATTTTTAACAGAAATTCTTTAGCTTCATCGAAAAATTAATGACTCTATTTTAAATGGTCAACTTACGATTAATCAATACTGAAGAACAAGCTGGGAAAATCCACGAGTTTTATGCCGGTAATGTTCCTGTTTCATTTTTATCTGGCCTACAGAATATAAATATCATAGTTGGTGCAAATAATACCCGAAAAAGCAGGTTTTTGAGGTCAATAATCAATATCGGACACAAGATACTCATCGAATCCAAATCCGATATCAACGTGGTGCTTTCCAAAAAAGATGAAATTCTATCTGATATTGAGTTCTGCGACAAACATTACCCTCAGGGTATGATCCAGTTTCAAACATTTCATGGACAGTCTGATGATGGAAACCAGGTTAATGATTTTTTAGGTGACTTCAAGAAACATAACCGGATCGTAACTTATCAGGAGATTATGGTTTTAGTAAATTCGATCTCTGAGGAATTGCTAAGTTTTACTGAAGGAAAAACATTCGAAACAATTGTCAGAAAGGTTAAACAGCTTGATACAATACTACGATCGGCGATTTATATGTATGCGCATTTTAGGAACAATGGTAATAAGGTAGTTCACTTCAATTCCTATCCAGCCTCTCAATTGCGAGATTTAGGCCCCTCAATGCCTGCAATGGGGATTTCAGTGCCTTTGGATAAGTTGGATGAAGTGCAGTCCAGATTGGAAGAGGTGCTGGACTGGACTAAGGCGATTGATGATCTAAGCTGGTCGAAGTACAACAGCCAGAATATTTATATTCCTGCGTTGCGCAGTTCCCGGCAACTTACCGGGGTATCTTCGAGTGACGTTTTTGAAGATATCCTTAGGGACAATTATTTTAAGGGAACAAAAGCTATTCTCCAGATTGAGACTGGGTTAAAGCTTTACCAGAACATCAATTATGCAAGGAATGGTAATAGGGATGAGATCCGGAATTTTCACGCCTTCGAAAAATTTATCGGTCAGACATTTTTTGACTCGGACGACATCCATATTATTGCCTACAGGGCACGAAGTGGGGGAAGTGATGTAATCAAGATAAGTTTACCGGATGAACTTGAGGACATTCCCATGTATGATCTGGGCGAGGGGGTGCAGAGCATCATCAATCTGCTATTTCCCATATTTACGGCGGAGGATGGAAAATGGATATATATCGATGAGCCGGAAAATCACCTGCATCCAGGATTTCAGAATATTTTTGTCAAGGCAATTACGCAAAATGAATACTTAAAGGCAAAGAATCTCCGTTATTTCATTAATACACATTCCAACCATATCCTTTCTGAATCCTTTCTTTCAGGAAGTGGTACGGGAATATTCGTGTTCTCAAAAAGAGATGAGAATGCTTCCAATATTGCCTATTTTGATCAAAATCAGTACAAGACGCTTGAGCTTTTAGGTGTAATGAATACCTCGGTACTGATCACCAATTGTAGTGTCTGGGTGGAAGGGGTGACCGATCGTTTTTACCTCCGGGCGTTTTTACATGCATTTGTCCAGCAGTTAGCATCAGGAAGTTATGCGCCGAGCGAGGGCTACGATTTTAGTTTTGTCGAATATGGAGGAAAGAACCTGGTGCACTATGATTTTGACAGCAGTTCCGAGAATAATATCGCAGCGTACTTTATCAATTCAAATGTGTTTTTACTGGCAGATTCAGATTTTGATTCTGCAAAACATGTCAAGTATGAAGAGAGACAGGATGAAAATTTTATGTACAGAAAAACCGATCTGCCTGAAATAGAGAATCTTTTACCAGACAGTATATTGAAAGATTTTCTTTTGGAAGCCGTGAAATGTGATCCGGGGTCGCTTGAGGGGATTTTCCCGATCAAACATAGCTCAAAGCTTGGAAAGATCTTTTCTGGTGTTATGCGCAATAAAAAGCCCGTCCAGATAATGGCAAGGACCGGGGGGACACTTTCCTCCGCCTATAAATCAAAATTGGCCCAATTTGTACATGAAAACATTTTGTCTGGAAGATATTCCTGGGATGAACTCGCAACATTGTCGACGTTAAAGTTGATAGTCGAGGATCTTTATGGCTTTATCAAAAATAGGAACAGGCGGAGTTAAAGCGTCAGGGGGATTCTTGACTGTGTTGCCTTTCCTGGATTCCAAAAGAATATTTTTTTATCCTTCAGGAATGATATGGGATGTTGTTCAACAGCGTCATACTGTTGGGGAAAGCTAGGCTTCATAAGTCGGTATTTGCTTTTTGTTTCTTATACGGTTGACCATTGAAACAAATAACTGAAGGAAAATTTTTTAAAGTTTTTCATTTATTTATCAGGTTTTTATGTTTAGTATTTCTTACTTAAAAACCTCTATTGATCTTTTCGTTGCCGAACCATCCTTATTTCTGGTTTCCGTAATCTCACGGGAAGCAAGTTTGCCCGCCTCCATAGTGAATACTCCTGTTAGGAGAATTCCCGCAAGCCCAAATACTCCACAAATGATTGGTGCAGGATATACTGGAGAAATATGGTTCTGTTTATGCGCATAATCCAAATATTATTTATCAGCTTTAATTTAACTGTGCTATGTAAAGGTTCAGCTAAATTTCAAAGTCCCAAAGTGTTTGCAAAAGAATTTTGCAATTTCAGATACTACAAGTTGAGGATTGGTCATTCTTTTTATGGTTCGAGTGCTATCCGCGGAATAAAAAGACTTGGGGGATAAGGTATAGTTGTCAACTGTGTTCCTTTTCGGGAACATTTATTTCGTTGCGATATTTTTTAACAATTGTAGAGCTATTTTTTTACGGGCGTAAAATCCTACATTTAACAATATAATTATTCACTCTCAATTCTATTGCCTTGTCTGATTTTAAAATGCACGGTTTCAAGCTGATCAGTTTGAAACTGGATAAAAATACCCTTCTAAATTGTATTATCCTATATTTAATGTTCTGATAATGAGAACAGGCCATTTGTGATGAGTTCTATTACCGCGTGTATTTCCATGTTTATCTCCGTTGTCGAGCCGCTGGGATAGACAATCAAAAAATCTTTAGTAATAATCCTTAAAAAATATTTGCCATCATTCTCTTTCAACCCGAAAGTGGCGTTTTTAACATCATCATTTGCGTTAACCTTCACCTTGATAATGCCACCCATGTGGCGGGTGAACTCAAATGTGAACATTAGAGATCCATCTCCGCTGACCAAATCGCTATTGAGTAATTCTTTGTAGTAGTTTATATCTTCCATTTGAAATTATTTGTTTTAACTCACTGTTTCGACATGGCCTTTAGCCATCTCAATAATCTTTTCTGCATATTCCTGTTCATGATAAACGGATTTATCCTTCAGGCCAAGATTGATCCATGAAATAAAATCCAGGTAACGTGGGTGGGAAAGTTTCGCCAATTTTGTGTTCAATGATCGGACGATGTTTTTCTCAAGCTTTTTTAACCACCTATCTTCAGCTGGATATGAGATGTCCAGTTTTTTTCTATAAGTATTTAACTCCCAGAGTTCAGAAATAGCCATCGCTATAGATTCAATTATTGCATTCGGATCGACAAGTGGAAGGGATACGCCTGGCAGTAACTCAATTGTCTGCTCGTCAACTGCGATGGGCAATGGCATGTAATGTGAGATATCACCTTCTTTTTCATCCATTATTTTATTTAGCTCAGTCAGCATTTCCCTTTGTACACGGAAAGCCCCTTTTGAAGTTCCATTTACGACATTAACAATCGTAAAGAAATCCGCAGGAAAATGGGCTAAGGGACTAATGTACATCAGCAACAATCTAATATTTTCAGGGTCGCCTAGATCACTGCTTTCTACACCAAAAGTCACATACGTCAGGGTTTGGGTTTCCCTGAAACTGCTTGGTAGATAGAATTTGAACTTTCCGGTTTTTTCGATCTCTGCAAATAAACGCTGAAAACTGCCTAAGATGAGATTCTGGCTTTGCTGCCACCATTCTGCTATAGCTTTCTTGCCCACTGCAACAGGTTGCTGCAGGTGTAGGGGATGTTCCAGTACATAGCATATTCCATGATAAAGTCTCTCATATGCCTCAAGTTCCTTTGAAATCAGTTCTGAAGTTTCGAAGTAGACATGTGATCCAATCTCAATTTCTGCAAATGCTGTCTGCATTTTCTTCAGATCCAGAAAAACCTCCTTAAAGTTAATCAGGACGAGTTTTTTCTTGTGGGCATCCTCGGAAAGAAAAAGGTTCGGAATCTGTGTCCAGACGTTGCTCATAGATGAAAGCCATTTGTCGACAACACGCTGTTCAGCCGAAAACTTAGCAAGTTGATCCACGAACCGATTGAAGTTGGGGTATTTTCCCCTGGTTGCATATCGGCCAGATAAGTCTTTTGTTGCAAGGTCAATCTTTTTGCCATAGGCCATTGCTTTTTCCCCCTTCCCTTCAAAGACCAGATCAATATATCTATTGGTATCCATAATAAAATCCAGGTTTGCCCTTCGCAATTCCAATAATTGCACCTGCCATTCAAATGCTGATGCGGCCTGATAATTGGAAGATATCACCGAAATCCAAATTTTGTTGAGGTGGACATCAAAAGCATTGCTAATGTTTTGTGGAGGCATGGTTTTATGTGCATTGTCCCTTGAATACTTGACGATTTCCATACTCGGATAGGGGAGTATTTCGACATCGGTACAATAACGCTCATATCCCGGCAGAATTTGCGAAATGTCGGTAATCCGCTGAACGCTCAAGTCGTTGGCCTCACCAACATCCTTACTGGATAGTATATATTCAATATGTAGGTTTTTTCCATTTTCATAAATACGGATACAATCTGTTTTGACCTTTAACAGGCTCATAATAGCCCCACCATGTTCCGAAGCAAATCTATTGTAGGTATCTGGCTTGCGGAGTTGCAGAAATCCAAATAGGTCTTTGGAATCCTGAAGGTCATTTTGTTCGAGATAGGCCAATAGCTCGTGGCTGTTGTATGACCACTCGAAATCAAAGTCGATTTCCAGCAAATCAAACCAGCGTACAAGAAACTCCATCCCTTTGACCGAATCCGGCATGTCTGTGCGTTTACGGAGCGACTTTCCAAGCTGCTGTGCGAAATGGTATACATCGGTATCCTTAATACTAAAGTCACCAAGTTTTTTTTTTCGCTCTGTAAAAGCCCTGAATGCAGGCGCCATCTCTTCGCTCAGGGAGTTAGCAAGATCTTCGGTAACACTCACATTGGAAAACGGTGTACTTTCGATAATAAAAATTTCAATGCCCCCTGCCTTCAAAGCCTCATCAAAAACCTCCCTATTGTCCAACCAGTAGCGTTGGGGCTCACCGTGAACGATCCCATCCATTGCCGTAACCATTTCCGACCAGTTTCCATCGGCCAGTTTCTCCGCAAATGAAGCGTAAAAATCTTTTTTTTCATCGCCGGCTAGTAACAGTGGGGCATTAACAAAGAACTCGTGATACTGGCTTTCTTGGAGGATATCATAAAGCTTGGCCAGGCTTGGGAGCGCACCGCTGTGTCGGTTTAGCAGTTCGTTCAGGTATTTGGAGCGCACAGGATGAAGGCCCACGATGTGCTGCGCAGAAAAACTGATAAAATACTCGTTTTCCAGAAAATTAAGCACGATTTCTCGGTCTGTTTCAAAACCAATTTCCTGTTTTATATAATGGATAAGGTGTTCGGTTTTGATTGATAGCTGTAGCAGATCGGCCAGGGAAACCAGCCGGAGAATTTCCAGTTTTGCGGCTGCTGAGTTATCTGATGATAGTGTATTGATCTGATAGCGTAGTCTATCCTCGATCATTTGTCCACTGGTAAGCAGTACCGTGTATTCGATGAGCAGTCCATTGCGGTGTACGCTTTCCCAAGCTGGCTCCCAGGATCTCACCGCGGGATTGATTTTTCCCCTCGATTTCAATTGCAGGAATATGTCATGCGCTTCGCTCTGGGTGAGAAAAATATCAATAATTTGGATGCCCAATCTGGAGATATCTGCTCCATAGCGTTGCCAGTCTTCATGCCTGCTGGTTACAATGAATTTCACCGGAAGCCCGGCTATTCTTTCAGCCAAAGCGCCCCATTCCTTTGTCTGGGCGTGTAAGCCATCTAATATGATAACCGGTACTGTACCCAAAAGTACCCTTGAAGTAATAAATTCGGTAAGTGAATTAACCTCTTCCCAGTTCCTGCAGGTATTGAGCTGGTAAATGGTATACTCGCTACGAGAATTAAATCCAACCTGCCAGGCGATGGTAGATTTACCCTGTCCGCTCGAGGAACGGATAACGGTTATATCATTTGTTTTCAGGCTTTCCCAGACCAGTTTTTCCCATTTCTTCCTTCTTGCAGGGAGGCTATTTGCGATGTGGACAGGCTTACAGGCCTTACCGTCAAAATAACCCTCTAGATTTTCGGTCCTGTTTACGCCATAATCGATCAGGGAAATCCACTCGTGTTTAATGGCCGAATTGCTCGGCGTTTTGGAAAAGCTGTCCGTTATCTCCGTAAAAAGTGCAGATAAATCTTCATGTAAAATCCTTTTTCTATTGGTGGACCAATCGAAAATGTGATAGAACAATGTTCTGAGAAAAACAGCTTCTGTGCCTTTGTTCACTTTCCAGGCGCCTAGCAAAAGCGATGATATATCTTTGTATAATCCCTCTATATCTTTGCGCTGGAAGGTAATTGCATCAAGAAAGTCCCTGGTATTATATGATCCATAAGTTTTCAGTGACTTTAATCTCTCGTCCCAATACTGTAAAGCTTTTTCATCAAGCCGCTGGTTTGCCAGTGCAGCAAGATGCCCTTCAGCGATTCCCATATTATGGACAAGCTTAAAATAGCTGCGGGGTTCTGCGATAAACACCTCCAGGAAGTTTTGCAACACGCCCATGTCCCAGAATGATGATGCATTGAGTTTGTTCTGTGATGTTTTCAGCTGAATGTAGAGATCCTCGTTCAGGTTGAGCCTCGTTCCATTCACATCAATATCCTCAATGCCCTCGAGCCTTACTGATGCCATACTGCCTTGTTGGGTCAGATGGCTGAGGATGGTATGGGCCGAATACAATACCTGAAAATGGATTCCGCGGAGATTTATTGCTCCACCTGTCCGTTTTGCTGCAATCTGCTCGAGATATTTGCCGGCATCTTTAACCGTTGGGATATTGTTTTTTATCTGGCTCATTATTTTTTGGTTTAGATAGGGCTGGTTACCACTGTCAACGTGCAATAATACTTTTACCATTTTGGAATATCTAGCTCTATTGCAATATTTAGATCAAGGGGCAGATTTTTCCCACTGTTCTTTCAGAAGGTCAATTTTCGCTATCCCTAACCATAAGCGAAATCTAAATACTTAGGTATCTATAAGGATAAACCGAAGTTCTTTTTTTCGTTCTTGCTGATTGTTGGTGCTGATTTTATCCGTTTCCTGATTTCTTTCATGTCATCCTCTGGTACGGTACCCAATAATCTTGTTGGTTCGTTATTTAAAATATCTTGTAGCCAATTGACCGGGCGGCTTTTGAGCTTCGAACAGTCAACAAAACAATCGTAGTCAAGAAAATCGCAACCCTCTGAAGCTATTTCATAGTTCAGATCAATAAGCTCATGGGTGGTAAAAATATTGGGATTGATGGCTGTATTGATGTATACGGTTGCGAAGTGCAGTTTATCCCAGGAAGCACCCACTAAAATCAGCCGTTTCTCTTTTGGAGGATTGGTGTCAGTGACATATACCTTGATTACAGAACCGATCTGAATGTTCCGCTCAGCGAAACCTTCTTTAAGTTCATCAGGTATAAGATCCGCAAATGACATTTAGTAAATGTTTTGATCGTTTTCTGCGTTGAGTGTTATATAGGTAATCATATCATCACTCGTGCCCGCCGCCTTTGCAATTTTTAAATAGGACATTTCGATGTCCTGCTTTTCAGCAGCTTCAGTCCAGGCATCATCATGGGATTTGTCCACTAATTGCTCAAAATTAAGCCCTTTATTCTCTTCGATCGATGCATTAAGCACCCCAATCTCTGAATCAGACAGTTCATCCACATCAGCTTGCTGTTTAGCAGTTACGATTGGCACATTACCCTCACGGCGCACCGCAAATGAGCCAGACATATCCATGGCTTCCTGAAAAGGGTGCGATCCCTTTTCAGCGGCTTTGAAAATATCGTAAAGGAAAGAGGGTACAGGACCAAAATTCATAGCTTGATAAGTATCACCGGTCACCGGTCTGCCATAGCTTTTGAGATGGTTCTGATCCGCAAAATAAAGGATTTTGAAGGTTTTGTGGTAGTCCGCTTCACCCAGGTTGTTCAGGACGTACAACGCAGCATTCAAAGTTTTGTTTTTATCAACGTTAAATCCTTGCATGGCACAAAGTTAAATAAAGTAATTGAAAAATACTAATTTTTTTAGTTTATGAGTGTGAGCCAAACAAGCATCTTGTAGGCTTTATTGTCCCACGCTAAGAAGTGGTCGTTATTCGATCTTCTTTAAGCGTCTTTCCAATCGAAACGGATAAAAAGGCCGTGAATTTCGGGCGCTCCTTTCTCTGCGAGCGCATAATGTTCTGGCTGCGCCAGAACACCCTCCGGGACTTATAGCTCTCCGTTCTCTATGCACCCGTTTTTCCGGACTTTCTTTTTTTCCGTTTTTTCTTTTGAAAAGATTTTTTTGGAAAAGGGAGGGGAAGAAGATAATTAATAGGGTTTTTATTTTAGAAACGGTGTGGTGCAGCCGAAGAATGGCATTTTGGATTATGAAACATGATTTTCATCAACGCAGGGAAAACCGCATTGCAGGTGCGGAAGAAAAAGCTTCAAAGAACGAAGCAGAATCGGATAGGTTATATCAGTTGAGCCAGAATATGGCGGATGCGATCCCGATGGGACAGCCTATCCTTATTGGCCACCATTCCGAAAAGTCTGACCGCAGGTACAGGGATAAAATATCGGGCGCAATGAGACGGTCTGTTGAGGCGGACAGTAAGGCCGCTTATTATGCAGATAAGGCGGAGAGCATCAAAAATAATGGTGCCATTTTCTCGGATGACCCTGAGGCGGTGGCGAAACTGGAGGAGAAACTGAGCAGTTTAAAGGAGATGCAGGATTTTATGAAGGCGGCCAATAAATGTATCAGAAAGGATGATAAGGATGCTTTTTTAAAGTTAAAGTTTGGGAATGACCGTATGTGGGAAGAGCTGATACAGCCTAAGTTTGGCGGGCAGGGCTTTGCCCATTTTACTTTAACAAATAATAGTGCTAACATCAGGCGCATTGAAAAACGGGTGGTGGCGTTGAAGAAACAGGGGCAGACTGCTGCAGTTGATACGGTGATCAATGGGGTGCGTATTTTGGAAAATAGGGAGGCGAACCGATTACAGCTTTTTTTCGGTGGTAAGCCCGTGCAAGAGGTAATCGCAAAGCTAAAACAGCATGGGTTCCGTTGGTGCAGGTCTGAGGGGGCATGGCAACGGCACATCAGTAACAATGCAGTTTATTGGGGCAGGGTTATAGCTGGAACGGTGGAAGCTTAGGACGGCTTTCAAGCCGGTGGCTTTGCGCTGACTAAGCATTTAAGACAATTAAGAATTTATAATCAGTTAGGCCGTCATTGGCCTGGCTGATATAGGGCGTTTTGATGTCATCTCCTTGAGCTTAAAAAACTGTGGGTAATTTGAATAGTATAATCAATGTTTTGACTGTGTCGTACGAAGACAAAAAAATGCAAATTATGTTAAAAGTTATAGATCTTGCAGGCTGGCCGATCAGGGTGGACGACCTGGAAGCAGCAATTAAGCAAGCAGACCTTTATAGAAACCAATATCATGAAGATCCAAGGTTTGCAGAGCTGGACAAAAGGCTACGTGCATATTGGGAGGATTTTTATCAGAAACTGGTTGTTTTAAGTTGATTTGTGAAAATCGGGGGCGGCCGTCCACTGGACGACCGGAAGCCTCGCGTCCTGCGGACACTCGGCTGGAATAATCGGCAGATTGAAGATGGATTTGTTTCTGCTTGATTTATTGTCTTTGCTCTTAGATAAACGCAAAAAATATACAGATTAAGGACGGCTGGAGAACCTTTTGATAAGAAAATTTAACAAAAGGGTTCAAAAGTAATCTCTATATAGTAAATAGTACCGCGTGGGATTTAGTCTCCTGGCGATTTTTCTTCAACATACTGAGCTTTGAGCTGTACCGATCTTGCATTGTCACAAGTCACAAAAATCTTTTTTTTCCGGATGATAGGGATAAGGCGCACTTTGAAAATCTTGGTGTACCAAGCATTATTTTTTAATTTGTGATATTGCACTCATTTCCTAAAAACTGGAGATAAATTAAGTGGAAGACATTAAGATATAATAATTAATTACCGGCAGTGGTATAACATCAGGGTAAGGGTTTTATTAGGGATTTCCTTTTTATTGATATCAGGGTATAATGGTACGGCAAATCGGTTTCCAATGGTTCCTATAGGCATGATATCGTTAAAGCCGGCGGATTTTCCACTTGATAAACCTATGCCTGCGGTAATTTGGTGTGCATCTTTATCTTCGATAAGATAGCCTTTTTCACTTTTATAGACGAATGTGTAGAACCTGTGTTTTTCTGTCTCTGCGAGTAATTGTGAGTCGAAAATATATGGGAAAATGTAAAGATTGCCAGCTCCGAGTATTGACGCGAGGTCATCCTCTGAAGGACCATAATTTCCATAATCCAGACGCAGAATCTGGTGCGCACCTTTTGATGAAATTGAATTAAGGGTGGTATTAAACGTTGGAATGAAATAAATTTTGCTGCCAACCGAATATAGCCTCCTTCCCGGATAATAATCCGCGTCAACTCTTTCCTGCGGTACTGGTAGAAGATACCCCGTAATTTTGGATGTTTGGTCTACAATGGTAAACTCGTGCTGTTTCTGTCCGTTATCCTTTAGTTTGAGCCCAGCAGTATAACAGATGTAGGTCGAATCGCTTATGGCCATACAGTCAAGGCTTTCTAAGCCGATGTTTATTTTATAAAGGAATTTGCCGTCTAAAGTGTAAAAATTGAACCTACCTTCTTCATGGTCAAAAGTTGCAAGTTTATTTTTAATAATCTGAAAATTATCAATAGGGGTTTGCGATATCAGATACTTAAACTTTCCATTTATGTCAAAGGCATAAATTTTATTATGGTCACTGTTAAGAAGAAAAATCCTACTTGCGGAAAACTCAAGCCTTTCAATTTTTTCGATCCCATCTGGGCATCCTTCCAATTGAACAAACGATACCGAATCTATAAGGCTATCGATGTTGAATGTTTTTCTAATAAAATCTACTTTTAGATTTACTGAATGATCATGGCTGATCACCAGTACTTTTGTCTTCTGTTTGTGAACCATTTTTATCAAAAATGCAAAAATGGCCGTGGCAAGAATGGACAACATGATTAATTTTATTTTCACAGCCTAATTTTTTTTGGATATTTAAAATACTGAATAGATCTCTTTCTTTTTATTATTCTGATTTTTTCAGATTTACCTGTGGCGTCCTGTTTTAGAGATTGTAAGACTTGCATTGATTCTTCCACGCCTGAACGGTAGGTCGCTCTTTTCTCGTTAGGGCGTCCTTCCCAGTTGCCCAACGCCTGGTACATATAAAAATCGCTGAGTGTGATATTGGAAAGCCTGTAATCAGTTAAACTAATTGATAAATTTAACATAAGCGTCAAAACTATGATTGCTGCTCCTATTATAAGTTTGTTCTTTTCCTTATTCATCTTTGGAATTTATTTTGTTTTTTAACTCTGAAAAGTCTTTTCTGTCAGATATAATAGTCCTAAAATCACTTTTGAGTGTCTGGGTATTCTTCCAGACATCAGCATGAAAATGAGCATATAGTGTAAAATAAGCCACTACTATCCCCAGAGCATAGTTGGCGATTTTCTTTAAACCAAAAGAACCCGAACCTAACATATTGTAGCCATAACCAAAGAGAAAGCAGATGCCTATTGAGGAAAGATATGCATATCGGTCGGCGACAACCGCATACCTGTTAAGATTGAGCAAGTTTAAAACAATTAAAATATGTATGAAAAAGAAAAGAAAACCAAATAAAATCCATTTTTTTCTGAGGTATTTTTTAACCAAAATAAGGGAGATAAGGATCGTGAAGGGATAGACCCATATCCAGATAGGCCATCGCTGGTTCGGATCAAAAGGAAATGGATAAAGGTAAGAGAGTTTTATAGGCATTATGCACTTGGTAAGATATTCAGTCACCGTGTATCCTGCAAGGGCAAATCTTTCAAAGATTGCATAGGTATAGTAAAAGTGTGTTCCGTCAGTTTCCTGTGAGGAAATGGAAACAATCCCAAAATATGTAGAAAAAATCAGGAAAGGAAGCTTTTCATACCAAATGATCTGATTCTTCAGATTCCTGCCACAGATATAATCAAGCAGCAAAAGGCATAGGGGCAAAGAAACAGCCTGTTCCTTAGCACCAAATGAAATCACAAATAGTATTATACATAGGTAGAAGACATAGGTATTTTTGGAAATAAGATATTTTAGATACACAAGAAGTGCCAGTAGGTAAAAAAAAGAGTATAGTAGGATTTTTGAAGCTGATATCCACGCTGTTGGTTCAATGTTAACTGGGTGAACCGCAAATAACACTGCTGAAACGAAAGCAATTTTTTGAGACTCAATCATGCTCTTTCTGAACGCGAGCCTACAGAGCATAGCAATAAAATAAAATGTTACAACAACATTTAGTGAATGTACGATCAGTCCCGCAAGATGAAATACGCCGGCATTATATCCAAATAAGTAATAAATACAAGTATAATAAAGTTGGTTGACAGGAGCATACTGGCCGTGGTAAAAATCCTGAAGGATTGCCATAAAATTATCTGCTGTCAATCCCTTCTCTGTATAATGGTTGATGACAACCCAATGATCATCCCAGCCAGTCTGGAAATCAAACGATGGAAGCTTGAAATAACAGATTGAAGCAATCAGAGTTAGAAGGAAGATATATACATATTCGTTAATAGGATTTGAGAAAATGCGCATAGTCGATATATTTGTCAGTGATGTTATGGTTTTATGTGAAAGAGATTAAGATCATCCTGTTCGAGAGAGGAATCATAAAACCTTGCAAAAAAATACAGGAATCTGTTCTGCTGCGATGTTAAAGGAATAGCATGTAGTTTTTTTAGCTTTTCGGTGGTTTTATTGCCAATTATTTCTGAATTGGGTAGGATTAGGAGATTGACACTGCCATTTTGGAGTTTAGTAATGAAATCTGGTTGCCAGATCGAGGTTATCCTGGTTACTTCAACATTCGGTTCCCTGTAAAAATTGTGGGAGTACTCCATAAATGGGTCATAAGGATCAGTTTCAAAAGAAGTAAGAAGGTTTACTTTTTTGTCTTTATAGTGTGTATAAATATATTGAGCTATTTTTGTTTCACCTTTCCTGGTGCTTCTGCTACTGAATACTGACAAAAGTGTAAGATCAGTAATTAAGACAAGGACTGATAAGTATCTGAATAACAGTGCTGATTTGATTTTTTTAGGTAGTCGATAGTAGGCGGAAATTACCAGTAGGGGACAAAAATTGGCTACCGGAAAAAGAAAACGGAGTTCTTTATGGGGTATGAGCATATGGATTACCAAAAAGGGTAAAGTACACCATATAATGGGAGATTTTGGCAGCCTGAATGCAAGAAAAATGTAAGAGGTGACTAAGGTAGCGCCAATTGGCCACCAAGGGCTATAAAAGATATATTCTATTATCATATACCATGGTGAGGTTCCGAATTTGGAAGCGATATCCATCACGATATTGGCATTGAAATAATTATACATTGATAATGTATAGACTCCGTAAAGCCACCTGTCACAAAAAATACCCAAAATTAATACAATTAGAGTACTGCTGATAATAGTTGCAAGTGTTTCCCACTTTTTTTTTTCGATAAAGTACAACCATGATAACAATCCAAGCATAAGAAATGCGCACTGATATCTGCAAAGGACTGATATTCCCAAGGAAATCCCAATGGCTATATAGCGGGATGGCTTTGCTTTTTTCAATCTGATTGCCATAGAATAGGCCAGTATGAAAAAGATTCCGGACCAGCTTTCTGATGAAAAACGGACATTAACATAAGGAAGGAACCATATGAGATAACACATGGTGAACCAGAATACGTTGAACCTAACCTTCAATTGTATCTGTGAGGCGACTATTAGTCGACTAATGGCAAATATTGATAAAAAAGCAGTTACAATTCTAAGAATTATAGTTACGATAAATGGATTGTCTATACCTATTGCCTGTAGAGAAATAAATATCACATAACATATAAAGGGTTGTAAGCCAGATCTTATTTTTGCAGCGAACTCCCATGGAAGTTCACTGCTAGGGATAAGGCCTCTTTTAAAATTTGCAAACTGTACAATTTGATAATGTTCATCAGCCTGATGGTAGCCGCTACTAAAATAAGCTGTTAAGCAATAGATGAAAAATGAAATCAAGGAAACCAAGAAAAAATTTCTGTTGGCAGAATCCTTTAAAAATTGATCTAGTTCGTTGATTGAGCTTCTCATTATATTAACAGCTGTGAAAGCATTTTGAATATCGCCGGGATGCAATTTTAATGAAAATTTATTTCCTTTGCATAGGGTATAAAATTCACCTGCTTTTTCGTCGAACCGCTCCATCTAAATAGAATTGTGAAATATGTTGAATATTATTATGTAAGGCCATTATTAACACTGGGAAAACATGTTACTTTACAGGATGTTGTGTTTTTGGGATTACTAAAATGTTTTAGTAATATAATTGTTACTGTGATTTTTAGTTTTTTTATTCGATACAGGATATTTTTGGGACAGATAAATTCTTTAATTAATGCTCAATGAACAAAAAATCCCTTCTTGTCGGGTCTGTGCTTTTACTAGCATCTCTTATTATTTTTTCTTGTCGTAGAGAAATCAATGCATTGGTGGGCGGCGAAAACAGCATACCTCAAAATACCCTTGAAAGTGCAAAAGTCTATTACCTAAGTCATGCAACGATGACAGAAGATCTGTATCGACAATATGAGGTTAAAGTATTGAAGCTTCGGAGCAGACCCAGTAGAAAAAAAATAGTTAGGCTCAAGCCACTTTGGACTGAAGCCAAAAGTTTGGATACCCGTAATGGCAGGGTTATTGTTGTTCCAAGTTCCGAGAAAGAAATCAATAGTAAGAAGTTAAATATTAGGCGTTTCTTTGTTTTTCATACCTCTGGTGGTTCTGTTAGTGATGGTGAAATAATAGAAATCGTAGGTATGGAATATCGCCTTAATGAAAAGTTGCAAGAGGTGGTTTCATCATTTGATCAGACGAATATTTGCGACTTTACAGGAGCTATTTTGAGATATGACCTTAATTATTATTTTAAAAGCAGCAAGATGTACAGAAATGGACAACCTAGCGATTTAAAAGGGAATTTCAAGAATATTGATCCAAAGCTTATCGCCAATAAAGCGGCATCTGGTTCGGGTACAAGCACATCGATTGGCGGAGACTCAAGTGGAAGTGGCGATACAGGTGGTTCGACCTCAATCAATTCGAATGGACCATGTACACTGGTATATTGGTACACTTGGCAGGTTGCTCCTGATGGTACGATCTTTAATGAAAATTACCAATTTCTATATTTTGAAGGCAATTGCTCACCGACAGGTATACCAGGCGGTAATACAGGAGGCAATACTGGTGGGGATTCCGGTGGTAATACAGGAGGCAACACAGGAGGGAATACAGATGGTATTAATACTACACCGACGACTGGAGGTAGCGCATATGGAGGTAATACCAATATGAATGTCAGTAATCAGGTCCAAAATCCCTGCACACAATCTGCGGTGGGAAGAGCGTTATTTACCGGAGCACCAAGCGATATCAGAATTATGTTCCAATATGCATTCCAGCTTCCAGGCAGCAATGTGATTATGCAGGATACGGTAATGTCAGATGCTATAGATGCAAAAACTAGAACGACTACAGCTGCAGGAAGCGACATCTATATTAAGTTCAATTCTGCGTCTTTTAATAAGAAGTCAGAACAATACAATGTCGCAACAGTTTATCATGAAGTATTTCACGCCTATCTTCGTAAGATGTTTCCTTCGGATCAACAGGGGCGTATATTAATTCCATCCCAGCATGAGTACATTGCGAACAATTTCGTCACTGTGATGACTGCGGCCCTCACGAGCCAGTTCCTTGGAATGAGTTTCACAGAGGCAAATGCATTGGCGTGGGGAGGGCTGAAAGACACATCTCTCTGGAATCTTAAAACCGATGATGAGAAACTTGCCATCAATACAATTAGCACTCTACACCAGGATAAAACACGCGTTGATAAAATGGGGACTTATTGCAATTAAGCTATATGAAAACAATATTTAGAACATTCGGGGCTATTATACTCCTCTCGCTTTCTGTAAGTAGCCGGGCGCAAACCATACAGATTGACAAGCTGTATAAGGTGATTATAAATTCAATGATCGCAACATATAAAAAGCCAATTGACAAAAAGACGATTTTGTTTTCTGTATGGATATCAGTTGACTCAAAAGGGAGGGCTGATTCTATAGCGTTTTCGAAAATTATGCATCCGTTGCAGTTGGAAGACTTCATTAATCCAACTGCAATTTCGGCCTATTGTAAAAGTCAGAAAGATCTGTTCCAGAATTATAAAAATTCAATCATAGTTGTACCAATTATCCATTTTCCAGATAATATTGCCACCCTTTATCTTTATGAATTAGGGCAGGATTTTGGATCGCTTTTCCCTGCACCTGGTCAGTACCCGGGAAAACGGCTTTTTGTAAATAAGCCATCCAGAGTATCATGGACAGAAGAAATAGAGTAGGGTAGGCATTTTGTGAAGCCAAACAGTACAATCGGTTTCGTATTTTTAGCTTTATGGATACCAGTAAAGATTACGTGAGATTTCCTTATTAAAAGATAAGTATAAATATGAACAAAAGCGTAAAGATGAATTTGAAAGTTCCTTAGGTAATTCGAAATTAGGATAAGCGCTTGGAGTTCCAAACCCTCACTCATATTTAAACTCAAAAGGCTGGTGTAGCCGAAACCTTGCCGCTTTCCCATCTCTAGTGCCGAGCGTGTTTTTTGGCAGGAGTTTAAGGATCCTGACGATTTCATTTTTCATGGCCTCGGTGCCTGTTCCTTTTACAGTGTATTTAGAAACACTGCCGTCTTTTTCCACTATTGTGGTTACCTCTAGTTTGGTGTAGAGTTTGTTTTTTTTAATCACATCCGAGGTTGCATATTAATTGTTCATGAACTGTGTATATTCCACCTGACTAAGGGGTGATAATGGGAACTTGTATAGGTGTCCTTCAGAAGACAATTTATCATCGTAGATGGTGGTATCGACCGGGGGATTTACTTTCAGGCTATCCTGGGCTCTGGCTTTTTGGCTGATAATAATCAGGATTAAGAGTGAGAGGGTGAGTAAGATTTGCCTTGTCATATAGATCGCGTTTTGATCAAATATAAACATTCCGTTGGCAATTTAAAATGGCGATGAACCGCTTTTGAGGAAAGGCTTGGTTTAGGATGATATTATTCTTTGTATTAGTTCAAAATTAAATTAACTCTCGTTATGTATGTCGCTATTATAACTATTCAAATTCTTGTAGTTGTAACTATCATTTATTTTATATTAAGCAGATTGGATAATATCAGTAAATCTAATTACCAACGCAACGAGATTTTGAAGGGGATTTATGACGAACTCAAGCGTCAGAATGAGAACAAAGACTAAACCATTCCATGTCCCTTGGTAAGCCACCGAATGAGGGTGTAGAATGGATTTAGGATTTAGAACCTAACTTTGTTAAGTTCCTCAACAGACTGAGATCTTGTCTAAACAAGATGTTATCAGGGCTTTTGTTACTTTTAATATTAAGTGGAGGTTGATATTTGGCAATCAAATCTAACTCTATCTTAATGCAGTTGGTTACTGATAAGCAAAGCATTATTAAATTAGTCTTCATCCATGTAGTTAGCCGTATTTCATCATCATTATCAAATTTGGTCTTACTCTCTTCTGCTCGTAAACTTCGAGGAATCAATGTAAGTCCCATCAATATACCACGATCCAAAAATTATCGGAGGCCGGTATCGATTGAGCGCTCCATTGCATTTGCTGAGGCTGAATCAGGCGCCAGCAGGCAACAAAAGCAATAATAGCCAGCACAGGAAAAAAGGAAAAATTTGTATTTCATAATCGTTAAGATTTATAGAGTTTCAGTAAGTAGAACTTTTTGACACGGGGTGTGAAAATTGCAACATATCCCTGCCTGGATACTCTCGTGCGGATTGTTTCGTCTCCAGGGTTGAATACTGGTTTAGCAGTATGGTTCTTAGTGTTGACCAGGAATATGGAATAGCCATTCCAATTTGACAGGAAAAGATTTTTCCCTACTGGCGAATCTGCTGATGATACATTTCGGGGGAAAAGCTACTGATGGATTTTTTATCCGGAACATCGCTGGAGATAAATGGTACGTTCAATACCATCTTACCCGCCTTATTTTCCGGATGCTGAGAATAGTTGCCAGGATAAATTTACCTGGTTCTTTTTACAAGTTTGATCACTTGCGTCTCGTAAGGGACGATACTATATATCCTGTCCGACTATGTATAATTTACCTTCTATCTCTTACCTTTGAAAAATGGGCTCCGATCGTGTTATATTTTTCATATTTGATAGCGTTCACCTTTTGGATCTGGCTGGTGCTGTAACCGTCTTTTATGAGTCCGGGTGCTGCGGAAAGCATTACGATATGCGTTATGTTTCCCCATATCAAAATCCGGCTACCTCATCTGGTATTGGATTTTCAAACGTTGAGCCACTCAGTTCGGTAACAGTAAACAAAGATGACATTGTTATTGTAGCCGGAATGGAAATTAAAAAATGGAACAGGGCAGATGATCATCTTTGGATACCATGGCTACAGGATGCTGCGGCAACCGGTGCTACCGTGTCTTCAATTTGTACAGCGGCTTTTGCACTTGCTGCTGCCGGGCTCTTAAATGGGCATAATTGCACGACGCATTGGGCGTGGACAACCACTTTACAACAAAAATACCCCCTGCTTAAAGTAATGGAGAATAAATTATTTGTGCAAAGTGGCAGGATATTTACCAGTGCAGGAATTGCTACGGGTATTGACCTCGCACTCTACCTTATTGAAGAGCAACACGGAGCTGCTTTTGCATGCCTCGTAGCAAAAGACATGGTTGTTTACGTTCGAAGAGACGGAACGGAGGCACAAAACAGCATTTATTTGCAAAACAGGCAACACATTAACCATCATATCCATCAGGTTCAGGACCATATTATTAAGCATTTACATCATAAATTAAAAATAGAAGAATTGGCAGGACTGGTCTTTGTCAGTCCCCGGAATCTCACGCGTGTATTCAAGTCTGCTACAGGAACCACAATCGGTCAATATATCCTGTCGTTAAGACAGGAAAAGGCAAAGCATTTGCTTAAAACCAAACATAAGTTAGCCTGGGTAGTAAAAGAATGTGGTTTTAGCAGCCCTGCTCAGCTAAGAAAGTTGGTCAAAGATGTATAAGATTAAAATATTGTATTTGTAGAATGGCCGGATTGTTATTGCAACTGTCCTGATTTGTTAGCTGTATCCAGTTAATTTTGGATTTCAATAATACATATATGAAACAGTTAATACGTCTGATATTTTTTATCCCTTGCCTGGCATTTACGCAAGTCTACGCAAACACATATGTATGCCGGCCTTGTAACCATCCATGTGATACCATTACTTATGATCAATCGGGTGTTTGTACATGTTGCGGAATGAGGTTAGTGAAGAAAAACCCTCAGGTAAAAAAGGACAAAGAAATAACTGTTTGCTTTTACTTATATGAGGGAATAGAGGTACTTGACTTTGCGGGGCCTATGGAAGTATTTTCCTATGCAGGCTTCAAAGTTATCACTGTTGCAAAAACCAAAGAGCCTCTTCTGTCTCAGGGAATTTTAAAGATAATCCCGGATTATAGCATTAAGGATGCTCCTCAGGCAGATATTTTTGCAGTATTTGGTGGTTCAGACGAGGTGGCAACAAATGATCCCGAAGTTATTTCCTGGATAAAATCCAGGGACAGTGCTACTAAAAACTATTTTTCTGTTTGCACCGGTGCGTTTATCCTTGGGAAAGCAGGTCTGCTTGATCAGCTTACCGTTACCACCTTTCATAAAAGCATAACAAATCTTCAAAGGGCTGTACCTAAAGCTAAAGTGCTTCAAAATGTTCGCTATGTTGATAATGGAAGAGTAATTACTACCGCAGGAATATCGGCTGGTATAGATGGAGCGCTGCACCTGGTTTCAAAACTGAAAGGTAAAGAGGTAGCGCAAGCAGTTGCCAAACAAATAGAATACGATAAATATGTACCAGAACAAGGTATGGATCTATCGAACCAGCATTAAATTTATATCCCAGATATATAATGGAGTAGATGTACACCTTAATAAGATCTGTAACAAGCTTCACCGTATTCATCTGCCACCAAAAGATCCAAAATCAATGAATCTCCATCTCTCAGTGCAATCCTACCGCTAATAAGACTTCTGTAAACCTCTGGTTTGACCCTCTTCACTTTGTTTACATCCAAAAAGTAGGGTTTGTCCCAACTGGGTATGGTTACCTAATTTTAGGTCAGATATTAAGCCTGATATATTAATCACCGTTCTTGTTTAGCGTTTCTTTGGCCAAAAGATAAAAGCCACAACAAGAGCCAAAAGCCATATTGAGCCGCTTATTTCCAATAGATAATCTTTCATTTACTTAGATTTTTGTTTTTCTGTTAACCCATCATAAATTTAAGGTATCTCGAGCAAGTTCCCCGGTTAATGCTCAACCTACCCAATTTAAGGACAAGAACAGTTTCACCTTTTCTTAACTTTTCAAATAATTTAATCAATTCTGGCCGTTATTTAGACTTACTGGAATTTTTTTCCTGGAAAATAATTTCGCAACCTGCTTTATTTAAGGCATCTATTTGTAAATCCAAATTTTGGTCTTTTGTGATAACTCGTGCGTAACCTATATAAAAACGTCTGTCATATGAATATAGGAAAGATAGATTGGTGATACAATTTATTGAGGCAAGTATTTTGTTTTCTCAAATATTTAACCTAACACATAAATTCTCAATTGTTGACCGATTAAACGCGCTTGTACTCTTTCCAATCGAAACGGATAAAAAGGCCGTGAATTTCGGGCGCTCCTTTCTCTGCGAGCGCATAATGTTCTGGATATACCAGAACACCCTCCGGGACTTATAGCTCTCCGTTCTCTCTGCACCCGTTTTTCTGGACTTTCTTTTTTTCCGTTTTTTCTTTTGAAAAGATTTTTTGGGAAAGGAAGGGGAAGAAGATAATGAATAGGGTTTTTATTTTAGAAACGGTATGGTGCAGCCGAAGAATTGCATTTTGGATTATGAAACATGATTTTCATCAACGCAGGGAAAACCGCATTGCAGGTGCGGAAGAAAAAGCTTTAAAGAATGAAGCGGAATCGGACAGGTTATATCAGTTAAGCCAGAAAATGGCAGATGCGATCCCGATGGGACAGCCTATCCTTATTGGTCACCATTCCGAAAAGTCTGACCGCAGGTATAGGGATAAGATATCGGGTGCGATGAGACGGTCGGTTGAGGCGGACAGTAAGGCTGCCTATTATGCGGATAAGGCAGAGAGCATCAAAAATAATGGTGCCATTTTCTCGGATGACCCTGAGGCGGTGGCGAAACTGGAAGAGAAGCTGAACAGTTTAAAGGAGATGCAGGACTTTATGAAGGCGGCCAATAAGTGTATCAGAAAGGATGATAAGGATGCTTTTTTAAAGTTAAAGTTTGGGAATGACCGTATGTGGGAAGAGCTGATAGAGCCTAAGTTTGGCGGGCAGGGCTTTGCCCATTTTACCTTAACAAATAATAGTGCCAATATCAGGCGCATTGAAAAACGGGTGGTGGCGTTGAAGAAACAGGGGCAGACCGTGGCAGTTGATATGGTGATCAACGGGGTGCGTATTTTGGAGAACAGGGAGGCGAACCGCTTGCAGCTTTTTTTCGGTGGTAAGCCCGTGCAGGAGGTAATCACCCAATTAAAACAGCATGGCTTCCGTTGGTGCAGGTCTGAGGGGGCATGGCAACGGCACATCAGTAACAATGCAGTTTATTGGGGCAGGGTTATAGCTGGAACGGTGGAAGCTTAGGACGGCTTTCAAGCGGTAGCTTTGCGCTGAAACCGTTTGTGGAGGGTTAGGACGATGCAATCAGTTAGGTCGTCATTGGCCTAACTGATATTAGGTGTTTCGATACAATCCATTTTAGCTTGAAAAAACTGTGGGTAATTTAAATAGTATAATCAATGTTTTGAACTTTCCCGTACAGAGACAAAAAAATGCAAATGATGTTAAAAGTTATAGATCTTGCAGGCAGTCCGATCAGGGTAGACGATCAGGAAGCAGCAATTAAGCAGGCAGACGTTTTAGAAACCAGTATTGCGAAGATCCAATGTTTGCGGAGCTGGACAAAAGGTTGCGTGGATATTGGGAGGATTTTTATCAGAAACTGGTTGTTTTAAGGTGAACTGTGAAAATCTGGGGCGGCTGTCCACTGGACGACCGGAAGCCTCGCGCCCTGCGGACACTCGGCTGGAATAATCGGCAGTTTGAGTGGAATGGATTTCATCGTTATCGGTTTGACTGTTTCAATTTCTGGGAAACAATTCGGATATTATTTGAATGTTTGTTTTTCTAAATATTATTTAGGATTTCTAAATTATTTGTATATTCGTTCAAGCAAGTCAATTTACCATGGTCGTCATCAGTTATGGAACGCTTAAGGAATTTTTCACTGTGCACGCAGGGGCTATGGATGCGCTCAACAATTGGTGTAGAGCGGTCTGCCTTGCAGACTGGTCGGACTATCATGAGATGAAGCAGATGTTTGGTAGCGTGGATGCGGTTGGAAATGACCGTTTTGTGTTCAATATCAAGGGGAACAGCTTTAGGCTGATCGCCATGATTTTTTTTGATGTGAGAACCGTGTATGTGCGCTTTGTGGGCACTCATGCCGAATATGATAAGCTGAAGGACTGTTCGCTTGTTTAAGGCGGGGTCCGAAACCCTTTTGTGGCTTGGGTGAAAATAGCCGTTATTACTAATTAATATCTTCAGCTATGGGACAGGTGAATAAGATTAATACTGAGGCCAGCTATCAGTCGGTGATGGCAAAAATAGATGGCCTAATGGCCAAGGGAAGTGGGAATGTTTCTGCTGATGAGCTGGCTGAAATCCGCAGGCTTGCGCTTTCAGCGCAGGCTTATGAGCAGGAGCTTTATGTGGTAGATGCACCTTCGACTCTTTCGGGGATGATCGAAATGCGTATGTTCGAAATGAAACTTCGCCAGGTGGATCTTGCGAAAAAGCTCAGGGTTAGCCCGGCCAAGCTTTCGCTTATTCTTAACGGTAAGCAGAAGGCGGATGTGGATTTTTTAAAGGCGGTGCATACTGAGCTTAAAGTGGATGCGAACTTTATTTTGGAACACGTTTAATTTGTCGATGAATGCCTAACGCCCCATTCCAACGTGGAGGGTGGCTTGACTTGCATTACGAAAGGCTTTTTGAAGAAGTTCTGCTAAGGCAAAGTTTTCTTCGGGTTGCCAAAGAATATGCTAGATGCCTATCATACCGTAAAATAGATGATGGGCTATTCGTATTTTCATTGTTAGCTATATTGATCATTTCAGGAAAATCATTTATTGTGGTGTTGTTTCCAGTTGTGCTAATTCTATTGTTTGTTGTTGTGCTATTTTTATTGTTTGTTGCAAATGTATGGTTATTATCTGTTTATCTCTCTTTTAATAACTTGTAATTGAAATTAACCGGCTATTCTTGTTACAGTAATACCGATCGTTAAAACGCTATTAGCCTGCGATTTTTAACAAAAAAACGTGGTCAGATAACCTTTTAAAATTTATATCTGATTGTCTTTCAGGAATTCCCTTTTCTTAATTTTGTGTCATGAATCGAAGAGGTAGCGCAATTGTCGGAATTCGATTTCGTCAGGAATGGTAAAAGGTTGCCCGTGTTGTATTAGATAAGTATTAAGTGGCCGCCTTTACGCTTCGGTAATCTTGAAATAGAGAGAACATGTGAGTTCGATGAATAGAAAGAAAGTAATAAAAGGGGGAGGGATCAGGTATGTTTCTAATTTAAGATTTATCATTTAGTTCCATTGGTAGAGACTAGTGGCGTTTTTACCTTTAGTATCTTTGTTTTGGGCAACTGCCAGGCTATCCGCTTATACGCCTTCTGGCTTTAGGCGCAGGCAGGTATCCGCTGCTATCCCTATTGCAAAGGACGAGATTCTCCCATGATATTTAGGATGGAACGAAAGGGGGTCGAACCTTTCTATTTACCTATTTGTAAATCAGGGAAGTGTAATTCTGTTTATACCTTGAGGCACCAAATGCTCACCTCTATTGATTTTTTAATGCAAATTCTTATTGTAAACACTTTTGCCGAACTACTCAGCCAGATATCTGATAGAACAGGAGTTTTATCGGCCCATAGAAATATACCTTGATCTTGGGTTTATCAATATCTCACATTTCTCTTAAGCTTACAAAAAAGCCTTCGGAATAGTTCCGAGGACACTTTTTAAGGTTTAAAGGGTTGTAAATACTGATAGCCCATCAATCAATGTTTTTAAAGTTACGCTCTTCGAACAATGACGCTTGGCCCTTGTCGTCTGAGTTTCCATCATTTCTGATAAATGTTAAAAGAGACTCCAGTTCCCGATCAGCAGAATCCCACCATTTTGTGGACCATATCCGATGGAACTTAAACCCGAATTTTTCCAGTTGCTGCTGCCGAAAGATGTCCCAGGCATAAGCCTCAGGGCTCGTATGGAATTTTGCGCCGTCGCATTCAACTGCGATCCTAAATCCATGCGCATTTTCTGGGTGAACGACAATATCTATCCTAAAGCCGCCCAATTTAAACTGTTGTTCGACTCTTTTTGGATCAATGTGTGCAATCAACCTCGAATAAACCTCATCTTCGAAAGGAGACTCCGATCCAAGGCCGGGATCCGAACGGTCGTAATATTGATCGGTACAATATTGGCTCAAGAGGTTTAAAATTGCCAGTCTCTGCTCTTCATTTTTTTCGCTCACTGATTTTGCATATGAAAGATAAGCATACAATACACCCCGGCCTTTATTACCTTTCTGTTGAATTAACTGCGGATACTGGGAAATATGTTCCTCGGAAAATGAGCAGCAGATATAAATTTTTATCTTGGCCCGGGTTATTATTACGTTCAGCATTCTATGCCCTTTTCCCTGTATTATAGGGCCGAAGCTTTGTGAAAATGTGCCATTTGGTTTATACCCAAATGTTGTGGAGATTATGATGATATCACGTTCGTCCCCCTGTATGTTTTCCAAATTCTTTACAAAGAAACCATCCCCTAAAGCGCCGATAAGAGCGTCAAATTCCAAAGATATCCTTCGCTCAGCTCCAATTTCCTCAAGTATCAAATTCCTTTGATAAAGATTGAAGGTTGCCACCCCAACTGATGGATAACTTCCATCCGGATTTTGGACGATCTTGTTTTTCAAAATGGAAACAACTCTTAAAGCCTCAGTGCGGTTTGTCGAATTTTCATATGTTCCGTTTACCTGTAGGAATTCAATGGGTACGTATTCTTTTTTCGCTGGCACCGGTATTAGCCGCTTACCATAAAACGCATGATTGCTGAAATCTATTAAATAGGGGTGTTGAGACCTATAGTGAACTGTTAGGTATGATTCCTTGAAGTTTCTGTCAACTGCATATGCAAGAAGGGACTCACTGTCAGCCAAAGACAGATCTGTTCTGCTCAAGGATAGCGCAACCTCCGTTTCTTCTTCATTTTCAGGTTCATCTTCTATAGGGTCAAGCAATGCTCCACTGCCCTCAAAATATGAGGATGGAGCCATCTGATGCTTATCCCCGGAAACAATCTTTGCTTTTCCCCTAACTAAGGCTGCATAAGTGTCCTCAAGGCGCAATTGACTGGCCTCATCAAAAATGACCAGATCAAATATCCCTTCTTCTAAAGGAATAATCGAACTGCACACCGAAGGATTAAGGAGTACCACGGGAAAGAAGTCTGTGAAAAGTTCGAACTCACTTTTTACGATTGTACGAAGTGAATTTCTTCGCATTCCCTTTGTCCCTTTTTTATTGAACAGGCTATTGATACCCATGCCTTTAGACTTAAAAACCCTTACCGCACCGACCTGACGTTCGAGCCATTTCGCCATTATGTTATTGAGTTGATTCCCGTCAAATTCGCTCTTCAGCCTTTGATATAGATGAATGTCATAATCACTTTTTGGTAATTGTTGCGGTTCATTTTGTGTGAGTATCCAGAAAAGATACCAGCACTCAAAACTTTCCTCCCATGACCCTGTCGTTTTGACTATCATGGTATCGATCAGATTCTGCTCTGTTTTTTTACATCCCAGATAAAAATTTCTCCACTCAAAGTATGATCGGAAATGTCCCAGATCTGCGTCAATGGATTCAGCAAATTTTGAAATGATTTTTAAACAATTTCGGGCAAAATCCAAACTCTTTTCTTCTTTATAGGGATTGTCACAGACATCAATATTGTTCACCCTTGTGATTCCTATTATTGATTGACCTAGCGTAAGGTACTGCGCTTTGATTTTTTGATGATAGTTGCGGTGCGCATCAAATATGTTGAGATATTCTTTTAATTTTACTATTATCTCAGGGGTCTTATTTGATAGCTCATTGATTTCTGCTAGTGGAACAGTTTTCTCTAAAAGCTCTTTGTCTGCCAAGTTTGAAATCAAACGATTGTATCTTCGCAAGATTTCAGTTACATCAGCCTTGACTGATGTAAAATCGGGATGATAATGGCTCTCCGTGATTTCATCCGCGTACATCCGGATTTCAGCGGGTACTTTTTCCAGCCATTTTTTCAACTTTTCATTTAAGTCCCGGATGTTGCCGGGGAAGATACTCAGGTCAGCGCTGTCCGACTGATCAATAAAATTATGGCTGAGATAATTCTTTCTTTGCTGGACTACTTTGATATTCATTATCTGACTTACAACCTCAATCCTGGCATCTCTTATCACTCTTTGCTTTTTTGAAAAGACGGAGAGTATTTTAGTTCTCAATTTAGCACCGGTAGTATTGGAAAGGAAAGAAGAACCATGGGCAGACAGATGATTATCAATGAAACTGAGGTAAGAATCAATGGCTGAAAACAGGTTTTGTCCGTATTCGTTAAAATGGATCCCGAGTTGATCCGTATAGTTTTTCTTTAGTCTAATACTATCATCTAACAAAATTTGAAAATATTCTATGTCTTTTTTTAATTCTTCTTCTAATAAGAATTGCTCAGGGAAATCTGAATTGGATAAATCTCTACCTTCGATAAAAGCTAAGTGGGGCAATAGTTCAAAATATATCGCCCTGGGTGTCTGCTCAAACGACATTTGTACTGCGTCTTTCCCAACTTTTTCAAGTTTGTCGACGGTAAGCAGAATTTGAGCGGAATTGGTTTTTACGTTTGTAACAAAATCTTCAAGGATTATCCTTGCCTCACCGATATTGCGATTATCAAAGATGTTGTCGAGTACAGGCCTAAATATTTCATCATGTTCCACAGCTGACAGAAATAAGTTATTTGCCTTGCTTAAACAGGTGAGTATTGTCTTTAGTTCATCTGGGTCCTCCAAAAACCTGAAGCCGTCTTTCTTTAAATCATGTCTCAGCGGGAGCTCAGGAAAATTTTTTCTCAACTTAAGAAATCTTCCTACCAGTTGATTCCAGTTACGGTCATCATAAACAGGTTCAACAAGAGCAAGATGCTGGGTGTTGATTGACTGTGTAACTGATCTTAGCTTTTCTCTAGAAGAATTATAATAATTTGCTGCCTGTATTGTATTTTGATAAGCTGGAAGCGCATTTTGCCGTTCCCGCACAGAATCTACTATTGCCTCTCTATCCTCGTTTACATCATCAATCACAGCAACCAGTTGGGCCATTTGTTTGTGTGTGCGTTCGATATTTCGTTTAATAACATCTAATGCGGTCTTTTTTTCGCAGACAACAAGACATTTGAGTCCATTTGCCAGTGCATTGGTCACCAGTGCTGTAAGGGACTGGCTCTTCCCGGTTCCTGGTGGGCCCTGAATTATTTGATTGGTTTCAGAACCTAGTGTGCTTATGATTGCCTGCTGGGCAGGGTCGGTGCTAACAGCACTGAATGGTGTATCAGAAAGGCTTTCTACCTTCAGATCATCAAATGCAAATTCATCAAAGCGTTCAAGCAATTTTGATATATCAGTTATGATACTTTCTTTTTGAGCGCGGAACAGCCCGAAAACTCCGCCAAAATGAATGTAAGCTTTACTATTTGCTATTTCGTCTATTACATTCACGTCAGGTAATGTATTTATTGGATTCAGGAAATTGTGCTCCAATACCTCCAGGTGTTGGAGCTCGGATCCAGCATTGAGGGAGCTGAGTACGGCAGCACATGCCCGTAAGAGTTCTCCCTGATCAACCAACAAATCATCAAGTATCTCCGGGTTTATTCCTGGCAGGAGAATATCGTCTTCTCCTTTAATAAACGATAATAGTACTTCATTTATACTAACCCCATGGATATCTGTTTCTCCAAGTTTACCATTGGACAAAAGGACCTTGTTTCGGAAAAATGTCCATTCATTAACTTTGCTTTTTGATTTTATGGCATCTAAAGGCCAGATGAATAAGGGGGCTTTAATTATTTTTGTGGGGTCTTTAGTAGAACGCCTGATCAATATAGGATAACCAAACCCCAGTGTTTTGGTTCCATGTTCCTTGAAATAATCCTCATTTTCTATGATGATAGCATTGAGCCGTTTGGAGATAATCCCAAGCTTTTTTTGAGCTTGCTGATCTTGCTCATTGAGATCAATAGTGTCGAATGAAATTCCAAATTCGAAGCTTGATTTGTTGAGCAGATTGTACAAAAATTTATGCGATAAACCCTCATCAATAAGGTCTAGCTGCTTAAGATCCATCCGTGTGGCAAATCTACCAGGTAAAGCATTTAGATGTATTGATCGGGAGTTACCTCCTTTAAGTTTACTTTGGAGTGCCTGAAGAAAAATTTTTGATGACATGGCAAGCGTAATTTAGCTGTTCGCTAATGTACATCTATTGAATTTGAATTCAAACTGAAAATAATTCATCCCTCAAGCTAGGTATTTCTGGAAAAATGCCTGCTCGTTTCCGATTTTAAGCCGGGTGACCGAAAAGTCGGCGGTTTAATTATGAGATACACTAGCGAATACAAACAGGCAATGTTAAATTTACAATTTGTTGTTCTGTAGAGGTGGTTGTTCGATGATATAATATAGGGAAGTATTGCAAATAGACGTCTTTAAAGGCTTTTGAAAACTTAAATGAAGGATTTTTTTGATTCTATCGAACTGATTATCCTTTCCATATAATCCCTGCTCTCGCATGCAACTTCAAGGATTGCGTTTTCAAAAAATGTTCTATTGTAGCTCAGTTAACACAGACATTTCGTAATTGTAAAAAATTAGACATTCGTTATCTTCAATTTCCATTCTTCAAAATTATCATGTTGAATAACTTTAATGGCTTCAGTTTGCGGGATAAGTTCCCTTAAAGAAGTCCTCTTGTGCCTTTCTGGGCTGATAATGTACCCAAAAACCGTATATAATTTATCTAGGTAGCTTTTCTGGTCAACGTTGAAAACAAAAGTGGCTCTGGCAAAATTTACACTCTCCCATATTAGTTGCACATTATCGCCGTTTTCTACGGTGAAAATGAAAGTGTCTTCTTCCTTTAAGCTGTTGGCATATATAAAAAGTTCGGGAACAGGAATAATCTTAAATTCCGATGCCTGAATATCACAAAGATGAGATAGGTATTGGCCTTTATTTTGGAGACTGAGCAGTTCCTTAATAGCCTTATTGCTGAGTGTATCTAGGCAACTTATTATGGTCGAAATACTTTGGGGTTGTCCTTCCCTTAAATACCCTTCGATCCTGGTTTTGAAATTTAACATCTCTACAACCTGAGAGAAATATTCCAGATTATCGATCTTTAAGATCTCTCTGCCCCGGATCGTTACTTCTAATGGTGGCAGGTTTATCCTGTTGAGATAGGGTTTAATATATTCAAAAGATTTTCTGGATGGCTGGAAAGGGAATGGTAAAGAGTACTTACTGTTGAACATGACCTTGATCTGGTTCTGTTCAAAGTATACCTGGTTCCAAGGGACATCGTGGATTTGGCTTTTCTGTTCGACATATTTTTTTTCATTTGTAAGTTTCGCAATTTCTTCCCGATAGTATTTGGCAAGATGTCCAGCTATAGGTTTTGTCTTGATGACTTTTTTTCCGCCTTTTCTTGCAACATAGTTTTCTTTCCTTTGAAGCTTAGCTTCATACTGGGCAATCTTTTCTTCAATTTGTTTAATGTTCATCTAACGTGATGATAATTATATCAGGTGAAAATAAGTCATTTATATCAGGCCGAGCTAGGAAGAAAATGTAGTGAAAATTAAACTTTTCGTACCTTACCTAAATTACATTACCAATGCTCTTCCGTCCCAGAAATCATCAACCAAGTGAAAGTTGTCAAGTCCTGTCCATTGATCCTCTCTTGCGTGTTCTAAAAGTATTATTTGGAAATCATTACCATATTGACTTATAACGAGTGAAATAAAATCATCCATCATCTTAAACGCATTTTGTAGTTTCCTCCGATCCTCGATTGTTAAACTATCTAGATTTTCACCAGTGATTGTTTCAAAATAGGGTTGACTGGGTTGATCAAAAATCAAAAATTGCGGAACGTACTTGTTCTGATTATTAATCATGTGTTCATGAAACCCAAACATCATTATTAAATGCATATACATGTGATTGGACCTGCTCCCAATATTACTCGCAGGTGTAGCACTTCCTGGTGGAATCAAATTCAAAACCTTGTCTTTCGTATTAAAATGCGCTCTATAATCTTTATATGACCCTAACATTTCTTCTACTGACTTTTTTGTTTTATTAATGAATTCATTCAATAAAGAATTTTGAATACCTCTACTATTTTGAAGGTCTTCCAATTGAGATTCTATATCAGTTATCTGATCTTCGATTTGCTTTTTGTTCATAGTCGTAAAAGAAGGACTTTCTTTTGCTACTTCGTCATACAGGCGGAGTAAGGTTTGTAACTCTCCGATAAACATATATTTACTGGCTTCCCCTCGAAGTTCTTCAAGGTCTTCTGGAAATGAACTTATCTGTTCCGTTACTTCCGAAAGTTGTGATTTTAGTATATTGATTTCTTTTTGCATGTTAATTACAAAAGCATTGCGATTTTCTATGCTTTCTTTTACCTGCTTTAAGTTTTCAGTTATTCCATCTATCAGATATTTCAGTTCAAACGTTTTAACAATTTCACTTTCAAAATAACCTTTTATTAAATTGACTGGCTTCAAGCTGTCTTGATCCTTGCCCTCTGCTATCAGGTAGTTAGCCGTATTACGTTCCAGGCTTTCCATATTTCGTATTTGGAGCATCAGGCGTGTTTTACGCTGTTTAAGTTCTTCAACTTCTTTCAAAGGAGAGACCTTTAGATCTGTTTTAACTTCCTGAATCAATTGGACTAATTCTTCCTTAGCTTCCGATGGGGTATATAAGCGGTTATCCATTAAGCTGAAGTTCTGAGCTTTCGCTACAAGTTCTAAGATATTAGAATCTACTTCGTTTTGGGCCTTCAACTGGGCCTTTTCTTTATTTAGTATTGATCCATACTGCCGCTGAAGCTCGCCCAACCTTTGCTGTAGTATTATTTTTTCTACACTGCCAACACCTAGCACCAAATCAAATATCCGATCAAACGCTTCTTTATATCTGACCTCTTCATGGATTTTATAATCAAAAAAAGTCGTGGAATCTGCAATTGTATCCTCATGTTGGGTATTCATTAATAGAAAGAACCTGAATGAAATTTTTGAACCCGCCTTGATCAATTTGCCTCCGTAAGGCATGACCAAGTTATCTTCTATTCCAAATTCGCGTTCCAAAATAATCTTAAGTTCAGCCTCACTTATAGTCGATGAGGGGTATGCTGGAATATCTCCAATGCCTGAGAAGTAGTATCCGCCTGTAGGTTCGTCAAACTGATCTGGTCTTGTTCTGGCAATAAAAAAGTCCTTATTATTAATTTTGAAATTAAGACCGTACCATTCAATACAATCATTAATAAATGGAGTTGGAATCTTCGGTTTTGAGGATAAAAGGCAATAATTGATAATATGAATCACTGTTGTTTTTCCTGTTCCAGTTCCCCCGGTTATTACATTTATTTTGTTTGGTAAAAAATGTAATATACGTGGATCCGTACCTGCTGATTTCCAAAGATAGATATCCTTTACATGAAATTTCATAATGCAATATTAAATTTTAGATATGTAGATGAATCATCTTCGTTGAAGAGAAAGCTGGATTTATCAATAACTTTTATAATCTTGGCAGCTCTCACTCCGATATCAATTTTATTAGTTCCTTCAAGTTTTGTTACCGAGATTATTGTTTGTCCATCTTGTCGAATTCTTGTTAAATCTTTAAGAATTGAAATACAGTTAATTGTTAGGGGTAGCATATTTTCCAATCTTAGGTTTATATCTCCTAAATTAATCCTTTCCTTGACCAAAAACTCGTCAATGCTTCTGTATTTTACGGCAGTTGACAAACGTTTTATTATTGGGTCGTGCAATAATAAAGGAAGTATTAATACTGCTTTTGCGAGTGATATCTGGCCCAGTGTGCTCACAACGTTTTCAATAACTAGCGTGCCTATCGCAATATTGTCATAGAATGGTGAGGAATGATTGGATTTACTCATCGATAAAATACCTAGTTTTCCAATCATGAGCCCAACCAATTTTGAGTTCATCGCTTAAAGAATAAAATTGTCCATTGCTAAGCATGGAGTCAAGTGAAACCTCACTTACCGACAACTCAATGAGGCGTATTTCGTCTATGCAATCAAGCCCCGCCTTCCTAAGCTTATCCTCAGTTAACGCGTCGCCGAACGGAGGTCGATGGTGCTTTGTATGAATATTCTTCCATTTTAAAATACAGTTGTCGATAAATGCATTTTTTGACGTGGGTAGCAACTCATGGTTTTGTTCCCAATCTTTCATGTTTTGGGCCATTAAAACTTTGAATCTAGTATATTGTACGATAGTTTCAGTGTCCCCCGTATGGATATCCCCCATGTCAATCAGTTGCTTAATGAAATTCTGATCTTCAAGGTTTTCAGGGAGATCTAAAGTTTGATATGTTCGTACCATAGGCTTGTTAATTCTATACAAACACGCCGCAGTAAAACCTTTTACATCGTCATAGGTGAAATTTATACTCCGATTTCCACTCGAAACATGGTTGTATATGTCCGTCTTTAAATTGGAAAACAAACAATTGAAGACATCGTCAGCTTGAGCATCTGACTGGATCATATACCTTTCTTTTATTTGATTTTTAACAGTCTTAATAATATTGTTTTCTTCAAGGGTAAAAGATAATTTGCTTAAAAACTTCGAGAGCCATGCATCATTTTGACCAGTAAAACTCAAAATATATTTATCTACTTCACTGTATTTACCTGGGTCAATCTCAGTAATGAGCATGTTTAATATGGTTCTTACATCTCGAATAGTTTTCTTTGCGGAATTGAACTTATCGACGATATCTATAACAGTGTTGGTGTCCGAAAACGATTTATTCGAAATAAGAATAAATTCCGATCCATCTATGAATTTAATTTGATCTGTGCCGCTATTTCTTTTCGAGTTTGGATCATTTATAATATTTACCCAGTTGGAAATAGTTTTCCATAAATCTGTATCTTTTTGAGTGAGGTTTGGCCGAGAACCATTCTTGACTGATGCTATCGTATGTTTCACTTGTATGTAAGTCGTGACATTATTATATTCTATATGAACATCGTCTTTTTCTTCATATCCAATTATCTGACCTGTTTTTATCTCTAGGCATTTTAAAAGGAAGACGTAAAATTGATAGTCAAAGCCGGCCTGTTTATCAGCTGCCGATAGATTATCAATGTATGGAGAGCTTTTTGACATTTGCAACGCTAGGTAAAAAATGAAATGTACAAAATTTTATACAAATGAGATAATGGGGAATTAGTTTAATTTGCATTAAAAGTTAAAACGATATTCCAATGGCATATGTTTACTGTTAATTTTGTTAATTTTCCAAACGATGGAAAGCCGATCACAAGTAATTAATTGATATCATCATTAATTTATGCTTTTCTATTGTACTAATTCTTCTTTAAGCATGTAGGCTTTGGAGCTTTTGAAAATCAAGACATCAAGTAAAAATAAAAAGTCGACCAAAAATTGTAGGTCACCTATGATTTTGCCACCATATTTAGAAAATGCTTTTTGAATAAAGCTTTTATCAGGTCCATTATAAATACCGTAACCTTTATCGCTCTTGAGCATAAACTTAATCCAATTGTTAGAATCTGGAATCATATTGTGGTCTCAAGGATACAACAAGAAAGCTGTGTACCAATTATATAAAGCAGTTTAAGGTATCGGACACTAAGCGTTGAGATATTTAGGTCATGTTGAACTTTCATTCAATTTTTAATTTCAGTCAATTTGTTATAAATTAGCTGTGGAACAATTGAGCATAAGTCGGGATTTATCAACTTACGCCGAATCACCCCACTGTTCTCCGAATTAACCATGTCTCAAAAAATGACGCCTAATAATCATCTATTGCCTCTTTTATGCACCAATAAACCGAACAAATATGCCTGAAGAAGAATTACGTCAGGAAATATTTGATCGTAGCGATAAGAATAAGAAGAAACTTATTGAGCTTATTGATTCCGGAGAAGCCATTCTATTAGCGGGAGCAGGTGTAACAGCGAGTATGTTTGTGACCTGGAAAGGTTTAGTAGACAAATTTCAACAGGCTGCGATTGAGGCTGAACCAGATTTTGTGCCCTTTAATGGTGACGATGAAACGTATCTTGATTTTTTTGACAGAGTTAAGTTGGTACTCAACGGGCCCATCTATACAAATGTCATCATGCAAACATTCCGTACCGATGAGTTTGAAGACTACCATAAGCTTATGGTAAGTATGCCATTTAAAGGTTTTGTGACCACCAATTACGATCTTGTGCTGGAAAATGCCTTGACTCAGGCAACCAGGAAGCCACAATTGCCTGTATATATTGATGACGGCGTTAATGCCAAAGTACTCCTGGATTTTTTCAAATCATTGAACTTTAATAAGCCAAATACCAGGAAGATTTTCCACATTCACGGCGTACACTTTGCAACCAATACGATTCTGCTTAGCCAGACAGAATACATGGAAAAGTATGGCTACGTACTTACCCAACCAACGCCAGAAATTTTGGCTGAACTAGGGAACCCTGAGCTAACCCAGGATCAGATCAATAATGCACTCAGCAGAAGCTCTCTTCGGTGGACAACCCACCGCAAGGTTCTCTGGTCCCTACTGGCCACTAGGCGGGTAGTTTTTATGGGATTTAGTATAGAAGATCCCTACTTCCTAGAAATGCTTAACATGGTTAAGGATGATCTTAATACCTATAATGATGAAGTACATATGGCCGTTTTTAGGCTTGCTGAAGGTGGAGTAATCAAAGCATTGGAAACAGAAAAAGAACTCAGGAAATTTGGTATTGAATGTGTGTTTTTTGATGATGATAAGACCTATTCAGGCTTTGCGAAATTCTTAAATGAGATAAGCGCTTCTGTTTCCACACATTCCAGTATTCTCAAGGACAACGCTGCACCAGTTGCTATCGCAGAACCTGAAAAGGATCAACAGGAATCCCTGGATCATGGAAAGCAAGAACTTCCAAATTGGATGAATGATCAGAATAAAACGTTAAGTAAGGAGATTAGAAATGAAAATTGATAGAAAAGAGCTCCTTGAACAGTTAATAGCATTTGCTCAAATTGCCAGTGGAGTAATAATAGGTAATCCAGGAGTTGGAAAGACATATACGCTAAGCGAATTAATGAGTGCACTTTTGGCCCAAAAGATTCCTGCAGCAATGGTGCGAATGGATTTTCTCCTAGAGGCAACAGATCCTGAAATAGCTCAGAGCTTAGGAATGCCTACTTCTGACTGGCTTATTCTTTTAAAGAATATCCAACTACCCGATGGTAAAAAAGGCGTATTAATTTTTGATTCTTTCGATTCCGTAAGAGATGAGCGTTTAAAGGATATTCTGATCCGTCAGATTTCCAGAGCTAAGAATGAACTGCCAGAATGGTCCATATTGGTTAGCGTGAGAAGCTATGATGCGGCTAAGTCACAAAAGCTAATAGATTTGTTCCCTGCAAAATTCAGTGACGATGGCATTCATTGCCGCAAATTTTTAATCCCTGTATTAAGCCGAAGCGAACTTGATCCCTTTTTTCAGGTAAATCCAAGCATCAGTGCTGTATTTCATGGCGGTGAGCAAAAACTCAAAGAAGTTCTCAGGATTCCTTTTTTCTTGAATCTATTGCAATTGATTTTGGCGAACGATGCCCAAAACATAGAAGATATCAGGTTGCTGAGATCAGAGATCCAGTTGTTAGAAATGTACTGGGAAAAAGTTATTTATAAAATTGATCTTTCAGATCAGGTTGAATTGTTGCTAATGGATCTCACCAAAAGCATGGTGGATGCTAAAACACTGTCCGTTAATAAACTGGATTATCTTGCAGTAATTGGTATGGGCAATGTTGCTGTATTCGCTAAATTGCTAAGTGCGAACATTTTGTCCGAACAGGAGACAGTGTCATCCAAACTAGGCTTTTCTCATAATATTTTATTCGATTATGCAGTTAGCAGGCTTCTATTAAGAGATACTGCAGCTCAGATTATTGAATTTATCCTTGAAGACAATGCTCGCCCATTTTTTTTAAGGCCAAGTTTTATTTATTTTTTTTCTAGTTTATGGTATTTACAAAATGAGAGGTTCTGGGAAATTTATCAAGAGTTATCTATATCAGAACTGCCTCAAATAATACTCTTCAATAAACTGATACCTGCCACAGTTATCGCCCGTGAATTTGATGATGTAGATCAATTAAAAATTTTTGAGGGACCTGCAAACCTCCAAACCATCCAGGTCAGGAATATCCTGCAGGCAATTCGGTTTATTGGTGAGAAAAGCAATAAATTTTCTCACCTGGGACTATTATTGGTGCTATCTAGCCGTCTAGAATTGGCATTCATTTGGGATTTTGTAATAGTCCTTGAATTGCTGGTTCGCGATCCGGATATTATAGATAGTAAGAATATGTTTTCCATGTGCGGGACCAGTTCACGAAATCTGATGAGCTATCTTTTGGACGAGCGAATAAAATCACCAAACCAGAATTTGGATCAACTAGCAAGCTACCGTGGGACGGAGATGGTCGCCAGGACATTTGCAACTGATGTGCCCGCATCAAAGGAAATTCTTAGAAGGGTGATGTCAATCATGGAGGAGAAAGATTTTCCCATTTCCTATATTTCCTATTTGAGTGAGAGCCTTGTTTATTTTTATAAGCATGATCCTCAGTTTGCGGCAGAGATATATGCAGGTGTTTTTGCACGCCGTGAAATCGAAAATACACCCACTATCACACATTCAAGTGTATTGATGACATTCAAAACTAACAGAAGGGATGATTTTGAACTATGTCATTTTAGGTTATTGCGTTTCTTTCCTGAATTCCTTAGCGCTTACCCTAGCCTTTGCATACCGTTGGGTTTGAATATCGTCAATGCATTTATCCGCAAGAGAAATAATGGAGAAATAGAAGTTGCAAATCGCATTGCTATTCCGCAGGCTATGTTAATTAATGGTGTACCTGCATTATATAAGGTTGATATGTCAGCCATGTGGGCAGAGAATATTGACTTGCATAAACCATTCTCTCACACTGCCCTGATCATTGATTTTTTAGAAAGCACGCTCACTACTCCAGATGAGTGGGATATCAGCGATATGCTCAACATATATATTGCCCATGCAGATTTTGCATTCAATTGGAAAGCGATCCTCGACCTGGGCAGTAAACGGCCGGAGCAGCTTTATGTGTTACTTTATGAACTTCTTCTTCAGCCACCAATTTTGTATTGGTCTGATACTGTTTTTGAGGCAGCACGATTTCTGGAGCAGATTGCCAAGCTTTTATCCGATCCACAGATTCTTGCCATTGAAAATGTAATCCTAAGTCTCAGCGGGTTCATAAAAGAAAAAGATATTGATAATGTGGATACAAGGGTGATCAGGTTGCTTGGTAGAATTCCAAAAGATAAACTTGGAGATGAGCGTTCCCTGGCTTTTTTAGGAGACAAAACTCCGGTACCTAATGAGCCCGTGGTGAAATATACTTCCTCGTTTGGCCCGGTTACAACTGAAATGTTTCTTTCTGATGTTGGTGTTGATATCAGCGAGCCTAAAAATGAAGAATTGCTATCAATGAATGCTATTTTGGAGCAATTCAATAGGACTTATCAAAATCAGTTTCCCGATATTGAGATCTTTTTGGATCCCAGTGAAATTGCCCTTAAGCTTTTTCTTTCCATAAAAGAAAATGATCATATACCGAAGCGTCTTAGCCAGACTATATTGCAGGAAATAGCTGCCTTCTACTCGATAATATTAAATTCAGTTTACAGGGTAAATTCAATAAGATTACCAATAGAATATTCTACTATCAAAGAAATAATGCTTTATTGTTTAAATCTTCACACCGAAAGTGATGATTACGCTGAAGAAAATTATTCCCCTGCTAGCGGTTATACTTCTACCCCTAGAAGTGAAGCTGCGCAAGGAATTCCATACTTGTTTGGTATCTCGCAGGATAAGGAGTTGTTGGCTGTAATGGATACTTTTTCCAAAGACAAAAATGCAGTTACCAGATTTCATATTCTTAAGTCGCTTTATGTCTTATACCAGTCCTATCCAGAAACATTCTGGTCTATTGTTTTTGATAGAATGCAGAATGAGAGTGATTCTTTTACTAAAGCTTCAGTAATCCGAAATCTAGATAACAAAGTTATTTTTGAAAATGATTCTGACCGGTTGCTTAAGGCCTTTGAAATGGGTAAGGAAAGCATTATAAAGCTTCGTGGAAACAATTCATTCCTTGAAAATTATTTGACAATCGCCCTTGGATTTTACAGAAGGAGCCAAAACGAATCTATCAAAAACATTCTTGAAGATTGCCTCAGTCAAAATCCAACATTATTGAAGAACCTGATCTATCATGCATTTCAGATTATTGAGCCCGCAAATTTTTATCGGAATTATGCTGATCCAAAGGATGTCGAACTAAATAAAAGAATCGTAGAAATACTTCTTTCAGTCTTGGATCGTGCTGAGATTTATTTGAAGACTTTTCGTGTCAATGAGGAAAATGAATCTGAGGAATTGAAAGAATCCTTTATTGTCCTCGACACCATGATTCAAAGGATATATTTTTCAATGCAGGTCAATGAGCGGCTGAATAAAATGCATAAGGACCGTCTAGCGATAACAGATGAAGATCGGGAAAAATTCTATTTTTTCGTTAAACCCCTTTTGGAAAGAATACTTGAAATATCTTCAGGTCTTGTTGGGGGGCTCATACAGGCTCATACAGCACATTATTTTATAGAAATTATGGCCGAGGCACTGAAGTTTGATGCTGCTTTTTCCCTTTCATCCATCACCAGAATTACCCAAATGACTGCAGGAACGGCATACTCTTTTGACCGCTCTGCAATTCAGGAAGTGGTAAGATTTACCGAAAAGTTGCTTGTTGATCATAAAAATATGCTGGCCGATCCTGAGGCGTTTACTCAGATTATGGCTCTTTTAACAATTTATGTGGACTCCGGATGGCCTGATGCGCTGGAATTATTATGGAAACTTGATGAAGTCTTTAGGTAATTGAAATGAAGTTCTTAATTAACATTAATAGAAGTGTCCCTCGTATAGATTATGGGACAAATTTAATAGGAAAAGACAATTTTTGGCCGAAAACATGATTACCATATAAATTTAATTATCTGTTAATAATTTTATATTCATTAAATGAAAGCTTCTCATTAATATGTATTAATTAGCTGGAAACATTCATCAGTTGACTTCTATGGCTTATAAAAAGAAACAGCATTACATATCTCAGTTTCTCCTTAAAAATTTTTCTAATAACGGAGAAAGAAAATACATCCATCTTTTTGACCGGGATTCAGGTAGACATGTTTCAAATGCACCAATAAGTACCCAAGCCCAATCAGATTATTTTTATGGATCTGATCTGGCTTTTGAAGAATATCTAGGGATGACGGAAGATAGAACTGCACCCATATTAAAAGATATTTTGGCCAAACTGGTCATCCCAAATTTTGATGATAAGAGTTACAGATATCTCCTACATTTTATTGCACTCTACCAGTGGCGGACAAAGGCAAGTGTAAAACATACAGAGGATTATATAAACAATTCCCTTAAGTCATTGTCTGAGTACGATGTAAGGTTAAAGGAAATAGATTTTAATAAATACAGGCTTAAACATTCAGAACCAGCAGCATTCAATCTGGCAAGTTTTATGGATATGTGGGTTGTTGCTGCGGATCTCGAAGCTTTCTTATTAGTAAACCATACCCGGAAAGATTTTATTATATCCGACAACCCTCTTGTTATTTTTAATCCTTTTATGCAGGCGAGAAAGCGATACTGGAATGCTAATAATACAATAAATAAAGGTCTTATTCTTTTGTTTACCATAAGTCCAAGTTGCTGCCTAATGTTTTTAGACAGACAAACCTACGATGTTAGGGCAAATGAAAGTAACCAGATCCATGTTTTCAAGGCTTCTGATGTTTACAATGTCAATCTCCTACAGTCAGTTTCTGCCGATTCAATTCTTTACTTTTCTGATGAAGATCAGAGGCGATATATTGAAAGCATAGCATTAGAAGGTAAGAAAAATAAAAAAGCGGTGTTTATTAGCGAGCTCGTTCCCTGTCCGGATAAGCCAACTGTGAAATGTATGTTCAGTTATCAACTTGAGCATAAACTTTCTCTCGGTTTTTCATTTGTAAGAGAAGGTGAAGAAGCGCGAAAATATGATGTTAATAAGAGTTTTGATCATATCCGTACCCCAGAGATAAGGGACTGGATCAGTCGGGAAAATATTGAACGGCTGAAAAGAAATAGGGATGGTGGAGTGAATGCACTGTAGTAGGGTTTACTTATATATTTTGTCAGTAGTAGGATTTCTTTTAATTGGCATAACATTAAGACTAAAACCTTTAGCCCAAAAAAACAAAAGATGAAAAAAATTGAATCAGAACGTCGGGCGGAATTTGTCAAAATAGTAAATGAATCCAAATGGGATAAGAATATATGTTTTGTGATGGACTATGAGTTCGATTTTTCGCCAAATTTTTTGGATCTGGACTGGAAATGTAAACTAGTTGTTTTTAAAAATTGCCATTTTGTTGGACATCTCTATTTTACAAATACAAATCTGGGAGGAGGAATTCAATTCGAACAATGTGCCTTTCAATATGGTCTTACATTCAATAATTGTACCGCAGGTGACCACCCATCATTTTTATCTGACGGTTCTCCTTTTTCAGTGAGTTTTTCAGGTTGTGAAGTGAATAACCGCTTCATTATCAAGAATTGTAATCTCCAGCATAAAATTCTGATCCACCGGGATACTAAAATGCCATTCCTTGAATTCGAAAATTCTAAAATGGAAGGCGTTGATATTGTTAATAGCACTGTTTTGGGCGAAGTGAGAATAATAGGTTTTAATATTTCAATGTTATTCAATTTCTATTCTACAACATTTCATAAGCTGGTTAAATTTTCTAATTGTATAGGAGGATATAGTCTCGACCAATCGACTTTTCTTAAAGAATTTTCACTATACCGTTGTCAGTTCGTGACCTTTGAGGCAAGGGAAACCCATTGCCACGGAGAAGTGATTTTCGTAGAAAATAAAGCTGAGGTGGAAGTCTCTTTCAGGGATTCTACTTATGAAAGGCCTGTGACCATGGTAGGGGATTACATCCCCGGTTCTTGGAATTCTCATATCGAAAAGCTTATATTAATTAATGATAGTATTGAGTTGTCCAAAATAATAATGTCGTAGTACAAAACTAAATAAACTTCTCAACCCCCCAACTTTTCCGCTTGTTCCTAAATTTGAATCCGTTGGCAAAGGAAAGAATAAAAAAAAGCCACCCAGTTATGAGCAGCTTTAATCGGCATTTGCGGTTGCCTAAAATATCCCCAGTGCACTACCTTTCATTCATGCATTTGCCTCCACGGACGGGCGACCTTCTTTCATTGAACTAACTGGGGTAATTGCTGGAGCACAACGGCAAAAAATATTCTTAATGTCGCTCATTGGTACCATGATCATTTATTGGGTTCCTTTTGGTCAACTAAATGATAGAGTTCGGAATTGAGCAAATCAACTGAATTTTTAACTTTCGTTATTCGCTCACCAAGTTCAGCTTGATTTAGTGAATCCATGTTATATTTAATGTCCACTATCATTGATGTTGATTCCTCAAATTTTGGTTGTATAACATTTTCCAGTAGCTTCCGCTTCACGCCGTCAGGATAATATTCATCTAAACCAATATAATAATTCATAAGATTCGAACTCCAACCTTCAGTCGCCTGGATGAGTTTGTCCCAAGATTTTGCCTGCTCATCCTTAGTGGCACCCAATTCAACCTTACGTGTATAATTTCGCATCCAGAATATTCGATTCCAGGCGTTTTCTATAAGTGCTGCCGAAAAGCGCCCACGCGGACTTTCCTGGCCAACTTCATAGGTCTTGATCAGGCCAAAGGTTCTCATCAACTGATCCCCGGATTCAGTAACCTTTGCAAAAGCGATGAGGATAATCCCCAAAAAAATAATTGCTCCGGTGAACTTGTTGTTTTGAAGAAAGCCGATGAGAATATCTACCTGATTACGTTTTTTAATTGGAGGTGTCATATTTTTGAAATTTATTTTTAAGCGGCTCCTCGATGGCTATTATGACACCGAATGGATATTGATTATTTTTAGTAAATCCCTTGGAGGGGTAATAAAGCGAAGAAATTATGCCGTCCAGGTACATTGCATTTACGCAACCAGCTTTTTTTAAGTACGCCGCGAGTTCATAAAAAGTAATGGGCCGCCTGGAAATGGCAAATAAAACTTTTCCATTAGCTAACGTGCCTACGCCGCTCCTGATATTTTTGTTTAAGGAACTCGATGGAAAGTTCTTTTCGATTGTTCCATTTACAAGTAGCATCGGACCAGATTGTGTTGCATATAAAAGGTCTTTTGGCAGTGACTTAGTAGATGGCTGAACATCCGCTTTACCACGGCCGGTAACAAAAAATATACCTTTTTGTCCCAGGTAATAATTGCCATTGCCAGTGCCATTATTTAGCTCCGTATATTTTTGTCTTCCCTCAACGTAAAGCCCTAAAGGAATGTAACCGGATTTGAACATTCCCCCATTGAGCGCCAGTAAAAGTTTTCTTTGCGACTTAATGAGCTCATCCCTTAATGTCCAAAAGTCGTTGTAAACTCTGCCTTTAGAATTTCTCCAATAAAAACGTATTGTCGACCGGGATGGGTCTGCCAGGTAATGGATGATTTTGTTCTCGCTATTCTACATTTCGGATTGAAAAGAAAATAGGAGCGGAACAAACATAATTAGCAGCAAAAATGAAATGTTCCAAGCAGATTTTTTTTGGAGGCTAACCATCTTGAGTGTGTAAAAATTAAGATAAATGTAACGATTTTTTCAAATGTTTGCAATCCCCAGTATTGCAACCTCTAAGTGGGAAATTTAGCTAAAATATAATCCTTTGGAGTTGCCTAAGCTATAATGAGTGCTAATTATTATTATGATGCCAGGCGATTTCTTATCTGATTTTTTATCTATCGAAATACACTTCGTCTTCTTTTGCCATTCCTGTCCAAATGGATGAATTTTAAGTGAAATCAGATCCATTGCAACATCATTATCCACATTGTCTATAATCTCTTGCAGAGGTTCATTAGGCTAGGAATGTGGTAAATGGGTCAAAGAACAATCGCAATCCAAGAAAAGCTGGGCGCATAATGGTCAGAAACTTAAATTTACGCATTAGTCCTGCTTAAGTGCCGACCTCAGAACTACCTTTTCCTGGTAAGCCCACGCATCTTTATTGCCAGCAGTCATATCATCCCAGCCGTGAGAACGAATTATACAAATATCATTTCTCGCCAAGAGAAGATTGAATGGGGGAGAGGGTATAAGGTTATTCGGTGAGGCTGTAGCATCCACAGGTTTTTTAGTGGTTCATTCTACTTCTTATTTCTTTTTATTAGGATATGCTTTGACATTGTTACATCGTTTGCTTATTAAAATAAAATATTCAATAAATATACATTCAGTTGATGTATAGGAGGTTTAAAATGATGTATTAATTGATGATATATTATGCTGGACAAAGGATCTCAATAGGGTTTTTTATAATTAGAGACTTGATGTGTTTTTCCAGATCTTTTTATAATTTTGGTTATTGCCCTCAATTGATTTACTAAATTAACTTATGCTCTTATTCTTATTGTTTCTAGCAGGCTGTCTTGTAACTATTCTGCTTACCGGAACTTATCTTCGGATTATCCTGGAAATTATTGATCAGCTATTTGAGGTGTTGAAAGAATGGATGCGTTTTGTGCTGTTAAAGCTCATCACGTTCTCTCAGAACCTGTTGCGAAAATTGAACCGCTCGATCGGTCCTTCCAAACGATTGGGTTATGAGCCGCTAAGTCCAGAAGCTGATGAAGAGGGGGATCCAAGTTATTCCGCGGCAATCGACTATGCGCTCTGCCACCCGGATATCCGCAATGTTGCAGTAACCGGTCCTTATGGATCTGGAAAGAGTACGATCTTAAAAACTTACCAGTTGCAGCATCCCGAATACCGGTACTTGAATGTTTCTTTGGCAAGTTTCAAAGATGAGAAGGTGAAAGATGATCTTTTAGAGGTCAGTATCTTGCAACAGATGTTCTACCATGTGGAACATAAACGCATTCCGGATTCGCGCTTCAAGCGTATTAAGAAACTTTCTCCATCAAATATCTTCATCAAAGTACTGCTGATGTTCTTTTGGACTCTATGCCTAGTTTCTCTTTTGGACAAGAAACCCTTTAAGTTTCCTTTAAGCTGGCACGAGTCTATTACTGGCCGTGAGGATCTGTTTTTTAACGTTGTTTTTTTCTTTTTTGTGCTGCTGACTTTTGGCATATTATATTCTATTTTCAGGTTATACAATAATTCCAGGTTCAATAAACTGAATCTTTCTACCGGGGAGGTGGAACTGGGCTCGCAGGTAGATACATCGATACTCAATAAAAACCTCGATGAGATTATTTATTTTTTCGATGCAACTGATTTTGATGTTGTAATATTTGAGGACCTGGACCGGTTTAAAGAGACGGAAATCTTCACCAAGCTTAGGGAACTGAATATCTTGATCAATAATGCACAGCAGATCGACAGAAAAATTGTCTTTCTGTATGCTATCCGGGAGGAAATTTTTACTAAGAGTGAACACAAAACGAAGTTTTTCGATTTTATAATTCCGGTAATACCATTGGTTAATTCCTCCAATTCTGCTTCCAAACTGCTCGACCGATTACACACCATGGATCTTGTACCAAATATTTCCGATAAATTGGTTATAGATCTTTCTTATTATATCGCCGATATGCGATTGGTAAAGAATGTGTTCAATGAGTATGTACTCTACCGTTCTCGTTTAAGTGAACTAAACCTAGATCAGGAAAAGCTTTTGGCAATTGTGATCCTCAAAAATGCGGAACCTTTAGAATTTGCTGGTCTGAATAAAAATGAGGGGGATATTCATCAGTTCTTTAGCCGGAAAGCGGAACTAATTGAAGTGATCAATGGCGATTATCAGGCCAAGGTCGATGAACTGAGTGCTACGCTTGCAGGCATCACTGATGATGTGCTTAATGATACTCGGGAACTGCGTGAACTATATGTGTTCAGACTGATGATTAAATTTGGCGTTTTCGAACGTGCAATAACAATTAGCTCAACAAGGTACGACCTGCAGGATCTTTTGAAAGAAGAAATTTTTGAGGCTTTTAGGAATGCTGGCGAACTTTTGCATCATGACGGGAGTGGGTGGCGCAAGGTGAAGTTTGAAACAATGGATGAAAAGGTTTTGTCCGAAAATAGTTTCGGCGCGAGGGAGGAAAAAATTCTTTTCCGAAGCAACTACATGCGCGAGGAAGCGCGTTTAGAGCTGGAGCGCATTAGGGGAGAGATGCAGCGTGCCAGGTCGATGAGCTTTGGGGAGATTATAGTCCATCCAGCCGTTCAGGCGTTGACTGAGGCTATTTTCGAAAAGGATTTAATTGTTTACCTTATCAGGCATGGTTTTCTTGATGAGGATTACCAAGATTTTATCACTCACTTCCATGCGGGGAAGATTTCACGCCGGGATAAGGACTTTATTCTTTCACTCAATAACCGCCGTCCATTGGAATTTGAATATAAGCTCGATAAGGTAGGAAATCTCTTCAGTGAGCTGCGTCTACGTGATTTTGAACAGATTGAGATCATGAACTTTACATTATTGGATTTTATGCTTTCCGATAACAAAAAGGCTAATACCGCGGAGCTCGATGCATTCATGATGCACCTGTCCTCCGGTAGTTCTTCAGCCGTCCGGTTCCGTGAGGAATATATGAGGCGGAATATTAACCACAAGAATTTTGTTGCACTATTGGCCTCGCATTATCCGGGATTATGGAATGAGATACTGCGGAATCATGAGTATAGCGAGGATCAGAAAAAGCAATATTTTTCGCTGCTGATAAATAATGCGCAGTTGACCTCCATCAAGAGTCAGGACGCTGATGGCTCACTGGCGGACTATATTGTTGGTCTGCATGACTTTTTAAGGTTGGTAGACCGGAATAAGGGGTTCGATCACATCAAGTCGGTGCTAAAGGTGCTAAATATAAAGTTTAAGGATTTGATGGTGGATGAGGATTTGGATGCAGAACTATTTGCACTTATTATTCAGAATGAACACTACAAACTCAATGATGTAATGATTGCAAAAGTGATCCTATATACCGATAAACGGAAATATATTGCAGATAGAATGGATGAAAAATTGGACACTATGCACTACGGAGCGATCCTGTTGTCGGGATTGAAACCCTTACTGAAATATATTGATTCGAATTTTAGTACCTACATTAATGATGTTTATCTTAAAATTGGTAGAAATACCAGGGATACGGAAGAAGCTCTATTGAAGATATATAACATGCCGCAAGAAATATTGGATCTGGAGAGTAAAATAAAGGTTGTTGAAAAAACCCATACAAGGATTGCAGGGATTTCAGAGTTAATAGAGGGGCTTTGGGGCCCACTGCTTGTAAATAATAAGGTTTCAGCCAACTGGGATTCTGTGATGGGATACCATGCAGTTTATGGTTTTGATGAAAAGCTTATAACGTTCCTAAACTTTAGCGAAAATGCAGTTTCATTAGGTAGATCTGGCCTTAGCAGCTCTAAAATTACGGCAGTTGAGGCTGAAATGGATTCTTTTGCTAGAGCTTTGCTTGGACTGAGTGAACTGTCTTTGGATGCCTATGGTTCGCTTGCTAGTGGTATCAACTATAATTATATTGACCTGGACTTTTCTTCCCTTCCAGAGGATAAGGTGTTTCTACTTATAGATAGTGGCAAGCTGCTATTCAATGTTGAAACCTATGAGCTGCTCAAGGAACAATTTGATGATCTCCATATCAAACTTGCCGAACAATGGCCCGTAGAATTTAATGAGGTTTCGGCTGACCTCGATTTTTCAGTCCTAGATTATGAGAAACTAATGTCCTCGCCCATGTTTGGCCGTGAACAACGTGTTCAATTGATAATCAATATGGATGATGAAAAGCCCGCACAGTCGACCTCCCTCGCAGAACAGGTGGCGATGGAACTTGCTGTTGAAAAATTGGAGATTGACAATTCTTTTTTGATCGCGCTTTCTAGGACAGGTATTACCCCGGAAGCTAAGGTACGGTACCTATTAAATTATCTTGATGAATTTACAGCTCCTTCCGTAGGGCACCTGCTGGAAAATATTGGTGGAGAATTTCTAAAAATCGTTTCTGAAACAGAGACTGAGGCGGTTTTTGCTAATACGGAAATTAACGAAAACTTTCTTTCGGCACTGATGTCCAAAGGGATCATCAATAAATTCAAGCGTTCTGCAAGATGGCTAAAAGTCGAGCTAAATGGCTAAAGATATAAATAATGATAATGACTTAGGCAACTTTTGACAGAATTTAAAGGGAGATATTAATGGAATTTCATTTTTGATAGCCATATTCATTGGGAATGTTCCAGCTTTAGTTTTTGGTAAATTTATATCGAACGGAAAGAAAGACTGAATGTTTAAAAGCACTTTTCATATATGAAGAAGATAATTTAGTAGCTGGTATTTGAGTATAAAATATCGTTGTTCAACTACAGGCAGCAGTTGCAATTGGTTTAACCATTATTGGTATATGGTATATTATATTTTTAAATTCTTTGTTGATTAAGACTATTATTTTGTCAATGCCAAATAGTGGTCTAGACTTACGGCTAAAAGAAAAAGATCAATGGGAGGAAACTATCTTTTACTGCGATAGTTTGTTATCTCCTCGCCCTATCATTATCTTAGTAAAATGAATTACTATCTTAAATCTGTTATTTGGATTCTGCTACTTATAGGTTTAGCGCTTGCAGGTATCACCAAGCTGTGGGAATTTTGGTAACCAAATCTTCGTTTTGTGAGATGAATGTTAATATTTATTGAAATTAACTACGCGTAAAATTGTGATTAGTCTTATTTGCCTCCAATCCAAATAGTTCCCTGTGGAAATGCATTAAAGGTTCTTTCAATACCATTTTCTATTAGCGTAAATGTACGGTGAGGTTTTTTAAGTTTTTTAGCAAGCCACTTTTTCGTTTCAATGTAATCCTTTAGGTTACGATAGTCTTCGGGCTCAGCTAAGTGATCATCTTCTAAAGTCATTTCATGTTCAAAAGATTTCCATTGGTATTGCTTTATTCTTTCTTCTAATTCACCATAACTTTTAAATCCAAATGCCTTCGGAGGATTTGATTGGTGGAAAGTATTATCATAAAAGTGCAGCTTCTCATCAATTGCACAAACTACCTGTGATTTGGAAATATGAGTTTCAAATAACCAGATTTTTAGGTAATAATTTTTAGCTAAGGAATCTAGTTCGGTTTTCCAGGATTCATAGATATCGAGTAATCCTGCGATAATTTTTCTTCTGTTTTTTCTCCTGGGCTCGGGAATTGTGCTGTTGATAATGGAGATATCGCACCAAGGGTGCACCAGAACTTCACAATAATCACTATGGTTTTTAAAGAAGTAGCTTTTATTGTAAATCAAATTGGCGTGTATCCAATCTTCAATATTCTTTGACCTTCTTTTCTGACCTCTAATTTTCTGGATTTTCATTAAGTTGAGACTTTGATTGCGTTATAGTTCGTTTTATGAGACGGTTTAGATCAGTGTTCGCTTGTAAATGTTTAATAACAAATTAGGACTAATTTGAAGCCGCAAAAAATAATTCTAATGATTCTTTTGAATAATCAGAGCATCAGCTGGATCAATGAGGGAATCAGTTACGGATTCTTCCATCCTTTTCATTGAATCAGTATTATCAATAAAAAGAACTTCTAATTGATCATTATCTACTTCGTAAAAAACAAAATCCTTAATTTTGCCCTTCCAAAAATAGCTGCCATCATCGTACAAATCTTTCCCACGTGGTCCGTAGTTTTTTAAACAGTATGAAATCAGTTTTTGCATTTGTGATTTATGTACATACATGGTTATACTAAACAATTTATTTCTGTAGAAATCTAAGCTGGTTGAATCTATTTTTATACCGTAATAGATCACTGGAATCTTTGAAATATATTGTTTGGAGGGTTCTCCGGTACGGTGTGTAGGCTTAAAATTTTTATATAACTTTATTGAAGTTCCAAAAATAAACCCTCCAAACCCCTTTGATCGATCGAGGTTGGACCGGCCTTGCTTACTATCCACAACCAACTTTTCACTACCTTTTGCTTTATTTTGTCCATAAGATATCTGCGAAGAAAGACTCAATAATGTCATGCTAAAAAAAAATAGATTTTTCATTGTACGTTTTTTAGTTAAATATAAAAATACAGAGATCAAAAATTATTATCTACCTAGGAAATGGGTAGATGTATGGGCTTTCACCAAAAATAATTATTTGAACTTAAAGTCTTGTCTTTTTTCTTCATTTTTGAAATTAAAGTCTAGGAAAACTAATTATTTCTAAAGATCTAAAGAATCGTATGACTTTAAGAATAAGTGCGATGAAACCAGTAGCAGAACCAATTACAAACAACCAGAATTCAAAAGGCTTCGTTTTATGAGAATAAATATTTATAATTAAGTCATCTTTTCTTTCGAAATTTACTGTGTTCTGTAAATTAGAAATGAAACATCAACTATCACGAAATGTAACATTATTGAACGGTGACTGATTTTGTTGGATCTATAGGTTGCATTTATTTTTTTAAACGTTTTATCATGGATAAGAAATATGAAAAGGGTTCATCTAAGGATTCGCTCAAATCTTTCTTAAATCTATTTTGTCAAAGTAATTTGCCATGTATGTTTATGGTAAACTCCTACCATTAAATGGTGGAATATTGATATTCCACCAAGGAAATTACTTAGCTCATTGGGTGTCTTCAGCTTTAAGTAAAGGAAAATTAAATTAGCAAAGTGTCTTTCGTTCAATATTCTTCAGGTAGATACTTCTGACATTACCAATTTCTAAGCAACGAGGCATTTCAGGAATTAATGAATAGCAGGTTTTAAAATAAAATGCCTAGTCTTAAAGCATTCTATTGAAATTTTAGCTCGAAATCTCTCCAATAATTATAATATTTAGGCCGCAAGATGGCTGAAGATTTCTAACCAAAAAGCGTTCGATTTCAAATTTCTAAGTTTGCGAAATTAATATCAACTCCAGTTTAGGAGTTCTATTATATTCCCGTCCGGGTCTGAGATGTAAATAAACCTAAATACACCGATATTATCAAAATGATGTTCGCTTAGCTCTCCAATTTTCGATGCTCCATTCTTTAATGCTATTGCTAAAACCGCCGCAATATCCTCTACCTTAAATGCGATATGTCCAAATCCTTTTTGATTAGCTAAGTGTCTTTCAGCATTAATCATTTCTGAATACTGATAGATCTCTAATGTCGGTCCATTATCCCCATAGCCAGGTAGCCGTAATTGTACCCCTTGTAAATTCGCATTAAAGACGCCGGTGCCTTTTTCAAGCCACTCCCCTTGATAGTTTCGTATAGGTGGAACCGCTATGCAATTAAACACGATTTCATAGAAACGTGCAAGTTCCTTCCAATCCTTTGTTATAATGTTGGTATGCGCATACTTTATGTTCATGATGTAAATTTTGACTTGATTGTATGTAAAGGTATTAAAGGTAAGATTTTTTGCAATTTGTCCTTCTCTGGCGTGATAAAATTTTTTGTTCTTTAAGCCGTTTAAAAGTATTGTTTTGCCTTCAAATTTCCTGCAATAAACCAACAAGAAATATCAAGTTTATTGCCTGTTGTGTTCTCCTGAAATTGCCATTTACAATAAACTATTCTATATTACCATTAAAAGATGCTAAATGTAGATTATATTTTTTCCTAATTATAATATTCGTTTTTTGAGATTAAGCTTTATCGTAGCTAACGTTTCAAAGGCTTGCCGAAGGCGGAAATTTTAGCACAAAATTCAATAGAATACTGATGTTGAACTTTTGCACAAATGTTCAACCGAAGCACTTCAGCCCAGCTTTTGGCAAACCCTTGTTAGCGGTAGTTTTTAGTCAAGTTTAATATTATTTTCTTGTTCAAAATAGATCACTTTGTTCATAGCTTTAGTTGCTGTTTCCTCATTTGAAGATTTTGCAATATCAATTATTTCTTTAAGCAATTTATAATAGTTTCCACCTATAGCCATTTGGTCGTAAGCAAACTTCGTTGCATACAAATATCTGTCAATCCAATCTTCTGCAAACTGGTCTGTAATATCCTCGTTATATTTTTTCACCTTAGTTCGATAATCGTAGTTACCAATAAATTCAATTACATTTTCAGTAATTGTGTCTATTGATATTGTTTCGTCTAAAAAGTATTCTTTAATTTTCAAGCATTCGTTGTTTGCATCGTCCGGGTTTTCCATCCATAAAATTAATGACACATTGATGTAGTCATATTGATTTTCTATAGTGTTTCTTAAATTATACTTATCTGCCTGTCTAAAGAAGAGTAAAATGTTTTGTCCACCAATTACATTCGCTGATTTTAGGTAAAATAATTTATTAGAATTATTTAGAATTTTCATTTCTTTTTCGGTTTCAATACTAATTAGTTGTCTTTATTGTATCGTTTTTTGAGATTAAATTTTAAACTTATTGATCTATATATTTCAATAATTGCATTACTGAAAAGTCTATTCTCATAACATATTCGGCCTCACGACTACATTGCCTTAAAAACCGATCTGAGAATCCCCAGCCACCTTTCTCTTCAGCTTTTCGTAATACTTCACTAAGGGGATAAAAAGTATTTCTATAATTGCCTTCTCTGTTTTTAGGCCGAGTTGGTTGCAAACAATCTTTCGTATCGCAAATTATTCAATAACCTCTACCTTCGCCAAATCTTTGGGCAGAATATGCTGAATTTGTGAAACTCCCAATGTATTCTAGTTTGGATTTTCGGGGTACACTTCTAATAAGTATAGGTTTAGTTTTTGGATAAAAATTATTCAAAACTATTTCCCAAACGTCGTAATAAGCCTTGAATTTTTCGCTACGATCAGTACCTATCCAATTAACAATAAAGATCGTTGTTTCTTAAAGGGGAGTACAATCCTTATCAATAATGTCAATCAAATTTTGAGCAATCTCCTTTTTATGTGTATCTGTTAGCCTATAATATTCCTTCTTATCCTTCGTTTTTTGAGATTAATACTAATTATTCGATATTATCTTGTATCGGCTTGGTGATTTATGCCATAATATAGTTATTCAAACTTTTTATACTAGTTTTTAAATGGGATTTCAACAAATTCATTAAATACCTTAAGTTGGCTCTTGATCGAATTTATAATATTTACTGAATTAACATCATTGCCAAGTTCTTAAATGTTTTTAATAATGTTCAAAAAGTCTTCTAATTTATATGCTCCGTCAACTGTCCGCCTTTCGTAAACCATGAAGTAGCGATAATTATTTCCTGCTTTACCTGCCCAAAGTCCGCCAAGTCTTATTTTTTGTTCTGCGTCCAAGTGGTCGCCTTTTGTTTCAAGTAAAATTGTCTTTCCACTTTTTGTCTGAATGATGAAGTCGGGATAATGATTTACAAAACCGTTAATTCTAAAACCTTTGCGTTCTATGTTCCTTGTCCAAAAAGCAATGTTTGTCATGTTACCAATTTCATTGATTACACGTTCTTCATAACCGTTCATGCTTCCTTCTTTTTCGTAAAGCGATTTTGTGATATCTTTCGCTGTGTCGCCTGGTGAAATGCTTTTTGCTAAGGTGAAAGATGGCTTAATAAACACTTTGTCAGTGTCTAAAAAGTCTTTGAATTTCTTCTCTGCAAACTGCTCTGAGAGTGCAATAATCTTAAACTTGATTTTGTCTTTGTAAGTATATTCGTTGGTTGCTAAATCTCCAAACTGCTCGTCTTTGAAATCTTCTAAAATTCTGTTGATGTATTTTTCAATTTCTTTGTCGGGAATTGGAAACATATTGCCAATTAAATCCATCAATCGTTTTGTAAAGTTCTTTACTCTGCTGTCTTTTCGTGATGGGTCAAGAATGTAAGCCATTATACTTTCTTTCACGTCTCCGTCAAGCCTTACAAATGTTGGTGTATGTTCCTTTTTAGTTTCGTCTAAGTCAACTTTGTAGAGTTCTGCTGTAATGCTGTCAAAAGCAATGTTGGTGTCGGCTTTGCTTAATGCAAAACCTTCTAAAAGATATTCCTTTTCTAAAGGCAATTCTTCTTCTTTCTTTCCGAATAAGTCGTTAGCAGGAACTTTCAAATAAAACTGGGGTAAATAAATTTGTCCCGCCTGTTCTTGGAATATGTCTTTAATGCTATATGTTTTCACAAGCTTTTGTATTTCGTTTGGTAAAGCCGTCACGTTGTTGGCTTCCATTTTGAATACTGTTTTTTCAAAGGCTTCATTTTGTTCTATTGCTGATTTTTCAATTTCTGAAACTGTTGAATTTGGCAATTCAGTTTCCGAAGGAAATGAAATTCGTGATATATCAATGTCGGAAGTAATATCTTCTCTTGTTCCCTCGCTTTTTAGAAATACAGTAAGTTGTTGCAAAGGGTATTGTTTCTTTGCTTCTTCTAACATTCCAGGGTCAGCAAGTTTATAATCTTTGTCGCTGAAACCTGCTTTGTTCAAACCTTTCACAATATTGTCTAATGTGTCAAGAAATTTTGATGATGCCGTTAAAACATAACTCAAATTTAGTAACGGAAAGTTGTGTTTCATTACATAAGGCTGGCGTAAAACTCTGCCCAAAATTTGTTCAACATCTACTGCCGAACTTTTGTCTGCCAATGATGCTAAGATGTATGCAAACGGACAATCCCAACCTTCTTTTAATGCGTTTATGGTAATGATGTAGCGGACTTCACATTCTTTGCTCATCAAGTCAATTCCTTTTATTTCATTTATGTTTGCCGTTTTAATTTTAATTTGTTCGGCAGGAATTTTTAACTCAATGAGTTTTTCTTTCAGTTTCTGAACATTTGATTTTTCTTCTTCTTCGTTCAAAAAGTCTTTGCCGTTTTTGGGTTGTGCCTGGAACAAAACAATTGGACGAATGTATTTACCGCCTTTCTTTTCTTCTTCGATGGCTTGCAGTTCCAAACGTTTTTGAAGTTGCAAACTGGAATTGATTACTTCGGTTTTGTCTTGATGGTTGTAAACAATAACAGGCAGTTTCACCATATTTTCCTTTTTCAACTCCAAAGCATCAATGAAACTAATGATGTTGCTGTTCTTTCTTGGAGTAGCTGTAAGGTCAAGTATAAAACAAGGATTAAATTCTTTGAGCATATCCACACTTAATTCGGTTTCTGCGTTGTGGCTTTCGTCCACAACTACCATAGGATTTAAGTATCGCATTACTTTCATCAAAGAAATTTCTTCATCTTTGCCTAATAGCGTTTCAAAAGATTGCAATGAACCGTTTTGCTCAAATACTTTTCTCCCTTCTTTGTTGGCTGTTCTAATACTATCAAAACTCAAAACAAATATGTTCAACTGTTCTTTAACCGAAGTTGCGTTAAATCCGCTTCCCTGCAATAAGGCTGCTTTGTCGAATACTTCAACTTTGTTACCGAAATGAGAATTTATTTTTCTTCGGTAAGGATGGTTTGTGTTTTTAAGATTTTTAATTGTTTGGTCTAAAATTATAATGGACGGAACTAACCAAACCACCGCTTTGGGTTTGTCGTAAGTAAAGGCATCAAAAATGGTTTTGATTGCGTTGCAAGCAATAAACGTTTTCCCGCCTGCCGTTGGAACTTTAATACAAATATGTGGCACTCTTGCCACATTATTTTTGTATGATTCTATTGCTGTGCCAGCAAACGGCAACAATGGTGTTTTAGGGTGCTTTGCCCAAAAATTATAAAAAGCGTCTTTCACGTCTCTGGTTTCCTGAATGTTTTCCAAAAACAATGAAAGGTCGTTTATTACTTGTTGTTGATATGGTTTTAATTCCATTGCTTAGAATCTTGTTATGTCTCTTGGTATTTTTTTGAAAATGATGTGATGCTTTATAATGAAATCTTTTGTAAGCAAACAGTTGTCGGCATAAATTACATACTGCTCAGCTTTCGTTTTCATAGTGGCTAAAAAGGCATGGTCTAAGGTTGTTACTTCTTCTTGCTCGTAGTTGAAGTAATACGCTGTGTCATTGTTCTTGCCCAAGAAATGTTTATTGTCTTTATGTTTAGTTTCAGTTAATGGCGTTTTGGTTTCAGTGTAGAAAACGTATTGGCGAATTTTCTCAACACCTACCAATTCATTCAAATTACCTTCTTCAAAAAACATGGGTTGTCCTAATTCGTAAAAATCAAAACTCCCGCCTGTTCCTTCTTGTTCTGAAAAACCATTAATCACCATCTTAACCCTTTCTGCTGTTACTGTTTGTGCGTAATCTTCCATCTCTACCAAAATATACTTTCGGTTGCCACCGTCTTCTGTATTTAAATCTAAGGTTGCATGAGCAGTTGAAGCAGAACCGGCAAAAGAATCAAGTATTATATCATCCTGTGAAGTCATTGCTCTTAATATTTCAGTTATTAATGGCAATGGTTTGGGGTAATTGAATATTTTTTTTGAAAAAATATCATTAAGTAATGTCGTTCCCTTTACAGAATAGAATTCCTTTTCCAACCAAATAGTAGGAATATCGCTTCCAACTGTTTTATTCTCTCCAAAAGTTAAAGTTGGAGAATTTGCATCTTTGCCATTTACTTTTAAAATTCCCTTTTCAATTTTTTTAATAACGCCTTCAGGTAAATACTGAACACTATACCTGTTCAAACTACCCTTTTGACGATTTGGACTTATTTTTATATAACCCTTTTGCCAGTCACTTAAGAATCTAGTAGGTGATAGTCGCCATACACACGGCTTTCCTTTACTAGTTATAGGCCAAACAGCAACAGTACCTTCAGGTGCTTCTAGAAAATCATAATCGAATTCAGAAAGCTCACCTTGATATTTGCCACTTTTTATTCTCTCCTGTAATGATTCACCAACACTTTCTAAATTCGATGTTTCAATATTTACAAAAATTGGATAGGTTTGATTAGGTCTTTGTGTCTTATCAAATGTAGCAAGGGTTAATCCTTCAAATGGTGTTCGTTCTTTACCACCTGTGAAATTCATTGGATTTGCTTCAAAGTCATTCGGCACTATAAATATTAAAAATTCATGTTGATAATTGAAAGACCCTGATGGCTTACCCCCTGAGGTTTGAATTGTTACACAAGCAATCTGTTTTGAAGCAAATAACTCCTTTAAGACTGGCATTAAATTAAAAACTTCCTGATAACCAATACTAATAACAAGTGAACCTTCTTCAGCAAGTAGTTTTTGTAATAGTTTGAGCCTAGGATACATCATGCAAAGCCACTTGTCATGTCTTGTTAAGTCTTCCGCTTCTTTGCCTACGACTTGCCCTAACCATTTTTTGATTTTTGGTTCGTTTACATTATCGTTATACACCCAGCTTTCGTTTCCCGTGTTGTATGGAGGGTCAATGTAAATGCACTTTATTTTTCCTTCGTATTCTGGCAGTAAGGCTTTTAGTGCTTCAAGGTTGTCGCCATGTATTATTTTATTTCCGCTTTTAGTTTCTTCTTCGGTTTGTGTTCCATTGTCAAAACCGTAGGAGTGGTCCAATACTTTAAACGGAACATCCATGTGATGATTGATAACTTTATCTTTTCCTATCCAGTGTAATGTTGGCATCTATATATTTAAATTGTTTGTTATTAGCCGTAAAGATAATTTTTTTAAGTCTGTTTTTGTCCGTGTTTCATTGATACTATTGAGTAGTTCATTTATTTTATGCCCAATGCTTTACGGAGGATTAATAGCTCTAAAGCTGGCGAATAGTTCGTTTATTGAGACAGTTTTTTACTTTGATCTAATTATGTAATGTTAATTTTGAGCTTGATTTGTAAGTTAGAAATTGGTTTTTGATAACGTCGTTTTTTCAAAGAACCCACGCTTTTTTACTGTTTTAACAATGAAGGAGGCGAATAATCTCTTAATGTGACCATTGACAAGTGTTGGTCATTTCGGATAGTATCAAGCGCCTTTTCAAAGTCTAAATTTTTATTAATAATTACTCTGTTTTTTTCCAATTTAAAAAACCTTAAACTTTGTTCTGTTATATCATATTCAATATGATATACTTCATTCAGATTACAATTTTTAGCGATTATGAGCTGGCAGGGTTCGATAGCAAAAAGTTTTACATCGAATAGTAGATAACCTTGCATACTGTATATAAAAATACTATGGCAGTTCTTTTTTTGGCCTGTCATTATGGGAAATCCTGAAATGCTATTCGCTGTTTTTACATAACCCACCCATCCAGGCGGTGTCAGTCGATTGACTAGATATCCTTTCCCATCAATGAAAGGGATGATAATTTTATCAAGCCTAGCTTTGTGTATTCCTTTTTTAAAATCGTCGAAACGGCGGTGTTGGCTAAATTCTTGCCCGATTATCTGGCTTAGAAATTCAAAACCAATTTTAGCACATAATATAAAGTACCGTTGAAGTGACCAACTATATTGTATTGTCAGTTTATCGAGTATATTTGGATTAATGTGTGCCAATTGGAAGTCACTTGAGTTCTCATCTTCTGCACTTACTTTACTCACTAACCGCGCTTTGTCTTCGAGTGTACGAGTCGTTAAGATCAGTTTGTCTTTGTAAATTATAATCCGAGGACTAAAATTCTCCGGAAGCTTATGGTCCAAATACTCAGTAAATTCTCCATTAATTAGTTTCTCTCTAATCGATAGGTTAATTTTAAAGACGTCGTTAACTTGTTTGCTTCCGCTTTGATCATAGTGGAGCGTTAGTAGCCTATTTTCTGCGTTAAGCAGAATTTGAGTAGCGAGTATGTCTTTCACCTTATCATGATGAACAATGATCCATTCCTTTATCTGATCGCTCCAAAGGAAGTTCGGTACATACTTTAAATTACTTAATATATTGTTTGCTGGTCGATTTAATTGATTAGCCCATGTACCTAAAGGAGAATATTTATAAAACCAGTCTTCTATCTTATTCCCGAAATAACTATTGCACTCTGTACATACTGAACGTTTAAGAACATTTGAAGGGTGATTTTTCCTTATGATTTTTTTAGATAAAATGTGCGCGGTATTGAATTTTTGTGCTTTGTTACACCAAATGCATCTACCATTTCCTGGATCCTCCTTTATAAAAATTTCCTCAAACCCGATAATGTATGTACTTTTTGGTTCTTCCAATTGTTTGTTTTTAAGAGAGGTTGCAATAAGTAATTTACTTGAATTTAAATTAATGGAAAAATAACGGGGAAAGAAATATTCTTTTTTTGAGACTAAGATCCAAAAATTAGTTTTAGGTATTATAACATTTTAAACTGCTGTATTAGGTCATCAATAATTTTCCCCTCCCTGGTACTAATTTTTTCCATTTGCCCGTGGGAAACAAGGTTTCTCAATTTGGTTACTTTACTTAATCTACTGAACTCTGTAGGTTTAATAATTCCTAGTTGACTGAGTTGTCTGATTACCGTTGAAAACGGCAAAAATTTTGGAGATACGGATAAGGAATGATTAGCCCCACCTTTTTTTTCTAGAAGACTTCTGGTAATCTGTTCGAGTTCGATAAACTTTTCGAGGAATTTGCCTATTGAAAGGTTTTGTGTAGACGATCCTGTTACATCGCTGCTGGTTTCTTCTTTAATAAGTTTATCAGCGGTTTTTTCAACCTTTTTTGGATTAACCATATCTATTACTAGTGTCACGGCGCGGAAAATTGTATATCCGTTAAGTAAGGCTACAATGAAGGCAAAAATATAAATAAAGTTACCAGTATCAAATCCATTAACAAATACTATCAGCAGACTAGAAATGATGGAAAGACCAGTCAACCATAGTAAGCTACATAGTTTTTCAAAATGCTGAGATTTAATCTCAGCATAGATTTCAAGCAATGTTTCATCTCTCTCCACTTCCCTGTCCATCCGGTCGTGGCTAAAGAAAAATCCTGCAGATATAAAACCGATAAAAGCTGCAACAGCTTGAGCCGAAGAACTGAAAACCCAGTATATATTATCAGCTGCTTTATATATTTCCATATCTGTATTCTTCCAGTTTTTGCTTCAAAGATGTGTATTATATTTCCATAATATAGATAATAAAACAATAACTGATTAGCTTTCTATATTATTGATTCTTAAAATGATGTCCATAGGAAAAATATAAGAAATAATTATAGTCTTATTTATTTAATCAGTTTTTGGATTTAAAAAACGGTTTTAATGATCTTGTCTACGCCGGAAATCAGGTCTTCCCCATCCTGTTGCGAAGGTTCTTTCTCCTTGTTATGGCTACAGAGATTACGAATATCACCTAGATGCTAGATAAAACGCCATTGAGCGGTATCGATGACATTATTGTTCTTTAGTGTTTCGTTCAGTTCGTTGATCGCAGGATTCTTTTTTAAAGTCAGGTTATGGGCATCTGCTATCTGGGCCAAGTGCTTTTCCAGCACTACCCCGGCCAGTGCTCCAGCCGCACGAGCAAATTTTATGTTTAAGCAGTTCTTTGGCCGATTGCAGCTCTGTGTCGAAAAGGTCGGCCTGCACCAACTGTTTGATATCAAAAAGAGTGCTTTCGAAACGGGCCTCAAGGGATTGTAGGATATTGATTTGCTGACGGAATTGCGTAATTGCGGCATCTGGCCCTACTATTTTTATTTTTTCATATCCGTGTGTAACGGTCATGCCCTGAAGGTAATCCTCAAGAACATAGTTTCCGTAAGTCAGTTCCTTACGAGTTTTTGGTTTTTCATAGTGCCGGACAAAGTCCGCTAAACGATCAGGTAAAAGCTGTTTAATCAGCTTAACGGACTCAGAATACCATTTCTGGTAACCCGGGCCGAAATCTGGAAGTTTCTTTATGAAAGTTTCTACCTTTTCGTTTGTTTTCAGGGCATTTTTTGCCTGTTTTTTAAATTCTTCGGGAAATACCTCATACTGCATAGCATTAAAGAGACTGCCCCCAAGTTCAATGAGCTTTTGAAAGTCGTTTTTGTATTTGTCGTTATTGGTAGCCAAAATAGGAACGTTTAATTTTAAATAAATATAATAGTTATTTGAGATTTCACAACACTAATCTAACTTAATATCACTTATGATTATATCATTTTCAAGCATTATTTTATTGTGCCATTGTACTCCAATATGATCACAGCTTTCACGCTCAACATACATTTCGTCATTTGAGAACGATACTTCAATAGCTAATTTTGGATTTATCGGATAGTATAGTACAAAATCTAAATAGTTGCCTTTTTCGTCAGTATCCCTAGCAATATTAATTACTGGCTGTTCACTGGTGACAAAACTTTCAGTACTACTATTAACTAAAATTTTAAAGCTGGGTGTTTTTTGGCTCGCTATATCATATGCCATCAAGATTGGTGTCAGCAAAGATTTTGCTTTTCTAAGTGGTTCGGAATCCTTGGATAGTAAATTTGATAATTTACTTTTCATGTTTTGAGTTCTAAAATATTGTAATAGTAGAAAAAGAGAAATTTTTGAGTAGTCAATACTTAGCAAGCTTGCCAATTCCTCGGCACTTGTAATAGCAACCAAATCCTGGCCTAATAATTCAGTTTGGGTATAAAAGGGCTCAAAACCTTCTTTTATAGTTTTCCTGAAGAATCCATTTTTTATTTTAGGAATATCACTATTGGGTAATTTACCAACTCTAAATGCCCTACTAACGATAGTTACAAAATTCAAGAAGATTTCATCTACTTCGCTATCATTAAAATTTAGGTTGGAGATAAACCTTTTTAGCTCTCCTAAATCCAGCTCATTTAAAATCGGAAATTCATACATATAATTTTCTCGAAGAATCTTACTTGTACTACTTGATGTTAGTACATTTCTTTTTATATACTTAACGAAAACTTTATCCTTAACGGATCGATTAAACGCGCTTGCACTCTTTCCAATCGAAACGGATAAAAAGGCCGTGAATTTCGGGCGCTCCTTTCTCTGCGAGCGCATAATGTTCTGGCTGCGCCAGAACACCCTCCGGGACTTATAGCTCTCCGTTCTCTATGCACCCGTTTTTCCGGACTTTCTTTTTTTCCGTTTTTTCTTTTGAAAAGATTTTTTGGGAAAAGGAAAGGAAACAAAAACAATGTAAAACTTAAAATTTTTTGATCATGGAAATTACAGGAAGATTAACAGGAGATGCGACGGTAAAGACGTTGAGCGGAGAACGGAAAGTGGTAAACTTTTCTATTGCTATCAATGACAGTTACCGCAGTGGTGGCGAACAAAAGAAGATTACTACATTTTTTGAGTGTTCATACTGGTTGAACACGGGTATTGCAGGATACCTTAAAAAAGGGGGATGGGTTCAGCTTTACGGCAGGGTGGGTGCCCATGCCTATATCAGTGGTGACGGCGAGGCCAAAGCATCGCTGACCTTTCATACCTCAGAAGTTAAGCTGTTAGGTTCGACGGGAGGTAATGGGAAGGCAGCTGTGCCAACGCGTAGAAATAGAGGCGAAGGGTCGCCAAGAGTGAAGAAACGCAGTTAGGTAATCCTGGCGCCTTTGACGGGGGCATTGCCTTTTAAAAGATCATTATTTGACTAAGGTTAACGCTTTCAATTTAATTAAACTTTAATTTAAAATTTTTCATCATGTCACATCACTTAAATTATAACAGCAGAACAGATAAACACAGTTTTTTTTCGGTAAAGCAAAAAGCATGGCACAGGTTGGGTACCATAGTGGAATCTTATCCCAATTCGGCCGAAGCCTTGAAATTTGCAGGGCTTGATTATACAGTGGAGAAGCGGCCTTTGTTTACCGTGGATTCGCATAATCTTGCAACTTTTAAAAGTCCTGATGGGGAGGAAATGTATGACGGGTTTTTGCCCGATATTTTGGTGCCGAACTATTATTCAACGGTTAGGACGGACACCGAGGAAGTGCTCGGGGTGGTAGGCAAGGATTATAAAGTAGTTCAGAATATAGAGGCATTTTCATTCTTTGATAGCATCGTAGGCGGTAGCGAGGGTATCCTCTACGAGACTGCAGGCGCATTGGGTAAGGGGGAGCGTATTTTTATTACGGCGAAACTGCCCTCTTATATTAAGGTGGGAAAGGATGACCTGATCGAGCAATACTTATTTCTGACCACTTCGCATGATGGTTTTGGGAGCATTACCGCGGCTTTTACCCCTGTGCGTATCGTATGTAACAATACGCTTAATGCTGCATTGAAAAATTCGTCTAATGTTGTTCGTATCCGTCATTCTTCAGGGGCTAAGGACAGGCTTAAACAGGCGCATACCCTGATGGGTATTTCGGGTAGGATCGGGGACGAAATGGAATCCATCTTTAACCATTGGGCAAAGGTGCGCATTACTGATGCCGAACTAAAAAAACTGGTGCAGACGGCAATGGCACCGAACAGGGAGGTTTTGGACAAGCTGCAAAAAGGACTGATCGATGAAACTTCAAGCGTATATAAGAATATTGTGGATGAGGTTTACGGTTACGCCATGAGTGCACCCTCGCAGTTGATCGATACTACCAAAGGCACACTTTTCGGGGCGTATAATGCGGTGACGGGCTACTATCAGAATGCCCGCAAGTTTAAGGACCGCGAAGCCAAATTTAAATCCATCATTGAGGGAACTGCCAAGCAGAGAGGACAGTCAGCCTTTGACCTTTGTTTAGACCTTGGGAAAAATGGCAATGTGGCCTTTCAGTTGAATTAATTCATCGGGAGCGGTTTCCGCTCCCATAAAACTTAAGATCATGAGCAGGTTGGCAGAAAATACAGATTATAGTGCTTTACTAGAAATTGCACAGACTTTGCCACATTTCGATAATTTGTCAGCAATGGGCATGTCGGCAGGTGATGCCGTTCGCATCCGCCATGCAGAGAATATCATTAAAGATGTAATCGGTAACAATGGGTATGAGATTTTATATAGAAATAAGCGCATAGCACTTAGAAAAATAAAGGAGGTAAAACAATGAGAACAAATTTTGGTAAGCATCATTCCTATGGCAGATGTTACGGGTTGGCGTCATGGAAAACCGGTTTTTTTTCTGAACCTTGGCCGTATCTGCTCAAAGCAGATACGGTTATAAGCTTTTTAAAAATTGCCTGGCGGCGGGCTTCGCCCGCCCGTTTTTCGGCATCGGTTTTCCATGGCACATTGCCCGGTCAAAAACCGACTGCCGCTTTTAAGATGTGATTATATTTTCCAGGACATAACCCGCGTTTATAAAGCAAAAAGGGATAATCAAATTAATGATTACCCCAATCTAAATTAACGCTCTCAACTGAAAGTTGATGTAAGGCTCTCACCCCTTACAAAACAAGTATACGAAAAAAAAGATTAAACGGTTTCCGTTTTGGAAATTGCTTTAATTTTGTCCGATTTCAGGATTTCAGATCTACCTTATAGCAGGCCTCTTTTAATGGTTATATATGAAGTCTACTTTCCTTTTTTTATATTCGTAAGCATTGTTTTTGTCCTGCGCCGCAAGCTCATCAAAATAGCGGTTGGCTAACAGCTTGTAGCTTTCGAATAATTTCTTTCTTGAGGCGAACTGTACTTTATTGAACATCCAGGATTCATCGCCCGTGAAACGGAAACAGAGTTCACTGTAAATCTGTGCCCTGAGCTGCTTTGCCCTGAAATCATTCATACCCGTTCTTATTGCTTTTTCTATCAGCTCTTTTGCCCTGGTCATGTTTTCCAGCGTACCTTTGGTGCGCTGGTAAGGCGCTGCCAGCATCTGGTTATAGGCATAATAGATCAATGCCCGGTTAAATAGGCTTACCGTGTCATTTTGGTTCTTTTCGAGGTTTTTATCCAGGCTGTCCGCAACCTTTGCATATTTTTCTTTAGGTGGAACCTGAAGTAGGCCATCCTCAACTGTATATAGACGTCCGAAGACAGATTTGGTCTGGGGGAGTTGAGCCTTAGAATAGAGTGCGGAGCAGATGATCAGTAAAAGTAGTATTGAGTTTTTTTTCATGTGGTATCTATTTGTTGAATTAAATTGGTCATTGGATTAAAATTGATCTTTTGGAAACGGGTGGGCTATCCTGACTGAGATCTCAAGCAAAAAATATCCATCCTCGATTCCATAATGCATCTTTGCAGCATTTCCGTATGCGATCTCCAGCCGCTGGCGGATGTTCTCCAACCCTTTGTGCATGTTAATGGTCTGACGTTTTCTGTCGGACAGGTTACGTGACCTGATATTAAGAAATCCTTTTTCCAGGCTGACTGCTAACTTAGCTGGATGTTGGGGATCGAGAAAGATCCCATGTTTAAAAATGTTTTCTGCAAGGGTAACTAGAACTAGCGGAATAAACTTTATTTTTTCTGTACCATCTCCGGTTTCAAAAGTCAGGCTTAGTTCCTCTTCAAAGCGTGTACTGTGAAGACTGATCAG